>NZ_BNBV01000016.1 GCF_014656135.1 Streptomyces thermodiastaticus
CGGCGGCACACCGGGCGCGGAGGGCGCCGGGGCCGGAGCCGGCGCCCGGCCGTCCAGCCGTGCGCGCAGCCCGGCCGCGCGGCGGCGCGCGTCCCGCACCGTCAGCGGCAGCGGTGACCAGCCCGCCAGCCGGCCCAGCTCCACCACCGGCGGGCACACCGGCGAGACGGCCATGATCTCGGCCGGGTCGCCCAGGCGCGGGGCCGCTCCCGGGGCGGGCAGCAGCAGGACCCGGTCGGCGTAGTGCACGACGCGTTCCAGGCGGTGCTCGGCCATCAGCACGGTCGTGCCCAGGTCGTGCACCAGCCGCTGCAGCACGGCCAGCACCTCCTCGGCGGCCGCCGGGTCGAGCGCGGAGGTGGGCTCGTCGAGCACGAGAACCTTCGGGTGCGGGGTGAGCACCGAGCCGATCGCGACCCGCTGGCGCTGGCCGCCGGAGAGCGTGGCGATGGGACGGTCGCGCAGATCGGCCAGGCCCAGCAGGTCCAGGGTCTCCTCCACCCGCCGCCGCATCACCGCCGGAGCAAGCCCCAAGGACTCCATGCCGTAGGCGAGTTCGTCCTCCACGGTGTCGGTGACGAAGTGCGCGAGCGGGTCCTGGCCGACCGTGCCCACCACGTCGGCCAGGTCGCGCGGCCGGTGGGTGCGGGTGTCGCGGCCGGCCACGGTGACCCTCCCGTGCAGGGTGCCGCCGGTGAAGTGCGGCACCAGCCCGCCGACCGCGCCCAGCACGGTGGACTTGCCGACTCCGGACGGGCCGACGAGGAGCACGAGTTCGCCCTCGGGCACCTCGAAGTCCACGTCCCGGACGGTGGGTTCGGCGGCCCCGGCGTACGTGACGGACACATCCTCGAAGCGGATCACGACGGCTCCTCGGGCGAACGGCGCGCGGACGCGGGCACGGACGGACGGGCGGCCGGCGCACCGGTCCGGCGCGCACCGGCGGCCGGGCGCCCGCCGGTGGGGAGGGCTGCCGGACGTGCGGGCGGCCGGGCGGGGGCGGGGACGGCCGCGAGCAGCGGACGCAGCACCCCGGCCGCGGGCCACAGCGGCAGCGCGGGGGCGGTCAGCGGCACCACCCCGGGGTGCAGCGCCCCCGGGTCGCGGGCCGCGGCCAGGCTCAGCAGGGCCGCCACCGCCACGCCCGAGCCGGCGACCAGCCAGGACCGCGGCCCGAAGGTGTCGGGACGGTAGCGGGTGCGCGGGGTGCGCCGGCCGCCGAGCCACAGCCCGGCCAGCGCGGCGGCGAGCCCGGCGGCCAGCACCGGCAGCCCGTACGTGCCGCCCTCGGCGGTCAGCAGCCCGTAGGTGCCCGCGCACACGCCGAGCAGCCCGCCGAGCGTGAGCGCGGCGGTGGTGCGCCGCACCGCGGGCGGCACCTGGGCGGTACGGCCGTAGCCGCGGGCGTCCATCGCGGCGGCCAGCGCAACGGAACGTTCCAGCGCGCTCTCCAGCACCGGCAGCCCCACGTGCAGCAGTCCGCGCACGCCCCGGTCCGGACGGCCGCGCAGCCGGCGGGCCGCGCGCAGCCGCCTGGCGTCGGCGACCAGGTGCGGGGCGAAGGTCAGCGCGACGACCACGGCCACGCCCATCTCGTACAGGGCACCCGGCAGGGACTTCAGCAGCCGGGCCGGGGCGGCCAGGGCGTTCGCGGCGCCCACGCAGATCAGCAGCGCGGCCAGCCGCAGCGCGTCGTACAGCGCGAACACCAGCGCCTCCGCGGTGACCCGGCCGCCGAGCCGGATGCCCTGGGCCCAGTGCGGCAGCGGCACCTCGGGCAGGGTGAGCAGAACGTGGGTACCGGGCACGGGCGAGCCGAGCAGCACCGCGAAGCCCAGCCGGAGCGCGAGCACGGCGAGGGCGAGCCGGAGGAAGGCGCTGTAGGAGCGGGCCGAGGGGGTGTCGGGACGGCAGGTCACCACCACGTATGCGGAGACGGCCGGCAGCAGGCCGAGCAGCAGCGGATTGGTGGTGCGGGTGGCGGCGGTGCCCAGCCCGAGCGCCCACACCCACCAGGCCCCGGCGTGCACGGCGGAGGGCCGGCGGGCGTACCGGGTGCGGTCGGTGCCGGACGTTCCGGACGTTCCCGCGCGGACGGGCTGCCCGAGGCGCCCGCCGGTGAGGCCGTTCGGACCGCGGTGCGCGGCAGCCGTTCCGTCGGACGGCGTGCCCGTCGGGCCGCGGCCGGCACGGCTCTCGCCCGCCGCGACACCGGTACCGGTGCCGCCCGGGGCGGCCGTGGGCGCGCCGGGTACGGCGGGTGGGCCCGGGTCGCCGTGCGGCCTAGCCATGCCTGCGGCGGCGGGCCTGCCAGACGGCCGCCCCGGCCAGGACGAGGACGACCGCGCCGCCCGCGACCAGGCCCACGGACGGGCCGCCGTCCTGCGCGCCGGACTCCGCCGCCTTGCCGGAGGCCGTGTCCGCCGGCTTCTTCGCGGTGCCGTCGCCGTCCGCGATCTGTTCCCCGCATCCCTTGGCCGGGTAGCCGGCGATCGCGCACAGCAGGGCGGCGGAGTCGTAGCGCAGCGGCGGGGCGGCCGCGGCCAGGGCCTCGGCGGTCGTGGCGTCGGACGGCACCCGGGCGCAGACCCGGCGGGGCTGCGGCGGCGTCTCACCGGACGGGGCGTCGGCCTGCGTGCCGAAGTCGAGGACGAGCGCGACCCGCTTCTGCCCCTGCCGGGCGGCCGTGGCGCCGCAGATGTCCGCGAACGAGGCCGTGCCGCGCGGCTGCACCGCGTCCCGTGAGTCCTCGCTGACCGCGAAGCGGAAGCCCTGCACCTCGCCGTCCGACGGGCGGGCCGTGGACGGACCCTCGGTGGCGTACGTCCAGTGGCCGCCGTCCCGCTCCCAGAAGGACCAGTAGCGGTAACCGGCGGCCTGCGCCTGCCCGGCGCCCGCCCCCAGGGCGCACACGACGGCCGGCAGCAGCGCGGCCAGGGCACGGACGCGGCCGGTCACGGCTGCCGTCCCGTCCGGCGGCGGGCGGCCAGCAGCACGCCGCCGCCGACGACCACGACGGCGCCGACGCCGCCGGCGATCCAGGCGGTGGTGTGCCCGTCCCCGCCGTCGCCGTCCGTCTTTCCGGGCGCGCCGGCCGCCTCGGTCGACGCCGGGGCCGAACCGGTGGCGTCGAGCTTCGCGACCAGGTCGACGCCGCCGAAGTCGTGCGGGTCGGTGCCGGTGGCGTGGGCGGCGAGGACCAGTTGCGCCCAGGCGGCGGGGCCGCTCTTCTCGGCCCACGCCGCGGCGTGCTCCTCCAGCCACCGCAGCGGCTTGCGTGCCGCCTCGGCGCCGCCCTGCGCGGCCAGCGCGACCACCGCGTCGGCGGTGTTGCCGTAGTCGGGCTGGTCACCGGCGCCGGGCAACGCGGAGGTCAGGTGGCCGGTGGCGGCGACGGCGTGCGCGAGGTACGCGGCACCGTTCGCGGCGGCCCGGGCGGGGGTCGCTGTGCCCGAGCCGGAACAGGCCCGGCTCGCGGATCCGGTGCCGGCCTCGGCGGCCAGGCCCTGGCCGAGCGCGGCGACCACCGCGGCGGCCGTGGCGTCGGCGTTGGCGGTGAGCGCGCCCTTTTTGTCGGGCTGGTAGGCGAACGCGCCCCCGTCGTCGCCGGAGCACGGCAGGGCGAACGCCAGCAGCGCGTCGTAGGGCGACTTGCCGTCCTTGACCACGGCGTCGGGCTTCTCGCCGACGGCGGCCAGGGCGCCGACGACCAGCGAGGTGGAGTTGGCGTCGCTGGGGCCGCCGGGGGTGTAGCCCCAGCCGCCGTCCTTGTTCTGCACGGACTTCAGCCAGGTCACCGCCTTGCCGGTGGCCGCCTCGTGGCCGCCGAGGGCGGCGAGGGCCTGCACGGCGGCGGCCGTGCTGTTGGTGTCCACGGCGGTCTTGGCGCCGCAGGCGGCCGAGGGATCGGCGCGGTAGGCCGCGAAGGCACCGTTCGCGCACTGCTGCCCGGTCAGCCAGGACACGGCCTGCGCGGCGGGCCGCACCCCCACCGTGTGCTGCGCGAGCAGGGCGAGGGACTGCCGCCACACGCCGTCGTACGTCGGGTCGGTGCTGCCGTACAGCCCGACGGGACGCGCGGGCGCCGTGGAGGCGGACGGCGACGGTGTGGCGGCGACGGCACTGGCCGGGGCCCCGATCACGGCGGCGACGGCGGCCAGGGCCGCGGCGCTGCGGCGTACGTTCACGATCGGCGGATGCCTTCCCCTGCGGGGAGCCGGACAGCAGGGGACATCCCCGGCGGCTCGGCTCCGTATCCCTCGACGGTGCCGTGCGGCGGCGGCCTGCCGCGCACGTGAGCCGGTCACGCCGGCGTCCGGGGCATTCCGGCTCACCGCCCTGCACGGGCGGCTCACGGTTGCGGGTCAGCGCCGGATTTCCACCGGCTTCCCCCCGAACAGGCGTGATGACGACCGGGCCACTGTACCGGCCCCGTGGCCGGGGGCCCGCTCGGTGTCCGCGGCGGACGCGGACGCGGACGAGAAGTCCGTCGAAAAAGTCCGCTTGAGGGGGTTCCCTCCAGAGGTGCGAGGACTAGTATGAAAAGTGCCTACGAGGCGAGTGAGGGAGTTCGACCGGAGTAGCCGACTTGGGCGAGACGCCGGAAGGCATCCGCCGAGGCCGACGTCGACGGTCGGGCTGAGAGGCCGGAAGGTCGAAAGACCGGAAGGCGACCCCCAATACCTGATCCGGGCAATGCCGGCGAAGGGAACCCGCCTCGTAGGTTTTTTCGTGCCCAGGACGGACGTCTGTGTCACGCCGTCCTTCTCATGGTCCCGGGATGCCGTCTTTCTCGGCCTCGGAGCTGGGGGAAGCGGCCCGGTCATCCCTGCGGTTCCAGCAGCCGGCAGGCCGTCGCCACGTCCGTGCGGACCTGTGCGATCGAGGCGCGCCCGGACAGCCAGGCGATCAGGGCCGAGTGCCAGGTGTGCGCCACCACCCGCACCGCGGACAGCTGCGCGGGCGCCGGCTCCGGCCCGCCCATCGCGTCCAGGATGATCGCCGTGGTCAGGCGGGTCACCTGGTCCACCTCCTGGCTCACGCTGCGGTCCGCGAAGGTCAGGGCGCGCACCATCGCCTCCGCCAGCCGCGGCTCGCGCTGCAGCGCCTGGAAGGCGCCCATCAGGGTCTGGGTCACCCGCTCCGCCGGGCCCTCGCCGGCCGGCGGCTTGCGCTGCAGTGTGCCGTGCATCCGCTCCAGCTGGTCCTGCATCATCGCGACCAGCAGATGCACCTTCGACGGGAAGTACCGGTACAGCGTGCCCAGCGCCACCTGCGAGGACTCCGCGACCTCCCGCATCTGCACCGCCTCGTAGCCGCCCCGGCAGGCCAGCTGCGTGCCGGCGCGCAGAATGCGGCGGCGGCGCTCTGCCTGCCGCTCGGCGGCGGTCGGCGGATGGGCGTGCGCAGGCATGGATCCCGCTCCGTTACGGTCGGTGAAGGACGGGTGGTCGGACGGTACCGCAGGGTGCCGGGCGCCGTGGCGGCCGTGGCGCGAATCACCCGATCCACCGCTCACAGCGGGGCTACCTGCCGGTAGATTCAGAGCCTCCGGAACGATCAAGTCTGAAACTTGTTCTAGATTAGCGTCCCCGCGTACCCTGCGCGGGGCAGTGCAGTCAGAAGGGGGCCCGGAGTGACCGCTGAGGCCAGCCAGGCGGGGTCCCCCGCGGATCTCGCGGCGGACGGCGGGCGACCGCTCACCATCGCGCTCCTCACCTACAAGGGAAACCCGTTCTGCGGCGGCCAGGGCGTCTACGTCCGCCATCTCTCCCGCGAACTGGCCCGCCTCGGCCACCACGTGGAGGTGATCGGCGCCCAGCCCTACCCCGTGCTCGACGAGGACGAGGACTACCCGGGCTCGCTGCGCCTGACCGAACTGCCCAGCCTCGATCTGTACCGGCAGCCCGATCCCTTCCGCACCCCGAAGCGCGAGGAGTACCGCGACTGGATCGACGCGCTGGAGGTCGCCACCATGTGGAGCGGCGGCTTCCCCGAGCCGCTCACGTTCTCCCTGCGCGCCCGCCGCCATCTGCGCGCCCGGCGCGGCGACTTCGACGTCGTCCACGACAACCAGACGCTCGGCTACGGCCTCCTCGGCGACATCGGCGCCCCGCTGGTGACCACCGTCCACCACCCCATCACCGTGGACCGGCAGCTGGAGCTGGACGCCGCCGAGACCCGGCAGCGGCGCTGGTCGGTCAAGCGCTGGTACGCCTTCACCCGCATGCAGAGACGTGTCGCGCGCCGGCTGCCGTCCGTGCTCACCGTCTCCGGCACCTCCCGGCAGGAGATCGTCGACCACCTCGGCGTGCGCCCCGACCGCATCCACGTCGTCCACATCGGCGCCGACACCGGCCTGTTCTCCCCCGATCCGTCGGTGCGCCGGATACCGGGCCGGATCGTGACCACCTCCAGCGCCGACGTGCCCCTCAAGGGCCTGGTGTACCTGGTCGAGGCGCTCGCGAAGGTGCGCACCGAACATCCCGACGCGCACCTCGTCGTCGTCGGCAAGCGCGCCGAGGACGGACCGGTCGCCCAGGCCGTCGAACGCCACGGCCTGGAGGGCGCCATACGTTTCGTCAAGGGCATCTCCGACGCCGAACTGGTCGACCTGGTGCGCTCCGCCGAAGTGGCCTGCGTGCCGTCGCTGTACGAGGGTTTCTGCCTGCCCGCCGCCGAGGCCATGGCCACCGGCACCCCGCTGGTCGCCACCACCGGCGGCGCGATCCCTGAGGTCGCCGGACCCGACGGCGAGACCTGCCTGGCGGTGCCGCCCGGCGACTCCGGCGCCCTGGCCGCCGCGCTGAGCCGGCTTCTCGGCGACGAAGAACTGCGCCGCCGGCTCGGACACGCGGGCCGTGAGCGGGTGCTGCGCCACTTCACCTGGGCGCGGGCCGCCGAGGGCACGGTGGCCCACTACCGCGAGGCCATCGCCCGTTCCGCGGGCTCCCGGCGTTCCCCGGGCACCGGCCGTGCGCCGGCCCCGGCTCCCGGCCGCCCGGCGGCCTCACCGAGTGTTGCGTCCGCGCTACCGGCGAGCCTCGCTCCCGCGGCCGCAGAGGATGTCTATTCCGAAAGCAGGGCCACGTGCTGACCGTCGACTTCTCCCGGTTCCCGCTCGCGCCCGGTGACCGCGTCCTGGACCTCGGCTGCGGTGCCGGCCGGCACGCCTTCGAGTGCTACCGGCGCGGTGCGCGCGTGGTGGCACTGGACCGCAACGGCGAGGAGATCCGCGAGGTCGCCAAGTGGTTCGCGGCGATGAAGGAGGCCGGCGAGGCACCCGCCGGTGCCACCGCCACCGCCATGGAGGGCGACGCCCTCGCCCTGCCCTTCCCCGACGAGTCCTTCGACGTCGTCATCATCTCCGAGGTGATGGAGCACATACCCGACGACAAGGGCGTGCTCGCCGAGATGGTCCGCGTGCTGAAGCCGGGCGGGCGCATCGCCATCACCGTGCCGCGCTACGGCCCGGAGAAGATCTGCTGGGCGCTGTCCGACGCCTACCACGAGGTCGAGGGCGGCCACATCCGCATCTACAAGGCCGACGAACTGCTGGCCAAGATCCGCGAGGCGGGCCTGAAGCCGTACGGCACGCACCACGCGCACGCCCTGCACGCCCCCTACTGGTGGCTGAAGTGCGCGTTCGGCGTCGACAACGACAAGGCGCTGCCCGTGCGCGCGTACCACAAGCTGCTGGTCTGGGACATCATGAAGAAGCCGCTGGCCACCCGCCTGGCCGAGCAGGCCCTCAACCCGCTGATCGGCAAGAGCTTCGTGGCGTACGCGACCAAGCCCAAGCTGCCGCGGGCGGCCGCCGCGTGACCACGCCCCGCACGCAGCACCTGGTCCTGCCCGGTGTCCTCACCGCCGGGCAGGCCGCCGCGACCGTGCGCGGCATCCTCGGCGTCCAGCGCGAGGACGGCGCCATCCCCTGGTTCCGCGGGCATCACCTCGACCCCTGGGACCACGTCGAGGCCGCGATGGCCCTGAACACGGCCGGCGAGCACGAGGCCGCCGAACGCGCCTACGCCTGGCTGGCCCGTCATCAGCTCCCGGACGGCTCCTGGTACGCGGCCTACGCCGACGGCGCCCACGACGACGTCACCGACCGCGCCCGGGAGACCAACTTCGTCGCCTACGCCGCCGTCGGGGTGTGGCACCACTACCTGTGCACCGGCGACGACGCCTTCCTGGACCGGATGTGGCCCGTGGTGTACGCGGCCGTGGAGTTCGTGCTGCGGCTGCAGCAGCCCGGCGGGCAGATCGGCTGGAAACAGGAGGACGACGGCACCCCCGTCGCCGACGCCCTGCTGACCGGGTGCTCCTCCGTCCACCACGCGCTGTGCTGCGCGCTGGCCATCGCCGAACAGCTCGAGGAACCCCAGCCGGACTGGGAACTGGCGGTGGGCGCGCTGCGCCACGCGATCCGCCGGCATCCGGAGCGCTTCCTGGACAAGGACCGCTATTCGATGGACTGGTACTACCCGGTCCTCGGCGGCGCGCTGACCGGTGCGGAGGCCAAGGAACGCATCGAGGAACGCTGGGACCGGTTCGTGGTGCCCGGCCTCGGGGTGCGCTGTGTGACGCCCAACCCGTGGGTGACCGGCGGCGAGTCCGCCGAACTCGCCCTGACCCTGTGGTCGGTGGGGGAATCCGACCGCGCCCTTCAGGTGCTGCAGTCCATCCAGCACCTGCGCGACGACGACAGCGGCCTGTACTGGACGGGCTACGTCTTCGAGGACGACGCGGTCTGGCCCCGTGAACTGACCGCGTGGACCGCCGGATCGCTGCTGCTGGCCGTCGCCGCGCTCGGCGGGCACGAACCCACCTGCACCGTCTTCTCCGCCGACCGCCTGCCCAGAGGACTGGACGCCGACTGCTGCCGCTGACGGCCGCGCACACCCCGCGCTCGTGACCGTCCCCGGCCGGGCGCCCGCCGGGGCCACGAAAGGTGACGTCCGTGCCACACCCGGTGGGCTGTTTCGGTGCCGCCCGGCAGGTTCACCCGGATCGGCGGAACGAATCCGGTACCACCTGCCTGGGAGGACACCGTGCCCGTACCGATACGGCGCCTCGCGGTGGCACTCACCCTGTGCTGCGCCCTGCTCGCCGGCTCCGCCGGGGCGGCGACCGCACACAGCGACGGGCCGCACGGCGTGCCGGCCGCGACGGCCGTCGCCGCGGAGCCCAGCCCCGGCACCACACAGGAGCGGCAGAAGTTCGCCAAGACACGGTTCGTGGCCAACGCGGCGCTCGCCGCCGGGGCCACCTACCAGTGGATCTGGAAACCGTACAAGGGCGGCAAGTTCAAGAACGGCGCACGGCACCGCAAGGCCACCCTCGTCAAGGCCGCTCTGGCCGGCGCCTTCGCCTACAACCGGCTCAAGGCGGCCGTGCGCAACGCCCAGGGCGACCCCACGCTGTCCAAGGCGCTGGCCCCGCTGAACACGGCCATCGCCGGGCTGAAGGACCTGCCGGCCAAGCTCCGCAAGGGAGACGGCTCGGCTGCCGGCGCCTTCAACGACACCATCAACAAGGTGAAGGAGGCGGGCAAGAGCGCGGGCGCCCCGGTCAAGGACAAGGTGCCCAAGCCCTCCGAGCTGAGGAGCGGCTCGTAGGTCCCGGGCCTGAGGCGCGCGGGCGGGAACGGCGGCGGCCCCCCACCCGCCGGGGCGAGGGGCCGTCAGGCCGCAGCCGGTGCGCGGCGCGTCAGCCGCGCTGGATGTTCGACGTGTCCTGCAGGACGCCGCGCCGGCCGTCCTGCATCTCGGTCAGCAGGCCCTGGCCGCGCTGGTCCACCGCCAGGTACCACACGCCCGGCGAGAGTTCGGCGACCGGCGTGGGCGAGCCGTCCTCGGCGTACAGCGGCCGCGGGGCCGGCACTGCGAACCAGAACGGCGAGAAGGGCGCCGTGGCCTGCTGCGGCTGAGCGGCACCATAGGGGCTCGGCTGCACCTGGCCGCCGTACGACGGCTGCGGGCCGCCCGGGTAGCCGTAACCGCCCTGGGCCTGCATGGCGTACGGCTGCGGCGCGGCCGGCCGGGGCGCGGGGATCAAAGAGGCCCGCAGCGCCGGGACCAGCGGGCCGGCGACGGCACCGGCGGCCACCACGAGCGCGGCGATGAAGCCGAGCATCAGCCCGCTCCCGGCACCGATCGAACCGGGGACGTCCACCAGCTGCCAGAAGAGCACCCACGCCGACAGGATCGCGAACGACGTTCCCACGGCGCCCGGATCGAGACCGAGCACCTTGCGCGGCTGGGGCAGCAACCGGTTGACGACGACCAGCGCGGCACCGATCACACCGCCCATGTAGACACCCAGGCCCAGACCGAGCCCGTCCCAGGCGTTTCCGCTGATGCTCGTGTCGTACAGGTCGAGGAACGACGCGATGAACAGCAACACCGCTGCTACGATCACCACGCCGTCGCCCCGAGTGAGGGAGCGGATATTCACGTCAGGTCCTTCATAGGTCGTCTCGTCGGTACGTCGTCGGAGGCGTCGCTGTCACCGCGGTGCTCGCCGGAGCGCCGGGCGGGAAGCGCGGGGTGACCCTCGCCGTACAACGGGAACCCTACCGTCCGCCGGACCTGGCTGTCCGTCGTCGGCGGCGCGCCGGTCAGGACTCGCGCAGGAACGCCACGATTCCTTCGGAGATCCCCTCCGCCGCCCGCTGCCGCCAGGATCCGCTGGTGAGACGGGCGGCATCGGTGGCGTCGCGCATGTTGCCGCACTCGATGAACACCTTCGGAACCGTTGACAGATTGAGACCGCCCAGGTCCCCGCGCGTGACCAGACCGGTGCCGCCGCCGAGGTAGTTGGCGGGCGGCTCGCCGGTCACCCGGACGAAACTGCCCGCGATGCTCGCGCCGAGCCGGTGGGAGGCGGCGGCGATCGGACGGGTGTCGGCGGCGCCGGCGTGCACGGCCGCCGGCAGGATCACGTGGAAGCCGCGGTTGCCGGGCGCCGAGCCGTCCGCGTGCAGGGAGATCGCCGCGTCGGCGTGTGCCTCGTTGCCGATCCGGGCACGTTCGTCCACGCACGGGCCCCAGGGCCGTGTTCCGGTGTCGTGGGTCAGTTTCACGGTGGCGCCCTGCTGTTCGAGCAGGGTCCGCAGCCGGTGCGCCAGGTCCAGGGTGAACGAGGCCTCCGGGTAGCTGTCGTTGGTGGCGGTGCCCGTGGTGTCGCACTCCTTGTGCCCGGTGCCGATGTCCACCTGCCGGTTGATCTCGGCGGTGTACCGGGCGTTGCCCAGGTTGTGCCCCGGGTCGATGACGACCACCCGGCCCCGCAGCGGACCGGAGGCCGGCGTGCCCGCGTCCTTGCCCTTGCCGTCGTCCGCGGACGGCGACGGCGAGGCGGAGGTGTGCGCGGCGGGGGAGTGCGACGCGGGGGCGCTCGTCACCGCTGCCGCGCCCGTGGGGTCCGCCTGCGCGTCCGAGCCGTTTCCGGAGGCACCCACCGCCTCGTAGGCGAGCCAGCCCAGCAGGGCACCGGCCACCAGGGCGCCCGTGACGACCACCGGCGCGCGACGCGGCCGGCCGGGCCGGCGCTCGGGCTGCGGGGGAGGGAACTCGGGACCTGTGTACGACACGAGGGCGAGCCTAGCCGTGCGCGGCGGACGGCGTGCCGGTACGGCGCAGCACGCGCAGCGATCCGGTCACCGACACCTCGGTGAACTCCCCGGACGCGAGCGCCCGCAGATACACCCGGTAGGGGGCCTGCCCGGTGAACTCGTCCACCGGGTCCGGGAACACGTCGTGGATGACCAGCAGCCCGCCCGGCGCCACGTGCGGTGCCCAGCCCGCGTAGTCGGCGCCGACGTGCTCGTCGGTGTGACCGCCGTCGATGAACACCAGCCCGAGCGGGGTGTTCCACAGGGCGGCGATCTGCGGCGAACGGCCGACCAGCGCCACCACGTGCTCCTCCAGGCCGGCCTTGTACAGGGTGCGCCGGAAGGTGGGCAGCGTGTCCATCAGACCGACCTCGGGGTCGACCGTCTCCGGGTCGTGGTACTCCCAGCCGGGCTGCTGCTCCTCGCTGCCCCGGTGGTGGTCGACGGTGAGCGCGGTGACCCCGGCCCGGCGGGCCGCGTCGGCGAGCAGGATCGTCGACCGCCCGCAGTAGGTGCCCACTTCGAGCAGCGGCAGCCCCAGCCGGCCGGCCTGGTCCGCCGCCGCGTACAGCGCCAGCCCCTCGTCGGTGGGCATGAACCCTTTCGCGGCCTCGAAGGCGGCCAGGATGTCGGGCTGCGGCGCCGCGGGCATGGGGGTCCTTCCGGTCGTACGGGTGTTCAGGCCGCCCATGCTGCCGCACCCCCGGGCCGCGTGGGCGACCGGGGGTGCGGTGGCGCAGGTCTCGGCGCGCGGCCGAGGGGTCACCGGATCAGGCGGTGACCGTCTCGCCCGGCAGGCACAGGTCCAGCTCGACCGCGCGGTCGTCGCCGCTGTGGGTGGCCGCCGAGGCGTGCGGGCCGTGCCCGGCGGCGCGGGCGGCCAGCACGTACGGGCCCTGGCCCGGCACCGCGAGACGGTAGCTGCCGTCCTGGGCGGACAGGGTGGCACCCGCCTGACGGCCCCGCCGGTCGATCAGGGTCACCTTGGCCCGGGCCACCGGCGCGCCGTGGGCGTCCAGCACCCGCCCGCGGAACCCGCGCAGCGTCTCCTCGGCGCCGGCCGGGTCCGGCTCGGCGGCGCGGGCCAGGGCGGCCTCGGCGCGGGCCAGGTTGTCCTCCTCCTGGCTGCTGGCGCGCAGCTGCGAGGCGCGGCTCGGCCGGGGCAGGCACAGGGCGAGGACCAGGCCCACGGCGACGGCGGCGGTGGCGATCAGGAAGGACACACGGAAGCCGCGCATGGTCGGCACCGCCACCCCGCCCACGGTGTGCGCGGTGTCGGCCAGCACCATGCCGATCACGGCGCTGGACACCGAGGTGCCGATGGACCGCATCAGGGTGTTGAGCCCGGTGGCGGCGCCGGTCTCGAAGGGCGCAACCGCGCCGACGATCAGCGCGGGCAGCGACGAGTAGGCCAGGCCGATGCCCGCGCCGAGGACCACCGAGGTGATCACCGTCTGCCAGGCGGCGCTCATCAGGCCGAGGCCGCCGCCGTAGCCGGCCGCGATGACCAGCAGACCGGTGATCAGCGTCACCTTCGGGCCGTATCGGGCGGACAGGCGCGCGTACACCGGCGCGGTGAACATCATCGTCAGGCCCAGCGGGGCCACGCACAGACCCGCCACCACCATGGACTGCCCCAGGCCGTAGCCCGTGGACGCGGGCAGTTGCAGCAGCTGGGGCAGGACGAGGGAGACGACGTAGAAGGCGACACCCACCATGATCGAGGCGAGGTTGGTGAGCAGCACCTCGCGGCGGGCGGTGGTGCGCAGGTCGACCAGCGGGGCGGTGGTGCGCAGCTCCAGCAGGCCCCACAGCAGCAGCACCACGACCGCGGCGCCGAACAGGCCCAGGGTGGTGCCCGACGACCAGCCCCAGTCGCTGCCCTTGGTCACGGGCAGCAGGAGCAGCACCAGGCCGGCGGACAGGCCGAGCGCGCCCGGCAGGTCGAAGGAGCCCTCGGCGCGCATCGGGGACTCGGGGACGGTCAGCAGGGTGAGGACGATGGCGAGGACACCGAGCCCGGCGGCGCCGTAGAACAGGACGTGCCAGTCGGTGTTCTGGGCGACCAGGGCGGCGGCGGGCAGCGCCAGTCCGCCGCCCACGCCTATGGAGGAACTCATCAGTGCCATCGCGGAGCCGAGCCGCTCGCGCGGGAGCATGTCACGCATCAGGCCGATGCCCAGGGGGATGGCGCCCATGGCGAAGCCCTGCAGCGTGCGGCCCACGATCATGGGGAGCAGCGCGCTGGTGAGCGCGCTGACGAGGGCGCCGGCCACCATCACCGCGAGGCTGAGGGTGAGCATGCGGCGCTTGCCGTACAGGTCGCCGAGGCGGCCCATGATCGGCGTGGCCACGGCGCCCGAGAGAAGGGTGGACGTCAGGACCCAGGTGGCGTTGCTGGGCGAGGTCTCCAGCAGTTGCGGCAGGTCCTTGACCACCGGGACGAGCAGGGTCTGCATCACTGCGACAACGATGCCCGCGAAGGCGAGCACGGGGACGACGGCCCCGCTCGCAGGCTTCAGGGGCCGACTGGTCGTCGTGAGCGTCATGTAGGTGTGGCCTCCAGGCCGTGATGGTCGATACGTGGTCATCCGCGCCATCCGCGCGGAATTAAGCGCATGGTGAACCTCGGCGTCCGAGGCGGCTATTCCGGCGTTTTGCGGTGCCCTTGAATTCTTGACTCTTCCGAGACCATCTGAGGGAGCGTCAGGGGGTGCGCTGAGGTGAGCGGACGGCGCGCTAGTGGTGAACGGACTTACGGCGTCCGGTAGTTGAGGTTTCCAAGGGTACGTCGTCCGCGGCGCGGAAAGTGCCCCGGGCGCCGCCCGTGCCGCCCCCTGCACGGCCGCCGGAGCGGGGTGTGCGGCGATGTCCCGCGGGTGCCGGGGTGAGGCCCGCAGGAGTCCGCCATCGCACGCCACACGGCCGGACAGCGCCCCGGACACACCCCCGCACACCCGTCGTGACCTGGGCATTCCCCATCTCCACGGCTACCGTTGCGGCACACGGCGGGCCCGGGGACGGCCCGCGGAAAGGGGGCGGCCGTGGACCGCGGCATCCGTGACGTGGAGGACGTGCTCCGTCTGATGGACACCCTGTTCCCGCCGGACGCCGACCGCTGGAGCGACGGCGCGTCCGGCTGGTGGGACCGTTTCTACGCCGACCGCGGCCGGCCGGTGCCGTTTTTCGCCGCCAAGCCGGACGAGAGCCTCGTCGCCTGGCTGGAGCGCGGCACGATCGGCGGCCGCCGGGCGCTCGACCTGGGCTGCGGCCCCGGCCGCAACGCCGTGCACCTGGCCGCCCACGGCTTCGCGGTGGACGGTGTCGACCTGTCGCCGGCCGCCCTGGCCTGGGCCCGGGAACGGGCGGACGAGGCGGGGGCCGAGGTGCGCTTCCTGCGCGGCGACGCCTTCGCGCTCGCGCGGAACGAGCTGCGCGGACCGTACGACCTCATCTACGACAGCGGCTGCTTCCACCATCTCCCGCCGCACCGCCGGATCAGCTACCTCGCCCTCGTGGACGACCTCCTCGCACCCGGCGGACACCTCGCCCTGACCTGCTTCGCGGCCGGCGGCATGGGCAGCGAGCTGTCCGACGCCGAGCTGTACCGCACCGGCCGGCTGCACGGCGGCCTCGCCTACCGGGCCGAGGACCTGCGCAGGATCTTCGCCGCGCTGACCGAGGTGGAGCTGCGGCGGATGCGCGAGGAGCCCGAGGACGCCCCGTGCTTCGGCAAGGACTTCCTGTGGGTGGCGCTGTTCCGCAGACCAGGGGAGGAGCGGGGGTGAGTGCCTCTCGTCCCGCGCAGGGCCGGACCCGACGGGGGGACCTACAGCCACCCTTGCTGCCGGGCCTCCCGGACCGCCTCCATGCGGTTGCGGGTGCCGGTCTTGCCGATGGCCGAGGAGAGATAGTTCCGCACGGTGGACTCCGACAGGTGCAGGCAGGCGGCGATGTCGGCGACCGTCGAGCCGTCCGCCGACGCCTTGAGCACATCGCACTCGCGGGCGGTGAGCGGGTTCGGGCCCGCACTGAGCGCGGCCGCCGCGAGGGCCGGGTCCACCACCGTCTCCCCCGTCAGCACCCGGCGGATCGCCGCGGCCAGCTCCTCCACCGGACCGTCCTTGACCAGGAAACCGGCCGCGCCCGCCTCCATCGCGCGGCGCAGATAGCCGGGACGGCCGAAGGTGGTGAGGATCAGCACCCGGCAGTCCGGGGCCTGCTCGCGCAGCTCTGCGGCGGCGTCCAGGCCGCTCATCCCCGGCAGCTCGATGTCCAGCAGCGCCACGTCGGGCCGGTGCGTCAGCACCGCGTCCACGATCGCGTCGCCCGCCGACACCTGGGCGACGACCTCCATGTCCTCCTCCATGCCGAGGAGCAGGGCGAGCGCTCCCCGCATCATCCGCTGGTCCTCGGCGAGCAGGATCCGGATGGAGGCGGCGGGCCGGCGGTCCCGGGGCATCTCGTTCACGGCAGAAGGGTATGCGTCCGCCGGTCCCCACCCGGCCGCTTCCGGCGAAGGGCCGGCCCCGGCCGCCTGCTCGGTGCGGGACCGACGGTCAGCTCGCGGTCCCGCCCGCGGGAGCCGGGGCCGTGTCCGGGGACGTGTCCGGGAGCGTCGCCTCGGCCGGTGCGGGCCCGGGGGCGGTCTCCTCCACGTTCGTGGGCAGTTCCGCGGTGACCATGAACCCGCCGAGCGGTGCCGGGCCGGTGCGCAGCGTGCCGCCCGCTGCCGCCAGACGCTCGGTCAGCCCCTTCAGTCCGGTGCCGCCGACGCCCGGGGCGGCACCCGGCCGAACGGTGGTGTCCGGCGCGCTGCGGCCGCCGGCATCCAGGGCTGCGCGACCGTCGTGGTCCACAACCCCGCGCCCGTTGTCGGCGACGGTGAGGCGGACCCGTTCGGGCCCTCCCGCAACGGTGATCTCACAGTGGTCCGCCCCGCTGTGGCGCACGGCGTTGGTGACCGCCTCGCGCACCACCCAGCCCAGCAGCGCCTCGGTCTGGGCGGCCAACGGCGGCCCGGAGCGGCGTACGACCGGCTCGATGCCGGCCGCCGTCAGTGCCGAGCGCGCCCGGTCCAGCTCGGTGCTCAGACAGCCCTCGCGGTAGCCGGTGACCGCCTCCCGGATCTCGGTGAGCGCCTGCCGCCCGACCGACTCGATGTCGGAGATCTGCTCCAGCGCCGCCTCGATGTCCCGGCCCGCCAGCCGCCGGGCCGCCTCCGACTTCACCACGATCACCGACAGCGTGTGCCCGAGCAGATCGTGCAGGTCCCGCGAGAACCGCAGCCGCTCCTCCTCCACCGCCCGCCGGGCCAGCTCCTCGCGAGCGGCGCGCAGCTCCCGCACCGCCTCGCCCAGGCTGAGGATCACTGCCGTCACCATGGTGGACAGGAACGTGGCGTAGGCGGTGTTGATGCCGCTCCAGCCGTTGTGGAGGGCGGCGACCGCGCCCGAGAGGACGGCCAGCGGCACCCCGGTCCTGCCCAGCCGGGGCCCGCGCACGTTCGCCCCGACGGCCAGCCCCAGCAGCGGCAGGAACAGCAGCCAGTTGCCGCCGTAGCCGAGACCCAGCGCGATGGCCACCAGGGCCATCAGCAGCAGTGCGACCCGGGTGGAGGCCGCCTCGCGGGTGTGCCGGTGGAAGGCGCGGAAGACGACGTACACATACAGCACGTCGAACACCAGCAGACCCGGCGCGCCGAGCCACGGGCAGGGCGTCCTGCCGTGCACCAGGTCCGACAGGGCACCCAGGCACATCAGCAGCCAGGGCACGAGGGAGAAGCCGCTGGGCGGCGGGCCGGGGGTCCGGGGCGCCTGCCCGGCCTCCCAGGCCGCCGACCACTCGGCCGTGAGCCGCTGCTTGTTCTCCTTCCAGTACCGCTGTGCCTCCCGCGCCTGCCGGACTGCCTGCCGCATCTCGGCCATCTGGACGGCCACGCTGCGCGACCAGCCTCTCCTCATGCGCTCTCCCCCGTTTTTCCTTCGGTCGGACGGTCCCCGTGGTACGGCGCGGTACGACACCACCGCGACAACACGCGACAACACCACACGACAGCCTACGAACCGGGCGCCGGCGCCCGGCCCCGCTGAGCGGCGGCCGGCTCGTACCGGCTCTGCCCGCCACGCTACGGAGCTGCACCCCGTCCGCGGCAGATGCGGTTGTCCCGACTCGGGCAGGACAAATGTCACAGTGCGACGGGACGCCCCGGTGCGGCGGATGTGGCGGCCGCCGGGGCGGCGGAACCGGCGGGAGGCAGAAGGCCGGGCCGAGGGGAGTGGGACGGTGGTCCTCCCGCGCCGATCTTCCCAAGCCGCGCCCGCCGGGGTTAGACAGAGCCATGCCCATCGACGCAGCCACGGCCCTGGCGGCCCCGCCCCGCACCGAGGAGATCTCCTGGACCGCCAAGGACGTCCAGCTCTACCACCTCGGCATCGGCGCCGGCGTCCCCGCCACCGACCCCGGCGAACTGCGCTACACCCTCGAGAGCCGGCTGCAGGTGCTGCCGAGTTTCGCCACCGTCGCCGGTGACCGCCCGCCCGGCGTGATCCGCGCCCTGTCCATGCCCGGCGTCGACGTGGACCTCGCCCGCGTGCTGCACGGCGGCCAGACGCTCACCGTGCACCGGCCCCTGCCCGGACGGGGCACCGCGACCACCACCTCCCGGATCACCGCCGTGTACGACAAGGGCACCGCGGCCGTCCTCCGCCTGCGCACCGAGGCCGCCGACACCGACGGCCCGCTGTGGACCGACGAGGCGCAGGTCTTCGTCCGCGGCGAGGGCGGCTGGGGCGGCGACCGCGGCCCCTCGGTGCGGGCGGCGGCACCGGCCGGCGAGCCCTCCCTGACCGTCGACCGGCCGGTCCGCGAGGACCAGGCGCTGCTCTACCGGCTCACCGGCGACGACAACCCGCTGCACGCCGACCCGGAGTTCGCCCGCCGCGCCGGCTTCGACCGGCCCGTCCTGCACGGTCTGTGCACCTACGGCCTCACGCTCAAGACGGTCGTCGACCGCCTGCTCGCCGGCGAGGCGACGCGGGTGCGCGGCTGTGCCGCCCGGTTCGCCGGCGTGGCCTACCCCGGGGAGACCCTGCGCATCCGCCTGTGGCAGGACCGGCCGGACCGGCCGGACCGGGCGGACGGCACCGCCGGACGGGCCGGGGCACCGCGGGGCTGCGGCACGGTACGGGCCACGGTGACCGCGGTCGAGCGAGACGAGGCGCCGGTGCTGGCGGACACGGTCGTGGAGTACGTCTGACGGTAAGACAGAAAACACGAGAGAGATGGAGACCGGCGGGGAGCCGGAGACCGCCGGAAAGACGAAAGGCCGGCCCGCCCCCGTCCGAGGGGCGGGCCGGCCTCACAGCCGTGCCGTCAGGCAGCAGCCGTCCCGGTCTCCTGCACCGGCTTGCGGTGACGGCCGCTCGGGGGCGTGTTGCCGTCCCGCGAGGAGCGCGGGCCACGGTGCTTGCCGCGGCCAGGGGTCTCCTGGGCCTCGGCGGGCAGCGGCGTCTGGCTCGTGCTGGCGTCGCTCATCGGAAGATTTCACCCCGTCAACATCATCTTCGTAACAGCCGGGCGAGTGTAACCGGCACACCTCGGGCGAAATCCAGCTGACCGTGTCAACCGGCACGAACTGTTATCTCCTTGCTGTTCGGGTGTCATCCGCCCGTCATCCGGCCGGTCGTCGCCGCCTGTTGCAGGGAGACGGGACACGGCGCGGCGGGCTCCATGACGCCCGGTCCGGCCTTGAAGGAACGCTCCGTGTCCGTGAACACGGAAGAGGACACACCCGACTGCGGTGCATCGCCGGTGTCGGACCTCGCGTGGGGAACGACGCGTTCGAAGAGCGCCGCGGTTCCCGGCACCCGCTCGAAAACCGGCCCGCCGAGGCGGGAACCACCCGGTCCCGGGGTGATGCCGGCCGGCGGGCCGTCGGGTCCGGGTCTGTGCGGGATGTGCGCGTGCGGGGCGCCGGCCGGGAGACCGGTGCCGGGCGGCGGTCCGGCGGCCGTGCGGTCCGGGCCGGCCGGTGACCCGCCGCCGGTCGCCGTCCGGTCGCCGTCGTGGGGGGCGGGCCCGTTCCGGGCCGCCTGCCCGCCCTGCCCGCCGTGCGGTGCCGGGCCCGCCGCATCCGGCAGCCGGGGCACATGGTCGCCCCGGGCGATCTGGACGACCCGTGTCACGCGCGGCGCCGCAGGCTCGCGTGCCGGCGGTCTCCAGCGGGCCACCCCGCAGGGCACCGCGTCCGTGACGTACGGCAGCCACAGCTCGCCGTCCTCCGTCCACACCCCAGCGCCCGTCAGCCACCCCTCGGGTGCGGGCAGATGACACAGCCGGCGTTCGGCGGGACGCCACACGGCGATCCAGCTGCCGAACGGCCCGTCGCAGCGCAGCGCCACCGCACAGTGCTCGGGGGTGAGCGCCTGTCCGGGCTGGATCGCGAACGGGGTCAGGGTGCAGTCGGACGGATGCAGGCACTCCGGGAAACGGACCGGCAGGGTGCTGCCGAGCACCCCCCATCCCAGACGCTCCTGCCCCGGACAGGGGGCGTCCGAGGAGATGAGCAGCAGGCCGCTGTCCGGGTCGGCGAGCAGCAGCCGGTCGTCGCTGTGCGGGGCGATCTGCAGCAGCGGCGAGACGGCACCGCCGTTGTCCAGGTCCACCACCACCGCCTTGGTGCGCCCCTCGGCCCGTCGGTCCAGGGCGAGCAGCCTGCCGGAACGGTCCAGCCAGGCGCCGCCCGAGCAGTGGCCGGACACCTCGGCAAGGTGCTCGGGCCCGAAGGTGCCGCCGGCCACCTGCCACACCGCCGTCGAGTGCGGGCCGACCGCGATCGCGTACGCCCGCTCACCGCCGGGCGCGGGCGGCAGCAGCCGCAGCCGGGTGCCCTGAGGGCATTCGACCGCGCCCAGCGGAACCTCACCGGTGCCGGGGCCGGCCGGATAGAGCAGGGAGAAGGTGTGCCGGCCGGCGATCAGCCGCCGGACGAGGACCCGGCCGTCGCTCATCGGCTGCACCTCGGTGCCGGGTTCCTCGGGCTGGTTGCCGGGCAGCGGCACCGCGTACGGCTCCGGGCCGTCCAGCGTCCAGCGCTCCGGGTACCAGGAGTCGCCGCTGCGGGCGAGCCGGGCGGCGTAGGCGCCGTCCGCCGTGATCGTGCAGTCTGCCGGCCGTCCGCCGGCCCGTGCACCGGCCGCCGGGGGCGGAGGACCTCCCTGTCCGGACGCCTGTCCGGACGTCGCGCCGAGCTCCGGAGCGGTACGGAGTGTCATCACTCGCTCACCTCCGGTGAGGACGCTAGTTTTCGGTCGCACACACGGAGGACCGGCGGGCGGGTGCTTCACACATACGGGTGGCCGCGGAACGATTCCGTTGAAGAAATCAGGACAGATGTGCTGCGAAAACCAGCACGGGTGTGCGGGGCGCTGCGGCGGCCGCGGCGGGGCGCCGGCAGCGGTTCAAGCAGGCCGGACACCCGGTAGCCTTGCACTCGTGCCCCGTCTGTCTGAAGTCATCGCCGCGCTGGAGAATCTGTGGCCCGCCGAGCGTGCCGAGTCCTGGGACGCGGTCGGCACCGTCGTCGGCGACCCCGGTCAGCAGGTCACCCGCGTGCTGTTCGCCGTGGACCCGGTGCAGGAGATCGTCGACGAGGCGGTGAAGCTGGGCGCCGATCTGCTCGTCACCCACCACCCTCTCTTCCTGCGCGGCACGACCACGGTGGCGGCCTCCACGTTCAAGGGCCGCGTGGTGCACACGCTCATCAAGAACGACATCGCCCTGCACGTGGCCCACACCAACGCCGACACCGCCGACCCGGGCGTCAGCGACGCCCTGGCCGGCGCGCTGGACCTCAGGGTCGTACGGCCGCTCGTCCCGGATGCCACCGACCCGGCGGGCCGCCGCGGACTGGGCCGGGTCTGCGAGCTGGACCATCCGCTGACCGTGCGGGAACTGGCCGACCGGGCCGCCGCCCGCCTGCCCGCCACCGCGCAGGGCATCCGCGTGGCCGGCGACCCCGAGGCCGTCGTGCGCACCATCGCCGTCAGCGGCGGCGCCGGCGACAGCCTCTTCGACGCCGTCCGGGCCGCGGGCGCCGACGCCTTCCTCACCGCGGACCTGCGCCACCACCCCGCCTCCGAGGCGGTCGCCCACAGCGGGCTCGCGCTGCTCGACGCGGCGCACTGGGCCACCGAGTGGCCCTGGTGCGAGCTGGCCGCCGCCCAGCTCGACGAGATCTCCGACCGGCATGGATGGGACCTGCGGGTCCACGTCTCCAGCACGGTCACCGACCCCTGGACCGCCCACGCGGCGTCCAGCACCACCGACGATTCCCTGGGAGCCCCGAACTGAACGCCGCGCCCGCCGACCAGATCCGACTCCTCGACGTCCAGGCCCTCGACGTCCGCCTGCAGCAGCTGGCGCACAAGCGGAAGTCGCTGCCCGAGCACGCCGAGATCGAAGCGCTGAACCGGGACCTGACGCAGCTGCGCGACCTGCTCGTGGCCGCGCAGACCGAGGAGAGCGACTGCGCCCGCGAGCAGACCAAGGCCGAGCAGGACGTGGACCAGGTGCGCAAGCGCGCCGCCCGCGACCAGCAGCGCCTGGACTCCGGCGCGGTCACCTCCCCCAAGGACCTGGCCAACCTCCAGCACGAGATCGCTTCCCTCGCCAAGCGGCAGGGCGACCTGGAGGACGTCGTCCTGGAGGTGATGGAGCGCCGCGAGTCCGCGCAGCAGCGGGTCGCCGAACTGACCGAGCGCGTCGCCTCCGTGCAGGCCAAGGCCGACGACGCCGCCGGCCGGCGGGACGCGGCCCTGCAGGAGATCGACGCCGAGGTCGCCTCGGTGACCAAGGAGCGCGACGTCGTCGCGGGCACCGTCCCCGCCGACCTGCTCGGGCTGTACGACAAGCTGCGCCGGCAGCACGGCGGCATCGGCGCGGCCAAGCTGTACCAGCGCACCTGCCAGGGCTGCCGTCAGGAGCTGGCCATCACCGAGCTGAACGAGGTCCGTGCCGCCGCCCCCGACGCGGTCGTCCGGTGCGAGAACTGCCGCCGCATCCTGGTGCGCACCGCCGAGTCGGGCCTGTAGGAGCGGCGTGGTGCGGGAGTTCGTGGTCGAGGCCGACGGCGGATCGCGCGGCAACCCGGGGCCCGCGGGCTACGGGGCCGTCGTCCGGGACGCGGCGACCGGGGAGACCCTGGCGGAGGCCGCCGAGTACCTGGGCGTGGTCACCAACAACGTCGCCGAGTACCGCGGCCTGCTGGCCGGCCTGCGCGCCGCCCGCGACCTGGACCCGCGGGCTACGGTGCACGTCCGCATGGACTCCAAGCTCGTCGTGGAGCAGATGACCGGCCGCTGGCGGATCAAGCACCCGGACCTCAGGCCGCTCGCGGCCGAGGCGGCCCGGGTCTTCCCGGCCGACCGCGTGACCTACGAGTGGATCCCGCGCGAACGCAACAAGCACGCCGACCGCCTGGCCAACGAGGCGATGGACGCGGGCACCCGGGGCGAGACCTGGTCCCCGCCGGCCTCGCCGGCAACGACGCCACAGGTGGACCCCTCACCGGCGGACACGGCCGCCCCCAAGGAGACGCGTACCGCCGGCACGTCCGCCGACCGCGACGTCCAAGCGGCCCGCACCGTCGCCTCCCCCGGGTGGGCGCCCGCCGACCTCGGCGCGCCCGCCACCCTCGTCCTGATGCGGCACGGCGAGACCCCGCTCACCCCGCAGAAGCGGTTCTCCGGGAGCGGCGGCAGCGACCCGTCCCTGTCCGCGATCGGCCGCGAACAAGCGGAGAAGACCGCGGCGGCACTGGCCCGGCGCGGCACCATCCAGGCCATCGTGGCGTCCCCGATGGCCCGCACCCGCGAGACCGCCGGCATCATCGCCGCCCGCCTCGGCCTGGACGTGGCCGTCGAGGAGGGGCTGCGCGAGGTCGACTTCGGCGCCTGGGAGGGCCTGACCTTCGCCGAGGTCCAGGAACGCTACCCGGACGACCTGAACGCCTGGCTGGCCTCCCCGGACGCCCGGCCCACCAGCAGCAGCGAGAGCTTCGCCGGCGTCGCCGCCCGGATCGCCGCCACCCGCGACACACTGGTCGCGGCCCACGCCGGCCGCACCGTGCTGCTGGTCACGCACGTCACGCCGATCAAGACGTTCGTCCGCCTGGCCCTGGGCGCGCCGCCGGAGTCCCTGTTCCGCATGGAACTCTCGGCGGCCTCCCTGTCCGCGATCGCGTACTACGCGGACGGAAACCCGAGCGTCCGCCTGTTCAACGACACCTCGCACCTGCGCTGAGCCCGGCCGCCTCACGGGCCAGCTCCTCGATCCGGGCCCAGTCACGGGCGGCCACCGCCTCCGCCGGAACCATCCAGCTCCCGCCGACGCAGCCGACGTTGGGCAGCGCCAGATACTCGGGGGCACCGGCCGGGGTGATGCCCCCGGTGGGGCAGAAACGGGCCTGCGGCAGCGGTCCGGCCAGCGCCTTCAGCCAGGCGGTGCCGCCGGACGCCTCGGCCGGGAAGAACTTCATCTCCCGCACCCCGCGCTCCAGCAGCGCCATCACCTCGGACACGGTCGACACCCCCGGCAGATACGGCAGCCCCGACCCGGCCATGGCCGCCAGCAGCCTCTCCGTCCAGCCCGGACTGACCAGGAACCGCGCCCCGGCGGCCACGCACGCGCTCACCTGATCCGGCGTGACGACCGTCCCCGCGCCCACCACCGCCTCGGGCACCTCGGCGGCGATCGCGCGGAGCGCGTCCAGGGCGGCCGGGGTCCGCAACGTCACCTCGATCGCCCGCAGCCCGCCCTCCACCAGCGCACGCGCCAGCGGCACGGCGGCCGCAGCCTCGTCGAGCACCACGACGGACAGCACCGGAGCCAGATCGAGCACGGAGACGGACGCGGACACGGCGGACCGCGCCTCGGGGAGGGAAGAGGACATGGCCCTCATCCTGCCGACGCACTGCACTCCCCGCAAAGGCCGTTGCGCATGTCGCAACGACACCTCGGCGTCGTGTCTCTTGCTCGATGCTCAGCGCGGGCCGCCGACGTGTGTCACTGGCGCGGTCACGGACGCGGACACAGACGCGGTCACGGTGCAGGCCGTCAGTGCAGGTTCCTCACGACCACATCCAGCCCCCACGCCTTCCCGGCCTTCGCCGGCGGCTCCGCCTCGACCGTGAACCCGAGATCGCGCAACGCCACCACCAGTTCGGCGGGGTCCTTCGGAACGGCCCCGTCGGCCAGCAACGCCCGCACGATCCGCCCCTTGGTCGCCTTGTTGAAATGGCTGACCACGGACCGCTTCTCCACACCGTCCATGACCCGCGCGTGCAGCACCCGCACCGTCGCGGTACGCCCCGCGACCTCGCCCTTCGGCTTCCAGGCGGCCGCATACGCCGAGGACCGCAGATCCAGGACCAGCCCGTCCCCGGCCGCCTCCGGCAGTACGGAGGCCATCGGCGCCCTCCAGTGCGCCGCCAGCGCCCCGAGCCCCGGCAGCTTCACCCCCATCGAGCAGCGGTAGGAGGGAATCCGGTCGCTCACCCGGGCCGCACCCCACAGCCCGGAGAACACCAGCAGCGACCGCCCGGCACGCTCCTGGGCGGAGGCATCCAGCGAGCCGAGACCGAGGGCGTCGTAGAGCACACCGGTGTAGATCTCCCCGGCGGGCCGCGTGCCCGCCGTGCGCAGGGCGGCGTTCTTGGCCACCTCGCCCCGCAGCCCCTCGCTCAGCCCGAGCACCTCCCGCGCCTTGTCCTCGTCACCGGCGCACAACGCGACCAGCTCGTCGAGCACGGCCCGGCGCGCCTCGGTCAGCCCCGGCAGGGACAGCGACTCCAGCTGAAGCGGGGCACCACCGCCCGCGGGGGCCTTGCCTTCGGACGGGGGCAGCAGCACGAGCACGGGGTCTCTCTCCTTCTCCTGCGCTCCTTCTCCGGCGCACTGAGCGCCAGGGTACTGAGGGCGACGGAGGGGCGGTCCTGTGCCACGATCGTCAAGCCCCTCACCCTTCCCGAGCCCTTCGCCTTCGACCTGCGCACCGAGGACTTCCTCTGACCCCGGATACGCAGGGAACGGTGCGGGCTGCGCGCCCGGTAGCATGGTTCGCACGGCAGACGAGCCGGGCGGACGGCCGCGTGGAGTTCCCGCAAGGGGACTCCCCGAGGAACGTCCGGGCTCCACAGGGCAGGGTGGTGGCTAACGGCCACCCGGGGTGACCCGCGGGACAGTGCCACAGAAAGCAGACCGCCGGGGACCTCGGTCCTCGGTAAGGGTGAAACGGTGGTGTAAGAGACCACCAGTGCCCAGGGTGACCTGGGCAGCTAGGTAAACCCCACCCGGAGCAAGGTCAAGAAGGAGACACCTCGGTGTCTCTGCGCGGATGCTCGAGGGCTGCCCGCCCGAGTCCGCGGGTAGACCGCTCGAGGCCGGCGGCAACGCCGGTCCTAGATGGATGGCCGTCGCTCCAGGGCCCGCGAGGACCCTGGAGAACAGAACCCGGCGTACAGCCCGACTCGTCTGCCGCTACCTGCGGCTTTGCCTGAGAAAGGGCCTTTGGCCTGCAGCGAAAGGCCCCGTGGCGGCTGTGACCCCCCGCGTCGAGTACGGCATCCGGCGCCCCGCCACTCTGGACGTTTCTGACCCTGTCGACCAGATCTCTGAGCAGGCCAGCCGAATCAGTGCTGCGTACGACGCCCTGGCAGATCCGCCTCTTGAGCGGACGGCGCAGCATCTGTTGGACCGGACAGCTATGCACCAGAGTGCTCGTAGCCGTCCGCTCGTGTCGGTGGCCGTGTCATACGTCCCGAACCGAACACCTCCGCAGGAACCGAGTGTTCTCGGCAGGGTGAACGGGAGCCGCTGCGGCAACGGGAACGAGAGCCACCTTGCTCCATCCGTGAAGAGGATGGATGCGACACAGGTCCATGATCGGAGACGGGATCGGGAGCCGCCTCCATCGGGTGACTTCCGACGCGGTGGCGATAGGGCGCGGGCTGTCTGGGTTCCTGATGGCCAGGGTGCCGGTAGCTTGGCGGTCCCGGGTCCTCTCGCGCTGTGTCCGTGACAGGCATGGCGCTGGAGGATCCGTCTCTGGGAGATACAGGGGTACGACGCCCGGTGACCCGCGGCCGCACCTGGAGTGCGGCTGCGTTCCAGGTGCCGGGATGCGCGGACAGGTTTCGGCCACTGGCCCGCCTCTCGGCGAGGTGAGTGCCGTTCACGCGGCAGGCGCTGCTGGAACTGAGCGCGATCACCGGTGTCCGCCTGTGCCGTATGCCGTGACAGGCCACGTTCGCACGTCTTTCCCACTGGAGCACACATGACCACCTTCGTCCCCGAAGCGACCGGCATCGAAGGTATCGCGAACCTCGACCCGGAGCCCGCCTTCACCCCGCTCGCCGAGCGCAGCAGAGGCGGTGTCAGCCAGATCGTCCTGCCTAGCGGGCACACCGCCCTTCACCTCACCCGCTACGCGGACGTGCACCGGGTCCTCACCGACCCTTCGTTCGGCCGCGCCGCCACCAACACCGAGGACGGCCCCAGCTTCCTGCCGACGATCATGCCGAAGGAGCTGCTGCTCAACCTGGACGCACCCCACCACGCGCGGATGAAGACCTTCGTCAACGCCGACTACAGCGCGTCCGGGGTGGAGCAGTTGCGGCCCATCGTGCGGGAGCTGGTCAGGGAGAAGGTGGCGCGCCTGCGCACCGAGGAGCACCCGGACCTGTACGCGACGGTCCTCGACCGGCTGCCCGCGGAGGTCAACGGGCGCTTCCTCGGCATACCCGACGAGGACATCCCGTTCTACCGTCCGCTCGCGCACACGGTGCAGATCGCCTCCCACCAGAACGTTCCCAAGCTGGTGGAGGACTTCACCGCTTTGTACGGGTATCTGACGGATCTGGTGACCGGTGCCCGGCCGCGTGCGAAGGGCGGCCTGATCGACCGCTTCGTGGCGGCGCGCAGCACCACGGAACCGCCGCTCAGCGACGCCGAACTGGTGGGCATCCTGCTCGGCTCCGTGCTCGGCACGGACCAGAACGTGCTGTCCGTCGCTGCCAAGGTCGTCTACGTGCTGCTGTGCCGGCCCGTGCTGTGGCAGCGCCTGGTCGCCCGTCCCGAGGACACCGGTGCGGTCCTGGACGAACTGATCCGGCTGATCCCGCTGGGCAACATCTCCGCCTTCCCCCGGCTGGCCACCCGTCGGGTGGAGGTCTCGGAGGGGGTCATCGAACCGGGCGACGTGGTGTACCCGGATGCCTTCCAGGCCAACCGGGACCCGGCGATCTTCCCGGACCCGCTGGTAGTCGACCCGGACCGGAAGGGCAAGCGGCACCTGCAGTTCGGCTACGGGATGCACCACTGCATGGGTGCGGCGCTGGCCCGCATGGAGATCGGCGAGCTGCTCACCGTCCTCGCCGCGGAACTGCCCGGCCTGGCCCTGGCGGTCGCCCCGGAAACACTGCCGTGGGACAGCGGGGTGATCCTGCGCCGTCCCACGTCGCTCCCCGTGCGCTGGTAGCGGCGTCTCGCGACGGCCACCGTGGTCCCGTCCGCGCGCACCGGTCGCGTGCGGACGGGACCACGGCCGCAGGAGGCGTGACCGGCGGACGTCGCGGACCCCGAGGGCGCGGGCAAACCACTTCACACGTGCTGCGCTTCCCGCGAGAGGGCTTCCGTGCCCGGCGGCACCGGGTTGTCCGCCAGGAGCCTGAGCAGGCCCGGGAAGCGGTCCGCGATGTCCTGTCGGCGCAGTTGCGCGCAGCGGCTGTTGCCGCGGTCGACCTGCCGGATCAGACCGGCTTCCCGGAGGATGCGGAAGTGATGGGTGCGGGTGGACTTCGACACCGGCAGCCCGAAGGACGTGCAGGTCCGCTCGGTGTCCTCGACCTGGCGCACCAAGGTGGCCATCACGTGGTAACGCAGAGGGTCGGACAGGGCCTTGAACACGGTGAGGAGATCCATCTCCTCGGTGGTGGGGTGCCCTTCGGCGTCCGGCATGCCCGAGCTCCTTACAGATCCGCTGCCTCTTCCTCGCACACGTAAAGGTACTACTTGCGTCCGACCTTGGTCCCGTGCCAGCCTAAGGTACGATAGAAACCGTACCTCCGGGGTGGTCGTTTCCGCATGGTCGCGCACCGCCGCCCGCCGCCCCGAAGAGACGTCCGCTCAAGGAATCCGGAGCCTTCCGTGGCCTCATCGACCACCGATCCCGTGTCCTCCTCGCCTCCCGCTGCCGCGGACGAGCGCACCGCAGCGGCAGCGCCGGGCGGCACGGGACTGACCCTGTTCGCCGTGCTGCTCGCGGTCTTCGTCGTCCCCACATCCATCTCCGGCACCGCGGTCGCCTTGCCGGACATCGGCGCCGACACCGGCGCCGGCTCGGCCTCCCTCCAGTGGGTCGTCAACGCCTTCAACGTGGCCTTCGCCTGCTTCACCCTCGTGTGGGGAACGCTCGCCGACCTGATCGGCCGCATCCGCGCCTTCACCCTGGGCGCCGCGGTCTTCGCCGCCGCCTCCCTGGTGTGCGCCCTCGCCCCGAACATCTACGTGCTCGACGGCGCCCGCGCCCTGGCCGGCCTGGGCGGCGCCGCCATCTTCGCCTGCGGCAGCGCCATCCTGTCCTCCGCCTTCGACGGCCCCTCCCGCGCCAAGGCGTTCGCCCTGTTCGGCACGGTCGCCGGCATCGGCGTGGCGCTGGGCCCGACCGTGTCCGGCCCGGCCGTCGACGCGCTGGGCTGGCGCTGGATCTTCGGCCTGCAGGCCGCGGTGCTGGCCGTCGTCCTGCTGTGCGTGCCGGCGATCTCACGGCGCTTGCGGGAGCAGCCTGCCCGCACCGGCCGCCTGGACGTGCGCGGCGCGGTCGTCTTCGTCGCCGCCATGGCCGCCCTGACCTACGGCATCGTCCAGGGCTCCGCCTGGGGCTGGGCCGCTCCGGGCACCCTGGGGCTGCTGGTCCTCGCCCTGGTGCTGCTGGCCCTTTTCTCCGCCCTGGCCAAGCGCACCGAGGTACCGCTGCTCGACGTGTCGCTGCTGCGCAACCGCGGGTTCGTCGCCTACACCCTGGTGCCGGTCGCCGCGTCCTTCGGCTTCGTCACCCAGCTCACCTACCTGCCCTCGTACCTGGCCACCGTCGCCGGGTTCAGCGCCTCCACCGCGGGCGCCACGATGCTGCTGCTCACCCTCCCCGTCCTGGTCCTGCCCATGGTGGGCGCCAAGCTGGTCGAGCGGGGCATCCCGCCCATGGCCGTCGTCCTGGCCTCACTGGTGTGCCTCGTCGTCGGCGACCTGGGACTGCTCCTGATCGGCCCGGACGCCTCGTTCGCCGTGATGGCACCCGCCATGCTCGTCACCGGCGCGGGCATGGGCCTGTCGGCCGGACTGGTCGACGGCCAGGCCCTGGAACTGGTCGAACCCGCCAAGGCCGGCATGGCCGCCGGCTTCATCAACACGCTGCGCCTGGGCAGCGAGGCGATCGCGGTCGCCGTCTTCGGCTCCCTCCTGGCTTCCTTGGCAGCCAGCCGTTCCCCGGCCGACCCGTCCGGCGGCTACGACAGTGCCTTCCACACCCTGCTGTGGGCGATGGCGGCGGTCTGCCTCGTCCTCGGCGTCCTGGTGATCACCCTGACCCGCGGCTCCGGCCGCACGGAACAGGCCGGGTGGCCTCCTCCTCCCGTCGCGGCGCCGAGCGCGCCGCCCAGCGCGTTCCGGTGGCCGTCGTCGGCGGCGGACCGGTCGGCATGCTCGTCGCCGCCGAACTCTCCCGGTACGGCGTCCCGGTCACGGTCATCGAAAAGAACCCCGTCACACTCGACGTCCCCAAGGCCGGCACTCTGCACGCGCGTACCGCCCAGACGCTGAGCCGCCGCGGTTACCTGCCCGCGACCGAACCCGCCCCGCACCTGCTCGGCAAGGAGCGCACCCAGCCCTTCCACTTCGCCGGACTGCCCTGGCTGACGATCACCGGCCCCGCGGTGGAGGGCGAGCCCATCGTCGGCCGGTCGCAGGGCGACTTGGAGCGCCTCTTCGAACGCGTCGCCCTCCAGCACGGAGCCACCGTCCTGCGCGGGCACCGCGTCGTCGCGCTGGAGCAGGACGAGGAGGAGGCCACCCTCACCCTGGACGGCCCCGACGGACCCTCCCGCCTGCGCGCCGACTACGTCGTCGGCGCGGACGGCGCCCGCAGCCTGGTGCGCGAGCAAACCGGCATCACCTACGAGGAACACCTGCCGCGCACCCAGGCCGTCCTGGGCCTGGTCGACCTCGACGACCCTTACGCCGCGCCGCCCGGCTGGACGGTCACCGAGCGCGGCTGGACCGTCATCGGCCCGAACCCGCACGGCCCCAGCCGGGTCGCCGCCTTCGACTTCGCCGGTCCCCGGCCCGACCGGCACACCCCGTTGACCCTGACCGAACTCCAGGCCACCGTCTCCAGGATCGCGGGACGGGACATTCCGATGCGCAACGCCCGCTTCCTGGACCGCTTCAGCGACTACTCGCGGCTCGTCCACACCTACCGCAGCGGCCGGGTGCTGCTGGCCGGAGACGCCGCCCACGTCCACTTCCCGGTCGGCGGCCAAGGACTCAACCTCGGCCTCCAGGACGCGGTCAACCTCGCCTGGCGCCTCGCCCACCACCTCCAGGGCTGGCCCAGCGCGAACCTGCTCGACGACTACACCGTCGAACGCCGGCCCCCGGCCGCTCGCACCATCGACAACACCCGCGCCCAGCTGGCCCTCATGACCCCGGGCGCGGCCCACGACCCGCTGCGCGCCCTCTTCACCGACCTGCTACGCAACCCGGCGGTGAGCAGGCAGCTCGGCGACATGATCAGCGACCAGGACGTCCGTCTGCCCGGCTCCCCCGGGCAGTCCCCCTGGACCGGGGCCTTCCTCCCGAACATCCCGCTGCTCGTCGACGGCCGCCGCATCGGCGCGGTGAACCTGCCCCGATCCGGCCGCATCCAGCTGCTCCTGCTCGACCCGGCCACGGCGGCCGACCTGGAGAAGGCCGCCGCCCCCTGGCAGAAGGCCGTGGACGTCGTGCACGCCGAGGCGGAGATCCCCCTGCCCTTCACCGCCCTGCTGCTGCGGCCGGACGGCTACCTCGCCTGGACCGGCGACGGACCGGCCGCCGACGGCAGGGAGCTGGAACGCGTCCTCGACTCGCTCCTCGGGCGACGCGTCCCGGCCCCCTGACCCCACCCATCCCGTCCGCAGCAAGCCCACTCCCGGAGGTCTCACGTGAAAGGAAGCCGCATCACGGCCCTCGGCCACTACCAGCCCGCCCGCGTCCTCACCAACCACGACCTGGAGCAAATGGTCGACACCGACGACGCCTGGATCCGCAGCCGCGTGGGCATCCGCACCCGGCACATCGCGGACGACGACGAGACGGTGGACTCCATGTCCGCCCAAGCCGCCGCGAAGGCACTGGCCAACGCGGGTGTCGCGGCCGACGACATCGACCTGGTCCTGGTGGCCACCTGCACCGCCGAGGACCGGGTCCCCAACATGGCCAGCCGCACCGCGGCCCGGCTCGGTATCCCGCATCCCGCCGTCCTCGACATCAACACGGCATGCTCGGGCTTCAGCCACGCCCTCGCCCTGGCCGACCAGGCCATCCGCACCGGTTCGGCCACCCGCGCCCTGGTCGTGGGCTCGGAGAAGTTCTCCTCCGTCACCGACTGGACCGACCGCACCACCTGCATCCTCGTCGGCGACGGGGCGGCCGCGGCCGTGGTCGAGCCGTCCGCCACCGCGGGCATCAGCCCCGTCGTATGGGGCTCCTTCCCCGACAAGGGGTCCGCCGTACGGATCGAGGGCACCCCGGCCCGCTTCGCCCAGGAGGGCCAGACGGTCTTCCGCTGGGCCACGAGCGAGCTGCCCGCACTGACCCGCACGGTCTGTGAACGGGCCGGCGTCGCGCCGGAGGAACTGGCCGCGGTCGTCCTGCACCAGGCCAACCTCCGGATCATCGAGCCGCTGGCGGCCCGGCTCGGAGCCGTCAACGCGGTGGTGGCCACTGATGTCACCGACTCCGGCAACACCTCCGCGGCCAGCGTCCCGCTCGCGCTGTCCAAGCTCCTGGCCGAGGGAGCCGTCCCCTCAGGGGCCTCTGTCCTCCTCTTTGGATTCGGCGGCGGACTCGCCTACGCCGGACAGGTCGTCACCGCCCCCTGAGTACCACCCCGGCCCCGGCCGGCACCGGCGTACCCGATCACGCGACAGGAGCAGACAATGACCACCACCGGCACCTTCCGTCTGGCCACTGTACGGCTCGGCCGCGGCGGCCCGGCCGTGGGCGTCCAAGGACTGGGCTGCATGGGCATGAGCTTCGCCTACGGACCCACCGACACCTCCGAGGCCCGCGCCACGCTGGAACACGCCCTCGAACGGGGAGTGACCCTCTTCGACACCGCGGACGTCTACGGCGCCGGTGCGAACGAGGAACTGCTCGCCCCCTTCATCGCCGCCCACCGCGACGACGTCGTGGTCGCCACCAAGTTCGGCATCGTCATGGACCCGCAGGACCCCACCCGGCGCACCGTCCGCGGCGACCGCTCCTACGTGCGCGGCTCCATCGAAGCCAGTCTGCGCCGCCTGGGCACGGACCACGTCGACCTGTACTACATGCACCGCCGCGACCCCGCCGTGCCGATCGAGGAGACCGTCGCGGCGATGGCGGAACTCGTGGCCGAGGGCAAGGTGGCCCACCTCGGGCTCAGCGAGGTGACGGCCGACGAGATCCGGGCCGCGGCGGCCGTCCACCCGATCGCCGCCGTCCAGTGCGAGTGGTCGCTGTTCAGCCGGGGCGTGGAGGACGGCGTCGTCGCCGCCGTCCGGGAGACGGGCGCGGCGCTGGTGCCGTACTCACCGCTGGGCCGCGGCTTCCTGGCCGGGCTGTTCCACGACGCCGAAGAGGACCTGCACCCCGCCGACCTGCGCCGCATACTGCCTCGGTACACCGGTGAGGCCGCACGGTCCAACCAGGCACTGCTGTCGCCTCTGCGCCACGTCGCCCGCAGGCACGGCGCCACCCTCGGCCAGATTGCCTTGGCCTGGGTCCATCACCAGGCGGCCAGACACGGACTGCCCGTCGTCCCCATCCCCGGGACGCGCCGTCCCCAGCGGGTGGCCGAGAACACCGCCGCCACCCGCATCGCCCTCACCCCCGACGACCTGTCCCTCCTTGATCCGCTGGCGGCCCAGGTCGTCGGAGCGCGCTACCCGGGGACGCTCGCACCGTCCTGAGAACGCCGGGCACTCGGTGCGGCACCAGGCGGTGGCACCGCACGGCCACCTGCCGGACGCCCCCGGACCCCGCAGGTCGTCGGGCCCGGCATGAGCAAGAAACTGCTCAATCACCCTGGCCGGAAGAGACCTGGAGAGCCTGGTCCTGGTCGAGGAGGCGGAGCAGGTCGGTGGTGGAGGTGACGTTGGCCAGAACGTGTTGTGCACCTGCAGCCCGTAGGGTCGGAGCATGACGAGTGCATTCAGCGAAGCGTTCCTCTGCGAGGCCGAGCGGCATGCCGCCTGGGGCGCGGCCCAGTTGGAGGCGCTGACCGCGTTCCTGCCCGACGGCCCCTGGGAGGCCGACCTGGAGGCCTGCCGGTACCGGCAGGGAGATGTCGAGATGCGCGTGAGTGTGCTCGGGACGTACGACGCCTCGGAGCAGTCCTGGATGTGGGGCTGGGCGAACCCGGGGCTGCGGGGCACGGAGGTGGTCGCCCTGTCCGCCGTCGTCGAGCGGTACGGGCAGGAGCACGGCATAGCCGAACTGACCGGGGGCTTCCTGGACCTGTCCGGGTTCGGCGACCCGCGCCGGGCCGCCGAGATGCTCGCCTTCACCGGCATGGGGGTGGCCGGCGCACCCGGTTACATCGGCGCCCCGGCGGGGCCGGCCACTCAGGTGTACTTCCTGCCGGACGACCCCCAGGTGCCGCGCGCCGGGCTGGACGCGATCACGCTGCCGCGGATGCTCCTGACCGGCGCGCAGCTGATCGGGCACTCGGCCCGGCTCGTGGTCGGCGGCTACTTCGACCACCACGGCCTGCCGTACCACGGCGAGGACGACCGGATCGTCGCCGAACTGCCGAGCGGCGGGCCGGTCGTGGTGACGTTCGACGGTGCCGGACGGATCGGGGGAGTGAGGATCGGGGCGCTGTCCTGAGTGAGCCGGGAACCTCGTGTTTGCGGCCTGGGAGACCACCCCACGGCCGCCGCCTTCGGTACGGACACACGGGTAGGACCCGATACGCTTCTTCACCTGGGAAGTGCTTCTTTCCTCGCAACCAACAGGACCTTCGACAAGTCCCATCGTTGCAGGTCAGGAGCACTTTCCGCTTTTATGATCACGCCTCGGACAGCCCACCCCGTGAAAGCCCGAGGCTAGCGCCTTCGATGCCGCCGGGCAACTGGCCTCACGACGTATGCCGGATGGCCGCACCTGGACATTCACCTACGACGTGGTCAGCCGACTCGTCACCAAGGACGTGGACGGTGCATGCACCACCTACGCCTACGACGCCGCCGGACGGCTGGAGCACGCCCGAACCGCCACTTCAGAGCTCACCCGGACCTACGACGCCGCTGGACGTGTCCTAGCCGAGACGGTCGACGGGCGCACCATGCGCTACCGGTACGACGCACTCGGACAGTGCACCGGACGCACCACTCCCACCGGAGCGGTCAGCGAGGAAACCTGGGATGCCGTCGGTAACCGCACCGGCCTGCAACTGGGCCAGGCTCACCAGTTGGCCTTCGAACATGACCTGCTGGGCCGCGAGATACAGCGGATCCTCAGTGACCACGCCGGGATCACATCGCAGTGGGACGAGCTTGGCCACCTGACCAACCAGACGCTGCATGCCGGCGATCGCCGAGTACGCGACCGGCACTTCAGCTACCGCGCCGACGGCATGCTGACCGGCATCACAGACCTCGCCACCGGCCGGGCCACGCAGTTCCAGCTGGACCCGATGGGCCGCCCCCTGACTGTCGCCAGCGGCTCTCAGCAGACCGAGGCGTACCGCTACGACTCGGCGGGCAACCAGAGCTTCGCCGACTGGCCAGGCGGCCCTGCCGCGCCGGACGCTGCAGGTGAACGTGCGCTGGAACGCACCATGATGCTGGCTGCGGGACGCACCACCTACCGCTACGACGAGGCCGGCCGGGTGGTCGAACGACGCAAGAAGCGCCTGTCCCATAAGCCAGACATCTGGCGCTACACCTGGGACCCGGAAGGCCGGCTCACCAGCTGCACCACCCCCGACGGCACCGTCTGGCAGTACCGCTACGACCCGCTGGGGCGACGCACCGCCAAATGTCGCCTCACTGCAGAAGGCCAGGTCGCAGAAGAGATCCACTTCTCCTGGGACGGCACCCGGCTGGCCGAAGAAGCCAACATCAGCACCGGCACCCTCGTGTCCTGGGAATACGACGGGTACCGTCCTGTGACCCAGTACGAACGCAAGCCCCGTACTCAGGACGAGTTCGACACCCGCTTCTTTGCCATCGTCACCGACCTGATCGGTACCCCCACCGAACTCGTTGACGAACAAGGCCGCATCGCCTGGCAGACCCGGACCACGGTATGGGGTACGACCGCTTGGAACACCAATGCCACCGCCTACACTCCCCTGCGGTTTCCCGGCCAGTACGCTGACCCGGAAACCGGGCTGCACTACAACTACTTCCGCCACTACGACCCCGAAACCGCCCGCTACACCTCGCCTGACCCCCTGGGCCTTGTCCCCGCGCCCAACCCCGTCGCCTACGTAGCCAACCCCCATGAGCAGTTCGATCCGCTCGGCCTGAAGCCCTGCGACGAGGACGACGTCACCTGGGGCGGGCGCGTCCGCTACCGGGAACTCGGTCCCGGCGGAAGGGCCCAAGGCGTCATTGCTACCCTCACCCGCAGCATGATGGGCGGAAAGACCGACCCGAGAGTCGACCCGGCCGGCTGGCAGAGCAACAAGGGATTCAACCGGGCTCACCTACTGGGGGCCCAGATCGGCGGATCCAATAAGGACCCGCGGAACTTTGTCACCATGCACTCCTACGCCAACAGTCCCATGATGAGACGCTACGAAACCCAGGTACGCAAGGCTGTGGACAAGGGAGAGGTGATTGAATACTCCGTCACTCCCGTCTACAAGGGAGACAGTGTCGTCCCTGAAGGCGTCTGGCTGGAGGCACACGGCTCCGACGGATTCCAGTTCATGCCCAAAGGTGCAACCACGGGCACCAACCGCATTTACATCCCCAATGAACCAAAACGCTGAGTGGAAGGACAGTTGAAGTGAACGAGCACGTACGGCGCCTGATCGACGTTCTGGGAGCGGACACATCAGGCGCACAGCAGCAGGACTGGTCCGGTATCGAGTCGGAACTTCAGGTGCGGCTTCCCGCCGACTACAAGGAGTTCATCGAGCAAGTCGGTGGCGGCAGGATCGACAGTTACCTGTACGTCCTCGCACCGTCCTCTCCGAACCAGCACTACGACCTCACCAAACTGGCCGCCGAGCGGGAAGAGGCTTACGAAGACATCTTCGACTTCGAAGACAAACCCGCCGAGCTCGAGCCGGAAGGAAGCCGTATCATCCCCTGGGGCACCACAGACAACGGCGAGTGGCTCTTCTGGCGGATCCTCCCCGGGCAAGAACCCGACGAATACGCTGTACTGATCAACGAAGCACGCGGGGAGGGCTGGGAATTCCACGAAATCGGATTCGCCCAATACTTGACTGCCGTACTGGAAGGCGACATCCAGTCAGACATCTTGTCCTCGGCGTTTCCCGCTAGCCCGCACAACTTTGACAAGTTCACGCACACTCCCTAACAGCGGCTAACACAATGAACTGTTTGAGCTGACCCCGGTTTCGTGGAGTCCCTGAAGCCAGGATTATGATCCTGGCCCGAAGGAGAACCACGAGCAGTGCCAGCACCACGTAAATACCCGGACGAGCTCCGTGAGCGGGCCGTCCGCGAAGTCCGCACCACCGGCTGTCCCATCGCGCACGTCGCCAGGGACCTGGGCATCCACAAGGAGGCCCTGCGCGGCTGGGTCCGCCAGGCCGAGGCCGACGCCGGTGAACGCGACGACCGGCTGACCACCGCCGAGCAGGAAGAACTGAGGCAACTGCGCCGGGAGAACGCGGAGTTGAGGCGGGCGAACGAGATCCTCAAAGCCGCGAGCGCGTTTTTTGCGGCCGAACTCGACCGTCCCCGGACGAGGCCGACCAGGTGATCGAGCACCTCAAGGACAAGGGCCTCGGGGTCGGGTTCGCCTGCCGGGTGCTGGGGCTGTCGGAGTCGGCGAACTACGCCCGCAAGAAGCGGCCGAAGTCGGCCCGCCGGCTGCGCGACGAGCAGCTCATGCCGCTGATCGAACAGGCCCATGCCGAGTCCGGCGGCACCTACGGCGTCCGCCGGATCACCCGCGCGCTCAAGCGCAAGGACAGCTGGGCCTGGAGGGCGTGATCCGCGGGCAGCGGCGGCGGACCACCGTGCCCGAGCCGTCGGCGCCCAGGCGCGGACATGACCTACGTGCGCACCTGGTCCGGCTGGGCGTACGTGGCGTTCGTCCTGGACGTGTACTCACGGATGATCGTCGGCTGGCAGGTCGCGAACCACATGCGCACCGAACTCCCCCTGGACGCGTTGGAGATGGCGTTGTGGAGACGCCGGATCAAGAAGGACTCCGGTCTCATCCACCGCAGCGACCGCGGGTCGCAATACGTATCAATTCGGTATACCGACCGGCTCGCCGAGACCGGGGCTTCAGCCTCGGTCGGCTCGGTCGCCGACAGCTGCGACAACGCGATGGCCGAGGCGCTGAACGGCACCTTCAAGGCCGAGCTGATCGAGATGCAAGGCCCGTGGCGGGACGTCGACCAGGTCGAGCGGGCGATCTTCCAGTGGGTGACCTGGTACAACGAGGGACGGCTCCACTCCGCCCTCGACTACGTACCACCCGCCGAGTACGAACGCGACTGGTGGCGACAACAGCAAGCCACCCCGCAGTCCGCCTGAAACAAGATCCGCGGACTCTACGAAACGCGGGACAGCTCACAGGGCCCTGGGGGCCAAGGACCAGGTCTCGCCGGTCTGGTGGACCAAGCCATGGCTCAAGAGCCGGTTCAGGGTTCGGTAGGCGGTTGCCCGCGAGACGGACGCTGTGACGACGAGTTCGCTGGCGGTCTGGTGGGGACGTGCATGCAAAGCACCGATCACCATGAGAGCGGAGCTGCCCAGAGCCTCGTGCGTGAAGGCGTCGTGCCCCATGAGGTTGCCGATGACGGTGGAATCGACGTCTGCACACAATCCCGTCTCAGGGGTGTTCCACTCCTCAAGTGCCGGGTCGGGGGGGAACTGAGTGGTACGAGATCGAGACTCGGGTGACTGAACGGCAGCACCAGATCCGTCGCCGAGGTACCAGGTCGAGCCTTCCCTGCCTCGTCCGACCTTCAGCCGGCGCAGCCATCCCGCAGGCACGAGAACGGATTCGTAGGCCTTTCGCAAGGTCTGCCGCGATACTCCTGCCTCTTCAGCTGTCTGACGTTCGCTGGCCGCGTGCAGGCGGCCACCGGCGATCTCCGCGAAGTTCAGGTGGGCACGAAGCACACGCAGTGCGGTCCTGCCTCGTTCGCCGCGCCATGGGGTGGTCTCGATACGGGCCCGCAGGGCCGCGAGGTCCTCGTAGGCCTGCTCGCGTGACTCGACCCGTGCCGTGCTACTGACCGCTGCGCAGGCGCTGTCCCAGACTCGACGGATGTACGACAGGGCGCGAGCCTGGCCCGAGCGCTGCGCTATGTACTGCGGATGCCTACCACCCTCGTGTTCCGGGTGCATGAGGAGCTGTGTGAGCTGATCAAGAGTTCCTCCACAACGTGCGACGTGGCAGGCGATGGCGGCGGTGACCCGGTGCCCGTGCTCGGACATGCCCTGGCGGTCACCGCGGCGTACGACCTCTCCGTCACGGCCGAGCTTGCTGTAGCTGCCGGCGGCGTAGCGGCCAGTGAGGTCTCCGAGGAGGACCAGGTCGGCGGCGACCGGAGGGAGATGGGCGAGTCCCAGAGGCTTGGTGTGACCGCCTCTGACTGCCTCTGGACGGGGTTTTCCTGGACGCGAAGCCTTCTGTGAGTGCTGCGAACGGGGTACGTCGTATGGCATGCTGGGGTCGTCTCGCGAAAGACATGGACGCCACCGAGGCCCGCTAAAACCACGGGTGGTGTCCGGAACCGACCTCCAATCGGTGCCAGCGAAGAGCCTCCAGGATGGCCGTCCTGGAGGCTTTCGTGTGCCTGGCTCCGGTGGAGGCAGGCATCCCCATCGCGGCTCGACCGGGGAGACCGTGAAGGAGTCGGAGTCGTCGGCCTGTCCGACTCCGGACTCCCGGGCCGCTCAGGCGGCAGGAGCAGAGGGGTTGCCTCTGGCTGCCTCTGAGCGACCCGGGTCGATCCGGGGTCGAATCAGAGCGATTTCCTCTGACTGCCTCCGATCGCCTCTGCAACCCGTCCTAGCAGGTCACAGCCGGTTCGCCCCACAAAGCCGCAGGTCAGAAGGGTGCTTCTGGAGAACCCGGCGTACAGCCCGACTCGTCTGCCGCTTCCTGCGACTTTGCCACGGAAGGGCCTCTTACCTGCAGCGGAGGCCCTTTTCGCGAGGCCGGGACCAAAAAACCGCCGCCGGGCCGGCAATCGCCCGCCCGGCGATGTCCGGTGGGCCGAGAGGTCAGGCGGCCGGCTTCGGCGGGATCTGGGAGTCGACGGCGAGGGTCGGGACGTCGACGGCGACGGTCTCGGGGTACTTCACTCCCATGCCGGTGTTGAGCACGACCGCCCGGTCGTCCTCGCTCAGCCAGCCCGCCTCGCGCAGCTGCTTCGCTGCGGCCATGCAGGCGGCGCCCTCGGGGCAGATGAAGGTGCCCTCCCGGGCGGCCAGGCGGCGCTGTTCCGCGAGCAGGTCGGCGTCGCTGACGGCGATCGCGGTGCCCTCGGTCGCGCGGACCGCTTCCAGCACCAGGAAGTCGCCGAGCGCCTTGGGCACGGTGATCCCGAACGCGACGGTGCGGGCGTCCGGGAACGGGGTGCTCTCGCTCGCCCCGGACTCGTACGCCTGCACGATGGGCGCGCATCCCTCCGCCTGCACGGCGACCAGTCGGGGCAACTCGCCCTGGATCCAGCCGAGTTCGCGCAACTCCAGGAGCGCCTTGTAGATGCCGATCAGGCCGACGCCGCCACCGGCCGGATAGAAGATCACGTCGGGCAGCTGCCAGCCGAGCTGCTCCACGATCTCGTACCCCATGGTCTTCTTGCCCTCGATCCGGTACGGCTCCTTGAGGGTGGAGACCTCCTGGTATCCGGACCGGGCGGCGACCGCGGCGTTGACCAGCTTCCCGGCGTCGCCGATGAGCCCGTCCACCAGGTACAGCTCGGCGCCCGCCGCGACGCATTCGGCGCGGGTGATGGACGGCGCGTCGACCGGCATCGCGATGAGGCTGGTCAGTCCCGCCCGGGCGGCGTACGTGGCCCACGCGGCGCCCGCGTTGCCGTTGGTCGGCATGGCCACGCCCTTGACACCCAGCTCGCGTGCCCGGGAGACGCCGACCGCGGCACCGCGCGCCTTGAAGGTGCCGGTCGGGATCAGTCCTTCGTCCTTCATCATCAGCTGGGGCACACCGATGGAGGCGCCGTAGGACGGCAGGGGCAGCAGCGGGCTCATGCCCTCGCCCAGGGAGACGACGTTCGCCTCGTCCCTGACCGGCAGGACTTCGTGGTAGCGCCACAGCGTCGGCGGCCGGCTCGCGATGATGTCGGGCGTCACCGTGGCCGCCACCCGCTCCAGGTCGTAGCGGGCCAGCAGCGGGGCACCGACCGCGCTCACCCCCTGCACCACGTCGGCGTCGTAACGTTGCGCGGTCCTGGAGCATTCGAGGTGGCTCAGAGCTGAGTACGACACGGCTCTCCTTCGGTGCGCCCACACGGCGGCTTCGCATCTTGATTCCGATTGCTTACGCAATCAACCTGCGTCTCGCCCGGTGCATTCCCCACGGATCGTGTCCGGGCAGCCGTCCTGATCCCGTCCTGATCCTGTCCGGATGCCGGGCGGTCCGGGCAAGTCCGGTCAGGGCGGCGGCTTGCGGGACGGGGGTCTGTCCACCGATTCGCATCGCGCGCACGTCCTCGAAGCAGTCGCTGTGGGAGTGGTCACTAGAGTCGGATCATGACGAGTGCATTCAGCGAAGCGTTTCTCTGTGAGGCAGAGCGGCATGCGGCATGGGGTGCGGCCCAGTTGGAGGCGCTGACCGCGTTTCTGCCCGAGAGCCCCTGGGAGGCCGACCTGGAGGCCTGCCGGTACCGGCAGGGGGACGTCGAGATACGTGTGAGTGTGCTCGGGACGTACGACGCCTCGGAGCAGTCCTGGATGTGGGGCTGGGCGAACCCGGGGCTGCGGGGTACGGAGGTGGTTGCCCTGTCCGCCACCGTCCAGCGGTACGGGCAGGCGCACGGCATAAGCGAACTGACCCAGGACTTCCAGGACCTGTCCGGGTTCCCCGATCCGCGCAGGGCCGCCGAGATGCTCGCCTTCACCGGCATGGGGGTGGCCAAGGCCCCCGGCTACATCGGCGTCCCGGCGGGACCGGTCACACAGGTGTACTTCCTGCCCGACGATCCCCAGGTGCCGCAGGCCGGACTCGACGCGATCACCCTGCCGCGGATGCTGCTCACCGGCGCGCAGCTGATCGGGCATTCGGCCCGGCACGTCGTCAGCGGGTACTTCGACCACCACGGCCTCCCGTACCACAGCGAGGACGACCGGATCGTCGCCGACCTGCCGAGCGGTGGGCCGGTCGAGGTGACGTTCGACGCTGCCGGGCGGATCGAGAGGGTGAAGATCGGGGCCATTTCCTCTTGACCTTGAGCCCGGACCACGTGTTTGTCATGTGGCAGGACCGGGCCGCCGTGGTCCTCGGCCGTCCTTTCCGGCGACGAGAGCGGCGCCGTAGGAGGTGAACGGCGCTCTCGTCACGGGATGTCCTCGATCCTCCGCCCGTTGAGCAGGTTGGCGGGCAGGAGCCGGTGGTCCTCGGGGACGGGGAAGCCGTAGTCGTGGGCGAGGCACGCCAGGGCCAGGGGGCCGAGGGCGATGCGGGCGCGGGGGGCCGGGGAGGAGCCCCAGTAGGTGGTGTGGTGGGCCAGGGCCTCGGTCAGGGCCTGGGCGAAGGCCTGCGGGTCGCGGGTGAGGATGCGGTGGAAGAGGGCCGCCGGCTGGTGGTCGACGAGGTCGACGTAGCCGGCCGGTGCGTGCGTCAGCTCCTGGGGCATGGAGGTGCGCAGGGTGGCGGTGAGCTTCTCCACCACGTCGTTCACCGGGGCGCGCAGGACATAGGCGCGGAGGGTGTCGATCCAGTGCAGGACGTACGCGTCCACCGAGTCGTCCTCGCGCAGCCGGTCCATCGGCACCTGGCACAGGCGGGTGAGCCGGTCCGTCTGGCGGCAGACGAGGGACAGGTAGAAGGCGTCGAGCCAGGCGCGGGCGTCGGCCGGGGGTGCGGCCGGTATCGCGGGCAGCGGGCGGACGAGGTTCTCGCCGAGGCGGCACTCCTGCGGGCCGGCGCCGGTGAACAGGGCCGTGCCGAGCTGGACGGCCGTGGCCCAGGCGTTCCAGGTGGGCAGCAGGTCCGCGCGGGGGTCCTCGGCGCACCGGGCATGGGCCAGGTCGACGGTCGAGGCGAAGGCGTCGGGCAGGGCGGAGGGGTCCTCGGCCGCGCGGGCCAGCACGTCGGCTGTGGCAGCGGTGAGTTCGGGGAGGCCGGGGGCCTGGGCCGTGCTGCGGGTGTTCAGGCGGCCGGCGCGGTCGAGTTTCGTCAGGCCCTTCATCATCGCGAGCAGCTGCGGCGGCGGCTGAAGGGAAAAGGTCCGGGTGTCGTGGTCAATGACCGTCAGCGAGGTCAGCCCGCCGCGGTGCCACCAGTACACCCTGGGCGACAGCGGGCCCGAGCCGTCCTGGTAGGCGCCGAGCGCATAGGTGGCCAGGCTGTTGAGCGCGTCGACCACCGAGCCGTCGGCGATGGGGTGGAACACCAGGTTGTGCCGGGTCGGCACCGCGACCAGGGCACCGGCCCGAGGGAGCGGCGCGCCGGTGACCTTACGGGCCACCTCGTCCAGGTACAGCGCCTTGCTGGCGACGAAGAAGGAGTCGCCGTAGACGGTGTGCAGCACCGCACCGCCCTCGACCGCCACCTCGTCGTGCTCGACGGGCACGCGCATCAGGTTCGCGTACGCCGCCTTGCCCAGCGCCTCGGCCTCGGCGCGTTCGATGTCGCCGTCGGTGAGGCTGCGCACCATGTCGGGCCTGTCCAGGGCGTAGGCGAAGACCAGGCCGTCGGCGACCGTCCGCGCGTACCGCATGGACCCGGCGACCTGAGGAGGCAGCGACTCCGCAGGGAGCAGCCGGGCGTGCACGCCGCTCAGCAGCTCCTCCACGCTCTCGCTGCCGGGCGGCGTCGCGGGTGCGGACGGGGGGACGGGGGCAGGGGAGTCGGCGTGCGCGTCGTGGTGTGTCACGCGGGCCACTCTAGGAGCGGGCACTGACAGTGGGACTGGCAGTGGGACCGGCAGTGGGACTGACAGCAGGACCGGCAGCGGGACTGGCAGCGGGGGTGTCCGGGCGGGCGGGCTGCGGCATGCAGCGGTCGCGGACGCGGGCCAGGTGACGGGCGAAGACCGTGCGGGCCTCGGGGGTCAGGGTGCGCAACGCGATCAGGGCGGTGATGGCCACGTCGCACAGTTCCGCCTCCACGTCCTGCCAGGTGTGCGTCACTCCCTTGCGGGGGTTGTGGCCGGTGACGCCGATCACCGCCTGCGCGACCTCGCCGGCTTCCTCGGACAGCTTCAGCAGGCGCAGCAGCAGTGTGCGGTCGGGGTCGGAGCCGGGCGCATCGTGGGCCTCCAGCCAGGCCCACATCTCGTCGACGGTGGCCCACAGATCGGGGAGCCGGTCGGGGAGCGGTGCGGACGGCGCCGGTGTCACCGAGGGCCGCTCGGTGCCGTCGGTGGGTGAGGGGGGTGAGGGGCGGTGTGCGTCGGTCATGGGGTCAGCCTGCCCGGGCCGCCGTGCCGCCATCCGTGCGGCCGTGCACGCGGGTGTGCCGCATCCAGGGGGACGGGCGCCTCCTTGGGGGATCTTTTGGCCATCCTTTGTGGCACGGTCGTGCAGGAGCCCGCGCTCGCTCTGTACGGTCCCGGAGTGCGCGATTCCACTGACCGCTGTGCCCCGGCCCGTCCCTCCTCCTCGGTGTCCCGCCGGTCGCTGCTGGCGCTGGCCGCGCCCGCGGCGGTGGCGGCGGCAGGAGGGCGGGCCGCTGCGGCCCCCGGAGCGGAGGGCACCGGCGTGGTGGGTGGCGAGCGGCTGGCCCGGGACGGGGTGCAGGCGAGCCGCACGACCGGGTTGCCGCGGCATCTCACCGCCCGCGCCTGGCTGGTGGCCGACTGGGAGAGCGGTGAGGTGCTCGCCTCCTACCGCGCCCACCGGCGGCTCGCGCCCGCGTCCACGCTGAAGATGCTGTTCGCGGACACCGTGCTGCCGAAGTTCCCCCGCACCCGGCGGTACACCGTCACCGCGGCCGACCTGGCCGATGTCCCCGCGGGCTCCAGCCTGGTCGGTGTCGAGCCCGGGATCACCTACACCGTCGAGCAGTTGTGGCAGGGCGTGTTCCTGCGCTCGGGCAACGACGCCGTGCATGTGCTCGCCCGGATGAACGGCGGGATCGCCGCGACCGTCGCCGAAATGCAGGCCAAGGCACGTGACCTGCAGGCCCTGGACACCCACGTGGTCAGCCCGGACGGCTTCGACCACCCCGGCCAGCTCTCCTCGGCGTACGACCTGACCCTGTTCGCCCGGTACGGGCTGCGCAACGCCGACTTCCGCGGCTACTGCGGCACCCGCACCGCCCGCTTCCCGGCCGGCGGCGGCAACACCTTTCAGATCCAGAACACCGACCGGCTGCTGACCGGGACCTGGGGGCTGAAGCCGTACGACGGGATGATCGGTGTGAAGAACGGCTACACGAGCCACGCCGGTAACACCTTCACCGGTGCCGCGGTTCGCGGGGGCCGGACCCTGCTGGTGACCGTGATGCATCCCGCGGCCGGTGAGAACGCCGTCTACGAGGAGACCGCCGCGCTGCTCGACTGGGGCTTCGCGCAGGGGAGTTCGGCGCGTGCGGTGGGCACCCTGGCCGAGCCGCTGAGCGAGCGGAGGACGCGGACGGGCGGCGCGCCGGGGAAGCGGGCTCCCGGGGCCGTCACCGGTGCGGCCGGAGCGCCGGCCGGCGACCGCGGTCCCTCGGCCTGGCGGCTGCTGGAGGGCGGCGCCGGGACCGCCGCGCTGCTCGCCGGCGGCCTGTGGGCCCTGCGCCGCCGGCTCCGCTCGCCCGCCGCCGCGTCCGCGCAGGGCGGCGGCCGTCACCGCCGCTGATCCGGTGTCGGGCCCGGCTCGGACGCGGCTCGCGGACGGTGCCGTCGTTCCGGTGTGACGCCGGTGCGCCGCACGTCCGGGTCCGCCTGCGGCTCACCTTCCGACGGGGAGCAGGCCGTGCGGGGCCGGGCACGTCAGCGGGGCCGGGACGACGACAGCGCCGCGACGCACCCGGAGCGCGCGCCGGCTGTGCGCCTCTCGGTGCGGTGCGGCGGGCGCGACCAGTCTCCGGTGGTGCCGGGCGGTCCGGTGGTGCCGGGCGGTCCGGTGGTGCCGGGCGGAACTCATCCTTCCGCCACGGAGTCGTCATGCTCGCGCCAAGAGGCTGTCGTTCCGGTCCGGTCGAATCCCCCTGCACTCGTCCCAAGGGAGGACCGGATGACCTTCGCGCACCGCCAGCCCTCGCACGCCCTGGAACTGCGCGCCGCCGCCCGCGGCCTGGCGCGCCGCCGCTTCCTGACGCTCACGGGGGCCGCCGCGGCGCTCGCCTTCTCCGTGAACCTGCCGGCTGCCGGCACCGCGAGCGCCGCCGAACTGGACCCGGCCCGCATCACCGACGATCCGTTCACCCTCGGGGTCGCCTCCGGCGATCCGCTGCCGGACTCCGTGCTGCTGTGGACGCGTCTGGCGCCCGTGCCGTACCAGCCGGACGGCGGGCTCCCGGCCCGGCGTGTCCCCGTCGCCTGGGAAGTCGCCCTGGACGAACGGTTCCGGCAGGTCGTCAGACGCGGCACGGCCACCGCCCACCCCGAGTTCCAGCACACCGTGCACGTCGAGGTCGGCGGACTCACCCCCGGCCGCGTCTACCACTACCGCTTCCGCACCGGCCGCTGGACCAGCCCCGCGGGCCGGACCCGCACCGCGCCGCCGCGCGACAGCAGGTTCCCCGCGCTGACCTTCGCCCTGGTCTCCTGCCAGCGCTACGACCAGGGCTACTACACCGCCTACCGGCACCTGGCCGAGGACGACGTGGACCTCGTCTTCCACCTCGGCGACTACCTCTACGAGTATCCCGTCGACTCCTCGGGCGGCTCCCGCGGCTACCCGGCCGGCACCCTGCCGGACCTGTTCGACCGGGAGACGGTGACGCTGGAGGAGTACCGCCTGCGGTACGCGCTGTACAAAACGGATCCCGACCTGAGGGCCGCGCACGCCGCCCATCCGTTCGTCGTCACCTGGGACGACCACGAGACCGAGAACAACTACGCCGACGACGTCTCCGAGGACGAGGGACCCACCGAGGAGTTCCTGCTGCGCCGGGCCGCCGCCTACCGCGCCTACTGGGAGAACATGCCGCTGCGCCGCCCGCAGCTGCCCGACGGCCCCGACCTCAGGCTCTACCGACGGCTGCACTGGGGCCGGCTGGCCCAGTTCGACGTGCTCGACACCCGCCAGTACCGCTCGAACCAGGCCTACGGCGACGGCTGGCAGTACCCGGGACCGGAGTCGGAGGACCCGGCGCGCACCCTGACCGGCGACGCCCAGGAACGCTGGCTGATCGACGGCTGGCGCCGCTCCGACGCGCTGTGGAACGTGGTCCCCCAGCAGGTCACCTTCTCCCGGCGGTACAACTCCACCACCCTGCCGTCGAAGGTGTCCATGGACTCCTGGGACGGCTACCCGGCCTCCCGCGCACGGGTCCTGGCCGGCGCCGAGAAGGCGGGCGTCGAGAACCTGATGGTGCTCACCGGCGACGTCCATGTGCACTACGGCTTCGACATCAAACGCGACTTCGACGACCCGGAGTCGAAGACCCTCGGAACGGAGATCGTCACCTCGTCGATCACCAGCAACGGCGACGGGCAGGCCAAACCGTCGAACTGGGACACCCTGATGACCGCCAACCCGCACCTGCGGTTCTACAACGGGCTGCGCGGCTACGCCACGGTGTCCCTCGAACGCCGCCTGGCCCGCGCCGACTTCAAGACCGTCTCGCACGTCACCACGCAGGGCGCGCCGCTGACGACCGCCGGTTCCTTCGTGACGCAGGTGGGGGCGCAGGGCCTCACACCGGCGTGACGGAGCCCTCCTCGCCGCAGGCCACGTCGCCGCTGTCCCCGGCCCGCTCCGGCCGGCCGGGGACACCCCCTGAGGGGGCCTCCTGCGGGTAGCGCACGCCGGTGTGCGCACGGATCGCGTCCAGCGTCCGCATCACCGCCAGCGTGCTCTCCCACGGCACCAGCGGCGACTCGGTCTCACCGGCCCGCAGGGCGCGCATCACCTCCACCGCCTCGTGCCGGAAGCCTCCGTCACCCGGACCGCCCGCCCGGTCCGCGGTGAACTCCTCAGGGTGACGGCCCTCGCGGTGCAGCACGAACCGCTCCGGGTTGAAGAAGTCCGACGGGATGTCGATGCGTCCCGTCGTGCCGGTCACCGACGCACCGCCGGCCGTGGCGCCCGCCAGGGAGCAGTGCAGCTGGGCCAGCGCGCCGTCGTCCCAGGACAGCAGGGCGCCGGTCTGCAGGTCGACGCCCTGAGGGGAGAGCACCGCGCGGGCCGTCACGTCCGAGGGCTCGCCGAGCAGCAGATGCGCGAACGACACCGGGTACACACCGAGGTCGAGCAGCGCCCCGCCGCCCAGACGCGGGTCGCGCAGCCGGTGCGACGGCGGGAACGGTCCCGCCAGCCCGAAGTCGGCCTGCACGGTGCGCACCTGACCGATCGCCCCGTCGTCGACCAGCGCCTTCAGCCGCCGCACGAGCGGGTTGCAGTACATCCACATCGCTTCCATCAGGAAGCGTCCCTGCCGCCGGGCCAGCGCGATCAGATCGGCCGCCTCGGCCGCGTTGAGGGTGAACGGCTTCTCGCACAGCACGTTGCGGCCGTGGCGCAGGCACAGGCTCGCGGCCGCGTGGTGGGCGGTGTGCGGGGTGGCGACGTAGACGACGTCGACGTCCGCGTCCCGGGCCAGCTCCTCCCAGGTGCCGTACGCCCGCGGGATGCCGAACCGCTCGGCGAACGCCCGCGCCGACTCCTCCCGCCGCGACGCGACCGCCACCAGCTCCGCGTCCGGCAGATCCGCCAGGTCCGCCGCGAACGCGGCGGCGATCCCGCCGGTCACGAGAATCCCCCAGCGCACCTTCTCGCCCGTCGCACCGGACATCGCGGACTTCACCCTCGCTCACCAGTTCTTCAGCAATGTGTACGAGCTGAGAGCATAGGCGGGACGGACGGCGGACCACCGCGCCAGGGGAGGGGCACATGTCAGAGGGAGGGGCACCGGCACCGCACGCGGTCGCCCGGGCGGAGACGCACGAGCACCATGGCCGGCCGTCCCCCGGGGCGCGCCGCACCGGCCTGCTCGTCACACTGATTCTCGGCGCGCTGACCGCCACACCTCCGCTGGCGATGGACATGTACCTTCCGTCGCTGCCGGAGGTCACCCGTGCTCTGCACGCCCCCGCCGCCACGGTCCAGCTCACCCTGACCGCCTGCCTGCTCGGCATGGCGTTCGGGCAGCTGGTCGTCGGACCGATGAGCGACCGGTGGGGCAGGCGCCGCCCGCTGCTGACCGGGCTGGCCGTCTACATCCTCGCCACCGCCCTGTGCGCGGTCGCGCCGACCGTGGAGACGCTCATCGCCTTCCGGCTGGTGCAGGGACTCGCGGGCGCCGCCGGCATCGTCATCGCGCGGGCCGTCGTCCGCGACCTGTACGACGGGGTGGCGATGGCCCGGTTCTTCTCCACGCTGATGCTGATCTCCGGAGTCGCGCCGATCGCGGCACCGCTGATCGGCGGTCAGATCCTGCGGGTGACCGACTGGCGCGGCGTGTTCGTCCTGCTCACCGTGGTGGGCGTGCTGCTCGGCGCGCTGGTGTGGACGAAACTGCCGGAGACCCTGCCGCCGGCCGGGAGGCACGAGGGCGGCGTCGGGCAGGCGCTGCGCTCGATGCGGGCGCTGCTCGCCGACCGCCCCTTCACCGGTTACCTGCTCGCGGGCGGCTTCGCCTTCGCCGCGCTGTTCTCTTACGTGTCCGCCTCGCCTTTCGTCGTCCAGGAAATCTACGGCGCCTCCCCGCAGACGTTCAGCCTGCTGTTCGGGCTCAACTCCGTGGGACTGGTCGTCGTCGGTCAGATCAACGGCAAGGTGCTGGTGGGCCGGGTCCGCCTGGACCGGGTGCTGGCGGTCGGGCTCGTCGTGGTCATCCTGGCCGCCACCGCCCTGCTGCTGATGGCGTCCGGCGTGTTCGGCGAGGTGGGGCTCACGCCGGTCGCCGCCGCGCTGTTCGTGCTGATGTCCGCGATGGGCATCACCATGCCCAACACCCAGGCGCTCGCGCTGATGCGCGTCGAGCGGCACGCCGGGGCCGCCTCCGCGCTGCTGGGCACCTCCTCCTTCCTCGTCGGCGCGGTGGCCTCCCCGCTGGTGGGGATCGCCGGGGAGGACACCGCCGTGCCCATGGCGGTGGTCCAGCTGGCGGCGGCCCTGGTGGCGCTGGTCTGCTTCCTGGGCCTGTGCCGGCCGTGGGCGGACACGGGGGCGCACACGGAGGAAGCGGGCGGGGGAGCGAGGACGGAGCGCCGCCGGGGAGCGGACACGGGGGCGGTCGGCTGAGCGCGGCCCGGGGCCGGTCCGGGGCACCCCGGCGGGGCTGAGAGAATCGTCCGGTGAACGAGCTTGTGGCCCCGGCGGAGACCCTGCGCGCCGCGCTCGCCGGACTGCTCGACGGGCTGCCGCCGAGGCAGGCCGCGGGCGCCGTGGAGCGGCTGATCGCGCACTACCGGGGGAGCACCCCGACCGACGCGCCGATCCTGCGGGACCGCGCGGACGTGGCCGCCTACGCCGCGTACCGGATGCCCGCGACCTTCGAGGCGGTGCGCTCCGCGCTCGCGGCGTTCGCCGCCGCCGTGCCCGGCTGGACGCCGGGCAGCCATGTCGATGTCGGGGGCGGCACGGGGGCCGCGACCTGGGCCGTCGCCGCCACTTGGGACGGAAAGCGGCCGGTGACCGTGCTCGACTGGGCCGAGCCCGCCCTCGCCCTCGGACGGGAGATCGCCTCCGCCCACCCCGGCCTGCGCGCGGCCCGGTGGCGGCGCGCCCGGATCGGTGCCGCGCTCACTCTGGACGCCGCCGACCTTGTCACCGTCTCCTATGTGCTCGGTGAGCTGACCGAGGCCGACCGGGCCGCCGTGACCGACGCGGCCGCGGCCGCCGCCCACGCCGTCGTGATCGTCGAGCCGGGCACACCCGACGGGTACGCCCGCGTCCTGGCCGCCCGGGACCGGCTGATCGCGGCCGGATTCCAGGTGGCCGCGCCCTGCCCGCACAGCGGCGCCTGCCCGATCGCGCCCGGAACCGACTGGTGCCACTTCGCCGCCCGGGTCAGCAGGTCCTCCCTGCACCGGCAGGTCAAGGGCGGCTCGCTGCCGTACGAGGACGAGAAGTTCAGCTACGTCGCCGCCACCCGGCTCCCGGTGACCCCCGCGGCCGCCCGGGTGGTGCGCAAGCCGCAGATCCGCAAGGGACAGGTGCTGCTCGACCTGTGCGAGGCCGGTGAGCGGCTGAGCCGCTTTACGGTGACCAAGCGGCACGGCGAGCGGTACCGGGCCGCGCGGGACGCGCACTGGGGTGACGCCTGGCCGCCGGACGGCACCATCCGGTGAGGGCCGGCGCCGCGAGGTGATCCGCTCGGGTGTCCGCGTCGTGCGCGGCCGTGTCAGCCGCGCAGTTCCAGCGAGCAGCACTTCACGCTGCCGCCGCCCTTGTGCAGCTCGCTCAGATCGACGCCGACCGGTTCGAAACCGCGCTCGCGCAGCGGGCCGTACAGTCCGGTGGCCGTCTGCGGCAGCACCACGTGCAGACCGTCACTGACCGCGTTCAGACCGAAGGCGGCCGCGTCCTCCTCGGTGACGGTCAGGGCGTCCGGGAACAGCTGCCGCAGCACCTCCCGGCTGCCCGGGGAGAAGGCGGGCGGGTAGTACGCGATCTCGTCGGCCGTGTCGTCCAGGACGGCCAGCGCCAGGCCGAGCCGGGGGAAGCGGCGGTCGGCCAGCTGCACACTGATCACCGGCCGGCCGAAGAACTCCTGGGCCTCGCCGTGCGCGAGCGGGTTCGTCCGGAAGCCGTGCCCGGCCAGCAGCCAGGAGCCGGTGACCGCGAGGTCGCTCTCGCCCTCGTTGATGTGCACCGGCATGTGCAGGCGGGAGAAGCCGCGTGCGGCCAGCCACTCCAGATGGAGTTCGGCCTCCGGCTCCCACCGCGGGTCGGCGAACCGGGCGCCGAACACCCGCCCGTCCACCACCGTCGCACCGTTCGCGGTGAACACCATGCCGGGCAGCGCCGGGTCGGGCGGCAGCTCCTCCACGGTGTGCCCGAGCGACCGGTACACCTCGCGGAGTTTCTCCCACTGGGCCAGGGCCAGAGCGGCGTCGGCCGCACCGTCCCGGACGGTCCACGGGTCGGCGGCGCAGGCCGCATCGAAGTGCACGGGCGGGCACATCAGATAGCGCCGGGGTGTGGCGCGGCGGGCTGGGGCCAAGGCGGGCTCCTCGGGTACCGCGGTGCTGCGTGACCGACCCCGGGGTGTGTCCCGGGGGCTGCTTGGAGCCCATGGTGCGTCCGGGGCGGCGGCCGCGCGCGGGCCGAGGGGCCCGGCATCGTCCGTCCGGGTGAGCGGCGGGGACGTCGCGGCCGCCCGGCCCGGTGGGCACCGCACGGCGAGACGGAGCGTCTCACCCTCCTGCTACCGTCGGCCCCATGGTCAACAAGTCCGCCCCCGACGCCACGCGCCGCAGCGAGCGGGCCCGGCGCGCGATCCACGAGGCGGCCCTCGCGCTGGTCGCCGAGGCCGGTTACCCTAAGACCACGATCGAGGGCATCGCCGCCCGGGCCGGTGTGGGCAAGCAGACGATCTACCGCTGGTGGCCGTCGAAGGCCGAGGTGCTGCTGGAGGCCTTCCTCGACCTCGCCGAGCAGTACGCCCGGCAGGCCGGCACCGTGCCGTACGAGATCCCCGACACCGGCGACGTCGCCGCCGACCTGAAGGCCGTGCTGCGCGCCACCGTCGACCAGCTGCTCGACCCGCGCTTCGCCGCGCCCTCCCGGGCCCTGGCCGCCGAAGGGCTGGTCGACGAACAGCTCGGCCGCACGGTCGTGGCCAAGCTGCTCGAACCGCAGCTGCAGCTGTACGTGCGCCGCCTGCGGGCAGCCCAGCAGGCCGGGCAGGTCCGCGCCGACGTCGACCCGCGCATCGCGCTGGAACTGTTCGTCTCCCCGCTCGCCCAGCGCTGGCTGCAGCACACCGGGCCCATCACTCACGAGTACACAGACACCCTCGTCGACTACGCCCTGCACGGGCTGGCGCCGCGCTGACCGGGCCGCCGGCCACCGCGCACCACCGGCCTCACCGGCCCCCGGATGCGGGGCGCGGTCACCGGAAGCTCAGGATGGTGGGACCATGGAGCGTGCTGTCCACACCAGCGAGGCGAGGGGATAGATGAGCGCGGACTTCGGCGGCCGCACCGGCCTGCAGGGCAAACTCTCCCAGTGGTTGCGCGGACGCCGGCCGAAGCAGGCCGCCGCCCCGGACCCGGACCGCGAGGCCCTGCTGCTCGCCGTCGCCGCCGCGGGCATGCCGCTCGCGCCCGCCGCGCACCCGGGACCCGGCTACGGCTGTTCCTGCGACCGCGTGGGCTGTCCCATGCCCGCCCGGCACCCGGTGTCGTTCGCCTGGCAGACCCAGTCCACGACCGACCGCGCCCAGATCGAACGCTGGGCCCGGCACCAGCCGGAGGCCAACTTCATCACCGCCACCGGCATGGTGCACGACGTGCTGGACGTACCGCTGGCGGCCGGCCAGGAGGCCCTGGAGCGGTTGCTCGCCGACGGTGCGGACGTCGGACCGGTCGCCGAGAGCGACGACGGACGCATGCTGTTCTTCACCCTCACCCGCGGCACCCCCGAGGACGAGGACGAGTGGTGGCCCTGCGACCTGGACTGCCACCCGGAGACCATGGACGAGCATCCGGGACTGCGCTGGCACTGCCGCGGCTCCTACGTCCTCGTCCCGCCGGCCCGGCTGTCCGGCGACGACGGCCGCTCGGTGCGCTGGGTGCGCGGCCCGGAGCACGCGCTGCCCGACCCGCTGAGCCTGCTGGAGGCCCTCACCGACGCGTGCGCCCGCCACGCCGGCGAGGAGCCCGGCCAGGTGGGCGCCTGGCCCCTCAACCACTGAGACGACCACGGAGGGCGGGCGGGACACGGCGCGCGCACCCGCCACCCGGTCGACCGGGATCCCCGCGGACTCAGCCGCCCTGCGCCGACGTCATGCCCTGGACCCGGCCGATCACCGAGACCTGCTTCTTCGCCGCGTCGCCCGCGGGGTCGAGCGCCACCTGGTTGGAGACGAACTCCATGGTGAGGGTCTGCTTGATCTCACCCTTGGTCAGAGCCCGGACGTTCCTGTTGGGGACCGGCACGGAGGCGTTCGGCGCCGCGGTCTGCTTCTGGAAGTGGTGCGTGGTGAAGAACACCAGCGCGCCGCCGTCCGCGGTGCGCAGCGCCAGCGGGGCGTAGTCGCCGTCGGTCAGCGGCTGGTCGATGTACTGGGTGGCCAGCCCCGGCTTCACCGCGTTCTTGGCGCGCTCCTTGCGCCAGTCGGAGGTGTGCGGGCCGGCCGCGAAGCCGCTGCCGCCCTTCTCCAGGTACGTCGCGTAGTTCTCGCTCAGGTCGGCGGGCGGCACGGCCAGCGACGCGGAGTCGGCGGGCACCGGCTCGGCCCAGCCGTCCTTGTCCTTCGCGAACTCGGGCACGGCGCCGGGCTCGACCAGCGTCAGATACGCCACCTGCCACGTCTCGTTCAGGTCGTGACGGACGAACACCATCAGCCAGCGCACGTCGCCGCCCTTGTTGCCCCGGGCGTCGGCGACGAACCAGCGCGGCCAGCCGGCCTTCTTCGGGATCGTGTACGTGACGTCCGTGAACCGCAGCGGGGTGTGCGCGCTGTTGCCGTCCGGGCTGTTGATGTGCCCGGCCTTCAGCCGCGCCGCGTCGATCGCGCCCAGGGCGCCGGTGACGTAGTCCGCGTCCTCAGCACGGTCGTACGTCTGGTCGGCCTTGTTGTACGCGTCCGTGAACTCCTGGAGCGCCTTCGCCGCCTCGGCCTGTGTGGTGGCCGGGAGCACGACGCGTTCGCCGTGCACCACCACGCATCCGCTCGCCGTCGTCGCCAGCGCGGCCGTCAACGCCGCCGTCAGAACCGTCCGTTCAAGCCTGCGAAGCCTGCGAGGGCTGCGAACCCTGCTCATCAGCTACCGTCACCTTCCCCTTCCCGGAGGCGAACCCTACCGGGGCGAAGAAGAGCGTGAACGTGGGGACCAGGTACAGCAGCCACACCGTGACCTGGAGGACGGTCGGGTCGGGCTGGAAGTTCAGCACGCCCTTCAGCAGGGTGCCGTACCAGCTGTCCGGCGGGACGACGGAGCTGATGTCGAAGGCCAGGTGCGTCAGGCCCGGCAGGATGCCGGCCTCCTGCAGGTCGTGGAAGCCGTAGGCGAGCACGCCGGCCGCGACCACGACCAGCATCGCGCCGGTCCAGGTGAAGAACTTCGACAGGTTGATCCTCAGCGCGCCCCGGTAGAACAGCCAGCCCAGCAGGACCGCGGTGGCCAGGCCCAGCGCCACGCCGATCAGCGGGCGCGGGGTGCCGTCGGAGGCCGCGTGCACCGACGCCCACACGAACAGCGCGGTCTCCAGGCCCTCGCGGCCCACCGCGAGGAACGCGGTGACCACCAGCGCGCCCGTGCCCATCGCCAGCGCCTGGTCCAGCTTGCCGTGCAGCTCGGACTTCAGATGCCGGGCGGTGCGCCGCATCCAGAACACCATCCAGGTCACCAGGCCGACGGCCAGGATGGACAGGGAGCCGCCGAGCCCCTCCTGCGCCTGGAAGGTCAGCTCCTGCGAGCCGAACTCCAGCACGCAGCCGAAGCCCATGGCGAGGGCGACCGCCAGGCCGATGCCACTCCAGATGGGCTTCAGGGCGTCCCTGCGGCCGGTCTTGACCAGGTAGGCGATCAGGATGCACACGACGAGGCCGGCCTCCAGCCCCTCGCGCAGACCGATCAGGTAGTTGGAGAACACGAAAACCTACGCCTCCTCGGACAGCAGGGTGCGCCCCCACCAGTCGTCCGCGTCACGGACGCCGGGCGGGATCGCGAAGACCGCCGAACCCACGTGCTGGATGTACTCGTTGAGCGCGTCGTGCGCGGACAGCTTGCGCTGCAGCGGGATGAACCCGGTGCGCGGATCGCGCTGGTAGGCCAGGAAGAACAGCCCCGCGTCCAGCCGGCCCAGACCGTCGGTGCCGTCGGTGAAGGAGTAGCCCCGGCGCAGAATCGTGATGCCGCCGTTGGAGTCGGGGTGCGCGAGCCGGACGTGCGCGGTGGGCTTCATCGCCGGCAGGAACGGCTTGTCGTGCTCCTTGGCCTTGCCGACCGGCGCGCCCTCCTTCTTGTCCCGGCCGAAGACGTCCTCCTGCTCCTGCAGCGAGGTGCGGTCCCAGATCTCGATGTGCATGCGGATGCGCCGCGCCACCAGGTACGAACCGCCCGCCATCCAGGCGTCCTTCGCGCTGCCGTCGCCCGCCGCGACCCACACGTGCTGGTTCAGCCGGTCCGTCTCGTCGCCCGCGATGTTGTCGGTGCCGTCCTTGAACCCGAAGAGGTTGCGCGGCGTCTGCGAGCCGGGCGTCGTCGAGGACGTCTTGCCGAACCCGAGCTGGGACCAGCGGACGGCGACCGTGCCGAACCCGATGCGCGCCAGGTTCCGCACGGCGTGCACCGCGACCTGCGGGTCGTCCGCGCAGGCCTGGATGCACAGGTCGCCGCCGCTGCGCGAGGGGTCGAGGTCGTCGCCGGGGAACCGCGGCAGATCCACCAGGGCGGCCGGACGCCGGCCGCGCAGGCCGAACTTGTCGAACAGCGACGGCCCGAAGCCGATGGTCAGCGTCAGCCGCGACGGCGGCAGGCCCAGCGCCTCACCGGTGTCGTCCGGCGGCGCCTCGGCCGGCCCGCCCCAGGCGCCGTCACCGACCGCCTTGCCGGCGGTCATCCGGCGCGCGGCGGCCGTCCAGTCCTTCAGCAGCCGCACGAACTCGCCGCGGTCGTCGGTCGTCACGTCGAAGGCGGCGAAGTGCAGCCGGTCCTGCACGGGGGTGGCGATGCCCGCCTGATGCGCGCCGTGGAACTCCACCGCGCCCGCCTCGGGGCTCGCCTCGTACCCGCCGCCGGTGGCCGCCGCGACCGCGCCGCCGGCCGCGACCGCGCCGAGCGCGAGCCCGGCACCGCCCCAGCCCAGCAGTGCGCGACGAGAGGGCGCGGCAGCGCCCCGTGCCGTCTCGTTGGTCCGGTCCGTCTGTGTCATCGGTCGTCCTTGCTCACTTCACGACGGCGGCCGCGAGCCGGGACAGCGGCTCGGCGAGCGCGTTCACCGCGTCCGACAGCTGCTTGCGCTGCACCTGGCCGACCTTGTCGTAGGAGACGAAGTCGTAGGAGGAGGCGTCCGACGGGTCGGTGCGGTACGTGTCGAGCAGCGCGTTCAGCGCGGTGAACTGCTTGTCCAGGTCCTTGGTCAGGGACGGGTCCTTCCGCGAGGCCACCGGCTTGAGCAGCTCGTAGGCCTTCTGCGCGCCCTCCACGTTGCCCTTGAAGTCGACCAGGTCGGTGTGGGAGTAGCGGTCCTCCTCACCGGTGACCTTGCCGGTGGCGACCTCGTCGAGGAGTTCCTTGGCGCCGTTGGCCATGGAGGTCGGGGTGATCTCGGCGGTGCCGACCCGCTTCTGCCAGTCCTTCAGGTCGGTGACCAGCTGGGCGGCGAGGGTCTTCTCCTCGGGGCCGATCTTCTTGTCCTGCCACAGGGCCTTCTCCAGCCGGTGCCAGCCGGTCCACTTCTGGCCCTGCTCCAGGCCGTCGGCGCGGGTGTCGACCTTCGGGTCGATGTCGCCGAAGGACTCGGCGACCGGCTCGGTGCGCTCCCAGCCGAGCCGGGAGGGGGCGTAGGCCTTCTTCGCCGCGTCCAGGTCGCCGGCCTCGATCGCCTTCGCGAAGGCCTCCGCCCGCGGCAGCGTCTGGTCGGCCTGGTCCTGCGCGTACTGGCGGTACTGGGCGACGGCCTGGTCCAGCTTCGGGTCGCGCTCGGGCGTGGCGCCCGAGCCGGTCACGGTGAGCTTCTGCCGCACGCCGTGCCCCTTCATCCCCGGCCGACAGGCGATCTCGTACGAGCCGGCCTTGATCTCGGCGGTCAGCGTGTAGCGGGTGCCCGGGCCGATGTTCTCCTTCTCCGAGACGATCCGGTCGTCCGGGAAGAGGATCTCCACCTCGGTCGCCTTCGTGCCCTTGTTCTCGATGTTCAGCGTGACCTGGCCGGCCGGGACGGACGAAACGGAGGTCTTGCAGGTCGAGTCGGCCGCGGTCACCTGTATGGCGTCGCCGTCGCCGGCGTCGCTCTTGGCGGTGCAGGCCGTCAGGGAGGTCAGAGCGGCCGCAGTGACGACGGCAGCGACGGAGAATGGGCCGGCTCGCATACAGGCTCCTGGGATGAACCGAAATCTTCGTTTGGTAAGGCTGGCCTAACTTACCTCAGAGCCGGGCGTACCCCCGCGTAGGGTGATGCATCTCTCAGAGGGGAGCGGAACTTCCGTCGCTCGCGGAACGCCACTCGGCGGTACGGACAAGGGGCGCGTGCTGTTCACCGCTGCGCGTGCTGTTCGGCGCGCGCTCTCCGACGGGTGACGGTGCGTTGCAGGGAGCGGGCAGCGGGGAGCAGGGCGAGGGCGGACGTGACTCCGGGCGGCCCGGGGCGCCGGAGACGACAGACCGCCGCGGTACCGCTCGTGCACGAGCGGTACCGCGGCAGCGGGTGCGAGCCGTTCCGTAAGGCCGGCGGTACGGGCCGTTACGGCAGGGTCAGGATGTCGGCGCCGGTGTCGGTCACCACCAGGGTGTGCTCGAACTGGGCCGTGCGCTTGCGGTCCTTGGTGACCACGGTCCAGCCGTCGTCCCACACGTCGTACTCGATGGTGCCCAGGGTCAGCATCGGTTCGATGGTGAAGGTCATGCCGGGGCGCATGACCGTGGTGGCGTGCGGGCTGTCGTAGTGGGGGATGATCAGGCCCGAGTGGAACGACGCGTTGATGCCGTGGCCGGTGAAGTCGCGGACCACGCCGTAGCCGAAGCGCTTGGCGTAGGACTCGATGACCCGGCCGATGACATTGATCTGCCGGCCCGGCTTGACTGCCTTGATCGCGCGGCTCAGCGCCTCCCGGGTGCGCTCCACCAGCAGCCGGCTCTCCTCGTCCACGTCGCCGACGAGATAGGTGGCGTTGGTGTCGCCGTGCACGCCGCCGATGTACGCGGTCACGTCGAGGTTGACGATGTCGCCGTCGCGCAGCACCGTCGAGTCCGGGATGCCGTGGCAGATCACCTCGTTGATCGAGGTGCACAGCGACTTGGGGAAGCCGCGGTAGCCGAGCGTGGAGGGGTAGGCGCCGTGGTCGCACAGGTACTCGTGCGCCACCCGGTCCAGCTCGTCGGTGGTCACGCCCGGGGCGATGTGCCGGGCCGCCTCCTCCATCGCCTGCGCGGCGATCCGCCCGGCGATGCGCATCGCCTCGACGGTCTCCGGCGTCTGCACCTCCGGTCCCGTGTACGGCGTCGGCGCGGGCTTGCCGACGTACTCCGGGCGGCGGATGTGGCCGGGCACGGAGCGGGTGGGGGACAGCTTCCCGGGGACGAGCAGCGACTGGCCAGACATGACAGCGAGTCTAACCAGCGGGGATGGGGGACCATGTCGGTGGCGAGAGGAGCTGGTCATGCCCCTGTTCAAGAAGCGGACCGCGGGGAAGCCGGGCGAGTGGTACTACTGCCTGCAGCACCAGAAGGTCGAGGAGGGGCCGGAGTGCCCCGCCAAGGACCGCTTCGGGCCGTACACCTCCCCGCAGGAGGCGGCGCGGGCCATGGAGACCGCCCGGGAACGCAATCTGCAGTGGGAGAACGACCCGCGCTGGCACGACGCACCCGCCGGCGACGGCCGCGACGGCGAGGGCAGCTGAGCGGGGCGCCGCCGGTCAGCCGGCCGGGCGCGGTGCGGCGGCGCGCTGCTCGCGCGACCGCACCGCGTGCTCGTTCGTCCGCACGTCGTACGCGACCGGGCGCGGCAACCGAAGTGCCGGTGCCCGGCCCGCCGCACACGGCTACCAGCGCGGCGGTGGCGGTGCCGTCAGATACTCCGCCAGCCGGGACAGGCGGTCCCGCAGCCGTCCGGGGCCGCGGGGCGCCCACCGCGGGTTCTCGCCGGCTGCCGCGCTCACCAGGTGCTGCACCGTGTCCAGATCCAGCTCGGCGCCCTGAGGCACGGGCAGCGTCTCGTGCGCCAGCGTCGCCAGATCGCCCTGGCCGCAGCCCAGCGCCAGCACCGTCGCACCCGCCCGGCGGGCCTCGTGCACCCGCCCCAGCAGCGGTTCCGGTTCGTCGGGGGCGACGACGAGCAGCGTCTCGCCGCGCCGGGCCGCCTCCAGCCGGCCCAGGCCGACGGCGAGATGCGCCGGGTCCGAGGGGCGGGCGCCGTGCCGGACCAGGGTCGGGGCCAGCTCCGGGGTGCCCGACCAGGCGGCCTCGTCCGTGAGGTGGGCCGCCAGATGCCACGGTTCGTAGGCGGGCGTGCCCACCAGCAGCAGCCCGCCCCCGTGCGACACCACCGAGGAGCGCAGCACGCCCGCGAAGTGCCGGGTGGCCCCCAGCCACTCGGTCCCGGCGAGCACGTCCCGCAGCAGCGCGACCCGTACGGCGTCCATGGGCGCGCATCCTGCCCCGACCGGCCGCACCGGTCCGGGAGTTCGGACGCGATACACCCGCACCGGGGACATGGGGAAACGCCTTGGTGACGCGCCTCACTCGGACGGGTGAGTGTGTGCGGGCGGACGTAGAGTCGGCGCATGACCTCTAGTGACAGCGCACAGAAGGCTCCCGCCAAGGACCCGTGGGACCTGCCCGACGTGACCGGCCTGGTCGTCGGCGTGCTCGGCGGGACCGGCCCGCAGGGCAAGGGCCTGGCCTACCGGTTCGCCCGGGCCGGCCAGCCCGTGATCATCGGCTCCCGGGCCGCCGAACGCGCCCGCGCGGCGGCCGAGGAGGTCGGCCACGGCGTCGAGGGCGCCGACAACGCCGAGACCGCCCGCCGCAGCGACGTGGTGATCGTGGCCGTGCCCTGGGAGGGACACGCGGACATCCTCCGCTCCCTGCGCACCGAGCTGGCCGGCAAGCTCGTCGTGGACTGCGTCAACCCGCTCGGCTTCGACAAGAAGGGCGCCTACGCGCTCAAGCCGGAGGAGGGCAGCGCCGCCGAGCAGGCCGCCGCGCTGCTGCCCGAGTCGCGGGTGACCGCCGCCTTCCACCACCTGTCGGCGGTGCTGCTGCAGGACCCGGAGATCGAGCAGATCGACACCGACGTCATGGTCCTCGGAGAGCAGCGCGCCGACGTGGAGATCGTCCAGGCGCTCGCCGGACGCATCCCCGGCATGCGCGGCGTCTACGCCGGCCGGCTGCGCAACGCCCACCAGGTGGAGGCGCTGGTGGCCAACCTGATCTCGGTCAACCGCCGCTACAAGGCGCACGCGGGGCTCCGCGTCACCGACGTGTGAGGCGATGGGGGACACTGGGGGCGCGGATCCGGCGGATGCGTGCCGCGGCACCTCCGGCGCCCGCGCCGTCCCTGTCCGACCCTTCGAGCAGTCCCAGGAGCCGACTCCCATGCCCCGCCTGGCCCTCTACGCCCTGATCGTCTGCGTGCTGTCCGTGGCCGCGGCCGTCGTCTCGTTCGTCCAGGGCAACTGGCTGGGCATCGTGTGGATCCTGCTCGCGGCCGTGTCGTCCAACCTGGCCTGGTTCCAGGTGCGCCGCGGCCGTGCACAGCGGCGCGGCCCGGTCACCGGCTGACCGCGCAGAACTCGTTCGTCTCCTGCCAGAACCGGTACAGCTCCTGACCGCAGAAGCGGTCGACCAAGCCGGCCCCCAGGTGGTCCAGGACCGTGTCCACGGCGCCGAAGAACACGTCGTTGGCCGCCGGCACCTGCAGCACCACGAAGACGAACAGCAGACCGAACGGCGCGAACGGTGCCACCTGCCGCCTGATTCCGGCGGGCAGCCACGGCTCGACGACGCCGTAGCCGTCCAGGCCCGGCACCGGCAGCAGGTTCAGGATCGCCGCGGTGACCTGCAGCAGCGCCAGGAAGGCCAGCGCGAACCGGAAAGCGGCCGGCACACCGTCCAGCGCGTCCAGCCAGAACGGCGCCGAGACCACCGCGGCGAACAGCACGTTCGTCAGCGGGCCCGCGGCCGAGACCAGACTGCGCCGCAGCCGGCCGCGGATCCGGCCGTGCTCGACGAACACCGCGCCGCCCGGCAGGCCGATCCCGCCCAGCAGCAGGAAGACCACCGGCAGCACGACGCTCAGCAACACGTGCGTGTACTTCAGCGGGTTCAGCGTCAGATAGCCCTTCGCGGCGACCGTGACGTCGCCGCTGTGCAGGGCGGTGCGGGCGTGCGCGTACTCGTGCAGGCACAGCGAGACGATCCACGCCGCCGTCACGAACAGGAACACCGCGATGCCGGGCCGCGCGGCGAACCCGGTCCATACGGCCCAGCCCGCGACGGCGGCCACGGCCAGGATCCCGGCGAACACGGGACTGATCCGGCGGTCGCCGGAGCGGGTGGCGGCACAGGTCATGGCACGGCTCCCGGACGGTCGGCGGCAGGGAAGACGACCGTACCGGTGGCGGGCCGCCCGCGTCCTGCCCCGGGCCCGCATTCCCGGCCCGGCGGCCCCGGCGCGGGAGGCGGAAACCGCACGGCGGTGCCGCGGCGTCCCCGGACACAATGAACCCCGTGCGCTACCGCATCCTCGGCACCACACAGGCCCTGAACCCCGACGGCACGGCCGTCCCGGTCGGCGGGGCGCGGCTGCGTGCCCTGCTGACCGTGCTCGCCCTGCGGGCCGGCCGGACCGTTCCCGTGCCCGTCCTTGTGCGGGAGGTGTGGGACGGCGAGCCGCCCGCCGACGCCACCGGCGCGCTGCAGGCCCTGGTCGGCCGGCTGCGCCGCGCGCTGGGCGGCGAGGCGGTCGTCTCCGCCGAGGGCGGCTACCGGCTGGCCGCCGGCGCCGACGACGTCGACCTGCACCGCTTCGAGCGGCTGGCCCGCGAGGGGATGCGCGCGCTGGCCGGCGGCGACCCGGCCCGGGCGGCCGCCGTCCTCGACGAAGCCCTGGCGCTGTGGCGCGGTCCCGCGCTGGCCGACCTGCCCGACGGCGGCGCCGAGGCCGCCCGCTGGGAGACCCGCCGCCTGGAGGCGCGGCGCGCCCGGCTCAGCGCCGCCCTCGCGCTCGGCCACGCCGAGGAGGCACTGCCCGAGCTGGCTGCCCTGTGCGCAACGCATCCGCTGGACGAGGGCCTGCAAGCGCTGCGGCTGCGCGCCTTGCACGCGGCGGGCCGCACCGCACAGGCCCTGGCCGCCTACGAGGACGTCCGCCGGCTGCTCGCCGACCGGCTCGGCTCCGACCCGGGACCGGAACTCAAGGAGCTGCACGCCCAGTTGCTCTGCCCCGGGGAGCCTTCGCAGGAGCCGGGCCGCACGGCGCCCGCGACCCCGTCCCGGGCGGCCGGCACGCAAGACGACCGGTCCCGGCCCGGCGACGGCGCCCCGGCCGGGTCGCGGCCCTCCGGCAACCTCCGCGCCCGGCTGACCTCCTTCGTCGGCCGGGAGGCCGACATCGACGCCATCCGCGCCGACCTCGCCCGCTCCCGCCTGGTCACACTGACCGGGCCGGGCGGCTCCGGCAAGACCCGGCTGTCGCAGGAGGCCGCCGAGGCGCTGCACCCGGCGCCGCGCGACGGCGTGTGGCTGGCCGAACTCGCCCCCGTCGACGACCCGGCCGCCGTGCCGGAGGCAGTGCTCACCGCGCTCGGCGCCCGCGAGACAGTGCTGTACGGCGCGGGCGCGGAGGAGATGCGGGCCGCGGTCGCCGACCGGCACGACGACCCCGTCGCACGGCTCGTCGAGCACTGCGCCCGGCGCCGCATGCTGCTGCTCCTCGACAACTGCGAGCACGTGGTGGACGCCGCCGCCCGCCTCGTGGCGGAACTCCTCGCCCGCTGCCCGCACCTGACCGTCCTCGCCACCAGCCGGGAACCGCTCGGCGTGCCCGGCGAGGTGCTGCGGCCGGTGGACCCGCTGCCCGAACCGGTCGCGCTGCGGCTGCTCGCCGACCGCGGGGCGGCCGTCAGGCCCGGGTTCCGGCCCGACGCCGACCCCGCCACCGCCGAGGCCTGCGCCGAGATCTGCCGCCGCCTGGACGGCCTGCCCCTCGCCATCGAACTCGCCGCGGCCCGGCTGCGGCTGCTCACCCCGCGGCAGATCGCCGACCGGCTCGACGACCGTTTCCGCCTGCTCACCTCCGGCAGCCGCACCGTGCTGCCCCGCCAGCAGACCCTGCGGGCCGTGGTCGACTGGTCCTGGGAGCTGCTGGACGAACACGAGCGGCAGGTGCTGGCCCGGCTGTCGGTGTTCGCCGGCGGCTGCGACCTGGCCGCCGCCGAGGCCGTGTGCGGGCCGGCCGCGCTCGACGCCCTCGGCTCCCTGGTCGACAAGTCGCTGGTGATGGCCGCCCCGGGACCCGACGGCGCGATGCGCTACCGCCTGCTGGAGACGGTCGCCGAGTACGCGGCCGAGCGGCTCGCCGAGAGCGGCGCACGCGACGAGGCCCAGCGGGCCCACCTGACGTACTACCGCGAACTGGCCCGCACCACCGAGCCGTTGCTGCGCACCCACCGGCAGATCGAGGCCATCGCCCGCTTCGAGCGGGAGTACGAGAACCTGCGCACCGCCCTGCGGTACGCGGTCACCGAACGCGACGAGCAGGAGGCCCTGTGCCTGGTGCTCTCGCTCGTCTGTCACTGGCAGATGCGGGACATGCGGATCGAGGCCCGCACCTGGTGCACCGAGGTCGTGGCGCTCGGCCCCGACCCGTTCGCCGAGCCGGTGCGGCGCGCCGCCCCGGTGTGGGAGCCGTGCATCGCGGCGCCGCCGCCCATGACCGGCGAGGTGCTGCGGGAGGCCCGGCGCGGCGTCCACCTGGCCCGTCTGGCCTACGCGCAGTACGAACCGGAGACATGGCAGACCCCCGGGACCAGACGCCGGCTGGAGATCATCTCCGAGGTCTACGAGCCGGGGATGCCGCAGACCTGCCGCACCCCCGGCCTGGTGTGGTTCATCGCCGCGTTCATGCTGGGCGACACCGACCGGATGCACGCCATCCTGGACGCCTGCGTGCGCACCTGCCGCGGCACGCCCGGCTTCGAGTGGGAGCTGGCCAATGCCCTGCGCATGCGCGCGGACCTGTACGCCAACCGCGCGGACCGGGCCGCCGACGCGGTGCGCGACGCCGAGGAGGCGCTGGAGATCTACCGCCGCATCGGGGACGCCTGGGGACTGGCCGAGGCCCACTCCGCGCGGGCGGAGGCCCATGAGCGCAGGGGCGAGTACCTGGCGGCGGCCGCCGACTACGAGGCGGCCGTCGAGCACGCCCGGCGCCTCGGCTCCCACGGCCAGGTCGCGGTGCTGCGCACCCGGCTCGGCAGTGCCCTGCTGGAGGCGGGCGGCCACGAGGAGCGCGGTGAGCGCCTGCTGCGCGAGGTGATCGAGGGGCAGAGCCACGCCCTGGACGATGCGATGCCCGCCGCCCGGCTGTTCCTGGCCGGCTGGCTCAGCACCCGCGGCCGCCTGTCCGAGGCCCGCGAGCACCTGCGCAGGCTGCAGGAGGAGTACCCCCTGCCCCACTTCGTCGTCTTCGACAGTTTCGTCCTGGGCATGGCGGCCTGGCTGGACGCGCTCGACGGCCGCAACGAGGAGGCGCTGGACAAGGTCCGGCGGGTGCTGCGCGAGGCCCAGGAGCCCCTGGCCCTGACGGTCGCACCGCAGATGTGCTCCGTGTATCTCACCATCGGCGCCCTGGCCCTGGCCGGCCTCGGCGGCGAGGCCCGTGCCCGGGACGCCGCCCGCTGCCTCGCCGCCGCCGACGCGCGGCTGCCGCCCCGGCACATCCCCTCCACGGTGGAACGCCACTGCCGTGACCTGGCGGAGCAGCGGATCCGGGCCGCGCTCGGCGAGCGAGCGTACCGGGACGCGTACGCGCAGAGCGGCGGCCTGTCCGTGCAGGAGGCCGCCGCCCTGCTGTGAGCGGCGGGACACGGCGCCGTCAGGTCCGTGTGCGGAACGCGCGGATCGCCACGGGCGCCATCACCGCCGTGAGCGCCACCGACCAGCCGAGCGTCACCCACAGTCCGTGCGCGACCGGCCCGCCGACCATCAGGCCCCGGGCGGCGTCGGCGAGCGTGGACAGCGGGTTGTAGTCGGTGAAGGCCTGCAGCCAGCCCGGCATCGACGCCGTCGGCGCGAAGATCGACGAGCCGAACTGCAGCGGGAACAGCACCAGGAAGCCCATCGCCTGCACCGACTGCGCGTTCTTCAGCGTCACGCCCAGCGTGAGGAACACCCACATGATCGACGAGGCGAACACGGCGGACAGCCCCACGGCCGCGACGAGCCCGGGCCAGTTCGTGATGCGGAAGCCGACCAGGACGGCGACGACCATCAGCAGGGTCGTGGCGAACAGCATCCGGGCCAGCTCCACCGCGATCTTCGCGAACAGCACCGAGCCGCGGCCGATGGGCAGCGACCGGAAGCGGTCCATGACCCCGCTGTTGAAGTCCTGGCTGAAGCCGGTGCCGACGCCTTGGGACAGCGTCATGCTCATCATCGCGATCATGCCGGGGATGACGTACTGCACGTACCCGTCCTGACCGCCGCCCAGCGCCTTGCCGATCGAGCCGCCGAAGACGTACACGAACAGCAGGGTGAAGGCGACCGGCATCAGCAGCGCGTCGAACATCGACTCCGGGTCCTGGCGGATCCACAGCAGATTCCGGCGGATCAGCGCCCCGGTGTGCCGCAGATGCCCGCGCAGCGGGATCCGGGCGTCGACGGGGGCGTGTGCGGTGACGGTGCTCATGCGGCGGCCTCCTCGCGGGCCTCGGCGGCCGGGGCGTCCTGCGTCCGGCCGGCGCGCTGACCGGTCAGGGACAGGAACACCTCGTCCAGGCTGGGCAGTTCGGTGGTGACGGAGCTGACCGTGATGCCCCGCGCGGTGACCGCGCCGATGGCGGCGGTCAGCTGCTCGTCGCTGAGGACCGGCACCCGCAGCACACCGTCCTCGGCGTCCACGACCGGGGAGGCCAGGCCGGTGATGCCCAGGCCGTCGAGCATCGCGGCCAGCGGGGCCAGGTCACGGGGGTCGGCCGGCTTCACCCGCAGGGTGCGCCCGCCGACCTTCGCCTTCAGCTCCTCGATGCCGCCGCGGGCGATGACCTGGCCGCGGTCGACCACGGTCAGCTCGGAGGCCAGCTGCTCGGCCTCCTCCATGTACTGCGTGGTCAGCAGCACGGTCACACCCTCGCCGACCATCGATCTGACCTCGTCCCACACCTCGTTGCGGGTGCGCGGGTCCAGGCCGGTGGTGGGCTCGTCCAGGTACAGCACGGCCGGGCGGCCGATCATGGAGGCGGCCAGGTCGAGGCGGCGCCGCATGCCGCCGGAGTACGTGTGCGCCGGGCGCCGGGCCGCCTCGGCGAGCGAGAACCGCTCCAGCAGCTCGTCGGCGCGGGCCCGGGCCTCGCGGCGGGACAGGTCCAGCAGCCGGCCGATCAGGTACAGGTTCTCCCGGCCGGAGAGCTTCTCGTCCACGGAGGCGTACTGTCCGGTCAGCCCGATCACCCGGCGCAGCTGCCGGGGCTGGCGCACCACGTCGTAGCCGGCGACGGTCGCCCGCCCGGCGTCGGGGGCGAGCAGGGTGGACAGGATGCGGACCAGGGTGGTCTTGCCGGCGCCGTTCGGCCCGAGCACGCCCATCACGGTGCCCTCGGCCACGTCCAGGTCGACGCCGTTCAGCGCCTTGGTCTCGCCGTAGTGCTTGACCAGCCCCCGTACGGTCACGGCGCGGCGTGCGCCGGCGGGGTCGTCGTCGTATCGCGTCATGCCGGTGACGGTGTCACCCGTCACCGACGAACCACCGACATCCCGCCGACAGCCGGCGGCGGGCACCGACAGCCCGCCGGCACACCCCCTGCGGGACGCCGGCGGCACCCCGCGTCAGCGGCGCAGCGCCGTGAAGCCCTCCGGGACGTGGCCGGTCACCACGCGGCTCGCCCCGGCGGTGACCGCGCGGCGGTCCACCGCGTACGCCACGGCCGCGACGGCCAGACCGAGGACGGCCAGGGCGGCACCGGCCAGGGCCGGGGAGGTCACGGCGAACCCGGCGGCCAGGGTGAGACCGCCGACCCAGGCGCCGCCGGCGTTGGCCAGGTTGAAGGCGGCCTGGTTCGCCGAGGACGCCAGCGACGGAGCCGCGGCGGCCTTCTCCATGACCATCAGCTGCAACGGCGAGCCGGTGAGGAAGGCCGCCATGCCGAGCAGCGCCACCGCCGCGGCCGCGCTCACCTCGGTCCGCATCAGCAGCGGGAACAGCACGAGCACCACCGCCAGGAACGCCAGCCCGCCGAACAGGGTGCCGCGCAGCGAACGGTCGGCCAGGCGGCCGCCGAGCAGATTGCCGGCCGTCGCCCCCACGCCGAACAGCGCCAGCAGCAGCGTCACGCTGGACTCGGCGTACCCGGCGGCGTCGGTCAGCATCGGCGTGATGTAGCTGTAGGCAGCGAACAGCGCGCCGAAGCCTGCCACCGTCGTCAGCAGCGCCAGCCACACCGGCAGCGAGCGCAGTGCGGCCAGCTCGCCGCGCAGCCCGGCCTCCGGGTGCTGCGGGCCGCGGGCGCCGGCCGGGGCCGGGGTGCGGGGGACGAGCAGCGCGAGCGCGGCGACCGCGGCCACGCCGATCACGGCAACCGCGAGGAAGGTCGCCCGCCAGCCCAGGTGCTGGCCCATCAGGGTGGCGACCGGCACGCCCGCGATGTTCGCCACGGTCAGGCCGAGGAACATCAGCGACACCGAGCGCGCCTTGCGCTCCGGCGCCACCATGCCGGCCGCGACCACCGCGCCCACTCCGAAGAACGCGCCGTGCGGCAGCCCGCTGACGAAGCGCGCCGCCAGCAGCGAGTCGTAGCCGGGGGCCAGGGCGGACAGGGCGTTGCCCGCCACGAACAGGGCCATCAGGCCCATCAGGACGCGCCGGCGGGGCATGCGCGCCGTCAGCGCGGCCAGCAGCGGGGCGCCGATGACGACGCCGAGTGCGTACGCCGAGACCAGATGCCCGGCGGTGGGGATCGAGACGTGCAGATCGTCCGCGACACCGGGCAGCAGGCCCATCATCACGAACTCGGTCGTGCCGATGCCGAAGGCGCCGACGGCCAGCGCCAGCAGGGCGAGGGGCATGAAGGACCTTTCGAGACAGTTCCGTGCAGCCAGCGGCTGGCTATGTTCAGGTGCGGAACAAAGCCTCGCGGGTCCGGTATTCCAGCAGGTTACGAGCCGGTTGCCGGTGTGGTGACGTTCACACGCGCGGCCACCGGAAGGTGATCGCTGTCCGTGCGGGGCAGCGTCCAGGAACTCACCGGCTCCACCCCCCGGACCATGATCTGGTCGATCCGGGCCATCGGGAACGCCGCCGGCCAGCTGAAGCCGAACCCGTCACCCGCGGCGCCCTGCGTGGAGCGCATCTGGGCGGTGACGGCGTTGAGCGAGCGGTCGTTCATGGTGCCGTTCAGATCGCCGAGGAGGATCACCCGCGGCAGCCGCTCGTCGGCGATCGCCTCGCCCAGCGCGTCCGCGCTCTGGTCGCGCTGCGCGGCGGTGAACCCGGCGTCCGCCCGCACCCGCACCGAGGGCATGTGGGCGACGTACACCGCGACCGGCCCCTCGGGTGTGTCCACCGTGGCCCGCATGGCCCGCGTCCAGCCCAGCCGGATGTCGACCGGCCGCACCCCGCTGAGCGGATACTTGCTCCACAGCCCCACCGTGCCCTGCACCGAGTGGTAGGTGTACGTCGACCGCAGCGCCTTCTCGTACGCCGGGACCGCGGACGGCTTCAGCTCCTCCAGGGCGAGCACGTCGGCGCCGGAGGCGGCCACCTCGCGGGCGGTGCCCGCGGGATCGGGGTTGTCCGCGTTGACGTTGTGCGTGGCCACCGTCAGATCGCCGCCGGCGGCCGTGCGGTCCAGCAGCAGCCCGCCGAACAGGTGCACCCAGGCGGCCACCGGCAGCACCACGGCGATCAGCGCGGTCGCCGACTTGCGCACCAGCGCCAGGACGAGCAGCACGGGGATCAGCAGCCCGAACCACGGCAGGAACGTCTCCACCAGCGAGCCGAGGTTGCCGATCCGGTTGGGGATGTGCGCGTGCAGCCCCAGCACCAGGGACAGCACCACCGCCAGGGCGGCCAGCACGATGCCGCGGCGCCAGATCCGCCGGTCGCCGCGCCAGCCGCGGGCGATGCGGTGCAGCAGGCGCCGGAGCCGCGACTGCCGGCGCCCGGGGCCCGGTCCGTCGTCCGCCGTCTCCGTCACATACGCCTGTTGCGCCATACCGTCGCCTCACTGCCTGCCGTGCACACCGATCGCCCCACGGGGGACGTGGGTTACGACCCTAGGGGATGACCGGCTTCGTTCCGCCGCCGCATGGCGGCTGTCCGGGCACGAGGACGATCAAGCAGACGTACGGGGTTCCGGAGAGGACCCGTGCTTCATGGTCTGTGACGAAACGCGAACATTCCGCCGGACGACGCCCGCTTCAGGACGAGGGACTGACGGGTCGGGACGACGGTCCGACGGGCCGCGGTCCTTCCAGCACGGCGTCCACGATCTGCTCTCGACAGCCCCTCGGGCAGCTCGGCGTCCGGGCGCATGACGCTGCACCAGCAGGGGGCCGCCCGCCCCCGGGACGGTACGGGCCACGGGGACGCCCTCGGCGACCCGTGCCGGTCAGCGTGCCTGCGGTCCCGCACAGCTGCGGACCGCGGGCGGCTTTCCGGCGGGGGTCCCCTGGCCCCGCACGGCACGAAGTGCCACCATGGAGGCGAGTCCGGGGACGCCGTCAGGGCGCCTCGAGATGACTGAAGGAGCCGTTGCCATGACGCAGCTTCCGGCTGCCCAGAACAGGCCCTCCGACGGCAGCAAGGCGCTGTACGGGGGGAAGGGCACTCGCCGCATCACCGTCCGCGACATCGCCCTCGCCAAGGAACGCGGCGAGAAGTGGCCGATGCTCACCGCCTACGACGCGATGACCGCCTCCGTCTTCGACGAGGCCGGCATCCCGGTCCTGCTCGTCGGTGACTCCGCGGGCAACTGCCACCTGGGCTACGACACCACCGTGCCCGTCACCCTCGACCAGATGGCCCTGCTGTCGGCCGCGGTCGTGCGCGGCACCCGGCGCGCCCTGATCGTGGCCGACCTGCCCTTCGGCTCCTACCAGGAGGGCCCGGCGCAGGCGCTGCGCTCGGCCACCCGCCTGGTGAAGGAGGCGGGCGTGGGCGCCGTGAAGCTGGAGGGCGGCGAGCGCTCGCACGAGCAGATCCGGCTGCTGGTGGAGTCCGGCATCCCGGTCATGGCCCACATCGGCCTGACCCCCCAGTCCGTGCACGCCATGGGCTACCGCGTCCAGGGGCGCGGCGAGGAGGCCGCCCAGCAGCTGCTGCGCGACGCGAAGTCCGTGCAGGACGCGGGCGCCTTCGCGGTGGTGCTGGAGCTGGTGCCGGCCGAGCTGGCGGCGGAGGTGACGCGGGTGCTGCACATCCCCACCGTCGGCATCGGCGCCGGGCCCCGCACGGACGCGCAGGTCCTGGTGTGGACGGACATGCTGGGGCTGACCGCCGGGCGGGTGCCGAAGTTCGTCAAGAAGTACGCCGACCTGCGCCAGGTCATGGGCGACGCGGCCCGTGCCTACGCCGAGGACGTCGTCGGCGGAACGTTCCCGCTGGAGGAGCACTCGGTCCACTAGGGCGCGTCGGGTCCGTACCGGGCCGGAGCCCGCGAGCCCGGGCCGGCACGGACGACGGACCCCGCGGGACCGCGCCCCGCGCTCGAAAGACCACTGCGGAAACACCACAAAGACCACTGCGGAAACACCACGGAGCCCCGGCCGATCGTCCCCCGTCGGCCGGGGCTCCCTCCGTGCACGGCGTGCCGCGGTCGCCGCCCTACCCGTGCTCGCGCCAGCCGTTGGTCACCGGCATGCGGCGGTCCTTGCCGAAGCCCTTGGCCGAGATCTTCGTCCCCGGCGGGTACTGGCGGCGCTTGTACTCCGCGTTGTCGACCATGCGCAGCGTCCGGGCGACCAGCTCGCGGTCGAAACCGGCGGCCACGATCTCGTCCGCGCCCTTGTCGTGGTCGACGTAGAGGTCGAGGATCGCGTCGAGCACCGGGTAGTCCGGCAGCGAGTCGGTGTCGACCTGGCCCGGGCGCAGCTCCGCGCTCGGCGGCTTGGTGATCGAGTTCTCCGGGATCGGCGGGGTCTCGCCGCGCTCGGCGGCCACCCGGTTGCGCCACTCGGCCAGGCGGAACACCGACGTCTTGTACAGGTCCTTGATCGGGCCGTAGGCGCCCACCGAGTCGCCGTACAGCGTCGAGTAGCCCACCGCCAGCTCCGACTTGTTGCCGGGGGCGAGGACGATGTGGCCCTCCTGGTTGGAGACGGCCATCAGCAGCGTGCCGCGCAGCCGCGACTGCAGGTTCTCCTCCGCCAGGCCGGTCAGGCCGAGCGAGCCCATGTACGCGTCGAACATCGGCTCGATCGGGACGGTGCGGAAGTGCAGCCCGGTGCGCCGCGCCAGCTCGGCCGCGTCGTCCTTGGAGTGCTGCGAGGAGTATTTCGACGGCATCGAGATGCCGTAGACGTTCTCCGCGCCCACCGCGTCGCAGGCGATCGCCGCGACCAGGGAGGAGTCGATGCCGCCGGACAGTCCGATCAGCACCGACCGGAAGCCGTTCTTCCGCACGTACGCCCGCAGGCCCACGACCAGCGCGGAATAGACCTCCTCGTCGTCGTCCAGCCGCTCGGCGTAGCCGCCGGTGTGCTCCGGCTCGTAGGCCGGCACCGGGTCCTCGGACAGCACCACGCGCTCCACGCGCAGCCCGTCGTCCACCACGCCGGTGGGGGCGTCGGCCGCCGCGGCCGGCAGGTCCAGGTCGAGGACGGCACAGGTCTCGGAGAACTGCGGGGCCCGGGCGATCACCTCCCCGTCCGCGGAGACCACGATCGAGTCCCCGTCGAACACCAGCTCGTCCTGGCCGCCGACCATGGCGAGGTAGGCGGTGGTGCAGCCGGCCTCCTGGGCCCGCTTGCGGACCAGCTCCAGCCGGGTGTCGTCCTTCTCCCGCTCGTAGGGGGAGGCGTTGACCGACAGCAGCAGGCCCGCGCGGACGGTGCGCGCGGCCGGGACACGGCCGCCGTCCTGCCACAGGTCCTCGCAGATGGCCAGGGCCACGTCCACGCCGTGCACCCGCAGCACGGGCATGGTGTCGCCGGGCACGAAGTAACGGAACTCGTCGAAGACGCCGTAGTTCGGCAGGTGGTGCTTGGCGAAGGTCAGCACCACCTGTCCGCGGTGCAGCACCGCCGCCGCGTTCTGCGGCGCGCCGGCCGGCATGCCGTACTTCGGCTGGGCGGTCTCGCTGCGGTCCAGGTAGCCGACGATCACCGGCAGCTCGCCCAGGCCCTCCGCGGCGAGGCGGGCCGCCAGGTCGCGCAGCGCGGCACGGGAGGCCTCCACGAAGGACGACCTCAGGGCCAGGTCCTCGACGGGATACCCGGTCAGCGCCATCTCCGGGAACGCCGCGAGGTGCGCTCCCCGCTCGGCGGACTTCCGGGTCCAGCGGACGATCGTGTCGGCGTTTCCGGCGAGGTCGCCGACGCGCGAGTCGATCTGGTTCAGGGCGAGGCGTAGTTGAGGCACGCAGCCAGTGTAATCGTCAGAGCGACGCGATCTAGGGCCCGGCGGTGTGGGCCGTCCCACGCCCGCCGGCGCCCCGCACACCGCGTGGGCGCGAGGCGCGGGGCGCATGCGAGGGCGCCCGTCCCGCGGGGAGAAGGGACGGGCGCCGGGCCGCCCGGGGCGGCCGGTCAGGGGGTCAGTGCCGCCGGTAGGACTGCACGTAGCCCTTCGCGGGCGAGCCGACGCCGGTGACGTCGTCGTAGCCCTTGACGGCCTTGAGCGAGCTGTCCTTGCCGAGGCTGCGGACGGAGACGCTCAGCCCGTCGGTGTCGTCGAAGCCGTTGACGTAGTCGACGCGGGCGACCGCCAGGTTCCTGCCGGTCGGCTTGTCCACCACGTCGTGGTAGACCTTCGAGCCGTACCGGGCGTAGATCGCCGGGTTGGCGAAGCCGATCGCCTCGCCGCCGCGGGCCTCCTGGGCGAGCGCCTGGATGCCGGCGATGACCGGCGCGGCCAGCGAGGTGCCGCCGATGCGGTACTCGCTGTACTGCTGCGAGCCGTCCGGGAAGGTCTGCGTCTGGCCGACGAGGAATCCGGTGTTCGGGTCGGCGATCGCCGCGATGTCCGGCACGACCCGGTTGCCGGAGGCGTTGTTGGCCTTGGCCAGCCGGTCGGGGACGACGCCCTTCTGGTAGTACGGCTCCGGCACGGTCCTGCTGGTGCCGCCGCCCGCACCCGAGGTGTAGGCGCCGGGGAAGCCCTCCCAGCTCTTGCCGTCGGCCGCCAGGTCCGCCTTCTCGGTGCCCCAGCCGGTCTCCCAGAGGTACGTGTCGCCCTTGCCGACGGCCAGCGAGGTGCCGCCCACCGCGGTCACCCACGCCGAGTTGGCCGGGGTGTCGACCTGCTTGGTCCCGGTGTTGGCGACCTCGTCGCCGTTGTCGCCGGAGGAGAAGTAGAAGCCGATGCCCTCGACCGCGCCGAACTGGAACACCTGGTCGTAGGCGGCGGCCAGGTCCGGCGTCTGGTTGGCCTCGATGTCGCCCCAGGAGTTGGAGACGATGTCGGCCAGGTGGTTGTCGACGATCTTGCTGAGCGAGTCGAGCAGGTCGTCGTCGTAGCAGGAGGCGGCGCCCACGTAGGTGATGTCCGCGTCCGGGGCGACCGCGTGCACGGCCTCCACGTCCAGCGTCTCCTCGCCGTACCAGCCGGCGGCCCCGCACTCCTCGGTCCGGGTGTAGGTGTCCGGCAGCACCTGGTGCAGCCGGCCCGTCTTCCAGGCCGCGTCGCCGTTCTTCTTCGCGTAGGTGGCCGCGTCGAAGGCGATGGTCGGCGAGGCGTAGGCGTCGGTGATGGCGATCCGCACGCCCTTGCCGGTGTACGTGCCGGCCCCGTAGGCCGCGCGCAGCTGCTTGCCGGTGTAGCCCTTGACCGCGTACGGGATCTTCTGGCCGTACGCCTTGGGCAGGGTGGTCGCGATGTCCGAGCCGTAGTAGGCGGAGAACGGCCCGGCGTTCTTGAACACCGCGTCCGGCGGCGGCAGCTGGTCCTTGTGGCTCGCCTTGTGCGGCGCGTTGTCCAGGCCGGTGACGGTCAGCACGGCGTCCTTGACGCTCTCGGGCACCGAGACCGCCTGGGCGGGCGCGCGGTAGACCTTCGAGCCCTTGGCGAAGTTGTGCAGCTGGGTGCCGAACGCCTTCTCGGCGGCGGCCACGTCACCGGAGACCGCCACGTAGTGCGGGGTGACGGAGGTGATCTTCAGGCCCGCCGCCGTCAGCCACGACTTCACGGCGGCCACCTGAGCCTTGGTCGCTCCGAAGCGCTGCTGCGCCTGACGGGGAGTCAGGTATTTGCCGTACTGAGGCGAGGACGGGTCGGCGACCGCCCGGGCGTACGCGGCCAGCCCCTCGGGGTCCTGGCCGGCCAGGTACACCCGGGCGTCGACCCGGGCGCTGTCGGAGGCGGAGCCCTTGTCCGCAGTGGCCGTCGCCCACACGGGCTTGGTGCCCGCCAGTGCGTTGCGGCCCGGGTGGTCGGCGGCGTGCGCCGCGGGAATGCCGAGCACCAGCGCTCCGGCGACCATCGGCAGCGTCGCCGCCAGGCTCACACCGGCGCGCACGGTGGCGCGGTTGGATCTCATGTAACCCCCTGCGATGCGGATCGCATGTGACGCAATGAGTGGTTGTCCTCGCGTAATCCGCGGAGCGGCCGCGGCGGTTCGGCCCAGCGAATGGATCACACGATCGAATGCCACTCTTCCTGATGAACCGCACATGTCAGGGGAATGAGCAGGCCAAGAGAAGACCAAAGAACTGTCAGGAGCGTTTCTTTGGCAGGGAATTGAGCGATTCGTCCCTGTGGCGCTCCCGCCGCGTCGCTGCCAAAGGGCGTTGTTCCGCCTGCTGCGGGCGGGTGTTGCGGCCGGTGCGCTCCCGACGCGGCGGTCGGTCTTCGCCCGGCCGTTGCGTGCCGGCGGGCGGAGGGGGACGGAAGGCGGGTCCGGGAGCGGGGGGCCGGCCAGCAGGACTGAGGTCCGGTCCCAAGGCTGAGATCCGGCCCCAGGGCCGGGGGCCGGTCCCGGGGGCGGGCCGGGAGCCGGTGGCCGCGATATTTTGAATCGCCGATGCCTGTTATCTAGGCTGACGGCATGCGGCTGATGCGCTCCACCGACATGGCGCTGCGCGTCCTGATGCGGCTCGCCGTCGCCGGCGAGTCGAGCCCCACGACCCGCGAGGTCGCGGCGGACATGGGCGTGCCGTACACGCATGCCGCCAAGGTCGTCGCCGAACTCCAGCGCCGCGGTCTCGTCGACACCCGCCGCGGCCGCGGCGGCGGGCTGAGCCTGACCGAGAAGGGCCGCGGCGCGTCGGTCGGCAAGCTCGTACGGGCCCTGGAAGGCGAGGGCGACGTCGCCGACTGCGAGGGCGCCGCCCCCTGCCCGCTGAACGCCGACTGCCGGCTGCGCGGCGCCCTGCGGCGCGCCCAGGAGGCCTTCTACGCCAGCCTCGACCCGCTCACGGTCGCCGACATGGTGGCACCCCCGACCGGCCCGCTGCTGCTCGGCCTGCCCGGCGCCCGACGGCCGTCCTGAGCGCTCCCGCCTCCGTCACCCGGCCCGTCGCACCGGAGCCGGCCGGGGCGGAATCTCCGCCCCGGCCGGCTCCGGGTGCACGGTCGCCTCAAGCCGCCTGCCGGGCCAGCCACAGGTCGGGGCCGAAGACCTCGTAGTGGATGTCGGCCGCGGCCACGCCCTTGGCCAGCAGCTGCTCGCGGACCGCGCGCATGAAGGGCAGCGGGCCGCACAGGTAGGCGCGCGTGCCCGGCGCCACCGTCACGTCCGTCAGGTCCGCGAGGCCGGGCCGTCCGGCGCCCTCGGCGTCCTGCTCGTAGAAGAAGACCGTCTCGGCCCGGGGCAGCTTGGCCGCGTAGGCCAGGTGCTCGTCGCGCAGCGCGTGCGCGGCGGGAGAGCGGTCGGCGTGCACCACGGTGACCGGCGCGTCGTGACCGTCGGCGGCGAGCTGCTCCAGCATGGCGATCATCGGGGTGACGCCGATGCCGGCGGAGGCCAGCAGCAGCGGCGCGCCGGTGTCCTCCAGAACGAGGTCGCCGTACGGGGCGGACAGCTGGAGCACGTCGCCCACGTGCACATGGGCGTGCAGATGGTTGGAGACCTCTCCGTCGGGGGTGGTCGCGTCGCCGGTCACCCGCTTGACGGCGAACTGCCGCACCGGCGAGCCGGGGGCCGCGGTCAGGCTGTACTGGCGGATCTGCCGGGCACCGTCCGGAAGGGTGACGCCGACGGAGACGTACTGGCCGGCGCGGTAGCCGGGCACCGGGCCGTCGTCGACCGGGCGCAGCCGGAAGGTGACGACGTCGGCGGTCTCCTCGATCCGCTCCACGACCTTCCACTCGCGCCAGCCGGTCTGCCGGCTCTGCTCGTACAGCCGCTTCTCGATGGCGATGAGCGCGTTGGCCATCAGCCAGTACGCCTCGGTCCAGGCGGCGGCGACCTCCTCGGTGACCGCGTCGCCGAGGACCTCGGCGATGGCGGCGAACAGGTGCTCGTGGACGACCGGGTACTGCTCAGGCAGGACACCGAGCGAGGCGTGCTTGTGGGCGATGCGCTGCAGCATCAGGTCGGGGCGCTGGTCGGGGTGGTCCACCAGGTGGGTGGCGAAGGCGGCGATGGAGCCGGCGAGGGCCTGCTTCTGGACGCCCGAGGCCTGGTTGCCGCGGTTGAACAGGTCGCGCAGCAGCTCGGGGTGGGTGTCGAACAGCCTGGCGTAGAACCGCTCGGTGATCTCTTCGATGGCCGCGCCGACCGCGGGCAGGGTGGCGCGGACGACGGCCGCTGACTGTTCGGACAGCATCGTTGACTCCTCCGGGCTCGAACACTCGTGTCAGCGAAACCGTAGTTAAATTGGAATTAAAGATGCAAATTAAACGGGAGTGGCATCGCTCACGCCGTCCGCGCGGCCCCGTGCCCCGGTTGCGCCCGCTCGGCGGCCCGGATGACGTACGGCCGTTACACAGGCGGTGCGCAGGAGGCAAGATGGGCGGCAGGGCAGCGGCACCGCACGCCGGTACCGGTCCACGGGACCACCGCCGTTCCGGTCAGGGACGGCGAAGGGACCATGGTGCGCAACGCGCGCGAAACCGGCGTGTGGTGTGATGCTCGGGTGTGTGCCCGGCCGCCTCCCGCATCTCGCGGGTCCGGGCGGCCTGACCAGCAAGGATGGGGAAGCGGAAATGGACAAGCAGCAGGAGTTCGTGCTCCGGACGCTGGAGGAGCGCGACATCCGGTTCGTACGTCTGTGGTTCACGGACGTCCTGGGCTTCCTGAAGTCGGTCGCCGTGGCCCCCGCCGAGCTGGAACAGGCCTTCGACGAGGGCATCGGCTTCGACGGCAGCGCCATCGAGGGCTTCGCGCGGGTCTACGAGTCCGACATGATCGCCAAGCCCGACCCGTCCACGTTCCAGATCCTGCCGTGGCGCGCCGAGGCCCCCGGTACCGCCCGCATGTTCTGCGACATCCTCATGCCGGACGGCTCCCCCTCCTTCGCCGACCCCCGCTACGTCCTCAAGCGGGCCCTGGCCCGCACCTCCGACCTGGGCTTCACCTTCTACACCCACCCGGAGATCGAGTTCTTCCTGCTGAAGGACCGCCCGCTGGACGGCACCCGCCCGACCCCCGCCGACAACTCCGGCTACTTCGACCACACCCCCCAGGCCATCGGCATGGACTTCCGCCGCCAGGCGATCACCATGCTGGAGTCGATGGGCATCTCGGTGGAGTTCTCCCACCACGAGGGCGCCCCCGGCCAGCAGGAGATCGATCTGCGCTACGCCGACGCGCTGTCCACGGCGGACAACATCATGACCTTCCGCCTGGTGATGAAGCAGGTGGCGCTGGAGCAGGGCCTGCACGCGACGTTCATGCCCAAGCCGTTCTCGGAGTACCCCGGCTCCGGGATGCACTCGCACCTGTCCCTGTTCGAGGGCGACCGCAACGCCTTCTACGAGTCCGGGGCCGAGTACCAGCTCTCCAAGGTCGGCCGCTCCTTCATCGCGGGCCTGCTCCGGCACGCCGGCGAGATCAGCGCGGTCACCAACCAGTGGGTGAACTCCTACAAGCGCATCTGGGGCGGCACCGAGCGCACCGCGGGCGCCGGCGGCGAGGCCCCCTCCTACATCTGCTGGGGCCACAACAACCGCTCGGCCCTGGTCCGCGTCCCGATGTACAAGCCCGGCAAGACCGGCTCGGCTCGCGTCGAGGTCCGCTCGCTGGACTCCGGCGCCAACCCCTACCTGGCCTACGCCGTCCTGCTGGCCGCCGGCCTGAAGGGCATCGAGGAGGGCTACGAGCTGCCGCCGGGCGCCGAGGACGACGTGTGGGCCCTGTCCGACGCCGAGCGCCGCGCCCTGGGCATCGAACCCCTGCCGCAGAACCTCGGCGAGGCCCTGACCCTGATGGAGAGCAGCGACCTGGTCGCCGAGACCCTCGGCGAGCACGTCTTCGACTTCTTCCTGCGCAACAAGCGGCAGGAGTGGGAGGAGTACCGCAGCGAGGTCACCGCGTTCGAGCTGCGCAAGCATCTGCCGGTGATGTAGCGGGGCGGGCGGGGCCGCGACCCAGTCGTGCAGGGCCCCGGCGGGCGGCGCGGTGCTCCAGCGGTGCCACGCGCTGCCGTCGGCGCCGCCCGAGCGGAGCGCGTGGCCGCTGCCGCGTCGGCGCAATGAAGAGCCGTTAGGCTCTGGCCAGGACGACCTTGATCCGACGGGAGGCCGGGGATGACGGCGCCGGGGCGCAGGAGCAGTACCTTCACGCGGCTGCTGCGGCACGGATTCACCGACCCCTCCGCCGCGGAGCGGCTGCTGGAGACCCCCGAGCTGAGCGCGGTGCGCAGCGACCCGGTCCTGCTGGAGGCACTGGGTGCCACCGCCGATCCCGACCTCGCACTGCACGGGCTGGTGCGGCTGCTGGAGGCGCAGCCCACGCCGACCGCGCGCCGGGAGCTGTTCGACACGCTGATAGCGTCCAAGCCGCTGCGGGACCGGCTGCTCGGGGTGCTCGGCGCGTCCGCCGCGCTCGGCGACCACCTCGCCCGGCACGCCGGCGACTGGCACGCCCTGGTCACCTACGAGCCCCGCGACCTGCACCGGGACGTGGCGGACTTCGAACGCGGGCTCGCCGACGCCGACGACCCCGTGTCGCTGCGGGTCGCCTACCGCCGCTGCCTGCTGTCCATCGCCGCCCGTGACGTGTGCGGCACCATCGGCGTCGTCGAGACCGCCGCCGAGCTGGCCGACCTGGCCACCGCCACCCTGCGGGCCGCGCTGCGCATCGCGAGCGCCGCCGCGCCCGAGGACGCCGAGCTGTGCCGGCTCGCGGTGATCGCCATGGGCAAGTGCGGCGGCCACGAGCTGAACTACGTCTCCGACGTCGACGTCATCTTCGTCGCCGAGCCCGCTCTGGCGGCCGACGGCGAGCCGGGCGACGAGACCAAGGCGCTGCGGGCCGCCACCCGGCTCGCCTCGCACCTGATGCGGATCTGCTCCGAGACCACCGTCGAGGGGTCCATCTGGCCGGTCGACGCCAACCTGCGGCCCGAGGGCCGCAACGGGCCGCTGGTGCGGACGCTGAGCAGTCACCTGGCGTACTACCAGCGGTGGGCGAAGACCTGGGAGTTCCAGGCGCTGCTCAAGGCCCGCCCGGTCGCCGGCGACGCCGACCTGGGCCGGCGGTACGTCGAGGCGCTCGCCCCGCTGGTGTGGCAGGCCGCCGAACGGGAGAACTTCGTCGCGGACGTGCAGCGGATGCGCCGCCGCGTGGTGGAGAACATCCCCGCCGACGAGGTCGAGCGGGAACTGAAGCTCGGGCCGGGCGGCCTGCGGGACGTGGAGTTCGCCGTGCAGCTGCTGCAGCTCGTGCACGGCCGGGCCGACACCTCGCTGCGCAGCGGAACCACCCTGGACGCGCTCAAGGCCCTCGCCGCCGGCGGCTACGTCGGCCGCGCGGACGCCGACCAGCTCGCCGAGTCCTACCGCTTCCTGCGGTTCGTCGAGCACCGCATCCAGCTCTACCGGCTGCGCCGCACCCATCTGCTGCCCGCGGACGAGGCCGGCCTGCGCCGGCTGGGCCGTTCGCTGGGCCTGCGCGCCGACCCGGTCACCGAACTCACCCGCGCCTGGCGACGGCACACCGGCGTCGTCCGCCGGCTGCACGAGAAGCTGTTCTACCGGCCGCTGCTGGACGCCGTCGCCCAGCTCGCCCCGGGCGAGGCCCGGCTGAGCCCCGAGGCGGCGCGGGAACGCCTGGTCGCGCTCGGGTACGCCGACCCCGCGGCGGCGCTGCGGCACCTGGAGGCGCTGGCCTCCGGGGTGACCCGCAGGGCCGCGATCCAGCGGACGCTGCTGCCGGTGCTGCTGGGCTGGTTCGCCGACTCCGCCGACCCGGACGCCGGGCTGCTGAACTTCCGCAAGGTCTCCGACGCGCTCGGCAAGACCCCGTGGTACCTGCGGCTGCTGCGCGACGAGGGCGCCGCCGCGGAGAACCTCGCCCGGGTGCTGTCCGCCGGGCGGCTCGCCCCCGACCTGCTGATGCGGGCCCCGGAGGCGGTCGCGCTGCTCGGCGACGGCACCGGGGACGGGGCCGGCCTGGCGCCGCGCGGACGGGCCCAGCTGGAGCAGGAGGTGCTGGCCGCCGTCGGCCGCGCGGAGAGCGCCGAGCAAGGGGTGACGGCCGCGCGTGGGGTGCGGCGCCGGGAGCTGTTCCGCACCGCCGCCGCCGACATCATCGGCTCCTACGGCACCGAGACCCGGCCCGCCGAGGCCGACCAGGGCGCCCTCGTCGACCGGGTCGGCGCCGCGGTGTCCGACCTGACCGCGGCGACCCTGGCCGGAACCCTGCGGGCGGTGGTGCGCGAGGTGTGGGGGGACACCCTGCCCACCCGGTTCGCGATCATCGGCATGGGGCGGTTCGGCGGGCACGAACTCGGCTACGGCTCCGACGCGGACGTGCTGTTCGTGCACGAGCCGCGCGAGGGCGTGGACGAACAGGAGGCGGGCCAGGTGGCCAACCGGGTGGTCGCCGAGATGCGGCGGCTGCTGCAGGCCCCGAGCGCGGACCCGCCCCTGCTGATCGACGCCGATCTGCGGCCCGAGGGCAAGTCCGGTCCGCTGGTGCGCACCCTGACGTCGTACGCGGCGTACTACCGGCGGTGGTCGCTGGTGTGGGAGGCGCAGGCGCTGCTGCGGGCCGAACCGGTGGCCGGCGACGAGGACCTCGGGCGGCGGTTCGTCGAGCTGATCGACCCGCTGCGGTACCCGCGGGGCGGGCTCGGCAACGACGCGGTGCGCGAGATCCGGCGGCTCAAGGCACGCATGGAGGCGGAGCGGCTGCCGCGGGGCGCCGACCCCAAGCTGCACACCAAGCTCGGTCCGGGCGGCCTGTCCGACGTGGAGTGGACCGTGCAGCTGCTGCAGCTGCGGCACGCGGCCGAGGTGCCCGGACTGCGCACCACGCGGACCCGGACGGCGCTGGCGGCGGCCGCCGCGGCCGGGCTGGTGGCCGAGGACGAGGCCGCGATCCTGGACGAGGCCTGGGTGCTGGCCACGCGGGTGCGCAACGCGGTGATGCTGGTGCGGGGGCGTGCCTCGGACACGTTCCCCACCGAGCCGCGGGACCTGGCCGCGGTGGGACGGTACCTCGGCTACGGTCCCGGCCACGTGGGCGACATGCTGGACGCCTACCGCCGGACCGCGCGCCGGGCCCGCAGCGTGGTGGAGGACCTGTTCTACGGCTCCTGAGAGCCCGCCGCCCCGCCGGGGCGAGGCGGCGTCAGCTCCCGGCCGGCTGCCAGGCCGTCCTCGGCAGGGCCTGCGGCAGCGCCCCGTACCACAGCCGGGCCACGGTGCAGCCCGCGGCCAGGCACAGGGCGCCGCCCGCCGCGTCCAGCCAGAAGTGGTTGGCGGTGGCGACGATCACCAGCAGGGTGACCGCGGGGTACAGGGCGGCCAGGACCCGAACCCACGGAATCCTGGTCAGCGCGCACACCGTCAGCCCGCACCACAGGGACCAGCCGATGTGCATGGAGGGCATCGCGGCGTACTGGTTGGACATGTGCTGCAGGTCGCCGGAGGCCATCGACCCCCAGGTGTGGTGCACCTGGACGGTGTCGACGAAACCGGCGCCGGGCATCAGGCGCGGCGGGGCCAGTGGGTAGAGCCAGTAGCCCAGCAGGGCCAGCGCCGTGGCGGCGAAGAGGGCCAGACGGCTCGCCGCGTAACGGCCGGGATGACTGCGGAAGAGCCAGACCAGGACGCCGACCGTGACCACGAAGTGCAGCGTGGCGTAGTAGTAGTTCATCCCGACGATCAGCCAGGTCACCGAGTTCACCGCGTGGTTGACGGTCTTCTCCGCGGCGATGCCCAGCTGCTGCTCGGCATGCCACACCCGGGCGGCGTTGGCCAGAGCCTTGGCCTTCTGCTCCGGGACCGCGTTGCGGATCAGCGAGTACGTCCAGTAGCTGACCGCGATCAGCAGGATCTCGAACCACAGACGGGGAGGGCGCGGGGTGCGCAGCCGCCGGCGGCTGGGCGTGACCGGCTCGTTCCCGGGGACCTGTGTCACGGTCGTGTCGCCCATGGGCACAGAGTGTGCCAGAAGCGCGCCCCGGCCCAGCAGATGACGGGTCGTGATCCGGTCAGCGCGGGACCGAGGCCGTGGAGCCGCGCACCACCAGCTCGGGCATGAACACGAATTCGCTGTGCGGGGCGGGGGTGCCGGCGATCTCCTCCAGCAGCGTGCGCACCGCGGCCTGCCCCATCGCCGGGACCGGCTTGCGGACGGTGGTCAGCGGCGGGTCCGTGAAGGCGATCAGGGTGGAGTCGTCGAAGCCGACGACGGACACGTCCCGCGGCACCTGAAGGCCCTGCTGCCGGGCCGCCCGTATCGCGCCGAGCGCCATCATGTCGCTGGCGCAGACGATGGCCGTGCACTGCCGTTCGATCAGCGGTGTCGCGGCGGCCTGGCCGCCCTCCAGGGTGTACAGGGAGTGCTGGATCAGCTCCGCCTCGACGGTCTGCGGGGACAGGCCGAGCTGGTCCTGCATGGCCTTGACGAATCCCTCGATCTTGCGCTGCACCGGTACGAACCGCTTCGGGCCGAGCGCCAGGCCGATCCGGGTGTGGCCCAGCGAGACGAGGTGGGTGACGGCGAGGGTCATGGCCGCGCGGTCGTCGGGGGAGATGAACGGGGCCTGCACCTTCGGGGAGAAGCCGTCGACCAGCACGAACGGCACCTGGCGGGCGCGCAGGCGCTCGTAGCGCTCCATGTCGGCGGTGGTGTCCGCGTGCAGCCCTGAGACGTAGATGATGCCCGCGACCCCACGGTCCACCAGCATCTCGGTCAGCTCGTCCTCCGTGGACCCGCCGGGGGTCTGGGTGGCCAGCACCGGGGTGTAGCCCTGCCGGGTGAGTGCCTGGCCGATGACCTGCGCGAGCGCCGGGAAGATCGGGTTCTCCAGCTCCGGGGTGATCAGCCCCACCAGGCCCTCGCTGCGCTGCCGCAGCCGCACCGGGCGCTCGTAGCCCAGCACGTCGAGGGCGGCCAGCACGGACTGACGGGTGGTGGCGGCGACGCCGGGCTTGCCGTTCAGGACCCGGCTGACGGTCGCTTCGCTCACCCCCGCCTGCGCGGCGATGTCGGCAAGCCGTGTGGTCACACCAGGTGACTGTACCGGCCGCGCGCCTGCTCGCGCACCGCTCGGACGCCGGGGGCGGGCGGCGGGACGTCCTGCGGCGGGCTGGTGCGTCATCGCGCTCCCTCGTGCGCTCGGCGGCAAGTTCTTGCAGAGTCTTGCACAAGACGATCCCGCCGTGCGCTGTTCCCGAACACAATGGTCTCGCAGTGGTCTCGTCTCGGTCGAGGGACGGTCACGCCCGGGTGGCTCCGAAGATGTCTTGCGGTTTTTTTCTGCAAGGTCTTTCGTCCGCGTTGCTTCGCTGTTACGTTCACGTCGCCCGACGGCAGTGGGAAGCGGTCGGCACGACTCGGGCTTTCACCCTCAAGGAGAACTCATGCGGCGTGGCACAGCGGCCACCGCGCTGGTGGCGTTCCTCGCCCTCGCGGCGACGGCCTGCGGCTCAGACGGCAGCGGCAGCGGCAAGTCCGGCGGTCCCGTCACCATCACCTGGTGGGACACCTCCAACGCCACCAACGAGGCGCCGACGTACCAGGCCCTGGTCAAGCAGTTCGAGGCCACCCACAAGGACATCAAGGTCAACTACGTCAACGTCCCCTTCGACCAGGCGGAGAACAAGTTCGACACCGCCGCCGGCGCCAAGGGCGCCCCGGACGTGCTGCGCTCCGAGGTCGGCTGGACGCCCGCGTTCGCCAAGAAGGGCTACTTCCTGCCGCTGGACGGCACCGAGGCGCTCGCCGACCGGGACGCGTTCCAGCCCGGCCTGCTCCAGCAGGCCCAGTACGAGGGCAAGACCTACGGCGTGCCGCTGGTCACCGACACCCTGGCCCTGGTCTGGAACAAGGACCTCTTCCGCAAGGCCGGGATCAGCGAGCCGCCCCGGACCTGGGACGAACTCAAGGCGGACGCCGCGAAGATCAAGGAGAGGACGGGCGTCGACGGCTTCTGGGGATCGGAGAAGGGCTACTACGCCCAGCCGTTCCTCCACGGCGAGGGCACCGACACCGTCGACGCCGCCGCCAAGAAGATCACCGTGAGGTCCGCGCCCGCGAAGAAGGCGTACGGCACCTGGCTCAGCCTGTTCTCCGGCAAGGGCCTGCACAAGGCGGACACCACCGCCGACTCCTACGCCCACCGCCAGGACGCCTTCGTGAACGGCAAGGTCGCCATGACCATCGAGGGACCCTGGGAGATCACCAACTTCTACAAGGGCAGCGCCTTCAAGGACAAGAACAACCTCGGCATCGCCACCGTCCCGGCCGGCTCCACCGGCAAGGCCGGCGCACCGACCGGCGGCCACAACCTGTCCGTCTACGCCGGCTCCGACAAGGCCCACCAGCAGGCGGCGCTGACCTTCGTGCGGTTCATGACCTCGGCGAAGGCCCAGGAGACCATCGCCCTGAAGAACTCCACGCTGCCGACCCGCGCCGACGCCTACACCGACCGGGTCAAGGCCGACCCGGGCATCGCCGGCTTCCAGAAGGTGCTGCCCGCGGCCCGGCCCCGCCCGGAACTGCCCGAGTACAGCTCGCTGTGGACGCCGCTCGACACCGAACTGCCCAAGATCGCCGACGGCAAGGAGTCCCTGGACAAGGGACTGGACAACGTCGAGCTGGCGATCAGCAAGCTGGTCCCGGACTTCACCGAGTGACGCCGCGGGCCGCCGGATCCGTGCCGAGGAGGGGAGGATCCGGCGGCCCGGCGACCGAGTGCCCCACCCGCCACGTCCCAGAAGGTGTCGAACCATGACCGTCGCCGTAGAGAGCGCGACAGCCCGGCTCCCAGGAGAGCGCGGCCGCCGCCCGGGGCCGCTGCAGCGCCTTCGCCGCAGCTGGGAGAAGCACTGGTACGCCTACGCCATGATCGCCCCGGTGGTCGTCGTGCTCGGCGTCCTGGTGGGCTACCCGCTGGTGCGGGGCTTCTACCTGACGCTGACCGACGCCAACAGCCTCAACTCGGCCCGCACCATCGGCGTCAACCACATCGACGCCACCTACACCTTCATCGGGCTCGACAACTACCGGGACATCCTGTTCGGCCCCACCGCCTACGACCGTTTCTGGTCGCACTTCGTGTGGACGGTGGTGTGGACCGCGCTGTGCGTGCTGCTGCACTACACCATCGGCCTGGGCCTGGCGCTGCTGCTGAACCGGAAGATGCGCGGCCGCACCGTCTACCGGCTGCTGCTCATCCTGCCCTGGGCGGTGCCCACCTTCGTCACCGTCTTCTCCTGGCGGGTCCTGCTCGCCGACTCCGGCGCACTCAACCAGCTCCTCGGCCATCTGCATCTGCCGCAGCCCAACTGGCTGGAGGACACCTTCTGGCAGCGGTTCGCCGCCGTGATGGTGAACACCTGGTGCGGGGTGCCGTTCATGATGGTCTCGCTCCTGGGCGGCCTGCAGTCCATCGACACCAGCCTCTACGAGGCCGCCGAGATGGACGGTGCGAACGCCTGGCAGCGCTTTTGCCATGTGACCCTGCCGGGCCTCAGGTCGGTCAGCTCGACCGTGGTCCTGCTCGGGGTCATCTGGACGTTCAACCAGTTCAACATCATCTTCCTGCTGTTCGGCCAGACCAGCGCCCCCGACGCGCAGATCCTCGTCACCTGGGCCTACCGGCTCGGCTTCGGCCAGCAGCCGCGGGACTACGCGCAGTCCGCCGCGTACGGCGTGCTGCTGCTGTCGGTCCTGACCGTCTTCACCTCCGTCTACTTCCGCTGGCTGAAGCGCAATGACCAGCTCGCCGTCTGACGCAGGAGCCGCCACGATGAGCACCACGACTGTCTCCCCGGCCGCCTCGCCGGCCGCGTCCGCGACGGCGGCCGGCGCCTCCCGGCGGCGGGTCCGGCGACGCGGCCGGTCCTCACCGCTGAGCCGCACCGTCACCCACGCCCTGCTGATCCTGGCGAGCCTGGCCGCCACCGCTCCGGTCGCCTGGCTGATCTATCTCTCGCTCGGCCCGGACAAGAACGACTACCTGCATCCCGGCGGCATCGCGTCGAAGGCGGCCTTGACCAACTACGCGTTCGTGCTGCAGCACACGAACATCGTCCACTGGCTTGCATCCACGCTGATCGTCGCGCTGGGCACCGCCCTCGTCGGCGTCGCCTTCGCCGCCACCACCGGCTATGCCGTCTCCCGGATGCGGTTCCCCGGCCACCGGCCGCTGATGTGGGTGCTGCTGCTCACCCAGGCGTTCCCGATCGCCGTGCTCATCGTGCCGATGTACGAGATCTTCTCCGAGCTGGGTCTGATCGACACCTACGGCGCGCTGATCCTCGTCAACTGCTCGACCGTCGTGCCGTACTGCGCCTGGCTGATGAAGGGCTACTTCGACACCGTCCCGGTGGAGATCGACGAGGCCGGACGGGTCGACGGCCTCAGCCCCTTCGGCACCTTCGTGCGGCTGATCCTTCCGCTGGCCCGGCCGGGCCTCGCGGTCGCCGCGTTCTACAGCTTCGTCACCGCCTTCGGCGAGGTCGCATTCGCCTCGACGTTCCTGCTGGACGACGACAAGTACACCTTCGCGGTCGGCCTGCAGACCTTCGTCAGCGAACACGACGCGCAGTGGAACTACATGGCCGCCACCGCGGTGTTGATCGCCGTGCCCGTGACCGCCTTCTTCTACCTTGTCCAGAAACATCTGGTGACCGGCCTCACCGCGGGCGGCACCAAGGGCTGAGGGCACACCGAAGGGCCCGGTTCCCGCGCGCGCCCGCGCGCGCCCGCGCGCGCCCGAGCGCGCGCGGGCGGCCGCGGTGGCCGTACGGCCGCACCGCGGCCGCCCGCACACCGCGGCCCTTGCGCCCGTTCTTCCGTCCCTGTCCGACCACCGTTACGTATCAAGGACGCCATGAGCCAGCAGCATCAGGCCGCCGAGGCCCCCCGCTCCGCCGTTGCCGCCCCGCGCCGTGACTGGTGGCGGGACGCCGTGATCTACCAGGTCTATCCGCGCAGTTTCGCCGACGGCGACGGCGACGGCATGGGCGACCTGAAGGGCATCCGCTCCCGCCTGTCCTATCTGCGCGACCTCGGGGTGGACGCCGTGTGGCTCAGCCCCTTCTACGCCTCCCCGCAGGCGGACGCCGGCTACGACGTCGCCGACTACCGGGCCGTCGACCCGATGTTCGGCACCCTGCTCGACGCCGACGCGCTGATCCGCGACGCCCACCGGCTGGGCCTGCGCGTCATCGTCGACCTGGTGCCCAACCACTCCTCCGACCAGCACGAGTGGTTCAAACGCGCCGTCGCCGAGGGCCCCGGGTCCCCGCTGCGCGAGCGCTACCACTTCCGCCCCGGCCGGGGCAGGAACGGCGAACTGCCGCCCAACGACTGGGAGTCCATCTTCGGCGGACCGGCCTGGACACGGCTGCCGGACGGCGAGTGGTACCTGCATCTGTTCGCCCCCGAACAGCCCGACTTCAACTGGGAACACCCGGCCGTCGGCGACGAGTTCCGCTCCATCCTGCGCTTCTGGCTGGACATGGGCGTCGACGGCTTCCGCATCGACGTCGCCCACGGCCTGGTCAAGGCCGAGGGGCTGCCCGACCTCGGCACCCGCGACCAGGTGAGACTGCTGGGCAACGACGTCATGCCGTTCTTCGACCAGGACGGTGTGCACGAGATCTACCGGCAGTGGCGCCGGGTGCTCGACGAGTACGCGGGCGAGCGCGTCTTCGTCGCCGAGGCGTGGACGCCCAGCGTCGAGCGCACCGCCCTGTACGTCCGCCCGGACGAACTCCACCAGGCCTTCAACTTCCAGTACCTGTCGACCGACTGGGACGCGGCCGCGCTGCGGGCGGTCATCGACCGCACCCTCGAGGCCATGCGCCCGGTCGGCGCCCCCGCCACCTGGGTGCTGTCCAACCACGACGTCACCCGCCACGCCACCCGCTTCGCCAACCCGCCGGGCCTGGGCACCCAGATCCGCACCGCCGGTGACCGCGCCCTCGGCCTGCGCCGGGCCCGTGCGGCCACCCTGCTGATGCTGGCCCTGCCCGGCTCGGCCTACCTGTACCAGGGCGAGGAGCTGGGGCTGCCGGACGTGGTCGACCTGCCCGACGAGGTCCGCCAGGACCCGGCGTACTTCCGGGGCGCCGGCCAGGACGGCTTCCGCGACGGCTGCCGGGTGCCCATCCCCTGGACCCGCTCCGGCCCCTCCTACGGCTTCGGCAGCAAAGGCTCCTGGCTGCCGCAGCCCGCCGAGTGGGCCGAGCTGAGCGTCGAGGCCCAGCAGGGCGTGCCCGGCTCCACCCTGGAGATGTACCGCTCCGCGCTGGCCGCCCGCCGCGCCCACCCCGACCTCGGGGCCGGGGACGCCGTGGAATGGCTGCGCGCCCCCGAGGGCGTGCTCGCCTTCCGCCGCGGCGGCTTCGTGTGCGTCGCCAACACCACGGGCGAGTCGGTGACGTCGCCGGCCCACGGCCGGGTCCTGCTGGCCAGCGGCGAGGTGACCGAGGCCGAGGGGGAGGTGAAGGTGCCGTCGGACACGACGGTGTGGTTCACGACGGCCTGAGCAGTCCACCAGGCGCCTGAGCGGGCGAGCGTTGCAAGGACTTTCGTCTTCTTTTCACCCGCCGCGGGGTCCGCTGCTCCCTCGGCCGCACGGACCCCGCGGACGGGTCGTGCCCGCATGTCGCCTTTCCGGCCTGCGCTGTGCGGAAGTCGCCTGGCTTTTCTGACAGGTTCATGTCTGGAGTATTGACCACCGGTAGCGACGCTCGTACGGTCGGCTGCACGCGCTTCGCTGAAAGCTTGCAGCAACTCCTTCCATCACCCTCGTCCGTCTCGTCCGACGACCCTTCCGACGGAGAAGGAACTCCCACATGGCCAGCAGAACGCTCTCGGGCGCGCTCGCCCTGGCGGCCGCCGCGACGGCCGTCCTCGCCGCTCCCGCCGCAAGCGCCCACGCCTTGCCGCCCGGCACCAAGGACGTCACCGCCGTCCTCTTCGAGTGGGACTACGCCTCCGTGGCCACGGAGTGCACCAGCACCCTCGGCCCGGCCGGATACGGCTACGTCCAGGTCTCCCCGCCCGCCGAGCACATCCAGGGCCCGCAGTGGTGGACGTCGTACCAGCCGGTGAGCTACAGGATCGCCGGCCGGCTCGGCGACCGCGCCGCCTTCCAGTCCATGGTGAACGCCTGCCACGCCGCCGGGGTGAAGGTGGTCGTCGACACGGTGATCAACCACATGTCGGCGGGCAGCGGCACCGGCACCGGAGGCTCGTCGTACACCAAGTACGACTACCCGGGGCTGTACTCGGCCCCGGACTTCGACGACTGCACCTCGGAGATCAACAACTACCAGGACCGCTGGAACGTCCAGCACTGCGAACTGGTGGGCCTCGCCGACCTCGACACCGGCGAGGAGTACGTGCGCCGGACGATCGCCGGCTACATGAACGACCTGCTCTCCCTCGGCGTCGACGGCTTCCGCATCGACGCGGCCAAGCACATCCCCGCCGAGGATCTCGCGAACATCAAGTCCCGCCTGAGCGACCCGAACGCCTACTGGAAGCAGGAGGTCATCTACGGCGCCGGCGAGGCCGTCCAGCCCGGCGAGTACACCGGCACCGGCGACGTCCAGGAGTTCCGCTACGCCTACGACCTCAAGCGGGTCTTCACCAGTGAGAACCTCGCCTACCTGAAGAACTACGGCGAGGACTGGGGCTACCTGAGCAGCAAGGTGGCCGGTGTCTTCGTCGACAACCACGACACCGAGCGCAACGGCTCCACGCTGAACTACAAGGACGGCGCCACCTACACCCTGGCCAACGTGTTCATGCTGGCCTGGCCGTACGGTGCCCCCGACATCAACTCCGGCTACGAGTGGTCCGACCCGGACGCCGGCCCGCCCGGCGGCGGACACGTCGACGCCTGCTGGCAGAGCGGCTGGAAGTGCCAGCACAAGTGGCCCGAGATCGCCTCCATGGTCGCCTTCCGCAACGCCACCCGCGGCGAGCCGGTGACCGACTGGTGGGACGACGGCGCGGACGCCATCGCCTTCGGCCGGGGCAGCAAGGGCTTCGTGGCCATCAACCACGAGTCCTCCACCGTCGAGCGCACCTACCAGACGTCCCTGCCCGCCGGCACCTACTGCGACGTGCAGAGCAACACCATGGTGACGGTGGACTCCGCCGGACGGTTCACCGCCGCACTCGGCCCGGACACGGCGCTGGCCCTCTACGCCGGCAAGCCGAGCTGCTGACGCCGAGCCGCTGAGCGGATGTCCCCGGACGGGCCCACGGTGCGGTGCGCCGTGGGCCCGAGCCGTGTCCGCGATGCCACGTCGTGGCCCGAGGGCGGACCGAGCGGAGCAATCGGGCATGCGTGCGCCCCGGCCCGCGCCGACGCTGGCTGCATGAGCATCCGTCCCTGGGTCGTCGTGGAGGCGCCGGACGGCCGCGGCCTGCGCCGGGTCACCGTGAACGGCGCGGACGCGGGCAGCGCCTGGTCGCTGCGGGAGCTGCGCGCCCTGCTGGACCGCCTCGGCCACCCGGGCGTGGACGTCGAGGACCCGGCGTCGGTGCACTGGCGCGGAGGGGACAGCACCACCTGGCCCGACCGGCCCGTCGGACGGCGGCTGACCGGGCTGATCGTCCTGGCCGGGCTGCTCGCCTCCGCGGTCCTCAACGCGGTGATCGGCTGGCCGGACGCCTCCGGCGCGCTGACGTTCGCCCAGCGGGTGACCGGAGCGTTGTTCGTCCTGTCCGCCCTGGTGCTGGTGGCGGCGGCCCTGTCGGTGCCCGACCACTGGGGCAGACGGCGCTCGTCCGTCTCCGGGGCGCTCGTCCTGCTCGGTGTGCTCATCACACTGGCCACCGACGTCCTGCTCGTCCTGCTGTGGCTCGACGAACGGCAGTACACGCCCTACCTGCTGGCGTTCATGCCGCTGCTGTGCTGGTCGGCGTGGGCGCTGCGCCTGCTGCTGAAGGACCGGCCGTGGAGAGGGATGCCGCTGCCCAGGACGTTCGCGACCGGGGTGTTCGCCTCCGCCGTCCTCACCGCTGTCAGCCTCGCGTACTCCACCCTCTACCAGCCGACGGTCGCACCCATGCACTTCGCCCTGTCGGCGAAGTTCGGCACCGCGCGGGCGGACCGCCGGGTGCCGTTCGTGCAGGTGCCGCTGACGGTGTCCGTGAAGAACACCGGAGCGTACCCGGCGTACGTCGTCGTCGACGACTACACCGTCTACGGCAGAACCGCTCAGTACACCGACCAGGGATCGTTCTCGGCGGAGAAATGGAGGAAGAGCATCGACGAGGACGGCGAGGAGGAGGCGGAACGCCACGTCGACCGGCTCGCGTTCACCCGCATCAGCAGCGGGCGGATCTACGAACCCGGCACCCTGCTGGAGAGCGGCCAGTTGGACACCCGGGAGCATGTGTTCCAGATCCCCCTGGACGCACCGTACGACCTGCTCTACGTCGATCTCCAGCTCACCTGGATGCGCAAGGACCGGGGACAGATCGACGTGGATGAATTCAGAAAACAGCGGGCGTCCTGGCGGGCGAGGACCGATCCGCCCTGTATCGCGGGCGGGTGCGGTGACCGGATCGTGTATCTCGGCGCGGTGCGCCACAACAACAACCTGGTCAATGTGACCCGCGCGCAGCACTACGTGCTCGCGACCTGGTCCCCGCTGGCCACCCCCGCATACTCCATCTCCTCCTACCACCTGGGCGGGAAGAGCATCGACCTCGCGGAGGAGAAAAAGGACCTGGCCCGGTTCGGTGTCTCCACCGTCCAGGCGCACGCCGAGATCTCCCTCGCCGAACTGCTGAAGTCGGTCACAGCTCCTCGGCCTTCCTGACCCAGGACCCCGACGGCACGCCCCGGTCGTCGAGCTGCCGGGCGGCCTGCAGGCAGTGCAGCGCGGGCTTGCCGAGCGTCGCGAACAGCCGGTCGGCCGGCACCGTCGCGGCCAGCTGCGGCACGAGCCGTTCGACCTCCACCGGGGTGTCGGCGTACTCGTCGTTCCGCAACTGGGTGAGCACGTCCAGGACGTCGTTGCCCATGTCCTTCGCCTTCCAGAAGTCCTGGACGCCCTCCGCGTTCCACTTCTCGGGGAGCAGACCGCTCAGGTTCTTGCCGAGTGTCTCCTCCGGCGCGGAGCCGAAGACGGCGTTGGTGCACACCTCGGCCGCCGTGCCGAGCGGGACGTCGGGCAGGCCCTCGGCGGCGAGCGTCTTCTCCAGCTCCTTCTCCATCCGGTCGATCTGCCCGGGCACCTTTTTGCGTGCCGTGTCGCGCTCCTCCTCCGAGGCGTCGGGGTCCTCGGCCTTGGCCAGAGTCGTGCCGGCCTGGTGCGCACTCTGCGCCGTCTCCTTGCGTCCCTCGTCCGGGGTGCCGGGGGAGCCGGCGGCGGACGCCGCGACCGCCACGGACCGCGCGGCGTCCAGCATGTGCGTCTGCGGGCTGCGGGCGGCGAGCGTGTGGCCGCCAGGTGCGCCGCTCACGGCGGTCAGTGCGCCGCTCGCCGCTCCGGCCAGGTCGTCGCGCAGCCCGCCCGGCGTCCGGTCGTCGGCGATCACGGGAAGCACGGACGCCGTGTGCTCGGCGACGAAGCCGACCGTGCGCCGTTCCCCCTGCGGCAGGCCCGGCCGGCTGCCGGCGTCCAGCACCCCGGTCACCTGCCGGACCAGCCCGGTCAGCTGTTTCCGCACCTCGGCGGGGGTTCCGGGATCGGCGACGGCCTTCAGCGCGACTGTCACCGCCTGCGCGCTGCGGACGACCGCGTCACGTTCCTGCGGCGGGGTCGCCGGGTCCTCCACGGCCCGCAGGGCGGCGGTCAGCCGTTCGACGCTGGGCGCCAGGTCCCCGGGGACCTCGTCCTTCAGGCCGTCCAGGCCCGCCGTCACCTCGCCGGCCGCCTCGATCTGCTGTTCCGCCGCGGACGACGCGGTGTCGTCTCCCTGGGGGCCGGACGGCTCACCGGTGGGCGAGGTGCCGTCCGGGCCCTGCGTCTCGCCCGGATCCGTGGGTGTCTCCGGCGGCGGCTCGGACGGCGGCGCCGAGGGCGTGGTGTCCGGGGTCGACGGGCCGGACGGCACAGGTTCGGGGGGAGGATTCGGAGGAGGTTCGGACGGCGGCGGCTCGGGCGGCGGGGGCTCGGTGCCCGCGGGCAGGTCCACCGCGGGCGGCGGGCCGTGACCCACCGGGGCGGCGGACGTGACGGGACCCGCGCTCAGTGCGAGCACCGCGGTCAGGGCGAACAGGCCGGTCAGGCGGGCGGCACGTCGCCGTGGGGTGCTGGCCATCATCGATCCGTGGGGGCTGCGGCACGCAGGACCGACCGGGGCAGGAACCGGAAACGCCGCCCGGCTCCCCGGCCGCATGTCCACGCTCACTCCGCCGACGGCACCGCGCAACCCGGCCGTTCCCGCACCGCGGGACCGCGCACCCCGGTTGAAGCGTCAACCTGCGCGTCCGGTTCGCCGGCCGTGCGGGCGCCGTCCTCCCCGGACTGCGTGCGGCCATGCCGTGCGGGCATCACAGCTCCCCGGAGGGGTATTGGACGCCGTCCGGCCACGCGATGACAGTGGATGCGAGAGCGAATCCGCTCCTTCCCCCCGTTCGCACCGGAGTTCACGCGTGAGCCCTCGTCCCGACACCCCCTTCCCGGAGCGCTTGGCCGCGCTGTGGTCCGCGCCGGCGGACGCACGCGCCGGCCGGCCTGTGCTGGTGGCGATGCACGGCTGGAGCTACGACGAGACCCACCTGTTCGAGATCACCCGGCCTCTCCACGACGATGTGGTCGTCGCGTCGCTGCGTGCCCCCTACCCGGAGGCCGGCGGATACGCCTGGTATCCCCGCCAGGGGAATCCCATCGGCCACCCGCAGCCGTCCCTGGCGAACACCCTGGCCCGTGCCGTTCTGTCCTGGCTGGACGCCCAGCCGGCTTTCTCCTCGGTGGGGCTCATCGGTTTCTCGCAGGGCGGGGCCATGGCGTTGCAGGTGCTCCGGCAGGACCCGTCGCGTTTCTCGTACGCGGTGCAGCTGGGCGGTTTCGTGGTCTCCGGGGACCTGCCGGGCGACGGGCTGCTCACCTTGAGCAGGCCGCCCGTGTTCTGGGGGCGCGGTGCGCTGGACCGTGTGATCCCCGACGACGCGATCGCGCGCACGGAAACCTGGATCCGGGACCACGCCGACGGACAGGTGCGCGTCTACGCCGGACTGGGGCACGACGTGGCGGGCCGCGAGATCGACGACCTGATGGACTTCGTCCGCCGTCACACCCCTCGGCGGACATCATGAGACGACAAGAGAAAGGTGCCACCATGGTGCGGCACGACATCGAGTTCGACGCCGAGGGCGCGCTGCTGCGCGGATGGTTCTACGAGCCGGACCCCTCCGACGCACCCGCCCCGTGCGTGGTGATGGCCCACGGCTGGACGTCCACCAAACACATGTACCTCGACCGGTTCGCCGAGGTGTTCGCGGAGGCCGGCCTCGCCGTGCTCGTCTTCGACAACCGCGGCTGGGGCGATTCCGAGGCTGCCCCCGGAAACCCCCGGCACGAGATCGACCCCTGGGAGCAGATCCGGGACTACCAGCACGCCATCACCTACGCGCAGAACCGTCCGGAGGTCGACCCGGACCGGATCGGGGTGTGGGGCACCAGTTTCTCCGCCGGCCACGCCTTCGTCGTCGCCGCGATCGACCGGCGGGTGAAAGCCGTCAGCGGACAGGCACCGTTCATCAGCGGCCGCGCCACCTACGCCACCATCGCCCGGGTGCACAACCAGCTGGTCGGGCCGGAGATCTTCACCGCGGACCGGCGTGCCCGCGCGGCGGGGGAGCCCCCGGTCACCATGCCCGTCGTCGGAGACGACCCGGGGCAGCTGGTGGGCCTGCCCACACCCGACTCCTACGCCTACTTCACCCACGCACGCGAGACCCTCGACCCGGCCTGGCCCAACGAAGTGACCCTGCGCAGCCTGGAGCACGTCTACGGCTACGAGCCCGGACGGTATCTTTCGGACGTCACACCGACTCCGCTGCGGATGATCGTCGGCCGGGAGGACGGGCTGACCGGGGGGAACCTGGCGGCATCGGCGTTCGAGACGGCCGCCGAACCGAAGAAGATCGTCTTCCTTCCCGGCGGTCACTTCGCCGCCTACACCGGCGACGGCTTCGCCCGTGCCTCCGGGGCTTCCCGCGACTGGTTCCTGGAACACCTCACCAGGTGACGCGGTCGCCTGGCGCCGTGCCGTCGCCCCCGTGCCGGCGGGTCCGTGCCGCGCCTACGGCCCTGTCAGGAAGTGAGACGCAGGAGCCGGCCGAGCAGGTCCCCGAAGGGGCCGTCGGCCGGCTCCTCGGCGAACACCCGGCGCAGCAGTGCCGCGAGTTCCTCGTCGTAGGCGGCACTGACCGCGGCGAGCGCGGCGAAGTCGTGCACCAGCTGCCGCTCCAGCTCCGCGCGCGGGATGCGCCGGCCGTCCAGCCAGATCAGCGCGGTGGACTCGGCGAGGGAGATCCACGAACGGATCACCAACTCCAGCCGGGCAGGCGGGTCCTGCACACCCAGGTGCGCGAGGATCTGCTCGTAGGCGGCCTGCCGGACGCTGTTGATCAGCGCGTTCGTCGTGGAGGAACCGACCGCGGGACCGCCGCGCATCAGCGCGGAGAAACCCGGGCCGTGCTCGTCCACGAAGTCGAAGAACCGGCCCATCACCCGCAGCAGCCGTGCGCCCAGCGGGCCCTCGTGCGGCTCCACGAACCGGGCCGCGAGATCGTCCGAGGCACGTTTCAACGCCGCCTCGTACAGGCTGAGTTTGCCGGGGAAGTAGTGGTAGACCAGCGGGCGGGAGATGCCCGCCGCGGACGCTATCTCGTCGATGGAGACGTCGTCGGGGGAGCGTCGGCTGAACAGGTCGAGGGCGACCCCGATCAGCTGCTCCCGCCGCTCCGCGACTGCCATTCTGCGGCGCACCCCGGTGGTCATGCGCACACCTTACCGATCGCAACCCGTGAGGGAACGGGTCGATTCCGATCCGGTTGTCGCATCGAGGTGTGCGCTCGACGACGCGATGCGCCCTGCGCGTCAGCTCAGGCCGCGCAACGGACTGCCGTCACGCAAGGTGCCCTTGAGACCGGCCGTGACGCCCTGCCGGGCCCGTACGGTGAGCAGGCGGCCCTCGGCGGCCGCCTCGATACCGCCGGTCGTGGCGATGGACGCGGTGTCCTCGTCGCCCGCCGCGAGCAGGTACCAGTCGCCCTGCCGGGACTTCCACAGCACCCCGGCCAGCACGTGCGGGGAACGCGCCCCGCAGGCGGGCACACCCTCGTCCCGTGCGGTGACCGCGCCCGTCGTGCCGCCGGGTGTGAGGAACTGGGCCAGCACCCGCGGGGCGGTGCCGCGCCAGGTGTCCGCCCGGGTGCACGCCCAGGTGGCGGTGCCGCTGCCGTCCGGCAGCGGCTGCTCGGCGTACCGCCAGGTGTTGACCGACCGCACCCCCTGCGCGCGCACCTCGCTCAGCGCGCACGCATAGGGCGCCCAGGCGTGCAGCAGCTGCGTGTCCGCCGTCTCCTCAGGATCGGCGGGGCGGCCCGCGGTCAGCTGGGCGGGGACCAGTTCGCCCAGGTCGGCGAGCAGATGGGCGCCGTCGTCGCCGGTCACTTCCAGGACGTTCCAGGAGGTGCAGGGGCCGGAGCGGGCCGCCGGGCTGGACAGGGGCCCGGCGACGCCGTCCCGCAGCGCGAGGGCGGGCGCGTCCGAGGAGGGTTCGAGCAGGTCCCGTGCGGCGGCCCGGCGCACCCAAGGGGCTGTCAGATAGCGGACGTTGCCGTCGGAGCGGTCCAGCACCACGGCGGAGGCCGTCGCACCGGCCGCGCCGTCGACACGGGCGAAGTCCAGCGCGGCACCCGCCGTGGAGCCCTTCGGTTCGGCGTAGCGGACGATGCGCAGACCGTCGTAGAGGATCACCACCCGGGCGTCGTCCACCTCGCCCGCGTACAGCAGTTGCGGCGGGCCGGCGGGGCCGCCGGAGGCCGTGCCCGTGGTGGCGGTGACCCGGACGGACTCGCCCGGCCGCGCCCACACCGCCAGAGCGCGGCGCAGCAGGCCCGTGTCGCGGGTGAGGCCGCCGCGCGCGGGCCACACGGAGAAGTCCAGGCGCGCGGAGGTCTGCCAGGCGGTGGCCGGGACCCGGGTGAGCCGGGCCGGGTCGAGGGCGGCCTCGGCGGACGGGTTCTGCGCCCAGGCGGGCGCGGCGGCGCCGTCCGGGCCCCAGCCCTTGCCGGGCAGCACGACCAGCGCGCCGCACACGGCCAGGGCGGCGGCCGCGGCCAGCGCCGCCTTGGTGTGCCGGCGGCGCCGCAGCAGGTCGGTCGGGCGGGCCTGCAGCAGGCAGGGGTCGAACTCGGGGGAGTGCAGCAACGGGTACCGCGCGGGCACGCGGTCGGCCTCCCGCAGTGCGGCCCGGGGGTCGGTCACACCCGCGGCCGACAGCACCCGGCGCACCTCGTCGTCCGCCAGCCCCTCCAGGCCGCGCAGCACGTAGGCGGCGCGCGCCGGGCCGGACAGCGCGCTCAGCCGCTGGTCGAGGGCGAGTTCGTCGGCGCCGCCCGAGCGCGGGAACAGCTTCAGCCCCCACACCTGCGGCAGCGGCGGCGGCAGCCGGCGCAGCCACCGCGCGACGCGCCCGCCCCGGCCGGCCCTCAGCGCGGCTCGGACGACCTGTACGCGCAGAAAGGCGTAGCCGGGGCCGGCGGCGGCTCCGGTGGACCGCGCCGGGATCACCGGGGACGGAGTGCGGCCGCGCGGCAGGGCGCGCTGGGCGAGCGCGTGGGCGGTCAGGACGCGCCGGCTCCGGCCGAGGCCGGGCGGCAGCACCAGGTGGGCGAGCCGGACCAGCCGCGGATAGTGCTCGACGAGGGCGGCCTCCGCCTGCTCGACGTCGACGACCGGCTCGGGGGCGGACGAGGGGCGCGGGACGACATCGTGTGACTGCACGTTCAGCAGAACGAGCGATTCGTCGGATGGTCACCGCCGATCGGGTGTGCCAGGTGTCCCTGCCGCCGGGAAGGTGTGGCGGCGCGGACGCGCCGCGGCCGCGCGGGCGCGTCCGCGCCGTGTCACCGCGGCGCCGGCGGCACGTACTTGTAGCCCACCCGGCGCACCGTCTGGATCGCCGAACGGTGCTCGGCACCCAGCTTGCGGCGCAGCCGCGCGATGTGGACGTCGACGGTGCGGCCGTCGCCCACGTGGCCGTAGCCCCAGACCGTGGTGACCAGGTGGTCGCGGCTGTGCACCCGGTGCGGGTGGGCGACCAGGTGGGCGAGCAGCTCGAACTCCAGGTAGGTCAGGTCGAGCGGCCGCCCGGCCACCTCGGCGGTGCGGCGGGCGGTGTCGATGCGGACCAGGGCGTCGCCGTGCCCGGCCGCGGGCTTCTCGGGTGCGGGCGCGGCCGGCGGTGCGAACGGCGGCTGCCGGTCGGCCGGGACGAGGACCAGGTAGCCGACCATCGGGGGCCGGCCGGGCAGGCTGGGCAGGGTGTGCTGGGGCGCCGGCAGCCAGGTGGCGCCGGGCGGCAGCCAGGCCGCCACCTCGTCGGGCAGCTCCTCGCCCGGACGGGAGTCGGCCACCTCCCACCGCTCGTCCCGGTCGACGGCCCGCAGACGGTGGCGCGGGACGGCGGGGACGGGCGCGGCAGCGGCGGCGGTGGCGGTCGCGGTGGTCAGGGAACGGGTGGTCGCCATGAGAGGTCAGCTCTTTCGCGCGAGGACTTCGTCGGAAAGGGGCGACGGCGGCCGCGAGTTCGTGGTCGGGCGCGCCGCGCACCGTGCGTCACCTGCGCGCTGGCCGAGGCCGGGGTGTACGGCTTTCAGGGGCCCGCGCGTTCAGCGCGCGCAACACACCCGGTCGAAGTCGTGGTGCTGACGGGAAGGCCAGAAGGGCTCGAGGTCATGGCGACCTGTCGCATGGGTCTTCTGGAAGCTGGCCATGAGCCCATTGAAGCAGACCCGGCGCCCGGACAGCAGCCCGCTCTCACTGCGTGGACGCTTTCCCGCCGCCGGAGTTGAGCCCGGCGGGGCCGGACACCGGGGCGGCCGGGCGGGGGCATCCGGGCGGGTCCGGGCCGCGCAGGGGTGCCCGGGCGGGTCCGGATGCCCGCGTGCGGCGGACGCCCGTGCGCGCGCTGCCGGGGGTGTGCGCCGCGTGGCCCGGACAGAGCCCGGGCCACGCCGGGGCCGTGCTCAGCGGCGCGCGAGCGCGTCCCGTACGGCCTCCTCGGTGCGGGCCACCACCGCGGTGCCGTCGTCCGCCGTGATGATCGGACGCTGGATCAGCTTCGGGTGCTCGGCGAGCGCGGTGATCCAGCGGTCCCGGGCACCGGCGTCCCGCGGCCACTGCTTCACCCCCAGCTCCTTCGCCTCGGCCTCCTGGGTACGGGTGATGTCCCACGGCTGAAGCCCGAGCCGGTCGAGCACCTGCCGGATCTCGTCCTCGGTGGGGACGTCCTCCAGGTAGCGGCGGACGGTGTACTCGGCCCCCTCGGCGTCGAGCAGACTCAGGGCGCTGCGGCACTTGGAACAGGCCGGATTGATCCAGATCTCCATGCCGCCCACAGTAGCCCGGAACCCGCTCGCCGCCTGCGTCCCACGAGCCCCAAAAGCCCTGGTGGACAGGGGTTTTGTCAGTGCTCGGACGTAAAATTGAAGCAGTGTTCGAGGGTGTCGCCGGGGTGTTTCCCGGCGGCACTCCCACGCGACAGGAGGATGCCTGTGCCCGCTGCCGCAGCGAAGCCCAAGCCGTTGCCGACCCAGTCCACCGCGAAGCGTCCCGTCCTGCTCGACCGTCCCTACGCCCCCGTCCACAAGCGGCCGCTGCCGCCCGGCCGTCCCCGTGCCTGGTACATCGCCCACAACCGCCGGCTGAAGGCGATGCGGCTCGCCATCGCGCTGCTCGACTCCGGTGTCCACCGGCCGGAGAAGGCGTCCGACGCGGCCATCCGCGACATGGCCGAGGTCATCGGCGTGCACCCGCCGTCCGGCGCCACCTGCCACATGGTGCGGGCGCTGATGCGCTACCCGCGCTGACCGGCCGCGCCGTCCGCCCGCTGCCGGGTGCCCCGCTCACCACGGGCACCCGGCGGCGGCCCGGAGCCGGCCGCCGCCTCCCTCTCCGGCCGGGGAGCGCAAGCGATGCGTCGCCCTCACAGCCCCGGCGCGCCCCACACCGGGAACCAGCGGCCGAGATCCTGCTCGATCCGCAGATCGCCGGCCAGCAAAGACTTCATCTGCATCTCCAGCGCGTTGTCGCGGCGCTGCGCCCGGCCGGCGACCGGGCAGAACGGGTAGAACGTGCCGCGCTTGTACAGGTACACCAGCGCCAGCCGCCGGCCCGAGCCGTCGTGGAAGCCCACCAGCGAGCACAGCAGCTGGGGGCCGAAGCCGTTGACCTCCATCGCGCTGTTGACGGCGTGCAGATCGTTGACCAGATCGGACAGCTGGTCCGGGGAACGGTGCGAGACCAGCCAGGAGTAGCCGTACTCGTCCCGGGTCAGCTCCACCGGCGGGCCGGTGCGGTCGGTGTCCGCGTCCAGCAGGGCCTGCACCTCCCGGTGCATCTGCTCGAAGGCGGCGCCCTCCACCGTGGCGAAGCACACCGCGCCCCGCCCGGTCGGGGTGAAACCGGCCGCCGCCTCCAGCGTCACCGCCGCGGACGGCAGCGCGAACAGCTGGTCCAGGTCGGGCGGTACGGGCTTGCTGCGACCGAGCAGGATGTCCCACAGCCCCATCCGCTCAGCTCGCCTTTCCCGGCGTCGCGGCCTCGCCCAGCTCGACCGAGATCCGCCCCAGCTGCGCCAGCCGCTGCTCCAGGGTCGGGTGGGTGGAGAAGAACCGGGAGATGCCGGGCTCGGAGCCCAGCGCCGGAGTGAAGTAGAAGGCGTTGAACGCCTGGGCGGTGCGCAGGTCCTCGGAGGGGATCCGGGCGATGTCCCCGGTGACCTTGGTCAGCGCCGAGGCCAGCGCGGAGGGCCGCCCGGTCAGCAGGGCCCCCGCCCGGTCCGCGGCCAGCTCCCGGTACCGGGACAGCGCCCGGATCAGCAGGAAGCTGATCGCGTACACGGCCGCGGAGACACCCACGACCATGGCGAAGACCGCGAACGTGTTCTGGTCCCTGCGGCCCCGGCCGCCGAGCAGCTCGGAGTAGAAGGCGAACCGCACCACGAGTCCCGCGATCACACCCAGGAACGACGCGACCGTGATCACGGCGACGTCCTTGTGCGCAACATGGGACAGCTCGTGCGCGAGCACACCCTCCAGCTCGGCCGGCTCCAGCCGGCGCAGCAGCCCGGTCGTCACGCACACCACGGCGTTGTCCGGGTTGCGCCCGGTCGCGAACGCGTTGGGCATGTCCATGGAGGACACGGCGACCACGGGCTTGGGCATGTCCGCCAGGGCGCACAGCCGGTCGACCACCGCGTGCAGCTCGGGATGCTCCTCCGGCTCCACCACCTTGCCGTGCATGGCGAACAGCGCGATCCGGTCGGAGAACCAGTACTGCGCGGCCAGCACGGCCGCCGCGATCACCACGACCAGCACCCAGGATTTCAGCAGCACGATCAGCGCGGCCACGAACGCCACGTACAACAGCCCGAGCAGGAACAGCGTGACCCCCATGCGCACGGTCAGCCGGCGGTCGCTCCTGAAGCGGCTCTGCATCTGCATCACCCCGCAGTCCGGGCACCCCGTACCGAGGCACTCTTCCGATTCCAGTGTGCACCTGCGGGGCACCATGAACGGGTCGTGATCGTCTCCTGTGGTGGCAAAACATCACGGTGCGGCGCGGTGATCACCCGTGCCGCGCGGCGGGCGGGCATTCCGTCGCACGCCACCGGGGGCGGTTGCCGTGACCTGCCCCTGCACACGCGGCTGACCTGCGGCCATGTCAGGTACGGCAGCCCATGCGGCAGCGGATGCGGCCCATGTCAGGCAGCCGCTCCTGCGGCGCCGGCCGGCGTCCTCGAGCGCCGCCCGGCACAGCAGGCGCGCCCGCGCCAGGTCCTCCGCGGGTGCGTGCAGGCGCGCGTGCAGCGCCTCCACCACTCTCTGCGGTGCCGTCGACGTGTGCCGTGGATTGAGATGGCGCGACAGAGTCGTCTGGTCGATGCCCAGCCTGGAGGCCAGCGCCTGCTGGGTCGGCCGGGTGCCGCCCGGCGAGCCCTCGGCGTTCTCCCACCAGCTGCGCAGCAGCAGCGCCAACTGCACTCGCGGATCCGGGCCCTCGGCCCGGCCCCCTCGCTTCCGCGCCATGGTCGTGTCCCCCTCCCGGTCGGCGTCGCCACGGCCGGGCGCCCCCGCGTTCCACCTGGCACGGCAGGGCGGTGAACGGGCCGCACTCCTCGGGACGGACGCGGACACGCCGGCCGGTCGCGGCGGAGATGGCGCAGATGGTAGCGACGGGGACGACGGTCTCCGGCGCGCCGGGCACCGGCCGGGCCGGTGCCCGTGGCCGGTGCCGGACGGCCCGCCGCCCCGGGAACGCGGCCGTGTGCGCCGTGGCGGGGGGCACAGCGGGGCATCGGGCGGACGGTCCGCAATCACCCGTACGAGCGTCCGGCGCGGAGCCGGGCCGGAGCCGGGCGCTCACGCACAGGAAGGATCTGCACCGGGACCCGGTGCCCGTGCCCGCCGGCCCTCAGTACAGCGCGCGGGTCCGGGCGTAGCCGAGAAGCACGATCAGGGCGGCGATGCCGCCGAAGACGATGGCCGCCGACCGCCACGACGAGCGGCGCGGGACGGCCGGCTCCGCGCCGGCGAAGGACCGCGGGGCGGGCGACTCCTCCTGCCGGCGGGCGGCGAGCATCCGGGCCCGGGCGGAGGGTTCCTTGTGCACAGCCGCGTTCGCCCACTGGAGATCGAATTCCTGCTCGAACTCGTCGCGCTCGGTCACTTCCTCGTCACCTTTCCGGTGTTGCTGCGTGGGTGCGGGGGCCGGCGGTCGCGTCGGCTCCCCCTGTCTGTAGGAGACCTCCCAGGACGTGCATAGTTGCACGGGACATGGCAACGGTGCGGCGTCCGCGCAGGCGGGAGCGGGGGAGTGGGGGTACCCCGATCGGCCCAACATGCCGAGTGGCCGGCGGAGGGCTAGCCTCGTGGAAGAGATCGCGCCGTGGCGCCGCGGCCATCCGTCTCGTGCCTCACGTACCCGCACGAGTGGGTGGAGGGAAGGTTGTCATGACTGCACAGCGAACCAGGCGAGCCAGGCATCTGATCGCGACGACCGCGGCCGGGGTCCTGCTGGCCGGAGGGGCCACGCTCGGCACGACGGGCACGGCAGCGGCGGCCCCGGCCACCACGACGGCCACGACGACGGTCACGCAGGTCCAGGCCGCCCCGCAGGGCGGCGGTGGCTGCGACGGCGGCTGGTGGGGCGGCTGCGGCGGCCACGGCCGCTGGGGCGGCGGTTACTACGACGGCTTCGGCAGCCTGGGCGGCCTCGGCCTCCTCGGCGGGCTGTTCGGGGGCCTCGGCGGCCTCGGCGGCCTCGGGTCGTTCCTGTGGCCCTGGTGACGGTGCCTGAACGACACCTCTGACGCGGCCGAGGGCCGCCCCCGGATCACCGTCCGGGGGCGGCCCTCACACGTCGGTCGCCGTCGCCCGCCGCGGGCGGCGGCCACCCGTCACACGTCGAAGTACAGCTCGAACTTAAGCGGCCCCTCTGCTACCTGCTGCGGAGGGGCCTTAGCTCGTTGACCTGCTGTTTTGCGCGTTGATCTGCGTTTGGTAGTGCCAGACGCTATTGATCATCCTGCGGACTGTTTGCGGACTGCGGATCGTCACTCTTCGCGCTGGGGCGCGGCGGGAGCTCGTCCGTCTCGTGCGTGAGCCAACGCAGGAAGTCCCGGATGTACTGGCCGCGCTGCCGCGTCCCCACCATGGCGCCGGCCTTGTCCCACAGCTCCTTCTCGACCCTCACGGTCTGTCTCGGGGTCTTCTCTACGTTCGGCATGGCCTGAGCGTAGCCCCTTGCGGTGTCATGACACCAGGGTCTACGGTGGGTGTCATGACACCGGGAACCTCCCGGAACGTCGACGGCCCTACCTGCGTGCAGCAACACGAAGGCAGGGCCTGACGGATCACCTGCAGCAACAGGAGAACCGCTATGGCGCATTCTGCCATCAACACGCCCATCGTCTCCGCGATCCCCGTGCAGCCGTCTGCCGCCGGCCGGTCGCTTCCCGTCCTCAAGCCGGGCTTCCGCCTGGTGCCGACGCTGATCGGCCGTCCGGGCAACGAGGCCACGGTGTGGATCGAGTGCCCCGAGTGGTGCACGCTCGACCACGCCAACGACCGCCAGATCGCGCTCGAGGACGTCTGGCACTCCGGTGAGTTCGTCGACCTGGAGCTGCCGCACCGCGGCGGCACGGAGCTGCTGGCCTACTTCCGGCTGGGCCTGGACCCGTACAGCCGGGACGCGGACAAGCGGCGGACGTTCGTGTACGCCGAGGACGGCACCACCCCGTCGGGCTACTACATGGAGCCGGACCACCTCGACGCCGCGGCGGACCGCCTGGAGGTGACGGCCGCGCAGCTGCGGGCGCTGGCCCGCGCGGCCCGCGCCACCATGCACGACACCGACTCCGACCCGGACATGGACGAGGCGCTGCGCAGGGTCCGCGAGGGCCGGGCATGAGCGTTCCGGCCTTCGGGCCCACTGGGGTCCAGAACGTGCACGACGACGCCCCGGAGCCGTTCGCGGTCGTGCGGATCGACTACCGGGTGTCGCGTGACGAGCTGTTCGCGGCGCTGATGCTCGGGTTCACCGAGACGGACGTCGACCGAGACCCGGACCTGATGACCGTGGAGCAGATCCGCGGCGAGGTCGAACGCGCGCTGGCCATGGCGTCCGTCGACGAGATCTGGCGGGTCGTGGAGCAGGTTGAGGACGGCCGGTACAGCGGTCCGCAGCTGCGGCGCCTGGACGCCCTGTGGCGCGCCCTGGACCGGGCGTATCCGACCCGTCGCAGGAACCGGCCGGCGAACCCCGCGGGCAGGGGTCTGTCGTGAGCGCCGCCCGCGTGCCGCTGACTGAGGAACAGCGGGCCTACCTCCAGTGTGCGATCCAGACCCGGGACGGGCGCCGCTGCTTCTACTGCCGCCGGAACTTCCGGCGGAGGCCGGGGCGGCGCAAGACGCTCGACCACTACATCCCGCACCGGCTGTGGCCGGGCTGGGAGCTGGACAACCTCGTGCTCGCCTGCGAGCGCTGCAACCTCGCGAAGGCGGACAGCCTGCCGTGGCCGCTGGTGTGGCTGCTGCTGGCCGTCCACCGGCCCGAGCGGTGGGAGCTGGCCGCGTGAGCGCCTACCGAGTGCGCCGGCCGACCGAGGAGGCCGCGGTCTCCCGGGCGGCCCGGCGCCCCATCTACCGCCTTCCGGCCGTGCTGGCCGACATGACCACCGCGCACCGACTGGGCGACCGTGAGGGCCTGCTGCTGCTCGCCTGCCGGGCCGTGCGCGCAACTTCCCTGGAGGTGGGGGAATGATCGACAAGCCGTTCATCTTCGAGTGGTCCGGCCGGGACGCCGACGCGCTGCGCCGGGCGCTCCGGATGACCCAGGAACAGATGGCCAATCAGCTCGGCTGCTCCACGCGGACCATGACCCGCTGGTGCACGGGCAGGACGACCCGGATCTCCCAGGCGGTCCAGGAGGCCCTGGACGCGCTGTACGAGCGGCTGACCGAGCAGCAGGTGCGGCGCTTCCTGTACGCCCTGCAGAACGGGCCGGAGCCGCGGCAGGTGTCCTCCCCGGTAGTGATGGCCGCCGAGATGGCACTCATGCAGGCCCGTATCGACGAGCTGACCGCGCAGCTGGAGAAGGAGCGTCAGTCGTGAGCGAGAAGGTGTGGGTCGTCCTGGAAGGCGGCCGCCTGGAGCTGGTGGACGCCGCGCCGCTTCCTGCCGAGCGGTTCGACGACGGGCACTTCTGGATGTTCGACGGCTTCGGCTCGGACCTGGACGACCCGTACTCGTGCGGGCTGTGCGGCGAGGCGAAGTGGAAGGTGTACGGCACGCCGTGCGCGGTCGGCCGGACGCCGGAGGAACTGAACGCCGAGCGGGCCGCGTGGATCGCCGAGCACGCCTACGACGGTGAGCTCGAGTGGGTCATCCGCGGGGCCGAGCTGCAGGCCGCCTAAGCCGCAGGTCGCATCCCAAATGCCCCCCTCTTCGGAGGGGGGCTTCCCGGTGTCTCCCGCCGCCTGCCGTACCCCCTCGATTGCCTTGCCGCGGAGCACGCGTGCGGCATGCCGTTACCGGCCCTTTCCGCCTCGCTCGCAGAGGCCGAGGACAGGCCGCTGCAGCGGCACCCGATCCGCGCGAACCAGCCCCGCGGCGGCGGCCCGCCGAGGCCGTGCCCGAACCCCCACAGCCCTTTACCCCCAAGGGGTGCAGCCGTCCGGCGGCACCCCGGAAAGGACCCTTCGTGAGTGCCCGTTCCATCGCCGTCCGCGACCGCCGTACCGCCATCGGTCGGATCGCCCGGAGCCTTCAGCGGGACCGCGGTTACGCGCGGCCGGCCGAGGTGCTCGCCGCGGCCGCGGCGGCCGGTCTGAAGCCGTCACGAGCGGACGTCGCCTCCACCCTCGCCCGGCTCGGGATGCGCCGTCGCTGACGGCCCTTCCGTCCCCCCGTGCGCCGCGGGCTCTCCATGCGGCCGCGGCGGCGCGGCGGTGCCTGCCAGCCCACGGCCTGCGGCTCAGGGGACAGCCTGTCGACCTCCCCGCATTCGTCGACGGCTTCCAGGCCGGCGGAACGCTCGGCCTCGACCACACCGACCGCCCGCGGCGAGCTGCCGCAGCCGCCGACGGCCAGACCGACCGCCCGACACGGCGTCCTGCGGCTCCTGCTGCTCCACCCTCACGACCCCCGGCCCGCGCCCGCACTCCACCGGGCACGGCACAGGGGGCTTTCGCGTGGGTCCGGTAGCTGCGCGGCTGGGCGCAGCGCTACAGCGCGTGACGTCTTGTTGTTGTTGCCGCGGCACGGGCGGTGTTGCCGGGGGGGCTCAAGGCGCGCGCACGTCGCGCGCGCGCGAGGATCCCCCATCTACTCACTCTCTGTCAACCCCCGGGACGGGGCGTTTAGTGTGCGCCCGCTGATCGGTGGCGACGGCGAGACCGGTGGTGGCCCGGACAGTGATCCGCCGGACCGCTCGACCGGGTCACTGTCCGGCGGAGGCTGTCTCGCCGCCGTCGCCGCTGCCCAGCCGCGCCAGCTGAGCAGCGCCTCGGCATCAAGGCGGTGAAGGTGGCCGGCGCCGACGGCAAGGCGTCCCGCGGGTTCCGACTCGACGACCTTCTCGACGCCCGAGAGATCCCATTCGCACCCTGTGCCGACCCTGCACCGCTCTGGAACATCGCAGGTCATGGCATCGACCACCCTGCCCCGACCCTGCCCCAGCCGGGCAGGGTCCCCTCCGGCCCAACCCCGCCCCCGGGCACGGTCCGGGCAGGGGCGCGGACAGGGTCGACCTGCGGAATCGCAGTGTCAGAACAGGGTGTCAGGCGCCTGACGGCCGGCCCTGTCAGGGCGTCTGACAGCGCGTCTGCCTAGGGCAACGGGTGTCAGGTCCTCCTGACGGTGTCAGGTGTCAGGAGGCCGTCAAGGCCGCGGCGGTCGACTTCTTCCCGGGCAAGGCTGGTCAGCAGACCCGGTCCTGTGACCGCTTCAGGTCGGCCGGGCCGGAACGGCCAATCCCCTTCGGACGGGGCGCTCCGACGGTCGTGCCGCGCAGGTCGGGATCGCGACGCCCTCATGGTGGACCACGTCCCGGTTGACCCTGGACACAGCCTGGACAGGGCCTGGTTACCCCTGGACATCAGCCTGGACAGACGGGGGCAGAGCCTGGACAGGGGCCTGGACAGCGTCCACCCCATGTCCAGGAACAAATCGGGGCATGTCCACCCTGTGTCCAGGGGTCTGTCCACCCGTTACGCCCCGGTATGTCACGACCGCGCGCGCTCAGCGTGAAGTGGTGCCGCTGACCATGAGACCACCCGCCCGCCGGCATGACCGGCCCCGACCAGGCGTGGGCCGATGCGTGGACTGACATCGAGGGCGGACCCCTCGCCGTCGACGGCCACTCGTTCGGCTGACGCGCCAACGCGGCACGCTCCGTCGCGGGCGCCTTCGCCCACGACGTCCGCGGCCGCCGTCGAGCAGCTTCTCGCCGGCCTCTCCCGCCCCTGCCTGGTGCGTCAGAGGGCCGCAGACGGCCCGCCCCCCTTGGACGTAGAAGGGGATTCGAGGGTCTGGGCGTACCGTGCCGAAGAGCCCTGAGAAGGAGCCAACAACGGCCGGGCAGGGGCCGTATCCCAGGTGTACTCGCGCCCTCGGCAGGCATACGCCGTCCGTGTCCGTGACGCGGTCCGGGCCGAAGCCGCCGACGAGCAGCAGAACGGCCCGTAGGCCCCGAGGCCGCAGTCCAGGCCGCCCCTTCGACGCATGCCTGAAACAGCGCACCCTCCGCACGCTCCGAACCGCCTGCAGGGGGCGCCTTCGTCATTGCGCGCTTGGCTACGAGCCGAGCGATTCCATCAGGTGGTCGTCGAGGTCGGCGAACCATTCCTCATGCCGCCACGGCCGCAGGTCGGCGCGGGCGCGGCGCAGACGGATCGCCGCCACTCGGCCGCCGGTCGTCGACGCGGAGTCAATGCAGTCGTGCAGCAGCTCGGCGGCCGACTCCGGCTCGCCGAGACGGATCCGGGCTAGTGCCTGATCGGTCGCCACGATCGCCCGCTGCACCCGTTCACGTGGCGCCTGCAGTGCCTCGACCGACCGGGCGAAGTAGTCGTGCGCCTGGGCGGCATCGCCCACGTACAGGGACGTAACGCCTTCGAAGCCGCGCAGGTGCGCGGGTGAGAAACTGCTGGACGCTGGGTCACCCTCGCGGTCGCCGCTGTCGAGGTCGTACCAGGCGAGCGCGAGGGCAGACCGCGCATGCCGCTCGGCACCCGCACGCGCGGCGATCTCCGCCTGCAGGGCGTGCGCCCGTGCCCGCACGGTCACGCTTACGCCGGCGCGGGCGTCGCGCACCGCGGCGTCGACGAGTCGCTGCGCCGTCTCTATCCCAGGCGTCGAGTACAGGGTGACCAGGGCGTGACTCATGTGGACGACGGCGCGCCGCCACGGCGAGCCGGTGCCGCCCGCCGCGGCAGTCGCCTCGGCATACAGGGCTCGTGAGGCCGCGTCGTCGCGCGTCTCGAACGCTGCCCGGCCCGCGAGCGTGTACGCCTGCGCGGCGACCGCCCGCAGCTGTGGCAGCAGCGGCTCGGGAACGGGCGCGGCGAGCAGGCGCCGGCATGACTCGACGATCGGTGCGAGCAGCAGCTGCACCCGCACGAACGGCACGCTTCCGACCTGCCCGTTGATGTCGCCGACAGCGTGGCTCAGTGCGTCGAGCAGCCCCTCGTCGAGTCGCGACGGATCCGCAAGCACGGCCGACAGAGCGGCCTGTACCGACGAGCCGAGCAGTGCGAGCAACCCGCCGTCATCGGTCGCGGTCCGCACGAGCAGCGTGCGCAACTCCCCGAGGCGCCGCTCGCTCTCGCCCAGGTTCCCGAGCGCGTCGAGCAGCTCGGCGAAGTCGCTGCCGACGCCGAGGGACAGCCGCCCGTCGCTGCCGCGGGCGTACAGATGGGCGAGCAGCAGCTGATACCGCTCACCCGGCAGGATCGGTCTCGTGCTGGACTCCCAGCGGGCGACGGACCGCTGCACACTCGCGGCGCTCGCGTCGATTGGCTGCCCGAGGCCGGCCGCCGTGGCGACGAGGGCTCGGGCGAGATCGGCGAGCGACCACCCGCGAGACTGCCTCAGCTGTTTGAGTGTGGCAGCGCCAGCACCTCGATCGTGCGCGCTCATGGCCTCATGATGCCCCGCCGCGGCGTCTAGACGGGCACGATTAAGCGTGGCTTCCCCTGAGAGGCTGCATAGTTCAGGGTTTGCCACGTGCCCGACTGCCTCTCAGAACCTGCGAGCGGGAACCCGATCACCATCTGCGCGCGGTCGACCATGTACCGATTACGGGCGTGAAACGCGGGCGTCCGAACCTCGGCAGCACCCAGCTCAACGATTCCGGTGATCCGGTCGCGGCACCGCTCGATCGCCTGCCTCGCATCGGCCGGCTGCTGCGCCACCGTCCCCGGCACAACGATCATGATCCGGCTCCGCGAGTTGCCCGCCAGCCACAGCAGCGACAGGCTGTCGATCCCGCGGGCGCCACCGATGTAGAACTGCGCGTCGGGTGACGCCCACGGCCGCAGGTAGGTGCCGAACAGATCCGCGAAATACTCGATTTGGTGATGGCCCGTCTGCCGGGTTCCGGTAATCGCCGCAGCCAGAGGCATTGATCAACTCCGTGTCATAGGTTGTCAGATCCCCCACCGCCGCGCCCCGCAGTGAGATCGGCTCATGGACGCGATGACCGCCTCGGCCATTCTGGCCGACCACTGCGCAGCCCGAGGGCTGTCCGTCAGCGAACGCGACGATGGCGCACTGATCGTGAACAATCCCCTGCACCCGCGTGTCGGTGAGGTGCTCACCGCGCAGCGCGGCCGCTACCTCACCGACTACGGATACGAGATCGGCGAGCACGGCGACGAGCCGGCGACCGCCGACCGCCTCGTCTTCCTGCTCGGTCTGCCGTGTGTCCCCAGGCAGCCGACCGCGAGGACCGCGGAGGCTGCAGCGTGAGCACGACTCACCATGACGAAGGCGTAAACCAGATCGCGGCCCCGGTCGCCAAGGTGCCCAGGGCGGCACTCGACCATGCGGGGATCGTGCTGCCGGACCCCGCCGGCCTCACGGAAGAGCAGCGGCGCGGTGCCGCCTGCGTGTGGGGCGGCGAGCGCCTCACCGTCCAGACGGCCGTGGACCTCGGCGTGCGCACCGACGGGCTCGACGCCGAGCCAGATCTCGGCGGGCGATGGTACCCGCGTGGCTGCCGCCAGCACATCGCGGCCGCGGCGAACCTCGCGCTTGAGCAGCACATCGGGCACTGCGAGCAGTGCGTCGACGACATGTCCCAGTGCGCCACCGGCATGGCGCTCACCCGTCTGAAGAGGGAGGCCGGCCCGTGATCTGCGCCCGATGTGACCAGCCGATCCAGCCCGGCGAGCGGTACGTGCAGGTCGACAACCCGGGCGCCTCCGCGGCCGGCGCGACCCTGCACATCCACGCGGATCGCTGCGTGCCCGTGCCGCACCAGACCTACCCGGCCAACTCGTTCGGCCGGTGAAGGCCGGCGGCCGTCCCTGCCCCCGTCGGGGACGGCCGCCTCCCGGCTCCAGCGCCGGCCTCTCCGGCGAGCCGCACCAGCGGCTGGGCGTGCGGCCCGCCCAACGGGGCAGCACGGCGATCCGCTCATACGCCCGATCGCCGCGACAGCCTGACGTCGGAACTTGATGTGCTGCGGCTGCCAGCCCATGGCACGGACCTACAGGGCAAGGCACGGTCAGCGGAGCCTGATCGGGCGGGCGCGAGGCTCGACAGCGGCCCGATTCACCTGGGGACGGACACCTCCCGCCCGCTTCACCCAGACCGGGGCCGTGTACACGCTGCCCCCCTGTACGACTCTGGGACTTTCAGCCGGCGACCACTCCGGAGGCTGCTGGTACGGCTCCGGGTCGCCGCCCTCCAGCCACACCCGGCGAGCCGCGGCCCACCTGATCCGGCCGTAGTTCACCGCCAGCTCGTCACCCGGATCCTCCGCCCACTCCTGCGGCCGGTACACAGCCAGCCAGTCCGGCACGCCGCCCGACCGGGAGCGCAGCCGCCGCGGCCGGCTCACGCCGGCCCCCGCCAGCGCGACACTGCGGCACGCCGGGCCTGATCCTGCCGGGCCAGCGCGTCACGCGCCTCCTGCTCGTCGTCCTGCAGCTTCAGCGACGCCAACAGACGGGCCACCAGCGCCCGATGCTGCCGCAGCTCCTGCACCAGCGGGTTCGCCACGTCCTGGCCCATCGAGCCCTTCACCACCAGCGGCGCCGTCTGCAGCGCCACGTGCATCCGCTCGATCAGGTCGACTTCCCGGCAGGCGTCCTCCAGCACGCGCAGCTCGTCGGAACGCAGCTCCTGGGCCTCCACAATGTCCCGCCACAGGCGCGCGGCCTGCTCGCCGAGCCCGGCCGGCGGCTCCGGGGCCGGCGCAAAAGCCCCCTCCAGCACTTCCATGATCGAATCCCTTCGGTTGAAAATCACAGCACGGCGAGCAGGCAGAAGGTCGTGAGCTATACGGCCCCGATCCGGAAAGGCCGGCGGGGGACCCCAAACCCCCCCCAGGGTGGTCGCGGGCCGGCTGGTCACGGCCTGCTTGATCATCGCGGGTCTAGGTGTGCGCGATCACCTCGGTGAGGTCGGGCTGACCTCTGATGATCAGGACGTTGCCCGCGAAAGCAGTCGCGTGAAAGGACAAGGTGATCGGCACGACGACGTCGCACTCGGGACAGTGGACCTGCACCGTCGCGGTGGCTGCCACGCCTGCCTCCTCCGGTGCCCTGGCCCTCGGGTGGGCGCTGCCGGCTGCGGCGCCGCCCGGGGCCGTCGACGGCGCTGGTGCGGCTTGCGGTAGCCGGCTGTCGCACCATGGGTCTCAGCGCTCGTCATGCCAGCGAACGTGAGTGCCGTTGACGCCGAGTTCATGGGTCATGCCGTCTCGGACAGGTACTGCGTGACCGCTGCCTGCGCGCCTGTGAGGGTGTAGGCCGACCGACGTGCCCAGCCTGCGTCCCTCCAGCGTTCGGCCTGACTGGCTCGCTGCCTGACCTCTCCTGGTGTGGCCAGCGACAGATCGATCTGGTCCTGTCTGACGAGGTGGACCCACCGTGCGACAGGCTGGTGTCTGAGGTCTCGCCACGTGGCCACGATGGGGGACAGGAGCAGCCACTCGTCGGCCAGTACCCGATCGGTGGTGGGCTCGGGCAGGGCGGCCACGGCGTACAGGGCGTTGTCCCTGCCGCCGTCGCCTCCTGCCACCTGCACCATGTCGGCTCGGTCGTTGACGAGCTGGTCGAGCTGTACGGCCGCGCCTTCGGCCTTGTTGTAGGCGGCGGTCAAGGCGGGGTTGTTCCAGTCGAGGCGCTGGGGGTCGAGCTGGGACAGGTCGGCGGGCAGCTTGGCCGCAGCCTTGCGGACCGTGGCCATGAGGGCCGTGTACTCCTTCTGCAGGCCAGCGATCCATGCGGGGAGGCAGGCGCGGACGGCGTCGACGTACCGCTGGTCTGCCTCGTCGCGGAACCGGTCGGCGGCCCGCCGGGTGGCGTCGGCCAGCTGGAGGGCGGCGGCGTACTCGCGTATGGCCTGGGCGACGTCTGCGGCGCTGTCGGGCAGGGCGGGCGGCTCCGGGTCGTCCTGCCGAGCTGCGGCCTCCACGGCGGCCTGTACGGCTGCTGCTGCCCGCACCTGGTCGGGGATGTCGAGCTTGCGCCGCTCGGCCGCAGCCACGGCCTTCAGGGCAGCGGTGACAGGGATCATGCGGCGCCACCCCGGAAGAGGGCGTTGACCGCGGCCACGTCGGCGGCGTTCATGGTGGGCGTGGTGCCGCTGGCGGGGCCGTCCAGGTCCTGCTGGGCGAGCCGGTCGATCTCGTGCGCCTGAAGGGTGATGAGGCTGGCCGGCGGCGGGGCGACGTGGTTGAAGGCGTGGGTGACGGCCCAGTGCTTGTCGTCGGGGTCGGGGGTGGTGTTGTACTCCTCGGCGAGGCGCCGGAAGTCGGGCCGGGTGTCGGCGTAGGCGTCGAGGACGTCGCCCCAGCCGTAGTCGGCGGCCCTCTTGGCGATGGCGCGGGCGAGGATGCTGTCGCCCTGGTCGAGGGCGTGGCGCAGCTCGTCGGCGGCGGTGCGCGGGTCGTCGAGCTGGTTGGCCCGGTCGGTGGCGTTGCGTCGGGCGAGGAGGGCGTTGGGGTCGTTGCTGTCGGCGTGGCCGAACATGCGGCGCTGGAGGTCGGCGCGGCGGGTGCGCAGCTGGGCGGTGGTGTTGTCGCGCAGCTGGTCGAGGGCGTCCTGTGCTTCCTTGTACGCCTTGGCGGCCATCACCTGCTTGGCGTGGTCGCTGTAGACGCGGTTGTTCTGGATGCGCTTCAGCTTGGCGTTGTAGGCGTCGAGGATCTGCTCGCGGGTCATCGGTGGTTCCTTTCCTGGGTGGCTTCGGTGCGCGCGATGTGCTGCGCTCCGTTGAGTTCTTCTCGGATGGCTTCGGGTGGGACGAACAGCCGGACCAATTCGGCCATGGCGAGGACGACGGCCTCGGCGGTGGCGGGGTCGCAGCGGTGCAGGAGGCACTTCACGCTCTGGTCGTCGTCGCGGAGGGCCGCGGAGATGACCAGGGCCGCGGTCCGGTAGACCTGCGCGCTCACGTGCCGTCCTCCTCGTCGATCCAGTGGCGCATCTTGGCGAGGTGCCGGGCCTGGAGCCCGTGGGCGCGGTTTTCGTTCAGCTCGGCACGGCGTCGCCGGCTTCGCTCGCGTCGCAGCCGGGCCGCGGCTATCCGGGCCTGCACCTGCTCGTCGACGTAGTTGGCGGTCGTGGTCATGTCGGTGACTCCTGGTCGGTGGTGACTGCCGGAGTGGGCAGCAACAGGGGGTGCGTGGGGGCTCCGGTGATCTTGTGACCGGGTGGTGGGTGGTGGGTTGTGGCGGGTTTTCCGAAACTCCTACGCGCGCACGCATGGGAGGTTTTGGGGAGACCCGCCACAACCCACCACTTCCGCAGGTCAGGGCGCTTCGTCCTCCTCGCTGCCGGTGAGCATCAGCCCGAGCCAGACGGCTCCGATGTTGCGCTTCGCCTTCTCGTAGCCGCGGGCCTTCATGGAGGCTGCGAATGCCACCTCGGACCCGATCTCGTCGGCCTTGATGCCGTTGTCGTGGCACCAGCTGGACCAGGCCTGGAACAGCTCCCGAGCACGGACGGCACCGTGCCGGTTCGCCATGGTGCGCTCACTGAGGAAGCGTCCCAGGGTGTCGCTATCCGCCTTGTATTGCTCGGTGCGCACGCGCACCGCCTCGGGCGGGTTCAGTCCCTGCTGCTGGTAGTCGAGCCATCCGGCGTAGGCCCAAGCGAGCACGGCCGGGGCGGCCTGCTTCAAGCGGTCAGGCAGCCCGCTGTCACGTTCTTCTTCCGGGATGACGACATCGAAGGGGATGACGAGGAGACGCCGCCATACCGCCGGGTCATCGCCGCTGACTGCTGGCAGATGGTTGGTCAGCATGATCAGCGTGTGCGATGGGTCGAAGGTGATGGGGTTCTTGTGCATGTAGTTGGCTTCGATGGGGTCGCCGCCGACGAGCCGCTTCATAGTGGCTTCGGCGAACTTGCGCCCTTTCTCCGTCTCGGAGCAGAAGGCCAACCGGGCGCCTCGGAGCCGCATCTTGAAGGCGCCGTGCCGCTCGTGCTTGGACTCCATGAGCAGCGCGGGGTCGACTTCGATGGCGTAATCTCCGAACGCGCTCGCCACGGCGTCCCGCAGCGTGCCCTTACCGTTCGCGCCGGTGCCGGTGAAGATGGGCATGACGTGCTCGGTCTGCTTGCCGAGCATGGCGTAGCCGAAAAGTCGCTGCACGAACGCGCGCACGTCCTCATCAGGCAAGATGCGCTCCAAGAACGCTTCCCACTCAGGGGCCGACTCGTCGCCGATGGCGCCGCCGGCCACCTTCGTGATGAGGTCGGCCGGGTCGTTGGGTTTGATGGTCCCCTCGTGCAGGTCGACTGTGCCCGCGGGCGTGTTGAACAGGTACGGGTCGGCGTCAAGCGCCCGGGACGGCGCCGAGATCGGCTTCATGGCGCCAGCCAGCTTCAGCATCCCCTCGATGCCCGAAGCGCTTTCGGACTTGCGGACGTCCTGATACAGGGCGTCGCGTTCCTTGGTGGGCGGCATGGAGAGGACTTCTGCCAGAGCGTTCTTCGTGGTGGCGATTGCCGCCTCAACGTCGACTCGTTCCTCGTCGAGCTTCCAACGGGCGCCGTCCCAGTGGTGCCATCCGATGCCGTGGACGTGTCGCAGGTGGTCGCCGTGCTCTTCGACGAATCGCTCTGCCATACCCAGGTGACCGCGGTGGGAGTTACGGGGCAGGGGGACGATGTTCAGGCGGCGCGGGTTTGTCTCGGTCACGCAGCCTCCTGGTGCTCATAGGTCAGATACTTCCCCGGCTGTCCGGGGATGCGGATGGGCGGCCAGCCAGAGGTGGCCTTCAGCTGGTGGGGCGGGTAGGGCTTGGCGAGCGCGTCCAGCTCGGCGCGTGTGCGGTGGCCGACGAAGTTGGGCCTGATGCCCAGGTTCTTGAGCCAGTTGACGAGTTCTTCCTCGTCGCCGTACTTCCGCCACATCTCGGCGGCCTCGAGGGCTCCGGCCAGCCGGCGAGGGTCATCCGGAGGGAGGGCGATCCACGCACGGCTGCCGTACTTGGGGAAGTCGCGCGCGCACCAGGCGGCTTTGGCGTTGGCCCACAGTTCGGTGAGGACGTCAGCCGTGGCCGCTTCGCTCGTCCCCTCGGGCTGCGGTACGGTGGCTTCAGCTTCGCCGCCCGCGAGGTTCTTCTGAAACGCCCCGGCTACCACCCGGGGCGTTTCTGCGTTCCTGGTCATGCCGCGGCGCCTCCGGCCTGCGCCTGCTCGGCGTCCCAGGCGTCGAGGATCGCCACGTTGTAGAGCACCTTCCGGCCGCGCTTGACGCCGCCGGGGATGTATCCGATGTGCCGCCAGTACCGGACCGTGCTCGGGGCGGTCCTGTAGCGCGCTGCGACTTCGTTGGTTGTGAGGTACTTCGGTGCGCTCACCGTCACCACTGACTCCTCATGCAACTCGCATCTTCACTGAGTGATGATTCACGCTAGCATCGTTGATCGCACGAGGGGAAGTAGGTACCTTCATCTGGTGCAGATCGATGAGGTGGGACGAGAGTTCGGCGTGCTCGTGCGCAAGGCACGAGAGGCGCGTCAGTGGACCCAGGCGGACCTGGCAGAGAAGCTGAGCAGGCTGCTGGGGCGGGAAGTGCCGACGCTCGCTGTGACGCGTACTGAGTCAGCGAAGAGGCCAGTCCCGCTCGCCGAGGCTGCGGCACTGGCGCAGCTGTTGAACCTGGAGCTGGATCCTCTGCTGAATCCGGCTCCGGTCACCGGCTCGCGTGATGAACTCAGGCGGCGCATCGATCAGGTGCGCGCTGAGATCAACGAGCTGTTCCAGAGCGAGGTGCAGTTGATGGCTACCTACGCGTCGGCCGGTCAGCAGCTGCGGCGGGTCCGGACGCGTAAGGACGAGCTGGAACGCGAGCTGCAGGCTCTTGAGCGGGCGGCAGGGAAGGACAGTCGTGGCGAGCAAGAACATCGCGAAACGCCCGAACGGTAAGTGGCGCGCTCGGTACCGGGACCTGGCGGGCAAGGAGCATGCCCGGCACTTCGAGCGGAAGCTGGACGCCGAGCGCTGGCTCGACGAGGTGACGGCGGCGCTGGTCACCGGTCAGTACGTCGACCCGGCGAGTCAGAAGATGACCGTCGACCAGTGGTGCGATGCGTGGTTGGAGACCTACGCGCACCGGGCGTCGACGGAGCGGCAGGCCCGCGTGCACCTGGCCCGGATCCGGAAGGAGTTCGGGCCTTTGCCGTTGATGGCCGTGGACTCGATGGCCGTGAAGCGGTGGATGGCCAAGTTGAAGCGCGAGGGCCTGTCGGACTCCTACCGCTTCGCGCTGCACGGCCGGCTGTCCCAGGTGCTCGCTGACGCTGTGCACGCGCGGAAGCTGGCCAGCAACCCGTGCAGCCGGCGCACGACACCGGGGGCAGGGAAGCCGCGGCCCTACGTGGCCACCGAGGCGCAGCTGTGGGCGCTGTACGAGGCTGCGGAACCGAAGTACCGGCCCGCGATCCTGCTCGGCGCGTTCGCCGGCCTGCGCGTCGCCGAGGCTTGCGGCCTGCGGGTCGGCGACGTCGATCTGGACGCCCGGGTCATCAATCCGGCCGTGCAGTACCCGGCGGAGCCGCTGAAGACGGAGATGAGCCGGACGGCCGTCCCGATCCCGGACGTGTTCGTCGGCCAGCTGAAGCGGCTACTGGACGGCCGCGAGGACGGATGGGTCGTCGTCGACGACGACGGCGGCCAGCTGGGGCCGTGGAAGGTCGAGCGGCACATGCGCCGGATCCGGAAGGCGGTACCCGGTCTGCCCGAGGGTTTCCGCTTCCACGACCTCCGCCACTTCTACGCCTCCATGCTCATCGCGGGGGGCGCGGACGTGAAGGTCGTGCAGCACCGGCTGCGGCACTCGTCGGCGACCACGACGCTGAACACTTACAGTCACCTCTGGCCCGACTCTGACGAGTCCACCCGGGCCACTGTCGAGCGCGTCATGGCGTCCATGATCAACAAAAATGCGGACCCTCTGCGGACTGGTGGAGAGTCCGCAGAGGGTCCGTGCAGCTCAGAGCCTAGGTAGGGCTCACACGTCGAAGTACAGCTCGAACTCGTGCGGGTGCGGACGCAGCTGCAGCGGGGCGATCTCGTTGGTGCGCTTGAAGTCGATCCACGTCTCGATCAGGTCGGACGTGAACACGTCGCCCTGGAGCAGGTACTCGTGGTCCTCCTCCAGCGCGTCGAGGACGGCGCCGAGCGAGGTCGGGACCTGGGCGACGTTGGCGTGCTCCTCGGGAGCCAGCTCGTACAGGTCCTTGTCGATCGGCTCGGCCGGCTCGATCTTGTTCTTGATGCCGTCCAGGCCGGCCAGCAGCAGCGCGGAGAAGGCCAGGTACGGGTTGCCGGAGGAGTCGGGCGCGCGGAACTCCACGCGCTTGGCCTTCGGGTTCGAGCCGGTGATCGGGATGCGCATCGCGGCGGAGCGGTTGCGCTGCGAGTACACCAGGTTCACCGGAGCCTCGAAGCCCGGCACCAGGCGGTGGTAGGAGTTCACCGTCGGGTTGGTGAAGGCCAGCAGCGACGGGGCGTGCTTGAGGATGCCGCCGATGTAGTAGCGGGCGGTGTCCGACAGGCCCGCGTACCCGGCCTCGTCGTAGAACAGCGGCTCGCCGTTGCTCCACAGCGACTGGTGCACGTGCATGCCCGAGCCGTTGTCCCCGAAGATCGGCTTCGGCATGAAGGTCGCCGTCTTGCCGTTGCGCCAGGCGACGTTCTTCACGATGTACTTGAACAGCTGCAGGTCGTCGGCGGCGGCGAGCAGCGTGTTGAACCGGTAGTTGATCTCGGCCTGGCCGGCGGTGCCGACCTCGTGGTGCTGGCGCTCGACCTGCAGGCCGGCCCGGTTCAGCTCCAGGGTGATCTCGGCACGCAGGTCGGCGAAGTGGTCGACCGGCGGGACCGGGAAGTAACCGCCCTTGTAGCGGACCTTGTACCCGCGGTTCTCCTCGAGCGCGCCGGTGTTCCAGGCGCCCGCCTCGGAGTCGATGTGGTAGAAGGCCTCGTTCTCGGCGGTCTTGAACCGCACCGAGTCGAAGACGTAGAACTCCGCCTCCGGACCGAAGTACGCGGTGTCGGCGATGCCGGTGGAGGCCAGGTACGCCTCCGCCTTGCGGGCGACGTTGCGCGGGTCACGGGAGTACTGCTCGCCCGTGATCGGGTCGTGGATGAAGAAGTTGATGTTGAGGGTCGTGTCCTTGCGGAACGGGTCGATGCGCGCGGTGGACAGGTCGGCGCGCAGGGCCATGTCGGACTCGTGAATGGCCTGGAATCCACGGATCGAGGATCCGTCGAAGGCCAGCTCCTCGTCCGGGTCGAACGCCTCAGCGGGCACGGTGAAGTGCTGCATGACGCCCGGCAGGTCGCAGAAGCGGACATCGATGAACCTGACGTCCTTGTCCGCGATGAACTTCTTGGCCTCGTCGGCGTTCTGGAACATCCAGCTCCTCCTACTCCCGACCGTCCCGCCGGGGGTGGTAGATCGTTCGTGCGGCCAGTTGCGGGTGGCACACGCTGCCTTGACCCTAGAGACGGGTGATTTCCCGGGCGTGACCCGATTGTTTCGCGAACGTTAACCAGCCCGAGTGGGGTCACGGCGGTGGACACCCCGGCCGACCCCCCTTCACCAGCGTCGCAGTACGGTGGACGGGTGGACAACAGGCGAGCTGTGGGATCGTGGCTGTCCGGGCCGCGCGCGGCCATGGAGGACGCCGGCGCCGACCTCGGTTACCGGGGCGAGCGGCTGGGACTGCCGGAGCACGGGCCGGGCTCCATCGCCCGCCCGGGACGGCGGCTGGGTGCGATCGCCGTCGACTGGGGCTTGTGCATGCTGATCGCATACGGTCTCATCACCCCTGGTTATCAGCAGTCGACGGGCAACTGGGCGCTGCTCATCTTCTTCGTGCTCGGTGTCCTGACCGTCGGCACCATCGGGTGCACACCCGGCAAGCGTCTGTTCGGACTGCGGGTGGTGGCCCTGAGCACCGGCAGTGTGCAGCCCTGGCGGGCCCTGGTGCGCACGGTCCTGCTGTGCGTCGCCGTTCCCGCGCTGATCTGGGACCGTGACGGCCGCGGACTGCACGACCGGCTGGCGGGCACGGTCGAGGTCCGGATCTAGCCGGCACCGGCACCTCGTTCCCGCCGGGGCACGGCTCCCACCGGATTCCCCGGTGGCACTCGGCGCCGGTCCGGCACCTGCCGCGCACCCGCTCCATCCGGCGACACGTGCGCACGGCGGGACGCGTTCCCACGTGCGGACGACGGCACGAGTCCTGTGCGCAGGGACGGGTGTGCGCCAGGTGTGCGCCGCCCCCCCGTGGCCCCTCGGCCCGTGGGCGCGGAAGCACCCACGGCCCAGGGCGCGGACCGCGAGCGCACCCGCCGACGGCACACCTGGCGTCCGCGACGGCGGCACACCCGCACCCCCCACACGACCGCGGTCCGATCAGTGTCCGCACCCCGGACATACGGTGAGGGGCGCCCCGGACATCGTCCGGAGCGCCCCTCACCGTGACGCGGGGAACGCAGGTCGCCGCTAGCGGATGCGCGGCCCGCCCTTCGGCATGCGCATGCCCTTGGGTAGCGGCCCCTTCGGCAGCGGCATGTTGCTCATCAGGTCACCCAGGGCACGCAGCCGGTCGTTGGTGGCCGTCACCTGCGGGCCGGTCAGCACACGCGGGAACTTCAGCATCGTCGTGCGCAGCTTCTTCAGCTCGACCTGGCCCTCACCGGTGCCGATGATCACGCTGTGCACCGGGACGTCCGCCACGATGCGGTTCATCTTCTTCTTCTCGGCGGCGAGCAGGGACTTCACACGGTTCGGGTTGCCCTCGGCGACCAGGACGATGCCGGCCTTGCCGACCGCGCGGTGCACCACGTCCTGGCTGCGGTTCATGGCGACGGCCGGGGTGACCGTCCAGCTGCGGCCCATGTTGTCCAGCACCGCCGCCGCCGCGCCCGGCTGGCCCTCCATCTGTCCGAAGGCGGCCCGCTCGGCCCGGCGGCCGAACACGATCGCCATCGCGAGAAAGGCGAGCAGGAAGCCCAGGATGCCCAGGTAGACAGGGTGACCGATCGCGAAGCCGATGCCGAGGAGGACACCGAAGACGACGATGCCGACCACTGCGAGTACAAGACCGATCTTCGGATCGACCTTGCGGGTCATCTGGTACGTCAGGGCGATCTGTTTCAGTCGCCCCGGGTTGGCAGCCTGCGCTGCGGTTTCCTTCCTCGCCATGCCACGAAGTCTACGTGGCCCGTCCGGCAGCGGACGACGGCAGTGCCCGTGGGGGCCGGGGGACGCGGCCGGGCCGGACGCGGAAACGGTTCTGTCAGCGCTCGGCGGCGGAGGACAACCGCTCCATGAGCTGCTGCGCCTCCCTGCGGTCCCTGGCCCGGCGCCGGTCCTCGAGAACACAGGTCCAGGCGTTGCGGCGGGCGGTGCGCTGGTCGCCGCGCAGGAGCACCGACTCGACCGCCCTGAGCGCGTCGGTCAGCGACGGGATCGCGGTGGCGCGGACGTGTGCGGCCGGCATGGCGGGGACCCCCTTGCGACGGAGTGCGGTGGACGCATGTACAACGTGTGACACCATCGTCACTCACAGGTGTTACCAGGGCGTGACCGGCCGGTCAAACCCCGGTGAAGCTCCGGCCCCGGGGACCGGACACGGACGCGGTCCCGGCCCGCCGCCCGGTCCGGCGGCGGCCGGGACCGCGTCGTCCCGCCGAGGGGGAAGCCTTCCGTGCGTGCGCCTGCGGCGCCGGGTGCCGTGCGGCGGGTTCAGACGGCCTGCGCGGCGACCACGGCGTCCCGCTGGGGGCCGGCCGCGTGGCGCTGCTCGATCGCCATCTGGTACAGCCGTCCGGCGCGGTAGGAGGACCGCACCAGCGGCCCGGACATCACACCGGAGAAGCCGATCTGCTCGGCCTCCTCCTTCAGCTCCACGAACTCCTGCGGCTTCACCCAGCGCTCCACCGGGTGGTGGCGCACGCTCGGGCGCAGGTACTGGGTGATGGTGACCAGCTCGCAGCCGGCGTCGTGCAGCTGCTTCAGCGTCTCGCTGACCTCCTCGCGGGTCTCGCCCATGCCGAGGATCAGGTTGGACTTGGTCACCAGGCCGAAGTCGCGGGCCTCGGTGATCACCTTCAGGGAGCGCTCGTAGCGGAAGCCGGGGCGGATCCGGCGGAAGATCCGCGGGACCGTCTCGACGTTGTGCGCGAAGACCTCGGGGCGGGACTCGAAGACCTCGGCCAGCTGGTCCGGGTTCGCGTTGAAGTCGGGGGCCAGCAGCTCGACCTTGGTCCGGCCGCCGGCGCGGTGGGCGGTCTGCTGGTGGATCTGGCGGACCGTCTCCGCGTACAGCCAGGCGCCGCCGTCCTCCAGGTCGTCGCGGGCGACGCCGGTGATGGTGGCGTAGTTCAGGTCCATCGCGACCACGGACTCGCCCACGCGGCGCGGCTCGTCGCGGTCGAGGGCCTCGGGCTTGCCGGTGTCGATCTGGCAGAAGTCGCAGCGCCGGGTGCACTGGTCGCCGCCGATGAGGAAGGTCGCCTCGCGGTCCTCCCAGCACTCGTAGATGTTCGGGCAGCCGGCTTCCTGGCAGACCGTGTGCAGCCCCTCGTTCTTCACGAGCGCCTGCATCTGCCGGTACTCGGGACCCATTTTCGCCCGGGTCTTGATCCACTCGGGCTTGCGCTCGATGGGGGTCTGGCTGTTGCGGACCTCCAGGCGCAGCAACTTGCGTCCGTCGGGTGCGACTGCGGACACGTCGGCTCCCTGTAGCTTCGGTTCTTCGGCGTACTCAGCGTACGCCCGGGTGTGAGGCGCCCTGCCGGTGAGGCCAACCCGCGAGGGCGGGCGGACATTCCCGCCGCCGGGTGCGGTCCGGGTCGCGGCCGCGCGGTCCCGGCGGCGGGCACGGGTCAGGCGGTGGCCTTCTCGACGACGCGAGGCTTGAGCTCCGCGTTCTCCAGCACGTCCCGCAGATGCCGTTCGACCACCGGCAGCACCTCGGTGACGGTGACGTCCCGGCCCAGCTCGGCCGCCAGCGAGGTGACGCCCGCGTCGCGGATGCCGCACGGGATGATGCGGTCGAACCACTTCATGTCCGGGTTCACGTTGAACGAGAAGCCGTGCATGGTGACGCCCTTGGCGACGCGGATGCCGATCTGGGCGATCTTCCGGTCCTCGCGGCGCTGGCCGGCGTTGGACGGGGCGTACTCCGGGCCGTTGAGCCGCGGGTCGAACTCCTCGTCGTGCAGGCGCGGGTCGAAGTCGAGGGACAGCCCGCCGAGCGACGGCCGCTGCTCGATCGGGTCGCCGAGCACCCACACGCCGCTGCGGCCCTCGACCCGGGTGGTGGCGAGGCCGAACTCCGCGCAGGTGCGGATCAGGGCCTCCTCCAGGCGGCGCACGTGCGCCACCACGTCCACCGGGCGGGGCAGCTTCTGGATGGGGTAGCCGACCAGCTGGCCCGGTCCGTGCCAGGTGATCTTGCCGCCGCGGTCCACGTCGATGACGGGCGTGCCGTCCAGCGGGCGCTCGCTGTCCTCCGTGCGCCGCCCGGCGGTGTACACCGGGGGGTGCTCCAGGAGCAGCACGGTGTCGGGGACCTCGTCCGCGAACCGGGCCGCGTGCACGCGGCGCTGCTCGTCCCAGGCCACCTGGTAGTCCACGGCCTCGGAACCGAATCCCATGCGGACGAACCGCAACTCACTCACGGCAAGCGCCTCCCTGCAAGGTCGTAAGGCACGAAACGTGCCCACGCCACTGTACGTCCGGCCCGACCGGGCGACGCCCGTCAGCCCTGAGGGCAATCCTCACACGATCGGATGAAAGCCCCGTGAAGAGTGCAGTCGCCTGCTCACTCTCCGCTACATTCGCGCCGTTCATGAGGCCATCAGGGCTGCTCACAGGCAATCCGGGCACCACGCGGCCGCGTGGCTGCCCGAAAGGCAGGAGACCGCACCGCAGATGACGGAACGACCCGCGCAGCGCACCCCCAACCGCCAGCTCGCCGCGCTCATCGCAGAAGCGGGATTCTCCAACGCCGGTCTGGCCCGTCGCGTGGACCAGCTCGGCCTCGAACACGGACTGGATCTCAGATACGACAAGACGTCGGTCACCCGATGGCTGCGCGGGCAGCAGCCGCGGGGCACCACGCCCGCCCTGATCGCCGAGGTCTTCACCCGGCGCCTCGGCCGCCGTCTGACCGCCCAGGACCTCGGCCTGGACGCGTGCGCGCCCGTGTACGCCGGGCTGGAGTTCGCCGCCACCCCCGAGGAGGCCGTCGACATCGTCAGCGGGCTGTGGCGCAAGGACTCCGGCAGCCAGGCCGAACTGCGCAAGATCGCCTTCACCCCGGCCGGGCTCGTCGTGCCCAGCCGGGACTGGCTGATCGGGCGGCCCGACGACCGGGTGGCCCGCGGCGAACCGCAGACCGCGCGGGGACCGGCGGGACGCGCGGAGGGCACCGGGCCGCTGTCCGGCGGCCGGCAGCCGGCGTCCGGGGTGCCCCGCCAGCGCGGGCGCACCGAACGCCACCGCACCGAGCACGAGGCGGGCCGGCGCGTCACCGCCGGCGACATCGCCGCGCTGCGCAGCGTCGGCGAGCTGTTCCGCGCCCTGGACGACCGGTTCGGCGGCGGCCACGCCCGGCAGGCCCTCGTGCGCTACCTGGAGCACGAGTGCGAGCCGATGCTGCGCGGCGTCTACGGAGAGCAGGCCGGACGCCGGCTCTTCGCGGCCGCCGCGGACCTGACCCGCCTCGCCGGCTGGACCTCGTACGACATCGCCGCCCACGGGCTCGCCCAGCGCTACTTCGTGCAGGCGCTGCGGCTCTCCCAGGCCGCGGGCGACCGCGTCTACGGGGCGTACGTCCTGGCCACCATGAGCCGGCAGGCCGTCTACCTCGCGCACGGCCGCGAGGCGGTCCAGCTCGCCCGGGTGGCCCAGCAGGGGGTCGGCACCTCCGCCCCGCCCGCCGTGCAGGCGCTGCTGCACGCCGCCGAGGCACGCGGCCACGCCGTGCTCGGCGAGGTGCGCGCCTGCACGGCCGGCCTGGTGCGCGCCGAGCGCGCCCTGGAGAGCGCCAGACCCGGCGACGAAGCGCCGCACTGGGCGCGCACCTTCGACGAGGGCCACCTCAGCGAGGAGTTCGCGCACTGCCACCGGGACCTTCAGCAGTACCGGGCCGCCGCCCAGCACGCCGAACGCGCGCTCCAGCTGCGCCCTGTCGCCCAGGCCCGCAGCCGCGTGTTCTGCCGCCTCGTGCTGGCCACCGCCCGCCTCGGCCTGGGCGACCTGGACCAGGCCTGCCGGCTCGCCGCCGAGGCGGCCGCGCAGGCCGCCGACATGCGCTCGGTCCGCGCCCACGAGTACCTGAAGGAGTTCGAACGCCGCCTGGAGCCTCACAAGGACGCCACGGCCGTGCGCACCTACCGCGACAAGGTCGCCGCCCTGGGGTGAGGCCACCCGGGGCAGGGCCTCAGCGGTTCCTCCCCGCCGCGGACACCGGCCGGGCTCGCGGGATCGCCACGGGCCCGGCCTCCGGTCGGCCGGACACCGCGTGCCCGGCCGGCCGGGCTCAGGCCGCCGCGGCCCGTGCGCGGGTGGCCGCCGGGTCCGCGCGGTGCAGCGAGCGCCCCGCCCCCAGGTCCGCCAGCAGCGCGGAGGCGGCGCGGTGCGCCGAGTGCAGCGCACCCTGCAGCGTGCTGGTGTCCCGGTGGTCGCCGCACACGTACAGGCCCGCCAGCAGCCTCACGGGCCGCCGCAGATCGTGGGGCGGGCGCATCGCCGGAACCGCCTCCGGGGTGTGGTGCACGGCCAGCGTCTCCCAGCGGGCGGTCGAGGTGCGGTACAGGCGGGCGAGATGCCGGCGGACGGCGGTGTCGACGTCGTCCGGCGGCGTCCCCAGCACGGTCGATGTGATCAGGGCGCGGCCGACGGGTGCGCGCAAGGGGTCGACACGGCTGATCACCGCCGTGTGCGACACCGGCCCCGAGCGGTCGGCGTCGAGCAGCAGGTAGCCGCCGGTGGCCGGCGCGTCGTCCGTCGTGTGGTGCACCACCGTCACCGGATGGAACTCCGGCACCCGCAGCCCCGGCAGCAGATCCGCGGCGGCCCGCGCGTCCGTCGCGACCAGCACCGCACGGCAGCCGATCTCCCCGTGCTCGGCGGTGGTCACCTTGGTGGTGGACACCGAGGTGACCCGGACCCCGGTGTGCACCGTGCCCGGGGGCAGCGTCGCGGCCAGCAGTTCCGGTACGACGTCCGCGCCGCCCTCCGGCAGGCACAGCCGGCCGGCGGCGAAGGCGCGCAGCGCGAGATCCGCGCACCGGCTGGAGCTGGTGAGGTCCGGGTCGCACAGCAGGGCGGTGAGCAGCGGACGCAGAAAACCGTCCACGGTCCGGGCCGGCAGCCCGCGCGTCCGCAGCGCCTCGGACACCGGCAGTTCGGGGCGGGCGAGGAGCCGGTCCACCGGCGTCGCGGCGAGCCGGGCCAGCGCGGCGCGCAGCCGCAGCGGTGCGCCGATGCCGAACATCTGGGCCCTCTCTGCCGTCACCGTGCGGCCGCTCGCCCGGGCCGGTGAGGTGCTCTCCTGGTCACCGGCGTGCGGGGCGTACGGCGCGACGTCGGGGCCGGTGTCCGGTGAGCCGGTCCCGGCGAGCGCGACGGAGGGGGCGGAAGGGGCAGGGCCCGACGCGCGGATCCGGCCGCGTGACCGGGGGAGCACCGGGGACGAGCGGGGGGCGCTCGCGAGGGCGCGCACGGCGTTCAGCGCGCCCCGTGCACCCCTGCCGCCCGCCGGGGCGCCCGCGCGGTGGTGCCGTCCGTCGCTGTGCAGCAGCACGCCCGGTGCGAAGGGCCGCAGGACGAGCGCGTCCAGCCCGGGACCGTGGGTCAGCTCCGGATACGAGGTGAACAGCAACTGCCCGATCCGGTCGAGCCGGAATCCGTCGACCTTCTCCGTCGACATGCGGCCGCCCACCCACTCGGCGGCCTCCAGGACTGCGGTCGTTACTCCTGCGCTGGTCAGCCGATGCGCCGCGGACAGACCGGCGACCCCGGCTCCCACCACGACGACATCCACCTGGTACGCGGGCTCAAGCACGTGCCCCTCCTCGAGGTTGTGCGACCGGTGCAGGGGTGATGCCCTCGACCGGCGTGCGGAATACCCGAGTTCGCGTCGAGGGTAGGGCCGCCTGATCGGTCGAGTGCAGTCGCGCATCGACAGGGCACGGGCGCACAGCGGTCGCATACGGTCGCAAGGTTTCGCCGCACGATCTCGGCGTATCACGAGACACAGCGGGGCCCGGCTCGGACCGCCGCCGGACACGCCGCTCGCCCAGCCGGCGGTGCGTCACCGTCCGAGGGATCCCGATGGCACACACCGCCCGCCGCCGTGCCCCGCACACCTCACCGGCGGCCGCGGCCGACCGTCCCCCGAAGTTGTCACCCCGTCACAGCGCCGCCCTCACCGCGTCCTCGATTCCCGGGAACGCGAACGAGAACCCGGACTCCAGCAGCCGGCTGGGCACGACCCGGGCGCTGCCCAGCACGTCCTGTGCCATCTCCCCGAGCACCGCCCGCAGCACCGGCGCCGGCACCGCGAACGGTGTCGGCCGGTGCAGCACCCGGCCCATCGCGGCCGTGATCCGAGCGTTCGTCAGCGGTTCGGGCGCGGTGAGGTTGACCGGTCCCGACAGGGACTCGGTGTCGAGGAGATGACGCAGCGCCGCGACCTCGTCGTGCAGGGAGATGAACGACCAGTACTGCCGCCCGTCGCCCAGCCGTCCGCCCAGGCCGGCCCGGAACAGCGGGAACATCCGCCCCCACGCCCCGCCCTGACGGGCCACCACGAGTCCGGTCCGCGCGAACACCGTCCGCACCCCGGCCTCCTGCGCCGGGGCCGCGGCCTCCTCCCACTCCACGCACACCCGGGCGAGGAACCCGTCCCCGGGCGGGGAGTCCTCGTCCACGACCCGGCCGCCGGTGTCGCCGTAGATGCCGATGGCGCTGCCGCTGACGAAGACCCGCGGCGGGGTGTCGAGCCCGGCGAGGGCCTCGGCGAGCGCCGCCGTGCCGAGCACCCGGCTGTCGCGGATCCGTCTCTTGTACGCCTCCGTCCAGCGGTGGTCGCCCACCCCGGCGCCCGCCAGGTTCACCACGGCGTCGCACCCGGCGAGCCCCGCGGCGTCCACGTACTGGTTCTCCGGGTCCCAGCGGACCTCGTCCGGCGTCCGGGCCGGCCGGCGCACCAGACGCACCACCTGGTGCCCGTCCGCCCTGAGCGACGCCACCAGGGCGCTGCCGATCAGCCCGGAGGCACCGGCCACCGCGATGCGTGCACGTTCCATGGGCCCATCCTGCCCGCCGGAGCGCGGAAAACCCTCGCGGACCGCGCCGTGCGCGCCGTAGCGTGAGCGCCATGCCCGATCTCCGGATACGTCCCGCCACCCTTGCCGACGACCAGCCGCTGGCCCGGCTCGACCGGGCCGTGTGGTCCCCGCTGCACGCCGTGCAGCCCCGCCCGCGTCCGGGCGAGCCGTTCTTCACCGAGCGGTCCGGACCGGACGAGATCCTCGTGGCCGAGCTGGACGGTGCCGTCGTCGGCTACCTCCGGCTGGCCCCGGCCACCGAGCTGGCCTGCAACGCGCACGTCCTGCAGATCCGGGGCCTGGCCGTGGCCGAGGAGGCACGGGGCGCGGGCGTCGGCCGTGCGCTGCTGCGGGCGGCCCAGGAGGAGGCCCGGCGGCGGAGCGCGCGGCGCCTCACCCTGCGCGTGCTGGCGCACAACACCCCGGCCCGCACTCTGTACGAGTCCGAGGGGTTCGTGGTGGAGGGGATCCTGCCGGAGGAGTTCTGGCTGGACGGGAAGTACGTCGACGACGTGCTCATGGGCCGCTCGCTGGTGTAGGCCGGCCGCACGCCGGCGGCGCGGGGGCGCACGGCCCGGGACCCCGGCCCGTGCCGCCGGCGTGCGGCCGGGACGGCCGTCCGGAGCCGTCCGGGCCGGCAGGGCAGCGGCAGGTGGGACGGGCCTCAGGAGTCGAGCAGCGGTCCCGTGTCCACCGGTGTCGTGGCCTCGGCCGCCTGCCGGGCGTCCTCGGCGATCTCCGCCGCCGTCAGGGCGTAGCCGGTCTCCTGGTCGGAGGTGGAGCGGGCGAAGATCATCCCGTACACCCGGCCGTCCGTGGTCAGCAACGGGCCGCCGGAGTTGCCGGGGCGGACGGTGGAACGGATCGAGTAGATCTCCCGGGTGACCGTGCCGTTGTTGTAGATGTTCTGCCCCGTCGCCCGGACGCGGGCCGCGACCGTCGCCGCCTGCAGGTCCAGGCCGCCGTTGTTCGGGTAGCCCGCGACCACCGCGGGCGCGCCGCGGCCGGCGGTGTCGTCGAACCGCAGCGCGGGGGCGGACAGCCGCGGCACGTAGAGCACGGCCACGTCCCGGTCCGGGTCGAAGAGCACCACCCGCGCCCGGTGGAAGGGCCCGCCCCCGCCGAGCCGCACCGTCGGGGTGTCGACGCCCGCCACCACGTGCGCATTGGTCATCACGTGCTGCGGCGCGTACACGAAACCGCTGCCCTCACGGCCCTGGTCGCCGGAGACACCCTCGACCTTCACCGTGCTCGACCGGGCGGCCTGCGTGGCGCTCGGCGTCACACTGTCCCCGGTGGGCCGCTCCACACCGGTCGCCGGCTCGTGCTCGAACGGGTTGAACACCTGCGGGAACCCGGCCTCGGTCAGCGCCGAGGTGGCCCGCGAGAACCAGGCCGGGGTGGTGTCCGGCATGGCCTGCTGCACCGCGCCCAGCAGCCGCGAGTCGCGTATCGCCGACGTCACCAGCGGTGACGACGAGGCCCCCAGCACGCTGGCGGCCACCCACGCCACGATCAGGACCGCCACCGCGTTGGCGGCGGCCCCGCCGATCCCGTCGGCCACCCGCAGCGGCCCGCGGTCCAGCTCGCGCCGCAGCACCAGGGCCAGCCGCCCCGCCAGTTCGTGCCCCACCGCCGCCGGGACCAGCACCGTCAGTACGGCGGTGACCGTCGCCGTCGTCGTACCGCGTGTGACCAGCTCCATCACCCACGGCAGCACCCACACGCCGACGACCGCGCCGCCCACGAACCCGGCCAGCGAGACACAGCCGGCCAGCAGCCCGCGCCGGTAGCCGGACGCCGCGTACACGACGATCAGCAGCACCAGCACCAGGTCGAGCAGGTCCACGCATGCCGCCTTTCTCTCGCGCTCGCGGGTGCGGGGGGACGGCCCCGGCGATCAGCCACGCGCACAGGGATCCGGCAACCGGTCACCTGTACGTGTACCACCAGAAACGACCCGGACCAGGACGATGGTTCCACCGGCCGGCACAGCTCACATCGCGGGCAGGTCCGATGGAGGTGACAGTGAGGGCATGCGTGCTGTGAGAACGGATCGCACCCGGCCCCGACCGGAAACCGTCCGGCGCCGGCCGGAATCCGTGCTGAGCCGAGCAGGCTCGGGCATGCGGCGAGCGGGAGCAGCCGTACGCCGGGCAGGAGCCGCCGCCCTGCGCCGGACCGGCGCCGAGGCCGATCCGCGCCGGACCGGCACCGACGCCGCCCGGTCCGGGGACCGGCGGCCCGGGACGTCCGTCACCGTGGTCTGCCGCCGTCCGGCCCGCATGCGGCACATCGTCCTGGTGCTGCTGTGCTGCCTGCCGGTGGCCGCCCTCGCCGGCGGGCTGGCGGCGGGCGCGCGGGGTGCCGGCCACACCGAGACCGCGGGCCGGCACGGCCTGCTGCCCGCCGAGGCGCCGCGCGCCGCCGCGGCGACGGCGCACCACCGTGCGCCCCGGCCCCGCATCGTGCGGCGCGAGGCCTGGCTGGACGCCGCCCACCGGCACCGGCGGCAGCCGCCGCCGCGCTACGACGACAAGGTCGTCGCCGTCTTCCTGCACCACACCGACACACCCAACGACTACTCCTGCGCCGACACCCCGCGCATCATCCGCGGCCTGTACGACGGCCAGACCGACGGCCGCCACTGGGACGACATCGGTTACAACTTCCTCGTCGACCGGTGCGGCACGATCTACGAGGGCCGCGCCGGCGGCGTGGACCGGCCCGTCACCGGCGCCCACACCCAGGGCTTCAACCACCGCACGGCGGGCATCGCCGCCATCGGGACGTTCGACGCCGGCATGCCCGTGCCGCGCGCCATGACCGACGCGATCGCCGCCCTGGTCGCCTGGAAACTCGGCCTGGCAGGGGTCGACCCGCGCTCCTCGGTGGTGCTGGTGTCCAGCAACGGGCACAGCCGCTACCCGGCCGGTACGGCGGCTGTGCTGCCCGCCCTGGCCGGGCACCGGGACGGCTTCCCCACCGACTGCCCGGGTGCCGCCCTGGCGGTCCGGCTCCCCGCCCTGCGCGAGACCGCCGCCCGCCTCCAGGGGCGGTTCTGAGCGCGCACACGGCCCAGGGGCCGGGGGCAGGGGCGGCGAGCCCGCAGGCCGCGCACACGGCGGGCCGGGGCGCCCAAGAGGGCGCGCCCGGCGCCCGGCCGGTGCCCTCTTCACGGAACCGGTGCGCTATTCACGGAAGCGGTCCCACAGCCTCGGGTAGCGCCGGGCCAGCGCGGCGTCGTCCTCGAAGTCGATCGGGGTGCCTCCCGGTTCCGCGGGAGCCGGCGGGATGCCCAGATCGGGGGCGACGGTGCCGGTGAGCTGCTCGTAAGCCTCGTCGGCCGCGTAACCGAGGTCCTCGGCGTCGCCGTCGACCTCCTCGTCGAAGTCCTCCAGCAGCTCGGCCAGAGCGTCCGGTTCGCGCACGGCCCCCTCGAAGACCTCCCGCCCCTGGCCGATCAGCCAGCACCGGAAGTAGTCGAAGGCGTCGTCGCTCGCCCCGTCCAGCAGCAGCCAGGCCGCACCCCACAGATCCCAGCGGTAGGCACGGTTGTAGCGGGCCTCGAAGTGACGGGCGAAGTCCAGCACCTGTTCCGGGTCGAGCTGCACCAACCGCCGCACCAGCAGATCGGCCTGCTCCTCGGGATCCCCCGCGGCGGCCTCGCGGGTGGCGTCGATCAGCCCCCAGAACTCCGTCTCGTCCATCACGCGTCCCAGCATCGGCCCTCGGGCCGGCCCCCGCACCCGGAGCCCGCAGGCGGTGAGCCGGTCGTGGGCGGCCGCCGGCGGACACGACCGGACAGCGTCCCTGGCGCCTCGACCGCGGCGGCATCACCGTCTGGAGCGGGGACAGCCGCCCACGGTGCCGGGCGCCACCGGGAGCGCGGCGCACGGCGACCGTGCGGGCACGACGAAGGGGCACGGCGGACCACCGTGCCCCTTCGGCGCGCATCCACGGATCAGACCGGGATCACAGGCCGTACTTGTCCCGGGCCTCCTTGACCGCGGTGGCCTTCACCTCGCCGCGCCGGGCCAGCTGGGCCAGCGCCGCGGCGACGATGGACTCGGCGTCCACGCCGAAGTGGCGGCGGGCCGCGTCACGGGTGTCCGACAGGCCGAAGCCGTCGGTGCCGAGCGAGGTGTAGTCCTGCTCGACCCACTGCGCGATCTGGTCCGGGACCTGGCGCATGTAGTCGGACACCGCCAGCACCGGGCCCTCGGCGCCCTGCAGCGCCTGCCGGACGTAGGGCACCCGGTCCTCGCCGCGCAGCAGGGCAGCGTCGGCCTCCATGGCGTCGCGGCGCAGCTCGCCCCACGAGGTCGCCGACCACACGTCGGCGGCCACGCCCCACTCCTCGGCGAGCAGCTTCTGCGCCTTCAGCGCCCAGTGGATGGCCGTGCCCGAACCCAGCAGCTGGATGCGCGGGGCGTTGGCCGGGACGGTCAGGCCCGCCGACTCCGCCGTGTTGAAGCGGTACAGGCCCTTGATGATGCCCTCGTCGATGCCGAGGCCGGACGGCTTGGCCGGCTGCGGCAGCGGCTCGTTGTAGACGGTGAGGTAGTAGAAGACGTTCTGGTCCTCGCCCTCGGCGGCCTCGCCGTACATGCGGCGCAGACCCTCCTTGACGATGACCGGGATCTCGTAGGCGAACGCCGGGTCGTACGTCAGCGCCGCCGGGTTGGTCGCGGCGATGAGCGGGGACTGGCCGTCGGCGTGCTGCAGACCCTCACCGGTCAGCGTGGTGCGGCCGGCCGTGGCACCGACCAGGAAGCCGCGGCCGAGCTGGTCGCCGAGCTGCCACATCTGGTCGCCGGTGCGCTGCCAGCCGAACATCGAGTAGAAGATGTAGAACGGGATCATCGGCTCGCCGTGCGTCGCGTACGACGTGGCGGCGGCGATGAAGTCGGCCATCGAACCGGCCTCGGTGATCCCCTCGTTGAGGATCTGGCCGTTGACGGCCTCCTTGTAGTACATCAGCTGGTCGCGGTCGACCGGCTCGTACGTCTGGCCCTTGGGCGAGTAGATGCCCAGCGACGGGAACAGCGACTCCATGCCGAAGGTGCGGGCCTCGTCGGGGACGATCGGCACCCAGCGCCTGCCGGTCTCCTTGTCCCGGACCAGGTCCTTGACCAGGCGGACGAAGGCCATGGTGGTGGCCACGCTCTGCGAGCCGGAACCCTTGTCGAAGGCGGTGAAGGCCTTCTCCGCCGGGGCGGGCAGCGCCGGGACCGGGTGGATGCGGCGGGCCGGGGCCGGACCGCCGAGCGCGGCACGCCGCTCCTGCAGGTAGCGGACCTCGGGGGAGTCGGCGCCCGGGTGTCCGTAGGGCACCTGGCCGTCGGCGAACTCGCTGTCCTTGATCGGCAGGTCGAGGCGGTCGCGCAGCTCCTTGAACTGCTCCACCGTCAGCTTCTTCATCTGGTGGTTGGCGTTCTTGGACGCGAAGCCCTCACCGAGGGTGTGGCCCTTGACGGTCTGGGCCAGGATCACCGTCGGGGCGCCCTTGTGCTCCAGGGCGGCCTTGTAGGCGGCGTAGACCTTGCGGGGCTCGTGACCGCCGCGCGAGACGTGGAAGCACTCCAGGATCTTGTCGTCGCTGAGCAGCTTCGCCATCTCGACGAGCGCGGGGTCCTTGCCGAAGAAGTCCTCGCGGATGTAGGCGGCGTCGCGGGTCTGGTACGTCTGCACCTGCGCGTCCGGGACCTCGCGCAGCCGGCGGACCAGCGCACCGGTGGTGTCCAGGGCGAACAGCTCGTCCCAGGCGGAACCCCACAGGGTCTTGATCACGTTCCAGCCGGCGCCGCGGAACAGCGCCTCCAGCTCCTGGACGATCTTGAAGTTGGCGCGGACCGGGCCGTCCAGGCGCTGCAGGTTGCAGTTGATGACGAAGGTCAGGTTGTCCAGGCCCTCGCGCGCGGCCAGGGTGAGCGCGGTGGTGGACTCCGGCTCGTCCATCTCGCCGTCGCCGAGGAACGCCCACACGTGCGAGTCCGAGACGTCCTTGATGCCGCGGCTGGTCAGGTAGCGGTTGAAGCGCGCCTGGTAGATCGCGGAGATCGGGCCGAGGCCCATGGAGACGGTCGGGAACTCCCACAGCCAGGGCAGGCGGCGCGGGTGCGGGTAGGACGGCAGACCGTTGCCGCCGGCCTCCTGCCGGAAGTTGTCCAGGTGCTGCTCGGTGAGCCGGCCGTCCAGGAAGGCGCGGGCGTAGATGCCGGGGGCGGCGTGGCCCTGGACGTACAGCTGGTCGCCGGAGCCGTCGCCCTCCTTGCCGCGGAAGAAGTGGTTGAAGCCGATCTCGTACAGCCAGGCCGCGGAGGCGAACGTGGCGATGTGGCCGCCCACGCCGTACTTCGCGCCGCGGGTCACCATCGCCGCCGCGTTCCACCGGTTCCACGCGGTGATCCGGGCCTCCATGGCCTCGTCACCGGGGACGGCCGGCTCGGCCGCGGTGGGGATGGAGTTGACGTAGTCGGTCTCCAGGAGCTTGGGCAGAGCGACACCGGTGCCCTCCGCGCGCTCCAGCGTGCGGCGCATCAGGTACGCGGCACGGTGCGGCCCGGCCGCCTTGGCGACGGCGTCCAGCGAGGCCTGCCACTCGGCGGTCTCCTCCGGGTCGCGGTCCGGGAGCTGGTCCAGCTCGCTCGGCTGGATGGCGTTGGGGTCGGTCATGTCGCCGCCTTCCTCAGTCGAAGGGGGGTTCCCTCATCTGCGTAAGGGTCAGGGGGTGCCCTCAGGTCTTTGGCAGGACAGGGCGCAGGCTCGGGTGAGAGCCCGTGGGGGACTGTAACTCCGTGATCGATGATCGATCAAAGGGTTGAGGGTGAAAACCTCTCGATTCCAAGAAAGTCGGCACGCGGTGCCTTGGATTCAGGCACCCGGTGCCGCGTTCCGGTGCTGTTTTCGCAGGCGAGCGGGGGCATGCTCGGCTGCCTCAGGCACGCGGTGCGCAGCCCAGGACGTGGGCCTTGACCAGCTCCGCGATCCGCTCGTCCCGCCGGCGGAAGGCCTGCACCAGCTCCTCGTGCTCCTCGGCGTACGACTGCTGGACGGTGCCCAGCCAGCGGATCGACAGCGCCGTGAACACCTCGATGCCGAGGCCCTCCCAGGTGTGCAGCAGCACCGAGTTGCCCGCCGCGCGCACCAGTTCGCGGTGGAAGGCGACCGTGTGCCGCACCTGCGCCGTGCCGTCGGAGCGGCGGTCGGCCTCGTACAGCGCGGCCACGTGCGGCTCCAGCGCCGAGGTGTCCTCGGCCAGGCGGTCCGCCGCCAGTTCCGCGGCGATGGCCTCCAGCCCGGCCCGGACCGGGTAGCTCTCCTCCAGGTCGGCGGCGGTCAGATTGCGCACCCGCACGCCCTTGTTGGGCGCCGACTCGATCAGCCGCAGCGACTCCAGCTCGCGCAGGGCTTCGCGGACCGGGGTCTGGCTGACCGCCAGCTCGGTGGCGATCCGGCGTTCCACGATCCGCTCGCCCGGCTTCCAGCGGCCGCTGACGATCCCCTCCACGATGTGCTCGCGGATCTGTTCGCGGAGCGAGTGGACGACGGGCGCGGTCATGAAGGGCTCCTTAGCGTGGGCCCGGGCGGCCCGCGGGGGCGTTGACGGTAATGACAATACGGGGACAGGGCAAGGCCTCAGGCCGCTTGCCGGGGCTTTCACGCAGGTGAGACGAGGCTTACACGCACGGCGTGACGAAAGCCGAACGGCGGTGCCCCGCCCGGAGACTCCGGACGGGGCACCGCCGTTCGCACCAAGGGGCCCTTACAGGCCGAGCTCGACCTCGAACTCGCCCGCCTCCAGGATCGCCTTGACGGCGGTCAGGTAGCGGGCCGCGTCGGCACCGTCGACCAGGCGGTGGTCGTAGGACAGGGTCAGGTAGACCATGTCGCGGATGCCGATGACCGTGCCCTCCTCGGTCTCGATCACGGCCGGGCGCTTGACGGTGGCGCCGATGCCGAGGATCGCGACCTGGCCCGGCGGAACGATGATCGTGTCGAACAGCGCGCCGCGCGAACCGGTGTTGGAGATGGTGAAGGTCGCGCCGGCCAGCTCGTCCGGCGTGATCTTGTTGCCGCGGACCTTGGCCGCCAGCTCGGCGGTGGCCTTGGCGATGCCGGCGATGTTGAGGTCACCGGCGTTCTTGATGACCGGGGTCATCAGGCCCTTCTCGGAGTCCACCGCGATACCGATGTTCTCGGTGTCGAAGTAGGTGATGGTCCCCTCGGCCTCGTTGATCTTGGCGTTGATGGCCGGGTGGGCCTTCAGCGCCTGCGCGGCGGCCTTGACGAAGAACGGCATCGGGGAGAGCTTGACGCCCTCACGCGCCGCGAACGCGTCCTTGGCCTGGGCACGCAGCCGCATCAGCTTGGTGACGTCGACCTCGACCACCGAGGACAGCTGGGCCATCTCGTGGAGGGCCTTGACCATGTTGTCGCCGATGACCTTGCGGATCCGCGGCATCTTCACGGTCTGGCCGCGCAGCGGGGAGGCTTCCAGGGTGGGGGCCTTCTTCGCGGCGGCCGGGGCCGGGGCGGCGGCCGGGGCCGGGGCGGCGGCGGCCTTGGTGGCCTCGGCGGCGGCCAGGACGTCCTGCTTGCGGATGCGGCCGCCGACGCCGGTGCCCTTGACGGTGGACAGGTCGACGCCGTTCTCGGCGGCGAGCTTGCGCACCAGCGGGGTCACGTAGGCGCCCTCGTCGGTGGGCCGGGCGGCGGCCGGGGCGGCCGGGGCCGGGGTCACCGGAGCGGGGGCCGGAGCCGGGGCGGGCGCCGGAGCCGCGGGGGCGGCCGGGGCCTCGGCGGCCGGGGCGGCCGGGGCCGGGGCGGCCGGC
>NZ_BNBV01000017.1 GCF_014656135.1 Streptomyces thermodiastaticus
CGCGCGGTCAGCTTCCCCTTGGCGTGCTGCTTCTCCACCGCACGCTGGGAGCCGGCATGGGTCGCCTCCTGGATCCGCCGCCGAAGATCCGCGAGCTTGCCCGCGGTCGTACGGACATCGATGTCGTCGTTCACTGCTCGCTCCACCCGCGGGTCGACGGTCGGACCAGGGGTGTGGCGCCCGTCCCGCCCTCTGTGGCGCGGCCGACGCGCACGCCCTGGGACGCACGGCACCCTTGCTGGTACTAGATATCGATGCAACGGTACTCAGTACCAGCAGGCTGGGCAAGTGGTCTCCGGCCACCGTGACAGGGAAAGATGAGGGCCCATGAGCAAGCCACCGGCACGGATCAGGCTCGCGGACGCGGCCTTCGCCCTCTTCGACGAGCGCGGGTACGAGCAGACGACCATCGACGACATCGCTGAACGGGCCGGCGTGGGGCGCACGACCTTCTTCCGGCACTTCCGGTCCAAGGAAGCGGTCATCTTTCCCGACCACGACCGGCTGCTCGAACTGATCCGGGACCGGCTGGCCACGTCCAGCCACCGCACCGCCCTGGTCGCCGTCTCCGACGCGGTCCGGCTGGTGCTGATGCACTACATCGAGGAAGGCGACCTCGCCCGCCGGCGGTACGCGCTCACCAGCAGGGTGTCCGCCCTGCGGGACCGGGAGATCGCCAGCGTGGCCCGGTACCAGCGGCTGTTCCGCGAGTTCATCGCGGAGTGGATGGGCGACCCCACCGAGGCGGCGTCGCTGCGGGCCGAGATCATGGCGGCTTCCGTGGTTGCCGCCCACAACCATGTGCTGCGCCGCTGGCTGCGCGGCGAGTCCGCGGACCCGGTGGCCGAAGTGGACGAGGCCATGTCCGAGGTGCTGTCGCTGTTTTCCGCACCCGCCGGGGAGGACAGCGGCCGGGGCGGCACCACCGTGGTCGCCTTCCGCACCGGCCAGGACCTCGACACGCTGCTGCCCGCGCTGCGGCGGCTCGTCGAAGGCGGCACCGAGGCGTCCGCGGGAACGGCAGGGCAGCGGCACGGCGCGTCCTGACCGGCCTGCCCGGCGCGGGGCGGGCAGGCCTGCGCCCGGCCGTACCGGTCAGTCGACCGGCCAGGTGTGGACCGGCGCGTTGAGATGCATGTACTCCACGTACAGTTCCGTCATGCGCCGCAGTACCTCGTGGCGGCTCGCCCGGGTGGCCGAGTCGAGGTGGTGGAACATCTCCTTCTGCCACACCGCCCCGTTGCGCCCGGTGACGCACCGCTGTTCGATGACGCCGAGCAGCGGCTCGCGCCAGGCCGCGTCCATGCCCGAGCGTTCCAGGCCCCGGTGCGCCAGCGGCAGCAGGCGGCGCAGGACCAACTCCTGCACCGGCACCTCGCCCATCCCGGGCCAGTACAGCTGCGCGTCGATGCCGTGCCGGGCCGCCGTGTGCAGGTTGTCCTCGGCGGCCTGGAAGGACATCCGCGACCACACCGGCCGGTCCTCCTCCACCAGGGCGCGGGTCAGGCCGTAGTAGAAGGCGCCGTTGGCGAGGGTGTCGGCGACGGTGGGGCCGGCGGGCAGGACCCGGTTCTCCACCCGCAGATGCGGCTTGTCCTGGGCGACGGCGTACACCGGCCGGTTCCAGCGGTAGATGGTGCCGTTGTGCAGGGTCAGTTCGCCCAGCTGGGGAATGTCACCGCTGTCCAGCGTCTCCTCGGGGTCCTCCGCGTCGCACAGCGGCAGCAGCGCGGGGAAATAGCGCAGGTTCTCCTCGAACAGGTCGAAGACGCTGTTGATCCACCGTTCGCCGAACCACACCCGGGGCCGCACCCCCTGCACCTTGATCTCCTGCGGCCGGGTGTCGGTGGACTGTTCGAACAGCGGGATGCGGGTCTCGTCCCACAGCTCCTTGCCGAACTGGAACGGCGAGTTGGCCGCCAGCGCCACCTGCACCCCGGCGATCGCCTGCGCCGCGTTCCAGTAGCCGGCGAACTCCTCCGGGGAGACCTGCAGATGGAACTGGGTGCTGGTGCACGCGGCCTCCGGTGTGATGGTGTCCGCCCAGGTGCGCAGCCGGTCGGTGCCGTCGATGTCGATGCGCAGGTCCTCCCCGCGGGCGGCGAACACCTGATCGTTGAGCAGCTGATAGCGCGGATTCTCCGACAGCGCCCCCTCGCCGACGTCCTCCTGGCGCAGGGTCGGCAGGATGCCGATCATGATCAGGTGGGCGCCGGTCGCCGCCGCGCGGTCCTCCGCGTGGTTCAGCGCGGCACGGATCTCGGCCTCCCAGGCGTCGGGACCGCCGGCCGTCAGACGGCGGGGCGGGATGTTGATCTCCAGATTGAACCGCCCGAGCTCCGTGGACCAGGCGGGATCCGCGATCGCCTCCAGCACGTCGAGATTGCGCATCGCCGGCTCCGCCCGGTCGTCGCCGAGGTTGAGTTCGATCTCCAGCCCCACCTGGGGCCGCTCGGACTCGAACCGGGACGTGCGCAGCATCTGGGCGAAGGCGTCGAGGCACCTCTGCATCTTGATCCGGTACCGGCGGCGGTCCTCGCGGGTGAAGACCAGCGCCGGGACGTCCCGTCCCATCGGCCCTCCCGGTCACCGTCCTTCGGCACCTGTGCATCCGGCACCGGTGCACTACCAGCGTCGCATCAGCGGGCGCAGTGGACCAGACGAGACGGACGGCGGCCCCCGTCGTGTCGCCCGCCGGACCCGCGGGCCGCCGGGCCAAGGATGGGGCCATGGAATTCGTCCTGCCGACCTTGTTCGCCCTGCTGGCCGCCCTGAGCAATGCACTGGCCACCGTGTTGCAGCGCCGTGCCGCGCTGACCGTGCCGCAGTCCCGGGGTTTCGACCCCGGGCTGCTGCTCCGTCTGCTGCGCCGTCCCGTGTGGGTGGCCGGTGTGCTGACCGTGGTCGCCGCCGGTGTGTGGCAGGCGCTCGCGCTGGCGACCGGCCCGCTCTCCCTCGTCCAGCCGCTGTTCGTGCTGGAGCTGCCGCTGGCGCTGCTGATCGCCGCGCTCTGGCAGCACCACCGGCCGTCCGCCGCGCTGCTGCTGAAGCTGTTCGTCGTGGTCGCCGGGCTGGGCCTGGCGCTGCTGTCCGCCGCCCCCAGCGGCAACCGTACGCATGTGCCGCTGGACCGCTGGATGCCCGTTCTGGCCGTCGGCGTGGGCACTGCGGTCGCGCTCAGCGCGGTAGGGCTGAGCAGGCCGCAGGGCCGGACGCGGGCCGCCTGTCTCGGCACGGCCACCGCGATCTTCTTCGCCCTGACGGCCGGGCTGATGAAGACCGCCGTGCACATCCTGGCCGAGGGCGGCCTCGGCGCGTTCCTCACGTCGTGGCAGACGTACGGCTTCGGTGCGTGCGGGGTGTGCGCCATGCTCCTGCTGGAGCACGCCCTGCAGGGCGGCCCGCTCGTCGCCTCCCAGCCCGCCCTGACCCTGGGGGACGCCGTGGTGAGCTTCCTGCTCGGGGTGCTCGTCTACGAGGAGCATGTGCGGGCCGGCTGGTGGCTGCTGCCGATGCTGGCGGGCGTCGGACTGGTCTGCGTGGGGGTCTCCGCGCTGGCACGCACCGAGTCCGGTACCGGGTAGCCGTTCGGCGGCCCGCCGCCGCGGCCGGTGCGGCGCCGGCGGACCACGCGATCACGGCGCGCGGACGGGTCCCTTCCGGGTGATCCGAGGGCCTGTCTCCGGGGGTTCACGGGGGTCAGGATGTGATGCCACCCATAGGAGGCAGATCACGTCCTATGCCCGGTCGTAGGGAGACGAAGCGCCTGAACAGCGCATACGCCAATTGAAATGCGCATACCGGACGTATCTCCGTAAGCGGGTAGTACGTCACACTCTTGCCTCCGTCCCGCGGCACTTCCCAGGATGACTGTCGTTGCGCCGAGCACCGGACGGGCTCACCGCTCACAGCGGCCGCACCGAGCGCCCGGATCGCAGCACCGGGGCACCGCCGCCCCGACACCCGCCGCACCACGGCAGGTGCCACGACGACGACCCCCACCACCGGAGATCTTTCCCGCATGACGATCCGCACCCGTACCCGCCTCGCCCGCCTGCGCACCCTCGCTCTGACCGGTCTGGCCACCACCGGCGCCGCGGCCGCCGCCCTGACCCTCACCCCGGCCACCGCCCAGGCCGCCGAGCCCGTCAAGGCCACCGCCGCGCACGACGTCCAGACCGCGACCGGCAAGGGCGGGTACGCGAACAACCTCGACGGCTGGATCAAGCAGTCCCTCGCCATCATGAAGGCCAAGGGCATCCCCGGCAGCTACGAGGGCCTGCACCGCAACATCATGCGGGAGTCCTCCGGCAACCCCAACGCCCAGAACAACTGGGACATCAACGCCAAGAAGGGCATCCCCTCCAAGGGGCTGCTGCAGGTGATCCAGCCCACCTTCAACGCGTACCACGTGCCGGGCACCTCGCAGAACATCACCGACCCGGTCGCGAACATCACCGCCGCCGCCAACTACGCGGCCCACCGCTACGGTTCGATCGACAACGTCAACTCGGCCTACTGATCCGGCCTCGCACGCCACCAGCCGCGCCCGCTCCGTCTCCCCCTCCGGGGGCCGAGGAGCGGGCGCGGCTCGCTGTCCGGCCGCCTGTCCGGTCACGCGACCGTGCCGTCGCCGCTCGGTCCGGCGCCCTCTCGCTGCCTTGCCGCCGGCCGGTGGAGACACCCGCGTGTACGACCAGCGGCGGTGTCCGTGTGGCGGCCCCAGGTCCGGGCGGTGACACTGGGAGACGGCGGGCCCCGAAAGCGGGTGAACCATGATCACCATCGAGGAAACGATCGACATCGCCGTCCCGGTGCGGACCGTGTACGACCAGTGGACGCAGTTCAAGAGCTTTCCGCGGTTCATGACCATGGTGAAGCGGGTCGATCAGGTCAAACCCAACATCACCACGTGGGTCGTCGGCAAGGGGCCGGTGTGCCGCGAGTTCGAGGCGGAGATCGTCGAGCAGCAGCCCGACTCCCATGTCTCCTGGCGCAGCCTCGGATGCACTCCTTCTCATGAGGGACAGGTGACGTTCCGGCCCACCGCGGACGGCGGCGGGACGACGGTCGAGGTGCGGCTGGACCTGCGGCCGCGCGGCGCCGCCGGTGCGCTTGCCGCCGTACCCTGGCTGACCCGGCGCGTCGTGCGGGCGGAACTGAAGCGCTTCACGGAGTACATCGAGGGCATGGGGCAGGCGGGCGGCTCCTGGCGGGAGACCATCCGCGGTGGACACGTCCACGCGAGGCAGGCGGAACCGCCGAGGAGCCGAGTGGCCGGCTGGCCGGTCGGCTGAGCACACGTGAGGCAGCACCGATGAAGAAACCGGATGACGAGCCGCAGGACCAGCTCAGTGTGACTCCGCCCCGCACCTGGGCCGTCGGAGTCCCCGCCGTGGTGCACGCCCTGGAGTACTCGCTGCGGCAGACCTCCCCGCTCAAGGCCGGGGTGGATCTGCTGACCATGAATCAGGTCGACGGCATCGACTGCCCCGGCTGCGCCTGGGCCGACCCGTCGCCGGGCCACCGGCACCGCAACGAGTACTGCGAGAACGGCGCCAAACACATCAACGACGAGGCCACCACACGCCGGATCACCGCCGATTTCTTCCGTGAGCACTCCGTCTCCGAGCTGAGCCGGCGCTCCGACATGTGGCTGAACCAGCAGGGCCGGCTCACCCGCCCCATGGTGAAACGGCCGGACTCCGACCACTACGAGCCGATCAGCTGGAACGACGCCTTCGGCCTGCTTGCCACCGAGCTGAACGCGCTGGACTCGCCCGACGAGGCCGTGTTCTACACCTCGGGCCGGGCCAGCAACGAGGCCGCGTTCGTGCTGCAGCTGTTCGCCCGTGCCTTCGGCACCAACAACCTGCCCGACTGTTCCAACATGTGCCACGAGTCCAGCGGATTCGCCCTGCACGAGACGCTGGGAACCGGCAAGGGAACGGTCAGCCTGCACGACATCCATCACGCCGACCTGATCTTCCTGGTGGGGCAGAACCCCGGGACCAACCATCCGCGGCAGTTGTCCGCGCTGGAGCAGGCCAAACGCAACGGCGCCCGCATCATCGCGGTCAACCCGCTGCCCGAAGCCGGCCTGCTGAGGTTCAAGAACCCGCAGAAGCCACGTGGGGTGATCGGCCGCGGTGTGCAGATCGCCGACCGGTTCCTGCACATCCGCGTCGGCGGCGACCTGGCGCTGTTCCAGGCACTGAACCTGCTGCTGCTCCAGGCCGAGGACGCCCGGCCCGGGCAGGTGCTCGACCACGAGTTCATCCGCGCCAACACCAGCGGCTTCGAGGAGTTCGCCGCCCATGCACGTAACCTGTCCTGGGACGACGTGCTCGCCGCGACCGGACTGACCCGCACGGAGATCGAGCAGGTCCGCGACGACGTCCTGCGCAGCCGGCGCATCGTCGTGTGCTGGGCCATGGGTATCACCCAGCACAAGAACGGCGTGGCCACCATCCGGGAGATCGTCAACTTCCTGTTGCTGCGGGGCAACGTCGGCCGGGCGGGAACCGGGGCCTGCCCGGTGCGCGGCCACAGCAACGTGCAGGGCGACCGCACCATGGGCATCTGGGAGCGCATGCCCGACTCCTTCCTGGACGCGCTGCAGCGCGAGTTCGGCTTCGACCCGCCGCGCGCCCACGGGCTGGACTCGGTGAACGCGATCCGCGCGATGCGCGAGGGCCGCGTCAAGGTGTTCCTCGGGCTGGCAGGAAACTTCGTCCGGGCCGCACCCGACACCAGCGTCACCGAGGCCGCCGTGCGCACCTGCCGCCTGACCGCGCACATCTCCACCAAACTGAACAGGTCGCACCTCGTCTGCGGGCAAACCGCGCTGATCCTGCCGACCCTGGGCCGCACCGAGCGGGACGTCCAGGCCTGCGGGGAGCAGTTCGTCACCGTGGAGAACTCGATGAGCGAGGTGCACACCTCTCGCGGGCGGCTCAAGCCGGCCTCCCCGCTGCTGCTCAGCGAAGTCGCCATCCTGTGCCGGCTGGCCCGGCGCACCCTCGGCGGCAAGGCGGACATCCCCTGGGAGCGGTTCGAGGCCGACTACGGCACGATCCGTGAGCGGATCGGCCGCATCGTGCCCGGCCTGCACGACTTCAACCGCAGGGTGGTCCGGCCCGGCGGCATCCAGCTGCCCAACCCGGTCAACGAGGGCGTGTTCCGCACCGCCGTCGGCAAGGCGCTGTTCACCTGCAACACCCCCGAGGCGCCGCACGTGCCCGACGGTCACCTGCTGCTGCAGACGCTGCGCTCCCACGACCAGTGGAACACCATCCCCTACACACCCGACGACCGCTACCGCGGCATCCACGGCAGCCGCCGCGTGGTGCTCGTCAACCCCGACGACCTGAAGGACCTGGGGCTGACCGAGGGACAGCACGTCGACCTCGTCGGCGTGTGGACCGACGGCACCGAACGCCGCGCGGACGACTTCACGGTGGTGCCCTACCCGACGAGCCGGGGCTGCGCCGCCGCCTACTACCCGGAGACCCAGGTCCTGGTGCCCCTCGACAGCGTGGCCGACATCAGCAACCAGCCCACGTCCAAGGCCGTCGTGGTCCGCCTGGAACCCACGGCCGCTCGGGCGACCGCGGGGCAGGGCGTGCCGGCTTCGGCGTGAGGCGCGGGTGCGCCGCCGGTGACATCCAGCACCGGGGCGCGGCGGACGTGCCGGGGCCTGCACGCACCGGGGCGCGGCGGACGTGCCGGGGCCTGCACGCACCGGGGCGCGGCGGACGTGCCGTGGGCTGCCGCCGCGCCGACGGCACCGGCTCAGGCGTGCTGCCGACGCCGGCGTACCGCGTGGTTCAGCCACTCGGCGAGGACGGCCGCCCCACTGCGGTCGACGTCCTTGGTGGCCGTCAGCAGCGTGACCTTTCCGCGGGCCGCCAGGTCGCACACGCGCGCGGCGGCCGGCCGGTGCCCGGGATCGTCCAGCTCGGCCAGGTAGCGGCGGCGGAACTCCGCGAAGCGCTCCGGGTCGTGGCCGTACCAGCGCCGCAGCTCGGTGGAGGGCGCGACGTCGCGCAGCCACTCGTCCACGTGGGCCTCCTCCTTGCTCACCCCGCGCGGCCACAGCCGGTCGACGAGCACCCGTGTGCCGTCCTGGGGCGAGACGCCCTCGTAGATCCTGCGGTAGGTGATCGGTCCTGCCATGGCAGCCCTTTCGTCAGCTCGCCGAACGAGTCGGCGACACCACCCCACGGTCGCCGCATGCCCGGCGTCCCCGGCCCGCCGTCCCCGCGGCCGGTGCGGACCCGCCGGGCGCCGATCCCCTCATGGTCGCACCCGCCCGGGGCCCCGGCGAACGGACCGCGGTCACCGGGCGGTCCGTACCCTGGTGCCCGTGCCGTCCTCCCGCCGTCCGACCCGTGTCGCTGTCCTCGTGCTCGAAGGCGCCAAACCGCTCGACGTGGGCATCCCCGCCCAGGTGTTCAACACCCGGGCCAGCATGCCGTACGAGGTCCGGGTGTGCGGCGCCGCGCCCGGCGTGATCACCGGTGGTGACGGGCTGTCGTACACCGTCGCCCACGGTCTGGAGGCGCTGGAGTGGGCCGAGATCGTCTTCGTGCCCGGCTACCGCTTCCCCGACCGGGAGGAGCCGCCGCCGGCCGTGGTGGAGGCGCTGCTCGCCGCCCATGACCGGGGCGTCCGTCTCGCGGCCATCTCCACGGGTGCCTTCGCCCTGGCGGCCACGGGACTGCTCGACGGCCGGCGCGCCACGACCCACTGGCACTACACCCGGGCGCTCGCGGAGAAGCACCCGCGGATCCGGGTCGACGAGAACGTGCTGTTCGTGGACGAGGGCAGTGTGCTGACCTCGGCCGGCGCCGCCTCCGGGATCGACCTGTGCCTGCACATCGTGCGCGCGGACCTGGGCGTGGCCGCCTCCCACCACGCCGCCCGGCGCCTGGTCGCGGCCCCCTACCGCAGCGGCGGCCAGGCGCAGTACGTGCCGCGCAGCGTGCCCGAGCCGCTGGGGGAGCGGTTCGCCGCCACCCGCGAGTGGGCGCTGCACCGGCTCCACGAACGCCTCACCCTGGAGGAACTCGCCCGCCACGCGGGCGTGTCGGAGCGCACCCTGTCGCGGCGCTTCGTCGAGGACACCGGCTGCACGCCGATGCAGTGGGTGCTGCGGGCCCGGATCGACGTGGCCCGTGAACTGCTGGAGCGTTCCCAGCGCAGCGTCGAGCAGATCGCCTCTGACGTCGGCCTGGGCACCGGCGCCAATCTGCGGCTGCACTTCCAGCGCATCCTCGGCACCACGCCGAGCGAGTACCGCCGCACCTTCACCCGCGGCCGGTAGTGCAGGGCGCCCGGCAGCGCTTGGGTACTGCCCCCGGACCCCCGTCGGCCACGGCTCGCCGCACGCCGCAGGGCCTGGCGGGATCGTTGTGAACGATGGCGATGGCGCCGCTGTCTGGCCGTGTTCCCGCTCGCCACCCTGGTGGGCGAGAACAGAAGGGACGGACATGACCCGCATCGCCATCAACGGCTTCGGCCGCATCGGCCGCACTGTGCTGCGCGCCCTGCTGGAGCGGAACAGCACGCTGGAGATCGTTGCCGTCAACGACCTCGCCGACCCGGTCACGCTGGCGCGGCTGCTCTCCTTCGACACCACCGCCGGCCGGCTCGGCCGCCCGGTGGAGGCCGACGGGGACACGCTCGTCGTCGACGGCCGCCGCATCCGGGTGCTCGCCGAGCGCGAGCCGGGCCGGCTGCCCTGGGCGGAGCTCGGCGTCGGCATCGTGCTGGAGGCCACCGGCCGCTTCACCGCCGCCGAGGCGGCCCGCGCCCACCTGGACGCGGGTGCGAAGAGGGTCCTGGTCGGTGCCCCGTCGGACGGCGCCGACGTCACGATCGCCTACGGCGTCAACACCGACGCCTACGACCCGCAGCTGCACACGGTCGTGTCCAACGCCTCCTGCACCACCAACGCGCTCGCGCCGCTGGCCGCCGTCCTCGACGACCTCGCCGGCATCGAGCACGGCTTCATGACGACGGTGCACGCCTACACCCAGGAGCAGAACCTGCAGGACGGGCCGCACCGCGACGCCCGCCGCGCCCGCGCCGCCGCCGTCAACATCGTGCCGACCACCACCGGCGCGGCCAAGGCGATCGGCCTGGTGCTGCCGAACCTGGACGGCAAGCTGTCGGGCGACTCGATCCGGGTGCCCGTCCCGGTCGGCTCCCTCGTCGAGCTCAACACCACCGTCGCCCGCGACGTGAGCCGTGAGGAGGTGCTGCGGGCCTACCGTGCGGCGGCCGACGGGCCGCTCGCCGGCATCCTCGAATACTCCGAGGACCCGCTCGTCTCCTCCGACATCGTGGGCAACCCGGCCTCGTCGGTCTTCGACTCCGCCCTCACCCGTGTCGACGGACGGCATGTGAAGGTCGTGGCCTGGTACGACAACGAGTGGGGCTTCTCCCACCGGGTGATCGACACCCTGGAACTCCTCGCGTCGTCCACGAACTGACCCGACCGCTGCCCGCCCCGGCCCGCACCCTCCCCGCGGAGCCGGACGGCGCGGCGCCCGGGCCTGTGCGCCTGCCCGGGCGCCGCGCCGGAGCAGCCGGCCCGGTCGAGCGTCAGCACACGGCGGTCCGGTCGTACTGACCGAGGACCCCCTCGTAGATGTAGAGCTTGCTCGCTCCGGCCGCCAGCTTGTAGCAAGGGCTGTCGCCGGCGTACTTGACGACGACCTGGACCCGCATGGTCTTGCCGCAGTTGTTGGTCAGATGCACGTCGAATCCCTCGGGAGTGTTCGTCACGTACCGACCGATGCAGGCCGGTGCGGTGCCGCCGGCCGCGGGCGCGGCGGGGGCCGCGGACGCCGCCGGGGCGGTCGCGACGAGCGCACCGGTGAGAACGGCCGCCGTCACCGCGGCGACACCTGCTGCACGCATGCCCATGGTTCCTCCTCGTCCTGTCGTGGTCCGGATCACCGGGGCGGCAGCCACGGCGGTTGCCGTCGCCCGGCGGGCCGTCAGCCGACTGCCCGCGGCATCAGCCTGCCCGCGGCCGGCCGCCCGGGGAGCGGAGGCGGGGGCACGTGGGGATCAGCAGGGACACCAGGGCGCTGACCTGCACGAACGGTGGTGCCCCTGACGACGGGACGGGACGGGGAGAGCAGCGCGCCGGCACCCTCGGCTTGGGGCACCGCAGCGCCTCACCGCGCCATGCGGCGGAGGCGGACCCGGCTGGGCCGGAACGCTTGATGAGACGCATCTCTCAGCATTCGAGATGTCTGTACGGTGCATGCTCGTCTCGTCGTACGCTTCCGGACATGTTCGGACCTGCCCGCGGCCTCGTCATGGTGCTCTTCGCAGCCACCTGCTGGAGCGTCGACGACGCCCTCTGTCGCCGCTGATGCGAGCCGGGGCCCGCGCGGGCCCCGCCTCAGAGCCAGTCCTGCCCTGCCCTGAGCATGCGGGACCGCCTGCTCAGGAGGTCTTCGCCGCCGCCCGACCGTCCGACGCCGTCGTCCGTTCCCGGAGAACCCCGTTGACCACCGTCCCGCCTGCGGGCGCGCCCCCGCGCGCTGCCCTGCTCGCCCCCGCCCCCACCAGCCGTCCCGCGCCCCAGGCGCCGGCCGCCCCTGCCGTCCGGTGGGTGCCGCTGGCCGTCGCCGCCGTGATCGGCGCGGCGCTGACCGCGTACGTCTTCGCCGAGCACGGCGCCCGGCCCGGCGTGCTGCTGCTGCTCGGCCTGGGGCTGGGCTTCGCCCTGTTCCACTCCCGTTTCGGCTTCACCTCAACCTGGCGGCAGCTCATCGCCGTCGGCAACGGCACCGGCCTGCGCGCCCACACCCTGCTGCTGGGCACCACCGCCACGCTGTTCGCCCTGATCATCGGCACCGGCACCGGCCTGTTCGGATCGGTGCCGCAGCCCAGCGGCGGTGCGCTCGGCGTCGGCCTGATCGTCGGCTCCTTCGTCTTCGCCGTCGGCATGCAGCTCGGTGGTGCCTGCGCCTCCGGCACCCTGTTCTCCGTCGGCTCCGGACACGGCGCGGTGCTGCTCACCCTCATCGGCTTCATCGCCGGCTCCACCCTCGCGGCTTGGCAGTACGGCCTGTGGGGCGACCTTCCCGCCTTCGACGCGTACGTCCTGTCCGACCACATCGGCTGGTTCGGCTCGTGGCTCGTCACGGTGGCCGCGCTGGCCGTGATCTGGTGGGTGACCCGCCGGGTGCAGGCCCGGCGCAACCCGCCGCCGGTCTCCGCCCCGCCCTCCGCACGCGGAACGCCGGCCCGCGCCGTCCGCGGTTCCTGGCCGCTCGCCGTCGGCGCCGTGGCCCTGTCGGTGCTGGGCGCCGGCGTGCTGCTGGTCTCCGGTGGTGCCTGGGGCATCACCAGCGCTTTCGCGCTGTGGGGATCCAAGATCGCCGGGTATCTCGGTGCCTCGCCGGAGACGTGGGAGTTCTGGCAGCGGCCGGGCAGTGCCGCGCAGCTGTCCGGGCCGGTGCTCGCGGACAAGACCAGCCTCACCGACATCGGCATCATCATCGGCGCCGCGCTCGCCGCGTCGGCGGGCGGTGTATGGGTGCTGCACCGGTCCATCCCGTGGCGCACCGCCGTCGCCTCCGTGCTGGGCGGCGTCCTGATGGGCATCGGCGCTCGGATGGCCGGCGGCTGCAACATCGGCGCCTACCTGGCGGGCATCGCCTCCGGATCGCTGCACGGCTGGATCTGGGGTGCCTGCGCCCTCGTCGGCACCTGGGCGGGCTTGCGGCTGCGCCCGCTGTTCGGCCTCGGCAACCCCAAGCCGACGGACAGCGTCTGCTGAACGAACCGGCCGAAGCGCCCGGCGTCCCCTGGGACGCCGGGCGTTTTCGCTGTCCGCGGGAAGGCGGCCGGGGCGGCGTCGGCGACGCTTGCCGGCCCGCACGGCACCCGCTGCACGCCCGCCGGTCCTGTACTGCCGGCCGGCGCGGTCCTCGGCCCGCCTGCGCTCAGCCGGTGGTCCGCCGGCAGTGCAGGAACAGATGGGGCTCGGGCGTCGCACCGGGAGCCGCGGGGGTGAACAGGTGGGTCTGCCGCGAGAGCACCGTGAGCCCCGCGGCGGTGGCCATACGGACGAAGCCCTCCTCGTCGAAGCTGGTCACCCGCACCGGCTGCCCCAGAAAGATCCCGTCGGCCATTTCCACGTCGAGCGGGACGGTGGCCAGCACCACGATGCCGGACGGCCGCACGGCCCGCACCAGACGCCGCACGACGGCCTCCTGGTCGCGGCGGGACATCTGCAGCAGGGCGAAGTAGACGCAGACCGCGTCGAAGGAGCCCTCGGCGAGCGGCAGGTCGCGGATGTCGGCGCACCGGAAGGAGGCCTGCGGCACCTGCCGTGCCGCCAGCTCGGCCATCACCGGTGACACATCGACGCCCAGCACCTCGTGCCCCGCCGCGGCGAGCGTGGCCGCGGTGGGCCGCCCCGTCCCGCTGCCCACGTCCAGGACCCGGCTGTGCGGGCCGAGGTGCGCCGACAGCCACTCCAGCGACGCGCGGTGGGCCGCGGAATGCGCGAAGGCCTGTTCGTACCGGATCCTCAGGGCGTCGAACACGGCCGCCGCCTGCGATCCTGCGTCCCGATCGGTCACGGTGCTCCTCCCGCGCGGCTTCCTGCCTGCCGCTCCTCCTCGTGCCTGCCCTTCCCGCGCGGCCTTCATGTGCCGCGGGCCGTGTCCCAGCAGGCCGCGGGACCCGCTCGACATGCGAGGTACGCCATTCGGCGGCATCCTGAATGCGACCCGGACAGGTCCCACAGGCCGACCTTGGGGAGGTGCTGTGATCCTGCTCGCCCTGCTCGTCCCGGCCCTGGCGATGGCGCTTCTTTTCGGCACGACCGCACTCGAGGAACTTCTCTTCCCGCGTTCCGCAGCCGACGAGGACACGGACACGAACGGCCACCACACCGGCGAACCGTGACAGCCCTGCTGTGCGCGAGAGGCTCCGTCCAAGGACGGAGCCTCACGTACGTCACAGCGGGCGACGGCACGTGCGTCGTGCGGGGAGACGGCGCACACGCCGTGCGGGGAGCGGCGTGCCGGGCCCGGTACGCGCCGCCGGCCGTCTCACACCGCGGCGTCGGTGGCCGGCTCCAGACCCCGGGTGGTGATCAGGTGGGCGGTGCCGTCGACCAGCCGGTAGGACAGGCCCACCACGGCGGCACGGCCGGCCGCCACCGCGTCGGCCAGGGCACGGGAGCGGTCCAGCAGCAGATCCACGGACCGGCGCACATGCTCCGCTATGAAGTCGGCGTCCTCGGTGTGACCGGCGGCACGGGAGACCAGCACGCTCGGAGTGACCCGCTCGATCACGTCCCGCACATATCCGCCGGCGGTCGTGCCGTTCATGACGGCGGCCCGGGTCGCCGCGACCGCGCCGCAGGAGTCGTGCCCCAGCACCACCACCAGCGGGCAGCCGAGCACCTCCACGCCGTACTCGATGCTGCCCAGCACCTCCGGCCCCATGACGTGGCCCGCGGTCCGCACCACGAACAGGTCGCCCAGGCCGCGGTCGAAGATGATCTCGGCGGCGAGCCGGGAGTCGGAACAGCCGAACAGCACCGCGAAGGGATGCTGCACCGGCGCTGTCTCGGTGCGGCGGGCGGCATCCTGGTTGGGGTGCTCGGGGGAGCCCGTGACGAAGCGCTGATTGCCGGCCATCAGCAGGTCGAAGGCTTCGCGCGGCGTCGGGGAGGGCGGCGTCGAGGTCATGAGCGAAGCCTACGGAACGCCGTGACCTCGCGCATCGGTGCGTCCGGCGCCGTCCCTGCGGTCGCCCGCGCAGGTCCGGCCGCCCGCTGTGAACGCACCCACGGGACCGCCCGCCCCCGGCGCGCCGGGCGGCCGCCCGGATCCGGCGCGGGCACGCGCAGCCGTGTCCGCCGCCGTCACCGACCCGGCGGACACGGCCGGACCTCGCCCGCCGCGGAGCCGCGGCGAGATCCGGTCCGACGCGTCAGCTCCCCGTGTGCAGGGCCACCACCTTGCCCGGGTTGAACAGGTGCTCCGGGTCCAGCGCGTCCTTGATCGCCCGGTTCAGCGCCATCACCTCCGGGCCCAGCTCGTCGGCCAGACCCTCCCGCTTGAGCAGGCCCACCCCGTGCTCCCCGGTGACCGTGCCGCCCAGCGCCAGGGCCTCGGCGATGATGTCGTGGAACGCGGCCTGTGCCCGCTTCCTGGCCTCTTCGTCCCCGGGCGGGGTGATCAGCAGCGGGTGCAGATTGCCGTCACCGGCGTGCGCGATGTTCGCGATGAGCGTCTCGTGCCGGGCCGCGATCGCGTCGATGCGCCCCAGCATCTCCGGCACCGCCGCCTTGGGCACGCACACGTCCTCCGTCAGCACCGGACCGAGCCGCTCCAGCGCCGGATAGGCCAGGCGGCGGGCCTCGAACAGGGCGTCGGCCTCCTGCTGGTCGGTGGAGCGGACGGCGTATGTGGCACCGGCCTCGGCGAAGCAGCGCCGCATGGCCTCCGCCTCTTCCTCCCCGGCGGGGCCCGGGGCGTCCGTGCGGCCCAGCAGCACCACGTCGGCCTCGGTCGACAGTCCCATGTTCTTCCACGCGTCGACCGCCGCGAGGCAGTGCCGGTCGACCAGCTCCAGCGCCGACGGGGTCAGCCCCGCGGCGCCCACCGCGGCCACGGCACGGCCGGCGTCCACCGTCGAGGAGAAATACCCGGCCACGGTGTGCTCGGGCAGCCGGCGCGGCCGCAGCCGCAGCGTCACCTCGGTGATCACCCCCAGGGTGCCCTCCGAGCCCACCATCAGCGCGGTCAGGTCGTAGCCGGCCACACCTTTGGCGGTGCGGCGGCCGACCTGGACCAGCTCTCCGGCCGCGGTGACGAACTCAAGGCCCAGCACGTAGTCCCGGGTGACGCCGTACTTCACACAGCACAGACCGCCCGCGTTGGTCGCCACGTTGCCGCCGATCGTCGACCAGGGCGCGCTGGCGGGATCCGGCGGGTACCACAGTCCCTGCTCGGCGCAGGCGGCCCGCAGATGATCGTTGACCACGCCCGGCTCCACCACCGCCAGCCGCTCCAGCGGGTCGATCTTCTTGATGGTCGTCATCGTCTCGGTGGACAGGACGACGCAGCCGTCCACCGCGTTGGCACCGCCGGACAGGCCGGTGCCCGCGCCCCGGGTGACGATCGGCACCCGGAAGTCCCGGCAGGCCCTCACCACGCGCTGCACCTCCGCGGCCGTCCGCGGACGGACGAGAGCGAGGGGCGTGCCGTACGGCGCCCACTCGGCCTCGTCGTGGGCGTAGCCGGCGGTCACCGCCGGGTCCGTCGACAGCCGCCCGGGCGGCAGCTCGCGGTCCAGCCGCTCGGTCAGGGCACGGGTCGTCGAGTCATCGCGCATGACAGCTCACGCTAGACGGCGTGCCACCCACCGGGACAGGGCCCCGACGCCCCGGCATGCCCGGGTGACGCACCGCACACCGGTCTCCCGGACCGGCCGGCCTCCCGGCGGGCCCCGTGCACGGCCCGCTCCCGCACCGCTCGTGGTGGGTCTTCTCGTGCCGCCGCCCGCCCGGACGTGCTTACCTTGAGGTTGGACCGCACGACGCAGGTCGTCCTCCGCTCGCATCAGGAGCACCGTGGTGAGCGACAACGATCACAGCCGGCTGGCCGCGGCGCTGCGACGCGCCGTGCAGGACCTGCACGCCAGCACCGGCATCGCCTACGTGCCCGCCGACGACGGGCGTCTGCTCACCGCGGTGACGATCGTGGGTCTGCCGGTCTCCCTCTACACCGCGCTGGAACGCATCCGCGTGGACCACGAGCGGTACACCCCGGCGATCGCGTACCGGACCGGACGGCAGATCATCGGCTCCAGCCCCGAAACCCTGTCGGCCCCCTCGGCCGCCGATGTGACGATGCCCTTCCCGTACACGGTCGCCTCGACGCCGGCGCAGGCGTCCGGGCACATGGTGGGTGTGCTGACCCTGCTGTGGGTGCCGCCGCTGGGGCCCCGCCAGCTCCTCCCCGAGCACAAGAGCCGGTGCTGCGGATGGGCTCAGGAGATGGCGCAGGACCTGGACATCGCGCGGCAACGCTACGCCCGGGCTCGCCCGGCCTCGGTGCCGTGCTTCCTGCTCCCGGCGACCGGTGACGCCCTCGGCACCGATGTGTCGTTCCTGTACGACTTCCAGAAGACGGCGTCCGCGCTGACGCGGGCGGTGCGGCCGCAGGACGTCATCGAGACCGTGGTGCACCGCATCATGGCGCCCTTCGACGCCCAGAGCATGCTGGTCGGCGTCCTGGAGTACGGCCGGCAGCGCATCCTCGGATACACCGGGTACCCACCGGAGATCACACGTTCCGTCTCGGTGCCCACGCCGGCGGAGCCGCTGTTCCTGGAGAACGAGACCGACCTGGCGGCGGCACACCTCGGAGCCCTCGGCGACGGCCTGCGGGCCTGCGCGCTGCTGCCGCTGATCAGCGAGCGCCGCACCACCGGCACGTTCGTCCTGGGATTCGACCACCCGCGCCGCTTCACCGCCGAGAACCGGGCGGTCCTGGTCTCCATGACCGGCCTGCTCGCCCAGTCCCTCGACCGCGCCCGGCACTTCGAGACCGAACACGGCGTGGTGCGCAGACTGCAGCAGGGGCTGCTGCCCCACATGCTTCCCCACCTCGAGGAACTGGACACCGCGGCCCGGTACGTGCCGGCGCCGGGAACCGATGTGGGCGGTGACTGGTACGACGTCCTCACCCTGCCCGACGGAAACGTGGGCCTGGTCATCGGCGACGTCGAGGGACACAGCCCGGCCGGCGCGGCGGTCATGGGACAGATCCGCAGCGTCGTGCGTGCCTACGCCACCGAAGGGCACGGACCCGCCGACGTGCTCGGCCGGACCAACCGGCTGCTGGCCGAACTGGGCACGGACCTGTTCGTCACCTGCACCTGCATCTGGCTCGACCGGGCCGCCGGCACCGCGGAGATCTCCCGTGCCGGCCATCCGAGCCCGCTGCTGCGCCTGCCCGACCGCACCATCGAGGTGGCGGCCCCGGAGCCGGGCCTGCCGCTCGGCGTGGTTCCGGACGCGGTGTACCACTCCGAGGAAGTGATCCTGCCTCCCGGCACCGTCCTCGCCCTCTACACCGACGGCCTGATCCACTCCCGCGACACCGATCTGGTCGCGGGGACCGAGGCCCTGTGCCGTCTGCTGGCCGAGGCCGACGAGCTGCGCCTGGAGGAGCTCGCCACCCGGCTGCTCGGCATCACGGGAGAGGGGGCGGGCCGGACGCGGGAGGACGACGCGGCCCTGCTGCTCGCCCGCTACGACGGGGCGCTGCCGGGCGCACACCGTCGCGTGAGCCGGATGTCCGTCCAGCGCCACGACCTGCAGGGCGTGCGGGAGGTGAGGGCCTTCCTGCACGAGAAGCTGCGTCTGTGGGGCTGGAGGGCCGTCTCCTACGAGGTGGAACTGCTGGCCACCGAGCTGGTCACCAACGCCCTGGTGCACGCCGACAGCGACGTCGACGTCCGGCTGCGCGAATACCCCGACCGCATCCGTGTCGAAGTGCGCGACTGCGACCCCCGGCCGCCTCTGCCCGCTCCCATCACGGTCACCGAGCAGGGCGACATCGACGCGGAGCACGGCCGGGGACTGGTCATCGTGGAGGCGATGGCATCGGCCTGGGGCAACTCGCCCAGCGGCCGCGGCAAGTCGGTGTGGTTCGAGGTGACCGCCACGATCATGGACGGCCCGTAGGCACCGGGCGAACGCACGGCCCGCCCGGCGCGGCGGCGTGAACCGGTCACCCTCGGTGTCCGGAGCATCCCCGCTGTCCGGAGCATCCCGCTGTCCGGGCGCCCCCGTGTCCGGGCGCCTTCGCTGTCCGGCGTTTTCGGTGTCCGGGGTGCTGGGCGGCCCGACCCGGACCGGACCGAGCCGGCCCGCGCCGAGCCGGACCCCGGTGCCGGCCGGCTCCGCGGACGGAAATGACGTCGGACAATGGACACACGTACGCACGTCCGGCGAAAGCCTGCAGCCTTCTGACCGCTGTGGAGGGACACGCGATGAGCCCGATCCACCACTTCCACCTGGACGTCAGGGGGCACTCGGTCACGGTCAACCTCGACTGCGGCCGGCGCGGGACGGCCGAGCTGCTCATCGACGGCAAGGAGACCGGTCGCGCAGAGGTCCACGGCACCCGCGCCCTGCTGCTCAGAGGCGAGCTGCCCACCGACCCTCCGGTGCCGGTCAGGGTGGACATCACTCTCGGACCCGGTGCGCCCCGCTGCGTCGCCTTCGTCGACGGCAGCCCGACGCTGATGCCGGCCCGCCCCTTCTGACCCCGGGCACCGCCGCCCGGCCGCACCCGATCACGCCGAGGCCCCGGTGACCTCGTCGAGGAAGTCACGGATCACCCGGCTCAGCAGGCCGGGGCGTTCCAGATGCAGGTCGTGTCCGGCACCGGGAACGCTCACGCCCCGCAGCCCGGGCTGCCGGACGAACATCTCGTCGGCCTCCCGCGGCTCGATGATGCTGCGCTGTGCCCAGACGGCCAGCGTGGGGCAGCTGATGCTGCTCCACTCCTCCCAGGAGGAACGCCGGGCGTTCTCGGCCAGGGACGCCACCATGACGTCCCGGTCGAAGCGCGGCCACCATCCGTCGTCCCGCTGTTCCAGCCCGGCCGCCCAGCCCTCACCGACGGCCCCGCCGCCGAAGAACCCGGCCGCGGCACCGCGCGACGGGAAGGGCACCGGCCAGGTGTCCAGCCAGCCACCGATGCGGGACGGGACGTCGGGATCGGGACCGCCGGGCCCCGCCTCCACGCACACCAGCGCACGGGCCAGGCCCGGGTGGGCGGCGGTGGTGAGCAGGGCGGTGTGCCCGCCCAGGGACTGGCCGACGAGCACGGGCCGGTGCAGGCCGAGCCGTCCGGCCACGGTGACGACATCGGCGACGTAGGCGGCGCGGCTCACGTCGCCTGGGTGGCGTTCGCTGTCGCCGTGACCGCGCTGGTCGACGGCGACCACGTGATACCAGGGGCTCAGGGCGCGGGCGATCCCGTCCCACTCGCCCGCGTGCCCGGCCAGCCCGTGGAGCAGGAGAACATCGGGTCCCTGACCCGGCCAGTCACGGCAGACGAGGCGTATGCCGTCGCGTTCCACGGTGCGCTGCGTCCAGGCCATCGCGTGTCCACTCCTGTGCTCGGTCGGCTCGTCGAAGCCGCGAGGCTGCCTGGACATGATGACGGCCGGCGGGTGCCCGGTGGGCCGAGACGACGAGCCGGGCGGCCGGGCACGCGTCACGGCCACCCGGCTCGCGGCGATCCGGGTGGCCGTGAGCCGGGTGCCGGGCTCGCGGCGATCCGCCGGCCTCCGCGCCGGGGCGCGGCCGGTCCGGTCACCGGGTGGGCGGGGGCAGCAGCGCCATCTCCCGGGCGTTCTTGACGGCCTGTGCCATGCGGCGCTGCTGTTGGCGCGTCAGGCCGGTCACCCGGCGGCTGCGGATCTTCCCGCGGTCGGAGATGAACTTCCGCAGCAGATCGGTGTCCTTGTAATCGATGTAGGTGATGCCGGCCGCGTCCAGCGGATTGACCCGCCGGCGCTTGGCGGCCTTGCGCCGGGCGGCGGTGGAGGGAGACATGATGAGCCGGTCCTCTCTGTCAGGTGACGTCTTCGGCATATGACGGGTTTTCGTCGGGTGACGGGTCTTCGTCAGGCGGCGAAGTCGAGCAGGTCGTCGAAGGCGTGGGGGAGGTCCTGCCAGCGGTCCCGTCCCCCGGCGTACTCCTCGTCGGTGAGCAGGCAGGAGTCGAGCAGGTGCAGAAGGCCGTCCCGGTCCAGGCCCGGCGAGGTGAAGGTGAGGTACTGGCAGCGGTCGCCGTGCTCGGGGTGCCAGTCCAGGGACGCGGCGAGCCGGCGCTCGGCGGGCACCAGGTCCCAGGCGGCGTCGGGCAGGGCGGCCAGCCAGGGACCGGCCGACTCCAGGCACAGCGCGCCGCCCGCCGCGTCCCAGGACAGCAGGGCGTCCGGGCGGTCCGCCAGCCAGAAGCGGCCACGGCTGCGGGCGGCGGCACACGCCAGATCCTCCAGCGCCGCGTACAGGCGCTGCGGGTGCAGGGGGCGGTCGCGCCGCCAGACGACGGTGCTCACACCGTGCGCGTCGCACTCCTGGGGCAGCAGCGCGCACGCCGGATGCACCCGGGCGGCGGCCGTGGCCACGTCGAACCCGGCCAGCAGCGCGGGCCCCAGCAGGCCGCTGCCCACGCGCACCGTGTCGGCGCCCGGCGTGAGCTGGGCGAGCAGCTCGTGATCGCTGTCCGCGGTCTCGCCGGCCTCGGCGAGAGCGAGCACTGTGGGGTACTCCAGCTGCCGGGCGAAGGTGTCGGACACCGTCCGCTGATCGGTCGGGGCGGCGGCCAGCCCGGCGTCCGCGAGGTCGTCGCCGTTGGACAGACACGGCAGCACCAGGGCCGGGTCGACGGCGGTGGCGACCCCGGTGAGCCGTAGCGGCGCGCCCGCCCCGGCGACGACCGAGGCCATGGCCTGGGGTTCGACGGAGTCCCACAGTTCGACGACGGCCAGCCGGTGCCGGCCGGCCTCGGCGAGCCGTACCAACTCAGGGACCAGATCCTCGCGCAGCGCACAGCACGCGCAGTCGTTGACCAGGGGCGCGGAGCCGCTGTCCAGCAGTCCTCCGGCGTCCCGGACCGTCCGGCGCACCATGCCGTCGGCGGCGTGCGCCAGATCGTGGTGCAGGGCCACCGAGCCGGGGACCGTGCGCAGGATCTCCTCGACCGCGGCCCGGCGTGCGTCGGCGTGCAGACCGGCGACGAGCGCGACCGGCAGCCGCGTGTGCTCGCCGCTCACCGCCCGCTCCGTCCGCGGCCGTAGCGCCTGGCGAAGCGCTCGACGCGTCCGGCGGTGTCCACGACCCGCCGGGTGCCGGTGTAGAAGGGGTGGCTCGCCGAGGAGATCTCGACGTCGATGACAGGGTAGGTGCGGCCGTCCTTCCATTCGACGGTCTTGTCGCTGGTGGCGGTCGAACGGGTCAGGAAGGCGAAACCGGCGGCCCGGTCACGGAAGACGACGGGCCGGTACGCGGGGTGGATACCGGGCTTCACGGATCTCAGCGCTCCTCACGGAAGTCGACGTGGCGTCGGACGACCGGGTCGTACTTGCGCAGCGTCAGCCGGTCCGGGTCGTTACGACGGTTCTTGCGGGTCACGTAGGTGTAGCCGGTGCCTGCGGTGGACCGCAGCCTGACGACCGGCCGGAGTTGGTCACGGGCCATGCCAGGAACCATACAGGATTGATTTTCATTTTCATCTAGGGCTAGGGTGCGGGCACTCGACTCGAGGAGGAACATGTCCGCCCACTGCCAACTCACCGGCCGCAGCCCGGGCTTCGGGCACCGCGTCTCGCACTCCCACCGGCGCGGCAAGCGGCGCTTCGACCCCAACGTCCAGCGCAGGCGCTACTGGCTGCCGAGCGAAGGCCGCTCCGTGCGGCTGACCCTCTCGGCCAAGGGCATCAAGACCGTGGACGCAATCGGCATCGAGGCCGCGGTGGCCCGCATCCGCGCCCGAGGAGAGAGGATCTGATGGCGAAGAAAAGCAAGATCGCGAAGAACGAGCAGCGACGCCGCATCGTGGCCCGCTACGCCGCGCGCCGGGCCGAGCTGAAGGCGGTCATCGCCTCGCCCCGTGCCTCCGCGGAGGAACGCGCCGCGGCCCAGCGGGAACTGCGCAGGCAGCCCCGCGACGCCAGCGCCACCCGGGTGCGCAACCGCGACGCCGTGGACGGCCGCCCCCGAGGTCATCTGCGGGCGTTCGGCCTCTCCCGCATCCGCGTGCGGGAGATGGCGCACGCGGGCCAACTCCCCGGGGTCACCAGGAGCAGCTGGTGACCCGCCGCCCGCGCACGGCGTGCCGGGGTGCGGAACGCGGGCCGGCCTGCGCGGGACGCGGGCCGGGGAGGGTCACCCCGCCGGTGTCCCGCGGCCCTGGGCCGGCACCCCGGCCGCCTGGTGGGGCAGGGTCTCGTGCCCGGGGATGCCCAGCAGTCCGGCCACGGCGGTCAGGGCCGTGCCCAGGGGCAGCGCGATCCGCGCGGCGGCGTAGCGGTCGCCCCGGGTGACGTCCCGGTTGACGATGAGCACCTGCTTGCCCTCCTGGGCGGCCTGGCGGACGAACCGCAGGCCGGACATCACGGTCAGCGAGGAGCCGAGGACCAGCAGCGAGGCCGCCTCGCGGACCAGCGCACGGCAGCGCTCGACCCGGTGCTGCGGAACGGCCTCCCCGAAGAACACCACGTCGGGTTTGAGGACTCCCCCGCACCGGGCGCAGGGCACCACCCGGAAGTCGCCGACCTGGTCGTCGGTGAGGTCGGCGTCGCCGTCCGGGTTGATGCCGGCGGCCACCGGAGAAAAGCCCGTGTTGGCCTCCTCCAGCCGCCGGGCCAGCTCGCCGCGGGAGCCGACCGCACCGCAGGACAGGCACACCACGCGCGCCAGGCTGCCGTGCAGCTCCACCACGCTGCGGCTGCCGGCGGCCTGGTGCAGGCCGTCGACGTTCTGCGTGATCAGTCCCGACAGAAGGCCGTGCCGCTCGAACGCGGCCACGGCCCGGTGCCCGGCGTTGGGACGGGCACGGCCGAAGGTGCGCCACCCCAGGTGGCTGCGCGCCCAGTAGCGGCGTCGGGCCTGCGGGTCCGCGACGAACTCCTGGTAGGTCATCGGGGTGTGCCGGCTCAGGGTCCCGCCCTCGCCCCGGTAGTCGGGGATGCCGGACTCGGTGGACATGCCGGCCCCGCTGAGCACGAGCACGCCGCCGGCGCGCAGTGCCTCGACGACCGGTCGCAGATCCGTGGTGCCCGGAGGCAGGTCCTCGTCTGGGATCCAGCTCAGGGTGGGCCGCATACGCATGCCGCCAGGGTACGGAACGGGCCGTGGCCGGTGGTCGCCCGCGTCGTCGATCAGGCCGGCCGCGGTCCGTGCCGGGTGCACCGGCTGTGTCTCTCGCGCCGCGCCCGCCCGCGTCATGCGTGGTCCTCCTCCGACCGGGACAGCGCATCGGCGATCATGCGGGTGGCGAAGGCATGGTCGTCGGTGATGCGGTTGATGTGCTCCGCGAGCAGGAAGGCAGTGGCCTCCAGGGCGGTCAGCTCCTCGTCGGTCCAGTCCCCGTACTGATGGCGCCACAGGCTCGGGCTCAGGCCCGTCCCCGCGGCCACGACCAGACCCGCCATGGTGGGGATGACCTCGGGCCGCACGCTCTTGGGCATCATGCGCATCGTCGCCACGAGGTTGGGCACCACACCCGCGATGACGTCCTCGTCGTGGTCCTCGTAGGCCATCCGCAGCCACTGCATGAACATGAAGATGAGGGTGCAGACGCCGTCCAGTACGCCGTCGACCCCCTCGGGCCCCAGGGACGCGGCGAACTGGCCGACCAGCTTTTGCTGCACGGGATCGGCCTGCGTTCTGCCGTCGCGCACGGCCGTGAGCCGGGAGTCGATCAACAGCAGGGCCGCGCCCACATCACCGGCGGGGGCGTATTCGGGATCACAGGGCGACGACAACAGGTTCCTCCCTCGTGCGACCGCGGTGGGCAGCACCGTGTGCTCCGTACCGTAGACCGGCAAGCCGCCGGCGGTCCGGTGAATCGGGAGAAGAACGGACGGCGGTGTGAAGCGCCGCCGGCCCCGGGACCACCGGTACGGCCCGCGGACCTGAGCCGCTCCGCACCCGGACCCGGACGACGGCGGGGGAAGGTGCCGGGGGAGCGGGGCGGTGGCCGCCCCGCCCCGCCCACCGCGCCTCGCGTCAGGGCTGTTCCCGCGTGACACGCACCGGATCGAAGGCCACGACGGTCACCGGGCCCCGTGCCCAGTGCACGCGCACCACCGGGCCGTCCACGGTCACGCCGGCGACGGCCTCGGCGGCCGGTGCGGCACCGGCGTCCCCGCCCAGCGCGGCCAGCGCCACGAACACCGCCGTGCCCTCGACGCCGGCGGACAGCCGGGGCACCCGCACCCACGGTTCGTACGCCGTGCCCTCGGGCGCGCGCACCCGCTCGGTCTCGCCCCAGCCGTGCAGGCCGACCAGCTCGGACCGCAGCGTTCCCGTCGCCCAGCCGGTGAGGGTGACCCGCGCCCCGTGCGGGGCGCCGACGACGCGGTGGACCCGCAGCTCGTGGCGCCCGCGTGCCACGGTCACGCTCTCCACCCGCAGGCCCGGCACCATCGGCGGTCCGGAGACGAACACCGGACGATGCCAGGAGGCCGCCCAGCCCCAGCCCTCTCCTTCGCCCGCGCCCAGCGGACGGATGCGGCGCCGCACACTGGGCACGCCGGAGACCTCCACCGACAGATGGTTGTCGGCGACGTTCGCCCGCGAGGTGGGACCGGTGTGCGTGGAGTACGCCTGCCGCCCGTACAGCGGATCGTCCTCGGCCGCGGACTCGCCCTCGTGCGGCCGCACATGATCGCTGCCGTGGTTGTGCAGGCGCACGATCCCGTCGGCCCCGGTGGACTGCACCAGCAGCCCGGGCGCGGGCAGGGCCTTCACCCGGTCGGGGCCCTCGCTGGGCGCCGGTTCCTCGGTCGCCGTCCACAGCGGATCGTCCTCCGGGGCGAGCAGAGCCACGAACGCCTTCGACGCCCAGTACGGGGACGCCGGACCCGAGTAGGGCTGGAGCGTGGGGGCGTGCGGGCCGTGCCAGCCCAGGCTGAGCAGCCCGTCGCCGGTGACGGCGCCCCGGTCGAGGAAGTAGCGCAGGCTGCCGCTGATCAGGCGGCGCGAGGTGCCCGGGGACAGCGGGGTGTGCCCGGTGACGGCGCCCAGGCCGACCGCCGCGGAGGCCGCGAACCGGTAGGTCAGCGAGCGTCCGAAGTGGACCGGCGCCCCGTCGGCGCCGAACAGGAGCGAGAAGCTCTCCAGGTGCGTGCGCAGCCGCGGCCCGAAGCGGTCCATGAGCGCCTCGTCACCGCACAGATGAGCGATCAGCACCGGATACAGGTGCAGCGCCCACCCGTTGTAGTGGTCGAACGCCCGCCCGTCACCGTCCGCGTACCAGCCGTCGCCCCGGTACCACGTCTCCATCAGCCCCAGCGCCCGCTGCCTGGCCCGCTCGGTCGCCTCGTCACCGCGGCCCACCGAGGCGAGGAACGCGGCGACCGTGAAGGGGAAGAGGTACCAGTTGTTGGGGGCGGGCGTGTGCGTCAGGGCGCCGCGCAGCCAGGCCTCGGCCCGGTCCCGCACCTCCTCGTCGAGCCGGTCCCACAGCCAGGGCCTGGTCAGCAGCAGACCCAGCGCCACCGACGCGGACTCCACCATCGGCTGGCCCTGCACATCGTGGTCGAGGATCAGCGGCCAGGACTCGGTGTCGTCCCGGCCCGGGGTGCGGGTGCCCGCGGCCAGCCCGGACGCGTACCGCTCCAGCCAGCCGTGCGGGTCCTTGCCGCCGGCGCCCGCCACCCGGAAACCGGCCGCCAGGAACGTCCGGGCGTAGCCCTCCAGGCCGTCGGAGCGGACACCGGACCGGGACGGGCGGCCCGGCAGATCGATCAGGGCACCACCGGGTGTGGCCCAGCGCCAGGCGGCGCCGAGCAGTCCGTCCGCGACCGCCTCCCAGTGCGCCCGCACATAGCCGGTGTACGGGCTGCGCGCACGGTCCTCGGCGGGAAGACCGAAGGGGATGCTCGTACCAGGAACGCTCATGCCAGGAACGCCAGCCTTTCGCGTCGTACGGGATGGGCGAAGCCGTCGCCCGCGGCCCACCGGGCCACCTCGGCGACGGCGGTCTCGGCGAGCCGCTCCCACTCGTTGCCCTGGGAACCGGCGAGATGCGGGGTGATCAGTACGTTCGGGCAGTCCCACAGCGGATGACCGGCGGGCAGCACCTCCGGGTCCGTCACGTCGAGCACCGCACGGATGCGGCCCGCGCGCACCACGTCGGTCAGCGCGTCCTGGTCGACGACCGCGCCGCGCGAGGTGTTGATGAGCGTGGCGCCCGGCCGCATCGCGTCCAGCAGGTCGCGGCCGACCAGCCCGCGAGTGGCGGGCAGCAGCGGCGTGTGGATGCTCACCAGGTCGCTGCGGGCGAAGAGCGTGGGCAGATCGACCCATTTCGCGCCCAGCTCGGCGGCGTCGGCCTCGCCCACGTACGGGTCGTACAGCAGCACCTCGTGGTCGAAGGGGCGCAGCAGCTCCATGACGCGCCGGCCGATCAGGGAGGCGGACAGGATGCCCACCGTGCTGCGGTAGTTGCCCACGGTCCGCGGGAGGCTCAGCCAGTCGTCGCGCCGGCGGGCGATCCGGTAGGCACGGGCCCGCTCCAGCACCTGCTTGGCGTACAGCAGGATCATGCCGAGGGTGTACTCGGCGACCGGCAGGGCGTTGGCCGCGGCCGCCGACGACACCTCGATGCCGCGCTCCCAGCAGGCGTCGGTGACATGCCCGCGCACCGAACCGGCCGCGTGCACGACCGCCTCGAGGCGCGGTGCGGAGGCGAGGACGCCTGCGTCCAGCCGCGGACACCCCCAGCCGGTGACGAGCACCTCGGCCTCGGCGAGGATCTCCTTCGCACGTACGGTGGTCAGATCGTCGAGGACCGGCAGCGGGGCCAGGTCGCACACCTTCCCGAGCGCGGTCAGCGCCTTCGGCGGGAAGACGGCGGCGGCCGCCTGTGGAGACATGGCGAGAGCCGTACGCGGCGTCCTCACTTGACCGCCCCCGCCGTCAGACCGGACCGCCAGAACCGCTGGAGCAGGATGAACGCGAGGATGAGGGGCAGCACCGCGAGCAGCGAGCCGGTGATCACCACCGGGTAGTACTCGGGGGAGACGGTCGCCTGGCTGTTCCACTGGTAGAGCCCAAGACTCAACGGATACAGGTGCTGATTCGACAACATCACCATCGGCAGGAAGAAGTTGTTCCAGATCGCTGTCAGCTGGAAGAGAAAGACCGTGACCAGCCCCGGTCCCAGCATCCGCAGCGACACTCTCAGATACGTGGTCAACTCGCCGGCGCCGTCCACCCGTGCCGCCTCCAGCACCTCGTCGGGCACATATCCCTGCGCGAAGATCCGGCCCAGGTACACCCCGAAGGGATTGAACAGCACGGGGACGAACACCGACCAGAAGGTGTTCACCACACCCGTCTCGGACGCGATGAGGTACAGCGGCAGCGCGAGCACCGTCTGCGGCACCATCACGGCCGCCAGCACCAGGCCGAACAGCTTCTCCTTGTGCCGGAAACGGTACTTGTCGAAGGCGTATCCGCAGGCGACGCTGATCATCGCGCCGAGCGCCGCGCCCAGCACGGCGTACAGCAGGCTGTTGCCGTACCAGCGCCCGTACAGCCCGCCGTCCATCGTCAGCAGGTCCTTGACGTTGCTCACCAGGGAGAAGTCGTGGAACGACAGGATGCTGCTGGTGAACACGGCGTCACGGGACTTCGCCGCCGCGAGCACCAGCCACAGCACCGGCAGCAGCGTGTACAGCACACTGAGCGCGACGACGACGTTGACGGTGGCACGGCCCAGCAGGCGCGGGCGCATCGGGTCGGGGTGTGCGAGGCTCATCGAGCGGTCTCCTTCGCGGAGTCGACCCGGTTGGTCCAGCGGGTGACCGCGTAGGAGACGGCGATGGTGACCACGAGCAGGATCACCGACGCGGCAGCCGCGAGCGAGTAGTTGGTGCGGCTGAAGGCCGCGTCGTAGATGTACATGCTGGGCGAGAACCGGGTGCTGACCATAGGTGAGGCCTGATGAAGCAGCATCGGCTCGGTGAACAGCTGCAGGGCCCAGATCAGCGTGAACATCGCCACCATGACGATCGAGGACCGCACCAGCGGCGCCTTGACCCGCACCGCGGTGCGCACCGGCCCGGCGCCGTCGACCACGGACGCCTCCAGCACCTCCCGGGGGATCGCCTGCAGGGCCGCGTAGAAGACGACCATGTTGTAGCCGAGGTTGCTCCACAGGGCGATGTTCACGATCGACGGCAGCGTGGTGTGCAGGCCGAGGAAGTCCACGGTGATGTCGGCCTTCGCGAGCGCCGCGACGACCGGGCTGATGCCGGGCGTGTACAGATACAGCCAGATCAGGGCGGCGATGATGCCGGGCACCGCGTGCGGCAGGAACAACCCCAGCTGCGCCCACGAACGCATCCGGACGACACCGGAGTCCAGCAGCAGGGCGAGCGCCAGGGACCCGAGCACCATCAGCGGAATGTAGATCACGCAGTACAGCGCGACCGTGCCGATCCCGGACAGGAACGTCGGGTCGGTCAGCACGGCGGCGTACGACCGCAGCCCGACGAACACGGTGCGCTCCGGGCCGAACCCGAGGCCGGGTTCGTCGGCGCTGAACAGGCTCAGCCACACCGCCGTGCCCAGGGGCACCAGGAAGACGAGGACGAGAAGGAGGAAGAACGGCGTCATCAGCACGCCGGCGGCGGCGTTGCGGCGGCGCCGGGCCGAGCGCTGTGCCGCGCGTCGGACGGCGTCCGCCGCGCGGGGCGGCGCGGTGCGCGGCGGCGCCGCGTGGGTGGTCGCGGTCATGGGGTCACCTGCCTGTCAGCGTGCGGGGGGTTCACGTCGAGTGCTGGGTGGTGGCCAGGCCGAGCGCCTTCAGGTCGGGCATGGTGCCGGCCTGTGCGTCGCGCATCGCGGACAGCAGGGTGCCGGAACCGGCGCCGGCCCGGGCGAACGCGTCCTGCATGATGTAGCCGGTGGCGGTCATGCGCGGCCCCCACACCCAGCCGTCGCTGATCTTGCGCGCCTCCTGCTCGAACAGCCCGTAGATGTCCTGCCCCCCGTAGTAGGTGCGGTCGAAAGCGGCACGGCCCACGGGCACCAGCCCGGTCGCCGCCGGATACATGCTGCTCGTGCCGCTGGACAGCCGGGCCTTGAGCGCGTCGGGATGCGACACCTGCCAGGCGATGAACTCCATGGCGGCCTCCGGGTGCCTGCTGTCCTTGGTGACCGCGAAGGTCGAGCCGCCGTGCATGCCGAGCGCCGGCCGGGCGGAGTCCCACTGGGGCAGCGGGGCGATGCGCCACGTGCCCTTCTGCTCAGGGTGCGCGTTCATCTGCGCGCCCGCCTCCCAGGCACCGCTCAGCCGCGTCAGGATCAGGCCGTTGCCCACCTGCGCGTCGTACAGGCGCGAGCCGGTGGCGTTGCAGTGGACGAGGTCCTCGTCGATGAGCCGCTGCCAGTAGGCGGCCACCGTGCGGGTGGGCGCGTCCGCCATGGACACGTTCCAGGCACCGCGGGAGATGTCGAACCACTGCGCCCCGGCCTGCCAGCACAGGGCGGCCATCAGCGTCATGCCGTCGGTGGGGAAGACGGTGATCCTGCGGCCCGCGCCCGTGCGGCGCACCGCGCGGGCCACCTCGGCGAACTCGTCCCAGGTGGTGGGCACGTCCAGGCCGAACTCGTCGAACAGGTCCTCGCGGTAGTGCAGCACCATCGGCTCGACGTCGAGCGGCACGCTGTAGGTGCGCCCGTCGAAGGTCGTCTGATCCAGCGACTGGGGCAGCAGCTTCGCCCGCAGCTCGTCGCCCACCAGAGCGGTGATGTCCCGGACGACGCCGTCGATCACGAAGCCGGGCAACTGGGGATACTCGATGGTGGCGACGTCGGGGGCGTTGCCCGCCCGCGCCGCGTTGCTCAGCTTCAGATACCCGCCCTGACCGCCGGCGGGTATCTGCTCGAAGTCGACCCGGATGTGATCGTGTGTTGCGTTGAAGGCATCCACCACCTCCTGACTGCCGCGCAATGCGGACCAGAAGGTGATGGTGGTTCTGCCCTTGGTGCCGGATGTTTCGCCGCTCCCCGATCCGGTGGACGCGCTGCCGTTCCCGGAACAGGCGCTCAGAGCGCCCGTCAGCGGCAGCGCGGTGATCGCGGCGAGCACGGATCGACGACTGTGTCGACCAGGCATGGGCGCCTCCCGCGGCTCCTGCGTGTCGAGTCACGGGAATACTGATCGGCTGCCCCGGTCAGGTCAATAGATCGATCAGGAGAAACTTCAAACGGTCAAACGCTCATTATGTGGGGTGTGTTCGATCCCGGTCACCCCTGACGAGGTGCCGTCGAACCGCGGACCTTCAGCGTCGGCAGCAGCTCCACCCGCTGCACCGGCGCGCCGGCCGCCCGGGACATGCCCGCGTCGAGCCGGCGCAGCAGCAGTTCCGCCGCCGCCCGGCCGACCTCCGCCTTCGGCGGGGACACGGCGGTCAGCGGGGTGCTGCCCAGCGCCGCGACCACGTCGTCGTACGCGACCACGGAACAGTCCTCCGGGATGCGCACCCCGTTGTCGCGCAGCGACTGCACCAGCATCAGGGCGTCCACATCACCGTGCAGCACGGCCGCCGTGGCCCCCGTCCCGGCCATCAGGGTGTGCAGCGCGACCGGCTCCGCCGTGCCCTCGTCCGCCGGATCGGGCGTCGCGGCGGGCGAGCTGAGCGTCACCGCCCACTCGTCGACGTCCGGGTGAGCCTCGGCGATCTCGGTGAACGCGGCACGGACGGTGCGCGCGGTCGGACTGTCGTCACGGGCGGCGAGCACGATGCGGCGATGGCCCAGCCGCGTCAGGTGCTCGACGGCGAGATGCACGCCGTACCAGTGGTCCGTGCACACGCTGTCCAGGGCGTGCAGCGCGCTGCCGCGGCGCGGCCTGCGCTCCATGAGCACGGCGGGCACGTCCAGCTCCGACAGCCAGGCGTAGTCCGCCTCCTCCGTGGCGAGCGCCCGCCACCGCGGAGCGATCAGCACGCCGCGCGCACCGTCCGCCAACGCCCGCTCGACCAGCGGGCGTTCGGCCCCCGGAACGGTCGGCGCGATGTGCAGCGCGATACGCGCCCCGGCCTCCTCCAGGACACTGCGCGCACCGTGCAGCGCCTCGTACAGATACGCGTGACGCTCGGGCACGACCACGGCGACCGGACCGCGGCCGTCGGCCGCGGGCTGCTGCTCGGTGCTCTGCTCGGCCTCCGCCAGCACCGGCCGGGCAACGCCGTGCCCGCGGCGCAGCTTGCCCTCGCGGGCCAGGTGCTCCACGTCGCGGCGCACGGTGACCACCGACACCTCCAGCTCCGCGGCGAGATCACTGACCCGGATGGCACCCCGGGACTGCACGGCCGCGAGTATCCGCTGCCGCCTGAGCCCGACCGGTTCGCGCATGCTGCTGGTTCCCCTCACAACCCGCTGTTCGTTTGACCGAATGCGCTGTGCGCTTCGCCGGGGCAGCATATCCAGCCGCCGCCCCGGCGCCGGAGCGCACACCCGGGATCAGACGTCGGCGCTGGGGCGGGCGGCATCGAGGTGGTGCACATGTGTCTGCTCCGCGTGCGGCGCGAGCAGGTCCCGCAGTTCGTCGACCGCGGCCTTGAGGACACCGCCGTCGCGGGTGGCGTGCACGGTCTCCAGGACGAAGACGACACGGGCGGAGTCCTCGGTGACGCGTGTACGGTGCGCATCGCGGTGGTTCCAGTGACGTGTGAGGATCCCGCCCTCGTCCGCGTAGACCACTTCGCCGGGCTTCGGCTGCTCCACGGTGCCGGGCTCCCCGAGCGGGGTGAACTCCTCGGATCCGTCGGCGTACCGGATCTCCACATCACCGAGGACCTTCTCGAGGTCGAAGGCACCGGCGGGCAGGCCGTGACGGACGGAGACGGCGTTGTAGGAGTCGACGGCCGCATGGATGCGCGGCAGGCTGCCCTTCTTGGCCATGCGCCGGCCGAGTGCGTCGACGCTGGGGCGGATGCGCCGCGGGTTGGTGCCGAAGGAGCGGTAGGCGGTGTGCCAGGACTCGATGAGCGGGTCGTTCTCCCCGGCGGGCCGCCAGCTGCCGTCGGCCAGCCGCTGCTCCAGGTCGTCCAGGGCCGCGGCCGTCGCCGGCCAGGGCTCGTGGCCGCGCAGGCCGGTGACGGCGACCAGGGCGATCCGGGTGTCGGGGAAGGCGTCCGCGACGGCGGGGTGGATGCGGAACACGGTCACGGGGTGTGCCTCTTCTCTGCGGGAACGGGCCAGATGGGCGCATTCTCGCCTGCGACGGGCCGACGCCGGGCGGCCGCCCCGGCCGACGCGACGCCGCCGACCGGCGCACCGGCGGCCGAGCCCGGGGCGCGGCGCCCGCATCACGCCCGGCGGGACGGAACCCGCCGGTCCGTACCGGTGGGGACGGCCGCCGCCGAGCGGACACGGCCACCTGCGCGGGGCGCCGGCACCAGCAGTGCCGCGAGCGCCGCCCCCAGACACAGCACGGCCAGCACGGCGAAGCCGTGGACGTAACCGGAGGCCTGGGGCAGGCCCGACGGCTGGAGACGACCGGTGACCAGCACACTGGTCACCGAGGTGCCGAGGGAGCCGCCGATGGTGCGGATGTTGGCGTTCATGCCGGTCGCGGCGCCGGTCCGGTCCGCCGGGACACTGCCGACGATCACATTGGCCATCGAGGCGAAGGCCAGGCCGATACCGAAACCGAACACCCCGGCGACGAGGGCCACCTGCCACTGCTGGTCGTGCCACGCGGCGAGGAAGCCGCAGGCCAGCGCGCCCAGTGCGGCACCGGCGGTCAGCTGCGCCTTCGCACCGACCACATGCTGCAGACGACCGCTGAGCACACCCGAGCAGAACATCGCCACCAGCATCGGCAGCATGAGGAGCCCGGCGTCGGTCACACTCGAGCCGAAGCCGTATCCCGCCTGCCTCGGCGTCTGCACGAAGCCGGGCAGGAAGGACCAGATGGCGTACATGCCGGCGCCGAAGAGCAGCGCTGCCGTGTTGGTGGTCCACACGGCGGGCAGCCGCATCACCCGCAGGTCGACCAGCGGGCTGCGGGAGCGGGCCTCGGCGTACAGCCACAGCGCGAACAGCACGACCGCCGCGGCGAACAGGCCGAGCACCCGGAGCGAGGTCCACCCCCAGGTGCCGGCCTGACTCAGCGGCAGCAGCAGGGCCACCAGCCAGGCCGACAGCAGCCCGGCGCCGAGCCAGCTGATGCTGCCCTCGGCCCGGTTGCGGGACTCCGGCACGCACCGCAGGGCGGTCAGCGCGGTGAGGGCGACGACGGCGACCGGGATCCAGAACAGCCAGTGGTAGTCCAGGGCGGACACGATGGGGCCGGCCGCCACCATGCCCACGCCGCCGCCCGCCGCGATCACGGCGGACAGGCTGCCGATCCTGCCGGGCACCTCGGCCGGCGCGAACTCGTCCCGGACGATCCCGAAGGACAGCGGGAACAACGCGCCGCCGACGCCCTGGACGACCCGGGCGACGATCAGTACGCCGATGCTCGGCGCGAGCGCGGCGAGCAGACACCCGGCGAGCACCGTCAGCAGGACGGCGACGAGGGTGCGTTTCTTCCCGGTCAGGTCGCCGACCCGGCCGAGAATGGGGGTGAAGACCGAGGCGGACAGCAGATACGCCGTCATCACCCAGGGCGCGGTGGACGGGGAGGTGTGCAGTGCGTGCTGGACGGTCGGCAAGGCCGGAGCGATCAGCGACTGCAGCATGGAGAACACGCCGGCACCGGTCGCGAGGACCGCGAAGGTGAGGCGCGTGGACGTGCGGGGCATGAAGGGCCTCTCGGGGCAGGGGCGACCGTGCGGCCGTCGCGGTCGCCCGAGTGCGGTGTGCTGGGCAGCACCGACATGCGGGGACAGCGGCGATCGGTCGCCAGGAAGGTGTCGGGGGGCCGGGCGGCGCGCGCGGCGCGGGCCCGTGAATCAGGTCTCAGGAGGGTGCCGTCGTGTTCCGGTGCGCGCGGCCGCATGCGCCCACGGCACGGCAGCACCCCTGCACTGGTAAAGTGGAGGTACTCCTCCACTGTAGCGGAGGTATTCCTCCGGTTCAATCGAGCCCGCCCCGGGAGGCAGCAGTGACGCCCCAGCCGTTCCCTGTCCGCGAGATCGTGGCGTCCCGGCGGCCGCACCGGAAGGACGCCGCCCGCAACTTCGACGCCCTCCTGGCCGCGGCACGCGAGGCCTTCGCCGAGCACGGTGCGGAGGCCTCCCTGGAGGACATCGCCCGCCGCGCGGGCGTCGGCATCGGCACCCTGTACCGCAACTTCCCCACCCGCCGCGATCTGTTCGAAAGCGTCTACGCGGACGAGGTGAACGAGCTGTGCCTGGTCGCCGAGGAGGTGGCCGTCCTGGAGCCGTGGGAGGCGCTGACGGCCTGGCTGGACCGGTTCACCGGCTACATGGTCACCAAGCGTGCCGTCCGTGAGGCCCTCGACGGTGACTCGGAGATCTTCCAGGCCTGCCGGGAATCGATGGAGGCGGCGGGCGGTCCGCTGTTCGAACGGGCCCAGCAGGCCGGCCAGGTCCGCCGGGACATGACCTTCAGCGAACTGCTGAGGATGATCGCCGGGATCACCGCGACCGCCTTCGACGACGAGGACCAGCGCCGCCGGGTGCTGTCCATCGCCCTGGACGGGGTCCGCGCGAGCCGCTGAGTGCCCATGCGGACCGTGCTGCCTGGGTCCGTCGTCGAACGGATCTTGCGCAGAGCAGGAACGACGTTCCGGCCGCCTCGGCCGGGCCCTTGAGCCCGCGCCGCGGCATCGACGAGGACCACCGGACAGAGGGCGGCTGGATGGCGCTGCGACGTGAGCTGCAGGCGTTCGGTGTGCAACGGGCCCATCCACGCGATCGTCGATTCCGAGACGATCGCGGCGCTGCAGCAGATGCTCACGGCCATCGTCGGCTGCCGAGGGCCGGTCGACACAATCGCCACCCCGGTGACCGAGGCCGCGTTCGCCCGCCGCGCCGGAACGCTCGTCGAAGACGACGGCGTACGACGGCCCGACCGCGACCGGGCACGCAGGGAGGTCCTTGGAACTGATGGCCCGTCAAGGAGGTGTCGAATCGAGGCTCGTCCGTCATGAGCGGTCGGATGCCGAATGAGGTGTACTGTCAGGCCGCGGTGGTCCCTGGGCTTGCACGACGGCCCGGTCGGACGACTGGATGGTGCTGGACGGGATCGCGTGAACGCTGCGGACCGGCTCGGCCTGGCGGGACGGGCCGCGCACGCCGCGACACCGATGCGCGCCTGGCGTTCTGGTGGCCAACAGATGGCATTCAGCCGACGTACACGTCGTTGCAACGTGGTTGCATCAGAGTCCCGCCTCGTGCCTGTTTCTTCACACTCACGCGTCGGCGTCGCCTCGGTGAGCGCCGCGGCTTTGACGTTCTCGGTACTCCTTGCCACGGGGCTGTTCGCCGCTCAGCCTGCGGCCGCCGCTGACCCGGCCGGCTACCAGAACGTTCGCATCAATGAGGTCACCTCCTCGGACAACGACACCGTGGAGCTGTACAACGCGGGCTCCACCGCGGTGGACATCAGCGGCTGGAAGATGTCCGACGACAGCTTCTCGCCCCGGTCGTTCACCCCGTCCGCCACCACGATCGCTGCCGGCGGCTTCATCACCTTCGACTCGCCCAAGGGCCTCGGTGACTCGGACAAGCTGGTGATCTACACCGCCGGCGGCGCGGTGGTCGACCGCGTGGAGTGGGCCACCGACAAGGCCAAGCCGGCGATGGCCCGCTGCGGCGGTGACGGCACCGGCGCGTGGGTGACTACGGTCAAGGCGACCACGTTCGGCGCCGCGAACTCCGCGGGCTGCCCGTCGGCGGTCCCGTCGGCGAGCCAGGTGCGGATCAACGAGGTCGCCTCCGACGGCTCGGACACCGTGGAGCTGTACAACGATGGTACGAGCGCGGTCAGCATCGGGTCGTGGAAGTACGTCGACAACGACACCGGCCACTCCCCGGTCTCGATCTCGTCCTCCTCCCCGAGCGCAACGAGCATCCCTGCGGGCGGCTACCTCACCTTCGACTCCACCATCGGCCTGGGCGACAACGACTCGCTCTTCCTCTTCGACGGCGACGGCACCTCCATCGACTCCGTGACCTGGGCCGACGACGGCGCCAAGCCGTCCGATGAACGCTGTGCCAACGGCACCGGGTGGTTCCAGACCTCCACGACCGCGACGCTCGGCAGCGCCAACTCCTGCTCCGGCGGTGGTGGCGGAGGCGGTCAGACCGGTCATCTGCTCGGCGGCGGCGGCTCACTGACCAGCGGCTGCACCCCTGAGGCACCATCCGGCACGGGCTCGGCCCCGGCGGGCACGTCGGCGTGGCCGGGCGGGCCGGACGTCACGATCACCGACGACGTCTGCGCGTTCACCACGCCCACCGGCCCGGAGGGCCGCGACGTGAGCGGGCTGGCGTTCGACCCGGCGAACCCGTCGGTGCTGTGGGCGGTCAAGAACAAGAACTGGCTGTTCAAGCTGGTCAAGAACAACGGCAAGTGGATCCCGGACCCGTCGTGGAGCGCGACCGGTAAGCAGATCCGCTTCGCCGGCGGGACCGGCCGGCCGGACTCCGAGGGTGTGACGGTCGGCGGCAACGGCCACATCTACGTGACGTCCGAGCGAGACAACGCCGACAATGCGGTCCCCAAGGACACGATCATGGAGTTCGACCCGGCCGCGACCGGATCGACGCTGACTCCGGTCCACCAGTGGGATGTGACCTCGCAGTTCCCCCAGCTCGACACCGGCAGCAAGGACGACGCCAACCTCGGGTTCGAGGGCGTCGGCTATGTGCCCGACAGCTGGCTGACCGCGAACGGCTGGATCGACCCGCTCACCCATGCCGCCTACAACCCGGCGAACTACCCGCTGCACGGATCCGGCCTGTTCTTCGCCGGCCTGGAGTGGGACGGCACGCTGCACGTCTACGGCCTGAACTCCGACGGCTCGTTCACCACGTTCGGCACGATCGCCACCGGCAAGGCATCCGTGATGGACGTCATGTTCGACGCCGGGACGCAGCGCATCGTCGCGACCTGTGACAACACCTGCGGCGAGACGCACACCTTCCTGAAGATCGACGCCGCCGGCACCGTCGTGCCGGACGTGACCTACACGAACCCGGCCGTCATGCCGGTCGACAACCTGGAGGGCTTCGCCATCGCGCCCACGTCGACCTGCGTCAACGGCTTCCGCGAAGCGGTCTGGAGCGACGACGGCATCTACGGCTTCGGCTCCGCGAGCTCCTCCGACGGACACGCCCTGTACAGCGGCACTTTCCCCTGCTGACCCGTGACCGCAGGGGACGGCTCACGTACGGGTCCGCCGCCCGGCGATGCCGGTGTGGAGCGACGGATCAACCCGGTGCACCGCCATCACGGGCGCTCAGGCCAGGTTCGCCGTGGTCCTGCAGAGCCGGGGCCGCCGCGCCGGCGCCGTACCGAAGCCGAACAGGTCCGCATCCAGGCCGGAGCGGGACCGTGCGCCCCGACGGGTGGTCGCCCCTGTCCGCCCTGACGAGGCGTCGCCCGCCGGCCGACCTGCGCGAAGCGGCTCCCTCACCCGTCCGACGCTTCGAACGCGCGCGCCGCGCGGCCGGGCCTTACTGTCGAAGTGCCTGCGGTGACAGGACGCAGGGTCAGGGCGGTCCCCGCACGCAGCGCCCTGGGCTGGGACCGCCCTCTGCGTCCAGGCTGCCCGACGCCGGCGACGCGCAACGCAGGGGCGCGCGCGACCGGTTCCACGGTCGGCCGGACCGCGGGTCGCCCGCCTCCGCGGCACAGCGGGGCAGGGAGGCAGGGGTGGGGAAGCGCCGGCACACCGCCATCGCGTACCGCGGTGTCGCGGTGACCCGGCATCTCCTCGGGCAAGGCGGGTCACGGTCACCCGGCGTCCCCTCGGGCAGGACGGGCGGCACAGGCCCCTCGGCTATGCGGAGGCCGACGTGCCCGCCTCCGGCGGCAGGCCGGGCCGCCCGCTGAACCCCGAGCGGTGGAGCACCGCCGCGAGGTGGTCGGCGAGCAGCCGCCGGGCCTCGGCCGGACGCTGTTCGTGCAGGGCCGTGGCGATCGCGGCGTGTTCCGCCACGTCCTCGGCGGCGTGCGCGGGACCGGCAGTGGCCGCGGCGGAGATCCGCTCCTGCTGGTTCCACAGCGTCTCGTACAGACCGGCGACGACCTGATTGCCGGCGGAGCCGACCAGCCGGCAGTGGAAGGTGCGGCCCAGCTCCCGCGCGCCGGCCGGTGTGGTGCCCTGCTGCTCCTGCTCGCAGTCCCTCAGCAGTGCCTCCCCGGTCTCGCGCACCGCCTCCGCGCCCCGGGCGGCCAGCGCGTCCAGGGCGAACAGCTCCAGCAGCAGGCGTGCCTGCAGCACCCCGTGGGCGTCCTCGGGACCCACCGGGACGACGACCGCCCCGCGCTTGGGGTACACCCGCAGGAAGCCCTCGTTCTGCAGACGCTGGAACGCCTCCCGCACGGGGGTGCGGGAGATCCCGAGATCGGCCGCGACGGTGCCCTCCGAGAGCAGGTCCCCGCTGGTGTACACGCCGTCGAGCAGGCTGTCCCGGATGTGCGCGTAGGCGCGGTCCGCGGCCTTGGGCTGGATGGTCATGCAGGCATTGTGCCGCATGCCGCACAGGATGTCCGCCAGCTGGTGCACTTGCTTGCATACAAGTTGACGTCTATGGTCGTATGCATATCGTCGGTGGCGTCCCCATCGCCGCTGGGGGCGTGTCCGCAGTCCGCCGGCGACCGTCAGCGAGAAAGGGCGAGGCCATGCGCACCGCGCTGTTCGTCACATGCCTCAACGACACTCTGTTCCCGCGAACGGGGCAGGCCGCGGTCGAGCTGCTGCGGCGGCTCGGCGTCGAGGTCGAGTTCCCCGCCGCGCAGAGCTGTTGCGGCCAGATGCACTACAACACCGGCTACCGGGCCGAGACCGCGAAGCTGGCCCGCCACTTCGTCGAGGTCTTCGGCGACTACGACCGGATCATCGTCCCCTCCGCCTCGTGCGGCGGGATGCCCGCGGAGGCGTACGCGATCGCCGCCGAGTCCGTCGGGGACGACGGCCTGCTGCGCGACGTCCGCCGGATCGCGCCGCGGGTGCACGAACTGACGAGCTTTCTGACCGACACGCTCGGCGTGGAGGAGGTCGGCGCGTACTTCCCGCACCGCGTCACCTACCACCCCACCTGCCACAGCCTGCGTGCCTCGGCGCTCGGCGACCGGCCCTACCGGCTGCTGCGGGCGGTGCGCGGGATCGACTTCGTCGAGCTGCCCGCGCAGGAGGAGTGCTGCGGCTTCGGCGGCACCTTCTCGGTGAAGAACGGGGCCGTCTCCGGGGCCATGAACGGCGACAAGGCCCGGCACGTGCGGGAGACCGGGGCGCACGTCCTGGCGGCGGTGGACAACTCGTGTCTGATGAACATCGGCGGCCGCCTCGCCAAGGACGGCCACCCGGTACGCACGATGCACCTGGTGGAGATCCTGGCCAGGACCGAGAAGGACGGTCCGCTGGACGGCGTGCCGGTCACGGAAGGGGAGAGGGTGCGATGAGCAAGGTGTTCCTCGACTGGCCGGCGTTCCCCACGGCGGCCGAACGCGCCACCAAGGACGAGCAGTTGCGCGCCAACGTGCGCCGGGCCACCCACACGATCCGCGCCAAGCGGGGGGCGCTGGCGGCGGAACGCCCCGACTGGCAGGACCTGCGCGACAGCGCGGCCGCGGTGAAGGACGAGGTCCTGCGCCACCTCGACACCTACCTCGAACAGCTGGAGACGAAGGTCCGCGAGGCCGGCGGTGTCGTGCACTGGGCGCAGGACGCCGAGGAGGCCAACCGGATCGTCACCGGCCTGGTCCAGGAGACCGGAGAGACGGAGATCGTCAAGGTCAAGTCCATGCTGACCGAGGAGATCGGCCTCGACGCTGCACTGGAGCAGGCCGGCATCAGCGCCCGTGAGACGGACCTGGCCGCCGCCATCGTGCAGCTCGGCGACGACCTGCCCTCCCACGTCGTGGTCCCGGCCCTGCACCGCAACCGCACGGAGATCCGCGACATCTTCCGGCGGGAGATGGGCAGGCACGGCCGGCCGGCACCCGACGACCTCGGCGACGACCCCGAGGAACTGGCCGAGGCGGCACGCCTGCACATGCGGGACAAGTTCCTGAGAGCGAAGGTCGCCGTCTCCGGGGCCAACTTCATGATCGCCGAGACCGGAACCCTGGTGATCGTGGAGTCGGAGGGCAACGGGCGCATGTGCCTGACCCTGCCCGAGACCCTGATCTCGGTGGTCGGCATCGAGAAGGTCCTGCCCACCTGGCGCGACCTGGAGATCTTCCTGCAGCTGCTGGCCCGCAACGCCACCGGTGAGCGGATGGCGCCCTACACCTCCAGCTGGACCGGGACCACGGACGGCGACGGGCCGCGCACCTTCCACCTGGTCCTGGTCGACAACGGCCGCACCCGCGCCCTGGCCGACCCGGTGGGCCGGCAGGCACTGCGCTGCATCCGCTGCGGAGCCTGCATGAACATCTGCCCCGTCTACGAGCGCACCGGAGGCCACGCCTACGGCTCGGTCTACCCCGGCCCCATCGGCGCCATCCTCAACCCCCTGCTCAAGGGGCCCGACGACACCCAGACCGCGTCCCTGCCCTACGCCTCCACCCTCTGCGGCGCCTGCAACGAGGTGTGCCCGGTCTGCATCCGCTTCACCGACGTCCTGCTCAAGCTGCGGTCGGACGTGGCCGAGGGCGACGCCGAGGTCAAGCACCCCGCCGAGAAGGCTGCCCTGAAGGCCGTGGCGGGCGTCATGCGGCACAACCCGCTGTGGAACGCCGCCGTGAAGTCGGCCGGCCGGGCCGGGGCGGTGCTGCCCACGGACATGAACCTGCCCGGCCCGCTGCACGGCTGGACCGACAGCAGGACCATCCCCGAGATCCCCGCGCAGTCCTTCCGCACCTGGTGGAAGCGGACCGAAGGAGGTACCCGGTGAGCGCCCGCGAGGCCATCCTGGGCCGCATCCGCGCGGCCGTCGCCGACCTGCCCGACGACCCCGTCGAGGTGCCCCGCGCCTACCTGCGCGGCGCCCCCGGCATCACCCCAGGCGACCGCGAGGCCACCGTCGAGCTGTTCGTCACCCGCGTGACGGAGTACGGGGCGACGGTGCGCCGGGTGCCGGAGGCGGACCTGCCCACCGCGGTGGCCGCGGCCCTCGACGAACGGGCCGCACGCACAGCGGTCGTCCCCGACGGTCTCGACCCGGCGTGGACGGCCGCATGGAAGGGACAGGTGCGCCGTGACGTGCCCGCGCTGTCCACGGCGCAGCTCGACGCGACCGACGCCGTGGTCAGCGCCTGCGCGGCGGCCGTCGCCGACTCCGGCACGATCGTGCTGGACGCCGGCCCCGGACAGGGGCGCCGCGCCCTCAGCCTGGTCCCGGACGTCCACGTGTGCGTCGTGCGCGAGGAGCAGATCGGCTCCGCCCTGCCCGAGGTGATCGGCAGGCTCGACCCGCGGCGGCCCATCACCTGGATCAGCGGCCCCTCGGCCACCGCGGACATTGAGATGATCCGTGTCCAGGGCGTCCACGGGCCGCGCAGGCTGACCGTCCTCGTCACACACTGAAACCACCTGCGTACGCCCGTCCCGGCGGCCCCGGCGCCGGGACGGGCTGACCCGGGGCCCGCCGCCCGGTGGGAGGGCCGGGCCCGGGCTGCCGCCGGCTTCGGGGCCGGCGATCACAGCCGGCGGAGGTGTCCCGCGGGGGCGACGGGATGCCGCTCGCCGAACGGTCGCCCTCGGCCCTCAGCGCAACGAGCGCTCCGGCGGGTGCTCACGCAGCGCACCGTAGCCGATGAAGCGGGCCGGTACACGTGCGAGCCAGGGCGCGCTGGTCAGCAGCTCGCTCATCCGCTGCACCCGCCGAGGCCCGCCGAGCGGCGTCCGGCCGGCCAGCACGGGCCCGATGAGCCGGGCGTGCGCGATCCGCTGCAGCGCCTGCGCCCCCGCCGCCGTCGGCCACCGCCGCAGCTGGACGGCCCGCACGTCGCCCAGCCCGACACGTCCCCCGCGCAGCGGCTCGACGAGATACCGGGCGGCCGCCACCGCGTCCTGGACGGCAAGGTTGATGCCGATGCCGAACACCGGTGACATCGCGTGCGCCGCGTCCCCGATGCACAGCAGCCCCGGGCGGTGCCAGCGCCGCAGCCGGTCCAGCCGTACGTCCAGCATCCTCACCTCGTCCCAGGACCGCAGCGTGTCCACCCGGTCCGCCAGCCAGGGGACGGCGGACGCGAATCGGCCCCGGAACCGGTCGAGGCCGGCGGCGCGGCGCTCGGCGTCCGTGCCCTTGGGGATCAGCGCGGCGCACTGCCAGTACTCCCCGCGGTCGATCAGGGCCGCGAGGAGTCCGTCGCCGGCACCTCCCACCAGCCCCTGCGGGTCGCTCTCCCGCCGGGGCAGCCGGAACCACCAGGCGTCCATGGGGCAGGCGAACTCCCGCAGCCCCAGCTCGGGCCGGGACCGGGCCAGGGAGCCCCGGCCGTCGCAGGCCACCGTGAGCGTGGCCCGCAGCTCGCCGGTGCGCCCGTCCGAGGTGCGGTAGCGCACCCCGGTGACCCGACCGTGCTCGATCACGAACGACGTCGCCTCGGTGTTCATCCGCAAGGAGAAGGCGGACTCCCGGCATGCCTCGTCGGCCAGCAGATCCAGCAGATCCCACTGCGGCACCATCGCCACGTAGTTGTACGGCCCGGGCAGCGTGCCGAGATCGGAGACGGTGACCAGGGACCCGTCCGGTCCGAGCGGGAGCTGCACGGAGGTGACCCGGCGCTGCGGCAGGCGTGCGAACCGCTCCGCCAGGCCCAGGTCGTCCAGCAGCGCCAGCGTGGAGGGGTGCACGGTGTCGCCCCGGAAGTCGCGCAGGAAGTCACCGTGCTTCTCCAGCACCGTCACCTCGACGCCGGCCCGGGCGAGCAGCAGCCCGAGCACCATCCCGGCCGGCCCGCCACCCACCACACAGCATGTCGTCCGCTCCATGACCACCCCTTCTCTCGCACGGCACACCCGCACCCGTCCTGTGCATGTGCACACCACAACGATGCCCGAAACAGGCGGTTCGTGCGCCGCACCGCCGGCGGGACGGCACCGCCGTGGCGGGCACCGGCCGCGGCGGGCGCCGCACGACATGTGCCGGTCGTCGTCGCCCCGGCGCAGGTGGGACATGTGACCGGCACGAGCGGGCACGTGTTCGCCTGCCGGACGACGCACTCCGCCGTGCCGACGCGTCGCCCGATCGCCGCGCACACCGACGGTCCTGCCGCCCTCGCATACGGTCGCATCTGCGAAGCAACCGGGGCCGGATCCGTCAACTGTCCTTTGTTTTCAAGCCATTTGCTGCGGATCAAAGGTTGCCGGGGCAACAACACTTGAGTGCCGTAAGGCATTTGTGGAAGGTGTTCCTGCGGGCTTGGCCGTGGTCCGCACACCCGCTAAGGTCCAGACCAACCAGTGTTGCTTGGCCGGATGCGAGCACGAGGCACTGCCGTGCTCCCGGCCCCTGGGAAGGAAGAATCCGTGACAACTCCGAACTCCACGAAGCGCCCACGCGCGCGGCTGGCCGTCCGCGCGGCGTGTGCCGTAGCCGTGGCGTTCGTCGCGGCCGCCGCCGGCACGGCGGCGAACGCCGCGGCGGCAGAACCGGCGCAGAAGCAGGCTCAGCCCCGTGTGCAGGCCGCCGGCGGTGGGCTCAACTACGTCGCGATGGGCAGCTCCTTCGCGGCAGGCCCGGGCATCCCGCCGGTGCAGACCAGCCCCGGCGCCTCGGCGTGCTCGCGGTCGGTCAACAACTACCCGAGCATCGTCGCCCGTGACCTCGGGGCCAATCTGACGGACGTCACGTGCAGCGGCGCCACCACCGCCAACGTGCTGACGACCAGCCAGGCGGGCCTGCCGCCGCAGGTGGAGGCCGTGGGCCCGGACACCCGCACGGTCACCGTCACCATCGGCGGCAACGACGTCAACTACCTGGGCAGCATCAACGTCTACTCCTGCCAGACCAGCGGCGGCACCAACTGCGGCTCGGTGGACCGCAACAAGATCGAGCAGGCCTTCACGGAACTGCAGGGCCGCATCGCGAACGTCGTCAACGCCGTGCACCAGCGGGCGCCGCAGGCGCACGTCTACCTGGTCAGCTACTTCACCATCCTGCCGGACGCCGGGGTGTGCCCGAACGTGCCGCTGACCGACGAGCAGGCCTCGTACGAGCGCAGCATCGCCTCGCGCCTGGCCGGCGCCACCGCGGCCGCGGCGTCCTCCACGGGTGCGACGCTGGTCGACCTGGCCGGCGCCAGCCGCGGCCACGACGCGTGCTCCGCCAGCCCCTGGGTGGAGTCGTACCGCCCGCCGGCGGGCCGTGCCACCTACCACCCCAACGAGGCGGGGATGAGAGCGGCGGCCGACCTGGTGGAGTCCGCTCTCGCGGCTGCCGGTGAGACCCGGACGGCGACCTTCCGTTCGGCCATCGAGGGCAAGTGCATCGATGTAAGGAACTCCGGAACCGCCGACGGCACGATCGTGCAGCTGTGGACCTGCAACGGCACGGACGCCCAGCGGTGGACGTACGTTCCGGACGCGGGCGGCACGCTGCGGGCCTTCGGCAAGTGCCTCGACGTGACCGCCAACGGCACCGCCAACGGGTCCAAGGTCCAGCTCTGGCCGTGCAACGGCGGCGGCGCGCAGCTGTGGGTGCCGGGCCCCAACGGCTCGCTCGTGAACCCGCAGTCCGGCCGCTGCCTGGACGACCCGGCGAGCACCACCCAGGACGGCACGCAGCTGCAGATCTGGGACTGCAACGGCGCGGACGCCCAGCGGTGGACCCCGACCGTCTGATCTGACCCGCGGCATCGCAACGCACAGGAGGCGCTCTCCTTCGAGCGCCTCCTGTGTGCTGTCCGCCGCCCGCGACAGCCCCCGGCCGCCGCGGACCCCGGGCCGCACCGGGGCACACCGCGCCTGGCCCCGGCGCCGGCCCGGGCACCGGCGGCGCCCGGTCACAGGGCGGCCGGCCCCGGATCGCTGCCTGTACACCGTCGACGGCGGTTGCCACACGATTCCCCGGACCCGGAAGGCACCGTTCTTCATGGGCCGCGCCGACATGACCTTCGACACCGTCGAGACCGTCGCCCGTTTCTTCCCGCTGCACGCCGGGCACCGGACGTCCGCCTGACCGGATGCGGCATGGGGCGCCGGGCGCGCGGGTACGCGGGTGGGTGCACCGCATCCACGCCGGAAGGCACCGGACGGATCTTGACAACCTGCTGCGGATGATCTTCCTCGACCCGTATGCGCAGGAGTTCTACGCCGACCGGGACACGGCGGCCCACATCGCGGTGGCGAACCTGAGGGCGCGGGGTGCCTCTCAGCGCAGGAAACCTTCGTAGTGCCGCTGCTGCAGCTGGCTCTCGATCTGCCGCACGGTCTCCAGGCCCACACCGACGATGATGAGGATGCTGGTCCCGCCGAACGGGATGTTCTGGCCGGCTCCGGTCACGGCCAGCACGATGGTGGGGAAGAGCGCGATCAGCCCCAGGTACAGCGCGCCGGGCCAGGTGATGCGGTTGAGCACGTAACGCAGATACTCGGCGGTCGGCCGCCCGGCGCGGATGCCCGGGATGAAGCCCCCGAACTGTCTCATGTTCTCCGCGATGTCGTCCGCGTTGACGGTGATCGACACGTAGAAGAACGCGAAGAACACGATCAGCACGGAGTAGGCGGCGATGTAGACCGGGTGGTCGCTTCGGGTGAAATTCTGGCCGATCCACGTCGTCCAGCCCGCGTCGGTGTCGGAGAACTGCGCGATCAGCGTCGGAATGGCCAGCAGCGACGAGGCGAAGATGACGGGGATCACGCCCGCCTGATTCAGCTTCAGCGGAATGTAGGTGGACGTGCCGCCGTAGGAGCGGCGGCCCGCCATGCGCTTGGCGTACTGCACCGGAATGCGGCGCTGGGCCTGCTCCATGAACACCACGAGGCCGACGATGGCCAGGGCGACGAGCAGCACACCGCCGAACTCGATCCACCCGCGGGCGAGGTGCCCCTGCTTCTTGATCGCCCACAGGGCGGACGGAACCGTGGCGGCGATCGAGACGAACATCAGGATCGACATGCCGTTGCCGATGCCGCGGTCGGTGATCAGTTCGCCGAGCCACATCACCAGGCAGGTGCCGGCGGTCATGGTGACGACCATCGTCGCGGTGGTCAGGACCGACTTGTCCGGAACGATGCTCGAGGCGACGGTGCAGCCGGTGAAGAGGGCGCCGCTGCGGGCGGTGGCCACCAGGCCGGTGCCCTGGAGGACGGCGAGTCCCACGGTCAGATACCGGGTGTACTGGGTGATCGTCGTCGTGCCCGACTGCCCCTCGTGCTTGAGCGCTTCCAGACGCGGCACCACCACGGTCAGCAGCTGCAGGATGATGCTCGCGGTGATGTAGGGGAGGATGCCGAGCGCGAACACGGTGACCTGCAGCAGGGCGCCTCCGCTGAAGAGGTTGACCAGCCCGAACAACCCCTGGCTGCCGGAGGACTGGTCGACACACTCCTGGATCGCCCGGTAGCTCACGCCGGGGAGCGGGATGTGGGTGCCGATCCGGTACACCACGATGACGCCGAGCGTGAAGAGCAGTTTCCTGCGCAGGTCGGGCGTCTTGAACGCGTGGGCCATCGCCACGAACACGGTGCCTCCCACGACCCTCCGAGCGGCGCCGTCGTGGGGGGTCAGTGCCTGTCGATGGACGACGGCACCTCGGTGGGGACTGCCGCCTCGGTGCCGGAACCAGTCATACGGAGGCGGTGACGGCGCTCCTCGCTGCATGCCTGGACCTGGCCGTGGGGGGGTGGTGAGCGCGGGACCCTCCGTGCGACCAACCGTTCTGTCTCGCATCATCGTGCGCCACCCCGTCGGCACTGTCAAGACCGAACGTTCTCCTTCAGGGGTGGTGGTCGCCGGTCGCTGCTCATTCGTGCGAGACGGGGTGCCTCATAGAGCCTTGAAGAGCACTTCAGGACAAGGCACTTCGGGATCTGCGCGAGGGCTGCCACCGGTAGTGCGCCCCGATGGCGGCCCTCGCGCCGCATGCAGGCCGACGGCACGCGCGCCGCGGGATCGACCTCCCTCAACGGCCCCTGCAGTGCCGTGCGGCGCTGCTTCCGCCTCCGTCGTTACCGGCCGGCCGGTTCGGCGGAGCGGCACACGGAGCCGGTCGCCGCCCGGAAGGCCTGCCGGTGGAGAGCGTCCAGGTGTTCCACCACCGCGCCGGACACACCGGCGAGCGCGAGCTGCACCCGACAGGCGACGGGCTCGTCGCGCACGTGCTCCGTGTTCTTGAGCTCGGCGAGCAGAGCCGTGGTCAGCTGGTCGAGCCTGGTGCGGATCTCGCCGAGATCGGGGCGCGTCGTCGGGGCCTGCTCGGGGTGAGCGGTCCAGCGGTCGAACAGCCCCTGCTGCACGATCTTGCTCGCCGTGATCTGGTCCCGGAAGAACGCCACGGCCGCGTCCGCGTCGATCCCGGCGGCCTCGGCCTGCTCACGGACCGAGTCCAGCACCTGCTGCTCGCGGGCCGGGTCCTCGATGGGTGAGTCGGTGCCGAACTTGGACGCCGCCACGTCGTCGCTCACCTGGAGGCGCTCGATGATGAGGCTCGCGAGCGGGCCGAGCTTGCCGAGCGGCTCGACCGTCGTACCGGTCACGGATCCGGTGGGCACCTGCGTGTCCGCGGCCATGGCCTGAGGAACCGTCAGCGCCGAGGTGGCCAGCAGCAGGCCGAGGGTCGCCGCGCAGCGGGTCGTCCGGTGTCGGAGAGTCAAGGATCGTCCTCGTTTCGTTCTCTGGTGGATGGTCGCCCGGCTTCTCAGGAGGCGGGCGGCAGGGGGATGGCCTGGAAGACGTGGTCAGGGTCGAAGCGGCGTTTGACTTCGAGCAGCCGCGCGGTGTTGGGCCCGTAGGCGTGCGCGATCCGGGCGGTCTCGTCCGGTCCCAGCAGGTTGGCGTACCCGCCCGGCAGAGCCTCGGCGTCCAGGGCCTGGGCCACCGTGTCGGCCCAGGCGCGATGGTCTGCGGCGCGGGTGTCGTCCGGGTCCCACAGGGCGATGATCTCGGTCATCAGGTGCGGGACGCGGTGGGCGAACGCCGTGTCCGTGGCGGGCACGCGCGCCGCGGCACCGTGCAGGCTGTGCACCGAGACCGCCGAGTAGGGCGAGGTCAGCGCGTCACCCGCGAGGCCGAGCGCCGTGCGCACACCCGGCGTCAGCGACGGCACGGAGCGCGTGCGGATCTCGACGTGCCGTCCGAAGGGGAAGAGCGCGTCGATGCCGGCCAGCATGTCGGAGGTGGTGGTGGGACCCACCTGGGAAACGGCAGGGGCACCGAGAGTGCCGAGGCGTGCCAGCGCGCGTTCTCCCGCCGCGCGGTCGTCGCCGCTCCAGGTGGGAGAGAGGAACACCGCGGGTGTGCCGTCGGGGCCGGGCAGGACACCGTACTGGACGGTCAGCTCGTCCGGACTCTCGTCCAGGAGGTCCGCCAGCCCGGTCAGCACGGTCTGCGCCTGCTCCCACGGGAACAGCAGCAGCCCGGACAGCAGCGCGGGCACCCGGTGCAGGCGCACCCGCATCGAGGTGACCACCCCGAAGTTCCCGCCGGCACCGCGCAGGGCCCAGAACAGCTCCGGTTCCCGTTCGTGGTCGGTGGTGACGACCGACCCGTCGGCGAGGACCACGTCGGCGGACAGCAGGTTGTCCACGGCGAGTTTGAAGCGGCCGCTGAGCGGTCCGTATCCCCTGCCCAGGGTCAGGCCCGCCATGCCCACGGAACCCGCCGAACCCGTCGCCGCCGTCAGACCGTGGAGCTGGGCGCCGGCCACCACATCGGCGGCGGTGGCGCCCCCGGACACCTCGGCGATCTGGGCCACGGGGTCGACCGTCACCTGGCGCATGCCGGACAGATCGATGGTCAGCCCGCCGTCGCTCAGCGCCCTCCCGGCCCAGTCGTGGCCGCCCGCACGGACCGTCAACGGCACGTCGTGCGTACGCGCGGCCCGTACGGCGGCCTGGACGTCGGCCGGGCCGGCGCATCGGACGACGACACCGGGCCGGGCGGACACGGCGCCGTTCCAGATGGTCCGGCCGGCGTCGTAGTCCGGTCCGGTGGTGACCACCCGTTCCGCCCGCATGGTCCGTCGCAGGGTGTCGGTGAGGCGGGAAAGTCGCTGTGGGGCGGTGGGGGACATGGGGCCTCTTTCTCTGCTGAGGAAACGCTGAGGGAACAAGGAGCGCGGGCTGCTGAGCTCTCGCCTCGGGGCGGCCCTCGGGGAGATCCGCTCGGGAAGCCCCGCGACGCCGTGGTTGCGTGAGGAAACGCGGCACCCGGTGGTGCGAGCGGCGTCCTCGCTCGGCGATCCCCGTTGTCCTGACGGTCGTCACATACGTGTGGCAGCAGGCCAGGCGTCCGTGCGGGGAAGGGGAGCGCCACGACGCGCTGCGGACCGCAGTGCTGTGCACCGATGGTGCGACGGTGGTCTCGCCGCCGGTGCCGGCGCACATGTCCTCGGACGGACACCACTCGTGGTGGAACGACCGTTCTGCCGTGAGCATCCTGGCAAGCTCCGTTCGCAGCTGTCAAGACAGACCGTTCTCCGCCTGCCCGGCGCACCGGTCCGGCAACGGGTTCCACGGCCGGGCGGGCGGTGCCGTCAGGACGCCGGGTCCGCCTCCGCGGCCTGGGCCAGGCCGCTGGTGGAGCGCAGCGGGACTTCCTTGATGAACAAGGTGATCAGGAAGGCGACCAGGGCGAGCGGGGCGGCGTACAGGAAGATGTCGCCGAAGCCGTGGCCGTAGGCGCCCTCGAGCCAGGTGCGCACACCGGCCGGCAGAGTCGCGACGTCGGGCAGCCGGCCACCGGACGCCTTGGCGGCGGTGACCTGGTCCTCGGGGGTGAGCTGGGCGATCGTCGCACGGGCGTGATGGCTGATGCGGCCGGTGAGGACCGAGCCGAGGACCGAGACGCCCACCGCGCCGCCGAGCGAGCGGAAGAAGGTCACGGTGGAGGACGCGGCCCCGAGGTCGTCGGGAGAGACCTGGTTCTGCGTGCACAGCACGAGGTTCTGCAGGGTCATGCCGACACCGAGTCCCACCAGTGCCATGAAGGCGGCGATGAGTGCATACGGGGTGTCGTGGCGGAGCGTGCCGAGCAGGCCCAGCCCTGCGGCCATCAGCGCGGCGCCGGTCACCAGCCAGCCCTTCCACTTGCCGGTGCGGGTGATGATGCGGCCGGAGACCGTGGAGGACACGAACAGGCCGATGATCAGCGGAATCGTCAGGATGCCCGACCTGGTGGGGGACGCGCCGCGCGCCACCTGGAAGTACTGGCTGAAGAACACGGTCCCGGCGAACAGGGCGGTGCCCACGAAGAGGGAGGCGGCGGACGCCAGGGTGATGGTGGGATTGCGGAACAGCCGCAGCGGGATGACCGGTTCGTCGGCCTTCGTCTCGGCGAAGAGGAAGGCCAGCGTCAGGACGACGGCGACGCCGATCAGCGTGCCGGTCTGCCAGGACAGCCAGGCGTACTTGTCGCCGGCGAAGGTGACCCAGATCAGCAGCGTGCACACGGCGGCGGTGACGAAGAAGGCACCGGCCCAGTCGACCTTCACCTGACGCTTGGCCGGCGGCAGGTTCAGCGTGCGCTGCAGCACGACCAGCGCGACGACGGCGAAGGGGATGCCCACGAACAGGCACCAGCGCCAGCCGAGCCAGCTGGTGTCGGTGATGACACCGCCGAGCAGGGGGCCGCCGACCGTGGCGACCGCGAACGTGGCGCCCAGGTAGCCGGAGTAACGGCCGCGTTCACGCGGGGAGATCATCGCGGCGAGCACGATCTGTCCCAGCGCGGACAGTCCGCCGCCGCCGAGTCCCTGCACGACCCGTGCGGTGATCAGCGTGGCGGGGTTCTGCGCGAGACCGGCCAGCAGAGAACCGGCGACGAAGATCACCAGTGCCGCCTGGACCAGGAGCTTCTTGCTGAACTGGTCGGCGAGTTTGCCCCACAGGGGTGTCGAGGCGGTCACCGTGAGGAGCGCCGAGGTGACGACCCAGGTGTAGGCGCTCTGGCCGCCGCCGAGTTCGCCGATGATCCGTGGCAGCGCGTTGGTGACGACGGTCGAGGACAGGACGGCGCAGAAGAACCCGAGCAGCAGCCCCGACAGGGCACGCATGACCTGGGCATGGGTCATCGCGGTGGGGGCCGTCCCCTCTGCCGGCACGGTGGGCGATGCCGCACCGGCACTGGGTGTGGTGGTCATGGACGACGTTTCCTTTGTCTTCGTGGTGACAGGTGTCTCGGTGGTGACGAAAGGTCAGGGGACAGGTGCCTCGACGACCGCCCGTGAACTGCACGGTCGGTGGCAGAAGCAGGCGCGCGACAGGGGCGGGCGTCGTGACCGGCCGGCACACGTTCCTCGTCGCATCTGCAGCGGTGCGTTGCTCGGCGACACCCGGAGCAGTCGGACTTCCCGCGGCCTCCGGCGCGCCCGGTGGTGCGGTTGATGGTGACGGACAGGGGGGGGTGCTGCGAGGCCGCGACCGGGACGCGAAGTGGGCCTCAGTCAGTCAGGTCACCAGAGGATGAGATAGAACGTTCGGTACCCCACTGCCTGTCTTCGCAGGCGACCGCAGCGGACGGAACCCCGCTTCTCGCAAACCGCAGATCACGCACATTCGACGCATCGCGGGGTACTGGAGCAAGACGCGTTTACATCGATGTGCATTCGGCTCTAGCCTTGCGCGCGTCCCACCAATCGGAAGGAACACCTATGGTGATCCGGCGAGTTCGGCATGCCCTGAGACGGCGTCCGCTTCTCGTGCTCGCACTGAGCGGCGCCCTGGGACTGCTTGCGACCACCCCAGCCGCGACATCCCCCTTGATCACTGAAACGGCGGCCTCCAGCACCACCGCCGCCGCGGCCACCGGCACACCGTTGCAGGACGGAACGGCCCTGTACCCACGGGTCATCCGCCTTGCGCACAACGGGGATTCCAACGGGCGCATCCTGGCCAGCGTCGTCACCTTCGACGGCAACAACGGCATCGGTGCGATCCACGAGAGCACCGACGGCGGAGCGACCTTCCACCGGGTCGGCACCATCGCCGACCCCGAGTCCGCGGCCGGCCAGGGGCTGTGCTGCACCACCCTGTTCGAGCTGCCCCGCCAGGTCGGCGACATGCCGGCGGGCACCCTGCTGTGGGCCTCCTCCGCGGGCCAGGACGAGCAGGACCGCCGCATGGCGCTGCGCATCTGGCGGAGCAACGACGTGGGCCGCACCTGGTCCTACCTGTCGTCGTGTGCCGTCGCGGAAAACACCGGTGGCCTGTGGGAACCGGAGTTCTCCGTGGCCGCCGACGGCGCCCTGGTCTGCCAATACTCCGACGAGACGGACCCCGCGCACAGCCAGAAGCTCGTCGCGGTGCGCTCGTACGACGGGATCCACTGGCAGGACCGTCACGACGTCGTGGCCAGCAGCTGGCAGCCCGACCGCCCCGGCATGCCGGTGGTGCGCCGGCTGCCGAACGGCACGTACTTCATGACCTACGAGATCTGCAACCCGGGCGGGCAGTACCAGTGCGTCGTGCACTACCGGACCTCCCCCGACGGCTGGAACTGGGGTGACCCCACCTACCTCGGCATCCGGCCCGAGACGGCCGACGGACGGTACTTCCGCGCCACGCCCACCATCGCCTGGGCGCCGGGCGGCGGGCCGAACGGCCGCATCCTGCTGATCGGCCAGCGCCTGCTCAACCGGGACGGCTCGGTCGCCGACGGCAGCGGCCGCACCATCCTCACCAACTCGAACAACGGTGAGGGACCGTGGACCGCGATCGACGCACCGGTCAACGTGCCGAACCCCGACGTGAACTACTGCCAGAACTACAGCTCGCCTCTCCTGCCGTCGGAGGACGGCACGCAGGTCCTCGAACTGGCCACCGACTTCGACGGCTCGGTGTGCCGGACGTACTACGCGACGGGCCCGCTGCCGTAGGCCGCATCCGGCATCCGGATCGAGCCGGCTGAGAGACGCATGTCCCCGGCCGGCCCGAGCGGGGCGTGGTGGGGCGGAGGAGGGCGCCGACGGCAGGCCGCGCGCCACGCCCCGCTCCACCTCACACCCCGAAACCTCCGAAGCCCCTGACTCGGGGACGACACCTCGCGTGGGCCCTCACCCGCCGCGACGGAACCACCGTCGCACGGGTGGGGGCCCACGTACACGACGCGACATGCAGCATCAACTGGTTTGCTGCGTGCGGGAGTTGTGGACCCACCTCGTGGGCGACTGCTGTCGGACGATGCCGAGCGCGAGCGCCGCCTGCCGGCCGTTGCGGAGCGTCTCGACCGGGAGAAACCGGGTCGTGCCGTGACCGCGCAGGCGGGGGACGACCGCCTGTCGATCTCGTCGTGCTGGGACTGCATGGTGCCGAGCAGCGGGGCGACATCGCCGGCGGCTCGTTCCCGCAGTATCGGCCACAGCAGCGCGTCCTCGGCTGCGTGGTGAGCGTGCAGCAGCCCGGCGACGAAACCGACGTGTTCGGCAACCATGGTCGCGTGGTGCGCATCCCCCGGCGTCACGTTCTCCGCGAGGTCCGGCATGGCGGAGAACTCGCGGCGGAACATGTCGTGGACAGCGATCATCTCCCTGCTGTCCGCTCTTCTTGCGGTCTCGGACATGAGCATCTCCTCGGCAAGGGGCCACCCACGAGCAGTCGGCTAGAGCGGCGAGACCCCGGGGTGTCTTTCCGGCGCGCGCGGCGTGACGTGCCGCATGAAGGCGGGCGCACCCATCGCCTCACACGCTACCGTACGAGGGAGAACGTTCGGTACTCCTGTCGTGGGTGTCGTCTGCCGGATGCGAGTGCGGGAGCGAGGTGTGCGCGAGTCGTGGCCGAGGGTTCACGAGACAGGACGTTCATTACACCTGGAGGTCGTTCCCCATGTCCCGTCCATCGAAGGGCCTGCTCTCCGTCGGTGCGGCTGCGCTGGTCGCAGCCGGTGCCGCGGTTGCCGTTCCGGCCGCGGCTGCTCCGAACCCGTCCGCCGGCGCGGTCACGACGCATGTCGGGCAGACGCACCAGGAGAAGCCGACCGTGGTGCTGGTGCATGGAGCGCTCGCCGACTCCTCCAGCTGGAACGGAGTGATCAAGCGGCTCACGCACGACGGCTATCCGGTGCGCGCGGTGGCGAACCCCCTGCGAGGTCTGCCCACCGACGCGGCCGCCGCCAAGGACGTGCTGCGCAGCATCGACGGCCCCATCGTGCTGGTGGGCCACTCCTGCGGCGGAGCGGTCGCCACCGAGGCGGCGGCCGGTAACCCCGACGTCAAGGCACTCGTGTACCTGGCGGCACTGGTCCCCGACAAGGGCGAGCCCGCGTCCGGCCCGTCCGACATCCCCGTCGAGCACCCGCTGCCGCCGCTGCCGGGCGCCCAGGTCACGACCGTGGCCGCGGACGGCACCAAGAGTGTGGACACCTGCATCAAGCAGGAGCAGTTCGCGAAGCGGTTCGCCGCCTGCGTCGACCCGGTGACCGCCGCGGCGATGGCGGTCACGCAGCGGCCGCTCGACGCCCGTGCGAATCAGAGTACGACCACCGCCGCCGCCTGGCACGACATTCCGAGCTACTACCTGACCGCCGCGAAGGACCAGATCATCGAGCCGGAGAAGGAGCGCTGCTTCGCGAAGCCGGCCAAGGCGCACGCCGAGGAGATCCATTCCTCGCACGCCGTCATGGTCAGCCACCCCGGAGCGGTCACCCGTCTGATCGAGGAAGCCGCCCGCGAGAACGGCTGACCCGCCCCTGACCGCCGACGGCTGACCACGGGTCCGGTTCGGGATCCGTCGCCGGGACCGGAGTCGGCCGGGCGAGCGAACGCGCGGACGACAGCATGCCGCGCCGAGGTGTCAGCACCCCGGCGCGGCATGCTGTCGCCTCCGTGTCCCCGCGCGGGCCTCCAGTCGGCCGGGGCCCGAGCCCGCCTGCAGCGGGTGTTTTGCGGGTGTCTCGCCGAGGTGTCGCGGGCGTCTCGCTGTCGTCCGTCGGCACACCGCGCCGCCCTGACGCCGGTGTGCCGGCGGACGGCGAGTCCCAGTGCCCCCAGTGGCCGGCCATGTGATGCGCCAACAGGCCGTTCCTCCAGGTGCCTTCGCGGTCGCGGGAGGAACGGCCTGTTCGTGCGGGCCGGGGGCGTGACGGCGTGCGCGGTCGCCACGTCGTACTCGGCCGCCGGCGTGCGGCGAGTGGTACGACTCACCGCGCTCCGTACATCCACGCAACTCACCGCTGCCCCATACGGCCACGCCCACGCGCGCCGACGCGACGACGGGAGCGTGGACCGCATCGCCCAGGCTCCCGGGGTGTGACACGGTCCGGCCCCGCGCCGCGGCGGAGCCGGACCGGTTCGTCAACGCGTGCCGCAGGCGGCGTCCTCGATCACCTTCGTCACCGCACCGGGGTGGCTGACCATCACGGCGTGCGAGGAGTCGACCTCCTCGATGTGTGCGTGGGCCCGCTTGGACATCGAGAGCTGCAGCGCGGGAGCGATCGCGTGATCCTGACGGGTGATCAGGCTCCAGGACGGGATGGTGCGGTAGGCCTCCTCGACGCTGGCGTCGGACACCGCCTTGGTGTTGGCGGGCCGCTGCGCCGCCGCCATGTCGGCGGCCGTGGTCTTGTCGACGTCACCGGCGAAGGTCTCCCGGAAGTGGTCCGGGTCGATGGAGACCTCCGTACCGCCCGGAACCTGGGTGGAGACGAGCGGGATGGGCGGCGTGGACTGCGCGGCCAGGTCGCCCACCGACTCACCCTTGGCGGGGATGAAGCCCGCGACCTAGACCAGCGCCTTGACGTCGGGGTCGGAAGCCGCGGTGTTGGTGATCACGGCACCGCCGTAGGAGTGTCCCACGAGCACCACCGGGCCGTGGATGCTGGACAGGTAGCTGGAGACGTAGGCGGTGTCGCTGGTGAGCCCCTGGAGCGGGTTGGCGATGGCGCGGACCGGATAGCCGTCCGTGCGCAGGCGCTCCATCACCGACGACCAGCTGGAGGAATCCGCCCATGCCCCGTGGACGAGCACGACGGTCGGCTTCGGGGAGGCGGTCTGGTCGGTCTTCCCCGTGGCCACGGCCGGAGCGGTGGCGGCTCCCAGAAGGGTCAGGGCGCCGGCGACGAGTGCGACACGACGCGAGAGAGGAATGCGCATGAGGTGTCCTGTTCGGTCAGCGGGCAGGAGCGGTCGGGCAGCCCGTTACGGGGCCGCCCCGCTCCATGAGATAGAACGATCGGTACTCCTCATTGGAGACTCCTCCGCGCTTCGTGTCAAACCGATCGTTCTATCTCATCCGTGTGGCCCTTGTGACCCTCACGGGACGTCACGTCGCCGGGCGTCCGTACCGGCGCAGACGGAACGCCGTGCTCACCTGCTCGACGAGGTCGTCCTCCGTCATCGACGTCTCGACCAGCACGGTGCGCAGTCGGAGGCGTCCGGCTTCCTTCTCGACGCGTTCGGTGAACATGCGGTCGCGTTCGGCGAGGTTGCGGGCCGCCCGTGAAGGGTTGCTGGTCTTCCGGACGAACCCTTCCCCTGAAGCCGAACGACGGTCGAAGACCGCCTGGCGGAAAGCGGGTGTGGGGAGCAGCCAGACGGCACGCTCGGGCGCGGCGAGCAGAGGCTCGACGAGGCGGGGCAGCAGCCGGAATCCCTCGACGACGGTGCACGGCTTCGCCGGCAGGCGAAGAAGGTCCTGGACGATCAGTCCGAAGGCCTCGCCGTGGAACCAGGGGAAGGTTTCGAGCATGACCTCGGGACTCCGGTTCACCCACCGCTCGTCCATGTCCATGGCCATGAACTCGTGCAGCAGCGGCGCCTCTTCGCGGGTGGTCCGCCGTGCGTGCTCGTGCATCACGTCATCGGTCGCATACAGACCCCAGCCGTGACGGTCGGCCAGGCGGCGCGCGACCGTCGACTTGCCCGCGCCGCTTCCACCCCCGATCCAGTAGACGTGCCGCAGCCGTGCCGGAAGATCTGCGGTGTCGGTTTCCTCTCCAGGCTTTTCGGTCGGCATCCGTATCCCGTTCACAAGGGCGACGACAGAGCAATCCCTGGTGGCCGTCGGCGTCGGCGGCCTTTTCTCAAGCTACCCGCAGGAGGCTGCTCACGGGTGCGGATCGTCGAGGGGGTGAAGCTCGGCTCAGGAGTGCGGTGCGCCGGAATCCGACCCCAAGGGAGCATTGAGCAGTTGGACGGGGGAGAGGTCGGAGTAACGGCCGACGTCACGCATCACCCCCCCCGCTCTCCGGTGCGCCGAACGACGCTCTCGCGGAATCCTCGTCACGGAACTCGCACACCGCGGCGGCCACGGTGGTCCCGCCGTCCGGCGGGAACAGTGCGGTGATCGATTCAAGGCCGTACGGCTCCCCGGTCCTGCGAACAGTGGGAGGTGACGGGAGACGTAGTAGTCACGATCGAAGCGGTAGGGCGCGCCGGTCGAGGGGTAGGCCACGAAGACAGTCGTCGTCGTTGTGTGCTTTCCTACTTCATCCGGCGTTCTTCTCCAGCTCTCTTCGTCCGGCTTCCTCGTCCAGCTCTCTTCGTCCGGCTTTCTGTATCCGGCACTCTTCACCATCTTTCTTCGCCCGGCTTTCTTCACCCGGAACGGCCGGTCTTCCTCTGGCCGGGCGGAGCCGGTTCAGGCGTGGCTGGGAAACTGTTCGGCGGGAAGGCGGCGCATGAAATCCAGCAGCAGCGCGCAGAAGGCCTCGGGGCGTTCCAGCGGGGCGAGATGTCCGGGGGACATCGGCCCACGGGGCCGCCTCGTCGTGCCGGGGTGTGGCGGCGTCGCCGTGGCCCGGCAGGTCCGGTGCGACGGCCCGGACGCCGGCTGCGGCGAGCAGCGGGAGATGGGCCCGCCACATGGTGCGGTCGGTGGGCCGGGCGTGCAGCAGGACGACCGGCTGTCCCTGGCCGGCCTCGTCGAACGGAAGAATCATGGTCGCGGAGCTTTCTCGGCTTTCTCGGACGCGGAGGAGCGTTGTCGGGCGGAGCTGGGCGGACGGCGCCGGCGCGGTGCGGGCATCGCGGTCCCGCCTCGCGCACACCACGCTAGGCGCTGTCGCACGCCGGGGCGTGGGTGTGCTGCACCCACCCGCCGGCATCCGGAACCAGGTGCGCGGGCATCGGCGAACGGGCTGGTCACACCCGCTGCGGTGCGGGTGCGGCGGTGGCTGCTCGGGCGACGTGCGGAAGGGCTCCGGCAGGTGTCACGGCAGCGGAGGAGGGGACCGTATGCGGACCATCTGTCTCCGCTTGTGACGCAGAGCACACGCATCCAGCCATTGACGCCCTCCGGGTGAACCGGTTCAGTAGACGTCGATCCGGTCGCCTAAACCGGTTTGAACGGCCGTGCGGCCTCCTCGGGCCCGCGGAGAACGGAATTGCGTCATGGTCCGCAAGCAGCCCACCATCGCCGATGTCGCGCGGCTCGCAGGTGTCTCACGCACGTCCGTCTCCTTCGCGCTGAACAACCGTCCGGGGATCGCCGAGGAGACCAAGCAGCGCATCCTCGCCGCGGCCGCGGAACTGGGCTGGAAGCCGAGCCGTCCCGCCCGCGCCCTGTCCCTGGGCAAGGCGGGAGCCTTCGGGCTGGTGCTCACCCGTGAACCGGAGGACATCGGGGCCGACCCGTTCTTCCCGGCGTTCATCGCGGGGGTCGAGGCGGCCCTCGGCGAGCGGGGCGACGGGCTCATGGTGCACGTCACCACCCCGGACCGGGAGCAGGCCGTCTACGAACGGCTCGCCGCGGACCGCCGGGTGGACGGAGTGCTGCTGACCGACCTGCGCCACGACGACCCCCGCCCGGGCCTGGTGCGCCGGCTCGGGCTGCCGGCGGTCGTGGTCGGCCAGAGCGAGTGGGGCGACGGGCTGACCTCGGTGAGCCTGGACGACCGTCCCGCCTACGTCGCGGCGGTACGCCGCCTGGCCGAACTCGGCCACCGCCGTATCGCACACGTCGAAGGCCCCCGGACCTTCCGCCACGCACACCGGCGCCGCATGGCCTGGGAAGAAACCCTGCGCGACCTCGGACTGCCGGTGGGCCCCGTGCTCCCGGGGGGGTTCACCGCAGAGGGCGGTGCGCGGGCCACCCGCGAACTGCTGGGCCTGGCCGAGCCGCCCACCGCGATCGTCTACGGCAACGACCTGGCCGCCACGGCGGGTCTGTCCGTGGCCCAAGAACTCGGTGTTCCGGTACCGGAACGCCTGTCGGTGATCGGCTACGACGACACGCCGCTCACCCGCTACACCCATCCGCCGCTGTCCTCCGCCCGTGCCGATGCGCGGGCCTGGGGACAGGCGGCGGCACGGGCCCTGGACGGGGTCCTCGCCGGTGAGGAGGTGGCACATGTGGTGCTGCCGCCGGCCGAGTTCGTCCCCCGTGCCTCGATCGGCCCGGCGCCCCGTCCCTGAGGACGGGGACCACGCCCGAGGGCGTGGCACCGATGTTCCGCCCGGCGACGAGGCCGGGTGTGCACAGTACGGAGATCTTCATGCTGAGGAGAACGGCGTACACACTGCTGGTCCTCGCCGTCGCGGGTGCCGCGACGGCGTGCGGCCGGGCGGCCCCGGATGCCGAGGTCGCCGCATCGAGCCGCGGTCCCATCACGGTGTGGCTGTCGAACAACGCCCAGGAGGTGGCCTGGGGGAAGAAGATGATCGCCGCCTGGAACGAACGCCACCCCGACGAGCACGTCACAGCCCAGCAGATCCCCGCGGGCAAGACCTCCGAGGAGGCCATCAGCGCCTCGATCATCGCGGGCAGCACCGCGTGCCTGGTCTTCAACACCTCACCGGCGTCGGTGCCGACCTTCCAGAAGCAGAACGGCCTCGTGCCGCTCAGCGACTTCCCCGACGGCGACGCCTACATCACGGCGCGCGGCGGCGCCCTCACCGACCAGTACCGCTCCCCGGACGGCACGTTCTACCAGCTGCCGTGGAAGAGCAACCCGGTGATGATCCTCTACAACAAGAAGATCTTCGAACAGGCCGGGCTCGATCCGGAGCACCCCCGGCTGGCGACCTACGACCAGTTCCTGGAGACCGCCCGCACCCTGGTGCACAGCGGCGCCGCCAAGGCCGCGATCTGGCCGGCGCCCAGCAGCGAGTTCTTCCAGTCCTGGTTCGACTTCTACCCGGCCTTCGCCGCGGAGAGCGGCGGCAAGCAGCTCGTCGAGAACGGCACGCCGCAGTTCGACTCGCCGGCCGGCCGCAAGGCCGCCGCGTTCTGGCGCACCCTGTACGCCGAGAAGCTCGCCCCGCAGGAGACGTACCCGGGTGACGCGCTCAACGACGGGAAGGCCGCCATGGCCACCGTCGGTCCGTGGGCCGTCGCCGCCTACAAGGACAGCGTCGACATCGGGGTGGTCCCGGTGCCCACCTCTCACGGCACGCCGCCGCAGGACACCTACTCCTTCAGCGACGAGAAGTCGGTGGCCATGTTCAGCGCCTGCCGCAACCGGGCCACCGCCTGGGACCTGCTGAAGTTCGCCACCTCCGGGCAGCAGGACGAGGCATTCCTCGACGAGACCGGGCAGATGCCCCTGCGCGAGAACCTGCTCGCGAGCTACCCGGACTTCTTCGCGAAGCACCCGCTCTACAAGCCGTTCGCCCTGCAGGCCGAGCACATCGTCGAGGTTCCCAACGTGCCGGGATCCATCGACATCTGGCAGGCCTTCCGTGACGCGTGGACCAAGTCCGTCGTCTTCGGCGAGGAGTCCACCGGCACCGCGCTGCGCAAGGCCTCCGACAGGATCGGCAAGCTGCTCGACGAGTACGGGGACCCGGCATGACACACCTCACCCCCACCGCCGACGGCGGTCGCACCTCCCGCAAGGGCGCGGCCGCCCGCCTCGGCCGGATCCGCTCCCTGACCGGCATGCTGTTCGTCTCGCCGTACGTGCTGTTCGTGTTCGCCGTGTTCGCCGTTCCACTGGTGTACACGGTGTGGATCTCCGTCCACCGCTTCTACTTCACCGCCCCCGGCACCCACGTCGACGCCCCGTGGGTGGGGCTGGCGAACTACCGGGACGTGTTCACCGATCCGGTGGTGGGCCGCGCCTTCGTGAACATCGCGGTCTTCCTCGTGATCAACGTGCCCCTCACGGTGATCCTTTCGCTGGTGCTGGCCTCCGCGCTCAACGCGAAGATACGTTTCCGTAGCTTCTTCCGCGCCGCCTACTACCTGCCGTACATCACGGCGAGTGTCGCCCTGGTCGCGGTCTGGCAGTTCCTGTTCGGCACGGACGGATTCGTCAACCACGCCCTCGGCTCGCTGGCGCCGGACCCCTCGTGGCTGGTCAACTCGCACCTTGCGATGCCGATGATCGCGTTTTTCGTCACCTGGAAGCAGCTCGGCTTTTTCGTGATGCTGTACCTCGCCGCCCTGCAGAACGTCAGCAAGGAGCTGTACGAGGCCGCCGCGGTCGACGGGGCGGGCCGCATCCGGCAGTTCTTCTCGGTCACCGTGCCCGGGGTACGGCCGGCGACCACCCTCGTCGTCATCTACGCGATCATCACCGGCGCCAACCTGTTCAGCGAGCCCTACCTGCTGACCGGCGGCGGTGGACCCGACCACGCCTCCGTCTCGCCCGTGCTGCTGATGTACCAGAAGGGCATCGAGCAGGGACACCCGGACTTCGCCGCCGCGCTCGGCGTGGTGCTGGTCTGCTTCGTCCTGGTGATCTCGCTGGCGGCCCGCAAGCTCACCGAGAGGGGCAACTGACATGAGCGTCTCCACCCCCGCCCCGAGCGGCACCCCCGGGCACACCGCGGACGGGCCCCGCACGGCCCGCCGCCGCAACCCCTGGGCGACGGCCGTCACCTACCTGCTGCTCGCCCTCGGCGCGGTCGCCTTCCTGTTCCCCTTCTTCTACATGCTCGTCGGCTCCCTGCGGAAGACGACCACCGGAGACCTGTCCTCCGCCGTGCCCCGCGGGATCACCGGCTCCAACTACACCGCCGTCAACGGCGCCATCTCGCTCGGGCGTTCCCTGCTGAACTCCGGGATCGTGACCATCGGTGTCCTGCTGTGCACCCTGGTCTTCGGCCTGCTCGCCGGATACGCCCTGGCCCAGCTGCACTTCCGCGGACGCGGTACTGTGTTCGCCACGCTGCTGCTGGTGCAGACGGTGCCGTTCCAGCTGCTGACCCTGCCGCTGTACGTCCTGGTGGTCCGCGACTACGGTCTCGGCGACAGCTACCTCGGCATGATCCTGCCGTTCGCGGTCAACTCCACGGCCGTCTTCCTGTTCCGGCAGTTCTTCCTGCAGATGCCGCGGTCCCTGTTCGAGGCCGCCCGCCTCGACGGGGCGAGCGAGCTGCGCATCCTATGGCAGGTCGCGCTGCCCATGGCACGCCCGGCCGTGCTCACCGCGATGCTGCTGACCTTCATCGGTCCGTGGAACGAGTTCCTGTGGCCGTTCCTGGTCACCAAGGACGCCGGCATGCAGCCGCTGGCCGTCTCCCTGGCGAGCTTCCTGTCCAATCTTCAGGGCACGGTCCCCAACCCGACCGGGGCCCTGCTGGCCGGCGCCTGTGTGCTGGCCGCCCCCGCGGTGGCGCTGTTCCTTCTGTTCCAACGCCACTTCACCTCGACCGACATCGACTCCGGAGTAAAGGGCTGATTCCCTTCATGAGCACCACCGGCGCCGCTGCGCGCATCCCCTACCGCCTGGTTCGCAAGGGTGTGGTCATGTCGCCGCTGCCCGGCGAACCGAACGAGGCGGAAGGCGTCCTCAACCCCGCCTCCGGACGCACCCCCGACGGCCGCCTGCACCTGCTGCCCCGCCTCGTCGCCGAGGGCAATGTCTCCCGCGTCGGCCTCGCCGAGGTCACCTTCACCGACGGCGTCCCCAGCGGTGTGGAGCGGCGCGGCGTCGTCCTCGCGCCCGACGCCGGCTGGGAACGCGGCAAGAACAACGCCGGCGTGGAGGACCCGCGCATCACCTGGATCCCCTCCCTCGGCAAGCACGTCATGTCGTACGTCGCCTACGGCCCGCTCGGCCCCAAGCCGGCCCTCGCCGTCTCCGACAACCTCACCGACTGGACCCGGCTCGGCCCCGTCCAGTTCGCCTACCAGCCCGACCTCGACACCGACCTGAACCTCTTCCCGAACAAGGACGTCGTCCACTTCCCCGAGCCGGTGCCCGGACCCGACGGCGAACCCGCCTACGCCATGCTGCACCGCCCGATGTGGGACCTGGGCTGGTTCCGGCCCGGCGAAGGCGTCCACCTGCCCGCCGGCCTCGACGACGAACGGCCCGGCATCTGGATCTCCTACGTCCCCGTCGCCGAGGCGCAGGCCGACATCCGGGCCCTGACCCGGCCGCGCGACCACCGGCTCGTCGCCCTGTCCGCACACCCGTGGGAGGCGCTGAAGATCGGCGCCGGCCCCGCCCCCATCCGCGTACCCGAGGGCTGGCTGCTGCTGCACCACGGTGTCTCCGGGCACATCGAGGACCCCTTCGAGCAGAACCAGCGGGTCTCCTACGCGGCCGGCGCCATGCTCCTCGACCCGGCCGACCCCGCGAAGGTCCTCGCCCGCACCGAGGAGCCGCTGATGGCGCCCGAGACCGAGCAGGAGCGGGCCGGCACGGTCCCCAACGTCGTCTTCCCGACCGCCATCGAGGCGATCGACGGCCGGCTGTACGTGTTCTACGGCATGGCCGACGCCCACATCGGTGTCGCCCTGCTGGAGCGCACCGCATGACCGGGGCGACCACCCCCCTCGGTCTCGGCCTCGTCGGCTGCGGCGGCTTCGGCGCGTTCCTCCTGGACGCCGTGGCCGGCCTGCCGGGACTGCGCCCGGTCGCCGTCGCGGACCCAGACCCGGAGCGGGCCAGGGCACTCGGACAGCGCCACGCCGTCCTCGCCCTCGCCGGCCTGGACGACCTGCTCGCCCGCGAGGACGTGGACGTGGTGGCCATCGCCGCCCCGCCGGCCGCGCACGCCGCGATGGCCACCGCGGCACTGCGCGCCGGCCGCCACGTGCTGTGCGAGAAGCCGCTGGCCACCACGGCGCGGGACGCCGCCGCCGTGGCCGGCGAGGCCGAGCGGTCGGGCCGGGCCCTCGTCGTCGACCATGTGCTGCGCTACAACCCGCTGCTGCGGGCCGTGGAACGCCTCACCGGCGAAGGACTGCTGGCGCGCCCGTGCCGCTTCCTGTTCGAGAACGACGCCTCCGACGAGGACCTCGGCCCGGACCACTGGTTCTGGGACCGCGAGCACAGCGGCGGCATCTTCGTCGAGCACGGCGTGCACTTCTTCGACGCGGCGCGCGCCCTGCTGGGCTCCGACCCGGTCAGCGTGCGCGCGACCGCCGTGCGCCGGCCCGGCGGCGACCTCGTCGACATGGTCAGCGCGGACGTGCTTCACCCGGGCGGTGTCCTCGCCTCCCACCTCCACTCCTTCACCCACGCCCACCGCTGCGAACGCCAGCTGATGCGCCTGGACCACGGCTTCGCCGAAACCAGGATCGAGGGCTGGATCCCGGTCCACGCCGAGATCACGGTCTGGACCGACGACGAAGGCGCCCGCGCCTGGGAGCGGCTGCCCGAGCGGACCGGCGCCCTGCTGCACGTGGACGGCTTCCGCCCGCACGGCGGCGAGCGCGTCACCGTCACCGTGGAACGCAATGCCGCAAGCCCCGACCCGGCGCGCGGACGCGGTGAGCTGCGCGCCGTGCCGCACCGGGTGCGCGCCGTGCTCGATCTCGGCGGCGAGGCGCGCAAACCGTACGTCTACCGGGAGAGCGTGCGGGCGGCCGCCGCCGATCTGCTCCGTGTCGCCCGCGATGGCGGCACCCCGGTCGCCGGTGCGCTCGCCGGCCTCACCTCCGTCGCCGTCGCCGAGGCCGCCACGCTGGCCGCCGACACCGGCGCCGAACAGACCGTGCCCGGCTTCCGCACGAAGGAGCCGGCGTGAGCTGGTGGCAGGACGCGGTGTGCTACGAGCTGTACCCGCGCGCCTTCGCGGACTTCGACGGCGACGGCATCGGAGACCTCGCGGGAGCCGCCGGACGGCTCGACCACATCGCCGAGTTGGGCGCCGACGCCGTATGGATCACGCCGTTCTACCCGTCGCCGCTGGCCGACGGCGGCTACGACATCAGCGACCACACCGGTGTCGCCGCCGACCTCGGTACGGACGCGGACTTCGACCGGCTGGCCGCTCGTGCCCACGCCCTCGGCCTGAAGCTCATCGTCGACCTCGTACCCAACCACACCTCCGACCAGCACCCCTGGTTCCAGCAGGCCTTGAAGGCCGGGCCCGGATCGCCGGAACGGGCGCGCTACCTGTTCCGGCCCGGACGCGGCCGCAACGGCGAACTGCCGCCCAACGACTGGCAGTCGGCGTTCGGCGGCCCCGCCTGGACCCGGGTGGCCGACGGCGAGTGGTACTGCCACCTCCACGCTCCCGAACAACCCGACCTCAACTGGCGCGATCCGCAGGTGCGTTCGTCCTTCGCCGGCATCCTGCGGCACTGGCTGGACCGGGGTGTGGACGGCTTCCGCGTCGACGTCGCCCACGCCCTGTTCAAGGCCGAAGGCCTGCCCGACGCCGGACCCGGGCAGCACACCGACCCGCTGCGCAACCACCTCATGCCGTACTACGACCAGGAGGAACTGCACCCGCTGTACCGCGAGTGGCGCACCCTGCTGGACACCCATCCGGCACCGCCCGGCGCGGCGCCGCCCAGGGAGCGGGTGATGGTCGCCGAGGCCGCCGTGTTCGACCCGGCCCGGCTCGCCCGGTACACCCGCCCCGATGAGATGCACCAGGCGTTCAACTTCGCGTTTCTGGAGGCACCTTGGGATGCGGTGGCGCTGCGTGAGGTCATCGACACGTCCCTGTCCGCGCCGGGCGGGGGAGCAGTCACCTGGCTGCTGTCCAGCCATGACGCGGTCCGCCCGGTCACCCGCCTCGGCTCGGCCGCGAGGGCCCGGGCAGCCGCCCTGCTCATGCTCGCGCTGCCCGGCTCCGCCTACGTCTACCAGGGCGAGGAACTCGGCCTGCCGCAGGCCCGCGTCCCCGACGACCGCATCCGTGACCCGCTGTGGGAACGTTCCGGACACACCGACCGGGGCCGCGACGGCTCCCGGGTGCCCCTGCCCTGGTCCGGCGACCGTCCCCCGTACGGCTTCACCACGGCCGGTCCCGACGACACCTGGCTGCCGCAACCCGACGGCTGGGCCCCGCACACCGTGTCCGCCCAGAGTCAGGACCCCGACTCGACCCTCGCCCTGTACCGCGCCGCCCTCCGGCTGCGGCGCGCCCACCCCGCGCCCGATCCGACGGCCCCGCCCCACTGGTACTCGGCTCCCGGCGACAACCATCTCGCCTTCCGCCGCGGCAGGCTGACCTGCGTCGTCAACCTCGGCGAACGGCCCCTGCGCTGGACCGCCCTCGGCCTGACGGGCCGCCCCGTCCTGGCCAGCGGGCCCACCGACGGCGACCGGCTGCCGCCCGACACCGCCCTGTGGCTGGCGGACACGCCCGCTGCACAGCATCACGAAAGAGACAGCCATGACCGCCCCCGATGACCGCGCCCCGCGCACCGACCTGTCCGCCCTCGTCAAGGCCTACGACGTGCGCGGCACCGTGCCCGACCAGTGGGACGCCGGCACGGCTGAACTGTTCGGGGCCGCGTTCGTCCAGATCACCGGCGCACACGCGCTCGTCACCGGTCACGACATGCGGGCCTCCTCCCCGGACCTGGCACGAGCCTTCGCACGCGGAGCCACGGCCCAGGGCGCGGATGTCGTCGCCACCGGCCTGTGCTCCACCGACCAGCTGTACTACGCCTCCGGCGCACTCGGCCTGCCGGGTGCCATGTTCACCGCCTCCCACAACCCGGCCCGCTACAACGGCATCAAGATGTGCCGGGCCGGAGCCGTGCCCATCGGCCAGGACAGCGGACTGGCGGACATCCGCACCCTCGCCGAGCAGTGGACCGACGCCGGCGGACCGCCCGCGCCCGCCGCACGCACCGGCACGGTCACCCACCGCGACACCCTGCCCGACTACGCCGCCCACCTGCGTACCCTCGTGGACCTGACCGGCATCCGCCCGCTCAAGGTCGTCGTCGACGCGGGCAACGGCATGGCGGGCCACACCGTGCCCACCGTCCTGGCCGGCCTGCCGCTGGACATCGTGCCCCTGTACTTCGAGCTGGACGGCACCTTCCCGAACCACGAGGCCAACCCGCTCGACCCGGCGAACATCGTGGACCTCCAGCAGCGCGTCCGGGCGGAGGGCGCCGACCTCGGGCTCGCCTTCGACGGGGACGCCGACCGGTGCTTCGTCGTCGACGAACGCGGGGAACCCGTGTCCCCCTCCGCGATCACCGCACTCGTCGCCCTGCGCGAACTGCGCCGCCGGCCGGGCGCCACCGTCCTGCACAACCTGATCACCTCACGCGCCGTACCGGAGATCATCCGCGAGGCCGGCGGCACCCCCGTGCGCACCCGCGTCGGCCACTCCTTCATCAAGGCCGAGATGGCCCGCACCGGCGCCGTGTTCGGCGGAGAGCACTCCGCGCACTACTACTTCGCCGACTTCTGGAACGCCGACACCGGCATGCTCGCGGCCCTGCACGTCCTGGCCGAACTCGGCGCGCAGCAGGAGCCGTTGTCGGCTCTCACCCGCCGCTTCACCCGGTACGCCGCCTCCGGAGAGATCAACTCCTCCGTCGACGACCCGACGGCACGGCTCGCCGCCGTCCGCGCGGCCTGGCAGGACCGCCCCGGCGTCACGGTCGACGACCTGGACGGCCTGACCGTCAGCGGCCCCGACGGGTGGTTCAACCTGCGCCCGTCCAACACCGAGCCGCTTCTCCGCCTCAACGTCGAGGCCCGCGACGCGCAGACCGTGCGGGCGCTGCGCGACGAGGTGCTGCGGCTCGTGCGTGCCTGAGCACCCGCCGGCAGACGGGACGCTCCGGACACGGCCTGGCGGCGCACTGCGGGCGGTCGTCGACGAGCAGGACCCTTCAGCCGCAGCGCACCGCGCACACGAACCGCTCGCATCGCCCGCGGCATCGGCCCGGCTCCGTCGGCACACCCGTCGACGCCGGGCAACGGCGTCGTGCTGCCGCGGCACCCCAGGCCAGTGCCGAGGGGCCCGGGGCGTGCGTGACCGCGGACCCCGGGCCCCTCAGCGGTTTCACCGACGCCCTCAGTGGCCGGGGTAGGCGGCGGTCGCCTGGATCTCGACGAGGATTTCGGGGCTGGCGAGGCCGCTGACGCCGATGATCGTCCAAGCGGGATGGGGAGCCTTGACGAGGCGCTGCTTGGCGGCGAGGAAGCCGGCCATGTTCTCCCGGATGCCGACGTGGTAGCTCGTCACGTCGACCAGGTCGGCGAAGGTGAGGTTCTCCAGGCGAAGGATCTCCTCCAGGCGCCGCAGGGCGAGTTCGGTCTGCTCCTCGGCGGTCTCTCCGGGGACGCCGTCGGGGCGGCGGCCGATCTGCCCGGAGATGAACAGCAGCCCGTTCGCACGGACCGCTGGAGCGTGACCGAAACGTGCGAAGGCGCTCGTGGTGTCACCGAAGACCGGTGACCCGTCGGGGACCTCTATGTGATGGATGGCCATGGTGGTGATCCGTCCTGTTCTCTGGTGTCTGTTGCTTCGGGTCCACGGCGTCGGCGGACCGGACGGCGCGGGTCAGTTGCCCCACCGGGAGGAGCGGAAGGCGTGCTCCATCCGGGTCCGGCCGTAGGTCTGCCTCTCACGCAGAAACTCACCGGGGACCGAGTAACGCGGGGCGTTCTTCGGGCTCTTGGCGGCTTGCGCGACGATCGCGTCGGTGAGGGTGCGGATCATGTCCAGCCGCGGATAGGCGGCGTGGACGATGCCGGCCTGTGCGTCACCGAGGGCGTCGGCGTAGGTGTTGCCCATCGGTCCGCCGAAGTCCAGCGCGACGCCCTCGCGGACGAGCAGGCACAGCGTGCCGCGGCGCTCCGCGATCCCCGAGGAGGTGTGCAGGGCGATGGCCTGCCAGACCTCGTCGGCGTCCGCCGCGGACCGTCCGTGTCCGACGAGGAACGCGGCGGCCCGGTCGGCGCCCTCGACCTCGAACCGCTGGGTGTGCGGGCCGTCCGCGGCCACGCCCATGTCGTGCATCGCACATGCAGTGAACAGCAGCTCGTCGTCGTAGTCCTGGCCGGCGCTCAGCCGGAGGTGTGCCGCCACGAGGCGAGCGAACAGGTAGGTGCGCATGCTGTGGTTGAACAGGGAGGGCGAGAGCGCCGGCTCGACGAGCTGGACGACAGCATCGGTCAGGGGCGTGCCCGGCAGTGCGATCAGGCCGGTGGCCACCTCGGGGTCCACCTGGCCGGGGATGGGTTCCGTCATGTCCACCAGGCTGGCACCCACGCCTTTGACCAGGTGAGAGGCAACATTGCCGAGTGTCGTTAGAATATTGCCATGTCTGCCGCACCGGAACACCGTGTCGCGATCCTCGCTCTGGACGGTGTGACGCCGCTCGACCTGTCGATCCCCGCGCAGATCTTCAAGACCCGCCCGGAGACCCCGTACGAGACCACCGTGTGCGGGCTCGGCGACATGGTGGCGACCAGCGGTGGCTTCTCCCTGACGACCGGGGGCGGCCTGGACCGGGTGCGCACCGCCGACACCGTGATCGTCCCGGGATACGAGCCGGGCGGCGATCCGCCGGCCACACCGCCGGACGAGGTGCTCGACGCCCTGGTCGAGACACGTGAGCGGGGCGGGCGCGTGGTGTCGATCTGCACGGGAGCCTTCGTGCTGGCCGCGGCGGGCATTCTGGACGGCCTGCGGGCCACGACCCACTGGCTGCACATCGACGAGCTCGCACGCGACTTCCCGTCCGTCACGCTCGAACGCGACGTGCTCTACGTCGACGAGGGGGACGTGCTCACCTCGGCCGGAGTGTGCTGCGGCATCGATCTGTGCCTGCACCTCGTGCGGCGTGACCTGGGGGCGGCCGTGGCGAACCGCATCGCCCGCGGTCTGGTGGCCGCGCCCCACCGCGACGGCGGGCAGGCTCAGTACATACCGGCGCCGGTCACCACGGCGGGGCAGACGTCCCTCTCCGAGACCCGGGACTGGGCGCTGCACCACCTCGACGAGCCCATCACCCTGCGCATGCTCGCCCGGCACGCGGGTGTCTCACCCCGCACCTTCATGCGGCGCTTCGCCGCGGAGACAGGAACCACGCCCCTGCAGTGGCTGCTGAGCGCCCGCCTCGGCAAAGCGCGCGAACTGCTGGAGACCACGGACGACTCGGTGGAGCAGGTGGCCAGGGCCTGCGGTCTCGGTACCGCGGCGAACCTGCGCCTGCACTTCCGGCGCAGCCTCGACACCACCCCCACCGCCTACCGGCGCACCTTTGCCCGCTGACACGGCCGTGGCGTTCACGCTCCACGAGGCACCTGGGCATGCGGTCGAACTGTCCGTGCCGCCGCTTCCCGCACCCAGTCGCCTGTGCTTCCCCTCCCACGGACAGCGGCCCTCCGCCACCCCCGTACCCTGGCCACATGCAACTCACGGGAAACATCACCAGTGACCGTCCCCTGCTCGTTCTGGCGGTCGCGGAAGAGGCGCAGCACCTCGACACGACCCTGCCCGTCCTGCTGACCGGCATGGGCAAGGTCAACGCCGCGACCGCCCTCGCCGCGGCACTGGCTGGTGGACCGTTGCCCAGCGAGGTCGTGAACCTCGGTACCGCAGGTGCGCTGCGCCCCGGCTGGCACGGGACACACCTCGTCGGTACGGTCGTGCAGCACGACCTGGACAGCGACACCCTGCGCACCCTGACCGGCGAAACCTACGGCGCGCCCCTGACGACAGGCGACCCGGACGGAACCGTCCTGGCCACCGGGGACTCCTTCATAGCCGACGAAGCCGACCGGCTGCGCCTGGCCGAGCACGCGTCGCTGGTCGACATGGAGGGCTACGCCCTGGCGGCGGCCGCGCACAGGGCCAAAGTGCCGATACGCATCGTCAAGCACGTCAGCGACGACGCCGACGAGTCGGCCGCCAGGACCTGGCGGGAGACCGTGGGGGAGTGCGCCCGCGCTCTTGCCGACTGGGCGGCACACAACATCCCCGCCTACGCCTGAGACACATACCTCTCGGACACATACCGAGGAGCGGTGGAGCCTGACCGTACGACGGTCGGCTCCACCGCGCGCTGCCGACGTCGAAGGTCGAGTTCGACGCCGTGCACGACGGCGACCGCCGCATCGGCACCGCCCTGCTGCACGGCTCCACCGTAGACATCGGTGAGGTCGTCGTCCTCGCCCGGCTCGACAGGGACGCCGCGGCCGACCGCAAGCAGGCCGGGATCCTCCGGGGCGAGGCGGACGGCGGGGCCTCGCGGCCCTCGACCGCACCGCACACCCTAATCCGGGCGCGTGCCACGGTGACCACCCGCTCGCCGATGGCCTGATCATGTGGGGGGCCGGGGCGAGGCCGTACCCTCGCCCCGGCCCCCGGCCTCTACCGCCTCCAGGAGGATTTCCGTGAGTGTCGATGAGACATCGCCGACCGCACGCGCGGGTTACGCGCAGGCCCTCAGGACCATGGGCTACGAGGTCCTGCCGTTCAAGTCCACCGTCGACAAGGTGACCTCGTTCGTCCCGACCTCCGTCCCGCTGTCGGTCACGGCGTCCCCGGGGAAGACGATCAGCACCACCGTGGACCTCGCCATCGCGCTCGCGGAAAAGGGATACTCCGTGACGCCGCACCTGGCCGCGCGCATGGTGCCGGGCCAGGCGGAGCTGAAGGAGATCGGGGCACGGCTCGCCGACTCGCCGGTGAACTCGGTCTTCGTCGTCGGCGGAGACGCTCAGCAGGCCGGCCCCTACGGCGACGCCCTGTCACTGCTGCGGGACATACGTGACATCGGTTTCGAGTTCGACGCCGTGGGCATCGGCGGCTACCCCGAAGGACACGCCCTGATCGACGACGAGGCGCTCAGCCGCGCCCTTGCCGAAAAGGCCGCCTACGCCGACTACATCGTCACGCAGATCTGCTTCTCGCCCGGCGCGATCTCCCGGTGGGCCGACGCCCTGTCCCGCAGCGGGATCACCCTGCCGGTCCGCGTGGGCATCCCCGGCGCGGTCAGCCGCGAGAAGCTGCTGCGGGTCACGGCGAACATCGGCATCGGCAACTCGGCCCGCTTCCTGCGCAAGCAGCGCGACTTGCTGTACCGCTTCTTCGTACCGGGCGGCTACAACTCCGACCGGATCATGAACGGGCTGCGCCGTGACGTCGACTCGCCCACGAGCCCGCTGAGCACGTTCCACGTCTTCACCTTCAACGAGGTCGCAAAGACCGAGGCCTGGCGGCAGGAGACCCTGCGACGTCTGGACGTGTCCGGCCCTGACGCTCCGACGGCAACCCGCGGGAAGCCCGCGCCGCCCGCTTCACAGAGCCAGGGTCGTGGGTGCGCGCAGATCCGCCGGCGGCATCCCCGCCCCCGCGGCCTCCCGGAACCGGGCGGCCGCGGTGGTGACGGCACGCAGTCGTGAGCATGAGGCCCGCTGCGCGACCCGGGCATCGAGGCCCCCGGGAACGACGGGAGACCTGCCGCGTGCGTCACTCGAGCCCGAGCGCCACCGTCGTCGTGACACGGACCAGCGAAGGCTTCGCCGGCACCGACCCGAATCCGAAATGCACGGGCGGCCGCACCCGTGCCGGGGCGCCGAGATCGGTGCCGTCGAACGACGCCGAGACCAGACGCACGGGCCGCAGATCCCGGGTGCCGTACCACTCACGGCGTCCTCCGCCGGCGCTGCCCCGGGTCCGTACGCCGGGCAGCAGCAGACGGGCCGGCCGGTCGGTGAGCGCGCTCCACAGGGGCTGCCGGGCGAGCACGCCGGGCACCGCCCGCAGACACAGGCCCAGCGGCCCGCGCCGCAGCGTGACGAACCGCAGCCGCAGCGGCCCGGCGACGACCGTCCACGTGCGGTGCGCCACCGTGACCCGCACGGGTGCGACACGCACGGTGTCGAAGGTGTAGGTGGCGGCGATGAACTCGGCGACCGGCCGGGTGGGGGCCAGCAGCAGCCGCTCGCCGTCGGGCCGTTCCAGCATCACGTCGCTGAACGGGCCGTACGGCGACCGCTGCCAGTGGCCGAGCACGATACGCGTCCCGGAGGACGTGCCCAGGCCCGCGATCCACCCCTCGAAACGCAGCAGCCGCCCCCGTGCGGGCCGCCGGAACACCCGGGTCACCGGCGGGTCCCCGCAGGGCGGGGCCGCGGAGCCGGACAGGTACCGCCGGGGTGAGGCAGCCACCGGCACGCAGAGCCGTGACACTCGGAGGCGTACATGCCTGACTCCTTACGCGAGGCGCACCGCGGACGTGCCGATCCGCACACCCGACGCGCCGGAGCCCCGCCCGGGCGGGCGACCGCCGGTGCGGGCGCCACGATGCTCAAGGCCGCGTCGCGTCGTCGTCACACCGGGGCGATACGGGACCTCAGCAGGCAGAACTCGTTGCCCTCCACATCGGCGAGGACGTGCCAGGGCTCCTCGCCGGTCTGGCCGATGTCGGCCGGGCGCGCCCCCAGCTTCAGCAGACGTTCCAGCTCGGCATCCTGGTCACGGTCGGTGGGGTTGACGTCGATGTGCAGCCGCGACGTGCCCGGCCGCGGCGACTCGCTGCGGCTGAAGACGATCGTCGGCTGCGGGCCGCCGAACCCCTCGCGCGGGCCGATCTCCACCGCGCCCTCCTCCCGGTCCAGCACGACGAAGTCCAGGACCTGGCACCAGAACCTGGCCAGGGCCTCGGGGTCACGGCATTCCAGGACCAGTTCGCTGACACGGCATGCCATGGACAGCACCTGCTTTCACTCGGGGACGGCTGCACCGAGCACGCCCCAGTGGACGGATCCCCCGACGGTGCGTACCCGTCGGTGACCGTAGCGGGTCCGACGGGCGGGGCGCGACGGATTTCCGGCCGTGGCCGGCGAGCCGTCCCCCGGCGGGTGCCCGGCACGGCCCGGCGGCCGGTCCGCGCCCGTTTCACCCGGAAGGAGATACCTCCTCGTCCGCCGCGTGCGGGGCCGAACAGCCCACAGGGCCGCGCGAACGGAGGAAGTGGGCGGGCGATCGGGCGTGTGCGGTGGCCGGGCCGCCGGGGCGACCGAAAGATGACCGGGAGGTGCCCTGCCCGCGGCCGTGCCGGCCCGTGGGCACCCAGGCCGGCCGACATCACGAGAGGAGCGCTCCTCCATGCCCTTCAATCCGCTGGAGCAGCGGGGCATCCCGCTGGACCGCCAGTTGCGCAACTGGCGTGAGCTGAACGTGGAACCGATCGACCCGGACCGATGCGACCCGTACACCCGCTGCCGGATCATCACGATGAACGGCATCGAGGTGGAGGCGGTCCTCTTCAGTCACCACCTCGCCCGCCACACCCACGACCCGGAGATCAAACGCCAGCTCGCGCGCACCCGGTACATCGAGGCGCAGCAGCAGAAGGCGGTGAACTGGCTGCTGCCGGGTGTGTCATCGGTGCTGGAGACCACGATCGCCTACGAGCAGGTCGCGGTGGACCTGACGGCCTGGGTGGCGCGCATGGAGCCCGACCCGTATCTGCAGCAGGCGTACCAGTTCGGGGTGCTGGAGGACTTCGATCACTTGTACCGGTACGCGAACCTGTACGAGATGATCGAACACCGCAAGGCGGAGTCGATCGTCGACAATCTCACCGAGGTCATGCCGGGCCGGCCCACCCGGTACCACCACCGCGACCCCTACGACAACGTCCGCGACCCCTACGACCGCACCACGGTCAATCCGCTGTCGAAGCTGCACGCGCTGACCATCATGGCCGCCGAGCAGCAGACCATGAACTTCTACATCAACACCGGCCCCACCTACATGGAGCCGATCGCCCGGCAGCTCTACCAGGAGATCGGTCTGATCGAGGAGGAGCACGTCACTCACTACGAGTCCCTCGTCGACCCGGGCGAGACCTGGTGGGAGCAGCTGGTCAACCACGAGTACAACGAGTGCTACCTGTACTACTCCTTCTTGGAGCAGGAGAGCGATCCCAAGGTGAAGGCCATCTGGGAGCTGCACCTGAACATGGAGCTGGAGCACCTGCACACCGCCTGCGACCTGATGCGCCGCCACGACGGCCGCGATCCGCAGGAGATCCTCGCTCCCGAGCTGCCGAACGTGCTCACCTTCGAGCCGAACAAGCAGTATCTGCGGGAACTGCTGGCCACCCAGATGGACCTGACCACCCTCGGCGCCGGCTATGTGCGCGACGCGCACGAGCGGTTCGAGAAGATGCAGGAGAAGATCCACGGCGGCGAGGCACCCCCCAGCGACCGTGTCATGGCCGAACACGACGACATGTTCGGCCGGGAGTACCGGGTGGTGTCGGAGGGCGAGCACCCCGACCCCGCGATGCGCGAGATCTGAGGGGGAGCAGCGATGTCCGACACCTACACCCCGCACGCCGGTGACGACCGGGCCGCCGACACCGATGTGGTGGCCCTGCTGATCCGCCAGCACGGCGACATCCGCAACCTCTTCGACGAGGTCGAGCAGACTTCGGGCGAGGAACGCCGCGACGCCTTCCGCCGCCTGGTACGGCTGCTGGCCGTGCACGAGACCGCCGAGGAGGAGGTCGTCCACCCGTGGGCCCGCCGTTCCGTGCCGGGCGGCGAGGGCGTCGTCAAGGACCGACTCGCCGAGGAGAAGGAGGCCAAGGAGACCCTCTCCGCACTGGACGAGATGGACATCGACGACCAGCGTTTCCTGCCGGAACTGCGCAGGCTGCGCACCGCGGTGCAGCAGCACGCACGGGCGGAGGAGCGCTACGAGTTCACCCACATCCGCCGGCACGCCGACGCCGACGCTCTCGCCGCCATGGCCCGGGCCGTCAAGGCCGCCGAGGCCATCGCACCCACCCGCCCGCACCCCGGTGTCGAGTCCGCCGGGGCCAACGTGGCGCTCGGTCCCCTCGCCGCTCTGATGGACCGCGCCAAGGACGCCGCGCGCAAGGCCATGGGCAAGGGGTGACGCGGACGCTCCTCGCCGCCCGCACATCCGGCACCGGGCCCGGACGGCCTGCACGCCGTCCCGGGCCCGGCACGCCGCCACGACACACCGAGCCGTCTTCGTGACACGTGCCGCGACCGACCGTGCGCGACGGCCGGCGCCCGGCCCCCGGACGGCTCGTCACATCCCTGGACGGCGCCTGGCGTGCTCTGTCAGGGGCATGCCGCCGCCCGCGGGACTGAGACGCGACGTCCGCCTGCGCGTGCGGCTCCACCTGGACGTGGCCGATCCCGGCGAGACCGGACCGGTGTCTTCTCCGTCCCGCACGGAATCGTCGCCACCTGGACGGACGACGGCACACCGGCGGCCGCCCACGGCACCCAGCTCTCCGCCGACGGCACCTTCGTGCCCGTCGCCACGGCGGGACTGCGCCGGCGCCGCGCGGCCGTCCGGCGCCGGGACGACGACCGGCAGCACTGTGCCGGCGTCCACCTGGCGGTGGAGGGCTACCTGGCGCGAGTGGCAGCTGGGTCTGCGCCGGGAGTCCGCCGGCGTCGGCGCACTGCTGCGCCAGGACGTCCTCGACCACTACCGCAGGCAGGAACGGACCACGAACCGGTCACGGTGACCGCCCGGGGCCGCCGCGGGGCCTTGAGTGGAGCATCGCCCGTCGGCGAGGCAGGCTGTATCCATGCGGTCGCTCTCCGGATCAGCCCAGGAACGCGGACCGGGCGGTCACTCGGTGGTCCTTCTCGGGCTCGCCCGGTGCGTGCCGTTCGCGATCGTGCTGATCGGGCTCGCCATCGAGCTCTCGCCCCTGCACGAGATGTACACCGGGCCCCTGCTGACCGCGATGCCTGCCCTGGCCTCCCTGACGATGGGGCCCAGGGGCACCCTGGCCGCGGCGGCCGGAGCCCTCGCCGTCACCTTGATCACCGCCACGCTGCACGGAGGATGGCGGGGCGAGGCGGTCTACAGCAACATCCTGGGCATCCTCGTGGTCTCCCTGGCCAGCGTCACCACCAGCAGGGCGATGCACAGCCGCAGACAGCGCGAACTGGACCAGATCCGCCGGATCGCCGCCGCGGCGCAGAGCGTGCTGCTGCGCCCGGTGCCCGCCCGGCTGGGTCCGGTGCGGGCCGCGAGCCTGTATCTCGCGGCCGAGACCGGAGCACAGATCGGCGGCGACCTCTACGAGGCGGTGCACACCCGGTTCGGGGTCCGCATGATCGTCGGGGACGTGCGGGGCAACGGACTCCCCGCCGTGCGCTCGGCCGCGGCGGTGCTGGGCGCGTTTCGTGAGTCCGCCCACTACGACCACAACCTGACGGAGGTCATGAACCACTGCGCGGCCGCACTGCGCAGGGAGTCCACGGCCGCGGAGGCGTCCGACCCGCTTGAGGAGGCGGAGTGCTTCGTGACCGCACTGGTGGCCCAGGTCCCGGACGACCACGTGGTCCAGGTCGTCAACCGGGGCCATCCGCCGCCGATGCTGATGCGCCGGGGCACGGCGCAGGCCCTGGAGCCCGCGTCGCCGCAGCCGCCCCTGGGCCTGGAGGATCTCGTCGCCGCCCCGCCCGCCCAGCCGGACAGCTATCCGTTCCTGCCGGGTGACCGTCTGCTGCTGCACACGGACGGAGTCGTCGAGGCCCGCGACGAGCACGACGAGTTCTTCCCCCTGCCGGACCACATGGAAGCGATCGGGCACGCCGGCCCGCCGCGGGACTTCCTGGAACAGCTGCACCGCCGTCTGATCGTCCACACGGACCATCGTCTGCGGGACGACGCGGCGATGATCGTCGTCGACCGCCTCGACGGACGGGCAGCCCTCGACGACGTCCGCGCCTCGGCCGTCTCACGACCCTGAGTTACCCACACGAGTGACACCGTCAACAGCTGAAACGTTGCTCTGCTGATCCTCACACGTGCGGGGGATTCTCTGCTCATGCGCCTATGACAACACTCGATTGCCACGTGATCGCACAGTCTGCGCAACCGCGCAGCACACCCGTGAGGATGTCGGATGAAGAAGATCAGGTGTGCCCTGGCCGTCGCGGCGATGAGTACGGTCCTGCTGTCCGGTGTGGCGGACGCGGCACCCGCCAAGTACCGGCACAGCGAAGCGGCGGCCCAGTTCCGCAAGGCGGGCATCTCCTGGGTGTCGAGCAAGGGCTGCTCCGACTGGAACAAGCGGGGCTGCACCTCCTTCACGAACATCAACAGGACGACCGTGGCAGGTGTCATCGCCTTCAAGAAGCTGAGCAAGTGCCCCGTGGTGATCACCGCAGGAACGGAGGTCGGCCACGCCTCGGGCAAGTACTCCCACCGCAACGGCTACAAGGTGGACATGTCCACGAGGGGCGGCTGCCTGGACCGGTACATCACGCGCCACTTCAAGAAGGCCGGCACCCGCAGTGACGGCGCGAAGCTCTACACGTCCCCGTCGGGCAACGTCTACGCCCGTGAGGGCAACCACTGGGACGTGACCTACTACAACGGCCGCGCCTGAACGGCCGTCCGGGGATCCTCGCGCAGCCGCACCGTCCCCACGGTGCGGCTGCGCCGCGTTCCGTGGCGACGACCCGCGGGGCCGGCGACATCCGTCCCCGACCGTCGCGCGCAGCGCACCGGCCTTTTGATCATTCCCCGGCCCGGCAGCTCCGGTCACGGCCGCGGGCACGACCCGGCCCGGTCAGGTGCCGTCGCCGGAGAGCGAGCCGCCCAGGTCCCGGGCCGTGCGCACGAACACCTCGTGCAGATCCCGGGCGGCCTGCGGCACCGACCCCGACTTGCGGCGCTGCAGCATCAGCAGCACCTGCGTGGTGTCCCCGGCGACCGGCCGGTACGTGATCAGGCCCTCGCGCTCCAGGGGATCACCGGACACGCTGAAGTCCGGCAGCACCGTCACCCCCAGACCCTCGGCGACCATCAGCTTGCCCATCTCCGCCCCGTCGGTCGAGTACGAGAACGACGCCGCACGACCGCCCAGCAGCCGGTGCACATAGCGGTGCATCACATACCCGGTGCGCATGGCGATCAACGGCGCGGTGAGGAGCTCCTCCACCGTCACCGCCGGGCGGGAGGCGAGCGGGCTGTCGGGGCGGACACACACCACGGGCCGGCCCCGCAGCAGCTCGGTGGACTCGAAGTCGGCGGGGATGTCGTCCCCTTCCAGATGGTTGACCAGACCCAGGTCGAAGCCGCCCTCCGACAGCGCCCGGTGGATGTCGGACTGCTGCGCGCCCACCACCTCGACCTGGGTGAGCGGATGCACGGCGCGAAAGGCCCGCACGACCGGTATGAGCAGCGGCACGGTCGCCGCGTTCACCGTGCCGACCCGCACCATGCGGCTGATGCGGTGCTGCTCGCCCGCCGCCGCCCGCAGCCGGTCGACCGCCTCCAGCACGCCGAGGACATGGGGGAGCAGTTCCCGGCCCGCGGCGCTCATCGTGGCCCCGGTGCGCTTGCGCTCCAGCAGCTCGACTCCCAGCTCCCGCTCCAGATTGCGCACGGTCTCGCTCAACGCGGGCTGCGACAGCCTGAGTTCCTCGGCGGCCCGGCGCAGCGAACCGAGCCGGGTGACGGCCGCGATGTACTCCAGTTGTTCAGTTCGCACCCCCGCAGGCTGCGGCGTTCCGGGCGGCGCGTTCAAGGGTTTCCCTGTCACACCTTCGCTAAAAACAGTGGTCCGGGATACGAGACCGGTCGGGTTTACCTTGACGGCTGCGCAGGGAGGCTGTCAGCATCATCGTCATGAAGATGCGACTGGACCTCACGCGGCGACGCCACGTCGACCTCGCCCGCGTCTCCAGCGCCTCCTGTTGTCTCGCGGCCTGACACCTGATCCGCCGCTTTCCTCCCACGCCGCGCCCGTCGACGCACGGGTGTGTGCCGCGCATCCCCGCACCGCCTGCGTCCGCCGGGAGTCCCGGCATGCCCTGAGCCCGCGGTGCCGGGGCACACCCGCCCGTTTCCGCAACAGGAGTTCCGCATGCCCGCGCACCCCGCGAAGCCCCTGCACTTCGCCTACTGGGTCCCCAACGTCAGCGGGGGACTGGTCACCAGCACGATCGAACAGCGCACCGACTGGGGGTACGACTACAACCGCGAACTGGCCCGTCTCGCCGAGAACAACGGCTTCGAGTACGCCCTCACCCAGGTCCGGTACATGGCCAGTTACGGCGCCGAGTACCAGCACGAGTCCACCAGCTTCAGCCTGGCCCTGCTGCTGGCCACCGAGCGCCTGAAGGTGATCGCCGCCGTCCACCCGGGACTGTGGCACCCCGGAGTCCTCGCCAAGTTCGGCGCCACCGCCGACCACCTGTCCCACGGCCGTTTCGCCGTCAACGTGGTCAGCGGCTGGTTCAAGCAGGAGTTCACCGCTCTCGGCGAACCCTGGCTGGAACACGACGAACGCTACCGGCGCAGCGAGGAGTTCATCACCGCGCTGCGCCGCATCTGGACCGAGGACCACGCCGAACTGGCCGGTGACTTCTACCGGCTGCGCGACTTCTCCCTCAAACCCAAGCCCGTGCGGAGCCCCGGCCGGCCGCATCCGGAGATCTTCCAGGGCGGCAACTCCACCGCCGCCCGGCGCATGGCGGGCCGGGTGTCCGACTGGTACTTCTCCAACGGCCGGGACTTCGACGGAGTGACCGAGCAGATCGAGGACATCCGCGCCTCCGCGGCCGAGGCCGGGCGGATGCCGCCGAAGTTCGGCCTCAACGGCTTCCTCATCGCCCGCGACACCGAGGCCGAGGCCCGGGACACCCTCCGGGAGATCGTCGCCCGCGCCGACACCCGGGCCGTCGAGGGTTTCGGTGCCGCGGTCGAGCAGGCCGGCCGGTCCACCGCGGACGGCAAAGGCATGTGGGAGGACTCCACCTTCGAGGACCTCGTCCAGTACAACGACGGCTTCCGCACCGGCCTGATCGGCACCCCCGAGCAGATCGCCGAACGCATCGTCGCCTACAAGAAGCTCGGCGTCGACCTCTTCCTGCTCGGGTTCCTCCACTACAAGGAAGAGGTCGAGTACTTCGGCACACGTGTGCTGCCCCTCGTGCGGGAGCTGGAGGCCCAGCTGCCCGCCGAGGACGAACCCGTCCCCGCTCACGCCTGACCGTGCCCGCCCGACGCACCGCACCGTGAGAGAGGTCATTCCCGCATGAGCACCGCCACGCCCACCGACTTCACCACCCGCCCCACCCCGCGCACCGCCGCCGACTGGATCGCCCGCGCCACCGAGGTCGCCGCGGTCCTCGCCACCGACGCCGTCGAACGCGACCGGGCCGGCGCCACCCCCTACGCCGAAGTGCAGCTGCTGAAGGACTCCGGGCTGGTCACCCTGCTCGGCCCCGTCGCCCACGGCGGCGCCGGACAGGACTGGCGCACCGCCTACCGGGTCGTCCGCGAGATCTCCAAGGCCGACGGCTCCATCGGCCAGCTCCTCGGCTACCACTACCTGTGGAACTGGGCCGCCCGCCTGGTCGGCACCCGGGAACAGTGGGAGCACATCGAGGCCGAGGCCGCCCGCAAGAGCTGGTTCTTCGGCGGCGCGGTCAACCCGCGCGACAAGGACGTGGTCGTCACCGAGGACGGCGACGACCTGGTCTTCACCGGCCGCAAGACCTTCTCCACCGGCAGCAAGGTCTCCGACGTCACCGTCCTGGAAGGCGTCTTCGAAGGCACCGACCGGCACGTCTTCGCCATCGTCCCCTCCGACAGCGAGGGCCTGACCTTCCACGACGACTGGGACAACATCGGCCAGCGGCTCACCGAGAGCGGCAGCGTCACCATCGACGGCGTCCGCACCCCCTGGTCCTCGGCGGCAGGCTATGTGAACAAGCAGTTCCAGCCGCGTGTCTACAACACGCTCAACGTCCCCACCATCCAACTCGTCTTCGTCAACCTCTACCTCGGCATCGCGAGCGGCGCGCTGGAGACGGCCGCCGCCTACACCCGCACCAAGACCCGTCCCTGGCTGCACGGCGGCCACGAGCGCGCCGTCGACGAGCCGTACATCGTGGACACCTACGGCGACCTCACCGCCAAACTCTGGGCGGCCGAGGCGCTCGCCGACGCCGTCGCCGACGAGGGACAGAAGCTGCACGACGACCCCGACGCGGTGACCGAGCAGGCTCGCGGCGACTTCGAGGTACGGGTGGCCGCCATCAAGGCACGCGCCACCGACGTCGCTCTGGAGGTCACCAACCGCATCTTCGAGGTCACCGGCGCCCGTGCCACGGCGAGCGCCCTGGGCCTGGACCGTTTCTGGCGCAACGTGCGCACGCACACCCTGCACGACCCGGTCGCCTACAAGCGGCGTGAGGTCGGGCGCTGGGTGCTGGAAGGCGAACTGCCCGAACCCACCTGGTACTCCTGACCACCCCCCACCCGACACGGGCGCCTGTCACCCGAGGCGCCCCCCCGAGGCCGAAAGGGAACCCCATGGCCACCGTACTGTCCGTCTCCGGCAGTCCCTCCGCCTCCTCGCGCACCAACCGCCTGCTGCGCCACCTGGACGAACGGCTCGTCGCGCACGGCCACCACGTGGTGCCGCTCGACGTGCGCACCGTCCCCGCCGAGGCCCTGCTCGGCGCGGACTTCCGGCACCCGGCCATCGTCGAGGTCACCGAGCTGTTCGCCCGCGCCGACGGCGTCGTCGTCGGCTCACCGGTCTACAAGGCCGCGTACTCCGGCGTGCTCAAGGCGCTGTTGGACCTGCTGCCGCAGTACGCCCTCAGCGGCAAGACCGTGCTGCCGCTGGCCACCGGCGGCAGCCTGGCGCACGTCCTGGCCATCGACTACGCGCTGCGCCCGGTGCTGACCTCGATGGGCGCCGCGCACATCGTCCAGGGCTGGTTCACCCTGGACAAGGACCTGACGGTGGACGACGACGGCTCCCTCACCGTCGCCCCCGCAGCCGAGGAGGCACTGGCCCGCGTCGTCGACCAGTTCTCGGCCGCGCTCGGCTCCGCCCCGCTCCTGGCCGCTGCGAGCTGACCCCATGACCGCCCATGTGATCACCGACGACGCCGAGGCCCTCGCCGTCGCCGCCGACCTGGCCGGAGAGTTCCGCGTACACGCCTCCCGGCGGGACGCGGAACGCACCCTGCCCCGCGCCGAACTGGACCGGCTGTCCGCCTCCGGTCTCCTGGGCGTCACCGTGCCCGCGGACCACGGCGGCGCCGACGTGCGCACCGAGACCCTCGCGGAGATCTTCCGCCTGCTCGCCACGGCCGACGGCAGCCTCGCCCAGATCCCGCAGAGCCACTTCGTGTACGTGGGCGTCATACGCCGCCACGGCACACCCGAGCAGCAGAAGTTCTTCTTCGCCGAGCTGCTGGCCGGGCGCCGCTTCGGCAACGCCCAGTCGGAAGCCGGCACCCGGCACGTCCAGGACATCCGCACCCGCCTGGAACGCCGTCCCGACGGCTCGTACCTGCTCAACGGCGTCAAGCACTACAGCACCGGCGCCCTGTTCGCCCACTGGATCCCCGTGCTGGCCCGCGCCGAGGACGGCACCCTGCACGCGGCCTACGTCCCGCGGGACGCTCCCGGCGTGGAGGTCGTCGACGACTGGGACGGAATGGGCCAGCGGACCACCGCCAGCGGCACCGTCCGCCTCACCGACGTCGTGGTCCCCGCCGACCGGGTCCTGCCGCACCACCTCACCTTCCGCGGACCGCAACTGCACGGCGCGTTCGCCCAGGTGCTGCACGCGGCCATCGACGCGGGCCTCGCCGCCGCGGCCCTCGACGAGGCGGCCGCGTTCGTCCGGACCAGGAGCAGGCCCTGGTTCGAGGCCGGGGTCGAGACCGCCGCCGAGGACCCGCTGCTCATCCAGCGGTTCGGCGAACTCGCCCTCCAGGTCAGGGCCGCCGAGGCACTGCTGCGGGAGGCCGCCCGCACCGTCGACGCGGCCCGCGACGACCTCACCGACGACTCCGCGGCCGCGGCGTCCATCGCGGTCGCCGCCGCCAAGGTGACAGCGGCGAAGGCGGCCGTGGAGGTCTCCAGCGCCCTGTTCGAAGCGGCCGGCACCCGGTCGGCCCTGCGGTCGCTGAACCTGCACCGGTACTGGCGCGACGCCCGCACCCACACCCTGCACGATCCGACACGCTGGAAGATCCAGCACATCGGACGGTACGTCCTCAACGGCACCAGACCACCACGCCACGGCCTGCTCTGAACGCACGCCACAAGGTTTCCGCGCCCAGGCCGTGCCCCCGGAAAGTCCCGCCTGCCGCCCGACACCCGGCACGCCCGGCAGCCGAACGTCCCCACTCACCCCGGAGCAACACATGTCTGCCCTCACCTTCCACTGGTTCCTGCCCACGACCGGAGACAGCCGGCACGTCGTCGGCGGCGGCCACGGCTCCCAGCCCGGCGCCGCCGCGGCCGACCGCCCGGCCTCCATCGCATACCTCGGCCAGATCGCCCGCAGCGCCGAACAACTCGGCTTCGTCGCGGCCCTCACCCCCACCGGCGCCTGGTGCGAGGACGCGTGGGTGACCACCGCCATGCTCACGCAGGTCACCGAGCGGCTGAAGTTTTTGGTCGCCTTCCGCCCCGGCCAGATCAGCCCGACCCTGTCGGCGCAGATGGCCGCCACCTACCAACGGCAGTCCCAGGGGCGGCTGCTGCTGAACGTGGTCACCGGCGGCGAGTCCGCCGAGCAGCGCGCCTACGGCGACTTCCTCGACAAGGACCAGCGCTACGCTCGCACCGGGGAGTTCCTCGACATCGTGCGGCGGCTGTGGGCCGGTGAGACGGTCGACCACCACGGCGAACACCTGCGGGTCGAGAAGGCCAGGCTGAACCGGCTGCCCGATCCCACACCGCGGATCTACTTCGGCGGCTCCTCGCCCGCGGCCGGCGAAGTCGCGGCGCGTTGCACGGACGTCTACCTGACCTGGGGCGAGCCGCCGCAGCAGGTGAAGCAGAAGATCGAGTGGATCCGCTCCCTGGCCGCCGCCCACGGCCGCGAGGTCCGTTTCGGCATCCGCCTGCACACCATCAGCCGGGACACCTCCGAGCAGGCCTGGGCCGAGGCGGAGCGGCTGCTGAAGGCCATGGACCCCGAGCGCATCAAGGCGGTGCAGCAGGGCCTGGCGACCAGCGAGTCCGAGGGCCAGCGGCGGATGCGCGAGCTGCACAACAGCGGCGACACCAGCAACCTGGAGGTCTACCCCAACCTGTGGGCGGGCATCGGCCTCGTCCGCGGCGGCGCGGGCACGGCCATGGTGGGCAGCCACACCGAGGTCGCCGACCTGATCGAGGAGTACCACCGCCTCGGCATCGAGGAGTTCGTGCTGTCCGGGGTGCCGCACCTGGAGGAGGCGTACTGGTTCGGGGAGGGCGTCCTGCCGGTCCTGGAGAAGCGCGGGCTGTGGCAGCACCCGGCCGGTCCGCGCACCGTCGAGGCGGGCACCGTCCCGTTCGCCGCCCGATGAGCGCCGCGTCCGCCCCCTCGCAGGCCACGGTCCACACGCCCGCACCGGAGCCGGTCGACCAGCGGCAGCTGAGAACCGTCGTGCTCGCCAGCCTGCTGGGCACCACGGTGGAGTGGTACGACTTCTTCCTCTACAGCACCGCCGCGGGCCTGGTCTTCAACAAGCTGTTCTTCCCCACGGCCAACGGCACCGTGGGCACGATGCTGTCGTTCGCGACGTTCGCCGTCGGCTTCGTCGCCCGCCCCGTGGGCGGCCTGCTCTTCGGACACATCGGCGACCGCATCGGCCGCAAACACACCCTCGCCTTCACCATGGGCATGATGGGGCTGTCCACCGCGCTCATCGGCCTGCTGCCCACCTACGACCAGGTCGGCGTCCTCGCCCCCGCGCTGCTCCTCGTCCTGCGGGTCGCCCAGGGCGTGGCGCTCGGCGGGGAGTGGGCCGGGGCGGTCCTGCTGGCCGTGGAGTACGGGCCCTCGGGCCGCAAGGGCCGGTTCGGCAGCTACCCGCAGATCGGGCTCGCCCTCGGGCTGGCGCTGGGCACCGGCGTGTTCGCGCTGCTCAGCGACGCGCTCAGCGAAGCGGCGTTCGTCGACTACGGATGGCGGATCGCCTTCCTCGTCAGCCTCGTCCTCGTCGTCGTCGGACTCACCGTCCGGCTGAGGATCGAGGAGACCCCGGCCTTCCGTGCCGTGCGCCGGCTGCGGGAGCTGCCCCGCTCGGCACCGCTGGTGGAGCTGGTGCGGGAGCCCGTGGCACGCCGTCACCTGCTGCTCGGCATGCTGGCCAGGTGGGGAGAGGGAGCCGCCTTCAACACCTGGGGCGTCTTCGCCATCACCTACGCCACCGACACCCTGCGTCTGCACCGCACACCGGTGCTGCTCGCGGTCACGGCTGCGGCGCTGGTGATGGCCGTGCTGATACCGGTGAGCGGAGCCGCGGTCGACCGCCGCGGAGCCCGCCGGGTCTACCGCGCCGGGATGACGGCCTTCGCCTGCTCGGTCTTCCCCGCGTTCTGGCTGTTCGGCACCGGCGGGACGGCGGCGTTCGCCGCGGCCCTCGTGGTCACCCTGGGCATCGTGCACGCCTGGTTCTACGGCGCGCAGGGCACCCTGTTCGCCGCGCTGTTCGCCACCCCGGTCCGGTACACGGGCATGTCGTTCGTCTACCAGGTGTCCGGCATCTTCGCGTCCGGCATCACCCCGCTGATCATGACCGCGCTGCTCGCCGCCGGGTCCGGCAGCCCCTGGTGGGCCTGCGGCTACCTCGCGCTGACGGGTCTGGTGAGCGTGTGGGCGACCGGCCGGCTGCGCGGCGAGGACCTGCACATGGCCACCGGGGCGCCCGCCGCCGCGTCGGGCGGACCCGCACCCGTCGCCGTCCGAGGCTGAGGTCCGGCCGGAGCACTGTGACGCGGGTCTCCGTCACGGCCGCACCGGCCGGATCCCGGCACAGGCAGAAGGCAGGCGCACGGCACACCGGGCGGTGGGCTGCCCGTTCAGGGCCCGCGCCCCGCTGATCCGCTGATCACCGGGGGGCGGGCCTTCCGCATGTCCGTCCGCAGGCCGGTGGGCGCAGTGGAACATCGGCAGTACGGCGCGCGGCGACCAGGATCACCAAGGAGGTGCCCGCACCGCTGGTGTCCATCGTCGTCCTCACCGTGATCACCGTCGCCGCCGGGATCGCGGTCCGCACCGTCGGCGACAAGGGCAGGCTGCCGTCCTCCCTGCCCGTCCCCGGCCTGCCCGACGTGCCCCTCGACATGCACACCCTGACGGTCATCGCCCCCTACGCCCTGGCCATGGCGCTGGTCGGGCTGATGGAGACGATGATGACCGCCAAGCTCGCCGACGAGAGCCCCGACACCCGCTTAGACGAGACCCGGGAGGCCGTCGGCCAGGGCATCGCCGGCATCGCCGCCGGTGTCTTCGGCGGCATGGGCGGCTGCGCGATGATCGGCCAGACCATGATCGACGGCAAGAACGGGGCACGGACCCGTCTGTCGACCTTCCTCGCCGGCTTCTTCCTGCTCGTGCTGTGCATCGCCCTGGGCCCGGTCGTCTCCCGGATCCCCATGGCCGCGCTCGTGGCCGTGATGGTCCTGGTCGCGTCGGCACCTTCGACTGGCATTCGGTCAAGCCCGCCACGCTCACGCGCATGCCGGTCGGTGAGACCGCCGTCATGGCCGTGACCGTCATCGTCGTCGCCACCGGCAACCTCTCCATCGGGGTCGTCGTCGGCACGATCAACGGCATGATCGTCTTCGCCCGGCGGGTCGCCCACCTGACCGAGGTCACCGCCGTCACCACCCCGACGGCAGCACGGTCACCCGCACCGCGCCGGGCCGCGGCGACCGAGGACGAGGAAGCGCCGGTGGCCGTGCACCCACTGATCGGTGACACCCAGGGCGAGATCCTCCGCGATGCGGTGGAGCGCCGGCGCTCCCAGACGCGCCCACGGGAACGGCGGGCCCTCGTGCCCGTGGGCGTCCTCGAACCGGGCGGTGCCGTGTTCCTCGACGTCCTCCGGGTCGGCCTCGACGAGCAGCAGCCCCGTGGGGGCGGTGAGCTGGACGCATCGGCGCAGCAGGGCGCGCGGGTCGCCGCCGATGCCGATGTTGCCGTCGATGAGCAGAAGGGTCTGCCAGCCTCCCTCGGCCGGCAGCCGGTCGAACACCGACCGGCACAGCGCCATTCCGCCGAGCGCGACGGTGTGCGCCGCCGCGCGAGGGGTCACGTCGACGCCGAGCGCGAACACTCCGCGGCGCAGCAGCGCCCGGCACAGCCGGCCCGGTCCGCAGCCGACGTCGAGAACGGGGCCGACACAGCGGTCGAGCACCGATTCGTCGGCCACGGTCGGATGCGCGAACCAGCGGTGCACGGGCATGGCGATCCGCCTTCCCTCCGCCAGCCTCAGGTACACCGGCCCGTGGCCGGCCCGCAGGGCGAAGGCGTAGGGATCGTCGCTCGCGCGGGACGATCGGTGTCCGTCGGTCGTCATGGCCCGGCACCGTGATCCGGCGCGGGCCGCTCCCCACCCGCGCGGTGGGCGCGCCGCAGGCGGCGGAGCCGGACGGCGAACGCGACGGCGGACGCCAGGAAGAGCACGGCCGTGATGGCCAGCCACCGGCCCAGGTAGACGTCGATGGACAGCCCGGTGGCACCCGGATAGGGCCTGGACAGGGCGAAGACGAGAGGGAACCACACGAGCAGCAGCACACCGGAGAGGAAGGCGGGCACGCGGAGGTGGTTGATCCACGGCGGGTGCGGCATACGGGTGGCCCGGTGCCGCAGCACCGCCTGCGCCGACCGGTCGGCGAGCGAGTACAGCGGCAGCAGGATCAGATCGTGCACGACCGCCGCGCCGACGAACCAGATCACGACCCCCAGCGGGCGCAGGGCGAACAGGCGCACCATGGCGTAGCCGGTCAGCGCGAACGAGGCGATCAGCACGAGCAGATGCAGCGGGCCGGAGCCGTACCAGCGGACGAAACGGCCCATGGTCACCTCCTGAAGGTGAGCCGGTGGACCCACTTGGTGTTGTTCACACCCGGGTTGGCCGGGACGATGACGCGGGCCGGATAGCCGTGGTCGAGCGACAGGTCCGCGCCGTTGACCCGCAGGGCGAGCAGCGACCGGGGGTCGCGGATCTGATTGCCGCGCAGCAGCACGGACGCGTAGGGGCCGGGCGGCTGGACGGACTCGACCAGCACACTGCCGGCGTCCGGAAGTCCGGCCAGGGCGGCGAGATCGGCCAGCCGCAGGCCGCTCCACAGCTGGTCCGGCGTGGACCACCCTTCCACGCAGGCGATCGGCAGGGAGGCGGTGTGCTGAGGCATCGCGAGGAGCTGTGCGCGGGTGAACACGTGCGCGGGCCCCGCCCCGTGGATCTCCAGCCGCCAGCCGGGGCCCACACGTGCGGGGGTGACACCGACGGACGCGGCGGTCTTGTTGATCTGGAAGCCGTTCGGGCCGCTGCCCGGCTCCCGGCCGCGGGGCGCGAGAAGGGCGGTGCCGCGCAGCAGGCCGCCGATGCTCTGCCCCGCCGTGACCAGCAGGAGCAGCAGCGATCCGCCGCCCACCATGGCGAGCACGCCGCGCCGGGTCATCGTCGGCGGCGCGGGGCCGGCCGGGACCAGGCCGTCGGGGTCGGGCGGTTCGGGCCGGGTGTGCGCGAGGGACGTGCGCAGTTCGGCGGTCAGACTGCGGGAGCGCAGGGCGCTGACCATCCGGCCGAGCTTGAGGCACACGTGGACGGCGAAGGCCGCGATGAAGACCCAGGCGCCGTAGAAGTGCAGGGTGTAGAAGGAGCCCGGGAACACGTAGAACAGCTGGATGTTGAGGATGCCGGTGACGAACTCGAAGATCACCCCGCCGACCAGCAGGAGCAGCGACAGCCGTTCCAGCGCGTGGGCGAGGCCGCGGGCCGGCGGCCAGGCGAACAGCTTCGGGATCACCGACCACAGCTTGGCCAGCAGCACGGGCACCAGGACCACGCCGAGCGTCACATGCACACCCTGGGTCAGCCGGTACAGCCAGTACGGGTGGGTGGGCCAGGCGAAGAGGTAGAAACCCAGCGCCCCCTTGTCCGGGGTCTGGTCGTTGAGGCGCCCCAGGTCCGGGTTGTAGGACGCGTAGGAGAGCATCCCGGTGACGAACATCAGCGGGATGCCGATCAGCAGCACCAGCCCGAACACGGACGTCAGCCACGGCCCGCGCAAGGGACTGCGCCAGAAACCGGGCCGGAACGGACCGGGCGGCGGGGGAGTGTGCTCGGCCCGTCGCACGAGATACCGGGCCCGGGAGGACAGCCCGGAAAGGATGCCGTGCGCGGGCCGCCCGCGGGACCCGCCCTTGTGGTCCGGGCGTCCCGGGCCGGCGGGACCCGCGGGCGACGGGCTGCCGTCGCCGTCCATCGGCACCTCCTGCGCTGTGGTGGATGCGTCCTGCCGTGCCACGGCGCCTGCATGGCATGCCGTCACCTCCCGGCCCGGCAACCCGGATCCACGGTGGCACGTATCGCATCTGTGTTCCGCCCCAGGCGTGCGTGCGGGTGTCCTCCGCCGGGCGGACGGGTGAACGGGCACCCCGCACGGCCCTTCGGCGCGCGAGCGCCTCCAGGCTGAGAACGTGCGAGGTGCTCACGGCCGGCGGGTCGTGGGGGAGCGCCGCCGGGCGGGGATGTCAGCACTCCGTAAGGTGACTGAACCCCTTATGTCCGGTTCATCTCCGTAGGGTGAGACGGGTGATCGCAACGACCTCCTCTCCCTCCGTGTCCCTGGACGCGGCACCGGCCCGTCGCGAGGCCCTGCGCCGCGCCCGGCCCTCGCACCACCGCCCGGCCGCCCCGGAGCAGGCCCGTCCGATCCGCCGGCGCACACGAGGGCGGCTGCTCGACGCCGAGGCGGGACGGAACGTGACGCACCCGCCCGCCGTGCACGACGAGGACCCGGCCGGCGATCCGGCGCAGGCGGCGCCGTGTCATCCGTCCGGTGCCCGTACCGCCGCAGGCGGCACGCTCGCCCGGTCCGGGCGGTGACCGGCATGGCGGACGGAACCGGCATCGCATCCGCTCCGTGGCCGCGGACCGCGGCCCTGCCGGACACGCTCCCTTCGCTGCCCCGGCCCGCCGGCCCCGAGCGGCGCACGGGCCGCTCCGCCCGGCGCGGGACCGTCGACCCGTGGCTGGCCGACCCTTACGCCGACGCCCTGCTCTTCGGCCACGGCCCCCTGTACCTGCGCCGCCTGACGCCCGCGGCGCACGGGGACACGGCCGACAAGGACGGCGACCTGCTGACGCTGGACATCGAGCGCTGGTGCGCCGCCGCCGACGCCGTCGACCTCGACGTCCTGGACCGCTGCTGCGGGCCCGTCCTGGACGTCGGCTGTGGACCGGGCCGTCTGGTGGGGGCCCTGGCCGCCAGGGGGGTGCGCTGCCTCGGCGTGGACGTCAGCCCGGCCGCGGTCGCCCTGACCCGGCGGCGCGGCGGCAGTGCGCTGCGCCGCTCGGTCTTCGAGCGCCTGCCGGGCGAAGGCCGGTGGGTCACCGTGCTGCTGATGGACGGAAACATCGGCATCGGCGGCGACCCGGTCGCCCTCCTGCGCCGTCTGCGCGCGGCCGCTGCGCCCGGCAGCCGCCTGCTGGCGGAGGCGTTCCGCGCGGACGTGGACGAACGTCTCATGGTCCGCCTCGAGGACGCCCACGGCCGGCACGGACGACCCTTCCCCTGGGCCCGCGTCGGCACCACGGCGCTGCTCCGGGCCGCCGAGCAAGCGGGATGGGCACCCGTCGAGCACTGGCAGGCCGGGGGGCGCCGGTTCGTGGAACTGCGGCAGCAGGCCACCACCCCGCCCGGCGGTCACCCGGCGGCCACCGGAAGGAGCACGCACCCATGAGCGACACGGCCTTCCCGCAGCGCCGGTCCGGCTCGGCGCGCTCCGGCACCGAACGCCCCGCCGCGCCGTCGCGCCGCACCACGGCCCGTTCCGCAGTGATCGTCACGGCGCTCCTGCTCACCGCCCTCACCGCCGTCGTCGCGGTCACCGTACGGACCGGCGACGACAGCTCCCGCCTGGGCCCGCTGCTGACCGGCTACGGCATCGCCTGGCTGCTGTTCGCCACCGCGGTGCGGGCCGTGCGCAGGGCACCGCGACGGGCGGCGACCGCGCTGGTCCTCGCCGGCTCGGCCGCCGTGGCCGTGGCCGCGCTCGCCGCGCCGCCCCGCACCAGCACCGACATGTTCCGCTACGCCTGGGACGGCCGCGTCCAGGCCGCCGGGATCTCCCCGTACGCGTACCCTCCCGCGGCACCGCAGCTGGACCGGCTGCGCGACGAGTGGCTGTTCCCGGACAACGGGGACTGCCGGGGCTGGGGACTGACCCGGACGGACCGCGGCCAGTGCACACGCATCAACCGCCCCGGCGTGCCCACCATCTACCCGCCCGTCGCCGAAGGCTGGTTCTTCGCGGTCCACCTCCTGTCGCCGGCGGACAGCCGCCACAAGCCGCTCCAGGCCGGCGGCGCCGTCCTGGCTGTCGGGACCACGGCCGCCCTGCTCGCCGTGGGGCGCCGCCGCGGTGACCCCGACCGGGCCGCGGGCCGCGCCGCCCTGTGGGGGTGGTGCCCCGCCGTTCCGGTCGAGGCGGTCAACAACGCACATGTCGACACGCTCGGTGTCCTGCTGACCGTGCTGGCGCTCGGCACGGCCACCGCGGGTGTGCGCCGCGGTGCGCTGCTGGGTGCGGCGGTCGCGGTCAAACTGCTGCCCGTGCTGGCGTTGCCCGGTGCGCTGTCCGGTGTGCGCGGCCCCGCACGGGTGGCGCGGGTGGTGCCGGCCCTGCTCGCCGTGGTGGCCCTCGTCTACGTGCCCTACGTCGTCGCCTCCGGTGCGGGCGTCCTGGGATACCTGCCCGGTTACCTCCACGAGGAGGGGTACTCACCCGGCGACGTGCACCGCTTCGCCCTGGTCCGGTTGGTGCTGCCGGACTCCGCGGCCGAGGTGACGGTCGTGGTGCTGCTCGCGCTGACGGCCCTGTACGTGTTCTGGCGCGGCGACCCCGCCCGCCCGTGGCGAGGCGCCCTGCTGCTGACCGGCACCGCCCTGCTGCTGATCTCCCCCAACTACCCGTGGTACGCGCTGCTCCTCGTGGGCCTCGTCGCCCTAGACGGCCGCTGGGAATGGCTCACCGTCATACTGGCCGGCACCGTGCTCTACCTGTGCGGCCCGCGGCCGCACGGCATCCCCGTCCAGGCGTTGTCGTACGGCGTGGCCGCGGCGTGCGTCGTCGTCGGCGCCGTCCTGCGCGCCGAGCCGGCCCGGCGGTTCCTGGGACGGTACACCGGCGCCTTCCGGGCGCGGGCGTGACGCACGGGGGTGTACGGCCGGCGAGAAGCCGCACATCACCACGCACGCGGTCCGGGCCGCCCCCGGCCCGGACCGCTCCCGTGCCCCGCCGGCCACGGCCCGATCCGAGGTGCCGCCTCGGCGCGGGCCGCCGGGTGTGTGCCCACGGCACCCACCCCGGCCACCCCGGCGGACACACCCGCACCCGCCGTCGCCGCGGGCCGTCCACCGCTCATGTACGTGTTTCGTAAGGGGCCGGCATGTTCCGCCGCGGGCTTCCCGGCGGTGGGATGGACGTCATGAGATCACGTCTCCTTCCGCCCGGGTTCTCGGGCGGACTGCACGACGCCCGCACGGCCACCGTGATCGGGCGGTGGCTGGGACCGGCCTTCGCGGTCTGTTTCGTCACCGGCCTGATCAGTCACGTCATGCAGCATCCGCCGGGGTGGCTCGCCGACGGCATCCCGAGCCGTCCGGTGTGGGGCTACCGGCTCACCCAGGGACTGCACGTCGCCTCCGGCATCGCCGCGATCCCGCTGCTGACGGCCAAGCTGTGGGCGGTGTACCCCCGGCTGTTCACCTGGCCGCCGGTGCGTTCGGTGCGGCACGGGCTGGAACGGCTGTCGGTGGCCCTCCTCGTGGCGGGCGCCGTCTTCGAGGTCGCCACCGGCTTGCTCAACATCGCGCAGTGGTACCCGTGGCCGTTCTCCTTCGTGCCGGTGCACTACGCCGTGGCCTGGCTGGTCACCGGCGCGCTGATCCTGCACATCGCCGTCAAGGCTCCGCAGATACGGGACCACTGGAGCCGGCGCTCGCCGGGCACCCTCACGCTTCCGGCGGCGGACGGCACCGACCGGCGCTCGCTGCTGACCGCGGTGGCGGCCGCGACCGGCGCGGTGACCCTGACCACGGTCGGGCAGTCCTTCACCCCGCTGAAGGATCTCGCCCTGCTCGCACCGCGCAGCCCGGACCACGGTCCCCAGGGTCTGCCGGTCAACCGGACCGCCGCCGCGGCCGCGGTGGGAACGATCCGTCCCGAGCGGTACCGTCTGACGGTCACCGGTCCGCGGTCCTTCACCCTCACCCTGGACGACCTGCGCACCCTGCCCCAGCACGAGGCCCGGTTGCCCATCGCCTGCGTGGAGGGCTGGAGCAAGACGGCCCACTGGACCGGTGTGCGGGTGGCCGACCTGCTGGAGCGGGCGAACGCCCCGGCCCACGCCCGGGTCCGGGTGGTCTCCCTGCAGACCCGCGGCGGCTACCGGGTGTCGGAGCTGGGCCGGGAACACGCCCGCGACCCGCTGACGCTGCTCGCTCTCACGCTGAACGGCGAGGAACTCAGCCCCGACCACGGCTACCCGGTGCGCCTGATCGCCCCGAACCGGCCGGGCGCGCTGCAGACGAAGTGGGTCGGCCGGCTGGAGGTGCTGTCGTGAGCGCGGGTGTGACGGTGTTCCGCATGGTGGCGGGCGCGGCCGGTCTGGCGCTGCTGGGCCAGGGGGTGTCCCTGCTGCGGGACGTGCCCGGCCCGGGGGACGTGCTGGTGTGGCTGGCCGGGGCGGTCGCCCTGCACGACGCCCTGATCGCCCCGCTGGTGCTGCTGATCGGCCGGCTGCTGGTCCGCGGCGGCCTGCGGGGCCCGGTGCGCGGCGCTCTGCTGGTCGCCGGCGCGCTGACCCTGGTCGCCCTGCCGCCTCTGCTGCGTCCGGGCCCCCGCGCCAACCCCTCGGTGCTGCCGCTGGACTATCCGCGCAACTGGCTGATCACCCTGGCGGCGGTGGCCGCGGTCACCGTGGTGTACGCCGCCGCGCGGGCGGTCCGCCGCGCCCGACGGCGCCGGATGCCGGCGTCCTGAGCCACTGCCTGCCGTGCAGGCGTCCGCGCCCGGCGAGGACCGTTCCCCGAGGTCCTCGCCCGGCGCCTGCGGGACACCAGGCGGGGCGGCGGAATCGGCCCGCCGCGCGGGGGGTTCGGCCCCCGACCGTCGGCGGCCGGCGTTCCGCGGCCGCCCGGGCACCCCGGGTGTACCGCCGGTCCGTCACCCACGGCGGCGTCCGGAGGCCGGAAGCACACCCGGTGCGTGGCGCGCCCGGTGTACAAAGCCCGGGCTCCGCCCGCACACCGGCCGTGAACCGCTCAAGCCGCCGCGGGCAGGCGGATGTCGAACCGGCAGCCGCCGGGAACGTTGCAGACGGCGGCGCGACCCTGGTGGGCCTCGACGATGCCCCGCACGATGGCCAGGCCCAGCCCCGCCCCGGCGGGCGGGGTACGGGCGTCGGTGCCGCGCCACCCGGTGTCGAAGACACGCGGCAGGTCCTCGGGCGGGATGCCGCCGCACTCGTCGGTCACCGACACCACCACGCTGTCCTCCTCCCGCCGCGCGGACACGGCCACGGTGCCGTCGGCCGGCGTCCGGTGGATGGCGTTGACCAGGAGGTTCGCCAGAACCCGGGACATCTCGCGGCCGTCGACCTCGACCGGCACCGGCTCGACCCCGTCGCCGACGAGCCGTACCCCCCGTTCCCTGGCCAGCGCACCCGCCCCGGCGATGGCGTCGCCCACCAGGTCGTACACGGACATCCGGGCGGTGTTCAGGGCGAGCACACCCGCCTGGATACGGGAGAGTTCGAACAGGTCGCTGACCATCTCCCCCAGACGTTCCACCTCGGCACGGATACGGGCGTGGTACACGCTCGGATCGCTGACCACACCGTCCTCCAGGGCCTCGGTCATCGCCTGCAGCCCGGCCAGCGGGGTCCGCAGATCGTGGGAGATCCAGGCGACGAGTTCCCGGCGGGACTCCTCCAGGGCTCTCTCCCTCTCCCGTGACGCCGCCAGCTTGGCACTTGTCTCCGTCAGTTCGCGGGTCAGCGCCGCGAGTTCCGCGGTGGGTGCGGACGGAGGAGGAGTGAACGTGCCGTCGTCACCGAGCGCCCGGGTGGCCGCCGCCAGCGCCCGGCTGCCCTGGACGACGCTCCGCCCCAGCACGAACGCGACCAGCAGCGACACGACCGCCGAGATGAGACAGACCGTCGTCACGACCCACAGATCGTGGTCGGACAGCAGCATCGCCCAGCACACCAGCATCGTCCCGGCGAGCATCGCCGCCACCGTGACGCCCGCGACCACGGCCAGGGACAGCGTGACCGAGCGGTCGCGCAGCAGTCTCAGGGCCGCCGTGCCGAGCACCCCGGCAGCGGCGGCGCCGACGGCCGCGTACAGAACGATCAGCAGGGTGTCACGCAGCACCGGCGGCTCCGTCCTCCACCGGCATGTCGAACCGGTACCCCACGCCCCACACGGTGCTGATCAGACGGGGCCGTGCCGGATCGTCCTCGATCTTCTCGCGCAGCCGCCGCACATGGACGGTGACGGTGGACAGGTCGCCGAACTCCCAGCCCCACACGCGCCGCATCAGTTCCTCACGGCTGGTGGCCCGTCCCGGGTTGCGCAGGAAGTATTCCAGCAGGTCGAACTCCCGTAGGGTCAGGGAGAGTTCACGGCCGCGGTGGGTCACGCGGCGGGCGGTGCGGTCCAGGGTGAGGGGGCCTGCGCGCAGTTGCCCGGCCGGCGCCTCCCGCGCCGCGGAAGCCGCCCGGCGCAGCACCGACTCGACCCGCAGGACCAGTTCCCGGGGACTGAAGGGTTTGGTGACGTAGTCGTCGGCGCCCACCTCGAGGCCGAGAATGCGGTCCTCCTCGTCACCGCGTGCGGTCAGCATGATGACGGGCAGGGGGCCCTGCTCATGGATGCGGCGGCACACCTCGAGTCCGTCCATCCCGGGCAGCATCAGGTCCAGTACCACCAGGTCGGGCTGCTGTTTCGTGGCCGTGGCCAGGGCGGTGGGACCGTCCGCGGCCACGTCCACGGCGAAGCCGGCCCGGCCCAGGTATCCGGCGACCACTTCGGCGACGGTCGGGTCGTCGTCCACGACGAGTACACGTTTCACACCGACCGAGTGTCGCACCGGCCCGAGGCCGGCGTCGCTCCTGGTGGCAGGGGAAAGGGAATCGTAAGACATGCGGACGCCGCACGGCCGGGTGCGCGACGGCGGCCGCGGTGTGCCGCGCCCGTGCCGCGGGACGCGATGCGCGACACCTCCGATGCGGCGGGAGGCCGAGGCCGGTGTCACCGGCTGCCGGACGGATGCGGCGCCCTCCCCCGGCGGATCACCGCACCCGGCGGTTCACCGCCCGGCCCGGGCGAGCGAGGAGACGGCGGCGGCGAAACGCGAGCCGGGCGGGCAGCAGGCGGCCACCTCCCGCGCGTCGGCGGGGGTGTCCACGTCCCGCAGCACCGGCAGATCCCTCACGTCCAGTCCCGCCTCGACCAGACGGCGGCGCTGGACGGCGCCGGTGCGGCCGGTGGACATCGGCACGCCGCGCACGAGCGCCGCAGCACAGGCCGGGTCGGCGAGGCCCAGCGCCCAGAACCCCCCGTCCGCGGCCGGCCCGAACCAGGCGTCGTGGGGCTCCCGGACGGCGTCCGCGACGACGTCGGCGGTCAGCTGCGGGGTGTCCATGCCCACCAGGAACGCAGGTCCCCGGTCGCAGAGGCCGAAGGCGGCCGCGATCCGCTCGTCCAGCCCGCCGGACACCTGCGGGACGACGTCGAAACCCGGGGGCAGCCACGCCCCCGGAACACCGTCCAGCACCAGCACGCGCCGCCGCGCGGGTGCCCGTGCGACGGTGTGCAGGGTGTCCTGCAGCGCGGCCTCGGCCAGAGCGGCCGCCTCCTCGGGCGTGTAGTGGGGCGTGAGCCGGGTCTTGACCCGCCCGGGCACGGGTTGCTTCGCGATGACCAGCAACGTGGCCGCGGATGCGGCGCTCACCGTCCGCCTCCCGAGGCACCGGCCGTCTGCCTCCGGTCCGCCGCGGGCGGTTCGGTGAGGACGGCACGCATGTCCCGTACCGCCTGCCAGGTGCCGCGCCAGGTGCCGGTGACCTTGGAGCGGCCGGCGCGCGGACGGTACGGCACATCCGTCTCCGCCACCCGCCAGCCGGCGTCCGCCGCACGGACCACCATCTGCAGCGGATAGCCGGACCGGCGGTCCGTCAGGTCCAGGGCGAGCAGGGACGCGCGGCGGGCGGCGCGCATCGGGCCGAGGTCGTGCAGACGCACCCCGGTGCGCCGGCGGATCAGACGGGACAGCTCCCAGTTGGCCACGCGGGCGTGCAGGGGCCAGGCGCGCCGGCTGACGGGCCGGCGGCGCCCCAGCACCAGGTCGGCCGTGCCGGCGAGGACGGGCTCGGCGACCCGCGGCAGCAGGGACGGGTCGAGGGAGGCGTCGCAGTCGCAGAAGCACACCACGTCGCCGGTGGCGGCGGTCAGTCCCGCATGGCAGGCGGCCCCGAAGCCGCGCCGTGCCTCGTGGACCACCTGCGCACCCAGCTCGCGGGCGATCTCGGCCGAACCGTCGGTCGATCCGTTGTCCACGACGATCGCCCGCCAGCCCGCGGGAATGCGCTCGAGCACCCACGGCAGCGCTTCGGCCTCGTTCAGGCAGGGCAGCACCACGTCGACAGGCACGGTGGAGGAGGAGGTCGTTTCGATCACCCCATTCACCCTACGAGAACAAAAGGCGCATAAGGGACTTCGTCATCTTACGGAGTGCTGACGTCCGCCGCCGCCCGGGAGGGAGGGCCGGCACCCGGGAGGCCGCGTGCGGTGCCGGCGGCCACGGCCGTCGCAGGGTCCGTCCGGGTCGTGCGGCCCGTGGGATGCACGGTGACGGGCGATGACCGGCCTGCCGTCCGCTCTTTCCCTCTCATTCCCGCCGTGGCGGCGAACCGGCCGTCACGGCGTCCGGCGCGCGGCCGACGGGGGTGCCCGGGTTACCGATTCCTGACGTCCGGGCGCCGTACGGCCGCCGGCCGGGGCGGCTCCCGTACGGTCGGGATCATGTTGATCCTGGTCACCGGAGGTGCGGGCTTCATCGGCTCGCACATCGTCACCGCCCTCACCGACGCCGGGCACGACGTACGCATCCTCGACGCGCTGCTGCCCGCCGCCCACCGCACCGACCCCCCGGTCCCCGAGGGGGTGGAGTTCCACCGGACGGACCTGCGGGAGGCGGCCGGCGTGGCCGAGGCGCTGCGCGGTGTGGACGCGGTCTGCCACCAGGCCGCCATGGTGGGCCTCGGCAAGGACTTCGCCGACGCCCCCGACTACGTGGGATGCAACGACCTGGGCACCGCGGTTTTGCTCGCCGGCATGGCCGAGGCCGGGGTCCGGCGGCTGGTCCTGGCCGGCTCCATGGTGGTGTACGGGGAGGGCCGTTACGAGTGCCCCTCCCACGGCGTCGTCCGCCCGGGTCCGCGCCGGGTCGCGGATCTGGAGGCCGGACGCTTCGAGCCGCCCTGCCCGCACTGCGGTGCGGCACTCGTCCCCGGCCTGGTGGCCGAGGACGCCCCCGTGGACCCGCGCAACGTGTACGCCGCCACCAAGCTCGCCCAGGAACACCTCTCCGCCGCGTGGGCGCGGGCGACCGGCGGGCGGGTGGCCACGTTGCGCTACCACAACGTGTACGGTCCCGGGATGCCGCGCGACACCCCGTACGCCGGTGTCGCCTCCCTCTTCCGGTCCGCACTGGAGCGCGGGGAGGCACCGCGTGTGTTCGAAGACGGCGGCCAGCGCCGCGACTTCGTGCACGTCGAGGACGTCGCCCAGGCCAACGTGGCGGCGCTGCGCGGACTGGCCGGCCTCGCGGAGGGGACCGGACGCGCCTACAACGTGGGCAGCGGCGAACCGCACACGGTGGGGGAGATGGCCGCCGCCCTGGCCGAGGCGTACGGCGGGCCCCGGCCGGTCGTCACGGGAGAGTACCGGCTCGGCGACGTCCGCCACATCACCGCCTCCTCGCACCGGCTGCGCGACGAACTCGGGTGGAAAGCGCAGGTCTCCTTCGCGGAGGGCATGACGCAGTTCGCCACCGCCCCGCTGCGGGCCGGCTGACCGTGCGCACCGGTACGCCCGGCCCACGCAGCGCGGGGCACATCCGTGGCGGGGCGGCATCCGCGCGGCCGGCCGGGCGGTGCGCACGGCCGGCCGCCGCACGAGGAACCTGTCAGGAAGCCAGCGCGGCCAGACAGAGGTCGACCACGGTGTCGACATAGGCGGCGTCGACCGGTTCCCCCGAGACCAGCAGCCGGTAGTGCAGCGGCGCGAAGACGAGGTCGAGCGCCGTGTCGGGGTCCACGTCCGCACGGACGTCCCCGGCGCGCTGGGCGTCGAGCAGCGCCTGCCGGACGGGGGCCCGGCGAGGCTCGAACCACTGCTCGCTCAGCGCACGCGCCAGTTCGGGATCGGTCTGGGCCGCGCCGATCAGCTCCCGGAGCCGGTGCCCGCCGCTGCCGTCCACGTACAGGGCGAGGAACCCGTGGACGTGGGCACGCAGCCGCTCGGGGAAGGAGGCACCCTCCTCGGGGAAGGGCCCGGTGTTCACCTTGTCGAGAAAAGCCTCGAAGACCACCGCGGCCTTGGAGGGCCACCACCGGTACAGGGTCTGCCGCCCCACCCCGGCGCGGGCGGCGATACGGCTCATGGTGACGGCCTGGTACCCCTCCTCGTCGAGGATGGCGAAGGCGGCGTCCAGGATGGCGCGCCAGGACTCCTGGCTGCGGCGGGCGGGATCGGGGGCGAGCATGGGTGCCAGCGTACCCGAGTGCCGAGACGAGATGCCTCGTCTTGCCCGCGAGGGTGCTCGGTGGTTACCTGGAGGGCCGTGACGAGGCACCGTGTCTCGTCGGTAAGGAGCCCCACCATGGCACGCCCCGCCGGCCCCGCTTTCACCGTCGGTCACGACGACGGCCGATGGCTGTTCCGCGCACCCGACGGCAGCCCGTTCCTCTCCGTGGGCGTCGTGCACGCCGACGACACCAACCTGCGCTACCCGCACAACATCGGCGTCTACCGGCAGCGGTACGGGGGCTCGCGCCGGCGCTGGCTGAGCGAAGGGCTGGTGCCGGAGATGACCTCCTGGGGCTTCAACACCCTCGGCTGGACCTCCGAATACGTCAGCGGCACCGGTCTGGCCACGGACGGCGGCGTCGTCGACCTGGGGCACTCGGAGGGGCTGCCGCCCGACGATCTCGCGGCGGCCGGCATCCCGTACACGCTGTCGCTGCGTGTCGCCGAGATCGAGCACTGGAACGGCGTCCCGGCCTACCGCGACCCGCGGACACCCGCCTTCGCCGAGTGGTGCGACCATCTGGCCAGAACGCTGTGCCGCCCGGACGACCCCCGCCTGCTCGGCTACTTCCTCGTGGACGTGCCCTGCTGGGACCGGCACCCGACGGGAGCCGGCTACCCGCCCGAGGACCTCCCGGAGATCGCGGAGGCCTACTACCGGGTCGCCGCCGAGGCTGTCCGACGGCACGACCCGCACCACCTGATCCTGGGCGACCGCTACGGCACCCGCACCGGCGTGCCCGACGCGGTGCTCGACGCGATGGCGCCCCACGTCGACGTGCTGTCGGTGCAGACCTTCCCGGGCCCCGACCCGGCGCGCCTGGACGCGGCCCTCGGCCTGATCGAGCGCTGGCACCGGCGCACCGGACGGCCCGTGCTGATCGCCGACACCGGCAACTGGTGCCCCACCGTCATGAACCCCCGGCGCACCGGTTCGGCCCGTGACCAACGCGAACGCGGCGCCGGATACGTCGCCTCGGCCGAGGCGTTCGCCGCCCGGCCGTGGTGTCTGGGCTGGCACTGGTGCAGCTGGCTGGAGAACCCGCACCGGGGCTTCGGGCTGAAGGACCCCTGGGACGAGCCCTACCGGGACCTCACCGACGCGGTGACCGAGACCAACCACCGGCTGACCGCGCTGCTGCACCGCACCTGACGTGCCGGAGGACGGCCGGCGGCGCGGGCGGCCGCCGGGCCGGGGGAGATGCCGCCGGACCGGGACGGGCACAGGGCGCAGGTGTGCGCGTCCGCCGGCGGCCCTCGCGCGTCCGGTCCCGGCGCTGCCGAACCGCCGGCCCGGTGCCGGCGTACGAGCCGTCAGGTGGGGGGTACATGCCGGTGGTCGCACCTGCGCCGAGGGCCGCCGTGCACCACCCGGCCGGCCGATGTCGCACACGCACCTGATCATGTGTCGTTCATCACCCGTCGCGGCCTTCCGCCGCGCCGACGAGGCCGGGCCGGACGGCGGCGCGGTGGCAGCGAAGGTGCCACCGCGACGGGCGAACGGAATCACCCCTGAGGGGGTGCACCTGTCGGCGGACACGCCGTGCCGGAGCCGTTGACACGGCCTCAGAAGACAGCAATCACGCAGGTCACGGCCGGGTGCCGGTCGACGGCCGGTGATGGGCCGCAAGGGGGTGCTGCCGGTCGCCTCCTGTCGCTGTCGCGCTGTCCGTCGCGGTCGGCGGGCCCGGTGCGCACACAGGTGACGTGCCGTCACTCGATACTTTGTTCACCCCCGTAAGCCCTTGAATGCGGCATAAGTGTCTTTTATCGTGCGCTAAACTTCTTTACCGAGCCTAAATGCTCCATTGAGCGGCTCATTGCTCATTGTGTGGGGACTGCGTGTGCGGTGCTGCCGGATCTAGGTGCGATGGGAGGGACGTGACATGGAACGACCTGTCCGCATCGACAACACGGCTCGTGACCACGTTCCTGATCCTGGCACCACCGCTTCCGGCCTCTGATCTGCTGAGCGACCGCACGCACCAGCGATTCTCTCCCGCGCACGCTGCCCCGTCATGACCGGGCGGCCCGGTTCACGGGTGCGGGGCTGAACACCGGCGGCCACCGTCCGCTGTCCTCGGCTGCACGCCGACGCGCCTCTGCCTGGTTGCGCACGACCGCACACCGACCTGACCCAGCACGTCCGTACGCCCGCCCGCATCGCCGGCCTCACCACCCGTAACCGAACGTCACCCGCCGCGAAGGCGCAACCGCCGTCACCGAACCGGAGGACCGACGCCCGTGCACGACACCACAGCCATGCTCATCGAACTCGGCGCCATCATCCTCGCCCTGGGCCTGCTGGGCCGCCTCGCAGGACGCGTGGGCTCCTCACCGATACCCCTCTACCTGCTGGCCGGACTCGCCTTCGGCCGGGGAGGCATCCTGCCCCTGCAGGCCAGCGAGGAGTTCGTCGCCACCGGCGCCGAGATCGGCGTCATCCTCCTGCTGCTTCTGCTCGGCCTGGAGTACAGCGCCTCCGAACTGGTCACCAACCTCAAGACCCAGTACCTCTCCGGCGCGGTGGACTTCGTCCTCAACGCCGTTCCCGGGGGCGTCGCGGCACTCGTCCTCGGCTGGGGACCGGTCGCGGCCGTGGCACTGGCCGGCGTCACCTGGATCTCCTCCTCCGGGGTGATCGCCAAGATCCTCGGCGACCTGCGCCGCCTCGGCAACCGCGAAACCCCCGTCGTCCTCGGCGTGCTCGTGATCGAGGACCTGGCGATGGCCGTCTACCTGCCGATCCTCACCGCCCTGCTGGCCGGCGTCAGCCTGGCGGGCGGCGCGGTCACCCTGCTGATCTCCCTGGGCACGGTCGGTGCCGTCCTGTACGTCGCCCTGCGGCACGGACGGCTGATCAGCCGCGCCGTCTCCTCCGACAACGCCGAGATGCTGCTGCTCGTCGTCCTCGGCCTCACCCTGCTCGTCGCCGGCATCGCACAGGAACTGCAGGTCTCGGCGGCCGTCGGCGCCTTCCTCGTCGGCATCGCCCTGTCCGGCGAGGTCGCCGAAGGCGCCAGCAACCTCCTCACCCCGCTGCGGGACCTGTTCGCCGCCGTCTTCTTCGTCTTCTTCGGCCTGTCCACGGACCCCGCCGACATCCCGCCGGTCCTCGTCCCCGCCCTGCTGATCGCCCTCGTCACCTCCCTCACCAAGGTGGCCACCGGCTGGTTCGCCGCCCGTCGCGCCGGGATCCACGGCGCGGGCCGCTGGCGGGCCGGCGGCACCCTGGTGGCCCGCGGCGAGTTCTCCATCGTCATCGCCGGTCTCGCCGTCGGTGTCGAGCCCCGCATCGGGCCGCTGGCCACCGCCTACGTCCTGATCCTCGTGATCCTCGGCCCGCTGGCCGCGCGCTGCACCGAACCGCTGGCCCGCCTCCTCATGCGCCGGCCCGCGGAGCGGACCGCCGCCCCCGCAGACGAGGAGGTGACCGAGTCCGCACACGTCGACGCCTGACCGGAACCCGGGTCCGGTCGGGCCTCGGCCGCGTCGTGTCAGGGAAAGCGGTCGATGTTCTGCTCGACCCAGCTGCGCAGGTGCGCCAGGGGAACGCAGGCGTCCGCACCGAGTTCGGTGAGGCTGTACTCGACACGAGGCGGGACCTCGGCGAAGACCTCACGATGGACGAGACCGTGCTCCTCCAGGCGCCGCAGCGTCTGGGTGAGCACCTTCGGGCTCACTCCCTGCAGACGCGCGCGCAGCGCCCCGAACCGCTGCGGCCCGTCCTCCAGGGCGCCGAGCGTGAGCGCGCTCCACTTGTTGGCGAGCAGGTCGAGCATCTCGCGGCAGGGGCAGGCCGCGAGGTAGACGCTCTTCCGGTCGTCGCAGGCGCCGGCGGGCGCGGAGGAAGTCGCCATGCGGTCATGGTATCCGTCGGGTACCAATGGTCCTTGCGGGTAACCGGTATCCGATGCGTACGGTTCCTGCGTCCCTCGGCATCCACAGCACTGCGAGGAGCATCCATGACCGACATCCCCAGGACGATGCCCGCCGTCGCCTACCGCAAGAGCCTTCCGATCGAGGATCCCGAGAGCCTCGTCGACCTCGAACTGCCCGTGCCCCGGCCCGGCCCCCGGGACGTCCTGGTCCGCGTCGAGGCCGTGGCCGTCAACCCGGTGGACTACAAGATCCGCAAGAACGCCGACCCGGGCGGTGAGCCCCGCGTGCTCGGCTGGGACGCCTCCGGTGTCGTCGTCGCCGCCGGCGACGAGGTCACGCTGTTCTCCGAGGGCGACGAGGTGTACTACGCCGGAGATCTGAACCGGCCCGGTGCCGACTCCCGGTACCACGTGGTCGACGAACGGCTGGTGGCCCGCAAACCGGCCTCCCTGTCCTTCACCGAGGCCGCGGCGCTTCCGCTGACCGCGCTCACCGCCTGGGAGGGCCTCTTCGAGCGGCTCGGCCTGCACACCGGCGCCCTGGAACAGACCGGCGCCCTGCTGATCACGGCCGCCGCGGGCGGCGTCGGCTCCATGACCGCCCAGCTGGCGCGAGCCCTGACCAGCCTGACCGTGATCGGCACCGCATCGCGCCCCGAGACCGAGGAATTCGCCCGCCGGATGGGGGTGCGGTACGTCGTCGACCACCACAAGCCGCTCGCCCCGCAGCTCGCCGAGGTGGCACCCGGCGGTCTGGACTACGTCTTCTCCACCACCGGCACCGACCGCAACATGGCCGCCTACGCCGAAGCGCTGAAGCCCTTCGGGCGCATCGTCGCCATCGACGACTTCGACTCCCTGCCGGTCGGCCTGCTCAAACCGAAGAGCATCTCCTTCCACTGGGAGTTCATGTTCACCCGCTCCATGTTCCGCACGGCCGACCAGGCGGTGCAGCATCACATCCTCACCCAGGTCGCCCGTCTGGCCGACGCCGGCATCCTCACCACCACCGCCACGCGCGACCTCGGCCCGGTCACCGCGGCCAGCCTGCGCGAGGCACACCGCATCCAGGAGTCCGGCACCGCCATCGGCAAGACCACCCTCACCGGATTCGCCGAGTGAGCCTCCGCCCGCCGGTGGCTCCGAGCGATGCGGCACGGCGGCACGCCGTGACGAAGCCGCCGCCCCCCGCCGTGGCGTGCGTGCCCGCTCATGTGGAGGTGCCGGCCGGCTCGGTGCGGGACACCCGACGGTGGGCGTCCCGCCACCGGCCGGGCGGGAGACCGTGGGCACGGCGGAAGGCAGTGGCGAACGCGAACTGGTTGCCGTAACCGACCTGGGCGGCGACAGCGGCGAGGGTGGCGTCGGTGCGCAGCAGCAGGTCCTCGGCGTGCCCCATCCTGAGCCCGGTCAGATAGGCGCCCGGGCTCTGCCCGACGACCTCCTTGAAGGAGGCGCTGAAACCGGCCCGGGACATGCCCGCGGTCCGCGCCATGGTCTCCACCGTCCACGGGTGCTCCGGCCGTTCATGGACGGCCTGGATCACCCGTGCGAGACCGGGATGCCCCAGGGCCCGGTACCAGCCCGGCGCCCGGTCCTCGTCCAGCTGCCACCAGGCGCGCAGCGCGTAGACCAGGTTGAGGTCCAGCAGCCGGTCCAGCAGCACCTGCTGCCCCGTCCGCGTCCCGTCCGCCTCCGCTGCCAGCAGACCGATCGCACCGCGGTGCGAGGCGCTCTGGGCGTGGGCCGGGACGCGGACGACGCGGGGCAGCGAGTCCAGCAGGTCCCTGCCGACGCTGCCCTGGAGCACATACGCGCCGCACAGCACATGGGCGGCCTCGCCCGGCCCCTGGTCGCTGCCCCGCCGGCGGGCCTCGGTGATGGTCTCGCTGCTCGCGCCGGCCTCGCTGACGATCCGGTACGGCTCCCCGGCCTTGACGAGGACGACGTCGCCGGCGGCGAGCCGGAGCGGTTCCTGCCCGGCGGTGGTGAGCCAGGCGGAGCCGTCGAGGAGGATGTGCGCGGTCAGGGGACGCAGCCCGGTGAACGCCAGACCCCAAGGGGCGACACGCCGCAGTGAGGAGAACACGGCACCGCGTGCCCGGGCCCGGGTGAGCTGATAGCTGAGCACATCCATCTCGTCAGGGTAGGGCCTGCCGTGCGGACCGAGCCCTGGACGATGGCGAATAGGTCCTGTCCGAACGCTCATCGATTCTCGGCGCCTCCCCTCCTAGTGTCGACGGCATGGCACGTTTTGTGATTCTCGGCGGCAGCGGAAAAGTCGGCCGGCGTCTCACCCGGACGCTGGAGCGGCACGGACACCAGGCGGTGCCGGCCGGGCGGCGTTCGGTCTGCCGGTTCGACTGGCAGGACACCTCGACCTGGCGGCAGACGGTCACGGGAGCGGACGGGGTGTTCGTCGTCGGCCCCGGATCCGCGCGCGACTGGAGCGACGCGCTGGCCGCCTTTCTCGACGTCGCCGCGGCGGAAGGGGTAGGACACGCGGTCCTGCTGTCGGCACGGGCCGTGGAGTTCCTTCCCGGCGGCGCGGTCGGCCTCGCCGAGCGGGCACTGGAGGCGGGACCGGTCCCGTGGACGGTGCTGCGCCCCACGCACTTCGCCCAGAATTTCACCGAGGCGATGTTCGTCCCGGTCGACGGGGTGATCAGCGCGCCGGTGGACGCGGGAGCCGTGCCGTTCGTCGACGTGCTCGACATCGCCGAGGTCGCCGCGAGGGTGCTGGCCGACCGGACGTTCACCGGAGAGAGGATCGCCTTGTCGGGCCCGGCCGCGCTGACCTTCGCACAGGCGGCGGACGCACTGACGGCCGCTTCCGGTGTCCCGGTCCGTTTCCGGCCCGAGGAACCGGAGGCGCACGCGGCCCGGCTGCGGGCGGCCGGCACACCCGAGGGATATGTGCGGTGGCGGATGGCGATGCTGGACGCCGTCCGCACCGGAGCCGACGCCTACCTCTCCGACGGCGTCACACAGGTCCTGGGACGCCCGGCCACCGGCTTCGCGGCCTGGGCCGCCCGCGAGGTGCCCGACGCGGCATGGGCGGCACACCGGCCCGAGCGGTGAGACGTCCGGCCGGCCCGGCCGGGCGGATCAGAAGGCGTACCGGATGCGCAGCCAGGGCGCATGCGCGGCGATCAGCCGGCGCACCTCCTCCACGGCCTCGCCCTTGACGCGGTTGCGGTAGCGGACGTTGACCGCACCGTTCTGCGAGCGTTTGGCCTGCTGGATGTCCGGGCGCCACAGCACCTCCTCCGCCGTGGGATGCCAGCCGAGATTGACCTCGTGCAGGCCCCGGTTGTGGGTCAGCATGATCACCTCGGCGGCGGCCTGGCGTTTGACCTGCTCCGGCAGCACGTCGTCCAGGTGCCGGAGCAGCTCGGCCCACGCCGCGCGCCAGCCGGGACGCAGCACGACGGGGGAGAGGTTGAAGTGGACCTCGTATCCCGCGTCCAGGAAGTCGGCGGCGGCCGCGATGCGCTCGGCGACCGGCGAGGTGCGCAGGTCGAGCAGGCGTGCGTCCTGAGGGGGCATGAGGGAGAACCGGATGCGGGTGCGGCCGCCCGGGTCGTAGCCCAGCAGGTCGGGGTTGACGAACTTGGTGGCGAAGGACGCCTTGGCCGTGGGCCAGTGCCGGAAGGCGTGCACCAGATCCGCGGTGTTGTCGCAGATCAGGGCGTCCACCGAGCAGTCGCCGTTCTCCCCGATGTCGTACACCCACGCCGTGTCGTCGCACTGGTTGGGCTCCGGCTTGGTGCCCTGGCGTGCGATGTGCCGGCCCAGGTAGCCGATGATCCGGTCGATGTTGGTGAAGACGGTGATGGGGTTGGCGTACCCCTTGCGGCGCGGCACGTAGCAGTAGGCGCAGGACAGCGCGCACCCGTTGGACGGGCCCGGGGCGATCCAGTCCGCGGACCGGCCGTTGGGACGTGCGGTGAGGTTCTTCCGCACCCCGAGCACCAGGGTCTCGCCCTTGATGCGCACCCAGCGCTCCACATTGCCCTCGTTGCCGTGCAGGCCGGGGATCCCCCAGTGCGAGGGGACCTCGGTCACCTGTGCGTCCGGGAAACGCCGCAGGATCTGCCGGCCGCGCGGCGACGCGGCGGCGGCCGGTTCGGCGTAGATGTGCCGCACGGGCAGCAGCCGCCGGGCCGTGTCGCTGTCACGGAACGTGTCGCCGGGCGCATGGTCCGTGGCGGGGGTGGGGGCACCCTGCTGGTCCGGCGCGTGCAGCGCCTCCAGGCCGAACAGGGCGTCGGAGCCGTCGGCCGGTGCGGCGGACCGTCGGGTCATGAGGGCTCCGGAGGAAGGAGACGGCGGGGACGGGCGGGTGCCGGTTCAGGACGGTGACCGACCCGGATCTCCTCCCACTGTAGGCACGTCGTGCCGGACACCACGAAACCCGGCAGGTGCCCCGCCTCCGGTGACACCCGCCGACACCTGCCCCCGCCCCGGCGGGTGGACGGCACCCGCGGGCACATGTGCCGCCCACCCTCGAAGGTCTCCCCGGCGCACCCGGGGCACACCAGGCCGTGGAGCACGACGCGGGTGCCCGCACACGCCCTGCGGCGGCACCCGCGTGTGCCGGCGAACGGATCAGCGCTTGATGCCCACGCCCGCCCACAGGCTGACCTCGGCGTCCGTGGGCTCCGGGCCCTCGTCGGCGCGGGTGTCCGGCCGCCAGCGGTGACCCAGGCAGACACCCGGGTCGATCAGTTCGAGCCCGTCGAAGAACCGCGCCACGTCCTTCTGCGCACGGAGCTGCACCGGAGTGCCGCCATCGGTGTAGATCGCGGTGACCTTGTCCCAGGTGTCCGGGTCGAAATCAGGTGTGCAGTGGCTCAGGGCGAGGGCGCTGCCCGCGGGGAACGGGGCGAGGAGCCGGGCGACGATGCCGTACGGGTCCTGCTCGTCGGTGATGAAGTGCATCAGCGCGTTCAGGGACAGCGCGACAGGGCGGCCGAAGTCCAGGACCCCCGACGCCTCCACGGCCTCCAGCAGCGCCTCGGGCTCGTTGACGTCGGCCTCGATGTACGTGGTGCGCCCCTGTGGCGTGCTGCGCATCAGGCGCTCGGCGTACTTGAGGACCAGCGGATCGTTGTCGGCGTAGACGATCCGGGCCTCGGGCGCCACGGCCTGGGCGACCTGGTGCAGGTTCGGCTCGGTCGGGATGCCGGTGCCGATGTCCAGCCACTGCCGGATGCCGTACTCCTGGGCCAGGACCCGGGTGGCCCGGTGCATGAACGCACGGTTCTCACGGGCGCACACGAAGATGCCGGGATAGGCGTCCGCGACGGCGGCGGCTGCCTGCTTGTCGACTTCGAAGTGGTCCTTGCCACCGAGGTAGTAGTCGTACATCCGGGCCGAGTGCGGCCGGCTCGTGTCGAGATCCCGGCCGGCCTGGCTGTTGGTCATGCTGTCCCCTTCGAAGGTGTTGAACTGTGTGCCCGCAGGCCGGGAGCGGGACCGGTCAGGTCCGCCCGGCTGCCGTCGGTGTCACCCGGCCGTGAGATGGTCGGCCAGTCCCTGTTTGACCCCGCGGACGAAGGCGGTGATCTCTTCGGGTGTGTAGATCAGCGCGGGTCCGGTGGGATCGGTCGACTGCCGCACGGCCACACGGCCGTCGGCGAGCTGCTTCGTCTCCACGCACTGACCGCCGTTGGGGCCGCTCCAGGGCCGCTCCCAGCCCTGCTCCCCGAGATCGGAGGCGGGCATGCCGTTGTAGACGCGTACGTCGGTCATGAGTACTCCTTGCGCATGCGGGTCAAGATCGCCTTGCTCTCCTGGGACGACGTCAGCAGTGCCATGCGGGAGTGCGCCTCGAGGTGAGCGACCACGTCCGCGCGATCGTCCAGGTAGACGGAAGCGGTCAGGAGTTCGCTGTAGACGATGTCGGGCAGCTCCGGCTCCTCGAACCGGAAGTAGGTGAAGGGCGCACACGCCCCGACGTGCGCGCCCGCCGAGAACGGAACGATGTCGAGGCTGACGTGATCGAGTTCACTCGCCTCCAGGAGCCGGTCGATCTGCTCGCGCATCACATCCGGACCGCCCACCGCCCGGTGCAGCACGGCTTCCTCCATGACCACCCACAGCGTGGGCGCGTCCGTTCTCTCCAGCAGGCTCTGGCGGCGCAGCCGCAGTTCCACGCGGCGCTCCAGCTCCTCCTCGCTGTCGTTGGGGAAGCCGCCGCGCAGCACACACCGCGCATAGTCGCGGGTCTGCAGAAGTCCCGTGACATAGTGCGGTTCATAGGTGCGCAGGGTCTTGGCGCCCGTCTCCAGGCTCACATAAGCGGTGAACCAGCTGGGGACGACATCTCGGTAGGCGTGCCACCAACCGGGCTTGTTCGCCCTTTCCGCCATGGCGACGAATTCGTCGATCTCCTGCTGATCCGCGCCATAGGTCTGCAGAAGCTTCTCGACATACAGAGGCTTCAGCGCGACCTCGGCCTTCTCCAGCCGGCGGATCGTCAGAGGCGTCACGCGCAGTGCCTTTGCGGCCTCCTCCAAGGAGGCGCCCACGTTCTGCCGCATGTCCTGCAATCTGCGGCCGAGGATCATGCGCAGAACCGTGGGCGCGCTGGTGCCGGAGCCGGAACGGGCCTCACTCACGCCCTACCTCCTGATGATCTGTCACCAGGCTGATTCTGGCAGCCAGTTGATGAACACGCTAGAGCGATACCGTCGCGCTGAAAATATCAGGGAGCTGGTTGCAGCATGAACGCGGTCGCGAGCATAGTTGACCTGTGAGCACTCGCGCCCACATCTGTGATGGGTGGGTCATCAACTCCGTGCAAAATGCACGAGGTTGACGATCCGGACGGCTCCACACCGCGCGGGCCGACCCCCGTGCGCGCCGCTCCCCATCCGGGCCGACAGCCTCCCGCCCCTGTCACCGCGCACCGTCTCCCTTGGAAGGCGACACCTTGATCCCCCACGCGACCACCGCCCAGGCCTTGGCCACCACCGTGCCGGACCGGGAATTCTGGTTCGGTCTTCCCGCTCTGCGCACCCATGTGAAGGCGGCTCGCGACATGGTGCGCGATCAGCTGGTGGCCTGGGACGTACCCGGCGACCTCTGCTGCGACGCCGTGCTGCTCGTCTCCGAGCTGACGACGAACGTCGTACGGCACACACGCAGCGGCCACTTCCTGTGCGGCATCGTCATGACCGGCGGCGAGAGCCTGCACATCGAGGTCCACGACGACGGCGACACACCGCTGCACCCCACCGAGCGCCGGGTCGACCCCGGTGAGGAGCACGGACGGGGCCTGTTCCTCGTGCAGCAGATCGCGGACTGCTGGGGATCGGCCCGTTCCACCCGGGCGGGAGGGAACGTCGTGTGGGCGGACCTGGGGACCGGCCGGTGAGGGGCGGGCCGGTGACCGCCCCGTGCCGCCGCCGGCCCGCTGACCCGGAACACGGCGGGCGCCCGGCTCGCGGTGACCGGCATGCACACCAGGTCACCGGACGAGCGGACGTCACTGTGTGAACGGTCCGGCACCGTGCGTGTGCGCGGTGCCGGATGTCGAGGTGCCGCACCGCGGCGCGGCGGTCAGGACGCGGCGAGGGTGTCCGCCCCCGCCCAGGTCCCCGCGCCGGGGGAGGGGAAGTGCGGCAGGACCGTCTCGGCCAGCTCGTGCAGCACCTCCTCGACCGGGCGGTCACCGGGACGGAGGTTGAAGGAGACATGGGCGACACCCAGCTCGCCCATCTGCCGCAGATGCTCCACCAGCGCCTCACGCCCTGTCCGCAGGCCGAGCCGGATCGGGGTGGCCGGGACGGACGGGGCCTCGGTCAGGTCCAGCTGCATGGGCGTCAGATACGGCTTGGCCGACCCCTGTGTCAGCTCCTGCCACCTGCGCGTCGCCAGGCGGAGCGCCCCCAGGGGACGGGGATAGTTCAAGGAGGCGTCGGCGTTCTCCGCGATCCACTCCGCGGACTGCTGCGCGTGCCCGGCGACGGCGATCGGGACGGACGGCCCCGTCGGCTTCGGCAGCACCTCAAGATGACGGTCGGCGCCGAGCCCGAGGCCGGGAAGGCTCATGCCCTCGCCGGCTCGCCGGTGGGCCCACGCGGCCCGAAGGATCTCCACGCCCTCCCGGAACCGGGCGCCACGGCTGTGGAAGTCCGCACCGAACAGGGGGTACTCCACCGGCCGGTCCCCGCTGGCCAGACCCAGGACGAACCGGCCGCCGGAGAGGACGTCGACCGTGGCCGCCGCCTTGGCGACCAGCAGCGGCTGCCGCAGCGGCAGCACCACCGCGGCGGTGCCGAGCACGGTCCGCTCGGTGACGGCCGCGAGATGCCCGAGGTGGGTGAACGTCTCGAAGACGGAACCGGCGTCCCCGAACCGGTCGGGGTCGTACAGGGGCACGTCCCGCACCCACAGAGCCGCGAAACCCAGCTCGTCGGCGAGCCGGGCCAGGCCGGCGTGGCGGGTCAGGTCCGGGACGCCGAAGGGGCGTCCGGCGGCCCGGTCGGCACGCAGCCGGGTGCCGCCCCAGTCGTTGTCCAGCGGCAGTTCGAGGCCCAGGGTCGGCAGGGGCGCGCGGCTCACGAGCCGGTCCAGGGCGGTGGGGGCGGGGGACATGTGCTGTCACACCTTTCGGTGGGGTGTCACCAGGTATGCGGCGCGGTCGTCGGGGCCGCAGGGGGCGTACGGGGCCGTTCGCCGGGTCGGTCTTGGAGCACGGCGTGAAGGGCGGGGCCCGGCCGCCGGCCGCGGCGTCGTCGCTCGCCGGCGCCTCGCGCCGGTTCGCTGCCGCGCCGTGCGGCCGCGCGCACCGGACCCCGCTCACCGCGCCGGGGCGCGGGCGCGGCGACGTGATCCGCCGGACGGACTCAGTTGAAGGTGTCCGGGTCGGGGCCGGTGCGCATGCCCCGGTCCAGGGCGGCGATGGCGGCCGTCTCGTCGTCGGAGAGGGTGAAGTCGAAGACGTCGATGTTCTCCCGGATGCGGGCGGGCGTCACCGACTTCGGGATGACGATGTTGCCGAGCTGCAGGTGCCAGCGCAGGACGACCTGGGCGGGCGACTTGCCGTGCCGCTCGGCGATGGCGGTGATCGCCTCGTCCTTCAGCACCGCACCCTGCGCCAGCGGGCTCCACGCCTCGGTGGCGATGCCGAGTTCGGCGTGCACGCCGCGCAGCTCCTTCTGCTGCAGGCCGGGGTGCAGTTCGACCTGGTTGACGGCCGGCACCAGGTCGCTGTCCTGAAGCAGGCGCCTGAGGTGCGCCGGCTGGAAGTTGGACACGCCCGCCGCCTTGATCCGCCCCTCCTCGGCCAGCTTGGCGATGGCCTTCCACGACTCGCGGTACAGGTCGCGGGCCGGGGTGGGCCAGTGGATGAGGTACAGGTCGACGTAGTCCAGGCCCAGCTTGCTCAGGCTCGCGTCGAAGGCCTTGAGCGTGGCGTCGTAGCCCTGGTCGGTGTTCCACAGCTTCGTGGTGACGAACAGCTCCTCGCGGGGGAGGCCGGAGGCGCTGAGGGCACGGCCGACACCGGTCTCGTTGCCGTAGACGGCGGCGGTGTCGATGCTGCGGTAGCCGGCCTCGAGGGCGGCGGTGACCGCGTCGGTGGTCTGGTCGTCGGGTACCTGGAAGACGCCGAAGCCGAGCTGGGGGATCTCGACGCCGTTGTTGAGCCGGACGGTGGGGATGGTGGTCATGGTGTGTGTCTCCTTCGCACGGTGCGGTCGGTTCGGATCCGGCGCGGTGCCGCGGCGGATGCCTGGTCGGTGACGACCTGCTGGGATGTACGGGCGATCAGGACAGCTCCCTGAGCGCGGTGGCGGCCACGGTGTGGTCCTGCTCGGGTGCGCCGCCGCCGACGCCGATGGCGCCGACGAGGCGGCCGTCGCGGTGGATCGGCAGACCGCCGGCGATGAACAGCAGCGGCTTGTCGAGCGCGGTGGGCAGGCTGTGGAACGGCCCCTCCGGCTTGACCAGGTCCACCAGGTCGGCGGTCGGAGTGTCGAGCTGGAGGGCTGTGTAGGCCTTGCGGGTGCTGGTCTCGCCGGAGATCAACACGGCCCGGTCGTCCCGGCGGAAGGCCAGCAGGTGCCCGCCGGCGTCCAGCACGGTGACGCTCACGGCGATGCCGGCGGCCGCGGCGGCCCTGCGGGCGGCGGTGACGAGGATGTCCGCCTCCTGGGTGGTCAGCGGTGCGACGGCGGTGGCGGCGGATGTGGTCATCACGGGTTCCTTCACAGCAGAGGGACAAACAGGAACGGAGTGCTCGGCGGGCGCGGTCAGTGCCGGGCGGCCGCCGGGGTGCTCGTGTCCGCCGCGGACCGTGCGACGACACGGCCGGCCGCGCGAGAGCGGCGGTCGAGGTGTGCGGCGAGGAAGGCGAGGAGCAGGGCGGTGCCGGACAGCAGGGCGCCGACCCAGTTCGGGGAGGTGTAGCCCAGGCCCGCGTCGATGACGACCCCACCGAGCCACGCGGCCAGGGCGTTGCCCAGGTTGAACGCGCCGATGTTGGCGGCGGAGGCCAGGGTCGGTGCCGCCGAGGCCTGGTCGAGCACCCACTTCTGCAGCGGCGGTACGGTCGCGAAGCCGAGCGCGCCGATCAGGCAGAGAGTGATCGCGGCCGGCACCTTGTCGTGGGCGGTCACGGTGAACAGCAGCAGGGCCAGCGCCAGGGCGCCCAGGGCGGTGAACAGCATCGGCATCAGGGCACGGTCGGCGAACTTGCCGCCGAGCAGGTTGCCCAGGAACATTCCGATGCCGAACAGGACGAGCAGCCAGGTCACGGCGGACTCGGTGTAGCCGGCGACCTGTGTCATCATCGGGGTGATGTAGGTGATCGCGGCGAAGACACCGCCGTAGCCGAGCACCGTCATCGCCATGGCCAGCCACACCTGCACCTTGCGGAACGCGGCGAACTCGTTGCGCACGTCCGGGGTCTTGGGCCGTCCCTTCTCCGGCACCAGCCCGGCCACGCCGAGCAGGCCGACGACGCCCAGGGCGGCGACGATGAGGAAGGTGACACGCCAGCCGGCCACCTGCCCGATCCAGGTGCCCGCGGGGACACCGACGATGTTGGCCACGGTCAGGCCCATGAACATCAGCGAGATGGCCGAGGCCTTCTTCTCCGGAGCCACCAGGTCGGCGGCGACCACCGAGCCGATGCCGAAGAACGCGCCGTGCGCGAGGGAGGCGACGACCCGGCCGGTCAGCATGAGGCCGAAGACGGGCGCCAGGGCCGACAGCGCGTTGCCGACGACGAACAACGCCATCAGGAACATGAGCATCTTCTTGCGGGACACCTTGGTGCCCAGCACGGTCAGCAGCGGCGCGCCGATGACGACGCCGAGGGCGTAACCGGAGACCAGCCAGCCGGCCGCCGGGATGGACACGCCGAAGTCGTCCGCGACCTGAGGCAGCACGCCCATGATCACGAATTCGGTGGTGCCGATCCCGAAGGCCCCGATGGCCAGTGCCAGGAGCGCGAGAGGCATGGGGAGCCACCCTTCAAAAGATTGCGTGAGGCGCTTACGTCCGACGACAATAGTTGCACACGCTGTCTAACGTCAAAATCAAAAGAAGCGCGATGAGTTTGCCTTCGTGTGCAATCATTGGGGAACGGCCCGACGAAGGAGGCCCCGATGACCGCAACCAACCCGGCGCTCACCGCCCTGGCTCATGGCTGGTGTGCGCTGTCCCTGCTGCACGACAGGATCGAGTCGCACCTGGAGCGCCGGCTGCAGGCCGCGTTCGGTCTGAGCGTGCGCGAGTACTCCCTGCTGGACGTGCTGAGCCGCCAGCACGACGGGGAAGGGGGCCATCTGCAGATGAAGCAGGTCGCCGACGCCGTCGTGCTCAGCCAGAGCGCCACCACCCGCCTCGTCAGCCGCCTCGAGGACCGCGGCCTGCTCTCGCGGTACCTGTGCCCCACCGACCGGCGGGGCATCTACACCAACGTCACCGACGCGGGCCTGCAGCTTCTCGATGCGGCACGCCCGGTGAACGAGGCGGCCCTGGGCGAAGCACTCGCTCAGGCCGCTCGCGACCCCCGGCTCCGCCCGCTGGTGCGAGCCGTGGAAGCCGTGCGAGCACCGGTGGTGATGGCGGCATGAAGGCGATCGCACTCGACGGATACGGCGGCCCGGACGCGCTGCGGCTGACCGAGGTCCCCGACCCCAAGGTGGCCCCCGGCGAGGTACTGATCCGGGTGAAGGCGGCCGGCGTCAACCCGGTGGACTGGAAGCTCGCCGAAGGACGTCTGGACGCGATCATGGAGACGCGCTTCCCGCTGATCCCCGGCTGGGACGTGGCCGGGGTGGTCGAGCGGGTCGGCTTCGACGTCGAGGAGTTCGCGCCCGGCGACGAGGTCTTCGGCTACATCCGCAAGGACACCGCCCAGCTCGGTGCCTACGCCGAACTGGTCTCCGCCCATGTGCGCATGCTGGCCCGCAAACCCGCCGCTCTGTCCTGGGAACAGGCCGCGGGCGTCCCGCTCGCCGGACTCACCGCCTATCAGGCCGTCAAGAGAGTCGGCGTCCGCGCCGGTGACACCGTCCTGGTGCACGCGGCCGCGGGCGGCGTCGGCTCGCTGGGCGTCCAGATCGCCGCCGCGCTCGGCGCCCGGGTGATCGGTACGGCGAGCCCGCGCAACCACGACTTCGTGCTCAGGCTCGGCGCGGAGCCGGTGGCCTACGGCGACAAACTCGCCGAGCGCGTTGCACGGCTGGCCCCCGAGGGCGTCGACGCGGTCCTCGACTTCGTCGGCGGGGACGCCGTGGACGTCTCGCTGGGGCTGGTGCACAGCCCGGAGCGGCTGGCCTCCATCGCCGACCCCGGGGCCGCCGCGAAGGGCGGCCACTACGTCTGGGTCCGCCCCGACTCGGCGGACCTGACGGACCTGGCGGAGCTGGCCGCCGACGGGAAGCTGACCGTCTTCGTCGACCGGGTGTTCCCGCTCGCACAGGCGGCCCGGGCCTGGCGGCTGAACAGCCAGGGTCACACCCGCGGCAAGCTCGTGCTGTCCGTGACGGAGCCCGAGGACTCCTGAGCGCCGCGTCCGGCCGGCCCGGACGGCGTGACCGGCCGCGGACGCGACACCGGCGGCGGCCGTCTTGAACACGTGTGACCCGCATCGCCCCAGCGCCCCGGGGTCGATGCGGGTCACACGTCCGTCCGGCACGGTGCGCCGGCCCCGGCCCGTGCCCGGACCCGTCAGAGGGCCGCGGGCGCCCAGGGGCCGACGGTGTACCGGCTGCCCTCACGCCCAACCCACACCGCCCCCGCACCGCCGAAGTGCGCGGGCACCACCAGTTCGCGCGCGTCCGCGGCGCGTTCCAGCAGCGCGCGGCGGGTCGCCGCGGCCTGACGTGGATCCTCGCAGAAGCAGCTGTTCCAGTCCGGCTCGACGATCTGCACCGGGCTGTGCAGCACATCGCCCACGAACACGGCGCGGTCGGAACCGGAGGACAGCCGCACGACGCAGGAGCCCGGGGTGTGACCCGGCGCGGGCTCCAGACTGAGGTTGCCGTCGATCCGGTAGGCGCCCTCCCAGAGCACTGCCTGGCCGAGGACGGGTGCGATGCTGTCGTCGTAGACGAAGCGGCTGCCCTCGAAGCGACGCCGCTCGTGCTCGTCGCGGGGCGCGCGGCGACGATGGGCGTTGCGCGGATCGAAATAGATCTGGTCGGTCTTCGGGATCAGATAGGTGGCGTTCGGGAACGCCGGCGTCCACACGCCGTCGCGCAGGCGGGTGTTCCAGCCCACGTGGTCGTAGTGGATGTGCGTGTTGATCACGACGTCCACCTGCTCCGGGCGGACACCGGCCTCGGCGAGCCGGTCCAGGAAGTTTGTCGACAGGTGGTCGAACAGCGGCATCTGCGGCCGGTGACGGTCGTTGCCCACACCCGTGTCGACGAGGACGGTCTTCCCCTCGCTGCGCAGCACCCAGGTCTGCGCGGCCCCGCGGTACATCCCGGTCCGCGGATCGTAGTGATCCGGCACGAGGAGGGACTCGTGCTCCTTCCAGACCCGGTCCGTGCTGTCCGGGACGATCGACCGGGCGGGGGCGATCTCCCCCTGCCACTCGACCACCTTCGTGATCTCGACATTGCCGAGCTGAAAACGCTGCATACGACCACGCTAGGGTCAGGCACCGCGCAGACCAATACGTGACAGGGTCATCTGTATGCGTGTTCGTCTCAGCGAGCGCGCCGTACAGTACGAGCATGGACGTGCTCAGCGACGTGATCACCGCCATGCGCACCGGCCGGCCGGCCGCCAGCCGGGCCCGGGTGTCCGGCCCCTGGTGCTTCCGGTTCGACCGCTACGACGGCGCCGGCTTCCATGTGCTGCTGCGCGGCACCGGCTGGCTGGTGCCGGAGCACGGCGCACCGGTGCCGCTGGACGCCGGGGACGTCGTCCTGGTGCCGCACGGCAGTGCCCATGTGCTGTCCGACTCGCCCGGAGACCGGGGTGCGGTGCCCTTCGACGCCGCGGTGGACGACCCGGAGGGCCGCACCGAGTTCCTGTGCGGCAAGTACCGCATCGACCGCGGGCGCACGCACCCGCTGCTGACGGAGCTGCCCGACGTCGTCCACCTCCCGCGCCGCCTCGGGCGGCACCCCGACCTGCGGGCCGCCGTCGACCTGCTCGCCGGTGAGACGACCGGCGAACGGCCCGGCCGGGACTGCGTGATCCCCGGGCTGCTCGATCTGCTGCTGGTGTACATGGTCCGGGCCTGGTTCGACGAGCACCCGGGGACCGGCTGGCCCCGGGCGCTGCACGACAGCGAGGTCGCCGCGGCTCTCCAGGCCCTGCACGGCGACCCGGCCGCCCCGTGGCGGCTGGAGAACCTGGCCGCCCACGTCGGGGTGTCGCGCGCGACCCTCGCCCGGCGGTTCACGGCCCTCACCGGACAGCCGCCCATGGCCTACCTGACCTGGTGGCGCATGATCACCGCGGCCCACCTGCTCAGGGAGACCGACCGGCCGCTGCCCTCGATCGCCCGGCAGGTCGGCTACGGCTCGCCCTTCGCCTTCGCCCACGCCTTCAAACGGCACTTCGGTCTGCCCCCGGGCCGCTACCGCGCACGCACGGAGGCGGCCGCCGCTCCCAGCGGCGCCGCGGACGTCTTCCGGTGACGGCGGGGGTGGGCTCGATGCAGAAGTCCATGGAGTGCAGGTCGACGCCGGGCGGAACGACGGCGTCGATCGCGTCGAGCAGGTCGTCGCCGAGTTCGACGTCGGCGCCGGCGAGGTGGACCACACACCCGCACCACCCGGTCGTCGGTGACCTGGTGCTGGGCCACGAGGCGTTCACCCCGGTCGACGACCCCGGGCAGACCCTCGGACCGGCCACGGTCGAACCGGGCTCGCCCACCGCCGAACGCTTTGCCCTGCCGGCCAGTTGGGCCCGGTCGACGACGTGGAGCGCGTCCGGCGGCACACCGGCGCGGCCCTGAAGGAGCCGCGGGCCCGGCACCTGCGCCGCCTGCCGTCGTCTCCCTCCGGCCCGGCGCCCGCCGGCCGCACCCGGGCGACCCGGCCACGGTGCGCGCACCGACGGCGTGCCCGCACGCCGGCGGCGACCCGCCGGGCCGGCCCGGGCAGCCTCCGGTGAAAGGCCCGGTCAGGGCCGGATGTTCTCCAGGTCCTCCAGGAGACCCGGGCCGGTGGGCTGCCAGCCGAGGGCATGGCGGGTGTGGGCGCTCGACGACGGCTGGTCCGTGGCGAAGAACGGGCCGAACGGGCCGAAGGCCTCCTGCGGGACCTGCTCGACCGGCAGGCCCAGGCGCCGGCCGATGACGTCTGCGACGTCCCGCACCCGGACTCCTTCGTCGGCCACGGCGTGCCAGGACGTCCCGGCCGGCGCCGACTCGAGGGCCAGCCGGAACAGGGCGGCCGCGTCGCGCGCATGCACGGCCGGCCAGCGCTGGGTGCCGTCGCCCGGGTAGCCCGCCACCCCGGTGCGGCGCGCCGTCTCGGCCAGCATGCCGGCATATCCCCCCCGGCCCTGGTCGTGCACCGTGCGCGGCAGGCGGACGGCCGTGCTGCGCAGACCGCGCGAGGCCATGTCCAGCAGGGCCAGGACGCTGCGGCCGCGCTCGCCGACGACTCCCCGCGTCTCCGGCGGATCGTTCTCGGTGGACGCACGGCCCGACGCCACGGGGGTGCCGGAGGACGTCACGAGGGGGCGGTCGCTGCCGAGCAGTTCCTCGCTCAGTGCGGTGAGCGCGGCGCGTTCCTCGGCGATGGACCGTGCGATCGCGTCCGGACTGCTGTAGTCGCGTCCGAACGCCAGATTGATCACGCCGTCGGACCGTGCGGCGCCGGACCGCAGCACACCGGCATCCGCGAAGTCTCCGCGCAGCACCTCGGCACCCGCCTCCCGCAGCGTGCGTGCCGAGGCGTCCGAGCGGGCCAGCGCGAGCACGGTGTGGCCATGGGCGAGCAGTTCGGCGACGACGGCGGAGCCGACGGTGCCGGTACCGCCGGTGATGAAAACATGCATGGCTCTCCTCACAGTGATGGGACTCTTGTCCCGTCACCCGACAGTACACCGTGATGGGACAAGAGTCCCATCACTCGCCCACCATGAGACCAAAGTCCCATCGCCTATCCTTCTGCCATGGCTAGATGGCAACCGGGGGCGACCGAACGTCTCGTCGTCGCGGCAGTCGACCTGTTCACCGAGCAGGGATACGACGCGACCACGGTCGCGCAGATCGCCGAGCGCGCCGGCGTGACCAAGAGCACGTTCTTCCGGCACTTCTCCGACAAGCGCGAGGTGCTGGTCGCCGGCCAGGAGACCCTGAGCAGGCTGCTGACGCAGGGCATCGCCGAGGCGCCCGACGACGCCGGCCCGCTGGAGGCGGTCGCGGCCGGTCTGCGGTGCGCTTCCGACGCCATGGGCCCGGAGAACCGCAGACTCGGCCCCCGCCTCAAGGCCGCCGTGGCCGCCAGCACCGAACTGCAGGAGCGTGACGCGCTCAAGAGCGTCGGTCTGTCGACCGCCATGAGGGATGCGTTGATGGCCCGCGGTGTGGCGGAGACGACTGCTCATCTCGCGGGTGAGCTGGGAGTCCTCGCGTTCAGGCGGGGCTACGAACGGTGGTGCGCGGGCGACCGTGACGACGCGGAAGGTTTCGCGCCCTACGCCCTGGCGGCGCTGGAGGAACTGCGCGCGGCCACGGCGACGCTGGTCTGAGGCACGGCAGCCCTCAGGTGTCCGGGGGCTGTTGCCGCATCTGCCGCCGGTCGCCGGAGCCTGCCGCTCCCGTGTGCTCCCGACGCACGCCGGTTTGCGGCTCGGCGGCCGGAAGGCCGCGAGGGCATCTCCCGCGCCGGATGAGCCCGTCGGCAGGAGAGGGGGAGCCCGCGGACGTCACCGCGCGGCGACAGCCGCGCCTTTGCGCCGGGAAGAGCCCTGCCGGAGCGGCGGGGCGGACACCCGGTGACACGAGGTCACGGACACGGCCCGGTCGGCGGACGGCCGGGGCGGTGCGGGCGGGAACAGGCCCCGTCCGGCCGGTGCCGCCCCGCCGCCCTCGTTCAGCCGACCGTCTCCGGGTCCACCACCGCGTCCTGGGCTTGCGGCTGCGGTGCCGTCTTGCCCGACGAGCCCCACCGAGCGGTCAGGCGCAGCGCCACCGGCTCGGTGAAACGGGCCGTCAGGGGACCGAGGATCACCAGGATGAGCACGTACGCGGTGGACAGCGGGCCCAGCGAGGGCTCGATCCCCGCGGTGACCGCCAGCCCGGCGATCACGATGGAGAACTCGCCGCGTGCCACGAGCGTGCCGCCCGCCCGCCACCGGCCCTTGGGGGAGACACCGGCCCGCCTCGCCGCCCAGTAACCCGTGGCGATCTTCGTGAGTGCGGTGACGACAGCCAGCGCGAGGGCGGGCAGCAGCACCGGCGGAATGCTGGACGGATCCGTGCGCAGTCCGAAGAAGACGAAGAACACGGCGGCGAACAGATCCCTGAGGGGGGCGAGCAGGTTGTGCGCCCCCTCGGCGACCTCACCGGACAGAGCGATGCCCACCAGGAAGGCGCCCACTGCGGCCGAAACCTTGAGCTGCTGGGCGATGCCGGCCACCAGCAGGGTCAGGCCCAGCACCACCAGCAGCAGCTTCTCCGGGTCGTCGCTGGAGACGAGCCGGGAGATGTGCCGCCCGTAGCGCACCGCGAGCAGCAGCACGAGACCGGCCACACCGAGCGCGATCGCCAGCGTCACGCTGCCGGCCGCGAGCCCGGTCCCGGCCAGCAGGGCGGTGATGATCGGCAGATAGACCGCCATGGACAGATCCTCCAGCACCAGGATGCTGAGGATCACAGGTGTCTCCCGGTTGCCGAGCCGCCCCAGGTCACCGAGGACTTTAGCGATCACTCCGGACGACGAGATCCAGGTCACGCCGGCCAGCACGACGGCGGCCACCGGCCCCCAGCCCAGCAGAAGCGCCGCCGCGGCCCCGGGCAGAGCGTTGAGCGCGGCGTCGACGAGACCGGCCGGGTACTGGGTCCTGAGGTTGGAGACCAGGTCGCTGGCGGTGTACTCCAGACCCAGCATGAGCAGCAGCAGGATCACGCCGATCTCGGCGCCGATCGCCACGAACTCCTCGCTCGTGCCGAGGGTCAGCAGGCCGCCCTGGCCGAAGGCCAGCCCCGCCAGCAGATACAGGGGGATGGGGGAGAACCGGAAGCGTCCGGCGAGCCGGCCCAGGAGTCCCAGACAGAGGATGATCGCGCCGAACTCGATCAGGAAGGTGGCGGACGAGTGCACGGAACGGTCACTCTCGCCCGAGTATCCCGGCCGCGGCCTCCACGCCCTCGCGGGTCCCGATCACGATCAGGGTGTCACCGCCGGCCAGCCGGAAGTCCGGCCCCGGAGAGGGGATCGCCTCGGCCCGGCGCAGCACGGCCACGATCGACACACCGGTCTCGGTGCGCATCCGGGTCTCGCCCAGCACCCGCCCGTTCCAGTAGGACGTGGCCGGCAGTCCGATCCGCTCGGCCACGAGCCCCAACTCCGTCGTCGACAGCAGACTCGGACTGTGATGCGCGGGCATCAGCGCGTCGATGAGCGCCTCCGCCTCCCCGGCGGACAGCCGCACCGACAGAGCGCACGCATCGGGGTCGTCCTGGCCGTACGCGCTCAACGTCCGAGATCCGTCCCGGTGCGCGACCACGGACAGATGACGCTGTTCCCGCGTGGTCAGGTCGTAACGGACCCCGATCCCAGGCAACGGCGTACTGCTCATACGCGCAGCGCCCACGGCTTTCTCCCTGTCTGATTCGGGTGTTTTCTTTGGACAATCTTTAATGACACCCTAGCGTGACGGCGTCCGGCACCCGGCCACGCCTGCTCTGTCCCCGCCCCGGCCGGCGGCGAGCCGTGATCCGCCGCCCCGCCATAAGATCCACCCTGGTGGTCGACGCGTGCCTGTCCCGGGACGGAGAGCACCGGAAGGAAAACAGCATGATTGAGTGGACGTCACTCGGTGCCGGAGCCAGACCCGTTCCCAGGCCCGTGGCCACGCCGCTGGTGTGGGCCGCCGCCTCCGGCGGCGCGCTGCTGCTGGTGGCCGTCCTCAACGTCCTCGTGGGCCCGAACCGGCCCGTGCTCGCCCTCACCGTCCTGGCCCTGCTCGCCGCCCTGCTGGGGCGGCGCGCCCGCTTCACCGCCGCCCCCGGCACGGCCGTGCTCTGCTGGCTGTTCCTGAACGGCTTCGCCGTCCCGCCCGCGGGCACCCTCACCTGGGCCGGGCCCCGTGACCTGCTGTGGCTCTCCTGCCTGCTGGGCGCCGCCTTCACGGGGACGGCACTCGCCCGCCTGCTCCACGCCCGCGCCGCCTACCGGCGCCTGACCACAGGCCTGGACACCGCGTCGCCGACGCACCCCGCGGGTCACCCCTGAACCGCCGCGACCGTACGTGCAGAAGCGGCCGTACTGGAGGCGAACGGTCGTGACCGGCAGGGCCGCAGGCCCTCTCGGCCGGTTCGCCAAGGTGTGCGGCACGCTTCTGCGTGCCGGCCGGGGACGCCGGTCAGGTCCCCTGTCCCTGACGGGCGTGGTGCAGATGTGCCCTGCCCGCGTCGCGCAGGAGCTCCACGGCGGGTCCCGAGCCGTCCATCGGCATCAGGATGCGCGATGCGACGCGCCAGCCGTCCTGGCCGCGTTCGAGCGTCCAGCGGTTGGCCAGCACTCGGTGGATGCGGTAACCCTGCGACGTGCCGTGGTTGGCCAGCTCCCGGGTCTCGCCGCCGGGGTCCGGAGTGATCAGCGCGAGATAGGAGACGGCGACCGCCGTGTCGCCGTCGATGTCCACGAGCGGCAGACCGCCGAAGTGTGCCAGGCCGCCGGCGATGGCCGTCCAGTGCTCGTCGCGCTGGACGAGCTGCACCATCGCCTCACGCCCCCGGGCGCCGTCGAGCTCCGGGCCGCGGTCGAAGACGAAGTCGTCGGTGTAGATGGCCTCGATGAGGTCGCGCTCGCCCGTGTCGCCGCTGAGCGGGTGCGTGGCGAGCAGGTTGTAGATCTCCAGACGGTCCTCGACCGCCCGCAGACGGGCTTCGAGTGTGTCGGGCGGCATGGGAGTCCTTCCACAAGATATCCAACTGACAAGTTGGAGTCTGTCACCGGCCGTCCGCAACCGCAACCGGTCAGTTGGAATCTGTTTCAATGGGCCTCATGGCATGGGACACCCAGCGGACGAAACAGCGGCTCCTGGACGCCGCGGTGCACGAGTACAGCGAGCACGGACCGCTGGGGGCGCGCGTCGACCGGGTCGCCGAGCGGGCCGGAGTGAACAAGGAGCGCATATACCAGTACTTCGGCAGCAAACAGAAGCTGTTCGCCGCGGTGCTGGAACAGGAGATGACCAAGCTCGCCGCCGCGGTGCCGCTCACGGGCGAGCAGGCGCACGACCTGGGGGAGTTCGCGGGGCGTGTCTACGACTACCACCGCACCTACCCGCACTACCTGCGGCTGCTGCTGTGGGAGGGGCTGGAGACCCACCCCGGACGAGGCGAGCCGGGTCCGGTCGCGGCCGCTGCCGAGCGGGCGGCGCACTACGCGGACGACATCGCCGCCGTGGTGCGCGCCCAGCGAGCCGGGGCGCTGCGCGACGATGTGAGCCCCGGATACCTGCTGTATCTCGCCCGTGCGCTCGCGGCCTGGTGGCTGGCCGTCCCCTCCACGGCCGCACTCATGCTGGGGCGGGCGGCCGAGGAAGGGCCCCTCGTACGCCGGCGTGTGCTGGCCGACCTCGTCCGCGACGCGACGCGCCCACGTTCCTGACCTTGTCGCGCGACGCGCACCCTCTGGGTACACCCCGTGCGCGCGGACGGTTCGTCGATCCGTGCCGCACACCATGCGACGGCCACGGGACAGGGGTCCTTCGCCCGGTCCGCGTACGCTGGGTGCACCATGTGGCGGTCGTCGGCCGCCCGGGCGCGCCGGATGTGAACCGCGCGCTCCAGCCGGACCAGGCAGGCGACCGTCGCACCCGAGGTGAGGTTGAGCTGCTTGCGCAGACGTCCGTGGGTCATGGGTGTGTCCGGGGCCTCGGTATCGAGGATCGCGACCAGGGCCTGCATGTCGGTGAGATGCAGGCCGTGCGCCTGAGCGAACTCCTGGACGATGCGATTGAACTCGCTGTTCATACGCCGCAGTTGAACGGCGAACGACGCTGGTCCGTCGGGCAGTCCTCCGGCACGGGTGGTGCGGGGGCATGGAGCCGCTCATCGACCGGTTCGCGGCCGCCCGGGCCGCCGTGCGCCGGTCCTTCGGTGCCGTCACCGCCGGCGCCGCCACCGCACTCGGCCCGCTGACGCTGCTCGCCGGCGATCGGGCGTACCGCTCGACGACATCTTCGCCGACGACGTGCCCTCGGTCGCCGCACAGCAGACGCTCGGCGAGCACTTCCCCGGCGGGTCCGGCAACCCGGCGGGCATCACGCCGACGCCGACCGCCGTGCCGAGGTGACGGCCGTCGCCCGCGCGAGGGGCGTGGACTCGGCCGACGCGGTCTCCGCCTCCGGGCGGCCCGGCGGCGGTGAGCCGCTGGTCGTCGACGGCCGGGTGCGCGTCGACGCCGTAGTGGAGGACGCGGCGCACAGCGACGCGGCGAAGAGGGCCGTCGAGCGGCTGCGCGCCGAGGTGCACGCGATCCCCGGAGCAGACGCACTCGTCGGCGGCTACACCGCTCAGCAGGACGACGCGAAGAATCGTCGTAGCGTTGAAAAAACTCGACATGGTGTAGATTCGAAGACGTGGCGGGACACCCGTCATGGCGGCACGCCGCCATGGACAAAGGATGTGAATGTGGCGTGACAACCTTCCTGATCACCGGGGTCAGCAGCGGACTGGGCCGGGCCTTCGCCCAGGGAGCCCTGGACGCCGGGCACACTGTCGTGGGCACGGTCCGCAAGGACGCCGACCTGACCGCGTTCGAGGCCCTGGCGCCGGGCAGGGCACACGGGCGTCTTCTCGACGTGACCGATGACGAGGCCGTCTTCAGCGTGATCAACGACGCCGAGGCGGCCGTCGGCCCGCTGGACGTGGTGATAGCCAACGCGGGCTACGGCCTGGAGGGCGTCTTCGAGGAGACCCCCATGGGCGCAGTCCGCGCCCAGTTCGAGACCAACGTGTTCGGTGCCGCTGCCACGCTGCAGGCGGCCCTGCCCCACATGCGCGCGCGCCGTTCGGGACACCTGATGGCGGTGACCTCGATGGGCGGCCTCATGGCCGTGCCGGGCATGTCCGCCTACTGCGCCAGCAAGTTCGCCCTGGAAGGCATGCTCGACAGCGTGCGCAAGGAGGTGGCGGGCTTCGGCATCCATGTCACGGCCATCGAGCCCGGTTCGTTCCGCACCGACTGGGCCGGCCGGTCGATGACCCGGGCCGAGCGATCGATCCCCGACTACGACGAGCTGTTCGAGCCGATCCGCGCCGCGCGCCTCAAGGCCAGCGGGAACCAGCTGGGGAACCCGCAGAAGGCCGCCGAGGCCCTGCTGCACATCCTGGACGTGCCCGAGCCGCCCGCCCACCTGGTTCTGGGCTCGGACGCCCTGCGACTCGTCCGGCAGGCCCGAAAGGCAGTGGACGACGACATCCGTACCTGGGAAGCCCTGTCGCGCACCACGGACTTCTCCGACGGAGCGCAGATCACGAGCAACTGACACACCGGCCGGGCCCGTCGGCAGGACGGCCCGGGCGGTGCCGCGATCAGTGGCCGGGCCGCCCCGCCGCCGAAGTAAAGTGCTGCGGAGTCGAACACAGGGGAGAAGACCGTGGGAAGGCGCAGTGATGCCCCCCGAAAGGGAGACCTGCGTGAGCAGGCTCTTCTGGATGCCGCCGAAGCGCTGCTCGCACACACGAGTCCGGAGAACCTGACCGTCGAGGCGATCGCGCAGAAGGCCGGGATCTCCCGGGCATCCCTGTACTTCTACTTCGGCAACAAGCACGAGGTGCTGGCGGCCCTCGTCGAGCGGACCATGCGGACGATCCGGGCGTACGCCGACGCCACGGACCAGCAGGAGTCCGTGCCGCCGGTCGAGGCCATGGAGCGAGCCGTCCGCGCGACCGAACAGGTGTGGCGGGAGCACAGCACCGTCATGCGTGCCGCCGTCGAGTACTCGGCGCTCCACCCGGTCATCAGCAACGCCTGGAGGCAGACGGTCGAACGGTTCGCCCGGACCATGACGCACGTCCTGCAGAGCGCCGGCCTCCCCGACGGCGACGGCCCCGGCAGTGCTCAGGCCCTGGCGGACGCCCTGTGCTGGATGACGGAGCGCACCTTCTACCGTGCCGCCGGCACCCCGGACGGGGACCTGGGCCGGGCGAGCGCGACCGTCATCGAGATCTGGCGCAAGGTGATGACGGCCTGACGAGGCACATCGAGTGTTGTGCCTGGCCGCTGATCGCCTGCGGGGCGCGGCGGCCTGCGGCCGTCCGTCGCCTTTCCGTCCCCTGCCGCCGCCAACCTGGACAGGACAGGGCAGGAACATCACCTCCGCCTGGCACTGCTGCCGATACGTTGCGCTAGTGCGAGGACGAGATCGCGCAGTTCTTCGGGATGCTCGATGGCGAAAGGCCGGTCGAGGGCGGCGAGAAGGGGAGGCAGCCAGTCGAGCCGGTCGGTGCGTATCTCGACCCGCAGCCATCGTTCGGTCATCACGTCCGCGTCCGCCGGAGCGCCGTGCACCTCCGTGATCGGCGCGTCGGCCGGGAGCCACGCGCGGATCTGCTGCACCGTCCCGTGGATCCGCAGCTTCACCGCGTAGCGGAACTCATCCCTGGCGAAATGGGACAGCAGACGTGCGGCCGGATCCTGGCCGTCGGGTGCGTCGAACGAGCCGGGAAGCGTGCGCGCGTCCGCGATGCGGTCGAGGCGGAAGATGCGGTCCTGACCGATCCCGGCGTCCTGGCCGGTGACATACCAGCGACCGGCATGCCCGACGATGCCGTACGGGTGCAGCACGCGTTCGCTGTGCCGTCCCAGACGGTCGGTGTAGCGGATCGAGACCGGCCGGCGGTGCCGCGCCGCGTCGGCGAGGGTGAGGAACGATTCCGGGTTCGGGGTGGTGAGCGCGCCGGGCCGGTGCGTATAGGTCACGGATCGCAGCAGCGTGTCGAACCTGTCCGCGAGGTGCCTGGGCAGCACCCTGCGGATCTTGGCCGCCGCCGTCTCGCCGGCGGTGCGCTGCTGTGGTGTCAGACCTGCCGTGCGGCCGGTCGCCAGCCCGATCAGGACGGCCAGCGCCTCGTCGTCGTTGAACATCAGGGTGGGCAGACGGTACCCGGGCGCGAGCCGGTAGCCGCCGTAGCGGCCGCGCACCGACTCCACGGGGACACCGAGGTCGATGAGGTGGGTCACGTAACGCCGCACGGTGCGTCCCTCGACCCCGAGCCGGTCGGCGAGTTCGGCGATGCTCCGGGTGCCACCCGACTGCAGCAGTTCCAGGAGGGCCAGCACGCGGCCAGTCGGTCGGGACATGACCACACCGTAATCGAAATACCGGACCGGTTCTGTCCTCTATATCGCCTAACGTGCAGCACGCAGCTCGCACCACAGGCAGGAGAGCCCCATGGATTTCATGTCGACCCGGATCATCACCGCCGACGTCGCCCGCCTCGTCGCGTTCTACGAGCGGGTCACAGGGGTGGAGGCCACCTGGTCCACCGATGACTTCGCCGAACTCGTCACCGCGCACGGAACCCTCGCCATCGCATCCGAGCGCACCGTCCCGCTGTTCGCCGAGGGGTCCGCCCGTCCGGCGGCCAACCACAGTGCCGTGATCGAGTTCCATGTCGACGACGTGGACCGCGTGCACAAGGAACTGGCCGACGTCGTCACCGAGTGGGTCAACGGTCCCGCCACCATGCCGTGGGGCAACCGCTCCCTGCTGTTCCGTGACCCGGACGGCAACCTGGTCAACTTCTTCACCCCCGTCACTCCGGCTGCCGTGGCGAGGTTCGCCGGGCGATGAGGCGGCACGGCGAGTTGTGACGGTGGACCGCCCACCTCGCCGTACCGCGCCGTGGGGAATCCGGGTGCACGACGCGCCGAGCGTACGTGGCCGGTGGCTCACGCTGCGCCTGCCGCACACTCCAGGACACCACTGCACCGGACGTTCGCCGGAGCCGGCCAGCCCTCGATGCGAACGGTCCGCACTGTGTCGCTACGCCACGAAAGGAAGTTCAGATGGAAACCGTGCTCAGCGTAGGACTCGACCCGCGTGTCGTCGGTGACCCCGCGGCGCCGAGCGAGGCGTTCCCTGAGGTCGACGCGGCCCAGGTCCGAGCGGGTCTCGCGCAGGCGGAGAAGGAGCTCGAGCGCATGGGACTCGGCTTCGAGATCTGCCGTCTCGACCGGAGCGCCGCAGCGGCGGAGACGTTCCGCGCCGCCGTGACCCGGAAACACTATGCCGTGATCGTGATCGGCGCCGGGGTGCGCCTCGAGCCGTCGCTGACACCGCTGTTCGAGCAGCTCATCAACATCGCCCGGGTCCACTCCCCGCGGTCCGTGCTCTGTTTCAACACGGGGCCGGACAAGACCGTCGAGGCGGTGCGGCGGTGGTGGCCCCCGGCTGCCGAGGACTGACAGTGAGGATGTGACGTGGCTTCTCCGACGGGTCTGACTCACGGACTGACCGACGTCTCGACTGTCTTGTTCGGGATGTGTCGATCCGCGGAGGAGCCGCCTCGCACGCGACCGGACGGGCGTTCGTGACCTTGTGGGAGCTTGGTCGAGAAGCCCCGCCACTGTCTTATTCCCCCCGCCCGCCGGCGCGTGCCGCCCCACCGGGATCAGCGAGAGGACGGCAGTGACCAGCATGACGAACCAGCGCCCGGAAGTCACAGGCGGCGTCGGCACGCACGGCGAGACCCTCATGCCCCGCCAAAACCACTCGAAGCGACCTCACTGAAGCCGCTTGACATCCACAGGAGCATCCCGCGGGCCACCCGGCCAAGGTAGAACGTTCTGTCTTGACTCTTCCGGGCGTCTTTGCGATGCTGACGAGCAGTCCGTTCCCTCTTTCGGTCGTGCTGTCGACGAACGCGCCTGAGTGCGCAGGGGGCCGGCGGCCGGTCCGGTGAACGCGGAGGAGTCGAGCGTGAACTCAGAAACACCCCAGGAGCGAGGCACTCCCGTGGGGCGGCGTGTGTTTCTCGGCACACTCGCACTCGGTGCGGTGGGTGTCGCGGCCGGTCCCCACCTGCAACGGGGGGTGGAGGCGTTCCTGGGGGGTGCCTCCGAGCTGGACCCGTCCGGCCTGACCGGGCTGCTCCCGAACGGAGGAGGTTTCCGTTACTACACGGTGACCTCCTCCGTGCCGCACAAGGACGAGAACACCTACCGTCTCACCGTCGACGGGCTGGTCGACCGTCCCCGGAGCTACACCCTGGCCGACCTCAGGGCGCTGCCCCAGACACGCATGGTCCGGGACGTCCAGTGCGTGACCGGCTGGCGCGTCCCGAGCACTCCGTTCGAAGGGGTCCGCCTGTCCCACCTGCTGGACGCCGCCGGAGTGCACCCGTCGGCCGGCGCGGTGCACTTCACCTGCTTCGACGGGGCGTACACGGAGAGCCTCACCATGGAGCAGGCGCGCCGCGCGGACGTCCTGGTCGCCCTGCGCATGCAGGACAAGGACATCGGCCACACCCACGGCGGTCCCGTCCGCCTCTACGTGGCACCCATGTACTTCTACAAATCCGCCAAGTGGCTCTTGGGCATCACGGTCACGGAAAAGGTCCAGCCCGGCTACTGGGAGGAACGTGGCTACGACATCGACGCCTGGGTGGGCCGGTCGAACGGACGGGACGATGAGCCCACGGCCTGACGTCTCGCCCGACGGCGCACACCTGCACCGGTTCAGCCGGGCCGAACGCTGGGCCCACCGCTCGACGGCCGCCCTGATGGGTGTGTGCGTCGTGACCGCGGCCTTCCTGTACGTCCCTGTGCTCGCCGAACTCGTCGGCCGGCGCACGCTGGTGGTGACCGTCCACGAATGGGCGGGCATCGCTCTGCCGGTCCCCGTCCTGGCCGCGCTGGGTTCGCGTGCCCTGCGCGCCGACCTGGGCCTGCTGAACCGATTCGGCCCGCACGACCGCCGCTGGCTGGCCGCCGCTCTGCGCCGGGACAAGCGGCCCTCGTCACGCCCGGCGCACAAGTTCAACGCCGGCCAGAAGCTGTACGCCTCCTGGAGCGCCGGTGCCACGCTCGTCATGCTCGGCACCGGGCTGATGATGTGGCAGACGCACCTCGTCCCGCTGCAGTGGCGCGTCGGCGCCACATTTGTCCACGACTGGCTGGCGCTCACCCTCGGCGTCGTCCTCGCCGGTCACATCGGTATGGCCATGGCGGACCCGGAGGCCCGGCACGGCATGCGCACCGGGTGGGTCGCCCGCAGCTGGGCGCGGCGGGAACACCCGCTGTGGGAGGCGGAGACACGGTGGGAGACGGAGAAGTCGTCGTCGTGACGTTCGATGGCTCGCCGGGAGTCCGGCGAGCCATGCGGAGCGACGATCCGGTGCCGCGCACCGGCCGCGAGCCGGGCGGCGCCGAGAGCCGGGGAGCCGTCCCCGTGAGGATGTGCCGTTCGGCTCCCGGGTCCGCGTGCGTGCCACCGCGCCGCACGGGGGTGGAAGCTTCCGTCCGCACGCAGGAGCCTCGGCATGAGCGATGGCCGCCAGTCCGTCCTGCGATCGCCGTCTTCCGCCGAGAGCCCGGAGCCGCGGTGGACCTGTGCCAGGTGCGGACGGACCGGAAGGCGGGCGCCCGGCACGGCCTTCGGCCTGCCCGCCCCGGGAAGGTGCTGCCGGTTACTTCTGCGCCGCGGAGGCGCCGCGCAGCTTCAGCATTCCCTCGACTCCGTCGAGGAAGGTCTGCGTGATCAGTTCCGGGTCGAAAAGGCAGCCGGCCGCCATGGCACCGTCGCGGAGCATGACGAAGTGACGGCCCGCCGCGTCGGCGGGTGTGCCGCCCGCCTGCGCCAGCAGATCCGTGACGGTGTCGAGGAACCACTGCCGGTGGGTGAGGACCGCCTGGTGCACCGGGTGGGCGGGGTCGTGGTACTCCGCGGCGGCGTTGAGGAAGGCACAACCGCGGAAACCGGGGGACTTGATGTTGTCGGCGATGCCCGCGGCGATGGCCCGGATCCGGTCGGCAGGGGTGGCGTTGTCCGCCGCCGCGGCGGCGACCTGGGCGCGGATCGCCTGGTCGGCCTGCTCCAGGTAGGCGAGGACGAGCTGTTCCTTGCCGGTGAAGTGACGGTACAGCGTGGCCCGGGTCACCTGTGCTTCGGCGATGATCCGGTCGATGCCGACCGAGTGGATCCCTTCCGTGTAGAAGATCCGGGTTGCCGTGTTCAGAAGGCGCGTGCGCGCCTTGGATGTGCTGACGCCTTCGGTAGTTGTCCGACTCATGTTGTGCCACCCTATCAAACGGTAGAACGATCGGTCTCGTGCGCTGGCGGGCCGCCTTGTTCCAGGGAGGCGTGGCGCTGCCGGCCTCATGCCCGCATCACCGGCGGCGGCCGTGGCAATCGGCACACGCCGCCGGGCCGCACGGGCCGGCGGAAGAGATCTCGGAGTGATGCCCTGGTGATGGCAGGCCGGTGCCGCAAGCAATAGGGAGAACGTTCCTTCTCCTGGAAGTCTGGCGACGGGGGCGAGGCCTGTCAATCCCGCACGGCCCGGACTCTGCGTGTCGAGTCCCGGTATCGATGCGCGGTAGGTAGAACGTTCCGTCTTGACAGTCGGGTCCCGGGAGGCCATGCTGATGTGACAGAACGGTCGTTCTGTCGGGGGTCGGGTCCGGAACACCCGGTGTCCGGGCCGCCCTTCCGAGGCGGACGTCGCCACCGCACCGCCCGGCAGGCGCCCCGCAGGCGAGACACATCAGGTCCCGCAGCGACGGCCTCGCCCATCGTCGCGAGGTGGGCCCACCCGACCGGCCCGCGTTTCACCCGCGAAGCAGGTGACCGCGGGGACGCCCGACGCCTTCTGTTCTCGACCATTGAAAGGATCATCGTGAGCACCACCATCGCTGCCCCGTCCGGCATCGCCGGGACCGCCTCTGCTCTGCGGCGGCTGTACTTCATCCGTTTCGCGTTCGCGATCGTCTGGGCTCTCGTGATGTTCACGATGGCCTCCAGGATCACCCCCCTCGGGGCCGTGCTGCTGGTCCTGTACCCGCTGTTCGACGTCGGTGCGGCCATCTACGACGCGAGGGTCTCGCGCAGCACGGGCTCACCCGCACTGCTGTACGTCAACATCGCGGTCAGCCTCGCCACGGCCGTCGGTGTGGCCATCGCCTGCGCGTCCGGTGTCCCCGCGGTGCTGCGCGTGTGGGGAGCCTGGGCGATCGTGGCCGGCCTGGTGCAGCTGATCGTGGCCGTCCCCCGCCGCAGCATGGGCGGCCAGTGGCCGATGATCCTCAGCGGCGGCATCTCGGTCCTGGCCGGAGGGTCCTTCATCGCCTCGGCCGGCGCCGAGCAGCCCGCGCTGACCAGCGCCATCGGGTACGCCGTCCCGGGCGCCGTCTTCTTCCTCCTCTCGGCCCTGCGTCTGGGCCGCACCTCGAAGGGCGCCTGACATGAGGACCGCCACCTATGACGTGGTCGTGATCGGGGCCGGGCCGGTCGGGGAGAACGTCGCCGACCGGGTGGTGCGGCAAGGCCTGACCGCCGCCGTCGTCGAGCGGGAACTCGTCGGAGGCGAGTGCTCCTACTGGGCCTGCATGCCGACCAAGGCGCTGCTGCGGAGCGAGGCCGCGCTCCGCGCCGCCCGCCACCTGCCGGGAGCGCGCGAGGCCGTCACCCGCGGTCTGGACGCCGCCGCCGTGCTCGCCCGCCGCGATTCCTTCTCCTCTCACTGGGAGGACGACGGACAGGTCTCCTGGCTGCAGTCGGCCGGCATCGCGCTGTACCGGGGGCACGGACGCATCGGCTCCCCCCGGGTCGTCGAGGTGTCCGCACCGGACGGCTGGACGACGACCCTGAGCGCGCGTCACGCGGTCGTCGTCGCGACCGGAAGCAGCGCGCTGCTGCCCGACGTCCCCGGCCTGCTCCAGGCCAAGCCGTGGACCAGCCGCGAGGCGGCCGCCGCGCGGGCGGTTCCCGAACGGCTCGCCGTCATAGGCGGCGGTGTGGTGGCGTCCGAGATGGCGACGGCGTTCGCCGCCCTGGGGTCGTCGGTGACCGTGCTCGCCCGGGACGGCGTCCTGCCGCTCGCCGAGCCGTTCGCCGGGCAACGGGTCACCGAGTCGCTGCGGAAGGCCGGTGTCCAGGTCCTCCTCGGCGCGGAGGCCGGGTCCGTCAAGCGGGACGGCGAGGGCACGGTGCACATCACGCTCACCAGCGGTGAGCAGGTGGAAGCCGACGAACTGCTCGTCGCCGTCGGCCGTACACCCAACACCCAGGACATCGGACTGGACTCCGTCGGCCTGACCGCGGGCAGCTGGCTCACCGTGGACGACACGCTGCGCGTGGTGGGCGGCGACCCGGAGGCGCTGGCCGGACGGTGGCTGTACGCCGTCGGCGACGTCAACCGGCGTGTGCTGCTGACCCATCAGGGCAAGTACCAGGCCCGTGCCGTGGGCGACGCCATCGTGGCGCGCGCCAAGGGCGAGCCGGTCGAGGACGGCCCGTGGGGCCGGCACACGGCCACGGCCGACGAGCGCGTCGTGCCGCAGGTGGTCTTCACCGAGCCGGAGGTGGCCTCGGTGGGGCTGACCGCGGCCGCCGCCGAGGCCGCCGGGATCACCATCCGCGTCGTCGACTACGACCTGGGCGCGGTCGCGGGGGCGGCCCTGCACGCCGACGGCTACCAGGGGCAGGCCCGCATGGTCGTCGACGAGGACCGGAAGGTCGTCGTGGGCTTCACGCTCGTCGGACCGGACGTCGCGGAACTGCTGCACGCGGCGACCGTCGCGATCGCCGGGGAGGTTCCGCTGGACCGGCTCTGGCACGCGGTCCCGGCGTTCCCCACGATCAGCGAGGTGTGGCTGCGACTGCTGGAGGTGTACGGCCGCTGAGCAGCTGGATGTCTCGTCCCGGCCGTGCTCGACCGGGCGGGACATCGAAGTGCGAGAGCACGCGAGCACCTGCGCGCCCCGTCCGGCACCCCGCCGGCAGTGCTCCCCGGTTGCGGCCGACTCCTCGTCCCGCGGCCCTCGTTGAGTGGTACGGCGCACGCCGTACGAGAAGAGCCGTGAAAAGCCGTACGAAAAGAAGGGATGGGTCGATGATTGATCCGGTTCCTGCCGGCACCCGGCCCCGTGCCGCGGTCGACGAGGCCGAAGCCGAGGCACTGATACGGGGCATCTGCTTCAAGACCGGTCCGCCCGGACGCATCGGCGTCGAGGTGGAATGGCTCGTCCACGACATCCGGGCGTCCCGGCGTCCGGTGAGCCCCGAACGACTCGCGGCGGCCTGGACCGCCCTGCGGGCCCTGCCCCTGACGTCCGCGCTGACCGTCGAGCCCGGCGGCCAGTTGGAGCTGAGTTCCCCTCCCTCCGCTTCCCTGATGGAGTGTGTCCACGTCGTGCACGCCGATCTCGACGCCGTCCGCGCGGTCCTGCGCGACCACGACCTCGCCCTCGTGGGCCTCGGTCACGACCCCTGGCATGCTCCTCGCCGCCTGCTGCGGCAGCCCCGCTACGACGCCATGGAGGTGTGTCTCGACCGCACCGGTCCCGGCGGACGCTACATGATGTGCAGCTCGGCCTCGGTGCAGGTGTGCGTGGACGCCGGGTACGAGGAACCCGGCCCGCAGGGGTATGTGCGGCGGTGGTGGCTGGCCCATCACCTCGGCGCGGTCCTGCTGGCCGCGTTCGCCAACTCCCCGCTCGCCGAAGCCTGTTCCACCGGCTGGCGCTCCACCCGGCAGCTGCGGTGGATGCAGATCGGCCCCGGCCGGGCCGGCGGCCCCGCGCTCACCTCCGATCCGCGTGGCGCCTGGGCACGGCACGCCCTGGACGCACCGGTGATGTGCATACGCCGGCACCACGGACCGTGGGACGTCCCCGAACCCATGCCCTTTTGGCAGTGGGCACGGCACCGGACGCCGAGACCACCGACGCGGGACGACACCGGCTATCACCTGACCACGCTGTTCCCGCCGGTCAGGCCGCGCGGCCATCTGGAGCTGCGGATGATCGACGCGCAGCCCGGTGACGACGGCTGGATCGTGCCGCTGGCCGTGACGGCGGCATTGTTCGACGATCTGGAGGCCACCGAGACCGCCTGCCACGCGGTCGAACCCCTGGCCGCGCGCACCCTCGGGCTGCCCGCGCCGCACAACCCGCTGTACCGGGACGCCGCGCGTGTCGCCCTGGCCGACCCTGACCTGCACAAGGCGGCCGTGACCTGCTTCGAGGCGGCGCTCGCCGCCCTGCCCCGGCTCGGCGCCACGACACACGTCGCGGACACCGTCGCCGGGTACCTGGAGCGCTACGTCCGCCGGGGCCGGTGTCCTGCCGACGACCTGCTGGACACACCCGACGGCGCACGCCGGTCCCTGAACCCAAGGAGGAGCCGTCCATGACCGACGCCACCGAGGACACCGCCACTCCACCGCATCTCGACGTCGACGTACTGCGTGAGCGGGCGTGGAGTTCGCTGACCGCGGCCCGTGCCCGGACCACGCTGCTGACCACCTGTGTGGACGAGCC
>NZ_BNBV01000018.1 GCF_014656135.1 Streptomyces thermodiastaticus
CTGCACCGACACCGGTGCGTCCCCGCCCACCGCGACCGGCCCGACATGGATCTGCCGGCTCCTGCGCCGCTCGGCGATCGGCCGGGCCGGCACCTCGGGGACGCCCAGGGAAATGGCGGTCATGGCCTCAGCTCCGGTTTCCGGAGACGGTCTCGCGCATGGCGCGCAGGGACTCCTTCAGCGACCCCATGGTCGCCATCACGGCGGTGGGCTCGTAGCCGCAGTGGGCCATGCAGTTGTCGCAGCGCGGGTCCTTGCCGCGGCCGTACTTGTCCCAGTCGGTCTTCTCGATGAGTTCCCGGTAGGTGGGGACGTAGCCGTCGCTCATCAGGTAGCAGGGACGCTGCCAGCCGAAGAGCGAGTAGTTCGGGATCGCCCACGCGGTGCAGGGGAAGTCCAGCTTGCCCTCGAGGAAGTCGAGGAACAGCGGCGAGTGGTTGAGCCGCCAGCGCTTGCGGTTGCCACCGGCGAAGGCCTTCCGGAACAGCTCCCGGGTCTGGGTGACACCGAGGAAGTGGTCCTGGTCGGGAGCCTTCTCGTAGGCGTAGGCCGGCGAGATCATCATCTCGTCCACCTTCAGCTCGTCGTTGAGGAAGTTCAGGACGTCGATGACGGTCTGCGGGGTGTCGGTGTTGAAGAAGGTGGAGTTGGTGGTGACCCGGAAGCCGCGCCGCTTGGCCTCCTTGATGGCCGCCACGGCCTCGTCGAACACGCCTTCCTTGGCGACGGACTGGTCGTGCCGCTCGCGCAGGCCGTCGATGTGCACGGTGAAGGCGAAGTAGGGCGAGGGCTTGAACTTGTCCATCTTCTTGCGCAGCAGCATCGCGTTGGTGCACAGGAAGACGTACTTCCGCTTGGCCACCAGCTGCCGCACGATCTCGTCGATCTGAGGGTGCATCAGCGGCTCGCCGCCGGCGATGGACACCATCGGCGCACCGGACTCCAGCACCGCGCCGACGGCCTGGGCGACCGGCATGCGCTGCTTGAGCACCCCGGCGGGGTGCTGGATCTTGCCGCAGCCCTCACATTTCAGGTTGCAGGCGAAAAGCGGCTCCAGCTCCACGATCAGCGGGAACTTGTCCCGCTTGCGGAGCTTCTGCTCGGCCATATACGTCGCGACCTTGATGGACTGGCGCAGTGGCATGGCCATCTGGCTCACCTCCTGGGGAGCAGCACATTACGGTGCCATTCGAAAAAAGTCGGTAGTACAGAACGAAGAACGCGGAAAGCCGATATTCCACCGCGCAGTGTGCCGATGCGGACGAGCTCGTGTTCCGGAGCGTCCACCACGACCCGTACGGCCGCAACCGGGCGCGGTTGCCCCCGTACGGCGCTCAGCAGCGTGGCAGCCGACTCCATGTCCACCGCGATCGCACCGGTGGCACGCAGGTCGGATCTCTCCTCGCCGCGCACGACGTGGTCGGAGCCGGTCAGCGGCCCGGTGTGGACCTCGCGCCCGGGCAGGGTGCGGGCCAGCTCCTTGACGAGCAGGTCGGTGCCGGTGCACGCGACGCTCCCGCGCGGGTCCCGGGTCTCCTCGGCGACCACCAGGTCGCCGGGGTGCATGCCGGGCGCGAGTCCCGCGCAGAACCCCGTGGCCAGCACCGCGGCACCGGCCAGCGCCGGGTCGGCCAGGGCCCGGGCGACGGAGCGCTCCGCCGCCTTGGGCCCCATTCCCGTGCGCAGGACGGCCACCGGCCCGCCGGCGCCGCTCCTGTCGCCGGTGCGCAGGGCGAGGTGCTCGATGCCGAGCGCACAGGCGATCAGCAGCGGTGCCGGAGCGGGCTGTGTGCTCATCAGTTCCCCTCGACCTCGGCCGGGGAGCGCTCGGCGGCCACGGCCTTGCCGACGACGGGCTCGCCGTTGACGTAACGGCCGAGCGCGGTCAGCGGGAAGACCTGGCGGTACAGGTGGTAGTTGATGGAGAAGTCCCACGGGAAGCCGGTGCCGGTGAAGTACGGCTCGTCCCAGGAGCCGTCCTCCCGCTGGGTGGACGCCAGCCACTCGATGCCGCGCTCGACGGCCTTCGAGTCCTTCTCCCCGGCCGCCAGCAGCGCCATCAGTGCCCACGCGGTCTGCGAGGCCGTGGAGGCGCCCTTGCCGGCCCACTGTGTGGAGTACTTGTAGGAGCGCAGGTCCTCGCCCCAGCCGCCGTCGTCGTTCTGGACGGACTCCAGCCAGGCCACCGCACGGCGGATCGCCGGGTGGGAGCCGGGCAGGCCGGCGGCGATCAGGGCGGGCACCACCGAGCCGGTGCCGTAGATGTAGTTCACGCCCCAGCGGCCGAACCACGCGCCGCTCGGCTCCTGCTCGGACAGCAGCCAGTCGATGCCGCGGCGGGTGCGCGGGTCGTGGGCGAGGCCCTCGTAGGCGAGCATCTCCACCACGTGGGCGGTGACGTCCGCGGACGGCGGGTCGATGACCTCGCCGAAGTCGCAGAACGGCAGCCGGTTGGGGAACGGGCTGGTGTTGTCGACGTCGAAGGCGCCCCAGGCCCCGTTCTTCGACTGCATGCCGAGGTTCCAGCGCACGCCGCGCCCGACGGCCCGGTCCACCCGCTCGGGGTCGGGGTGCCTGACCCGGCGCAGCGCCAGGACGACCTCGGCGGTGTCGTCGATGTCGGGGTAGTTGTCGTTGTGGAACTCGAACGCCCAGCCGCCCGGGGGCAGCGTGGGCCGGCGCACCGACCAGTCGCCGGGACGCACGACCTGCTCGCCGAGCATCCAGTCGGCGGCCTTGACCAGCTGCGGGTGGTCGGCGGGCACACCGGCGTCGGCCAGCGCGATGGTGGCCAGGCAGGTGTCCCACACCGGCGACTGGCAGGCCTCGATCATCCGGGCGCCGTCCTCGCGCCAGACGGCGAAGCGGTCCAGCGACTCGAGGCCGGCGCGCATGACCGGGTGCTCCAGGTCGTAGCCCAGCAGGTGCAGCGCCATGATCGAGTACACCGCGGGCGGCTGGATGCCGCCCCAGCAGCCGTCGTTCTCCTGCCGCTCGATGATCCAGCGGGCCGCGGAGTTGATCGCGGCGCGGCGCAGCCGCTTCGGCGCCACCTTGCGGAAGGCGTGCAGGGCCTTGTCGATGCGCTGGAAGGCGCCGTCCCAGCTGACGGCCGGGGCGAAGGGCCGGGGCGGGTTGGGCACGGCCGGGTCGGTGTGCAGCTCGTCCAGCGGGAACGGGGCGGGACGCACCGGACGCTTCGCCGACACGATGGTCAGCGGCACGATGGTCTGCCGGGCCCAGCAGCCGAAGTCGTAGATGTTCAGTGGCATCCACGTCGGGAAATAGATCAGCTCGGGCGGCAGTTCGGGCAGGTCCTCCCACTTCCACCAGCCGAACAGGGCCAGCCAGATCCGGGTGAAGACGCGGGTGGCGGCGATGCCGCCCTGTTCACGGATCCACGCGGAGGCCCTGGCCATGTGCGGGGCGTCGGGCTCGTCGCCGGCCAGGCGCAGCGCCACATAGGCCTCGACGGTGGTGGACAGGTCGCCCGGGCCGCCGTAGAAGGTGGCCCAGGTGCCGTCCTCGCGCTGCTCACCGCGGATGAACAGGGCGGCGGCGTGCGTGGTCTTCTCGTCCAGGATGCCCAGGAACTGACGCAGCAGCAGGTCCTCGGCGTCCATCGTGACGTTGGTCTCGAGGTCGCCCTTCCACCAGCCCTCGCTGTCCTGCTTGGACAGCAGGTACTCGGTGGCGCGCCGGACGGCCTGGGCGGCGGCTTGCCGCACCCCGGCCGCCTCGGGGGTGGAGGGTTCGGTTTCGCTGGCCGAGGCAGCGTCGGACGGCAGGGCCGTCCCGGTGCTTCCGTCGGTCGTCGCTGTCATGGCTTCCCCTTCGTGCAGTCGTACACGTCGTGCTGCTGTGGGTCCGCCGTCGGCCGTTGTCCGGCATGTTCCCGGTCCGGCCGGCGACTACGCGAGGCTGTCAATGGATAGTGATCATCTCTTTCGTACGACGACGAAGTCGGCGAGCGCCGTGAACGCGTCCCGCACCTGGTCGGGCATCGTGACGGCGTCGAGTGCTTCGATGGCGATGGTGTGCTGGCGGCGCGCCTCCTCGGCCGTCCACTCGCGGCCGCCGGCCTCCTCGATGAGGGCGGCGCGGGCCGCGAACTCCTCCTCGGAGAAGTTGTCGAAGTCGCTGCTCTTGGCGTCGGCGGCCAGCATCTCGCCGAGACGTTCGGAGGCGGGGCCGCCGGCCGCCAGCGCGGCCACGACCGGCAGGGACTTCTTGCGCTGGCGCAGATCGCTCCAGGTCTGCTTGCCGGTGGCGTCCGGGTCGCCCCAGATGCCCAGCAGGTCGTCGACGGCCTGGAAGGCCAGGCCGAGGTGGTGGCCGTACGTCTCCAGCGCGTCGGCGGTGGCGTCGTCCGCGCCGCCGAGCACGGCGCCGATGGAGCTGGCGCAGGCGAGCAGGGCACCGGTCTTGTTGCCCTCCATCTCCAGGCACTCCTCGACGCTGACCCGGTCGCGGTGCTCGTAGGAGATGTCCTGCGCCTGACCGTCGATCAGGGCGCGGGTGGCGCGGGTGAGCCGGCGGGTGGCGCGGCCGGCCTCGACCGTGCCGAGCTCCAGCAGGACCTCGTTGGCGAGGGCGAACAGGGCGTCGCCGACCAGGATGGCCTGGGCGGGTCCGTGCACCTTCCACACCGTGTCGCGGTGCCGGCGCTGCTCGTCGCCGTCCATGAGGTCGTCGTGCAGCAGCGAGAAGTTGTGCACGAGTTCGACGGCCACCGCTCCGGGTACGCCGGTGGCGGGGTCGGCGCCGGTGACCTCGGCGGAGAGCACGGCCAGGGCCGGCCGGACGGCCTTGCCGCCGTCCCCGTGCGCGGGGTTGCCGGCCGCGTCGATCCAGCCGAAGTGGTAGGCGGCGACGGTGTCCATGGGCGGGGCCAGCCGGTCGACGGCCGCCCTGAGGACGGGCGTGGCCAGGGTCCGGCCGCGCTCCAACAGCGCGGTCACGTCCACCGCGGTCCTTCGAGCGGGCGCCGAGGCCGGGGGCACAGTGGGCACAGTCTCTCCTCTTGTCGCGGTGCCGGGGGTGCGGGAACCCGTCACGGGCTGCTGGTCGGACATCACCGGGTCCCCTCTCGCACGAATGCTCCGGTCACGCCCGGCCGGCGGCCGGGGAGCCGGGGAAGGTCCCCCGTCGGGACGTCCGGTGATGCCTCCTCGAAGGTGAAGAGGCGGCTCGGACGGGGTCGGCCCAGGGCGCTGAGCGCGGCGTCCGCCGCGCTGACACCACTGCGGACGGCGCTTTCCATGGTCGCGGGCCACCCGGTGGCGGTCCACGCTCCGGCCAGGTACAGGCCGGGGGCCTTGGTGCGGGCGCCGGGCCGCAGCCGCCCCACGCCGGGGGACGGGGCGAACGTCGCCGTACGCTCCCGGGTGACGAAGAAGTCCCGGACCCGGGCGTCACGTGCCAGGGGCAGCAGCCGCCGCAGCTCGGGAAGGTAGCGCTCGCGCAGTTCGGCGACAGGCGTGTCGATCTCCCGGTGCGCCATCGACTGGGACAGCGCCAGGTACTGACCGTCCTTCAGCCCCGAGGCGCGGGTACGGTCGAAGATCCATTGTACCGGGGTGCCGATGGCGGCGACGAAGGGCCGGGACAGCACCGTGCGGTCGTAGACGACGTGGACGTTCAGGATGGGCGCGGTGCCGATGGCCAGCAGTCGCTCCGGGGCGTCCAGGGCGCCCGCCGGCAGCAGGGCGTGGGCCTCGCGCTGGGGCACGGCGAGGACGACCGCGTCGGCCTCCAGGCTCCGTCCGGGAACCTGGACGCTCCACCGCCCGTTCTCCTTCCTGGAGACGGAGGTGACACGTGTACGGACCTCGACGCGCGCGCCCGCGGAGCCGAGCGCCTTGCGGGCCAGACGGTCGTGCAGTTCGCCCAGCGGGACGCGGGCCCAGCCGATGTCGGCCGCGCCCGGATCGGACAGCAGACCGGTCTTGAACACCATCGCGGCCAGCCCCAGTGAGGCGTCGGAGGCGGTCGCGTTGAGGGTGGCGACCCCCACGAGGTCCCACAGTGCCTCGACGGCACGCGCCGACTGGCCGTGCGCGGCCAGCCATTCGCCGAAGCTCTGGGTGTCCAGAGCCGGGTCGGCGGGGTCGAGGGCCTTGAGCGCGAGTGCGGCACGGCCCACGCGTGCGCGTTCGGCGAGGGAGAGGTGCGGGTAGGTGGCCAGGCTGCGCCCGAGATGCAGGGGTACCGGCAGCGCGTCGCGGCGGATCCTGCCGAGTCTGCGTCCCTCGGGGCGGGCCGCGTCGAGCACGGGCACGTCGAGGCGGTCCTGCAGCGGGGCCAGTTCCGTGCCGCCGATGCGGTCGAGGAACCACCGGTAGGCGGTGCAGCAGCGCAGGTAGACGTGCTGTCCGTTGTCGACGGTGAGGTCGCCGCGCCGGAAGGAGAAGGCGAGGCCGCCCAGGCGGGGCCGTCCCTCCAGCAGGGTCACGCGTACGCCGGCGTCCGCGAGCGAGAGCGCGGCGGTGAGGCCGGCCAGTCCGCCGCCGACCACGACCGCGTGCCGTGCCGGGCGGTCCGGCTCCGTGGTGCGCACACCGTCCGGTCGGATGCCGTCGGTCATCGTGCGCCCTCCCCTGTGCGTCCGCCGCGGGGGGCGGGCTTGCCCCGGACCGCCGCCACCGTGAGGGACGCGCTGTGCCGCCGCGGGGTTGTCCGCCCGCGGCCGCCCGCGGGCTGCGTCGTCGTCACAGCGCCGGTCACACCCGCCTCCTGACGGCCTGCCGGCTCACGTTCCGCGCGTCCAGGCCGGACAGGCCGCGCACGGCGACGTACGCCTTCTCCGGGCCGGGCAGCGAGACCCGGCCGCGCAGCACGGCCTCCGGGTCGCGGGCGATGCGGTCCAGCAGACGGCGGTAGATGCCCGCCATCGCGGCCACGCAGGCGCCGCTGCGCCGGTCGAGCATGGGCAGCAGCTGGTAGCCCTCGGCGAACAGCGCCCGGGCCCGCCGAACCTCATAGTGGACCAGCCCGGCGAAGTCGGATCCTTCCGGGGGCCGGGACCCCTGGAAGCCGGCGGAACAGCCGAACTTGGCCAGGTCCTCGAAGGGCAGGTAGGTACGGCCGCCCAGGGCGTCCTCGCGGACGTCGCGCAGGATGTTGGTCAGCTGCAGTGCGAGACCCAGGGTGTCCGCGTACTTGGGGGCGCGTTCGGCGTCGCGCGCGCCGGGTGCGGTGCCGAACACGCCGAGGGAGAGCCGTCCGATGGCACCGGCCACACAGCGGCAGTAGACCTTCAGGTCGTCCCAGGTCTCGTAGGTCTCGCCGCGCACGTCCATCAGCACGCCGTCGATCAGCTCGTCCAGACCGCCGAGCGGGATCGGGAAGGTGCGGGCGGCGTGCGCGAGGGCGACGGCGACGGGGTCGGTGTCGTCCTCCTCCACCGCGCCCTCACGGATGCGGGCGAGCAGCGCCCGGGTGTCCTGGAGCTTGGCGATCTTCACCTCGTCCGCCAGCGTGCCGTCGCCGATGTCGTCGACCCGCCGGGAGAACGCGTACAGCGCCGACATCGCACGGCGCTTGGGCGTCGGCAGCAGCCGGATGCCGTACGCGAAGTTGCGGGCCTGCTGCCCGGTGACGGCCTCGCAGTAGCTGTAGGCGGCGAGTACCGGTGCGGACACCTGCTGTTCCGACTCCACGGCCCGGATCACCCCTCTCCTCGCAGAGTCACGCCCACCTCGCGCAGCAACTGGACCTTGCCTGGCTTGGGCGGGCCGGGAAGTACGTCGTATTCGGCGGCGGCGATCGCGTCGATCGCCGCCCTTCCCCCCGCCACGAACCCTGCGAGCAGCAGTTTCAGTCTGCCGTGGACGCTACCCACCAAAGGGGCGCCTTCATTCAGCAGGTCGCGGGCGCGTTGCGCTTCGAACGCAACCAGGGCGCGCACCGACGCGCCCGCGGTGGACGTGGCGAGATCCGCCTCCTGGACGTGAAAGCGTTTCATGTCCTCGGCGGGCAGATAGATGCGGTCGCGGCCGAGGTCTTCCTTGACGTCCTGAAGGTGTTCGACGATCTGCAGCGCGGTGCAGATCGCGTCGGACCGGCGGATCCGCTCGGGGGTCGAGGTTCCGGTGACGGCGAGGACGAGACGGCCGACCGGGTTGGCGGACAGCTCGCAGTAGGCGAGGAGGTCGTCGTAGGTTTCGTACCGGCTGACGAGCTGGTCCTGCCGGTTGGCGGCGATCAGGCCGAGGAACGGCTCCGGGGTCAGCCCGCACCGCCGCACGGTCGGCTGCAGCCGACGCAGCAGCGGGTGGCGCGGGGTTCCGTCGAAGACCCGGCGCAGATCGGCCTCGAACGCGTCGAGCAGGACGAGCCGGTCCCCGGCCTCGCCGGGCGGGACACCGAGCAGCCGGGCGTCGGTTCCGCCGGGGGCCAGGTCGCCGTCGCCGATGTCGTCGACGAGGCGCGCGTAGCCGTAGACGGCCATGAGGTCGTCGCGCCAGGCCCGGGGCAGGAAGAACGGCGCCACGGGGAAGTTCTCGCCCGCGGCCTTGTCGAGGGTGGCGCGTTCCGCTTCGCGCGCCGTCGCAGTCGGGGTCATCGTCCGCTGCCCGGGGCGAGGACGGCACATGCTGCGTTGAGCTGGGGAGTTTCCGTAGCCATTGCCGTCACATCTCCCGTTCTACACTGCCGACCCGATACACACTATTTCGGACACGCCGCCCGGCGGTCCGCGGGGCGCCCTGGCGCAGGGTGTCGCGCATTATCTCCCCACTTGCCGTTTTCCGGGACCGGACCAGCTTACGTTGTACAACGCAGCCACTTTCCGGGGGGGTGTCCTGCACATCACAACAACACATGGCCCCCTTTCAAGATTCCTTGGCTTCCCGACACGTTTGCCTATGGTGACCTATCCGTTACGAAGACCAGGGGCCCCACCGGCGCACGTGTCCGGTGGGGCCCCGGGCGGGCGAGGCGGGCCGCTGCCTGCGGCTACCTGTTCGTGAACTTCTCGTACTCCTTGAGCACCTCGTCGGTGGGGCCGTCCATGCGCAGCTCCCCGCGCTCCAGCCACAGCACACGGTTGCAGGTGTCACGGATCGACTTGTTGTTGTGGCTGACGAGGAACACGGTGCCGGCCTGCTTGCGCAGCTCGCGGATGCGGTCCTCGGAGCGCTTCTGGAAGGCGCGGTCGCCGGTGGCCAACGCCTCGTCGATCATCAGCACGTCGTGGTCCTTGGCGGCGGCGATGGAGAACCGCAGCCGGGCGGCCATGCCGGAGGAGTAGGTCCGCATCGGCAGGGAGATGAAGTCGCCCTTGTCGTTGATGCCGGAGAAGTCGACGATCTCCTGGTAGCGGGCCTTGATCTGCTCGCGGGACATGCCCATGGCCAGACCGCCGAGGATGACGTTCCGCTCGCCGGTCAGGTCGTTCATCAGCGCGGCGTTCACCCCGAGCAGGGAGGGCTGCCCGTCGGTGTACACCTTGCCCTTCTCGGCCGGCAGCAGGCCCGCGATGGCCCGCAGCAGGGTCGACTTGCCCGAGCCGTTGGAGCCGATCAGGCCGATGGCCTCGCCGCGGTAGGCCACGAAGGACACCCCGCGCACGGCGTGGACCTTGCGCACCCCGCGCGCCGCATCGCCCGAGCCCCGCCGGAGGATCCGGCTGAGGGCGGCGGTGGCGCTGCCCTTGCCCCCGGCGGCACCGTTGACGCGGTAGACGATGTGCAGGTTGTCGGCGATGACGGTGGGGACCCGCTCCCCGCCGCCGCCCTGGCGGGAGTCGTTCTCAGCCACGGCCGTACCTCTCCTCCGCCTTCCAGAAGTACACGAAGCCGCCGACGAAGATCACCAGGGCCCAGCCCAGGGCGACGGCCCACACGTGCGGGGGCAGATGCTCCCGGCCGTAGCCGTCCAGCAGGGCGAACCGCACCAGGTCCATGTAGACCGCGGCGGGGTTCACCTGCATCAGGCGGACCAGCCACTCCGGTTTGCCGACGAGCATCTTGTCGATGGAGAACATCACCCCGGAGGCGTACATCCAGGTACGCATCACGAAGGGCATCAGCTGGGCCAGGTCCGGGGTCCTGGCGCCCATCCGGGCCACGATCAGCGCCAGGCCGGAGTTGAACAGGAACTGCAGCACCAGCGCCGGGACGATCAGCAGCCACGACAGGCGCGGGTAGCTGCCGAAGCCGACCGCGACGACGAACACCACGATCATCGAGAACAGCAGCTGCTGGAGCTGCTGCAGCGCGAACGAGATCGGCAGGGAGGCGCGCGGGAAGTGCAGCGCCCGCACCAGGCCGAGGTTGCCCGAGATGGCGCGCACACCGGCCATGACGGAGCTCTGGGTGAAGGTGAACACGAACACACCCGTCACCAGGAACGGGATGTAGGTGTGGCGGCCGAGTCCTCTGTCGGCGTTGAGAATGACCCCGAAGATGAAGTAGTACACCGCCGCGTTGAGCAGGGGCGTGACCACCTGCCAGAGCTGGCCCAGCTTGGCCTGGCTGTACTGGGCGGTCAGCTTCGCCTGGGAGAAGGCCAGGATGAAGTGGCGCCGCCCCCACAGCTGACGTACGTACTCCCTGAGCGGGGGCCGGGCACCGCTGACGGCCAGCCCGTATTTGGCGGCGAGCCGGGCCGCGTCGAGCCCCTCGTCGGGCGGCGGTGCCGCGCCGAGGGCGACGCCGCCGTCATGCCTTGTCTCACTCACAAGTGGATACTTTCGTCTTGATGCGCAAGCCTGTGCGACTGTACGGGCATGCCACGAGCGCCGGCCGGGCGGCCGGGCGCTCAGGGAACGAGCTTGTCAGATCACCGGTGGCCGGCCCAGCCGGGTGAGCCGCCATACCGTACGCCATTTCATGGGCCGGCGTGGCCCGCAGGGTGTCGTCCAGCCCTCCTTGAAACCGCCGAACCAGGCCTTCAGGGCGGGACGCGAGGGCCGGCGGAGCAGCGTGAGCAGCAGCCAGCTCCCCAGATAGACGGGAACGAGCACGGCCGGCAGGTTGCGCCGGGCCAGCCAGACCCGGTTGCGCGCGACCATGCGGTGGTACACCGCGTGCCGCGAGGGCGCGGTCGTGGGATGGTGCAGCACCATGTCGGCCCGGTAGTCGATCATCCAGCCCGCGTCCAGGGCGCGCCACGCGAGGTCGGTCTCCTCGTGCGCGTAGAAGAAGTCGTCGGGCAGGGTGCCGACCTCGGTGAAGACCTTCGTGCGCACGGCGTTCGCGCCGCCGAGGAAGGTGGTGACCCGCGAGGAGCGCATCGGGTCCGAGGCGCGCAGCCGCGGCACGTGACGGCGCTGGGTGAGACCGGTGTCCGGGTCGGCGATGCGGAAGCTGATGATCCCGAGCCGGTCGTCCTCGGCGAAGGCCTTCCGGCACAGCTCGGCGGTGTCGGTGCGGGCGAGCAGGCCGTCGTCGTCGAGGAACAGCAGGATGTCGACGTCCCGGCCGGCCGGCCCGAAGGCCTCGATGCCGACGTTGCGGCCGCCGGGGATGCCCAGGTTCTCGGGCAGCTCGATGGTGCGGACGCCCTCGGGGACGTCCGGCACGGGCGCGCCGTTGCCGACGACGACCACCTCGATCGGGTCGCCCTCCTGCTCGGCCACCGACTTCAGCAGGGCACGCAGCTCGTCGGGACGGTTGCCCATGGTGATGACGACCGCGCCGACCTTCATGGCCCCGCTCACCGCAGCCTGCTGGAGGCGAGGACGGACACCAGGTGCAGCAGCGTCTGCAGCAGCGCGATCGCGGCGAGCACCGCGGTGCCGAGCCTGGTGAAGAACAGATCGCCCCGGACCTGGTCGACGACGGCGAGGACCAGGATCAGCAGCGAGGCCTCGATGCCGAGGATCAGCCGGTGGAACTTCAGCGCGGCCGCGGCGCGCCGGGCCAGGGCCACCTTGGAGGACCGCGGCTCGGCGGCGGCCTCCTTCACCGGCGGCAGCCCGGCCTGGTGGCGGGCGACGCCGACCAGGTCGGTCTCGGCCTTGATCAGGATCGCGCCGAGCGCGGCCAGCGTGCCGAGGAAGGCCCACACCCAGTGGATCCGTCCGGGACCCCACAGATCGGCGGCGCGCAGGCCGAGGCCGACCAGCACGGCGGCGTCCGTCAGGTAGGCCCCGACCCGGTCGAGGTAGACCCCGCTCAGGGAGAACTGCTGCTTCCAGCGGGCCACTTCTCCGTCGACGCAGTCCAGCAGCAGGTACAGCTGGACGGCGACCACGCCGAGCACCGCGCCGGGGATCCCGGGCACGAGCAGGGCCGGGGCGGCCAGCACGCCGAACAGGGTCATCAGGTAGGTGAGCTGGTTGGGCGTGACCCTGGTGCCCACCAGATGGCGGCTGACGCGCAAGGACACCTCGCGCATGTACAGGCGTCCCGCCCAGTGCTCCCCGCTGCGCCGGTCCTTGACCCCGGCGGGGTGGACGACCGGTCTCAGTTCAGCTACCGATGGCCTTGACATAGTCGGCGTAGATGTCCTTGATCTGCTCGGTCGTGAGGTCGAGGTGTTCGAGAATCGTGTAGCGGCCGGGCCGGGTCTCGGGAGCGAACTCCACGACCCGGACGAACTCCTCGGCGCTGAAGCCGATCTCCTCCGGCAGCACGGGCAGCCCGTGCCCGCGCAGTACCCGGGCGATCTGGGCCGACTGTTCGTGGGCCCCGCGCAGGTGCATGGCGAAGGCCGCGCCGAGGCCCACCTGTTCGCCATGGCTCGCGGCCCGCTGCGGGTACAGCAGGTCGAAGGAGTGGCTGATCTCGTGGCAGGCGCCGGAGGAGGGGCGGGAGTCGCCGGAGACGGACATCGCGATGCCGGTGAGGACCAGCGCCTCGGCGAGCACCTGCAGGAAGTCCTGGTCGCCGATGCCGCCGGGGTGCCGCAGCACGGCCTCGCCTGCCTGGCGGGCCATGGCCGCGGCCAGGCCGTCGACCTTCTCTCCGTTGACGCGCTGGGACAGCTCCCAGTCGGCGACCGCGGAGATGTTCGACACCACGTCGCCGATGCCCGAGCGCACGAAGCGCGCCGGAGCCTGACGGATCACGTCCAGGTCGATGACCACCGCGATCGGGTTCGGCACCCCGTAGGAGCCGCGCCCCGCGTCGTTGTCCAGGGTGGCCACCGGGGAGCACAGGCCGTCGTGCGCCAGGTTGGTGGGCACGGCCACCAGGGGCAGCCCGACCCGCGCGGCGGCGAACTTGGCACAGTCGATGATCTTGCCGCCGCCCAGGCCGACGACGGCGTCGTAGCGGCCGGACTTGATCTGCCCGGCCAGCCTCACCGCGTCGTCGAGGGTGCCGCCGCCCACCTCGTACCAGCTCGCACCCGGCAGCGAGGGAGCGATCCGCTCCCGCAGCCGGGCCCCGGAGCCGCCGCTGACCGCCACGGCCAGCCGCCCGGACTGCGACACGCGTTCGTCGGCGAGGACGCTCGCGAGGTCGTTCAGCGCGCCCGCGCGGATGTCGACGGCGACCGGGGAGGGGATGAGGCGGGTCAGTACCGGCACGCGATCTCCCGGCCCTTGGCGAGGTCGTCGTGGTTGTCGATCTCCACCCACTCGACGTCGCCGATCGGCGCCACGTCGATCGTGAAGCCGCGGTCGACCAGCTCCTGGTAGCCGTCCTCGTAGTACAGCTGCGGGTCGCGCTCGAAGGTGGCCTTCAGCGCGTCGGCCAGCTCCGCGGCCGCCTCGGCCTCGATCAGGGTGACGCCGATGTACTCGCCGGTGGCCTCCGCGGGGTCCATCAGCTTGGTGATCTTCCGGACGCCCTTGCCGGGGTCGGCGACGACCTTCATCTCCTCGTCGGCGAGCTGCTTGACGGTGTCCAGCGCGAGGATGATCTTCTTGCCGTCACCGCGGGCGGCCAGCAGGGTCTTCTCCACGGAGACCGGGTGGACGGTGTCGCCGTTGGCGAGCAGGACGCCCTCCTTCAGGGCGTCACGGCCGCACCACAGGGAGTAGGCGTTGTTCCACTCCTCGGCCTTGTCGTTGTCGATCAGCGTGAGCCTCAGGCCGTACTTCTTCTCCAGGGCTTCCTTGCGCTCGTACACGGCCTCCTTGCGGTAGCCCACGATGATCGCGACCTCGGTCAGGCCGACCTCGGCGAAGTTGCCGAGGGTCAGGTCGAGGACGGTGATGCCGTCCTGTGCGCCCTCGGGCCCCACCGGCACCAGCGCCTTGGGCAGGGTGTCGGTGTAGGGGCGCAGGCGCCGTCCGGCGCCGGCCGCCAGCACGAGGCCGATCATGCGGGTTCTCCTTCGTCGTGTACGGCGGGCTCGCCCCTCAGATGAGAGACCACCCAGAAGCGGATGCTCTCGGCGAGCACCAGCACGGCCACGAGCACGGCGAGGGCCGTGAGCGCGACCTTGAACTGAACAGCGGTGAGCAGTGCGGCGAGCACAGCCACGAGCAGCGTCCGGCCCTCCTGCCCGCCGATCGCGCGCACCAGGCCGGCGGGGGGTGCCCCGGCGCTGCCCCGGATGCGGTACACCGTGTCGTAGTGATGGTAGGCGACGGCCGCCACCAGCCCGTAGGCCGCCGGCAGCGCCCCGTGCACGCCGGCGTGTGCGGCGAGCGCCAGGATCGTGCCGTACTCGGCGGCGCGGAAGAACGGCGGGACGAGCCAGTCCAGTGCGCCCTTGAGCGGGCGGGCGACGGCGAGCGCCGACGTGACGACGTGGACCAGCGCGCCGGCGACGACCCAGGGGCTGCCGGAGCCGGCCAGCGCGGCGGGCACGACGACGGCGAGGCCGCCGAGCAGGGCGAGGGCGGGGGCGGCGATGCCGGGCAGGCGGCGGGCGGGCCGGCGGACGATCCGTGCCAGGACCTCGGCGAGCGGGCCCCGGTCGGCGAGGTCGGCCAGCGCCCGCGCGGCACGGTCGGTGCGGGTGGCCTTGCGGGTCACCGAGCGCAGCAGCCGGCCCGCCGTGGTGTAGGCGGCGGCGACGGCACAGCCGATGAGCAGCACGCAGAAGGTGATGCGCGGGGTGGTGGCCGCGGTGAACACGGCGATCAGCGCCCAGCGCTCGCCGATGGGCAGGACGATCATCCGGCGCGCCCACACGGTCCAGCCGACGCTGTCGAGCCGGTCGGACAGGGCGGCGGTGGGGCTGGTGTTGGCGGTGGCGTCGTGGTTGGCCTCGTTGAAGGAGAAGTCGACCACGTGCCGGCAGGTCTGCAGGACCATGGCGCCGAGAGCGAGGGCCCACACGTCGTCGCCGCCCCGGGCGGCGCCGAGGGCGAGGCCGGCGTAGTAGGCGTACTCCTTGGCCCGGTCGAAGGTGGCGTCCAGCCAGGCGCCGAGCGTGGAGTACTGCAGCGAGTAGCGGGCGAGCTGCCCGTCGGTGCAGTCGAGGACGAACGAGGCGATCAGCAGCACACCGGCGGCGACGAAGCCGCCGCGGGTGCCGGTGGCGGCGCAGGCGGCCGCCACGAGCGCGGTGAGCAGGGAGGCCGTGGTGACCTGGTTGGGGGTCAGGCCGCGGCGGGCGCACCAGCGGGCGATGTAGCGCGAGTACGGGCTGATGCAGAACGTGGTGAAGAAGCCGTCGCGGGCCTTCACCGCCGACTTCAGCCGCACCGCCTCGTCGTCCACGGCGGCCACGGCCTGCCGTGCCTCGGTGCGGGCCTGCGGGTCGGCGGGGACGACGGCGACCAGGCTGCCCAGCTCGGGGCGGTGCACCTCGGCGCCGTCCGCCTCCAGCGCGGCGGCGATCCGGTCGGCCAGGCAGCCGGCCGTGGTGGTGGTACCGCCCTGCCCGGCCGCGGCGGCGAGGCCGGGGGAGGTCCCGCTGCCGGCGGAGGTCTCGCGGGCCATCGCCCGGGTCAGCACCTGCCGGCCGGCCTTCTGCGCGGTCACCGCGCCGGGCACGGCCGCCAGCGGGAAGCGGGGGTCGGTCAGGCCCAGGCGCAGGGCGTGCAGGTGGCCGACGAAGCCGGCGTCGACGACGGCGACGCGCTGGTCACCGGGCACCTGGGCGAGCAGGGTCTCGGCCTCGGCGGCGTCCGCGGCCGTGCGCACGTCGAAGCCCAGGGACCGCAGATCGTCCTCGATCGACGATCCGGGGACCGGCTGACCGGTGAGGATGGCGGTCGACAACCGTACTCACTCCCTGGTGACGACGCCTGACGCGTCGGTCATGTGCATGTTGGGCTACCGCCTGTCACGGGCGCCCGGCGGCATGTCGGCAGAGGCTATCGGATGCCGGGACGTCCGCGTTCACCGCCCGTCCGCGAGCCGGCCGCCCCCCTGCCGCAGCCTGCGCCGCGATCATCATGGGCGATCGGAGCACCGGGCCACAAACTATGGATCAGATCCGAACATTCCCCGCATACGACCGTTCCGGCTGCGCCGGGTGTTCCGGGCGGCCGCGGTCCGCCGGGTCCGGCCGGCCGCGGCACGGGCGGCCGGCGCGGCGTTCGCACCCTGTCCCGCACGGCCCTGACCTGCGCTTCGTTTCCGCAGGTCAGGGCACATGACAACGGTGTTCAGTGCCGCGTTGCCCGATCCCCTGCGGCCGTAGTTGACTGTGAGTCCGGCGGAACACAGGAGGGCGGTCGGACAGATGGGGGCCGGTCACGACCACGGGCACGCGCACGGTGTCCACGGCACGGCTGCGGCGGCGCACCGCGGCACGCTGCGTGCCGCGCTGGTGATCACCCTCACCGTGATGGCGGCGGAGATCGCCGGCGGTGTGCTCGCGGGCTCGCTCGCTCTGGTCGCGGACGCCGCCCACATGGCGACGGACGCTCTCGGCCTCGGCATGGCGCTGCTGGCCATCCACTTCGCGAATCGTCCGGCGACCCGCAACCGCACCTACGGTTACGCCCGGGCCGAGATCCTGGCCGCGCTGGCCAACTGTCTGCTGCTGCTCGGTGTCGGCGGGTATGTCCTGTTCGAGGCCGTCGAGCGGTTCCTCTCCCCGGTCGGCACCGACGGTGCGCTGATGATCTGGTTCGGTCTGTTCGGCCTGGTGGCGAACTCGGTGTCGCTGTCTCTGCTGATGCGCGGCCAGCAGGAGAGCCTCAATGTGCGGGGGGCCTTCCTGGAGGTGGCCTCGGACGCCCTCGGCTCGCTGGCGGTGATGGTCTCGGCGGCGGTGATCCTGCTCACCGGCTGGCAGGCCGCCGACCCGGCCGCCTCGCTCGCCATCGCCCTGCTGATCGTCCCGCGCACCGTCAAGCTGCTGCGTGAGACCCTGGACGTGCTGCTGGAGGCGGCCCCGCAGAACGTCGACATGGCCGCGGTCCGGGCGCACATGCTGGCCCTGGACGGGGTCGAGGACGTGCACGACCTGCACGTGTGGACCATCACCTCGGGGCTTCCGGTACTGTCCGCGCACGTCGTCGTCAGCTCGGAGGTGCTCAGCGCCGTCGGCCACGAGAAGCTGCTGCACGAGCTGCAGGACTGCCTGGGCGACCACTTCGACGTGGAGCACTGCACGTTCCAGCTGGAGCCCGGCGGGCATGCCGAGCACGAGGCGGGTCTGTGCCACTGAGGCGCACACCCACCCGAGCCCGCCGGCGCCCCGGAAGGGGACCCGGGGGGTTCCTCCGGAACCGCGTCGGGCACGATCACCTACCGGGTCCCTGGCGCGGCAACCGGCCGGCGACGGGCGCCGCCCACGGCTGTGTGGGACATGCGGTGCGCCGACAAGCGCCGGGAGTGCCGGATTCGTGCGGCAGACTTGGGGGCTCGAGGACCGATGCGAAGGATGGGTATGCCGATCACACCTGCCACCGCGACGCACAGCTCGTCGAACGGGACCGCGGACGCGATTTTGCTCGAACTCGTCGACGAGGACGGCGTGACGATCGGCACCGCGGAAAAGCTCGCCGCCCATCAGCCGCCGGGCCGGCTGCACCGGGCGTTCTCGGTGTTCCTCTTCGACGACCGGGGACGGCTGCTGCTGCAGCAGCGGGCGCTCGGCAAGTACCACTCCCCCGGTGTGTGGTCCAACACCTGCTGCGGCCACCCCTACCCCGGTGAGGCGCCGTTCGCGGCGGCGGCCCGGCGCACCTACGAGGAGCTGGGGATCTCGCCGGCGCTGCTGACCGAGGCCGGAACGGTGCGCTACAACCACCCGGATCCGCTGTCGGGCCTGGTGGAGCAGGAGTACAACCACCTGTTCGTCGGTCTGGTGCGCGCCCCGCTGCACCCGGACCCGGACGAGGTCGGCGACACCGCGTTCGTGACCCCCGAGGAGCTGGCGAAGCGGCACGCCCGGGATGCGTTCTCGTCGTGGTTCATGACCGTTCTGGACGCCGCCCGGCCGGCGATCCGCGAGCTGACGGGCACCGCCGCGGGCTGGTGAGCCCCGGCCGGGTGCCGTCCCGCGCCGCCGGCCGCGCGCGGCCGGGACGGGCGCGGCCGTGCTGCCGCAGCGGACGGAGCGCCCGGCAACAGGCGGGCCCGCGCCGGCTACCGGCCGGGCCCGAACGGCAGGGCGGCCCAGATCACCTTGCCGCCGCTCGCCGTGTGCTCGACACCGCACACTCCGCCCGCCTCCCGGGCGATCTCCTGGACCAGCAGCAGGCCGCGGCCCCCGGTGCGCCCGTGGTCGGTGTGCAGGGCGCTGGGCCGGTAGGGGTGGTTGTCCTCCACGGACACCCGCAGCCACTCGGGGCCGACGGCGACCTCGACGGCGAGCATCGGCGACAGCAGCGCCGCGTGCCGTACGGCGTTGGTGACCAGCTCGGAGACGATCAGCAGCAGTCCGTGGACCAGGACTTCGGAGACGGGCACGCCCTGGCGCCGCAGCAGGTCGCGCACGGCGTGCCGGGCCTGCGGGACGGAGGCGTCGACGGTGGGCGCGGTGAAGCGCCACACCCCCTCGTAGGGTGCCGGGTCCGGCGGCCGGGCACCGGGTGAGGCCGCCGCTCCTCCCGGCGGACGCGGGCCGCCGTCGCACCCGTGCTCGTCCATGCTCCAGTCGCCGTCCTCGCGCTCGGTGGTCGCCACACGTCGAGTCTTGGTAACGCAGCGCTCGGTTCCCAGGACTGACCACAAGTGCACGGATTTCCCGCATTTACCGACCGTTACTGTGCATCCGGCACCCGCGTGTGACCGTTGCTGTCCGGTCCGCACCGCTTGGGCACCACGCCGCTTTTTCGGTCGCCCACCCCGGCGACGACGGCACGGGCCGGTGCGGCGACGGGGCGTGACGGCCGGCGGCCGGGACGGCGGCAGCGGCGGCACCGCTGCGACGCCGCTGCGGACGCCGTGCCGGGTCAGGTGGGCCAGGGGGCGTTCAGGACCCGCTCGACCATGCTGGTGCGGCGGAATCCGGGGACGAAATGCTCCAGCACGTCCGCGTTGACCGTGCCGTACGTGGTGTCGGGGCGGTGCCGGAGCCCCTCGGCGAACAGACGCAGGAACCGCTGTTTGAAGGCGCCGCGCGGATGGGCCGCGACGATCTCGTCGACCCGGTCGCGGTCCAGCTGGTCGAGGCGCAGGCCGACCGCGTCGGTGAGCACGCCGGCGTTCAACGCCGCCGTCTCCGGTCCCAGGCGGGCGGGGATCCCCGGCGTGGTGTGCAGCGCGACGGCCGACCAGACCACCTCGGCGGACCTCTCCGGGAAGCCGCGGTCGAGCAGGAACGCCCGTGCGTGGTCGGCGCCGTCGAGCTCGAAGCGCTGGGGAGTGGCGGAGAAGGGGACGGCAAGTCCCGTGTCGTGGAACATCGCCGCCACGTAGAGCAGCTCGGGATCCGGCGTGAGGCCGAGCGCTCGCGCGTGCCGGGACGCGAACAGGAAGACGCGTCTGGAGTGGTGGTACAGCAGGGGGTCGCCGGTCTCCTGCAGGAAGCGGGCGGCCTGTATCGCGACCGCGGTGTCCGGGAGGTCCACTCCCGCGATGGTCTCGCTCATGACGCCGGTGCTTTCCCTGGGCCCGTGTGAGCGCCGGGACGTGCGCTCCCACTCTCCACGGTGCGGCCCGGCGACGTCCCGCGCCATCCGGCCGGGCCGCCGCGGACGGGACGGATGCCGGCAGGGCGTATGCCGGCAGGGCGTATGCCGGCAGGGCGTATGCCGGCAGGGCGTATGCCGGCAGGGCCCGCCCGGGAGCCCCGCGTACGGCGGATCTCCCGGGCGGGCGGCAGACGGCTCAGCTCGCCACCAGGTCGGGCTTGCCGCCCGACGCGGTGTCCGCCGGGCGACGGTCCCGCTGGGGCAGGACCAGCATCGAGCCCGCGCCGATCACCGCCAGGACGGTCATCACGACGAAGCCACTGGAGAAGCTGCCGGTGGAGGAGACGATGAAGCCCATGACGGACGGCGCGACGATGCCGGACAGGGCGAACGCCGCGTCGGCGAACCCCGCGGCGACACCGGGTTGCGCCGGCACCGCGTCGATGGCCGCGACCCACCAGATGCCGCCGGTGACGAAGCCCAGGCCGACCCCGACCGAGATGAAGGTGACCGAGACCGTCAGCGACGGAGCCACCACGATCGGGACGAGGGCGGCGCCGGACAGCAGCAGGGCCACGCCCATGATGGTCAGCCGGGAGCGGGGGCTGCCGGTGCGGGCGAAGACCCGGTCGGTGATCACACCGCCGAGGAGCGCGCCCACCACACCGGCCGCCCACGGTGCCACGGTGAACAGGCCGACGGCGGTGATGCTCAGCCCGTACTCCGAGGACAGGTAGTCGGGCAGCCAGTACATGAAGCCCCAGAACATGAAGCCCCAGGCGAAGTAGCCGACCGCGATGATCCACAGATTGCGGTTGGTGAGCACGGGACGCCAGTGCACCCGCCCCTTGGAGGAACGTTCCTCCTCCAGCTGGCCGGCGGCGATGTGCGCGCGTTCCCACTCCGACACCCGGCTGTGCTCCTCAGGAGTGTTCCACAGCAGCACCCAGGCGGCGGCGAACCACAACGCGCCGAGGACCGCGAGCACCCAGAACATGCCGCGCCAGCCCACGCCCGAGATCAGCTGCGTGACCAGCGGGCCGCCGATCAGCAGCGAGCCGGCCACGGCGACACCGCCGACCATGGCGAGCGCGACCCCGCGTTCCTTCTGCGGCAGCCAGCGGCTGACGGTGCGGGTCGCCGCCGGGAAACCCGGGCCCTCACCGGCGCCGAGAATCACCCGTGCCACGAACAGCCCGATGAACGAGCCGGAGACCGGGGTCACCGCGGTGACCACCGACCAGATGGCCACACCCACCAGCAGGATGCGCCGCGCGCCGTAGCGGTCCACCAGCGGTCCCGCGGCGAACGCGAACACCATGTAGCCGACGGAGAACGCGCTGCTGATCAGACCGTACTGGGACTTGCTGATGCCGAACGCCTCGGAGAGCGGGTCCACGGCGTAGCTGACCGCGCTGCGGTCGATGTAGTTGATGACGATGAGGGCGACGATCAGTCCGAGTGTCAGCCACCGGACGTGGGAACGCGAGGATCTCATGGGTTCACCTCGGGGAGGGGATGGGGAGTCGGCGACGGCTCAGGTGCCGTCCGCCACCGCGGACAGGGCGCGGGTCAGCTCCGCGGTGTCCGGGGCCGTTGCGATGTGCCATACCGTGTCGGCCAGTGCTCTGACAGCCCGCTCGTCACCCGTGCCGAGGGTGTTGGCGTAGAACTTCGCGGTGAGTTCCATGGCGTCGAGAGGGTTTTCGGGGCTTCCCCTGTTCACCATGACCCGTTCGGTCACGGTGGTGCCGTCGTCCAGTTCCGCGGTGAGTACGGCCGGGAACTGGTGCGGGAAGACGGCGGTGCACTCCTCGTCCGCGACGCAGGTCACGCGTGCGGCGAGGGCCAGGCGGGCGGGGTCGGCCGCCGCCTCGTCGGTGAAGTCCTCGTGGAACACACCGAGTCCGTGGCCCGGTTCCCCCGGCCGGGCCAGCAGTCCGGCGGCCACCGTGTAGGGGCCGCTGAACGCCGCGTGGTAGCCCGAGCGCGGACGGGCCTTCTCGGCCGCCGGCTCCGCGATGGTGCGCAGCACGGGTGCCGGAACACCCAGAGTCAGCCGCGCGATGCGCTCGGGATCGACCCCGCGGGCGCGCAGCCGCATGGCCGCGTCCACGCCCGCGTGGGTGAAGTGGTTGCAGGGATAGGGCTTGATGAACAGCCGGGACAGCTCCCAGCGTTCGCCGAGCTGCTGCGTCGTCTCGGCGACGACGGTGTCCGCGTCGAAGCGGTCGCCGCAGAACGCCTGGAAGAAACCGAAGCGGCCCTCCAGGACGGTGGGCGGGCCGGTCAGCCCGAGCCGGGCCATGTCCGCGGCCACGACACCGGCGTGGGCGGCCCAGCCGCAGTGCACACGTTTGACGGTGCCTCCGGTGCGGTTGGCCTCGATGATGCCGGACCCCATGCTCGCGGCGATGCCGATGGCGGAGCAGATGCCGTCGGCGTCCAGGCCGCGCAGCATGGCCGCCGCGACGGCCGCGCCGATCGCCCCGCAGATCGCGGTGGCGTGCAGACCCCGGTCGAAGAAGACCGAGTTGCCGAGGTCCGCGTCGTACTGGGCCATGCCGAGCCGGCAGGTGACCTCGATGCCGACGGCCCCGGCGGCCAGCAGCTGCGCGCCGCTCGCGCCGACGGCCTCGGCGGTGGCCAGGGCGGTGGGCAGCACGGACGCCGAGGGGTGCAGGACGGACGGCAGGTGGGTGTCGTCGAAGTCCAGGCTGTGCGCGAGGGTGCCGTTGACCAGGGCCGCCGACGGGGCGGGCAGCCGGGTCGCGGACCCGATGACGGTGGCGGCGGGTGTGCCGCCCCATTCGCGGGTCAGTTCCCGCACGGCGGCCCCGGGCCGCTGGGACAGGGCGGCGAGGCTGTTGCCGATCAGGTCCAGCAGGTGGCCGGTGACCTTGTCGCGCAGCCCGTCGGGCAGGCCGGTGTCCCGGACGGACACGGCGAACGCGGCGAGCTGCTGGGCGGCGGTCGGCTGGGGGCTGGAGGCAGTGGTCATCAGGCCACCACCGCGATCGGGCGGATCGGGGAGCCGGTGCCGCCGACGATCCGCAGCGGGGCGACGATGAACAGGAACTCGTGCACGCCGGCGGCGGACAGGTCCTCCAGGGCCAGGTGTTCCATGATGTAGATGCCGTGGTCGACCAGGAGCAGCCGGTGCACCGGCAGCACGCTGTGCCCGGCGCCCGGGGGTATCCGCTCGCAGGCGGTGGTGTCGCAGCCGACGGCGCGCACCCCGCGTTCGGCGAGCCAGGCGCCCGCGTCCTCGGTGATGCCGGGGACGCCGGACTCCTTGCCCAGGTAGGCGACCGGGTCGTCGAAGTGGCGGGCCCAGCCGGTGCGGACCACGGCGACGTCGCCCCGGCGCGGCTCGGCGCCGCCCAGCTCGGCCGCCTTCTCCAGGTCGGCCGCGGTCACCCCGTAGCCGCCGGGGAGGGTGTCGGTGCCCAGGGCCGCGGCCACGTCGAGCAGCACGCCGCGGGTCACCATCGCCGGGGTGCGTTCGGCGCCGTGCACGGAGAAGGAGCCGCCGGCCTGTGCCTCGGCCGCGTCGACGCCGCCGTGCAGCAGGCCGTTGTGGCTGACATGGGACAGGGCGTCGATGTGGGTGCCGACATGGCCGCCGGTGATGATCACCTCGTTGGCGGCGGATCCGCCGTCGGGGCGGACCATGTCGCCGTGCCGGCGGGCCAGGGTCATGCGGAAGCCGGGGTGGTTGGGCGAGCACGGCATGCCGGTGAACAGCGGCTGGCCGAGTTCGATGATGCGCGGGTCGCTCGGCAGCGCGGCGAGCAGCGGGTTCGAGGTGTGCGGAACGGAGGTCATGACCTGCCTTGCCTGGATGTGGTGGGGGTGTGGGCGGGAAGCCGGTGGTGTCAGCCGGCGAGGTCGAGCACCCAGCGGGCGCGGGCCACGACCGCGGGGTCGACGAACCGGCCGCGGTCGTCGAGCCAGGCCGCGCTGCCCGCGTCCTCGGCGCGGCGCAGCGAGTCGAGGAGCCGGCGGGCGTCCTCGACCTGTTCCGGCCGCGGGGTGAAGGCGGCGTTGACCGGGGGGATCTGCCGGGGGTGGATGACGGACCGGCCGAAGAAGCCGTGTGCGTGGGCGCGCCGGGTGTCGGCGGTGAGGCCGTCGAGGTCGGCGACGTCGGTCCACACGCTCTGGACGGGGCCGGGAAGGCCGGCGGCGCGTGCGGCGTTGACGAGGCGGGCGCGGGCCCAGTCGAGGGCGCCGGCATCGCTCACCCGCAGGTCGGCGGCGAGGTCCGCCTCGCCCAGCGAGAGCAGGGCGACCTGGGGTGCGGCGGTGGCCAGGGCGAAGGCGCGTTCCACTCCGAGGGCCGTCTCGAACAGCAGGTGCAGCGGGGCGTCGATGCGGCCGAGCACTGCCCGGATCTCCTCGGGGCTCTCGCACTTGGGCAGCCGCAGTCCCTGCACGGGGGTGCCGGCGAGGGCGTCGAGGTCGGCGCGGCCTTCCAGGGTGCGGACCGGGTTGACGCGTATCCACAGCGGTTTGGGCCAGGTGGCGGTCACGGCCTCGACGGCGTGGGCGCGGGCCTCGTCCTTGCGGCCGGCGGGGACGGAGTCCTCCAGGTCGAGGACGACGGCGTCGGCGTCGCCCGCCATCGCCTTGTCGAGCAGGCCGGGTCGGGTCGCGGGCACGTACAGCCAGGACCGTGCGGCGCCGACCGCCCGCGGGGCGGTCATACGATGCCCCGTTCGGCCAGTGCGGCCAGCTCGTCGGCACTCACGCCGTAGCGGCCGAGGATTTCCGCGGTGTCGCGGCCCTTGCGCGGGCCGGGCCAGCGGACGGCTCCGGGGGTGTCGCTGAGGCGGAAGGGGACGTTCTGGAAGCGGATGGTGCCGAGTTCCTCGTCCTCCACCGTGGTGATGGTCTGAAGGGCCTGGAACTGCGGGTCCTCGAAGATGTCGCGCATGTCGTAGATCGGTGCGACGGCGGCCTGGGCCTCCTCGAAGGCGGCGACGACCTCGCTGCGGGTGCGTTCGGCGATCCAGGAGCCGACCGCCTCGTCCAGTTCGTCCGCGTGCCGGGCGCGTTCGGCGCCGGAGGCGAACCAGGGTTCGTCCACGTACTCGGGGTGCCCGACCAGGCGCATGACGCGTTCCGCGATGGACTGGGCGCTGGTGGAGACGGCGACCCAACTGCCGTCCTTGGTGCGGTAGATGTTGCGCGGGGCGTTGTTCACGGACCGGTTGCCGGTGCGCGGCTGGAGCTCGCCGAGCTGGTCGTAGGCGATGGCCTGCGGACCGAGCAGCGTGATCATCGGTTCGATGATCGCCAGGTCGAGCACCTGCCCGCGGCCGGTGCGCTCGCGGGCGTGCAGCGCGGTCATGATGCCGAAGGCGGCGGTGAGCGCGGAGATGCCGTCGGCGAGCCCGAAGGGCGGCAGGGTCGGCGGCCCGTCGGGCTGGCCGGTGATGGCGGCGAAGCCGCTCATGGCCTCGGCCAGGGTGCCGAACCCGGGCCGCTGGGCGTACGGGCCGGTCTGGCCGAAGCCGGTGATGCGGGCGAGGACGAGACGGGGGTTGATCTCGGAGAGGGTGTCGTAGCCCAGGCCCCAGCGTTCCAGGGTGCCCGGGCGGAAGTTCTCGATGACGACGTCCGCGTCCGCGACCATGCGGCGGAAGATGTCCTGCCCTTCGGGGCTGCCCAGGTAGAGGGTGATGGCCTTCTTGTTGCGGGAGAGCATCTTCCACCACAGGCCGACGCCGTCCTTGCTCGCCCCGTGGCTGCGCACCGGATCGCCCTTGGGGTGCTCGATCTTGGTGACGTCGGCGCCGAAGTCGGCGAGCAGGGTGGCCGCGAGGGGCCCGGCGAAGAGGGTGGCGATGTCCAGCACCTTGATGCCGGCGAGCGCCGCGCCGGGGGCGTCCGGGACAGCGGGTGAGGTGTCGGTCATGGGGATCCTTCCGTTGTCGCGTGCGGAAAGGCCTTGGCGGCGGGTGTGCCGGGGCCGTCGCCGGTCCAGCCGAGTGCGGCGGAGATCTCCCGCGCCGCCGCGACCACGCCGGGTGCGCAGGCGCTGACGAACTGCGGGGTGAACCGTGAGCGCGGGCCGCACACGGACACCGAGCCGAGGACGTCGCCGTCCAGCCCGAACACCGGCGAGGCGACGGAACCGGCGTCCGCCTGGCGCTCGCCCTGCGAGCTGGCGTAGCCGAGCTCCCTGATCTCCTTCAGTTCGGCGCGGAGCGCGTCGGGGTCGGTGCGCGTGCTGTCGGTCAGGGCGGACAGGCCGGCGGTGAGGATCTGCTCGCGCCGCTCCGCGGGCAGGAACGCGAGGATGCACTTGCCCGAGGAGCCCGCGTGCAGCGGGAACCTGCGCCCGAGGTCCACGGTCATCTTCACCTCGTGGGTGCTGACGATCTGGTCGATGTAGGCGCGTCCGCCGGGCACGAGCGCGGTGAGGGTCACCGTCTCCCGGGTCTGCTCGTGGAGCCGGCGGAGGGTGTCCGCGGCCACGGCCCTCAGGTCCAGCTCGCGCAGGGCGCGGGCGCCGAGGGCCGCGGCGGTGGGGCCGAGACGGTACAGCCGGGTCTCCTGGTCCAGCGCCACCATGCCGCGGGCGACGAGGGTCTGCAGGATGCGGTGCACCACGGCCTTGCTCAGGCCGAGTTCACGGGCGATCTGCGAGACGCCGAGTTCGTCGGGTCCGTCGGTGAACAGCAGCAGGACGTCGATGACGCGGCCTGCGGTCTCGGTTCCGGGTTGAGTCGTCATGGGCCCATTCTCACCTGCCCGTTGCCTGGCGGCCGGGGGCCTCTCTGCGAGCGATCACGTTTTCTGTACCGCTCAATGGAACAACAGAGAAGCATCGCTCTCCGGCGAGGTCAAGGCCCTCTCCCCAGTGATTTCCAGGTTTCCTGGCGTTTACAAAGAGGGTATTGACGGGTTCCGCTCGGCACTGACAGCATGTTTGCGTCATAGTGTTCCGCTGAGTGGAACACTCGGAGGGAGGTGGACACGTGCCCCCCGGCCGGTCCCGCACACAACCCGACCCAGCCTGCGACCCTCAGCGCGAGGCCGCGCGGCGCACCGAAGAACTCGCCCACTGGGCCTGGACGTTGTCCTGGCCCGAGGTCCCCGGCACCGTCCGCGAGCGCCTCTCGCTCGTCCTGTTCGACACCCTCGCCGTCTCCGTCGCCGGCGCCCGCACCGAGGGACAGCGGCGCATCCGTGCCGCCTGGCCCGCACCGCCGGGCGACGCGCCGGTCCTCGGTACGAGCCTGCGCACCCAGCCCGACGTCGCCGCCTACCTCAACGCGACGGCCCTGGTGTGCTGCGAACTCGACGAGGGCGGCAAATACGCCAAGGGCCACCCGGCCGCCCACGCCTTCCCGGCGATCCTGGCCCTCGCCGCCTCGCTGAACAGCACGGGCGCCGAGACCGCGCGCGCCCTGCTCGCCGGGTACGAGGTGGCCGCGCGCTTCGGCCGCGCCACCGCGCTCGCCCCCGGTGTCCATCCGCACGGCACCTGGGGCGCGACCGGCGCCGCCGCCGGCTGCGCGCTGCTGCTCGGCCTGGACGCCCACCAGGTGGCGGCGGCCGTCGACACCGCCGCGGGCCTCGCGGTGGCCGGGCACTTCGACTCGGCGCTCGACGGGCACCGGGTGCGCGACGCCTGGGTGGGCGCCGCGGCCCTGTCCGGCCTCGCCGCGGCCCGGCTGGCGGCCGCGGGCGCCGTCCGCACCACCGGCACGGCCGCCCTGTCGCTCGGCACCCTGCTCGGCCGCTTCGACGCCGCGGCGCTCGCCGACGGGCTGGGCGACGACTGGCAGATCACCCACAACTACTTCAAACGGCACGCCTCGTGCTCGTACACCCACCCCGCCGCCGACCTGGCCCTCGAACTGCGCACCGCCCGCCACCTGGACGGGCTGCGGCCCGGTGAGGTGACCGACGCGGTGAGAGAGATCCGTGTGGACACGCACGCCCTGGCCGCGCGGCTGGACCGCCGACGCTGGGACAGTTCGCTGGGCGCGATGTTCTCCGTCCCGTACGCGGTGGCCGCCGCGCTGCTGGACGGGGCCGTCACCCCAGCCACCGCCGAGGCCACCGAGGCCGAGCGGCCCGAGCTGTTCGCCCTGGCCGCGAAGGTCACCGTCGCCGAGGACCCGGCGCTGACCGCGCGCCTGCCGCACGAGCGCGCCACCCGGCTCACCGCCCTCCTCACCGACGGCGAGCGCGTGGAGCTGTCCGCACCGCACCCCGTGGGCGACAGCAGCCACCATCCGTTCACGACCCGCACGCTGCAGGCCGTCCTCACCGGCCTGCTCGGCGACGACGCCCTGGCCGACCAGCTGCGGCGGGCCGCGGACCGTCTGCCCGACACCGACGGCGCGGGACCGCTGCTGCGGAGCCTCGCCGCCCTGACCGCCGCGCCGGCGGCGAGCCGTGGAGGCACCCGATGAAGATCTTCTCCGTCACCCCGGTCCACGTCGACGCGGAGGAACTGGCCCGGCGCCGCGCCCGCTACCGGCGGCTGGCCCCGCCGGGTGTGGACGTCGTCCTTGAGGACGGCGGCCCGCAGGCGCCCGCGCAGCTGCGGACCCGGCAGGACGTCGACGTCTCCACCGCCGGCGTGGTCGCCGCGCTGGCCCAGGCGCCCGACGAGGGCTACGCGGTGTACCTGCCGGACTGCGTGCTGGACCCCGGGGTACCCGTGGAACCCGATGGCGCCGCCGTCCCGACCGTCGGCATGCTGCGCCTGACCGCAGCCCACCTCGCGGCCACCGGGCGCCGCTTCGGCGCCGTCACCCGCAACCGCGCCATCGCCGACGCGCTGGCCGGACGCATCGAGGACTACGGCCTCGCGCCCTGGTTCGCGGGTGTCACCGTGCTGGACCTGGACTTCGAGGCCATCGCCGACACCCGGCGCTGGAACCGGGCCGTCCGCGACGCGCTCGACGGCTTCGCGGCCTCAGGTGTGACCGCGGTGATCAACGGCTGCTCGGCCGTGGACACCGACGCGCCGCACCTCGTGGAACTGGTCGACCCGGCGGCCTGTGCCCTGCGGCTGCTGGCGGCGGGGGCGCGGTCATGAGCGGCGGCACGCAGGAGGCGGCGGTCGACCTCGTCGTGGCCGGCGCCGGCGGCGGCCTCGCGGGCGCGCTCCGGGCGGCGCAGGCCGGGCTGAGCGTCCTCGTGGTGGACCCGGACGAGCAGTTCCTGCGCGGCAACAACACCTCCATGTCCACCGCGATGATCCCCGGCGCGGGGTCGCGCTGGCAGCGCGAGGCGGGGATCGACGACAGCCCCGAACGCTTCACCGCCGACATCGCCGCCAAGACCCACGGCACCGCGGATCCCGCGCTCGCCGCGGCCCTGGCCCGGATCAGCGCGCCGCTGGTGGAGTGGCTGGCCGACGAGGCGGGCCTGCCGCTGAGCCTCGTCACCGACTTCGCCTATCCGGGCCACTCCGTGCACCGGCTGCACACCGTGGAGGGACGGCACGGGTCCACGCTGCTGCGGCACCTGTACGACCGGGTGCGCTCCGCGCCCGGGATCGACCTCCTGGTCCCCGCCCGGCTCACCGACGTCGAACGAGGTGCCGGCGGCGAGGTGACGGGCGCGGTCGTCGAGGACCCGGGCGGCCACCGGGAGACGATCCCCACGCGGGCCGTCCTGCTGGCCACCAACGGCTACGGCGCCGACCGCGAGCTCGTGACCCGGCATCTGCCCGAGATCGCGGCGGCCGACTACCACGGCGGCCAGTTCTCCCGCGGCGACGGACTGCGGATCGGGCTGCGGCACGGTGCGCGCGCCGCCTACCTGGACGCCTACCAGGGGCACGCGGCGCTGGCCCGGCGGTCGCGCACGCTCGTCGGCTGGGCCACGATCATGCACGGCGCGATCATGGTCGACCGCGACGGGCGGCGCTTCGGCGACGAGACCACCGGCTATTCCGAGTACGCGGCGGCCCTCGCGGCCCGTCCGGACGCCCGCGGCTGGATCGTCCTGGACCGGCGCATCCACGACCTGTGCCTGCCGTTCACCGACTTCCGCCAGACGGTGGACGCCGGGGCCCTGGTGTGGGCCGACGACCTCGACGCCCTCGCCCGGCGGACCGGCTGCGACGCGGCGGCGCTGAAGGAGTCGGTCGCGGGCCAGGTCGCGCTGGCCGGCGGGACCGCCGACCAGGACGCCTTCGGCCGGACCTTCTTCGAGGAGCCGCTGCGCGCCCCGTACGCGGCGGTCGAGGTGATCCCCGCACTGTTCCACACCCAGGGCGGCCTCGCGGTGGACGGCGACGCCCGCGTCCTGGCCGAGGACGGATCGCCGGTTGCCGGGCTCTTCGCGTCGGGCGGCGCGGCACACGGCATCTCGGGACACGGGGCCGGCGGCTACCTCGCGGGCAACGGCCTGCTTCCAGCACTCGGACTGGCCTGGCAGGCGGCGACGGTCCTGTCCCATACTCACACCCACGCAGAGAGGCACGAGCACTCATGACCGAACTGGACCTGCTGATCAAGAACGTGCGGCTGGTCAGGCACGACGCACCCGACATCCCCACCACGGACATCGGCATCAAGGACGGCGTGTTCCACCGCATCGCCCCGGACATCCCGGCCGAGCAGGCCCGTGAGGTCGTCGACGGCAAGGGACTGCTGGCCTTCCCCGGCGTGGTCGACGCCCACCAGCACTGGGGCATCTACAACCCGCTGTCCGACGACACCGCGACGGAGAGCCGTGCCTGCGCCCAGGGCGGCGTGACCACGGCACTGACGTACATGCGCACCGGCCAGTACTACATGAACCGGGGCGGCAGCTACGACGAGGTGTTCCCGCTGGTCCTGGAGAACGCCGAGGGGCGCTCCCACGTCGACTACGCCTTCCACCTCGCGCCGATGCAGAAGTCGCACATCGCCGAGATACCCGAGCTGATCGCGCGCTTCGGCGTCACCTCGTTCAAGGTGTTCATGTTCTACGGCAGCCACGGCCTGCACGGCCGGTCGGCGGACCAGAACTCCTTCCTGATGATCCCGCCGGGCGAGCGCTACGACCTGGCGCACTTCGAGTTCGTGATGCGCGGCGTGCAGGCGGCGCGCGAGGCGTACCCGGAGCTGGCGGACTCCATCTCGCTGTCGCTGCACTGCGAGACCGCGGAGATCATGACGGCCTACACCAAGCTGGTGGAGGAGGAGGGCAAGCTCGACGGCCTCGCCGCGTACAGCGCCTCCCGCCCGCCCCACTCGGAGGGTCTCGCCGTCACCATCGCCAGCTACCTCGCGGCGGAGACGCAGCTGCCGAACATCAACCTGCTGCATCTGTCCTCGCGCAAGGCCATCGAGGCGGCCATGCTCATGGCGAAAACGTTTCCGCAGGTCGACTTCCGGCGCGAGGTCACCATCGGCCACCTGCTGGCGAACATCGAGACCGCGTCCGGCATCGGCGGCAAGGTCAACCCGCCGCTGCGTCCCCAGGACGACGTGGACGCACTGTGGGAACACCTGGTGGCCGGGAACGTCAGCTGGGTGGTCAGCGACCACGCGTGCTGCAGGCAGGAGACGAAGTTCGGCGACCCCGCCGACGACGTGTTCCAGGCCAAGTCGGGCTTCGGCGGCACCGAGTATCTGCTGCCCGGCCTGGTGGGCGCCGCGCCCGCGCACGGTCTGCCGCTGCAGAAGGTCGCGGAGCTGACCGCCTGGGCCCCGGCCCGGCGCTTCGGCCTGACCGCCAAGGGTGCCATCGCGGAGGGCTACGACGCGGACCTGGCGCTCGTCGACCCGTCGCGCTCCTGGACGGTGGACGCGGCGGACTCGGAGTCGGCGCAGGAGTACTCGCCGCTGCAGGGTCTGGAGATCGGCGCGCGGGTGGAGTCGACGTTCCTGCGCGGCCGGCCGGTCTTCGCGGACGGCAAGGTGGTCGGCGAGCCGCAGGGCCGCTACCTGTCGCGCCCGACCACGCGCTGAGACACCGGGCGCCGTCGCACGGCCGGGTCCCCCGCCCGGGACCGCCGTGCGGCGGCGCCGTCGCCCCCTACGCCCGCTTTGGCGGCCGGCCGGAAGCGGCGGACGCCCCGCACCGTTGCGCGCCGCGGGACGGCGCGCGCGCCCTGGACCACGAGGCCGGCCGGCCGGACGACGGTGCTGCGGCTGACGCCCGGCCTGCTGCACGTGGTGCGCGACGTTCTCCGCGGTGCCTCACATCGCCGGTGCCCCCGCGCCGTGACACTCTGAGAACGTACGCACCCGCGACACTTTGAGAACCTGCGCACCGGCTCCCGCTGCGGGCACGACACAGGGAGCGCCTCATGACGACACCGGCCGACGACCTGCGGACGCTGGGTCACGAGGCATACGTGTATCTGTATCCGCTGGTGACGATGGACGTCACGCGCGAGATGTGGGTGAGCAGACCGGCCGGTTCCGGGCCGGGGGCCGGGCCGCCGAACCGGTTCCACCACCTGCGCGCGTTCCCTGCGGCGGACTTCCGTGCCGTGGTGCGCCCGAACTTCGACACCCTGTACTCGACCGCCTGGCTGGATCTCACCGAGGGACCGGTGCGTGTGTCCCTCGGCGACACCGGGGGCAGATACGTCCTGATGGCGATGCTCGACATGTGGACGGATGTGTTCGCCGCGCCGGGCAGGCGCACCACCGGCACCGGCGCGCAGAGCTACCTGCTGGTGCCGCCCGGCGCACCGGCCGGTGACGCGGAGGGCCGCCCGGTGGTCCGGGCACCGACGCCCTGTGTGTGGATCATCGGCCGGACGCAGACCGACGGCGTGGACGACTACGCGGCGGCGCACGCCGTGCAGGACGGCTTCACGATCACTCCTCGCACACCGCCGGCGGACCGGGGAGGAGGCCCGGCGTCCCCGGTGGAGGAGCCGCTCGGGTTCGTCGACGGGCTCAGCGCCGTCGGCTTCTTCCTCCGCGGTGCCGCTGTGCTCGGCGTGCAGCCGCCGCACGCCACGGACTTCTCCGTCCTGGCCCGGATCGCGGGTATCGGCGTGATCCCCGGCCGTCCGTTCCCGGACACCGGTTTCAGCCGGCAGCAGCTCGACGAGATCCAGGCGGGCGTCACCGAGGCGCAGCAGCGGATGCTCGCCGCCCGCAGCCGCCTGGGGCGGCGGGTCAACGGCTGGTCGATGGTGACCGAGGGCATCGGCGTGTACGGCAACGACTACTTCCGGCGGGCGGTCGTCGCCATGACCGGGCTGGGCGCCAACCCGCCCGAGGACGCGGTGTATCCGGTGCTCGTGGCCGACGCGGACGGGGATCCGCCGACCGGTGAGCACGACTACGTGATCCACTTCGATGCCGGCGCGCTGCCGCCGGTGGGCGCCTTCTGGTCGGTCACCATGTACGACGAGGACGGGTTCCCGGTGCCGAACGAGCTGGACCGCTACTGCCTCGGCGACCGCGACCGGCTGCACCGCAACGCCGACGGCTCCCTCGACATCGTCCTCGCCCGCACCCGGCCCGGCGCCGGCCGTGACACGAACTGGCTTCCGGCCCCTTCGGGCCCCCTCGGCGTCACCATGCGCCTGTACGCACCGCATGCCGACGTCCTGACGGGCGCATGGGAACCGCCCCCCGTCCGCAAGGCATGACGGGCACGGCCCGCCGTCCGGGGCGCCGGTCAGCCCAGCGCCTCGGCCTGCCAGTCCAGCAGCTTGACGTGTCCGACGGTCACCACATGGTGGTGCATGGCCCGGGCCGCGGCCTCGGCGTCACGGGCCCGGACGGCCTCCGCGATGGCCCGGTGCTGTTCGAGGGACCTGGCCGGGCGGCCAGGCTGGCGCAGCGATTCCTCGCGGCTCTCGGCGATGGGCAGGGCGATCTCGGCCATGAACGCCGCGAGCAGCGGGCTGTGTCCGGCGGCGGTGACCGCGGCGTGGAAGCGTTTGTCCTGGGAGACACCGAGTTCGCCGCGCTCGACGGCCTCCGCCATGGCGGCCAGCGCGGCGTCGATCTCCGCCAGGTCCTCCTCGGTCCGGCGGGTCGCGGCGAGGAAGGCGAGCTTGGTCTCCAGCGCGTCCCGGGCGTCCAGCACGTCGGGGAGCCTGCGCCGCCGGTCGATCATGGTCTCCAGCGGTTCGGTCTCCAGCCGGTCCCGCAGCAGATAGGTGCCGCCACCGTGCCGTACCTCGACCAGGCCCTGCACCTCCAGCGCGACGATCGCCTGCCGGACGGAGGTACGGCTGACGCCGAGCCGGTCCGCGAGATCACGCTCCGGGGGCAGCCGGTCCCCCGCGTGCAGATGCTCGCTCCGCACGTACTCCCGCAGCCTGTCGACCACCTGCTCGTACAGACGCGAGCGGGTGAGCGGACGCAGCGACTCCGTCACGACGCAGATCCTTTCCCCGGCCGATCCCCCCGGACCCCGACGCCGGCCTTGACATCGGTTCGAACCCGTCGAACACTCTAGCTCACGGTCCAGTGGTCCAGTGGTCCATCCACTTGTCCACCCGGCGCCCGCTCCAGAAGGGACCCCGCAGGCATGACTTCGCCCGACACACCGGCTCCCATGGGCGGCCCCGCCCCCGGCGCCCTCTGCGGAATCCGCGTCCTCGACCTCTCCCGCATCCTCTCCGGCCCCCTGGCGACCATGGTGCTCGCGGACCTCGGCGCCGACGTCGTCAAGGTGGAGGACACCAAGGACGGCGACGACACCCGCCAGTGGGGGCCGCCGTTCCAGGGCGGCGAGGCCGCCTACTTCCTCGCGGCCAACCGCAACAAGCGCGGGGTGAGCGTCGACCTCAAGACGGCGCAGGGACGCGAGTTCGTGCTCCGCCTCGCCGACCGCGCCGATGTGCTGGTGGAGAACTTCCGGCCCGGCACCGCCGCCCGCCTGGGCCTCGGCTACGAGGAGCTCTCCGCCCGCAATCCCCGCCTGGTGTACGCGTCGATATCCGGCTACGGCCAGACCGGCCCCTGGGCCTCCCGCCCCGGATACGACGCGATCGCCCAGGCCCAGAGCGGCATGATGAGCATCACCGGCGAAGCCGGCGGCCCACCGGTGCGCCCCGGGGTGGCCACCGCCGACATCGGCGCCGGGATGTGGGCGGTCATCGGCATCCTCGCCGCGCTGCACGCCCGCGAGGTCACCGGCCGCGGCCAGCACGTCGACGTCGCCCTGCTCGACGGGCAGCTCGCCTGGCTGACCTACGTGGCCGGCGGATACTTCGCCACCGGCACCGTCCCCGGGCCGCACGGCTCCGCCCACCCGACGATCGTCCCCTACCAGGCCCTGGCCACCGCCGACGGCCATCTGATGGTCGCCGCCGGCAACGACAGGCTGTGGCGGCGCTTCGCCGAGGTGCTCGGCCAGCCCGCCCTCGCCGACGACCCGCGCTTCGCCACCAACCCCGACCGGGTCCGTCACCGCGACGCCCTGATCCCGCTGCTGGAGGAGGCCCTCGCCCGGCGCTCCAGCGCCGAGTGGGCCGAGGCGCTTCAGGCCGCCGGGGTGCCGTGCGCGCCGATCAGCACCGTGGACGAGGCGCTGGACAGCCCGCAGGCACGCGCCCGCGGCATGGTGACCACTCTGCCCCACCCCACGGCCGGCGAGCTGCGCACGCTCGGCTCGCCGCTCAAGCTCAGCGCCACCCCGCCCCGGATCCGCACCGCTCCCCCGCTGCTCGGCCAGCACACCGACGACGTCCTGGCCGAGGCCGGCTACAGCGCCCGCGAGATAGAGGAACTGCACGCGATCGGAGCCGTACGATGACCGGCCAGACGGGCGCGGTCGGAGTGACGCGCGACGGTGCCGTCGCGACCGTGCGGGTCGGGACCGGGCGCCGCGCCAACGCCCTGACGCGCCGTGACTGGATCGCCGTGGCCACCGTGTTCGAGGACCTGGCCCGCGATCCCGCGCTCGGCGCGGTGATCCTCACCGGGGCCGGCGAGACCTTCTTCAGCGCGGGCTCCGACATGCGCGAGTGGCTGTGCGCCGAGCCCGCGGAGATCGACGCCTCCTTCACCGCGATGGAAAGCGCCCTCAGCGCGATCGAGCGTGTTCCCGTCCCCGTCGTCGCCCGGGTCCGCGGCACCGCGGCGGGCGCGGGCTGCCAGCTCGCCTGCGCCTGCGACCTGCGCGTCGTCGCCGACGACGCCACGCTCGGCATGCCCGTCGCCCGCTGGGGCATCCTCGTGCCGCCCGCCTTCGCCGCACGGATCGCCCTGCTCACCGGCCCCGCCGTGGCCCGCGACCTGCTCTTCACGGGACGGCTGGTGGACGGCCGCGAGGCGGTGCGGCTCGGTCTGGCCAGCAGTCATGTCCCCGCGGCCGAACTGGACGACACCGTCGCCGCTCTCGTCTCCGCGATCACGGCCCATCCGCCGACGGCGATCCGCGCGGCCAAACGCTCGGTGGACGCGCTGCTGGCCCCGGTCCGCGAGCGTCTCGCCGCGACCCCTGCCGGACCCGCCGCGGACTACGCGAGCATGCAGGAAGGACTCGCCGCCTTCCTCTCCGGGGTCACCCGCGCCGGCTGACCCGCCGGCACGTTCCGGTTCTCTCCCCCCCGTTCTCCCCCACCCCGTTCTCCGCCACCCCGTCACCCGTCGTCACCCCCAGGTCGACAGAGCCGAATCGAGGTCACCGTGACGATCGACAATCCCCCGACGAGAGCCGCCGGCGCCGGCACACCCCCACGACTCACCTCAGCACAGCGCCGGGCCTTCTGGGGGTCCTTCGGCGGCTGGGCCATGGACGGCTTCAACTGGACCATCTTCGGGCTGGTTCTGGCCCCCACCATGACCGAGCTGCTGCCCCGCGCGGGCATCGCCGCCACGGCCGGCAACATCGGCTGGTACGGGCAGATCAGCGCGGCGCTGTTCCTCCTGGGCTGGGGCTGCTCGGCGATCTGGGGCCCGCTCGCCGACCGCTTCGGCCGCAAACCCACCATGATGGCCTCGATCCTGATGTACGGCGTCTTCACCGCCCTGGCCGGCGTCGCCGCCGACCTGTGGCAGTGGAACGCCTTCCGCTTCCTGGCCGCCATCGGCGTGGGCGGCGAATGGGCCATGGCGGGCACCCTGCTGTCGGAGGTCATGCCCGAGCGGGTGCGCGAGCGCTTCGGCGGCCTGATGCACTCGGCCGCCTATGTCGGCGTGCTGGCCGTCTCCGTCGTCTACCTGGCGTTCGGGCCCGAACTCGGCTGGCGCGGCCTGTTCCTCATCGGCGGTCTGCCCGCGCTCGCCGTCTTCCTGCTGCGCCGCAGCACCCCGGAACCCGAACGCTGGAAGGACACCTCGCACCTGGCCGCCCGACGGTCCTTCTGGCAGCCGGTCGTGGAGATCCTCACGCCGCCCTACCGCGGCCGCACGATGGGCAATCTGCTGCTCCTCGTGGTGTGCGTGATCGGCCTGTGGGCCGGGTCGACCTACGTCCCGACCGCCATGACCGAACTGGCGGAGCGGGCCGGCGAGAGCCACGACGCCACGGTCCGCCTGGCCAGCCTGTCGTCGATGACGGTGGCGCTGTTCACGATCCTGGGCTGCTTCGCGGTGCCCCGCCTGGCCGCACGCCTGGGCCGCCGGGGCGCGCTCGCCCTGCTCTACGGCTTCATGATCGTCGGGACGGTCGGTGCGTACGGGGTGGCCTACCCGCTGTCCTCCATCGGCCTGACCTTCGTCTTCCTGCCCCTGCTCGGGTTCGGCGGGGCCAACTTCGCGGTCTTCACCATCTGGCTGCCCGAGCAGTACCCGACCCGGATGCGGGCCACCGCGTTCGCCTTCACCACCACGTTCTCCCGCTGGGTCGCGGCCGCGGGCACCTTTCTCATCGGCTACGGCATCCACGCCGCCGGCTCGCTCACCCTGCCCCTGACCCTGACCGCCGTCGTCTTCGTCGTCGGCATCGGCCTGGTCCGCCTGGCCCCGGAGACCCGCGGACAGGCTCTGCCCGACTGACGGCCCACGGCTCCTTCGAGCCGCCCGGCCCCCGGGTCTTTTCTCCTCGCCCGCCGCGGCCGCTGCCCCAGCGCAGCGGCCGCGGCGGCGTCATGACAGCGGTTCCGCACCTCTTGACCCCGCCCCGGCGCGTCCCTACAGTGCTCGCACCTTTCGCGGTACATCGATCAACCAAGCAGGTCGCCGCGGCGGCCGGGGTGTCGACGGCCGCGGTCTCCCAGGCGCTCAACAACAAGGGCCGGCTGTCCCAGGAGACCCGCGACCGCATCCTTCGGGCGGCGGCCGGCCTGGGCTGGTCGCCCAGTGTGCCGGCGACGGCCCTGCGCAACGCCCGCACCCGCAGCCTGGCCCTGGTGGTGCGCCGCCCGACGGTGACGGTCCGTCCCGTCGCCGAGGGCGCCCTGCACCCGCTCGGCGGCGGAGCACCGGTGACCGAGGTGCCGCTGGAGCCGTACGGGGTCGCGGTGCTCGAGCTGCGCTGAGCCGTGCCACAGCGGGGCCGGCCGCCCGCCGTCCGCGTCAGGGCCCGCGGCGGGCGGCCGGGGACACGCTCCGCCCCGCCGGGGCCCGCCCTGTCCCCGGATCGCCGGTCGCTCCTGCCACAATTGCCGCGCAACCCGAAGCGGAGAAGGCGGTACGGCAACGTGACGACACCCGGGTCCCTTGCTGCAGGGTCCATCGAGAGCAGGATCGCCGAGGAGCTCGGCGTGCGGGAGCGGCAGGTCAAGGCCGCCGTGGAGCTGCTGGACGGCGGTTCGACGGTGCCCTTCATCGCCCGCTACCGCAAGGAAGCCACCGAGATGCTCGACGACGCGCAGCTGCGCACGATCGAGGAGCGGCTGCGCTATCTGCGGGAGCTGGAGGACCGCCGGACGGCGATCCTGGAGTCGGTGCGCGAGCAGGGCAAGCTCACCGAGGAACTTCAGGCGCGGATCCAGGGCGCCGAGACCAAGGCGCGGCTGGAGGACATCTACCTGCCGTACAAGCCCAAGCGGCGCACCAAGGCGCAGATCGCCCGGGAGGCCGGTCTGGAGCCGCTGGCCGACCGGCTGCTCGCCGACCCGGGGCTGGAGCCGAAGGACGCCGCGGCCGCGTTCGTCGACCCGGACAAGGGCGTGGCCGACGCGCAGGCCGCGCTGGACGGGGCGCGGGCCATCCTCACCGAGCGGTTCTCCGAGGACGCCGACCTGATCGGCGAGCTGCGCGAACGCATGTGGGTGCGGGGCCGGCTGGTGGCGAAGGTGCGGGAGGGCAAGGAGGAGTCCGGCGCCAAGTTCGCCGACTACTTCGACTTCGCCGAGCCGTTCACCGAGCTGCCCTCGCACCGGATCCTGGCGATGCTGCGCGGTGAGAAGGAGGAGGTGCTGGACCTCGTCCTGGAGCCGGAGGAGCCGGGCGACGGTCCGTCGTCGTACGAGGGCATCGTGGCCCGCCGGTTCAAGATCGCCGACCGCGGCCGGCCCGCCGACGCCTGGCTGCTGGACACGGTCCGCTGGGCCTGGCGCACCCGCATCCTCGTCCACCTCGGCATCGACCTGCGGCTGCGGCTGCGCACCGCCGCCGAGGACGAGGCGGTGAAGGTGTTCGCGGCGAACCTGCGCGACCTGCTGCTCGCCGCCCCGGCCGGCACCCGCGCCACGCTCGGCCTGGACCCCGGGTACCGTACGGGGGTGAAGGTGGCCGTGGTGGACGCCACCGGCAAGGTGGTGGCCACGGACGTGATCCACCCGCACGTCCCGGCCAACCGCTGGGACGAGGCGATCGCCACGCTGGCCCGGCTGGCGGAGCAGCACGCGGTCGAGCTGGTCGCGATCGGCAACGGCACCGCGTCCCGGGAGACCGACAAGCTGGTCGGCGACCTGATCGCCCGGCACCCGGAGCTGAAGCTGACCAAGGTAATGGTGTCGGAGGCGGGCGCCTCGGTGTACTCGGCCTCCGAGTACGCCTCGCGGGAGCTGCCCGGTCTGGACGTCTCGCTGCGCGGCGCCGTCTCCATCGCCCGCCGGCTGCAGGACCCGCTGGCGGAGCTGGTGAAGATCGACCCGAAGTCGATCGGGGTCGGCCAGTACCAGCACGACCTGTCCGAGGTGAAGCTGTCCCGTTCGCTGGACGCGGTGGTCGAGGACTGTGTGAACGGCGTCGGCGTGGACGTCAACACCGCGTCGGTGCCGCTGCTCGCCCGGGTCTCCGGCATCACTGCCTCGCTCGCCGAGAACATCGTGGCGCACCGGGACGCCAACGGGCCGTTCACCTCCCGTGCGCAGCTGAAGAAGGTGCCGCGGCTGGGTCCGAAGGCGTTCGAGCAGTGCGCGGGCTTCCTGCGGATCCGCGGCGGCGAGGACCCGCTGGACGCCTCCAGCGTCCACCCGGAGGCGTATCCGGTGGTGCGGCGCATGGTGAAGACCACCGGGCTTCAGGTGGCGTCGCTGATCGGCAACACCGCGGTGCTGCGGTCGCTGAAGCCGGCCGACTTCGTGGACGACACCTTCGGTCTGCCGACGGTCACCGACATCCTCAAGGAGCTGGAGAAGCCGGGACGCGACCCGCGGCCGGCCTTCCGGACGGCGGCCTTCAAGGAGGGCGTGGAGAAGATCTCCGACCTGTCGGCGGGGATGATCCTGGAGGGCGTGGTGACGAACGTGGCGGCCTTCGGCGCGTTCGTGGACGTCGGTGTCCACCAGGACGGTCTGGTCCATGTGTCGGCGATGTCGCGGACGTTCGTGAAGGACCCGCGGGACGTGGTCAAGCCGGGCGACATTGTGAAGGTGAAGGTGCTCGACGTCGACATCCCGCGCAAGCGGATCTCGCTGACGCTGCGTCTGGACGACGAGGCCGGCCCGCAGGTCCGGCAGGGCGGCGGCGAGCAGCGGCGGCGCGGCGGCCGTCCGCCGCAGCAGCGCCAGGGCCGGGGCGGCGGGTCGCGTCCGGCGTCCGCCCCGGTCAACAGCGCGATGGCGGACGCGTTGCGGCGTGCCGGACTGCTCGGCTCGGACTCCGGTCGGCGCTGAGCGCACCGCCCGGTCCGGCGCGGGCGACGGCCGCGCCGGGCCGGGTGGCGGACACGCCGGGCCGGGCAACGGCCACGCCGGTGGCCCGGGCCGCGTTCCCGGACGGGCGCGGCCCGGCGGGGGGGATGCACCGGGCGGCACGTCCGGGCGGCCGGCGTGTCGTGACGTCGTGACGAAGCGGTGCGCAGGGCGGCGTGCACCGGTGACGGCCCGCACGGGGCCGCAGTCCGGCGCCCCCGCCGGCACCACCGTGGCCGTCGGTCAGCGAGGGTGCGGGCCGAGCGGCAGTGCCGAGGCGGACCGCTGGCCCGGATGGGCGGCCGGGGTCTCGGCCTGGAGGGCGCTCGACGGCTGCCCGGTGCGCATCACCTGGTCCAGCTCCCTGCGTATGTTCGAGGCGGCGTCCCGGACCCGGGCGGGCACATCGCCTCGTTCGGCCACGAGCTGGTGGTAGATGGGGGCGTCTTTGAACATGGACTACCAGGCCTTTCGGTCGGGGGGTCTGGCTCCTCGGAGCAACGGTTGCCGAGTCTAGGACCCGCGCTCCCCCGCTTCGGTGGCCGGTACACCCATGAGGGGGTACACCTCTTGACGGCCGGTCACCTCAGGTGCTTCGGTACGCCCCCGGCTCACCGCCGGGGGCTGTCCTCCGCATGGTCCGCGCCGTCGCGGACCGTGGGCGGTGTCCGAACGTGCCGTCTGCCGCGCGACGTCACGGACACGAGCTGGTGCCGGCCCGGTGTCCGCCACTCAGGACGTGGCCCGTGCGAAGGCCGCCGCACCGCCCGCCAGCGGCAGCCGGGCCGAGGTGCGGGCGAGGTCCAGGGTGAGCGTCGGGGTGGTGGACGGCGGATCGATCAGGCCCTTGTCGGTGCCGGCGACGATCAGCGCCAGCCGGTGTCCCGCGGGCACGACGTGGTCGGTGGCCGCCAGGTCGACGGTGAGGCGGTAGGCCCGGCCCGGGGTGAGCGGGACGCCGTGGGCCGGCGAGGCGTGGTGGCCGAGGTCGGCCCAGCCGCGGCTGACGACGGTGGCGTCCACCTGTGTGGTCTTCGGCCCGGTCCGCAGGTAGCAGGCGCTGTCGCCGGGCGTGCTCGCGCCCCAGCAGGTGCGGTCGGTGAGGGTGGTGATGCCCTCCGCGGCGTCGGCGTAGTCGCGGATGGTGTCCGGGCCGAGGTCGACGAGGACGGCGGACAGGTGGGCCGTCGTGGTGCTGGGGGTCACGGTGACGGTGACCCGGGACGAGCCGGACAGCCGCAGGTCCTCGGTGAGGCGCGGGGTGACGAAGGAGACCTTCTCGGGCGACGGTGTGGTGGCCCGCGCCGCCCAGTCGGTCTCGCTCAGCGCCGGGTCGTCGGTGAAGGTCTCGGTGCCGCGAGCCGCCTCCGGGCCGAGGGTGCCGACGCCGGCCCGGGGGCCGGGGGCCGGGCGCAGGGTGACCGCCGAGGTGCCGCGCGGCGGCCAGACGCGGGAGGTGACCCACTGGCCGGGGTGGCGTTCGATGTCGGCCATCGGCTCGCGGTCGATGCCGTTGTGGTAGCCGAGCAGTTCGTGGTCGAACCAGCGGTGCAGGGTGTCGACCCAGGCTCCGCGGCGGTAGTCGAAGGGGTCGACGTGGCCGGTCTGGGACAGCCAGATCTTGCGCCGTACCTGATGCTTCGCCAGGGCGTCCCACCACTGCCCGAGATGCTTGGTGCGCACGTTGAGGTCCTGCATGCCGTGCACGAGGAAGACGCTTGCGCGGACCTTGCCGGCGTCGCGGACGTAGTCGCGTGCGGTCCACAGCGCCGTCCAGTCGCCGCCTCGGGGTGCGCCGTCGACGAGCTGCTGCCGGACGGCCGCGCAGTGCGCGCGGGCGTCGTCGCTCTCCACGGCGTCGGCGAGCCGGTCGGGGCCGGTGCCGTACAGGGGTGCGCCCTGCTGGAAGTAGTAGTCGTACCAGGAGGAGATCGCGCTGATCGGGACGATGGTCTTCAGCCCCTTGACGCCGGTGGCGGCGACGCCGTTGGCGATGGTGCCGTCCCAGCTCTTGCCGATCATGCCGGTGGTGCCGTCGGTCCAGGTGGCCCGGACGGGTGTGCCTCCGGTGCGGGCGGTGTAGGCGCGGGCGCGGCCGCCCAGCCAGTCGACGACCGCTTTCGCCGACTGGATGTCCAAGGGCCCGCCGACGTCGACGCAGCCGTCGGACCGGTTGGTTCCGGCCAGGTCCACGGCGACGAAGGCGTAGCCGCGGGGCACGAAGTAGTTGTCGTAGTACAGGGGCATCCCCACGACGCGGCCGGCCGCGTCGTAGGTCTTGGTCTGGCTCTCGTTGCCGCGCCCGCAGCAGGAGTAGTACGGGCTGGCCTCCAGGATCACCGGGACCTTCCGGCCCTGCTGGGCGGGCTCGCGGGGCCGGACGATGTCGGCGGCGACGCGGTCGGTTCTGCCGTCGCCGTCGGCGTCGAGTCTCGTGTCGACCCAGACGGTCTCGCGTACGGCGTTCGCGTAGGAGTAGACGGGCCGGCTCTCGCGCGGGGAAGAGCCGGCGGACGGGGCGGCGTGGGCCGCGGGACCGAGCAGAGCGGCGGCCAGAGCGGCGGCGACCGCCACGACGGACGACCGGGTGGTCATGCGCATGCTAGTCGGCATGGGCGACGACGGTACCGGGGACGACTGCCGCGCTGAAGGGCGCGGCTGACGTGTCGTCGGACGCGTGGGCCGGCCGGCGGCACCCGGGGTGCAAAACGCCCCGTTCATGACGGCCGGATGGCGATCACGTGACAAAGGCGGGCATGGACACGACCAGGGTGGCGGATCTTTCCTAGGCTCTCGGCAACGCACCCCGACGACTTGGAGCTGACGTGCACCGCAGATTCACCGTGCCGGGCGCACTGGCCGCGGCCTCTTTGCTGCTGGCGATCCCGGCATCGGCCGCGAGCTACTCCCCCGGCGCACCGGGCATCGGCGATCCGTACTACCCGTACTACGGCAACGGCGGCTACGACGTCTCCCACTACGACCTGAGGCTGAAATACCAGCCCGCCACCGACGAGCTGTCGGGCACGGCGACGATCTCGGCGCGCACCACGCAGGACCTGTCAAGCTTCAACCTGGACTTCCTGCTGGACGTCGACGAGGTGCGGGTCAACGGGGCGACGGCACACTTCACCACCTCCGGGGAGCACGAGCTGGTGGTCACGCCCCGGCAGCCGCTGGCCAAGGGCACGCCGGTCACGGTTGTCGTCCGCTACCACGGGGTGCCGTCCGCCAAGAGCGCGTACGGCTTCACCACCTGGCACCGCACGCCGGACGGCGCGATCGCGGCGGACGAGCCGGAGGCCGCCTGGTGGTGGTTCCCCAGCAACGACCACCCGAGCGACAAGGCCACCTTCGACGTGTCGGTGGCGGTCCCGGACGGCACCCAGGCCATCTCCAACGGCACGCTGGTGTCGACCAGCTCGCAGCTGGGCTGGACCCGCTACAACTGGCGGCAGAACAAGCCGCAGGCGACCTATCTGTCCACGCTCGCGCTGGGCCGGTTCGACATCACGACCGGCACCTCCGAGGGCGGCGTGCCGGTGATCAACGCCTACAGCACGGACCTCGGCGACAACGACGGGGCGGCACGGGCGAGCGTGGAGCGCACCGGGGAGCTGGTGGACTGGCTCAGCGGCTACTTCGGGCCGTATCCGTTCGACTCGGCCGGCGGCTATGTGCCGAACACGACCACCGGGTACGCGCTGGAGACCCAGACCCGCGTGTACTACAGCCCGGCGCAGTTCGCGAACGGCTCGAACACCTCCGTGGTGGTGCACGAGCTGGCCCACCAGTGGTACGGCGACAGCGTGTCCGTCAAGGGCTGGAAGGACATCTGGATCAACGAGGGCTTCGCCCGCTACGCCCAGTGGCTGTGGTCGGAGCACGAGGGCGAGGGCACGACGCAGGAGCTGGCGGACTACGTCTACGCCTCGCACCCGGCCGACGACGCCTTCTGGACCGTGAAGCCGGGCGACCCCGGCCCTGACCACCAGTTCGACGCCGCGGTCTACGACCGGGGTGCCCTGGCGATCCAGGCGCTGCGTAACGAGATCGGCGACACGGCGTTCTTCCGCCTGCTCAAGGGCTGGCCGCAGCGGCACGCCTACGGCAACGCCTCCGTGGCCGACTTCCAGACGTACGCCGAGCAGGTCTCGGGCAAGCCGCTGGCCGGGCTGTTCGACACCTGGCTGTTCCAGCCGGTCAAGCCGGCCGCCCCGGCGGCGCGTGCGGCGTCCTTCGCCGCCTCGCCGGCCGGCGTCGAGCAGCCGCGGTCCTGGAAGAAGATCGAGGCCACCAACGACGTGCACGGCCGGTGACAGACGGCCGCGCGGCCGGGGCGCCCTGAGCGCCTCCGGCCACGCGGCCCCGGAACCGTGAAATCCCCCCAGAACTGCCGAGCGGCGGCTACTTCACCGGCTCGTCGGTGGTCCGCTCCCCCCGCAGGACCCGGCGGCGGACACCGAACCAGCCGGCCACCAGCAGCACCGCGATCAGCGGGATCAGCATCACGGTCTTGCGGCCGACCTCGGGGTCGTTCCACATCAGGCCGAGACAGGCCAGCAGGAACGCGATCGTGGCGATCTCCGTGACCGGGCTGCCGGGCAGACGGAAGTGCGGACGGGTGACCAGGCCCGACTTGGCGCGGCGGACGAAGATCATGTGACAGATCATGATGATCACCCAGGTGCTGACGATGCCGAGGGAGGCGACGTTCAGCACGATCTCGAAGGCCTCGCTGGGCACCAGGTAGTTCAGCCCGACGCCGAGCACGCAGATCCCGCAGGTCAGCAGGATGCCGCCGTAGGGGACCTGGCTGCGGCTCATCACGCGGGTGAACTTCGGCGCCGAGCCGGCCATCGCCATGGAGCGCAGGATGCGGCCGGTGGAGTACAGGCCGGAGTTCAGCGAGGACATCGCGGCGGTGAGGACGACGAGGTTCATCACATCGCCGGCCGCCGGGACACCGATCTTGGACAGGACGGTGACGAACGGGCTCTCGTCGGCCGAGTACACCGAGCCGGGCAGCAGCAGGGCCAGCAGCACGACGGAGCCGACGTAGAACAGGCCCACCCGCCACATGATCGAGTTCACCGCGCGCGGGACGACCTTCTCCGGCTCGGCGGTCTCGCCGGCGGCGACACCCACCAGCTCCAGGGCGGCGTAGGCGAAGATCACGCCCTGCATGACGAGGACCACCGGCATCACACCGTGCGGCAGGAAGCCGCCGTGGTCGGTGATCACGTTCAGGCCGGGGCTGTAGCCGTCCACCTTGTGCTGCGTGACCAGCAGGAAGATGCTGACCAGCATGAACGCGACGAGCGTGACGACCTTGACGATGGAGAACCAGAACTCCATCTCGCCGAAGATCTTCACCGAGATCAGGTTCACGGTGAGGACGATCGCCAGGGCGATCAGCGCCAGCAGCCACTGCGGGACCGGTGTGAAGAAGCTCCAGTAGTGCGCGTACAGCGCGACCGCGGTGATGTCGGCGATGCCGGTCGTGGACCAGTTCAGGAAATACATCCAGCCGGCGACATAGGCGCCCTTCTCCCCCAGGAACTCGCGCGCGTACGACACGAAGGACCCGGACGACGGGCGGTACAGGACGAGCTCGCCGAGCGCGCGGACCACGAAGAACGCGAACACGCCGCAGATGAGGTAGGCCAGCGCCAGCGCCGGGCCCGCGTTGTGCAGCCGGCCGCCGGCGCCCAGGAAGAGGCCGGTGCCGATCGCGCCGCCGATCGCGATCATGTTGATGTGGCGGTGCTTGAGGTCCTTGCTGTACCCGGCGTCGCCCGCGTCTGCGGGCGCGGCGGTCGTCGGTGCTTGTTCGACGACCTGTGCCGTGTGCACGGATTCCTTGCTCACGGGTGGATCTACTCTCTGGTGCGCCGAGCGGATTCGCCCGGGTGCCGTACGGTTCCGGCCCGCACCAGCTCACGCGGTACAGACCAGGGGAGCAGCTTCCCAGAGGGATCACCTCTCATGCGATGGCACATCTCACACAGCGGAACTTCTCACATGATCAGCGCAACTCGGCCACCGGCTTTCACACTCCCGGTGAGACAGCGATACTGCTGCACATGACGACGCCCGACGCCGCCGAGCCGGCTTATACGGTCGACGAGCTGGCCGCCCGGGCCGGCGTCACCGTGCGCACCGTGCGCTTCTACAGCAGCCGGGGCCTGCTGCCGCCGCCCGTCCTGGGCCCCCGCCGGGTGGGCCGCTACGGCGAGCAGCACCTGGCCCGGCTGGATCTGATCGGGCAGATGCGGCGGCAGGGCATGACGCTCGCCGCGATCGAGCGGCATCTGCGGCAGCTGCCGCCCGGCCTGAGCCCGCGCGAGCTGGCCGTGCAGCGGGCGGTGGTCGCCTCCTGGGCGCCGGAGAGCGAGGAGACGATCGGCCGCCGGGAGCTTGATCGGCGGGCCGGCCGCCCGCTGAGCGACGAGGACCTTCGGCGGCTGGCGGCGATGGGCGTGCTGGCGCGGGCGGCGGACGGCGACCGCGAGGAGGGCGCCGCGGACCCCGGTGAGCAGGCCGATCGCACCGGCGGCGCCGCTGAGGAGCGCTACCGGGTCGACACCGGGCTGCTGCGGCTCGGCGTCGAGCTGCTCGATGTGCCGCTGTCGCAGGAGACGGTGCTGGCCGCCCGGTCGGTGCTGACCGAGCACTCCCGGGCGGCCGCACACGAGCTGTCCGAGCTGCTGCGTGCCGCGGTCGCCGGCCGCGGCACCGAGGACGTCCGGTCGCTGTCCGCTCATATGCACCCGCTGGTGGTGCAGGCGCTGCTCACCACGTTCCAGCGGTCCCTGCGGCAGGAACTGCGGGCGTGGCTGCACAGCGCCGGCGAGTGACCCGGCGCCCGGGAGCGCCGGTGCGCCTCAGCGGGCGTCGGTGAACGTCTCCCCTCGTTCCGCCTTCTCCACCAGCAGCGCGGGGGGCGTGAACCGCTCGCCGTAGCGCTCGGCGAGCTGCCGTGCGCGGGCCACGAAGCCGCGCGGGCCGCCCGGGTAGCCGTTGATGTACTGCAGCACGCCGCCGGTCCAGCCGGGGAAGCCGATGCCGAGGACCGAGCCGATGTTGGCGTCGGCGACGGAGGTGAGCACGCCCTCCTCCAGGAGCCGGACGGTGTCCAGCGCCTCGGAGAACAGCATGCGCTCCTGCATGTCCTCGAACGGGATCCGGTGGTCCGGCTTGGTGAAGTGCTCGCGCAGGCCTGGCCACAGGCACAGCCGCTTGCCCGTCTCGTCGTAGTCGTAGAAGCCGGCGCCGCCGCTGCGGCCGGTGCGGCCGAACTCGTCGACCATGCGGTCGATGACCGCCTCGGCCGGGTGCGGTGTCCAGGTGCCGCCGGCCTCCTCGACGGCCTGCCGGGTCTCGTCGCGGATCTTCCGGGGCAGGGTGAGGGTCAGGTCGTCCATCAGGGACAGCACCTTGGCCGGGTAGCCGGCCTGGGCGGCCGCCTGCTCGACGGAGGCGGGCTCGATGCCCTCGCCGACCATGGCGACGCCCTCGTTGATGAAGTGGCCGATGACCCGGGAGGTGAAGAAGCCGCGGGAGTCGTTGACCACGATCGGGGTCTTGTTGATCTGCCGGACCAGGTCGAAGGCGCGGGCGAGGGCCTCCTCGCCGGTGCGCTCACCCTTGACTATCTCGACCAGCGGCATCTTGTCGACGGGCGAGAAGAAGTGCAGCCCGATGAAGTCGTCCTGGCGCCGCACGCCCTCGGCCAGGGCGGTGATGGGCAGGGTGGAGGTGTTGGAACACAGCAGCGCGTCCGGTGCCACCACCTGCTCGGCCTCCTGGAAGACCTTCCGCTTGAGCCCGACGTCCTCGAAGACCGCCTCGATCACCGCGTCGCAGCCGGCGAGGTCGGCGATCTCGGCGGTGGGCGTGATCCGGGCCAGCAGCGCGTCCGCCTTCTCCTGGGTGGTGCGACCCTGGGCGACGGCCTTGGCGCACAGCTTCTCGGAGTACTGCTTGCCCTTGACCGCGGCTTCGAGCGAGACGTCCTTCAGGACAACCTCGATGCCGGAGCGGGCGCAGGCGTAGGCGATGCCGGCGCCCATCATCCCGGCACCGAGGACGGCGGCCTTGCGGACCGTGCGGGGTTCGACGCCCTGCGGGCGGCCGGCGCCGGAGTTCACGGCCTGCAGGTCGAAGAAGAACGCCTGGATCATGTTCTTCGCGGTCTGGCCGGTGGCCAGCTCCACGAAGTAGCGGGACTCGATCACCTGCGCGGTCTCGAAGTCGACCTGGGCGCCCTCGACGGCGGCGGCCAGGATGGCGCGGGGCGCCGGGTAGGGTGCGCCGTTCGTCTGCTTGCGCAGGTTGGCCGGGAAGGCGGGCAGGTTGGCGGCGAACTTCGGGTGCGACGGGGTACCGCCGGGGATCTTGTACCCGGGGCGGTCCCAGGGCTGCTGCGATGCGGGGTGGGCGTCGATGAAGGCGCGGGCCCGGGCGATCATGTCCTCGGGGGTGTCCGCCACCTCGTCGACCAGGCCGCCCGCCAGGGCCCGGCGCGGGCTGTACTGGGTGCCCTGCAGCAGCACCTTCAGCAGGGCGTCGGTGATGCCGAGCAGCCGGACGGTGCGCACCACGCCGCCGCCTCCGGGCAGCAGGCCGAGGGTGACCTCCGGGCAGCCGATCTTGGAGCCGGGAGCGTCCAGGGCGATGCGGTGGTGGCAGGCCAGCGCGATCTCGTAGCCGCCGCCGAGGGCGGCGCCGTTGATCGCGGCGACGACGGGCCTGCCGAGGGTCTCGATGCGGCGCAGGTTCCGCTTCAGGGCCAGGCCGCCGTCGAGGAGGTCCTGCGCGCCGTCGGGGGTGACCCGGATGAGTTCGCGCAGGTCGCCGCCGGCGAAGAAGGTCTTCTTGGCGGAGGTGACGATGACGCCGCGGACGGTGTCCTTCTCGGCCTCCAGACGGTCGGCGACCGCGGCGAGCGAGTCCCGGAACGCCTGGTTCATGGTGTTCGCGGACTGGTTCGGGTCGTCCAGGACGAGAGTGACGACGCCGGTGTCGTCCTGCTCCCAGCGGATGGTGGTGGGCTGAGTGCTCATGGGAAGTGCTCCGTGATGGTCCGGGGTGATCCGTCGGGAGGGCGTCAGAGGCGTTCGACGACGGTGGCGATGCCCATGCCGCCGCCGACGCACAGCGTGACGAGGCCGTACCGCTTGTCCTGGCGTTCGAGTTCGTCCACGAGGGTGCCGAGCAGCATCGCTCCGGTGGCGCCGAGCGGGTGGCCGAACGCGATGGCGCCGCCGTTGACGTTGACCTTGTCCAGGCTCAGGCCCATCTCCCTGACGAAGCGCAGCACGACCGCGGCGAACGCCTCGTTGATCTCGACCAGGTCGATGTCGTCGATGGTCAGGCCGGCCTTGGCGAGCGCCTTGCGGGTGGCGGGGGCGGGGCCGGTGAGCATGATGGTCGGCTCGGAGCCGGAGACGGCGGCGGAGACGATCCGGGCGCGCGGAGTCAGCCCGTAGCGTTCCCCGGCCTCCTTGGAGCCGATGGCGACGAGGGCGGCGCCGTCGACGATGCCGGAGGAGTTGCCCGCGTGGTGGACGTGGTCGATCTTCTCCACCCAGTGGTACTTCTGCAGCGCGACGGCGTCGAAGCCGCCCAGCTCGCCGATGTCCGCGAAGGACGGCTTGAGCTTGGCCAGGGTGTCGGCGGTGGTGCCCGGCCGCAGGTGCTCGTCGCGGTCGAGGACGACCAGGCCGCTGCGGTCCCTGACCGGGATCACGGAGCGGTCGAAGCGGCCCTCCTTCCAGGCGGTGGCGGCGCGCTCCTGGGACAGGGCCGCGTACTCGTCGACGTCCCGGCGGGAGAAGCCCTCGACGGTGGCGATCAGGTCGGCGCTGATGCCCTGGGGGACGAAGCCGACGGCGAGGTTGGTCATCGGGTCGTTGAACCAGGCGCCGCCGTCGGAGGCCATCGGCACCCGGGACATCGACTCGACCCCGCCGGCCAGCACCAGGTCCTCCCAGCCGGAGCGGACCTTGGCGGCGGCCAGGTTCACGGCTTCGAGACCCGAGGCGCAGAAGCGGTTCTCCTGCACGCCGGCCACCGTGTCGGGCAGGCCCGCGGCGATCGCGGCGATCCGGGCGATGTCGGAGCCCTGGTCGCCGACCGGGCTGACGACGCCGAGGACGATGTCGTCGACGGCGGCCGGGTCCAGGCCGGGCAGGCGGCGCTGGATCTCGTGGATGAGGCCGACGACCAGGTCGACGGGTTTGGTGCCGTGCAGCGAGCCGTTGGCCTTGCCGCGTCCGCGCGGGGTGCGGATCGCGTCGTACACATACGCTTCGGTGCTCACGTCAGTGGGCCTTTCGACGTCGGGTTGGACGGTCCCGGGCGGACCGGGGCGGACGGGACGGGGCAGAACGGGCGGTGCCGGCCGGGTCAGGCGTCGTCCTGCAGCAGGGCGGGCAGGTCCCAGTCGCGGGCCACCGCAGCGGTGCCGTCGCCCGGGCGGGCGGGTGCGCTGCGCACCGCGGTGGGGGTGGCGGAGAAACGGGGTGCGGGGGCCGGCTGGGTGAGGCCGGCGTGGTCGGTGAACGTGCCGCGGGCCGCCAGGTGCGGGTGGTGCGGGGCCTGGCGCAGCGACAGCACCGGCGCGACGCAGGCGTCGGAAGACTCGAACACGTCCGTCCACTCCTTCTGGGTACGGGTGGCGAAGCGGGCGGCGACCGCCTCGCGCAGTTCACCCCAGCGGGCCGGGTCGGTGTGGGCTCCGGCGTGCTCGGGCAGGCCGAGCAGGCGCAGGAACTCGTCGTAGAACTGCGGTTCCAGCGCGCCGACCGCCATGTAGGCCCCGTCCGAGGTCCGGTAGGTGCCGTAGTAGGGACAGCCGCCGTCCAGCAGGTTGGTGCCGCGGCGGTCCTGCCAGGCTCCGGCGGCGAGCATGGCGTGGATCATCGTGGACAGATGGGCGGTGCCGTCGACGATGGCGGCGTCCACCACCTGGCCGGTGCCGGTCTCGCGCGCGTGGTGCAGCGCGGCGAGGACACCGACGACGAGGTAGAGGGCGCCGCCCGCGTAGTCGCCGAGGAGGTTGGCGGGCACCGCCGGGGGCTGGTCCGCGGCGCCGATCATGCCGAGGGTGCCGGTGACGGCGATGTAGGCGATGTCGTGTCCGGCGCGGGGGGCGAGCGGCCCGTCCTGGCCCCAGCCGGTCATCCGGCCGTAGACCAGGCGGGGGTTGCGTGCGTGGCAGGCCTCGGGTCCGACGCCCAGGCGCTCGGCGACACCGGGCCGGTAGCCCTCGACGAGGATGTCGGCGCGGGCGGCGAGATCGAGGACGCGGGCGGGGCCGTCGGCCGCCTTCAGGTCGACGATCACCGAGCGTTTGTTGCGATTGGTCAGGTCGCGGGCGGGGTCGATGCCCAGCGGGGCGCCGCCCGGGCGGTCGACGCGGACCACGTCGGCGCCCAGGTCGGCGAGGAGCATCGCGGCGAACGGGCCGGGGCCTATGCCGGCCAGCTCGACCACGCGCACACCGGTGAGCGGGCCGTGCCGCCCCTGCGTCGGTGCCGTTGCCATGGAGCCCCCTTGCTCGCCGTGACGGTGACCGCTGCGGCCCGCGCGGTCGCCGTGGCCGCTCGTGACCGCCCCGGCCGCCCTGCTCGCCGCGGGCGGCCGTGACCTCGGCGCCCGCCGTGCCCGGTGTCCGCCGCTCCGGAACGGCACCGGATCACTGTGACACAACTGCTGTCACACTGCTGATGCTAGGAATGCGGCCGACTCCGCACAAGCCCTGAGCGAGCAAGCGCTTAGCCAGCTTCCGTTCCTGGACGTTGCCTGCTCCGCCGGTGCCGTACCGCGCACCCGGCGGACGGGCCTGCACCCCTCACGCTAGCCGCGGCCACCCGCGGCGGCGCGCAGTGCGGTCCGTCGGAGCGAGGCACGCACACGGCACGCGTGACACGGAGCGCCCGGCCAGGCCACAGCATGCGGGACGTCAGGTGCCCCGGACCGGCCCACGGCGCGCAGGACACACCGCACCCGGACCACGGCGGCTCAGCCGGCGGCGCGGCCCGCCGCCGTGGCCTCGCGCAGGGCCCGCCGGCACAGCGCGTCGGCCCTGCGGGTGGTCTCCGGCAGACGGTAGGCCGGGGTCAGGGCGAGGACGTGGGCGCAGGCGTTGTCCAGCGACACCCGGTGGCCGACGGAGACGAACACCGGCTTGACCCCGTCCCGGGTGCGCAGCGCGCGACCGACCTCGTCGGCGCCCGCCCGCAGCGGCGAGGAACTGCCGCGCGGCGCCGGGGGTTCCGCGTAGGAGAAGGTGAACGGGTTCTTGGCGACGCCGATCGCCGGCAGTCCGGTCAGCACCCCCAGATGGCTGGCGAGTCCGAAACGGCGCGGATGCGCCAGCCCGTAGCCGTCGCAGACGACCAGGCCGGGCGGACGGTCCAGGGCGTCCAGCGCGGCGCACACGGCCGGAAGCTCACGGAAGGCCAGCAGACCCGGCACGTACGGGAAGGCGACCCGGCCGACGGCAGTGGACTCGGCCACGACCCGCAGGGTCGCCGCGTCCAGCACCACGGCCGCCGCCGCGACGAGGTCGCGCTCGTCGTCGTAGGCGACGTCCACCCCGGTGACGTGCCCGGTGCCAGGTTCCGGCCCCGTCGCGTCCAGCACCATCCGGGCGCGCAGCGCGTCCTGCACGGCGCGCGCCTCCTCCTCGGTCGTGGGCCAGCCCGCCGGAACGCCTGCGATCGTCGTCGTCATGGTGCCCCGAGCCTACGACGCCCCCGCGGCCGGCGGGCAACCGGTGCCGCACCCCCGCCGCCCCGCTGGGCGGATCCGGGCACACGGAGCGGGACGCGCGGGTGCGGCGCGCCCCGCCCGCCGGCCGGCACCGCCGGTCAGCCCTTGCGCAGGGCCTGCCGCAGCTGCTCCTTGTTCATCTCCGAACGGCCGTGGATGTCCCGCCGCCTGGCCTCCTCGTAGAGCTCGTGGTAGGTCTGTCCCTCCGTGCTCCGGCCGGACCGCTGCCCGCCCCGCTGGGCGGAGGACGGCTTGCGGGCCGAGGAGCGGCTCGCGGTCTTCGACTCGCCCGAGCGGGCGCGGTCCTTGTTCACCGTGCGGGCCGCGATCTCCTTGGCGCGCTCGGTGCTCTCCCCCCGGTCCCGCGCGCTCTGCTTGATGTGCTCGTACTGACGCTCCCGTTTGGGGCTGGAACCGCGTGGCATACCGTTCACTTCCTCTCCGTCAAGAACCGGATACCCGCATTCCGGCACACTTCGCCTCCTCGGCCGCCCCGCGCTTCCCGGCGGAGGCGGTCACTCCCGCGGTGCCGGGCATGATCGCGGTGACACAGGTCACTCGCATCCCGGGTGCACGGACGGATCGGTTCCGGCATCTTCCCCCATGCCCGGCCTGGTCCGCCCGGACGCCCCGCTGGTGCGTCGTCCGTCGCACGCACGTCATCCGTCGCAAGGGAGCAAGGCGTTGTCCACCGTGATAGAGCAGCCCGTTCAGGCCCGCCTGGTCGCCGCCGCGCCGCAGACGTCCCGCATCACCGCCACACTGCGCTACGACCCGTGCGACCCGTTCGCCGTCCGCATGACCTTCCCGGCGCCGGCCGCGCTCGACGGGGTGGAGGTCTGCTGGATCTTCGCGCGGGAGCTGCTGACCGCGGGTCTGCACCAGCCCGAGGGCGTCGGCGACGTACGGGTGCGCCCGTACGGCTACGGCCGCACCGTCATGGAGTTCCACGCTCTGGAGGGCACCGCCGTGGTCCACGTCCCCACCGGCGAGCTGCGCCTGTTCCTGCGGGCCACCAACGCCCTGGTGCCGGCCGGCCGGGAGCATCTGCGGCTCGACCTGGACCACGATCTGGCCGAGCTGATGGGCGACGACTGAGCGGAAGCCGGCCACCGCACCGGCACGGTCACCGCCGCCTCGCGACCGCCCTGTCAGGGCTGCCGGCGGGCGAGCGTCCGGGTGTCCGTGGCGACACGGTAGTTCTCCACCACGTCCGTCAGGCGCCCGATCACCTCCTGAGGGTCACCGTCGGCCCTGATGTCCGGAACATCCAACTCCGTCACACGCTCACCCGCCTGCGGCACGAGGCTCGCCACGGGCGCATCAGGAGGAGAGGCCACGAGGGCGGAGATGAATCCGTGCTCGTCGTGTACGACAGAAACGCGCATGCCGAATCCCCAACGATCGATCCCGGGTGCGGTCAGGGGGTGATGCCGGTGAGGTGAAGGTCGGAGGAGTTGACGGTTCCGTCCCCGCTGCGCCCGTTGTTCCTCGTCTTCGCCCAGAGGTAGGACTGGACGTTGCTGATGTCCCCGGAGCCGATGTCCTTCTTGCCCACCGAGACGTCGTCGACGGTCAGCCAGTAGAACCTCTGCCGGATGTCGGTGACCGGGTGGGCGGACAGGACGAAGGTGCCCTTGTCGAAGAACGGATCCGGACCCCAGGTGATGTCTTCCCGGTTCCCGGGGGGAGGTCATGGACGTAGTAGTAGCGGAACGTCCGAGCAGCCATCGCTTCCTCCTGCACGTATGGACGTCCGGACCTGGGCAGGACGCCGTTTCTCCCGGCCTGCGCCACCCGCGCTCCGGGCACACCGCACACCCGTCGCCCGCTGCACACCCACCGCCCGGGGAACTCGCGATCGAGCCTGACCAGCAGCCGCCGAACTGTCCGCCGCGACGTCCGCCTTCCCTTCCCACCGTGGTTCCGACGGCCTGGTGCCGCAAATCGGCCAGGGGGCTCGGACCGGCGGTGCGGTGCTCACAATGCGTTGACGCACGTTCCGGCCCCCTCGTACGGTGCACGACGGTTCCGTCGTCGCCGAGAAGGAGAAGGACGTTGCTTCACTGAGGTCCTGGGGCACCGCTGCACACCGCTGCATGTGTGTGCGTGCGTCGCGTGTCGGCCGCGACGGCGCCGGCAAGACGACGCTGCTGCGCACGATCGCCGGGGAACTGCCCCCGCTGTCGGGCGAGGCGGCGGTCCACGTCCCGCCGCGCTTCCTGCCGCAGCGCCTCGACGTGCTCGACGACGAGCTGAGCGTCGCCGAGAACGTGGCACGGTTCGCGCCGGACGCCGACGACAACCGGGCCCGGGCACGCCCGGCCCGCTTCCTGTTCCGGGGCGCCCGCGCCGACCGGACGGCGGCGACCCTGTCCGGCGGGGAGCGCTTCCGCGCCGCGCCGGCCGCGCTGCTGCTGGCCGAACCCGCGCCGCAGCTGCTTCTGCTCGACGAGCCGACCACCAACCTCGACCTGGCGAGCGTGCGGCAGCTGACAACCGCTCTGGAGTCCTGCCGCGGCGCCTCGTCGTCGCGAGCCACGACCTGCCGTTCCTCACCTCGATCGGCATCACTCGCCGGCTGCTGCTGGAGGAAGGGACGGTGAGGGTGACCAGCAGGGAAGCCGTCGCCGGCCCGGTGTAGCCGTGCGACGGCCCGGCCGGCACCGCGCGTCCGCCCGCCCGCGGCCGCCGGGTCGCGCGGTCAGCGTGTCCTCAGGCGCCGCAGGGCCAGGCGTTCCTTCTCGGACAGCCCGCCCCAGACGCCGAAGCGTTCGTCGTGGGTGAGCGCGTACTCCAGACAGGCCGGGCGGGCCTCGCACATGCCGCAGATGCGTTTCGCCTCGCGCACGGAACTTCCCGGTTCCGGGAAGAAGAAGTCGGATCCGGTCTGTGCGCACAGGGCCTGGGCCTGCCAGGCGGACACGGTCGGCGGGGTGACGGTCTCGGTCTGCATGGACGAGAGCCTGCCGGACGGCGCACAACAAACGATGAACGCCCGATCAACGCGGCCGCCCCGCCGTCGGCGCACCGCCCGCCCGCCGGTCCGGCGCCGGCTGCGCCCCGCCCGGCCGCCATGGCAGCTGCCGCTCCTCGGTCGCGGAGCGGCAGCGCGTGGCCGGCGGGTCGGCGGCTCGACGCGGCATACGCGGGCCCGCCTGGTACACCGGCGTGCGGGAGGAGATCTTCGGGCCCGTCGGCGCGCTGACGACGTTCACCGGCATCGACGACGCGATCGCCCAGGCCGACGACACCGCATAGGACCTGGCCGCATCGGTGTGGACCACCGATCTCGGCACTGCGCACCGGATGGCGGCCGCGCCGCGGGCCGGCACGGTGTGGATCGACACCTGGGGCGAGATGAGCACCGGCAACCTGCCCTTCGGGCTGCGCGCAGTCCGGGCTCGGCCGTGAGGGCGGGCTGGAGGTGCTCGACGCCTGCACCCGGTCCAAGGCCGTCGTCGTCGCTCTGTGGCCCCAGGCCGTGTCCGGGGGAGCCGGCCGGGCTCGCCCGGTGCTACGCCGACGCCCGCCGCACCAGTGTCGTGGGTGTGACGATGCTGCGCGGCGCGCCGTCCTCGGTGTCCGGCTCAGGACCGTTGCGGTCGAGGCGGCGCAGCAGCAGCCGGGCCATCAGCAGGCCCATGTGCTCGATGTCCTGACGCACGGTCGTCAGCGGCGGGTCCGTCTGCTCGGCGACGGGCAGCATGTCGTCGAAGCCGGCCACGGCGACGTCCTCGGGCACCCGCAGCCCGCGTTCGCGCAGGACCCGCAGGGCGCCGGAGGCGGACAGGTCGTTCGCGGCGAACACCGCGTCCAGGTCGGGGCAGCGGTCCAGCAGGGCGCGCATGGCGCGCTCCCCGCCGGCCGGGGTGAAGTCGCCCGGCTCGATCAGCGCGGGGTCGGTGTCCGGCAGGACGTCCTTGAAGCCCTCCAGGCGGTCGACCGCAGAGGTCTGGTCCAGCGCTCCGGTGATGTGCGCGATCCTGCGGCGGCCCAGGGAGACGAGGTGCTCCACCGCCGTGCGGGCGCCGCCGCGGTTGTCGCTGTCGACGTACAGGGCGCCCTCGCCGCCCTCGCCCCAGCCGGGGCGTCCGCCGAACACCGTCGGCACCCCGGCATTCCGGATCAGTCCGGGCAGCGGGTCGTCCAGGTGCAGGGAGAAGACCAGTGCGCCGTCGACATGGTTGCCGGCGAGATAGCGGGCGACACGGGCGTGGTCGCCCTGGCCTTCCGTCAGCAGCAGCACCAGCTGGCAGTCGTGGGCGGTCAGCTCCTTGCTGATGCCGCGCAGCTGGAGCGCGAAGAAGGGGTCGGCGAACACCCGGGTCTCCGGTTCGGCGATGACCACGGCGACGGCGTCGTGCCGCCGGGTCACCAGGGAGCGGGCCGCCTGATTCGGCACGTACCCGAGTTCCTCCACGGCCTGGCGGACCCGGGCGGCGAGGGATTCCCTCACCCCCTGCGCCCCGTTGACCACCCGCGACACCGTGGCCCTCGACACCCCCGCCCGGGCGGCCACGGCCTCCAGGGTGGGACGTGGCGCCATCTCGGTCACTCCAGCACTCCTCACCTGCGACGACGCAGGTCAGGATAAACCTGCCCGGGCCCCTTCCCGCGCGCACCGGCGGGCGGGTCGCCCAGGTCAGTGCCGGTGCGGCCGGTACCCCGGGATCGTGCCGTCCGGCTTCGTCACCAGGAACAGCCCCGCCATGCCCATGTCGGCGTGGCTCTGCACATGGCAGTGGTACATCCACGCGCCCGCTCCGACGCCCTCCCCCGCGAGCACCTGGAAGCCGAAGGAGTCCGCGGGGCCGACGATCTTGGTGTCGATGATGCGGCTGGGGTCGTCGGGGCCGGTGAGGAGCCCGGTGCGGTTGTCGGCCCAGCGGTGACCGTGCAGGTGGAAGGTGTGGTAGTACTCGCCGTGCGTGATCATCACGAACTCGACGCGGTCGCCCACCGTGGCCTCGAAGTCGGGGCCGGTGTGCGGTGCCTGGTTGTTGACCGTCATGTCGTTGAAGACGATCGTGTGCGTGGCGTCCGGCAGGATGTCGCCCTTGCGGCGCACGATCACCGGCCCGTACAGGCCCTTGCGGATGCCGCCGGTGCCGTGGTCGGTGCCGACCACGTGGTCGTGGTAGTGCCAGTAGCCCGCGCTGCCGGGGCGCCAGGTGCCGTCCGCACGGCGACCGGGTGCGTGGGTGCGCCAGGTGTAGGTGCGGGTGCCGCCGGGCTCCACGTGACTGCTGCTCATCCGGGTGCCGTCGCTGGTGATCTCGTAGTCCAGGCCGTGCACATGCAGGCTCACGGCGACGTCCATGGTGTTGACGAGTTCGATGTGCAGCGTGTCGCCCTCGTTCAGCTCGATCAGCGGGCCGGGGACCGTGGCCTTGCCCTGGGCGAGGCCGTATCCCATGCGCCCGTCGGCGAGTTGTTCCGCGTAGAGCGTGAGATGCCTGACCTGGCCGCCCGCCGGTGCGGTGCGCGGCGGTGTCGCGGCGGGGGCCGGGCTCGCCGCCCGGGCGACGGCGTCCGGCGCCAGGGACAGTGAGGTCGCGGCGACCGCGCCGCCCAGAACCCTCCGGTGGAACGCGCGTCTGTCCATACGGAACTCCTCGGCCGGGAACGGGACCGGTGGGACGTGTGCCGGGACGTGACTGTGAGGATCCTGTGCGACGGTAGCCGCCCAGCCCTCGTTTATCCACACCCAGGACAAAGTTCGTTGCATTGCGGTCATAGGTATTGGCGGTCTGTGCAAAGGGGCCTAGCTTTCTTGGCGCTGTCGCCGAGACCGAGGAGGTGCCCATGCACTTACGAGGGTTGAGCGCACGAAGCACACACAGACGCCGCTGGGCGGCCACCGTGGCCGCCGGGGTGGTCGCGGCCGGGCTGCTCACGGCCCCCGCCGCCAGCGCCCGCCCGGATCCGGGCACGGCGCCGGCAACGATGTCGATCGCCTCGCCTCCGGGCGGCTCGAACGTCCGGGTGCTGATCTTCTACGGATCGGCCGCGGCCGGGGAGGAGCCGCCGGTGGTCGACGCCGGCATCGCGGCGATCGAGCAGATCGGCCGGTCGGGTCCGGCCGGGGAGCGTTTCAAGGCCGAGGCGACCGACGACGCCTCCGTGTTCACCAACGCCACCCGGCTCGGCCGTTACAACGCGGTGGTCTTCCTCACCGGCGGCGGCGACGTGCTGACCCCGGAGCAGGAGGCGGGCCTGGAGGCGTACATGGAGGCGGGCGGCGGTTTCGTCGGCATCCACGACGCGGCCCGCGCCGAGCCCTACTCGGACTGGTTCACCGGGCTGATCGGGGCCCGCCCGGCCCCGGACAGCCCGACGGCGGTGCAGCGCGCGACCGTCGAGGTCGGCGACCGGCAGCACCCGGCGACCCGGGGACTCCCGCTGGAGTGGAGGCGCCTGGACCAGTGGCCGAACTGGGTGAAGAACCCCTCCGGCGACGTGCACACCGTGGCCCGGGTGCGCGAGTCGACGTACCGGCCCGGAGCGAGCGCCAACGGCTGGGACCATCCGATCAGCTGGTGCCGGGACTACGACGGCGGCCGGTCCTTCTACACCGGCATGGGCGGCACGGTCTCCTCGTACGACGAGACGGACTTCCGCACCCATCTGCGCGGCGCGCTGCTGTGGACCACCCGGCTGGTGCAGGCCGACTGCAAGGCCACGATCGCCGCCAACTACAAGGCCGAACGGCTCACCAAGCCCAATCAGCCCGGACAGAACGACCAGATCGGCGAACCGCACGGCCTGGTGGCCGCGCCCGACGGCCGGGTGCTGTACATCGGGCGCGGCGGCGCCGACGCCTCCCAGCCGGTCGTCACCGACTGGAACGACCCGGACATCGGCAAGGGCAAGGGCCAGATCCACGTCTGGGACCCGAAGACCGGGAAGGTGACCCTGGCCGGGGAGCTGACGGTCTTCGGCAACAAGGGCGGCGGCGACGAGCTGACCAAGGTCGAGGAGGGCCTGCTCGGCATCGAGCTGGACCCGCGCTTCGAGGAGAACGGCTGGGTGTACCTGCACTACACCCCGCACTCGGGCCTGAACCGGGACACGCACATGGCCGAGCGCCGCGTCTCCCGCTTCACCCTCGACCTCGCCACCAACAAGCTGGACCTCGGCAGCGAGAAGGTGCTGCTGAAGTGGCCGGTGCAGGTGCACAGCTGCTGCCACGCCGGCGGCGGGATGGCCTGGGACTCCAAGGGCAACCTGTACATCGCCACCGGTGACAACAACTCCAGCGGCTTCAGCGACGGTTACTCCGGCAACAACCCGGAGCCGAACTACAAGGGCGTGTCCTTCGCGGACGCCCGTCGCACCGCCGGCAACACCAACAACCTCAACGGCAAGATCCTGCGCATCCACCCCGAGCCCGACGGGACGTACACCATTCCCGAGGGCAATCTGTTCACCGGGAAGGAGACCGACGAGGGCGGCGGCAAGACCCGGGGCGAGATCTATGTCATGGGGGTGCGCAACCCCGCGCGCATCTTCGTCGACAAGACCACCGACATCCTCTACGCCGGCTGGGTCGGACCGGACGCCACCGAGCCGTCCCCGGTGTGGGGGCCCGCCAAGTACGACACGTTCGCCGTGATCACCAAGGCGAGCAACCGGGGCTGGCCGTACTGCATGGGCAACAAGCAGCCCTACCGGGACCGCAACCTGCCCGATCCGTCCAAGCCGCTGGGCTGGTACGACTGCGACCACCCGAAGAACGAGTCCCCGAACAACGACGGCCTGGTCAACCTGCCGCCGGTCACCGGCAACAACATCTGGTACTCCCCTCAGGGCGGCGGCCCGGACTATCCGCGCGACGCCGACGGCATCCCCTCCTACAAGGAGGAGGAGGCCACCTACCGGCTGCCGTGGCTCAAGGGCGGCGGGCAGGCCGCGATGAACGGGCCGGTCTACCGGTACGACGCGGTGAGCACCAGCACGGTCAAGTGGCCGTCGTACTGGGACGGCAAGTGGTTCGTCGGCGACTTCTACGACGCCGACCAGCCGCGCGACGCGGTGCTCATGGACCCGAAGACCCAAGGGGACGGCGGCCTTCCGGTGCACGCCGAGTCGCTGAAGCGGATCGTGCCGGTCGGCGACGACGGCATCAAGAACCTCATGGACTGGAAGTTCGGTCCGGACGGCGCGCTGTACGTGCTCGACTACGGCCGCGGCTTCTTCACCTCCGACTCCAAGTCGGCGCTGTGGCGCGTCACCTACACCGGCGGCGGACCGACACCGCCCGCCGACCAGCTGGCGAGGGGGACACAGTGAGACACCGGCGCAGATTCCTCACGGCCCTGCTGGCCGTGCTGCTCCTGGCGCTCGGGCTGCAGACCGCACCCGCCGCAGGGCAGCCCCGCCCGCAGCCCCGCGCCACCCAGGTGCTGACCTGGACGGCCGGGGACGACATCACGCAGTACACCTCGGCTCCGGCGACCGCGGTGGCCGGGGAGGCGACGATCGTCTTCGAGAACAGCGAGGCCACCGGCAACACCACCGGCATGCCGCACACGCTGACCTTCGTCACCTCCGACCCGGAGTACAACAGCGACGTCCAGCTCAACATCCTCGCCAGCCCCTACGACGACCAGGGCGGCCGGCACACCGCACAGGTGACCCTCACGCCGGGCCGCTACCTGTACCACTGCACGATCCCCGGCCACACCCAGATGCGGGGCGTGCTGGTCGTCACCGAGGCGGGCGGCTCCGACACGACGGCACCGAAGGTGTCGGCGACGGTGTCGGGCACCACCGACGACCAGGGCGCGTACGTGAGGTCGGCGAGCGTGACGGTCACCGCCACCGACGAGGGCGGCTCGGGGGTGGACCGGATCGAGTACGCGCTCGACGACGGCGCCTGGCAGCCGTACACCGCGCCGGTCGTCGTCGACCAGGTCGGCGCCCACACCCTGCGCTACCGGGCCGCGGACACGGCGGGCAACGTGTCGGAGGAGCAGCAGGTGGAGTTCACCGTCGTCGCGCCGCCGTTGGACGACACCACCCCGCCGGAGACCTCGGCGACCGTCACCGGCGAGCAGGACGACGACGGCGCCTACCTCGGCATGGCGACGGTGACCGTCTCGGCCTCGGACACCGGCTCGGGCGTCAACAGCATCGAGTACGCGGTCGACGACGGCGCCTGGCAGCCGTACACCGCGCCGGTGATGGTGCACCAGGAGGGCCCGCACACCGTGCGGTACCGCGCCACCGACAAGGCGGGCAACGTCTCGGCGGAGAAGCAGGTGGAGTTCACCGTCGTCGCGCCGCCCGTGCGGGACACCACTCCGCCGGTGACCGGGGTGAGCGTCGAGGGCACCCGGAACTCCGACCGCGCCTACATCGGCCGCGCCACGGTCACGGTGACCGCCGCCGACGACGAGGGCGGCTCGGGCGTGGAGCGCATCGAGTACTCCCTGGACGGCGGCCCGTATCTGGCCTACACCGCGCCGGTGGTCGTCGACCGGGTGGGTGCGCACACCCTCGCCTACCGGGCCACCGACAAGGCGGGCAACACCTCCGAGCCGCTGACGGTGAGCTTCACCGTGGTGGCGGGCGGCGGGGTCCCGGCGCCGGACTGCCCGGAGTACGACGAGCGGCTCACGGTGATCGTGGGCACGGTCGACTCGGGCGTGCCCAACCGGGTCACGAACAACCGCTGCCGGATCAACGAGCTGATCGAGGACGAGAAGGAGTGGACGTCCCAGGCACTGTTCCTCAAGCACGTGGACACGGTCCTGGACGGGCTGCTCGACGAGGGCGTCGTCGACCGGAGGGAGGCACGGGCCATCACCAAGGCGGCCCGCCGGTCGGGCATCGGCAAGCCGGGGCAGAACACCGGCTACCGCACGATCTTCGACGGCACCGAGGAGTCCTTCGCCCGCTGGGAGCACGTCGGCGGCGGTTCCTTCTCCCTCAACCCCGACGGCTCGATCACCAGCGGGACGGACAAGGACGGCCTGGGCATGCTGTGGTTCCCGCAGCGCACGTACGGCGACTTCTCGCTGCGCCTGCAGTGGCGGGACGACGCACCGGGTGACGGCAACGCCAACTCCGGGGTGTTCGTGCGGTTCCCGTGGGTCCACGACCACCCGGTGGAGTCCCGTCCGGAGTGGGTGGCCATCGAGTACGGGCACGAGGTGCAGGTGTTCGACCGGCCCGACGGGGACATGTACAAGACCGGTTCGATCTACGGTTTCGACCGGGTGGGTCTGGCCGGGGCCGGTGTCACCCCGAAGGGCACGTGGAACGACTATGAGATCCGCGTGGTGGGCCAGCACTACGAGGTGTACCGCAACGGCACGCTGATCAACGAGTTCGACAACACCGGCGGCCAGGAGTTCTACCCGCCCCGCGAGGACGACCCGGGGACGGACGGGCGGCGCTACGCCTCCGGCTACATCGGACTGCAGGTGCACAGCACGAGCGACGTGGTCTCCTTCCGGAACGTCCGGATCAAGGAGCTGTGACACCGCTCCGCACGAGGGCGGGGTCCGGTCGTCGTCAGGCGGCCGGACCCTCCTTCTTGCCCGCCCGGGCTCGGCTGGGCTGGACCCGCTTGGGCTCGCCGGGCATCTTCGGGTACTCCGGCGGGTAGGGCAGATCGCCCAGTCCGTGATCGCGCTCGTCCCGCGCCGCCAGCTGAAGCAGCGGCTCCAGCGAGTAGGCGTGGTCGTCCATGCCGGCGTGCACGTCGCCGAGTTCGGCGAACCGGGCCGGCATGGTGGCGAGGTCGAAGTCCTCGGGGCGGGCGACGCCGACCTCCTCCCAGCGCAGGGGCGCCGAGACCGGGGCGTGCGGGCGAGGCCGCACCGAGTAGGCGGAGGCGATGGTGCGGTCCCGGGCGGTCTGGTTGTAGTCGAGGAAGATGCGGGCGCCGCGCTCCTCCTTCCACCACTTGATCGTCACCTGGTCAGGCATCCGGCGCTCCAGCTCCCGGCCGAGCGCGATGGCGGCGCGCCGCACCTGGGTGAAGGTCCAGCGCGGTTCGATCGGCACGAACACGTGCAGGCCGCGCCCGCCGGAGGTCTTGGGCCAGCCCCGCAGCCCGCCGAACTCGTCGAGGACGGCGCGCAGTTCGTGGGCGGCACGGGCGGCGTCCCGGTAGTCGGTGCCGGGCTGCGGGTCGAGGTCGATGCGCAGCTCGTCGGGGTGGTCGACGTCGTCGCGCCGTACCGGCCAGGGGTGGAAGGTGAGGGTGCCGTACTGGGCGGCCCACACCACGGCGGCCTCCTCGGTGGGGCACATCTCGTCGGCGCTGCGGCCGCTGGGGAAGGTGATGCGGGCGGTGGGGATCCAGTCGGGCATGCCCTTGGGGGCGCGTTTCTGGTAGAACCACTCGCCGGTGATGCCGTCCGGGTAGCGCTCCAGGGTGGTGGGGCGGTCGCGCAGGGCCCGCAGGATGCCGGGGGCGACGGCCTGGTAGTAGCGGGCGACGTCCAGCTTGGTGTAGCCGCGCTCGGGGAAGAACACCTTGTCCGGGCTGGACAGCCTGACCGTCCGGCCGCCCACCTGAAGTTCCACCGCATCGCCCATGCGTGCCACGGTAGGCGTCCCCCGCACACCTCGCACACCGGGCGCCCCGGTGGGTGTGCGCGCACAATCGCAGCATGGACCTGCCGGTGATGCCGCCCGTGAAGCCGATGCTCGCCAAACCGGTGGCGCGCATCCCGCCCGGCATGCGGTACGAGGCGAAGTGGGACGGGTTCCGGTCGATCGTGTTCCGCGACGGCGCCGAGGTGGAGCTGGGCAGCCGTACCGGCAAGCCGCTGACCCGGTACTTCCCGGAGCTGGTGGCGGCGCTCAGGGAGCGGGTGCCGCCGCGGTGTGTGCTGGACGGGGAGATCGTGATCGCCCGTGAGGGCCGGCTGGACTTCGACGCGCTGACCGAGCGGATCCATCCGGCGGACTCCCGGGTGCGGACGCTGGCGGCGCGGACCCCGGCGTCGTTCGTGGCGTTCGACCTGCTGGCGCTTCAGGACGAGTCGCTGCTCGACGTGCCGCTCACGGACCGGCGGGCGCTGCTGGAGCGGGCGCTGCGCGGGGTGACGCCCCCGGTGCATGTGGCTCCGGCGACGACGGACATCGAGGTGGCCCGGCGGTGGTTCGAGCAGTACGAGGGCGCGGGGCTGGACGGAGTGATCGCCAAGCCGCCGGGCCTGCGCTATCTGCCGGACCAGCGGGCCATGTTCAAGATCAAGCACGAGCGCACGGCCGACGTGGTGGTCGCCGGGTACCGGCTGCACAAGAGCGGCCCGGTGGTCGGTTCGCTGCTGCTCGGCCTGTACGACGAGGACGGCCGGCTGCAGCACGTGGGGGTGTCGGCCGCCTTCCCGATGAGGAGGCGCGCCGAGCTGATCGAGGAGCTTGGGCCGCTGGTGATGGAGGACGTGGCCGGGCATCCGTGGGCGGCGTGGTCGGACGAGGCCGCGCACGCGTCGGCGCGGCTGCCGGGCGCACCGAGCCGCTGGTCGGGCGGCAAGGATTTGTCGTGGGTGCCGCTGAGGCCCGAGCGGGTGGCCGAGGTGGCCTACGACCACATGGAGAAGGGGCAGCGGTTCCGGCACACGGCGCGCTTCCGCCGCTGGCGGCCGGACCGCACCGCGGAGAGCTGCACCTACGCCCAGCTCCAGGAGCCGGTCCGCTACGACCTCGCGGAGATCCTCGGCTCCCCTCCCCCGTGAGGGCCCGGGCCGGCGCTCAGGGCGTCATCAGCACCTTGATCGCGCCGTCCTGCTTGCGCTGGAACATCTCGTAGGCGTGCGGGGCGTCGGCCAGCGGCACGTGGTGGGTGGCGAACTCGTCCACGCCGAGCGGGTCGGCGTCCGTCAGGTAGGGCAGGATCTCGTCGGTCCAGCGGCGCACATTGGCCTGGCCCATCCGGATCTGCAGCTGCTTGTCGAACATGGTGAGCATCGGCAGCGGGTCGGCCGAGCCGCCGTAGACGCCGGACAGGGAGATGGTGCCGCCGCGGCGGACCAGGTCGATGGCCAGGTGGAAGGCGGCGAGCCGGTCGACGGTGAAGCGTTCGGCGAGCGGGCCGCTGAGCGTGCGCGGCATCACGGCCGCGGCCTGCTGCACGAGGCGGGCGGCGGCGCTGCCGTGGGCCTCGGTGCCGACCGCGTCGATCACGGCGTCCGGGCCGCGTCCGTCGGTCTCGTCGCGGATCGCGGCGACGAGTTCCTTCTCGTGGTCGAAGCCGCGCAGGTCGAAGGTGTGCACGCCGTCGCGGCGGGCCCGTGCCAGCCGTTCGGGGACCAGATCGACGCCGAACACCCGCTCGGCGCCGCGGGCCAGGGCGACCCGGCAGGCCATGTCGCCGATCGGGCCGAGCCCCAGCACGGCGACGGTGCCGCCGCGCGGCACATCGGCGTAGGCGACGGCCTGCCAGGCGGTGGGCAGCACGTCGGAGAGGTAGACGAAGCGGTCGTCGGCCGGGCCGTGGGGCACCTTGATCGGGCCGTAGTGGGCCTGCGGCACCCGCAGGTACTCGGCCTGGGCGCCGGGAACGGCGCCGTACAGCCGGGTGTAGCCGAACAGGGCGGCACCCATGCCCTCGCTGGTGACCTGGGTGGTCTCGCACTGGGTCTGCAGGCCGGCCGCGCACATGAAGCAGCGGCCGCAGGCGATCTGGAACGGGACGACCACCCGGTCGCCGGGTTTGAGGTCCGGCACCTCGGCGCCGACCTCCTCGACGATGCCCATCGGTTCGTGGCCGACGATGTCGCCGGGGGTCATGAACGGGGTGAGGACCTCGTACAGGTGCAGGTCGGAACCGCACAGGCCGGTGGAGGTGATCCGGATGACGGCGTCCGTGGGTTCCTGGATCTTCGGATCGGGGACGTCCTCGACCCGGATGTCCCGCTTGCCCTGCCAGGTGACTGCCTTCATCGTCTCGCGCCCCTTCACTCGCGCTCCGTCCTTCGCAGGCGGCCGGGTACCCGGGCGCCGGCCGGCGAACCGCGGCGGGCCGGCGCACCCGGCCGGTCAGCCCGGCGTGGCGCTGGGCTCGGCCGGGTGGCGCAGATGCTCGGCGGCGTCCGCGACCCGGCGGATCAGCTCGAAGAACTGGGTGCGTTCCTCGGCGCTGAGCGGGCTGAGGAACACCTGGTTCATCCGGGCCGTGCGGACGGAGAGCCGGCGGTGGGTGCGCTCGCCCTCGTCGGTGGCCCGCAGCAGGAAGCGGCGGCCGTCCTGCGGGTCGCGGACCTTGTCCAGCAGGCCGCGGCGGCCCAGGCGGCCGATCACCTCCGCGGTGGTGGACCGGTCGAGGCCGACCCGCTCCCCCACCGTGCGCTGGTCGAGCCCGGGCTCGGCGACCAGCACGTTGAGGACCGCGAACTGCGGTGAGGTGATCTCCTCGGAGACCATCGTGTTCCACAGCAGGTAGTGGGCCTGCTGGAGCCGTCGGGCCAGATGCCCGGGGTGGGTCGTGAGGTCCACCGCGGCCATGTGCGCTCCTCGCGTGAGTGGGTCGCTGCGACGTGACGTCAGGGCGTTTTCGTAAGTGCACTGAACGATACAGGCCCGAGCCATCCGTCATCCGCCTCCCAACACAAGGAAACGTGCCGTATCTCCAGGGCCTATTGACTGGTCGGCCGTCCGGTGGCAGCGTGAGGGCACCTCGCGAAAATACTCAGTGCCCTGACTATCTGGCGCTGGGACGCTCGGTAGAGATGAGGCTTGTTTCGATGGACAAGGTGGTCCCCACGGCGGCGGAGGCGGTGGCCGACGTCCCGGACGGCGCCTCGCTGGCGGTGGGCGGTTTCGGGCTGAGCGGCGTGCCGAACGTGCTGATCCAGGCGCTGTACGAGCGCGGGGCCGGCGGCCTGTCGGTGGTGTCGAACAACTGCGGTGCGATGGAGTCCGGGCTGGCGGTGCTGCTGGCGGCCGGGCGGATCGCCCGGGTGACCGGCTCCTACATCGGGGCGAACAAGGAGTTCGCCCGCCAGTACCTGGCCGGCGAGCTGGAGGTGGAGCTGATCCCGCAGGGCACGCTGGCCGAACGGTTGCGCGCCGGCGGTGCGGGCATCCCCGCCTTCTACACCCCGGCCGGTGTCGGCACCCAGGTCGCCGAGGGCGGGCTGCCCTGGCGCTACGACGGCGACGGCGGCGTCGCCCTGGCCTCGCCGCCCAAGGAGGTCCGCGAGTTCGACGGCGTGGAGTACGTGCTGGAGCGCGCCATCCGCACCGACTTCGCGCTGGTGCGCGCGGCCAAGGGCGACCGGCACGGCAATCTGGTCTTCACCAAGTCCTCCCGCAACTTCAACCCGCTGGCCGCGATGGCCGGCACGGTGACGATCGCCGAGGTGGAGGAGCTGGTCGAGCCCGGCGAGATCGACCCGGACGCGGTGCACCTGCCGGGCATCTTCGTGCAGCGCGTGGTCGCGCTGACGCCCGAGCAGGCGGCGGACAAGAAGATCGAGAAGCGGACGGTGTCCACACCCGCCGCGCGCGGGACGGAGAGCCACTGATGGCCTGGACGCGTGAGGAGATGGCCGCCCGAGCGGCCCGCGAGCTGCGGGACGGCCAGTACGTCAACCTCGGCATCGGTCTGCCGACGCTGATCCCGAACCATCTGCCGCCCGGGGTGGAGGTCGTCCTCGAGTCGGAGAACGGCATCCTGGGCACCGGCCCCTACCCCACCGAGGACGCCGTCGACCCGGACCTGATCAACGCCGGCAAGGAGACCGTCACGGTCCTGCCGGGCGCGTCCTTCTTCGACTCGGCGCTGTCGTTCGCCATGATCCGCGGCGGCCACATCGACGTCGCCGTGCTCGGCGCGATGCAGGTCTCCGCCTCCGGCGACCTGGCCAACTGGGCGGTCCCGGGCAAGATGATCACCGGGATCGGCGGGGCGATGGACCTGGTGCACGGCGCCCGCACCGTCATCGTGGTCATGACGCACACCGCCAAGGACGGCTCCCCCAAGATCCTGAAGGAGTGCACGCTGCCGCTCACCGGGAAGGGCTGCGTGAACCGGATCATCACCGACCTGGGCGTCCTGGACGTCACCGCCGACGGGCTGGAGCTGGTGGAGACCGCGCCGGGCGTCACGGCCGAGGAGATCACCGCCCGGACCGACGCCCCGGTCCGCGTCCGGCAGGGGGAGCGGGCATGAAGGACGTCTACCTGGTCGACGCCGTCCGCACCCCGTTCGGCGCGTACAACGGCGCCCTGGCGGGCGTACGCCCCGACGACCTGGCCGCCCACACCATCGGCGCGCTGCTGGCCCGCACGCCCGCGCTGGACCCGGCCCGCATCGACGACGTCTACGTCGGCAACGCCAACGGCGCCGGCGAGGAGAACCGCAACGTCGCCCGGATGGCCGCGCTGCTCGCCGGCCTGCCCACGTCCGTGCCGGGCGTGACCGTGAACCGGCTGTGCGCCTCCGGCCTGGAGGCCGTGGTCCAGGCCGCCCGCGCCATCGCCGTCGGCGACGCCTCGATCGCCCTGGCCGGCGGCGTGGAGTCCATGACCCGCGCCCCCTACGTCCTGCCCAAGAGCGACAGGGCCTTCCCGGCCGGCCACGCCGAGCTGTACTCCACCACGCTCGGCTGGCGCATGGTCAACCCGCGGATGAACCCGGAGTGGACGATCCCGCTCGGCGAGTCGGCCGAGCTGATCGCCGAGAAGCACGGCATCAGCCGTGAGCGGCAGGACGAGTTCGCCCTGGACAGCCACCGCAAGGCGGTCGCGGCCCGGGAGGCGGGCCTGTTCGACGTGGAGCTGGCCCCGGTGACGGTGCCGCGGCGCAAGGGCGAGACGGTCTCCGTCGCCGCCGACGAATGCGTCCGCCCCGACACCTCGCTGGAGGCGCTGGCCCGGCTCACGCCGTCCTTCCGCACCGAGAACGGCACGGTCACCGCCGGCAACGCCTCCCCCCTCAACGACGGCGCCGCCGCCCTGCTCCTCACCGACGAGGAGGGGCTGAAGGCCACCGGCCGGGAGCCGTTGGCCCGTATCGCGGCGACCGGTGTGTCCGCCACCGACCCGCAGTACTTCGGTCTCGCCCCCGTCGAGGCCGTCGAGCGGGCCCTGGCCAAGGCCGGCCGGACCTTCGCGGACCTGGACGTGCTGGAGCTCAACGAGGCGTTCGCCGCGCAGGTGCTCGGCTGCCTGGCCGAGTGGCCCGAGTTCGACCCCGCGATCCTCAACCCGCAGGGCGGCGCCATCGCCCTCGGCCACCCGCTGGGCGCCTCCGGTGCCCGCCTCGCCGGCACCGTCGCCCACCAGCTGGCCCGCAAGGGGTCCGGCACCGGTGTCGCCACCCTCTGCATCGGCGTCGGCCAGGGCCTCGCCCTGGTCCTGGAACGCTAAGGAAGCGTCAGGTATCCGTCATGACTCTCACCCAGCACGACATCGACCAGGAGATCGCGGCCCACCACGCCGCCTACACCGAGCGGGTCGCCCAGGGCGCGCCGGTGGAGCACCACCCGCGGCGCGACTACGCCCCATACCGCTCCTCCGTCCTGCGCCACCCCAAGCAGCCGCTGGTCGCCATCGACGTCCGCCGGAATCCGGAACTGGTGGAGCTGTCCTCGCCGGCCTTCGGCGAGCGGGACATCACCGAGACCGACAACGACCTCACCCGGCAGCACACCGGGGAGCCGATCGGCGAGCGGATCACCGTCTCCGGCCGGCTGCTCGACCGCGACGGGCGGCCGGTGCGCGGCCAGCTCATCGAGATCTGGCAGGCCAACGCCGCGGGCCGCTACGCCCACCAGCGCGAACAGCACGACGCCCCGCTGGACCCGAACTTCACCGGGGTCGGCCGCACCCTGACCGACGACGAGGGCCGTTACCACTTCACCACCATCCAGCCCGGCCCCTACCCGTGGCGCAACCACCTCAACGCCTGGCGGCCCGCGCACATCCACTTCTCCGTCTTCGGCACGGCCTTCACGCAGCGGCTCGTGACACAGATGTACTTCCCCAACGACCCGCTCTTCCCGTACGACCCGATCCTGCAGTCCGTCACGGACGACGCCGCCCGGCAGCGGCTGGTCGCCACCTACGACCACAGCCTGTCGGTGCCGGAGTTCTCCCTCGGCTACCGCTGGGACATCGTGCTGGACGGACCGTACGCCACCTGGATGGAAGAAGGACGCTGACCCGCCATGACGACCACCGACACGAGCAGCCCGGAGAACGCGCTGCCCACCCCGTCGCACACGGTGGGCCCCTTCTACGGCTACGCGCTGCCGTTCCGCGGCGGTGAGGACGTCGCCCCGCTCGGCCACCCCGACACCGTGACCGTGCACGGCTACGTCACCGACGGCGAGGGCACGCCGCTGCCCGACGCCCTGCTGGAGGTGTGGGGTCCCGCCCCGGACGGCACGCTGCCCGCCGTCGACGGCTCGATGCGGCGCGATGCGGCCACCGGGGACTTCCTGGGCCGCAACGGCGTGGAGTTCACCGGTTTCGGCCGCATGCAGACCGACGCCGACGGCCACTGGTACGTGCGCACCCTGCGCCCCGGCGCCCGCGGGAGCCACGCCCCCTACCTGAGCGTGTGCGTGTTCGCGCGCGGCCTGCTGCAGCACCTGTTCACCCGGGTCTACTTCCCGGGCGACGACGCCGCCCTGGCCGCCGACCCGCTGCTGAGCCGGCTGGAGGACGAGCGACGCGCCACGCTGATCGCCGCCGAGGAGAGCGCGGGCACGTACCGTTTCGACATACGCCTTCAGGGCGAGGGCGAGACGGTCTTCCTGGAGTTCCGGTGACACACCCCGCACCCTCGACCTCAGGGGCCGGCCTGCTGGGCCCCGGCTGGGCCGGCTCGGCCGCCGCGGCCGCCACCAGCGACCGCGCGTTCCTGGCCGCGCTGCTGGACGCCGAGGCCGCCCTGACCCGGGCGCAGGCCGCGCTCGGTCTCGCCCCGCGGGTGGCCGCCGAGGCGGTGACCCGGGCGGCCGTGCCCGACCGGTTCGACGCGGCCGCGCTCGCCGAACGGGCCCGTGCCGGCGGCAACCCGGTGATCCCGCTGGTCGCGGACCTGACGAGGGCGGCCGGCCCGGAGCACGGCCCCTATGTGCACCGCGGCGCCACCAGCCAGGACATCCTGGACACCGCGCTGATGCTGATGGCCGCGCGCACCCTGGACGTGATCCTGGCGGACCTGGCGCGCACGGAGGCGGCCCTGGCCCGGCTGGCCGCCGCCCACCGCGACACGGTGATGCCCGGCCGGACGCTGACCCAGCACGCCGTGCCGACCACGTTCGGTCTGAAGGCAGCCGGATGGCGCTCGCTGGTCCTGGACGCCCGGGACCGCGTCGTGCGCGTCCGTAAGTCGCTGCCCGCGCAGCTCGGCGGGGCCGCCGGCACCCTGGCGGCCTTCTCCGCCTACGGCGCGCGGGGCGCGACCGCGCTGCCCGAGGCGTACGCCCGCGAGCTGGGCCTGGCCGCCCCGCTGCTGCCCTGGCACACCCTGCGCACCCCCGTCGCCGACCTCGCCGGCTGCCTGGCCTTCACCGCCGGCGCGCTGGGCCGCACGGCGGCGGACGTGCTCACCCTGGCCCGCACGGAGATCGCGGAGCTGGCGGAGGGCAGCGGCGGCGGCTCCTCGGCGATGCCGCACAAGGCGAACCCGGTGCGCGCCACGCTGATCGCGGCCGCGGCCCGGCGCGCCCCGCAGCTCGCGGCCACGCTGTACGCGTCGATGCCGGCGGAGGACGAGCGCCCGGCGGGCGCCTGGCACGCCGAGTGGGAGCCGCTGCGCGATCTGCTGCGGGTGACCGGCGGCGCCGCCCGCGACGCCGCCGAACTGGCCGAGGGGCTGCGGGTGGACGCGGACGCGATGCGCGCCCACCTGGACCTCACCCACGGGCTGATCGTCTCCGAGCGGCTCTCGGCCGAGCTGGCGCCGCTGCTCGGCCGGGCCCGTGCCGGACAGCTGCTGACCGACCTGGCCCGCCGCACCTGTCGCGAGGGCCGCAACCTCGGCGACCTGCTCGCCGAGCAGCCGGAGCTCGCGGACCGCGACGACGTGGACCTGGCCGAGCTGACCGACCCCGCCCGCTACACCGGATCCGCCGGGGCCCTCACCGACCGTGCTCTGGAGCGACGTTGACACCGCACCACCTGGAAGAAGGCCCGGCCTCGGCTCCCCCGCTGCTGCTCGGGCCGTCGCTGGGCACCTCGCTCGCCCTGTGGGACGAGGTCGCCCCCGAACTGGCCGTCTCCCACCGGGTCGTGCGCTGGGACCTGCCCGGGCACGGTGCCTCGGCGGCGGACCTCGTCACCGCCGGGGCGACCGTCGCCGACCTGGCCGCGCTCGTCCTCGATCTCGCCGACTCCCTCGGCATCGAGCGGTTCGCGTACGCGGGGGTGTCGCTGGGCGGCGCGGTGGGCCTGCATCTGGCCGTGCACCACCCGGAGCGGGTGACCTCGTTGGCGGTGCTGTGCTCCTCGGCGCACTTCGGCGGCGCCCGGACCTGGCAGGACCGGGCGGCGCGGGTGCGCCGCGAGGGTCTGGAGTGGCTGGTGGAGAGCGCGAACGACCGTTGGTTCGCCGGTGACTTCAGCGTGCCCCGGCTCGTCCGCGACCACCGCGACGCCGACCCGGAGGCGTACGCCGCGTGCTGCGACGCGCTGGCCGCCTTCGACCTGACCGACCGGCTCACCCGGATCACCGCCCCCACCCTGTTGGTCGCGGGCCGCGAGGATCCGGCGACCCCGCCCGCGCATCTGCGGCAGATCGCCGACGCGGTCCCGGGCTCGACCCTCGTGGAGATCCCGGGCGCCTCGCACCTGGCGCCCGCACAGTGCCCGGAGGCGGTGCTGGCGGCCCTGCGCACCCACCTGGGCGGCGCGCCCCGGCGCGGGATGCGGGTGCGGCGGGAGGTGCTGGGCGACGCGCACGTGGACCGTGCCCAGGCCCGGCAGACCCCGTTCACGGCCCGGTTCCAGGACTTCATCTCCCGTTACGCCTGGGGGGAGATCTGGACCGACGACACCCTGACCCGGCGCGAACGCAGCATGATCACGCTGACGGCGCTGGTGGCGCACGGCCACCTGGACGAGCTGGCGATGCATGTGCGGGCGGCCCGCCGCAACGGGCTGACCGCCGAGGAGATCGGCGCGGTGCTGCTGCAGAGCGCCGTGTACTGCGGGGTCCCGGCCGCGAACTCGGCGTTCGCGGTGGCCCAGCGGGTGCTCGCGGAGGAGGAGTCCGGGCAGGGGTGACGACTCAGGCCGCCGGGCGCCCAGGGTCCGGCGGCGCGGCGGACGACGGGTGGCCAAGGGTGTGCCGCGGGTGCCGTCCCGGCTCACCCGCGCACGGTCTGCAGCATGCGGTCCGCCTGTGCCACCAGCCCGTCCGCGCCGCAGGAGCGCGCCAGTTCCCGGCCGCGGCCGAGTTCCTCCGCCGAGCCGGAGACGATGCCGTACTCCACGCGGGCGGCGGCATGTTCGTACCGGCATGGGGAGGCCTCCAGGCAGGCAACGGCCCGGGCGGCCAGGCGGACGGCGCGCTCCCCGGTCTCCAGGGCGGCGGCGCACCGCAGCGCCTCTCCCAGGGCGGTGTCGGTGCCGAAGCGTTCGGCGTGGCGGCGGACCTGGGCGGCCAGTGAGGCGGCCCGGGCCGGGTCCACGCCGGCCAGGGCCCGGGCGAGGTCGGCCGCCCACGGCACCAGGACCGGGTTGTGGTGGCCGCGGACGGCGGCGGCCTGCCCGGCGGCCTCCAGTTCGCCCACGCCCTCCTCGGTGCGGCCGGCGGCGATCAGCAGCCGGCCGCGGATGCAGCACGGGTCGGGTACGACGACGGTGGACGGGTAGGGCGGGGCGAACCCGTAGCGTTCGGCGATCTCCCAGGCCTCGTCCACCTGGCCGCGGGCCAGCAGCGTGTCGACCAGGTTGCAGGTGGCGGTCCAGTACAGCGGCAGGCCGCGGCCGACGCGTTCGGCGATCCGCAGCGACCGGCGCAGGAAGTCCTCGGCCTGCGTCAGCCGGCCCCGTCTGCGGTGTGCGAGCCCGACGTAGGCGTGGGCGAGGGCGAGGTGGCCGCCGCTCCAGCCGGCCCGCTCGTAGGCGTGCAGGCCCTCGTGGTAGAGGGCCTCGGCGCGGTCGAGGCGGTCGCAGTAGGCGTAGGTGCTGGCGAGCATCAGCAGCAGTTCGATGCCCCACTCGGTGTCGGTCCAGCCGAGTCCGGGGGCGAGGCGGCCGTCGACCAGGGCGCGGTCGCACAGTTCGACGACCTCTTCGGCGTTCTCGCCGCGGGTCATGGCGTCGAAGCCGCGCAGGATCAGCAGGGCGCGTTCGGAGTTGTCCCGGCCGGTGCAGGTCGCCGCGAGCGCGGCGAGCCGCTCGCTGCGGTCGCGGGTGACCGCCTCGCCGGCGTGCAGCCCCTCCCACATGTACTGCACGGCGTGCAGCCTCAGGCGGGTGGGGCCGGGTTCGTGCCGGGCGGCCTCGGCCTGGACGGTGCGGACGGCCTCGCGGATCTGGTTGTTGTGCAGCAGCGCCTGGGACAGCCGCCAGACGGCGTCCACGCGGGTGTCGCCGTCGAGTCCGGGCATGCTGAGGGCGGCCTTCAGGTGCTCGACGGTGGTGGCGGGGTCGGTCAGCAGGGTGGCGCAGCCCAGTTCGTACAGCACCTGTGCGTGCACCTCGGGCGGCGGCGGCTCCTCGAGGGCGCGTTCCAGGCAGCGGCGGGCGGCGTCGGGGGCGCCCACGGCGAGGTGTTCGCGGGCGGCCTGGCGCAGTTGCTCGACGAGTTCCTCGTCGGCCTCCGGGTGCACCTTCAGCAGGTGGCGGGAGGCCGCGGCGGCGCCGAGCCCGGAGTCGGTGACGATCTTGGCGGCGATGCCGTGCATGGCGGTGCGCAGCGCGCCGGGGATGGAGTCGTAGACGGCGGTGGCGATCAGCGGGTGGACGAACTCCAGCTCGTCCCCGCCGCGTGCGGTGACCGGGTCGGTCTCGCGCAGGATGCGGGCCTCGCGCAGCTGCTGGAGGCAGCGCAGCGCGTCCTCGCGGGTCATGGTGGCCAGCTGGGCGGCGAGGTCCACACAGATGCCGGTGCCGAGGACGGCGGCGGCCCAGGCGAACCGGGTGGCGTCGACGCCGAGGTCCTCCAGGCGGGCGATGACGCCGCCGCCCCGGGCGGAGCGGTTCAGCACGCGCAGTTCGCCGGCCCGGGCCTCCACGGGCTGCAGTGCGCTGTCGCGGACCTTGGCGAGCAGTTCGACGGTGTCGTAGGGGTTGCCGCCGGTGACCGCCCACACCTCGCGGCAGAACGGCGCGTCGGCGTGCGCCCCGAGCGCGGCGCGGGTGAGGCCGGCGGTGGCCTCGGGCGACAGGGTGGTCAGGGTGCGCACGCCCGCGGCGGCGGCGACCTGGTCGAGCAGGACGGCGCCGGTGCCCTCCGCCTCGCCGGGCCGCCGGGTCACCACCATCAGCGCGGACAGCTCCTTCAGGCGTCCGGAGAACGCGGCGAGCCAGCGCAGCGTCTCCTCGTCGGCCCAGTGGGCGTCGTCGATCAGCAGCACCAGCGGCCACTCGCGTCCGGCGAGCCGGCTCACGGCGGCGACCAGGCCGTCGCACACGCCCTGCGGGTCCGGGTGCCGGCCGGAGGGCTCGGCTATGCCGAGGGCGGGTCCGGCGATGCCGTACCAGTCGCCGAGATAGTCGCGGATCTCCTCCGGGTGCAGACAGACGAGCGCGGGCTGGAGCAGCTGCCGGACGACGTTGAAGGGCACGGAGCGCAGGAACTCGCCGCCGCGGGCCGACCAGACGGTGCAGCCGCGCCGTTCGGCGATGCGCCGGGTCTCGGCCAGCAGCGCGGTCTTGCCCAGCCCCGCCTCGCCCTCGAACATCAGCAGTCCCCCGAAGGAGGACCGGTCGGCGCACAGCGAGTCCACCGCGTGCAGGACGGCGGTGATCTCCTCGTCGCGCTCCCACAGGGAAGCGGAGGCGGCCGCGTCCGGCCGTTCCCGCGTCATCCTGCTACCTCCCCATAGTCGCCCGGACGGCGTACGGGTGGTGAGCGTAGTCTCCCGCCGGCCGGAACGCAGGAAGGTCGCGGTACCGCTTGCCGTGACGGGTGGCGATCGGGTAAGGACGGCGACGGGGCGGCCCGGTGACCTGGGCCGCGCCTGGAGGGAAAGTCAACCGGCCGTGTTTGCGGGGCAGTTGGTGCCGGGCAGGGATCCTCTCATCGGTCTTTCACCGACGCCTCATACGGTGGGGTCATGACGCAGGTGACTCCTCCCGGGTGGTACCCCGACCCCGGGCAGACAAGTGACGGTCCCGCCACCGAGCGCTGGTGGGACGGCAAGGCGTGGACGGACCGGATCCGCCCGGCCGGGGCGGCAGCGGCAGCAGGTCCGCCGGCGCAGCCGCAGGACGGTCCGGCGGACGCCGGGGCCCGGGGCGGCGACGGGGAAGCGGACGCGGCCGCGCGGCCGCAGGACGGGCGGCGCGACGACGCGGGGCAGGCGGCCCGGCAGTCCGGCGGGGCCGGGGATCCGGCCGAGAAAGCCGCCGGGCAGGACGGCGACGGCGCCGCGGCGCAGGACGCGCCCGCGGCCCCGGACCGGCCCGGCGAAGGCGGCGGCGAGGCATCCTCCTCTTCCGCACCGGGGCAGCCTCCGGCGAGTCACCCCGCCCCTCCGGCGCCCCAGAGCCCGCCGGCCGCGCCCGGCCCCTACGGCCCGCCCGGGCCGTACGGTCAGCCTGGGCCGTACGGCGGGCCCGCCGCCTACGGGCAGCCGGGCCCGCACGGTCAGCCCAACCCGTACGCCCAGCCGGCCGCCTACGGGCAGCCCGGACAGCCCGCGTCCCCGGCGTACCCGGGCTACCCGCCGTACGCCGGTCAGCCCGCCCCGGCGCCGCGCGGTCCGCGGCGCGGGCTGCGCACCGGGGTGGCCGTCGCGGCGGCCGCCGCGGTGCTGGCGAGCATAGGTGCGGGGGTGTACGTGCTCAGCCAGGACGACGGCGGCAGCAGCAACCGGGCCGGGTCGCACCGCAGTTCCGGCGGCAGCGGCGGCTTTGGGGACCGGGAGGGCTCCGGCGGACAGGACGGGCCGTTCGGCGGCCCGGACCGGGACGGCGACGGGGGTGCCGGCGGGAGCGCCGAACCGCCGAAGATACGCAGCGGTTCGGTCTCCGACCCGCTCAGCGGCATCAGCCTGCCCATCCCGAAGGGGTGGTACGGCCAGCAGATTCCTCTGTCGGGGGCATCGGTCAGCTCCGACGAGTCCTACGCGTGCCCCGGCGACGCCTCCCTCAACTGCGTCAAGGGCGGCGCCTCCTCCGCTCCCGCGGTGCTGCTGGAGACGCCGGGCGACACCCCCGAGGAGGTCGCCAAGGCGGACATCGAGGCGAACGCCGAGCAGTCCTACGGCAAGGCCTACGGCGGAATCGCCTCGCACCAGGTGCTGGCCTCCGAGCCGGTCACCGTGGCCGGGGAGCAGGGCTACATGGTGCGCTGGAAGGCGAACACCAGGAAGGGCTCGGACGGGTACGTCGAGTCGCTGGCCTTCCGGGCGCCCGGCACCGGACGGATGGTCGTCGTCCGCTTCGGCGTCGACGTGGACCAGGGGACGTCCGTGATCGACGAGATCACCGCGGGGATCAAGAAGGCCTCGGGCGCGGGCTCCGGGGAGAGCGTCTGACCGGCCGGCGGACACATGCCGGCCGGGTGGGGTGCCCCTCCGCTCAGAGGAACCCCACCCGGCCGGGGTGCGCGCCGCCCCCGTCCCCACGGTGCGGCGCGAGCAGGTCACCGTCCAGTCATCCCGTGGACGGCGGCCTGGGTCATGGTGCGAGCCCGAGTGCGGGCAGCACGCAGGCCTCCACGAACCGGACCATGTAGTCCGGGTCGGCGTACTCCCCCTCCAGCAGCGGCCGGATGCGCAGAACGCCGAAGATCTGCGCCGGCACGTGCTCCAGCGCCGGGTTGCCGGCGCTGACCTCGCCGCGCTCGACTCCGCGGCGCAGCATCTCCCGCAGCGCGTCGAGCTCCGGCTCCACCAGCGCCTCGCGCAGCGCCTTCTTCAGGTCCGGGTCCTGCAGGATGGCGTTGCCCAGAGCCTGCAGCAGCCGGGTGTCCTTGCCCGACCACTCGCCCGCGGCCCGCGCGACCTGCCGCAGGTCCCCGGCGAGCGAGCCGGTGTCGATCCCGGCGAACCGGGTGCGGCGGCTGGCCCGCAGCGCGGCCACCACGAACTGCGGCTTGCTGCGCCACTGCCGGTACAGCGTCGACTTGCTGCACCGGGTGCTGGCGGCGACCCCTTCCATGGTCACGGCCTCGTACCCGCTCTCGCGGATCTGGTCGAGCACGGCGTCGAAGAACTCCCGCTCGCGCTCGGGGGTGATCTTGGAGCGACGCGAGCCGACAGCCGTCTCCGGTCCGTCCGCGGCCTGCGACGTCATCGCTCTGCTCCTCGCTCGAGGGTGTCCGTGCCCCGCCGGCGCCGTCCGGGGCGACGCGTACCGGGAGATCCGTGGATCGATACGCCAGTGTACCGGTACTCGACCGTATCGGTACACTTCCGTATCGGTACGCTGCCGTATCGATGCCGTGGGGACGGACACACCGCCCTGCCCCGCACCGCGGCACCACGCACACGCACACCGCCAGCGAGGGGACCGGGCATGACGTCGACAACCGAGGGGGCCGAGGCCGAGCCCAGCAGGCCGGCGCGGCCTCGGCTCGTGCGCGAGCTGCTGCTCGTCGCGGGGCTGTTCCTCGTCTACAAGGCCGCGCGCCAGCTGGCCGCGGACCACACGACCGAGGCCTTCCGCAACGCCCACCGGGTGTGGCACGCCGAGAGAGCCGTCCATCTGCCGGGCGAGGCCGCGGTGCAGTCCCTGCTGCTGCACGGCGACACCCTGATACATCTGGCCAACACCTACTACGCGACGGTGCACTTCCCGGCCACCGCGGGCCTGCTGATCTGGCTGTACGTCAAACGCCCCGAGCACTACGTGTGGACCCGCCGCGTCCTGGCCGCGCTGACCGGCGCGGCGCTGGTGCTGCACCTGGCCTTCCCGCTCGCCCCGCCGCGCATGCTCGGCGAGGCGCATCTGATCGACACCGGGCGTGTCTACGGACCGTCGGTGTACGGGCCGCCGACCACCGACCATCTGTCCAACCAGTACGCCGCCATGCCGTCGCTGCACTTCGGCTGGGCGGTGATGGTGGCGGTCGCCCTGGTCGTCGCCACCCGCTCGCGGTGGCGGTGGCTGTGGCTGCTGCACCCCCTGATCACCCTGCTGGTGATCGTCGGCACCGCCAACCACTACTGGCTCGACGCCCTCGCGGCCGGCGGGCTGCTCGCCCTCGCCCTGGTCGTGGTCCCGCGGCCGCACCGAAGGCCGGCGATCCCGGCTCCGCGCCGCGAGGCCGCCGTGGGCGGCGGGACGGCCCTGGACGGCGGGACGGCCGGCCTGCTGGGAGCCACGCGATGAGCGCCGTGCCGATCGCCGTCGTGCTGTCCCTGGTCTCGGCCGTGGCCTACGCGGCCGCCGCCGTCTGCCAGGAACGGCTCGCCGCGCGGGCCGGAGGGACCGGCACGCTGCGGCTGCTGCGCTCGGGCGCCTGGTGGTGGTCGGTGGTGCTGAACGGATCGGGGGCCCTGCTGCACGTGGTGGCCCTCAAGTACGGTCCGCTCACCGTGGTGCAGCCGCTGGGAGCGCTCACCCTGGTGGCGGCCGTGCCCCTGGGCGCGCTCACGGCGGGACGGCGGGTGGCCGCGGTCGAGTGGCGGGGCACGGTGTGCACGCTCGCCGGGCTGGCCGCCCTGCTGGTCGCGGCGGCCGGACCGGCGCCCCGGCAGGTGCTGAGTCCCGGTCAGGCGCTGGCCGTCGCGGGTGCCACGGCCGCCCTCATCGGGGTGCTGTCCCGGCCCGGGGCACGCCCGGGTCTGCGGCACGCGACCGCGTCGGGGGTCGCCTCGGGGGTGGCCTCCGCCCTCACCCAGACCGTGACCGTGGCCGCAACGGACCACACCGGGCCGCTGCTGAGCGCCCGGGTGATCGTCGTCACGCTGCTGGTGGCGGTGTTCGCGGCGGGCGGGCTGCTGCTGTCGCAGACCGCCTACCGAGGAGGGCTGGGCGCCCCGCTGGCGGTGGTGACGCTCGCCAACCCGGTGGCGGCCGCGGTGATAGGGATCACCCTGCTCGGCCAGGGCCTGCAGGGCGGAGCGCTCGGCGTGGTGCTCGCCCTGGCGGGCGCCGCGCTCGCCTCCTGGGGGGTGGTGGACCTGTCACGGGCACCCCGGCCCGGCGCGCCCTCGGGTCCCACCCGGCCCGAGCCGAGCCGTCCGGCCGCAGCCGACGCCCTCGAGGCCGACGGCCAGGACGGCGGCCCGGACACCGAGACGCGGGGCCGCGGCACCGGGCATCCCGTGACCACGCTGCGTCCCCGGCAGGAGCAGGCGGCACCGCCGGCGCCCCGGAAGCCGGGCCTGCGCCCGCCCGGGGACCCGGCCGCAGCGGCCGCCGGCCCGTCCGGCCCGTCCGGATCCTGTCCGGCCCGGACCGCCTGAGCACCGCCCGGTCCGCCGTCCGGACCTCGTTCTCGCGCGACCGCCGTCCGAACCGCGGTCTCGCGCGCCCGCGGACCGGGCCGCGGTCTCCCGCCGGCTCTGCTCAGCCCAGGCCGCGCGAGTCCTGCTTCAGAGCCGTGTCGACGGTCAGCGCCGTCGCCACCACCAGGCTCAGCAGCGGTTCGGGCAGCTGGTAGTGGATCTGCAGGACGTAGTTGTCGGCGGTGGTGAACAGCGTCTTGGCCAGGCCCTCCCAGGTCTTGGTGATCCGGGCGACCTCGTGGTCGGCGTGGTCGACGATGGCGAAGTTCCAGGCGCGCCAGTTCTCCGCCTTGATCGCGCCGACCTGCGTGCCGCCCGCGACCATCGCGAAGTTGATCTTGCCGAAGACGTTCTGCTGGACGATCTCACCGACCTGGGAGCCGTCCGGGCGGGAGACGATCACCCGCGACTTCAGCAGCTTCGCCGGCCGGGTGAGCACCAGCTGCGGCTGCCCGTAGGCGTCGCGGATCTCCAGCCGGTGCGTCATGAACTGGTCCAGGCTGGAGACGAACCGCAGCGCCTTCTTCATCGCGCTCTGCCCGACCTCGGTGACCGAGCCGATCTGCCGGCCGTTCTGGTCGAAGACGCTGTACTCGTTGGTCAGCTCGATCAGCTTGGCCTTCTGGTTGACCACGAGCACCGGCTCGGTGAACAGGGTGCCGCCGCCGGGGCCGCCGGCGGTGACCCCGGCCTGCTGCCGCACCTGGTGCTGCACCCGCGGATCCACCGCGGCGGGCTGGGCAGGGGCCTGCGGCGGCACCTGCGCCGCCGGCGGCTGCTGAACCTGCGGCGGCACCTGCGGGGCCGGCTGATGTGGCACCTGCGGCGGTGCCTGTGCGGCCGGCGGCTGCTGCGGAGCCTGCTGCGCCAGGTGGGCCCGGGGGTCGGCATGGGTGTGCCCGGTCCACTGGGTGCCGTCCCAGTACCGCAGCGTCCCGGCCGCTCCGTGCGGGTCGGGGTACCAGCCTGCAGGTGTGTTCGAATGCGTGGTCACCGGGGCACACTACCGCGAGCCGGCCGGGAAGCAACCGCTTCCCGGCGGTGGCCCTCACTCCGCGCCGATGGCCGGATCGCTCACGCCCGGCTGCCCGTTCTCCACATGTCCGGCGAACCGCCGCAGGAAGCCGGTGTCCGACGGCGCGACCACGGTCAGGTCGTACCAGCGCCGGCTCGCGGCGAGGTCGAAACGGCGCCGCACGGTGGTGCCCGGCCGCACCCGCACCACGTACTTCCGTCCCTTGTGGTAGGCGTCGGCCACCGTCAACGACACCGCCTTCGTGCCCTGGTTGGTGAAGGTCAGCTCGACGTCCGCACCGGTGTGCCGCGCGGTGACCTCCGGTCCCGCATCCCCCGCCCGGCCCTTGAACGCGCGCAGGAAGCCGTCCGGGCCGTGCACGGTCAGCTCGTGCGCGCCGCCACGGTCGGCCGCGTCCCAGGTGCCGGAGACGGTGGTGCCGGCCGCGGTGGTGTAGGTCCACGGCCCGTCGTCACGGTTGGCGGAGGTGACCAGAAAGGCCGCACCGGCGTGCGGCCCCGAGGAGAAGGTGAGCGTGAGCGTCCCGGCGGCCGGGTCCGCCGAGGCGTCCACGAAGGGCGCGTACTTCAGCGGTCGGGTGGGACGCTGCCCCCGCTCCTGCCGGGGCAGCGCGCCGCGGGCGGGCGGGGCCGGCACGTAGTCGGGGTGACGGTCGCGGTCCGGCGGCCGGTATCCGGCGGTGTCGGGCAGCGGCACCGGCCGGGTGTCCGGCCGGGAGAAGTCGAAGGCGGAGGTCAGATCGCCGCAGACGGCACGCCGCCACGGCGAGATGTTCGGCTCGTGCACCCCGAAGCGGCGCTCGATGAACCGGATGACCGAGGTGTGGTCGAAGGTCTCGGAGCAGACGTAGCCGCCCTTGCTCCACGGGGAGACGACCAGCATCGGCACCCGCGGCCCGAGCCCGTACGGTCCGGGGACGTTCCCCCCGTCGCCCGGGAACACGTCCGATCCGGCGTCGGCGGTGGAGGCGCCCTGCGCGGCCGAGGCGGGCGGGAACGGCGGCACGACGTGGTCGAAGAAGCCGTCGTTCTCGTCGTAGGTGAGGAACAGCACCGTCTTCGCCCACACCTCGGGCACGCCGGTCAGCGCGTCGAGGACCTGGGAGACGTACCAGGCGCCGTAGTTGGCCGGCCAGTTGGGGTGCTCGGTGAAGGCCTCGGGGGCGACGATCCAGGAGACCTGCGGCAGCGTCCCGTTCTTGACGTCGGCGCGGAGCCGGTCGAAGAGGCCCTCGCCGGTGCGGGCGTCGGTACCGGTGCGGGCCTTGTCGTACAGCGGGTCGCCGGGGCGGGCGGTGCGGTACTGGTCGAAGTAGAGCAGGGAGTTGTCACCGTAGTTGCCGCGGTAGGCGTCCTGGATCCAGCCCCAGCCGCCCGCCGCGTCGAGGCCGTCGCCGACGTCCTGGTAGATCTTCCACGACACCCCGGCACGCTCCAGGCGCTCGGGATACGTCGTCCAGCTGTACCCCTTCTCGTCGTTGCCGAGGACCGGGCCGCCGCCCGTGCCGTCGTTGCCGACGTACCCGGACCACAGGTAGTAGCGGTTGGGGTCGGTGGAGCCCGGGAACGAGCAGTGGTAGGCGTCGCAGATGGTGAAGGCGTCGGCCAGGGCGTAGTGGAACGGTATGTCGTCGCGGGTCAGGTAGGCCATGGACGTGGCGCCCTTGGCGGGCACCCACCGGTCGTGCCGGCCGCCGTTCAGGGCGGCCTGGGTGTCGTTCCAGCCGTGCGGCAGGTCCTGGACGAACGCCAGGCCGAGGTCGTCGGCGTCGGGGTGGAACGGCAGGATCTCCGTGCCCGTGTCGTCCTTCTGGTGCCAGACCGGCTTGCCGCCCGGCAGGGTGACCGGGCGCGGGTCGCCGAAGCCGCGGACCCCGCGCAGGGTGCCGAAGTAGTGGTCGAAGGACCGGTTCTCCTGCATGAGGACGACGATGTGCTCCACGTCCTCGATCGACCCGGTGCGATGGTGGGCGGGCAGCGCGGCGGCCCGCTGGATGCTGGCGGACAGTGCGGTGAACGCCGTGGTGGCGCCGGCGATCTGCAGGAAGCGGCGCCGGTTGACGTCGGGCATGGGCGGCGGACCTTCCGTGCGGCAGCGGCTTCCGGCCGCTGGACGACTCGTTGCTGGGCGAGGCGAGTGTTCCAAGCGGAGGCAACGGAACAGAAGGGTTCGATGGCACGCATGTGAACACCTGGCCACGTGAGGTGTGCGGATCCGGCCACGTGGGGAAGCTCGCGTGCATGGCACAGACACGGACGACGACACGCCCGGGGACCAGACACCCCGTGCGGCAGCTGCTGGCGGCATCGGTGGGCAATGCCGTCGAATGGTACGACTGGTACGCGTACACCTTCCTGGCCGCCTACATCGCCGACGCCGTCTTCCCCAAAGGCACCGGCGACTCCCTGGTGCCGCTGCTGTCGACGTTCGCCGTGTTCGCCGTCGGCTTCTTCATGCGGCCCCTGGGCGGGCTGCTCATGGGCGCGGTCGCCGACCGGCGCGGCCGCCGGGCCGCGCTGACGGTCACCATCCTGCTGATGAGCGCCAGCAGCCTGCTGGTCGGCCTGACCCCGGCCTACGCCTCGGCGGGGGCGGCCGCGCCCGTGGTGCTGGTGCTGGCCCGGCTGCTGCAAGGTCTGTCGGTGGGCGGCGAGTTCGCGGCCTCCACCACGTTTCTCGTGGAGTCGGCGGGGCCGGGCCGGCGCGGGCTGTTCTCCAGCTTCCAGTACGTCTCCACGACCGCGGGACAGCTGGTCGCGTCGGGGATCGCGACGCTGCTCGTCGACACCCTCGACGAGCACGCCATGGACGGCTGGGGCTGGCGGGTGCCGTTCTGGTTCGGCGGGCTGCTCAGCCTGGTCGGCTTCTGGATCCGGCGCGGCGCCGAGGAGACCCGCAGCGACGAGCAGCGGCAGGCGCCGCGCCCCGGCCTGTTCGAGGCGCTGCGCCGGCACCCGCGTGCCTCGGCGCTGATCGTGGGCATCACCGCGGGCGGCACCCTCGCCTACTACACCTGGACCTCGTACCTGCCGACGTACGCGGAGCTGAACGCGGACGTCAGCAGGTCGGACGCGCTGCTGGCGGGCACGGTGTCGCTGGCGTTCTTCGGGCTGCTGCAGCCGGTCGGCGGGCTGCTGTCGGACCGTCTCGGACGCCGTCCGCTGCTGCTCTTCTTCGGCCTGGGCTTCGCGCTGCTGTGCGTGCCGCTGCTGCACGCGCTCGACGGCTCCTTCGGGGTGCTGCTGGTGGTGCAGCTGGCGGGCATGGTCCTGCTGACCGGGTTCACCTCGATCAGCGCGGCCGTCAACGCCGAGGTGTTCCCGCCCCGGGTGCGCGCGGCCGGCATCGGCTTCCCCTACTCCCTGGCCGTCGCCCTGTTCGGCGGGACGGCGCCGTACGTCGGCACGCTGTTCAAGCAGTGGGGGCACTCCGGGATCTTCCCGTGGTACGTCGCCGTGCTGTGCCTGCTGTCGTCGCTGGTGTATCTGCGGCTGCCGGAGACCGCCCACCGGGAGCTGGCCCGCTGACGGCGGGCGGGCGCGGCCCCCGGCGGGACGGTCGTGCGGCCAGGTCGCGGGTCAGGCCGTCGCGTACACCTCCACCTCGCTGAGCTGGCCGGCCGGCCAGCCGGTGTTGGCGGTCACGGTCAGCCGCAGCCAGCGCAGGCTGGTGTCACCCGGCAGGTTCACGGTCACGGTGTTGCCACTGGCCGGGTCGAAGCGGTAGTCCTGGGGGCCGGCCACGGTGGAGAAGGAGGAGCCGTCGGTGCTGCCGAGGACCGCGATGGTCTGGGTGCGGGCACCCCAGTCGGGCGACGGCGGCAGCTTCAGCACCAGCCGGCGCACCGCCCGCGGCGCGCCGAGGTCGACCGTCAGCGACTGCGGGAAGGCGTTGTTGGCGGACTCCCAGTAGGTGGTCGCGTCGCCGTCGACCGCCTTGCCCGGGGTGTAGACGTCCTGGGAGCCGGTGGCGGTGGCCGGCCGGCCCTGGGCGAGGTTGCGGTTCGGGTCGGGTTCCGGGTTGCCCTGGCCGGGCTGCGGCCAGGTGGAGCAGTCCGACCAGGTGGTGTCCCATCCGGAGTTGCCGCCGCCGTCGGTGACGGTGAAGGTGCCCGAACCGGACGGGAAGGGGCAGTTGTAGATCCCGGCGGCGCCGGTGCCGGTGGCGGTGACGTTGCGGAAGGTGGCCTCGCCGGGTGCCTCGGCCTGGACGACGACGGTGCCGGTGTTCTTCACGGCGGCACCGTCGACGGTGACGTTCTTCACGGCGTGGCCCTGACCGCCGCCGGAGACGAACTCGAAGGCGCTGTACGGGCTGTCGGTGATCGTGGTGTCGGTGATGTCGACGCGGGCCTCGATGGCGCTGTCGTAGGAGTCGACACGCAGCGCGCCCATCGGGTGGTTCCAGTTGGGGTTGATCGCTCCGGTGCGCACCAGGGTGTTGCCGTCGACGGTGATGGTGCCGGCCAGCGGGTGGAAGGGCTCGGCGAACTTCTGGTTGGAGATCGCGATGCCGCTGCCCAGCGCGTTGGTGTCGGAGATCAGGTTGCCCTTGACGGTGATGTCCGTGCCGCCGTAGATCGCGATGCCGTTGGCGAGGTTGGGCTGGGTGATCGTGTTGTTCTCGAAGCGGCAGTCGGTGTCCGGGGCGTACAGGGACCACATGGCGAGCGCGTCGTCGCCCTGGTTGCGCAGGAAGTTGTCGCGGACCGTGACGTTCTTGGCGGTGCCGTTGAGGTTGAGGCCGTCGGCGGTGGTGTCGAGGATGCGGTTGTTCTCCACGACGAGGTCGTCGTTGGTGCCGGTGAGCCACAGACCGACCTTGACGTGCTGGATCCACATGCCGGACACCGAGGAGCCCGGGCCGAGCGAGCCGTTGACGAAGTTGTCCGGGCTGGAGTCGACGCGTTCGGTCACCTCGCCGATGACCGCGAAGTCCTTGAGGTGGACGTGGCCGGCGGAGTCGGTCTGGTCGATGAAGTGGGAGCTGTGCACGACCGAGTACCAGCTGCCCGCGCCCTGCAGGGTGACGTTCTGCACGCCGCTGAGGGGGCCGGTGATCCGGTAGTCGCCCGGCGGGATCCACACCACGCCGCCCTGGGCGGCGGCGATGGCGTCGCGGAAGGCCTGGGTGGAGTCGCCCTGGCCGGTGGGGTCGGCTCCCTTGTCGGTGACGGAGACCGAGCCGGCGGGCTGCCCGGCCGCCGCGGACACCTGCTCGAAGTCGGCGACGTCCACGGTGACCTGCACGTTGGTCGCCTGCAGGGTGACGGTGTCACCGGCCTGGACGTCACGGCCCAGCAGCAGACGGGTGTTGTCGTAGAAGTGGTGGGTCTTGGCGCCGGGGATCCAGCCGGTGTCGACGTAGGAGTACTTGGAGGTGACGGTCAGGCTGCGGTCGAGCTTCGTGCCGTTGACGTAGACGTCGAGGGTGCCCGACTGGCCGTCGGGGACGCTGTAGGCGACGGTGAGGGCGTTGGCCGCGCGGGGCACGGTGAACTCCACGCGCTGTCCGGCGTCCAGGCGGACCGCCTGGCGTCCGGAGGCCTCCGAGGCGAGGGTGCCCTGGGTGTAGTCGGGGCCGATCTTGGTGCCGGTGGTGGTGGCGGACTCGGCCTCGACCGAGGTGAACGGCAGGTCCGCGCCCGCGGTCGCGGCCTGGGCGGCCGGCGCGGCCTGGGCGGCCGGCGCGGCCTGGGCGGCGGCCGCGCCCAGCGCGACGAGCATGCCCGCCGCGAGCGCGACGGCCGCGCCGATGGCGGACAGCCGGCGGCGTGCGGCGGGGGTTCTGGTGGTGCCGTGCATGTGCTGATCCCTTCGTGTGGGGGTTGCGGGGATAGCGGTGTGGAGGGGGTGCGGTCGGGCGGCGCCGTGTCAGGGGCGCAGCCAGACCGCCGTGTCCTGCGGGAGGCGGCCGTCGTCGTGCAGGGGGCCGCTGGCCAGCAGGAGGCCGGAGTGGGCGGGCATCTCGGCGGGCTCGGCCGCGAGGTTCACCACGCAGGTGACCTCGGTGCCGCGGGTGAACGCCAGGACGCCCTCGGGTGCCGGCAGCCAGGCGAGCGGGGCCTCGCCGAAGCCGCGGCGCAGGCGGATGGCCCGGCGGTAGAGGGTGAGCATGGAGCCGGGGTCGTCCGTCTGCCGGTCGACGGCGTACGCCGCCCAGCCCTCCGGCTGCGGCAGCCACGGCTCCTCGCGGGAGCCGAAACCGGCGTACGGGGCGTCGGCGGTCCACGGCAGCGGCACCCGGCAGCCGTCCCGGCCCGGGTCGGTGCCGCCGGAGCGGAAGTGCATCGGGTCCTCGATGCGGTCGCGGGGGATGTCGGCCTCGGGCAGCCCGAGTTCCTCCCCCTGGTAGACGTAGACCGCGCCGGGCAGGGCCAGCGACAGCAGGGCCGCGGCGCGGGCCCGCCGGGTGCCCAGGGCCAGGTCGGTGGGGGTGTCGAAGGCCTTGGCGGCGAAGTCGAAGCCGGTGTCGGCGCGGCCGTAGCGGGTGACGGTGCGGGTGATGTCGTGGTTGCACAGCACCCAGGTGGCGGGGGCGCCGACAGGGGCGTGTTCGGCGAGCGTGCTGTCGATGACACCCCGCAGCCGCACCGCGTCCCAGGGGCAGGTCATGAAGGCGAAGTTGAACGCGGTGTGCAGTTCGTCGGGGCGCAGGTACCGGGCGAAGCGCTCGCTGTCGGGCAGCCACACCTCGCCGACGAAGACCGCGCCGTACTCGTCGGCGACGCGGCGCCAGGAGCGGTAGACGTCGTGGAGTTCGTCGCGGTCCAGGTACGGGTGCGGGCTCTGGCCCTCGGTGACGTCGGGCAGGCGGGGGTCCTTGGCCAGCAGGGCGGCGGAGTCGATGCGGACGCCGGCGACGCCGCGCTCGAACCAGAACCGCAGGATGTCCTCGTGTTCCTGCCGCACGGCCGGGTGCTCCCAGTTCAGGTCGGGCTGCTCGGGTGCGAACAGGTGCAGGTACCAGCTGCCGTCCTCCAGGCGGGTCCAGGCCGGGCCGCCGAACTCCGACGTCCAGTTGTTCGGGGGGAGTTCGCCGTGTGCGCCGCGTCCGGGCCGGAAGTGGAACAGGTCCCGCTCGGGGCCTCCAGCACGGGCGGCGCGGAACCAGGGGTGCTGGTCGGAGACGTGGTTGGGGACGATGTCGACGATGGTGCGGATGCCCAGCTCGCGTGCCTCGGCGATGAGTTTCTCCGCCTCGGCGAGGGTGCCGAAGGCGGGGTGGACGGCGCGGTAGTCGGCGACGTCGTAGCCGCCGTCCTTCATCGGGGAGACGTACCACGGGTTGAACCACAGGGCGTCCACGCCGAGTTCGGCGAGGTACGGCAGCCGGGAGCGAACACCCGCCAGGTCGCCGGTGCCGTCCCCGTCGCCGTCGGCGAAGCTGCGGACGTACACCTGGTAGATGACGGCGGAGCGCCACCAGGCGTCGTCGATCCGGCCGCTCGGTGCTTGGGTGGGCTGTCCCACGGTGCGGTTGCCTTTCTGTCTCGAATCCGGAGTGCCTGAGGCTGCCGCCGGCCGGCCGGTCTGCGGGTCAGCCCTTGACGCTGCCCGCGCCGATCCCGGCGATGATGTGCCGCTGGAAGACGAGGAACAGCGCGACCACCGGAAAGCTGGCGATCACCATGGCGGCGATGAGCACGGTGAGCGGGATGTTCTGCGACAGCTGGACCAGGGCCACGCTGATGGGCTGCTTGTCGGTGTCGGAGAAGACCATCAGCGGCCACAGGAAGTCCTGCCAGACGCCGACCAGGGCGAAGATCGACACCACACCGAGCACCGGCCGGGACATCGGCAGCACGATGGACCACAGGATGCGCAGTTTTCCCGCGCCGTCGATCTCCGCGGCCTCCAGCACGTCCCGGGGGATCTGGTCGAAGAACCGCTTGAGCAGGTACAGGTTGAAGGCGTTGGCGGCGGCCGGCAGCCAGATCGCGAGCGGGTCGTTGAGCAGGCTGGTGTGGATCAGCGGCAGGTCGGCGACGGTCAGGTATTTCGGGACGACCAAAGCCTGGGCGGGGACCATCAGGGTGGCGAGGATGCCGCCGAGGACCACCCTGCCGAAGACCGGTTTCAGCTTGGACAGGGCGTAGGCGGCGGCCGTGCACAGCACCAGCTGGCAGGCCCAGGCGCCGGCCGCCTGCACGGCGGTGTTCGCCAGGTGCCGCGGCAGCTGCATCAGGTCCCAGGCGTCGGTGTAGGCGCTGGTGTGCCAGTGGCGGGGCACCAGGGTCGGCGGGGTCTGCGCCACCTCGTCCGGCGACTTCAGCGCGCCGGTGACCATCCAGTAGACGGGGAAGAGGAAGGCGAGGACGAACAGCAGCACCGTGGCGGTGAAGACGGTCCAGTACACCGCCTTGCCGCGGGGGCGGGCCAGGGCCGCCGGGGAGATCAGGGTGCGGGTGCTCATGCGTCCTCCTGGCCGGAGCCGGAGCGGGTCAGCCGCAGATACAGGGCGGAGAACAGCGCGAGCAGCACGAGCAGCATCACGCTCAGGGCGCAGGCGCCGCCGAAGTCGTTGTAGAGGAAGGCGTATTTGTAGATGAGGTAGAGCACGGTGACGGTGGCGTTCTCCGGGCCGCCGCCGGTGATCACGAACGGTTCGGTGAACACCTGCATGGTGGCGATGATCTGCAGCAGCATCAGCATCAGGATCACGAACCGGGTCTGCGGGACGGTGACGTGCCGGATGCGCTGCAGCAGATTCGCGCCGTCCAGTTCGGCGGCCTCGTACAGCTCGCCGGGGATGGACTGCAGGGCGGCCAGGTAGATCAGGACGGTTCCGCCCATGTTGGCCCAGGTGGCGACGAGCACCAGGGAGACCAGGGCGGTGTCGGTGCCGTTGGTCCACTGCGAGGTGGGCAGGTGCAGGGCGCGCAGCACCTCGTTGGCGAGGCCGGCTCCCGGGTCGTAGAACCACTTCCACAGCAGGGCGCTGACCACGGGCGGGATCATCACCGGCAGGTAGACCACGACCCGGAAGAACGCCTTGGCGTGCCGGAGTTCGTTGAGGACCAGCGCGAGCAGGAACGGGACGGCGAAGCCGATGAGCAGCGCCAGCACGGTGAAGGTGAGGGTGTTGCGCCAGGCGGCGCCGAACTCGGGGTCGTGCAGGACGCGGGTGAAGTTGGCGGTGCCGACCCATTCGGGCGGGTTGCCGGGGGTGTACTTCTGGAAGGCGATCACGACGGCGCGGATCGCCGGGTACCAGGAGAACAGGGCGAAGCAGATCAGGCCGCCCAGCAGGAAGGCCCAGGCGCGGGCCTGGTCGGCGAGGCGCCGCCGCCGTGCGGCCCCGGCCGGGGGCGGCGCCGTGTGCGGGTGGCCGGCGGCCGCCCGGGCGGGGCGCCGCTCGGCCGTGTGCGTCGTCATGGCCGTCAGCTCCGGGCCAGGATGCCGTCGATCTTGCCGGACGCGTCCTTGAGGAGCTTGTCGATGTCCGCGTCCTTCTTGGTCAGGACGGCGGAGACCACGCCGTCGAGGACGGAGTAGATCTGCTGGGCGTTCGGCGGCTCGACCTTCAGCTGCAGCTTGCTGTTGCCCTCCAGGAAGGCCTGGTAGTTCTCCACCGGGACGTTGGCGTTGGCCTTCTTGATCTGCTGGTCCTTGGCGTCGGCGGCGCCGGTGAACAGGCGGGGCTCGGGCAGGCCCACGGGTGCGTCGTGCTTCTTGGCGCGTGCGTAGTCGCCGAGGAAGCCCTTGCCGGGGGTGAGGAACATGTGGTCGAGCCACTTCAGTCCGGCGCGGATCTGAGCGGGTGTGTTCTTCTTGTTGAACATGTAGCCGTCGCCGCCGATGAGGGTGGCCTTGCCGCCGGGCATCGGGGCGAGGGCGAGGTCGCGGTAGGTGCCGCCCTTCTCCTTGACCAGGATGGGGATGTTGTCGGGGGCGGCGAGATACATGCCGAGCTTGCCCGAGCCCATCATCAGCTGCACGTCGTTGATGACGAGGAGCTGCTTGCTGCCCATGGAGTTGTCCTCCCAGCGCATGTCGTGCAGGTTCTGCAGGACGGCGCGGCCCTGGGGGGTGTCGATGGTGGCCTTCTTGCCGTCGGGGCTGACCACGTCGCCGCCCTGGGAGTACAGCTCGGCGGTGAAGTGCCAGCCGCCCTGGTTCTGGGCGCTGTAGTCGGCGTAGCCGACGACGCCGTTGCCCAGCGCGGCGATCTTCTTCGCGTCGGCGCGGACCTCTTCCCAGGTCGTCGGCGGCTTGTCCGGGTCGAGGCCGGCCTGGGCGAAGAGCTTCTTGTTGTAGATGAGGCCCATCGAGTAGCCGGTGCGGGGGATGCCGTAGATCTTGCCGTCGACGGTGTAGATGTCGCGCAGCTGCTTCTGGATGGTGGGGTAGCTCTTCAGTTCCTTGATGTAGGGGGTGAGGTCGGCGGCCTGGCCGGTGTCGACGACGTGCTCGACGTCGGTGAAGTAGGTGTAGAAGACGTTCTCCATCTGGCCGCCGGCGAGTTTGGCGTCGAACGTCTTGGGGTCCTCGCACGGGAAGGCGTCGTGCGCCTCCACCTGGATGTCCGGGTTCTGCCGGGCGAAGGAGGCCAGCTCCTCCTCGAAGAACTGGCGGTCGAGCTTGGCGCTCCTGGGCGGTTCGCAGTTGACCGTGATGCGGGTCTTGCCGCTCGCGGAGTCGTCGTCGCCGGACGCGCAGGACGTCAGGGTGAGGGCGAGGGAACAGACGCCGATCACGGCGACGGCATGACGGAACCCGGTGCTTCTCATCGGTGGACCCCTCTGGACAACAGCGGTGGGCGCCGCACACTCAAGCACCGGGACGGTGGCTGCGCAAGATATCGCGCGGAAGATGCAAGAAATTGACAGGCTCCTGGATCTTCGAGACGGTCTTGCGCACCTCAGGTACGAGGTGCTTGCGCCGTGGATCCCCGGACCACCAGCTCGGGCTCGAACAGCAGCTCGTCGGCGGGGACGGGGCTGCCGCCGATCTGGGCGTGCAGCAGCTCCACGGCCGCCTTGCCCATCGACTCGATCGGCTGGCGGACCGTGGTCAGCGGCGGCTCCGTGCAGTTCATCAGTGCCGAGTCGTCGTAGCCGACGACCGAGATCTGCGCCGGCACGTCCAGCCCGCGCCGGCGGGCGGCGCGCACCACACCGAGCGCGAGCGGATCGCTGGCGCAGATGAAGCCGGTGACCCCCCGGTCGATCAGCCGGGTCGCGGCGGCATGCCCCCCCTCGATGGAGAAGATGGCCCGCGCGACGAAGTCGTCGGGCAGGGCGTTACCGGCCAGGGCACGCGCGGCGGCCAGCTTGCGGGCCGAGGGCACATGGTCGCCGGGGCCGAGGACCAGGCCGATCCGCTCGTGCCCCAGGGAGGCGAGGTGGCGCCAGGCCTGCTCGACGGCGACCGCGTCGTCGCAGGAGACGCCCGGGAAGCCCAGGCGGGCGATGCCGGCGTTGATCAGCACGACCGGGATGTTGCGGTCGGCCAGCAGCCGGTAGTGGTCGTGCGGGGCGTCCGCCTGCGCGTACAGCCCGCCGGCGAAGACGACCCCGGACACCTGCTGCTGGAGCAGCAGCTCCACGTAGTCCGCCTCGGAGACGCCGCCCTTGGTCTGGGTGCACAGCACCGGGGTCAGGCCGAGCTGGGCCAGCGCTCCGCCGATGACCTCGGCGAAGGCCGGGAAGATCGGGTTCTGCAGCTCGGGCAGGACCAGGCCGACCAGGCGGGCGCGTTCCCCGCGCAGCTGCGTGGGCCGCTCGTAGCCGAGGACGTCCAGCGCGGAGAGCACCGCCTGCCGGGTGCTCTCGGAGACCCCGGGCTTGTTGTTGAGCACCCGGCTGACCGTGGCCTCGCTGACCCCGACCTTCTTCGCCACTTCCGCAAGTCGTCGCGTCATGCCCGCAAGGCTAGCGCAAGCGGTGCAAATTTTTGCATGGCCGGTCGGTGCGCATGGTCCTCACACACGGCTGCCGGACGCCGTGTCCGACGACAGCCGCTGGGCGAGATAGAGCGGCAGCACCGACAGCAGCACCAGCACGGCCGCGACCACGCTGACCACGGGTGCCTGCTGCGGCCGGGTCATGTTCTCGAAGATCCAGATCGGCAGGGTCTCGACGCCCGGTCCGGCGGTGAAGGTGGTCACCACGATCTCGTCGAAGGACAGCGCGAAGGCCAGCAGCCCGCCCGCGAACAGCGCCGAGCGCACCAGCGGGAAGGTGACGTCGACGAAGGCGCGGAAGGTGTGCGCGCCCAGGTCCATCGCCGCCTCCTCGTAGGAGCCGGAGGTGCGGCGCAGCCGTGCGACAACGTTGTTGAACACCACCACGATGCAGAAGGTGGCGTGGCCGACGACCACGGTGAACAGGCCGAGGCCCACCCCGAGCGGCTGAAGCACGGTGGAGAAGGCGGAGTTGAGGGCGATGCCGGTGACGATGCCGGGCAGCGCGATGGGCAGGACCACCACGAAGGAGACGGTGCCGCGCCCGAAGAATCGGTACCGGGCGACCGCGAAGGCGATGAGCGTGCCCAGCACCAGGGCGATCGCAGTGGCGCCCAGGCCGGCCTTCACCGAGGTCCACAGCGCCCCGCGGGCACCTGAGTTGTGCCAGGCCTGCTGCCACCAGTGCCCGGTCAGTCCGGGCGGCGGCCAGCTCGCGCTGCGGTCGGGGTTGAACGAGTTGACCAGGACCAGCAGCAGCGGAACGTAGATCACCGCGAAGCCGACGACGGCGGCGACGCCGAGGGCGATGCGCGTGCCGCGGGAGAGCTGCATGACTCACGACCCTCCGGATGACGGGGAACGACGAGGGCGGTCACAGGCTGCTGAGCGCGCCGGTGCGGCGCAGCGCCAGCAGATAGAGCACGATGACGACGACGGGGACCAGGCCGAGGGCGGCGGCCATGGGCAGGTTCAGCTCGATGTTGGAGTACACGAGGTTGCCGATGAGCTGGGTCTTGCCGCCGACGATCTGCACCGTGATGTAGTCGCCGAGGCTGAGCGAGAAGGTGAAGACGGAGCCGGCCCCGACGGACGGCAGCACCAGGGGCAGCACGACGGACCGGAACGTGCGCGCGGGCCGCGCACCGAGATCGGCGGAGGCCTCCAGCAGGCCCGCCGGCAGCTGTGCCAGCGCGGTGTGGACCGGCAGGATCATGTACGGCAGCCACAGGTAGGTCAGGGTCAGCACGGCCGCCGGCAGCCCGTAGCCGGGTCCGTCGAGCCCGAAGGGCCGCAGCATCCAGTCCGCGAGGCCGCCCTCGGACAGGATCAGCCGCCAGGCGTACACCTTGACCAGGTAACTCGCCCACAGCGGGGTGAGGACGGCCACCACCAGCAGCGGGCGCCACCGGCGCGGTGCCACCCGGGCGGTGAAGAAGGCCAGCGGGAAGCCGATCACCGCGCACAGCACGGTGACGGCGAGCGCGACGCCGACACTGCGCACGATCACCTCGCGGTAGACCGGGGTGGTCAGCACCGCTCGGAGGTTGTCGGTGGACCACACCTTGACGACCTGCGAGGTGAAGGAGTTCGTCGTCCAGAACGCGGAGACGAACAGCACGGCGAGCGAGCCGAGGTAGAGCACGGCCAGCCACAGCAGCGGTGCGGTCAGCAGCAGCGCCAGCCGCAGGCGCGGGCGGCGGTGCAGCGCGCCGGCCAGCCGCCCGAGGGTGCCCCGCGGGCGTTCTCGGGCGGCCGGCGCGGCGGGCGGTGCCGGGGCGGTGGCGGTCACGGCTCAGCCCTTGATCTCGGTCCAGGCCTGCACCCACTTCGCGTAGGGGACGCACTTCACGTCGGTGCGTCCGTCCAGGCACTGCTCGACGGGTGTGTTCCAGAAGGCGATCCGCTTCCAGTAGGCGGTGTCGGCGGCGTGGTAGGTGGTGCAGAAGTTCTTGTCGGTGGTCTGCTCGCAGGCCTTGGCGTTGGCGGGTGCCTCGCCGAAGTACTCGGCGACCTGGGCGTTGACCTTCGGGGAGACGATCCAGTTCAGCCACTTGTAGGCACAGGTGGGGTGCTTGGCCTTTGACGAGATCATCCAGGTGTCCGACCAGCCGGTGGAGCCCTCCTCGGGCACGAACGCCTTGACCTTGGCGCCCTCGGAGGCGGCGAGGTTGGCGATGACCTGCCAGGTCGTGCCGATCACCGAGTCACCGCTCTTGAAGGCGGAGACCTCCTTGAGGTAGTCGCTCCAGTACTCCCCCACGTTCTTGTTCTGCTGTTTGAGCAGGTCCACGGCGGCGTCGAACTGCTTCTGGTCCAGCGCGTAGGGGTCCTTGATCTTCAGCTCGGGCCGGTGGGCCTTGAGGTACAGGGCGGCGTCGGCGATGTAGATGGGCGAGTCGTACGCCGTCACATGACCCTTGTGGGCGAAGGCGCCGTCGAAGACCGCCGACCAGGAGGTGGGGGCGGGTTTCACCTTCTCGGTGTTGTACATCAGCAGGTTGGCGCCGCGGCCGTGCGGGATGCCGTAGGCCTTGCCGTCGACGGAGTTCCACGGCTGCATCTTCAGGTCGGGGAAGATGTCCTGGTAGTTCGGCACCAGGTCGGTGTTGACCGGGGCGGCGTCGCCGGAGGCGATCAGGCGCAGGGAGGCGTCGCCGGAGGCGGAGACGGCGTCGTACTCGCCGGTCTTCATCAGTTTGACCATCTCGTCGGAGCTGGCCGCGACCTTGGAACGGACCTGGCAGCCGGTCTGCTTCTCGAAGTCGCTGACCCAGTCGGCGTCGGGGTCGTTGGAGCCGTCCTCGACGTAGCCGGCCCAGGCGATCAGATCGACCTGGCCCTCGGGCTTGCCGAGCCGCGTCGGGGCCTTCAGGTCGGGCGGGTTGAGGCCGGTGGCCGAGGACTCGCCGTCACCGCCGGAGGACCCGCAGGCGGTGACGGCGAGGAACAGGGTGGCGGCGAGGGCCGCCTGGACGGTTCGGATGAGGCGCACGGCAGGACTCCCTGAAGACGAGGGCGGTTCAGCGGGCGTCGGGTACCTGGACGGTGTGACGGCGGTGCCAGGCGAGGCGTACCCGGGCACCCCGGAAGGCGGCGACGTCCTCGGCGGAGGTGGTGAGGTTCTGCTGGAGGGCGGTGAGGCGTCCGCCGGCGTCGAGGTCGACGAGGAAACGGGTGGCGTCGCCGAGGTAGACCGTCTCGGCGACGGTGCCGGTGGCGGTGACCTGCCCGGGCTCGTCGTCGGCGGCGGACTCCTTCAGCACCCGGATCTTCTCCGGGCGGACGCTGTGGACGCCGTCGGTGCCGAGGACGCGCCGGGCGGCCTCGCCGCGCAGCAGGTTGGAGGTGCCGACGAAGGAGGCGACGAAGGAGGTCGCGGGGCGTTCGTAGATGTCGGCGGGTGTGCCGACCTGTTCGAGGCGGCCCTGCCGGAAGACGGCGATCCGGTCGCTCATCGCCAGCGCCTCCTGCTGGTCGTGGGTGACGAAGACGAAGGTGATGCCGACCTCGCGCTGCAGGGCCTTGAGTTCCAGCTGCATCCGCTCGCGCAGCTGCGCGTCCAGGGCGCCGAGCGGTTCGTCGAGCAGCAGCACCCGGGGGCGGCCGACCAGGGCCCGGGCGAGGGCGACCCGCTGGCGCTGTCCGCCGGAGAGCTGTGCGGGACGTCTGGTGCCGTAGCCCTCCAGGCGGACCTGGGCGAGCGCCTCGCGGGCCTGCCGCAGCCGCTCGGCCTTGGGCACCTTGCGGATCTTCAGGGCGTAGGCCACGTTCTGCTCCACCGTCATGTGCGGGAAGAGGGCGTAGTCCTGGAAGACGGTGTGGACGTCGCGTTCGAAGGGGGCGAGGCGGGTGACGTCCTGCCCGGCGAGTTCGATCCGTCCCTCGGTGGGTGTCTCGAACCCGGCGATCAGCCGCAGCACCGTGGTCTTGCCCGAGCCGGACGGGCCGAGCATGGAGAAGAACTCGCCGTCGTGTACCGCCAGGTCGATGCCGGCGACGGCGACCGTCTCCCCGAACGTCTTGCGCAGGCCCTGAAGCCGGACCGCCATTCCCTCCATGCGGGAACCCTTCTGGCGCTCATGGACGTTGGACGGAAACATATGAAGTCAGAGGTCAAAGCTCAAGACCGCCTCCGGGGACAGTTCGAGTCGGCGGGCGAGGTGGTGGCCGTGGGGCGACGCGACGCGGACGGCCGGGCGCCGGGTGCCGTGGGCGCGGACGGCGGCGGTGGCACGTCCGGGACGGCCGCCGGGGCGACGCAGGGCGGTCGGGGCCTGACCGGGGCGCGCACGATGGTGTTCGCGCCGGTGGCGACCGGGGCGCGGGTGGACGCGGTGGTCCGCAGGCTGGGCGACGCCATAGAACTCGGTCTGCTCGCCGACGGGGAGCAGCTGCCCGGCGAGAGCGACCTGGCCGGGCGGCTCGGGGTGTCCACGGTGACCCTGCGGGAGGCGCTGATGGCGCTGCGGCAGCAGGGGCTGGTCACCACCCGGCGCGGCCGGGGCGGCGGCAGCTTCGTCTCGCTGCCCCCGTGGCCCGCCGCGCAGCGGCTCCGGGAGCGGCTGCGGGCCTGGAGCACCGAGGAGCTGCGCGACCTCGGCGACCACTGGGCGGCCCTGTCGGGGGCGGCGGCCCGGCTGGCGGCGCAGCGCACCGCGCCGGAGGATCTGGGGTATCTGCTGCGCACCGTGGAGGAGTTCGCGGGCGCCGCGCAGGCGCCGGCGCGCGGCCGGCTCCACGGCCGGTTCCAGGTGGAACTGGCCGCCGCGGCGCAGTCCGCCCGGCTCACCCGGGCGCAGGTGGCGGTGCAGACGGAGCTGGGGGCGCTGCTGTGCCTCGTGCTGGACGACGGTGCATACGGTGAAGAAGTCGCGAACCGGCAGCGAGCCGTGGTGTGCGCGGTGCGGGACGGGGCGCCGGACGCGGCCCGCTCGCTGGCCGAGCGGTGCGTCGAGGAGACGGCGGCCCGCCTGGTCGCCCTGCGGCTGAGGCTGTAGCGGCCGGGAGCCGGACGGGCGGTTCGACGCCGCTGATGCGTCCGGCCCGTCGGCTGGAGGGCGTCATGGGCACAGGCACCGCTCGCGCACGGTCCCCGCACCACGGGCGCAGGACGGCGACGCCCGGCGCACGGGCGGCCGTGTGCACCGCCGCACGCCTGGGCCGGGTACGGGAGGCGGTGTTCGAGGCGGTCGCCGAGACCCGGGGCGCTGGCGCTGCCGCTGCTGCGGGCGTTGCCCGGACCCGCCCATCTGGTCGGCGCCCGGGGGCGGGTCGCCGCCTCCGCCGACCCGGCGCACTTGACCGGCTCCCTCACCCGCGGTCCCGGCTTCGCGGCGGTGCTGCGCACGGCCCGGACGGCCACCTGGGCAGGCCTGACGCTGGTGCCGTGCGCGGGGGTGCCGCTGGTGCTCGTGCTGGACGAGCGGCACCCCCGCGCACGGCACGGACGAGGATGAGCACGACGCCGTCGGCGACCTGAACGCCGACGGTGCCGGCTCAGACCTCGGGTGCGGGCACCACGCGGAGGTGGCCCGCGGTCCGGCGGGTGCGCCGGGGCCTGCGCGCGGGCGCGTCGGTGCGCCGCGCGGCACGCAGGACGAGGGTGATCCGGGTGTAGCCGAGGTCGCGCAGGGTCTGCGGGGTCTCCTCGACGACCCGGCAGTGGGTGACGCCGCGCCGCGGATCGGGGTGGATCAGCGGCCGGACGGCACCGTCGGACACGGCGGCCTGCGCTCCGGCCACCCGCAGCCAGTGCGGCACGCCCTGCCGGTAGGCGGCGTCCATGATCGGGTCCTGGGCGATGTCCCGGCGCAGGGCCTGCAGCGCGTGATCGGGACCGCAGCGGTCCAGGGCGGCCGCGAACTGGGCGAGCATCGGCAGGCACCAGCGCGTCTCGTGGTCGGGGCCGAGAACGGTTGACGCCTCGGGGTGGAAGAGGACGAACCGCAGGAAGTTGTCGTCCGGCATGGCCGTCGGGTGCGGGCCCAGGTGCCGGAAGAGCGCGGTGAAGGCGCTGTTGCTCAGGACCACGTCCCAGCTGTGGTCCACGACGAAGGAGGGAAAGGAGACGGCCTCCAGCAGCGCGGCGTAGTCCTGCAGGTAGGCCTGCGCCTCGGATCGGACGGGAACGGACCGCGGCGCCGGCCGCTGCCCTCCTGACTGAAATGCCATCGGGAGGTCACCCCTCTTGCCTCTGCGGCCTTCACGCGGCGCCCCGATCCTGCTGGTCGGAGACGAGTCGTGTCAACTATCGTGGCATTCAGGGACGGTTGTCGGCTGAAATTGGCCACAGTTGTGGCGAGACCTGGATGTGAGTTCGAGCGACGGGCTACTCTCCGGGAAGTTCACGGCGCCCCGCCATGTGAGAAGCCTGTGAGAGACGTAGGAGATCTGTCGGTGACCGATGGCATCGAAGATCCGGGCACCTCGGTGTCGCCTGTGCTGACGGCGGTCGTCGCACGCGTCACCGCGCTCGCCGACCGGCTCGGCGTGCCCCACACGGAGGTCTTCGACGCCGGCCGCCTGTCCGTGGCCAGCGGCGTGCCCGAGCCCGTGGTGCGGGCCCTGCTCAGCGGTCGGCCCGCGGGCGAGCCGGACGTGCAGGCACGCTTTCTGCAACGTCTGGACCTGCTGCGCCGCACCCGGCTCAAGCCTAACGGGCGGCGTTACACCCAGCAGGAGATCGCCGACGGCGCGGGCATGTCGCGGCAGCAGGCGGGCGCGCTCATCAACGGTGACCGGCGCCCCACCATGGAGCACTGCGACGCCATCCAGCGCTTCTTCCGTGTGCACGCCGGTTTCCTGACCGCCGAGGACCCCGAGGCGCTGGCGGGCGCCCTGCAGCAGACCGAGCAGGAGCTGCTGCAGCGGCTGGCCGACCGGGAGCGCGAGGCGGCCGCGGCCGCCGACGATCCGCTGGAGCGGCTGCTGCAGAACCACGGGGTGCGGTCGATCGCCTGGCGTGCGGCGCAGCTGCCCACCGACCGGCACCGGGACAAGGTGGCCGAGTGGCTGGACATGCTTCTGGAGAGCGTGAAGCGGCCCGAGTCGTGATGCCGTGAAGCTGGGGAGGACCGTGGGCATCGACAGGCGGATGCGGCGGCTGTGCGGCGAACTGGTCGCCGAGCTGACGCTGCCGAAGCCGGCCCCGCCGGACGACCTGTACACCGCGTTGTGCACGGCCATGAGCAGACGCCGCGGACGGCCGGTGACGTTCCGCACCGCCGCCTTTCCGCCCGCCACCGCCAGCGGGCTGTGGCTCGACATGGAGGACCAGGACCTGGTCCTGATCGAGCAACGCACCGCTCCCGACCACCAGTTGGTGATCCTCGGGCACGAGCTGTGGCACATGCAGGCCGGGCACGGCGGCCGCCATGTCGAGGGCGCCGCCGTCGCCGCCCGCCTGCTCGACGAGGGCGCGGATCTGCCGGCGACGGTGCAGAAGGTGGCCGCGCGCAGCGGTTTCGAGCGCACGGAGGAAGAGGAGGCCGAGCACTTCGGCCTGCTGCTGGCCAGCAAGTGCCGTTCCTGGCTGGCCTCCTCCTCCCTGCGCCGCCCGGTGCGGCGGGACCGCCTCGTGGGCCGGATCGAGGCGTCGCTGGGCTATCTGGGCCGCCGCATGGAGGTGGACGGGGAGCGTCCCGGGCCGCGTCCGACGGGCTGAACGGGCGACATCGGCCGCGGCGCGGGGGCGTTGTCAGTGCCGGACGGCAAGCTGGTGGGCACGTGCGGTTCCGAAACGGCCGGGACCGGGCGGGCCGACCGCTGTGAGCCGACATCCGGGGAGAGGGTTTGATGCCGACCGCCGTCCTGACCGACCACGAACGCGCCGCCGTTCAGGCCTACGTCCGGCTGCTGAGGACCGTACAGGCCCGCCTCGGCTCTCCCCCGGCCGCCGGCGGCCCGCCTCCGCTCCTCCCGCCGTCCGTCCTCGCGGACGCCGAACGAGCCTTGAAGCGCGCGGGGTTCGGCGGCACCGAGGCGGAGTTCTTCCGGCTGGTCCGTGACTGGTGCGGCGAGGCGTGACGTGCGGCTCGGGCCGGCTGCGGAACGGGGCTGCTGGGGGCGGCCGGGTTCACGGGTGCTGGTTCGTACCGTGGTGCCCACGTGGTTGCCCGTCGTGCCGGCGAGCCGCGGCGGACCGTGTCCCGGATGCCCCACCGGCCGGCGCGCGTCGCCTGCCCTGCACCCCCCGTGCGTAACGCGGAAGCACGCTGCGGTCGCGCCTTCGCGCGACCGATGCTGCACGCGTACGGTGAGGCGGCACCGCGCGCCCATGCGCGTGCATCGCACCGGCCGGCGGCACGCGTCCGCACCGTCGGCGGACACGTACCAGCGGCTCTTCGGCCTGCCAGGACCGGGCCACCAGCCCCACCGCTCGTCACACGGCACATGTGTCGTGGTCACTGTGAACCCGGCGCGGACAACGGATCACAGGGGAAGAGCCACGCAAGACACCGCAGTCCTCACCGGCTCGCCGGGCGTTCAAGTCGATCGAAAAATAATTTTTGTATACCCAGGCCGTGTACAGCTCTCGCAGAACCACTAGGTGAAGTAGCTCACAGACATGCGGGGCGCCGCTCTCCTAGAATCTGGAACGTCCCCCTCCTGCTTCTTCGAATCCCCTGTCTTTCCTCCTCACCGGATTCCCCCTCCGTCATCCCATTCCCAGCCATGCCCTTACCTGATCGGCGAGGGTTGTCTTGTGACGCGTAATCGACATCCGAGCGCCAATAGAATGAAGGATGAGCGTGTCCGGTATTGCCGGTTGGCTTGATCGAGAGCGCAACTTACGGCAGTTCAGTCTTACAGTCGAGCAACTCGCCTCCTCGCTCGTCACCCGTGGCCGAGAAGGCGGTCCACCCTGGCAGGAACAACATGTGGCGCTGGTGCAGCGTGACTCCGCGTCGCACGGGCAGCCTGCGATTGCCACCAATGCCCTCGGCGACGTTCTGGCAGCGGCGGTGTGTGACGGAGACGTCGTGCCGCCCAGTGATCTCGATCCACGGGAAAGCTCAGGTCCCGATGCGACGATCACCGGCGGAAACCGTGGCGCACGCATCGTGCTCAGAGCATATCTGCGGTGGGGCAGGTCCGCTCCGGAACACCTGGACGGCGTATTCGCCTTCTGCGTGTTCGACGTCCGCGGCGAAGAACTCCTCTTAGGCCGCGACCGGCTGGGCGTGAAACCCCTGAGCTATGTACTCACGTCCAGCGGTGCGGTGTTCGCCTCCGATGTCGCCACCATCACCAGTCATCCACTGGTGCGCGCGGAGCTGGACGGCACCGGATTGGCCGCGGTCCTCACACAACTGCGCAGCCCCGGTCATGGTGTCCTGCGCGGCCTGCGCGAGGTGCGGCCCGGCCACACAGTGTGCCTGTCACCGAACGCCTGCACCGAGGAGCCGTACTGGCGCCTGGAGGCTCACCCCCACGAACTCGACCTCGACTCCACGATCAAGCACGTCAGGGAACTGCTCGAGGACGCCGTGGCACGATCGGCGCCTGGGAAACAGGCGGCCGTTCTGCTCTCAGGCGGTCTGGACTCCAGCATCCTGACAGGTCTGGTCGCCTTCGGCGTGCACGGTCCGCCGAGAACCTTCACCGTGCTGTTCGACGGTGCCGCAGCCCCCGTCCCCGACCGGCCGTACGCCGAAGAGGTGGTACGGATGTGGGCCTGCGACCACTGGAACGTCGTCATCCGTCCGGAGGAACTGTCGGACCCGGTGACATCGGCAGAAGTACTGGCTGCCAAGGACGTGCCGACGCCCTTCGGCGACAAGAACATCACTCCTTACCTCTTCAGCCGGCAGGTCGCCGGACACACACCCGTGGCGCTGAGCGGTGAGGGGGCAGACGCGCTGTTCGCCGGTCCCGGCGGCTCCGTCGACGGAAACCGGGTGCTGACGTCCTTTCCGTGGATCATGCGTTCGCGACGCATGGGCATGCGCCACGGAATCGGCACCGGCCTTTTCGACCGGGCTCTCCTGGAGGCGGTCGACGTCGACGGCCATGTCGACCGGATGTTCCGCGAAGCCCTCGACGAGGTACCGCACCCGGCCGGCGGCGACCGTCTGGAACGGCTCGCCCGTCAGGTGGATTACCTCACCGTGACCAGGTTGCTGGAACAAACGGTGCTGCACATGGAAAGGCTGAGCACCGCGGCCGGTCTGGAGGTGCGGTTCCCGTTCACCGACCACCGCCTGCTGTCGATGCTGTACAACGTTCCCCCGTCGATGAAGTCGTTCGACGGCCGGGAGAAGAGCCTGCTGCGCGCCCTCGGACGGGACGTCGTCCCACCGTCGGTGCTCACCCGGGCCAAAGTGCCCTTCCCCATCAATTACGACCCTGGCTACAGGGCCGGTCTGCGCAGCAGACTGCGCGACTTCCTCGACGACAGTACGGCACCGGCGCGGCCGCTGGTGGATCTGCAGGCGATCCGCCGCATGACCGAGGAGCCGTCACTGATCGACCGCGGCGGCTGGTTCGGCCGCGCCGACGCGGAAATGGTGCTCCAGCTCAACGACTGGATGCGGCGCCTGAACATTCAGACGCGGCTGTAAAGGGCTGCTTGTCCGACTCGGGCGGCCCCGGCACGTTCGTCCCGCTCGTCTCACTGTCTTACCTGCCTCTTCCGCACCAGCCCCGTACCTTGCTCCCTGCCCACGGCCAGGGGCATGGGCCTTCCTGACCAAGTGCACCGACCGTCGAAGTGAGGCCTCCTTTGGCACGGACCACACGGAACGCAACCAGTGATCCCCACCGGGTCAGCTTTCTGGAAGAGCTGTACCAGGGACGCTTCCGCTGGGACCTCATCCGCGACTTCCCGGTACAGGATCCGTCCGACGCACGGACGGGCGACCTCATGATCGAGGAACTGACCGCCCTGCTGCGTGACCGCGTCGATCCCGACGACGTCGACGCCCGCGCCGCTCTGCCCGAGGGCCTCCTCGACGAGTTCGGCCGTCGCGGCTACTTCGCTCTCCAGGTGGACAGATCCCTGGGTGGCCATGCGCTGTCGCACTACAACACCTTCCGCATGGTGTCCGCGGCAGCTGCCCACTGCACGCCTGCAGCTCTGTCACTCGCCATCGAGAACGCCCTCGGCGCCGGGGCCTTCCTCTCCGTCGTTCCTGAAGGGCCGTTGCACGAGCTGCTCAGCGACGTGGTGCGCCGTGGCGCCCGGTCCGCCAGCGCGGACAGCGAACCGGAAGGAGCAGCGAACCTGCGCCGCTTCACCACCGCCACCCGAATCGAGGGCACGGACGACTACCTTCTCAACGGGCGGAAAGTGTTCGTCGGACACGCACCGGTCGCCGAGGTGGTCAGTGTCTCGGCCACCGTCCACGAGGACGGAGCCGACCGTGTGCGGATGTTCTTCGTCCGCACCGACAGCCCGGGGGTGACCAGCGGGGCCTGGCACACCTACATGGGTATCAGGGGATTCCCGAACGGCTGGCTCGAATTCCGCGACGTACGGGTCGCCGGCCACCACATGCTCGTCGAACGCGACGCCGGACACGTCGTCCGGACGACGCCTGCGACGGCGCGCCTGGTCGGCCGTGGACGGATGCACCTGATCGCGGCACCCGCACTTGCCGTGGCCAGGCTGTCCGTGGACTGGATGCGGGAGTTCGCAGCCCGGCGTGTCATCGACGGACGACCGCTGTCCAAGTACGACGAGGTACGCAGGCGTCTGGCCGACAGCCTGGCGGAGACGTTCGCGATCGAGACCATGGCCCAGTGGTGCCTGCTCCCGGAGGACCAGGGCAGGAACCTCAACCTGAGGTTCGAGCAGAACGCTGTGAAGAACGCCTCTTCGCTGCTCTCCTGGGGCATCGCCGAACGCGCCATGTCCCTGCTGGCGGCGGAGGGGTACGAGACGGCGGGCAGCAAGCGGCTGCGCGGCGCACCGCCCGTTCCCCTGGAACGGTTCCTCCGCGATCTGCGCAACCTGCGGATCTCCGGCGGTGTCGACTTCCAGATAGACAACTGGATCGGGCGTCTGTCGATCCTGTCCTACTACTACCCGGAGCCGGAACACGCCGACGAACTCCTGCGTGACAACGATGTCCCCCTGGACACCTCGGGTGCCGTGCTCACCCCCCGTAACCTCGCACACCTGCATGCGGCCGCGGAAGGGACACGGGACTTCGGACGTACCTGTCTCGAACTGGCACGGCGCCATCCCGACCGTGAGGAACTCGCCGAGGAAGAACGCACGCTGATCCTCCTGGCGGGCATCGCCAGGGAACTGCTCGGCATGTCGCTCACCCTGGCACGTGCCTCGACCATGTCGGCGTCCGGCGACGACAGCGCCCAGCCCCTGGCCGACATCTTCTGCACCGCCGCCCGCCAGCGGATCCGCGATCTGCGCAGCCGGCTGGAAGCCCCGCCGGCACCGGATGTCGCCGCGGTCGCCGACGCGTGGATGTCCAGGACCTCGTTCGGCTTCCTCACGCCCGACAGCGCGCCTCGCCCGGCTCGTGCCGACCGCTCACAGGAGACCACCGTATGAACGACCACACGCAGTGCGTTCCACTGTCCGTCGGCCAAGAGGCGATGTGGGTCGCCTGGAAACTGGATCCCGGACAGTGGAGTCACATCATCCCCACCCCCTTCCAGGTACGTGGCAGTCTGGACGTCGAACGCCTCCGCCGAGCGGTCGCCGCGGTCGGGGAGCGCTTCCCGCAGCTGCGGGGACGCGTACGTGCGGGCTCGCAAGGGCCCGTACTCGACTGGTCGGACGCTCCCGGGATTCCGGTCCGCCGCGTCCGCACCGAGCTGGACCGGGACACCGCGATCCGCACGACCTGGCAGCAGCCGTTCGATCTGCACACCGGCCCGCTGGCACGCGTGGACCTCATCGACGGCCCGGACTACACGGTGCTCCTGATCGCCGTGCACCATCTGGTGTACGACGGCGCCTCCATCCTGCTGCTCCTCGACGCGCTGCGCACCGCCTACCGTGGCGAGGCCGTACCGCACGAGGACCAGGCCCCGGCCCTCGCGGCGTTCGCCGCGCACTCACGCGAACTCGCCTCGGGCCCGTCCGGAGAGGAACACCGCCTCTACTGGAAGACGGCCCTGGGTGACGGTGGTGGCTTCGCGTTGCCGGCCGGTCCGGAGGAGTCCGGGTACACGGTCGTCAGCGACATGGTGCCGGCGGACCTTGCTTCGGCCCTGCGGGCTCGTGCCACCGAGCTGGGAATGTCCTTCGTCACCGTGCTGATGGGCGCTTACGTCGCACTGCTGCGCCGCCACAGCGGCTCGTCGGAGGTGCTGTCGTTCCTGCCGTACCACGGTCGCTGCCTGCCCGGACTGGACCGGCGCGTGGGGTACTTCGTCAACGCCCTGCCGATCCGTGTCCCCGTGCGGGACGACGACTCCTACGCCGGCCTGCTCGGCAGGGTGCGCAGGCGGGTCAAGGAGGCTCTCGCACACGGTGATCTGCCGCTTCCCGCCATCATGAGGGCCGCCGGACTGACCGGACCCGACGCGCAGCGGCGCACCCATCAGACGGTGTTCCAGTACTGGCATGCCGGGCTGCGCGACGACGTCGACGTGCACGACGTACGGCTGCGGCACGACGGGGCCGAGGCGCGGCTGAGTCTGCTGGACATGGAGAGCACCGCCGGTTTCCGGCTCGCGCTCATGGTCCGTGAGGACAGCTGCGGCACGCACCTGCTGTGGAAGGACCCCGCGGGCTCGCTGGGCGCGACGACGATGCGAGCCATGGCCGACGACTACCTGGACGTGCTGCGCGCGATCGCGGACGATCCGCTGGCGGGTATCGCCGGCGTGCTGGCCGCCGCCCCGGCTGTCGCGAGCGATGCCACACGGAACACGGCCGCCGACGGGCCGACCACGGCACATGGGGCCGATGCGGACGGCCGTGTGGCGGAGATGGCCGAGGTCTGGCAGTCGGTTCTCGGGACCGGGCCGGTCGGCTCGGAGGACTCGTTCTTCGAGCTGGGCGGGCACTCCTTGCTGGCGGAGGTGCTGGTCGACGCGGTGAACAGCCGCTTCTCGGATTCGGTGGCAACCATCCGCCTGCTCTTCGACCATCCACGGCTCGCGGACTTCACCGCACACGCGCTGCCCCGGACCGCTCCCGGCCGCGCCGCAACCACCGCTCGCCCGTCCACGGCATCGCCGTCCACGGCGCCTCCTGCCCTGTCCTGCCCGGACACCCCGTCGGCGGCACACGGTCCCGCCACCGAGGACACCTTCCCGGCGTCCAGCTTCCAGCGCCGCATCTGGCTGGCCCAGCGCGTCACCGGTGACCCGGCTGTCTACAACGTGCCGCTCGCCTGGCGTGTCGAGCAGCCTCTGGATGCCGAGGGGGTCAGCCGCGCGCTGGCCTCGGTGATCGCACGGCACGAGATCCTGCGTACCGCTTTCGTCGAGGTCGACGGCGAACTCATGCAGACCGTGCGCGCACCGTGGGTCCCCCGGATCGAGCGGGTGGAGCTGGGCGACCGGCCTGATCCAGAGGCGGCCCTGCAGGAGTGGATGCACACCGCGGCCCATGAGCCGTTCGACCTGTCCTCGGGACGACTGCTGACCGGCGCGCTGATCGAACTCGGCCCGGCAGGGCAGGTGCTGTTCCTGTGCCTGCACCACCTGCTGTGGGACGGCGAGTGCGAGGCCATCCTGCTCAAGGAGCTCGACATGCACTACCGGGAGGCATCCGGCGATGCTGCGGTGTCCGGCCGGTCGTCCGCCGGCAGCGCCTGCCCGGCCTCCGCGCATCAGGAGCGCATGTGGTTCGTCGACCGGTTCGAGAACGGCCAGCTCTATCCCGGAGCACCCACCTACCACAACCTGCCGCTCTACCTCCGGCTGGAAGCCCTGCCCCGTCCGGCGGACCTGGCGAACCGCGTCACCGCCGTCGTCCGCGCCCATGAGGCGCTGCGCACCCAGCTCGTGGAACTGGACGGCCGGCTCGTCCAACGGGTGCAGCCCGACATGCCTGTCGAGCCGGAGTGGCTGCCTGCCGCGGTGATCTGCGAAGACGGTGACCACGTCCCCGAGGCCCTGACCGCCTGGGCCCGCAGGCCGTTCGACCTGAGCGAAGGGCCTCTGCTGCGGATCGCCGTCCTGCCCGGCGCGACATCTCCCGGCGGCTGGATAGCCCTGTGCGGGCACCAGGCCGTGGTGGACCGGGCGTCGCTGGAGGAGATCGCCCGGCAGGTCCTGGCCGGGCCGGAGGAAGGCACACCGCTGCCCACCAGCTACCGGGCCTGGCTTCAGGCCGACGACGAGGACACCCGCCAGGCGCACCTGGCCGCCCGGGCAGCCGTGCTGCAGCCGCCCACCGACCCGCTGCGCCTGCCCGAGCGCCGGCAACGCGACGCCGTACACGTCTACGAGGAACGATCCGTGTCCTTCGCCGTGCCGGCCGACGTCGGGCTGCGCCAGGCCGCCGACCGGCTCGGCGCCGAGCTGCCGGACCTGCTCCTCGCCGCGTTCGCCGCCGTGCTCCAGTGGTACTCCGGCCAGGACGACATGGTGCTGGGCCTGTCCCACCCCGGACGGCGGGAACAGGACCGGCATGTCGTCGGACCGCTGGGCAATCTGCTGCCGGTGCGCCTGCGTCCACGTGCGGATCTCACGTTCGCCGAACTCGTCGAGCACACCGCCGCCGAGACGGCACACGCGCGGGCCCACGACCGCGCGCCCTTCGACGAACTGGTCCGGCTGGTCGACCCGTCCAAGGACATGAGCCGCACGGCACTCTTCGACGTCCTGTACAGCTACCTGCCCGCTGCGGCCGGCCTGCCCGGCCCAGAGGGCACCGTGGCACACCCCGTGGACACCGGCGGCGGCCGGGGCAAGTACGACCTGCATCTGTGCCTGCAGCCGGACGGCGACGGTCACCGCGGCCATCTCGTCTACAACGGCCGGTACTTCGACCATGACCAGATCACGGCGATGGCCCGGCATTATGTGACGGCGCTGCGTCTGCTGACGACGAGGCCGGACACGAGCGTGTCCGAACACGACTACCTCTCGGAGCACGAGCGTCATCTCCAGGTGCACGTGTGGAACGCCACCGAGGCCGCCTACGAGGCAACGCCCGTCCACGACCTGATCCGCCGGCGGGCCGATGCCCGTCCCGAGGACGTGGCGCTCACCGACGGTGCCACGTCGGTACGCTACGGCGATCTGCTGACCGACGCGGAGGCGGTCGCCCGCGGCCTGATCGCAGCGGGCGTACGTCCCGGAGAACTGGTCGCCCTGCTGTTCCCCCGGGGCGCCGACCAGGTGCGGGCGATCCTGGGCACCCTCATGGCCGGCGCCGCCTATCTCCCCATCGATCCAGCCGTTCCCGACGAACGCCGGGAGTTCATCCTCACCGACTCGGGGGTCCGGGTCGCGCTCGCACCGTCGCCCGCGGCGGACGGCCACGGCATCGGCATGCGTGTCCTCGCCCTGGACGAACTGCTCGACCCGGCCAAGCGCCGTACCGGGCCACCGCTTCCGTCGGTCACCCTCGACTCGCCCGCCTACTGCATCTACACCTCGGGCACCACCGGCCGGCCCAAGGGTGTCGTGCTCACCCACCGCAACCTGGTGCGGCTGCTCGTCAACGACCGGCTGCCGTTCGCCTTCGGACCGCAGGACGTATGGACCATGTTCCACTCGTACGCCTTCGACTTCTCGGTGTGGGAGTTGTTCGGCGGTCTGGTGTACGGCGGTCGGGTCGTCCTCGTCTCCGAGGACGAGACCCGGGATCCCGCTCTCTTCTTCGACCTGCTCCAGCGCGAGCGAGTCACCGTGCTGAACCAGACTCCCAGCGCCTTCCGCAGGCTTCTCGGCATGCGCCCCACGGCACCGGACGGACTGGCCGGGCTGCGCTATGTGATCTTCGGTGGTGAGGCGCTGCGGCCGGCGATGCTGACCGAGTGGTCGGAACGCTTCCCGCACGTGCGGCTCGTCAACATGTACGGCATCACGGAGACCACCGTGCACGCGAGCGTCCGTACCGTCTCCCGGGACGACATGGAGACGGACACGAGCGTCGTGGGCCTGCCGATCCCGACGACACGTCTGCACCTGCTGGACCGGCACACCGGCCGCCGACTGCTGCCCGTCGGTGCCGTCGGCGAGATCTACGTCGGCGGCGACGGTGTCGCCACGGGCTATCTCAACCGTCCGGAACTGACTGCCGAGCGTTTCGTGCCATCGCCCTTCGGGGACGGCACCCTCTTCCGCACCGGGGACCTCGCCGCCCGTCTGCACGACGGCAGCCTGCGGTTCGTCGGGCGCGCCGACTCCCAGATACAGCTTCGGGGGTACCGCATCGAACCCGGAGAGGTGCAGACGTGCCTGTGCGAGCACCCGGACGTCTCTGACGCCGTCGTCTATACGGAGGACGACCGGCTCGTCGCGGTGGTGCAGAGCGGCATGGCACTGAGCGCGAGCGAGCTGCGCAGCCACCTGGCGCGCCGACTGCCGTCGTACATGCTGCCCTCGCTGTTCCACGTCGTGGCCGACATCCCGCTGACGGTCAACGGCAAGGTCGACGTGGCGCGGCTGCGTACGCAGACCGCGGCGCGGGCCGTTTCGGTCCGGCACGAGCCCCGGACGGGAACCGCAGCCGAGCTGGCGGCCATATGGCGCGATCTGCTCGGGGTGGTGTCGGTGAGCGAGGACGACTCGTTCTTCGCGCTGGGCGGGCACTCCATGCTGGCGGTGCGGCTCATCGGGGAGATCGCCGAACGGTTCGGTGCGGACCTGCCGATCAAGACGCTGTTCGAGACGCCGAGACTGGGTGACCTGGCCGACGCGGTCGACCGTGCCACGGGGCGCTTTCCGGACGGCGCGACCGCGCGCTCCCTCGTCGCACCGTCCTCTCCCGGTACCGTCCCCGCAGCACCGGCCGCGGAAGACGCCGCCTCAGGCCGCAGGGCCTCGACGGCCGTCGTGGAGGCGGCTCCGCTCGCATCCCACGAGCCGCCGGCCGCGAGCGCCTTCCAGCGCCGTGTATGGCTGTCGGAGCAGTACGGTCAGGGGTCGCCCGCGAACGTCTCCCTGGGCTGGACCGTCGACGGCCGCCTGGACACGGCGGTCCTGGAGGACGCTCTGGCGCGCCTGGTCGACGGTCACGAGATCCTGCGTACGGCGTTCCGCGTCCGGGGCGGAACCGTGCGCCAGGTCGTCCAGGAGCCGTGGCGCCCCCGGTTGGAGGTGTGCGTCCCGGGCGACGGCGAGGAGCCGGCGCACGTGGCGGCACGATGGCTCGAGGAGGCCGCCGGCCGCCCCTTCGACCTGGCCGGCGGACGACTGCTGCGGGCAGCCGTCGCAGACTGCGGGCAGCGCGGCCAGGCCTTCATGCTGAGCCTGCACCATCTCGTCGTGGACGGTGAGTCCGTGCCCGTCCTGCTGCGTGAACTCGAACGCTGCTTCCGGGACAGCCTCGCAGGGGTGCCGTCCGAACCGCCCGCTCTCCAGTACCGGCAGTACACGGCCGCCCTGGAACGCTCGGACAGCGTTCACCGCGCTTCCGACCTCGACTTCTGGTGCGAGCGGCTGGACGGCTGGCCGACCGGACTGGAGCTGCCCGCGCCGCGGCGGGCGGAAGCCGACGGGGCGATCCGGGTGGCGCTGCCCCCGGGGCTGCTCGGCCGACTGCGGCCGGTCATGGACGAGTACGGCGCGAGCTGGTTCATGCTCATGGCGGCGGCACTGGCCACGGCTCTGCACCGGTGGAGCGGCCTGCCACGCGTGACCTTCGGCGTCCCTGCGAGCGTCCGTGACCGCGGCATCGCCGATCTGCTGGGTCCCTGCCTCAACCACGTCGTCCTGCGGTCCCGGGCCACCGCGCAGAGCAGTGTGCTCGAGGTGCTGCGCGTCATGCGCGAGGAGGTGCTGGACGCCCTCGAACACGCCCGGACCCCCTTCGACGAAGTGGTGGCGCGGCTGCGTCCGGACCACGCGGCCGGCGGGCCGCCGTACAGCGACGTCGTGCTCAACATGAGCCGGCGCGACGGCAGGCACGCCGTACTGGGCGGGGCCGTCCTGCGCCCGGTGTTCCCCGAGTCGTTGTGGTGCCGAGACACGAAGTTCGGCATCACGGTGACCGTGGTCGAACAGGACGGCGAGCTGACGGCCGTGCTCTCCTACCAGGGTGACCGCGTCGGTGCCGCCGACGCGGCCGGTCTGGCGGATGCCATCGCCGCGTGTCTGAGGGAACTGGCCGACGGTGAGCGGCCGGCTCAGTACCGGGACTTCGTGCGCGCCCAGGAGACCGCCCGCGGCGGCGCACGCCACGAGGCCGACCTCGCACACTGGCAGGAACGGCTCAGCGGGGCACCGGCGTACGTCGACCTGCCGCAGCCCGAGGAACCGGAACCGCACGGAGTGGTCAGGATCCCGGTGCCCGCGGGTGTGGGCGAACGCCTGCGCGCCCTCCACGAGCGGCATGGCATCTCCCCGTTCATGACGGCGGCCACGGCACTGGCGCTCCTGTTGCACCACCGCACCCGCTCGGACGACGTGGTGTTCAGCAGCCCGATGACCAACCGGAGCCACAACGGGCTCACGGACGTGTTCGGCCCGTGTCTGAACATGGTGGCGCTGCGTTCCCGGCTGCGGCCGGACACCACCGTCCGCCAGGCGCTGGAGGCGATGCGGGACGCGACACTGGAGGCCTTCGCGCACGGCGAGGCGCCCTTCGAGGACGTCGTCGACCGGATCAACCCGCCTCGCAGGCCCGGTCGCACTCCGTTCTGCGACGTCTCACTGGCGTTCAGCACGGCGGCAGCACACCCGCCGACGATCGGTGGACGTGTCCTGCACGCCGTCGAGATCGACGGTAGCGGTGCGGCCTACACCGGAAAGCTGGGGCTGACCGTCGCGCTCGTCCTCGACGGCGGCGAACTGCGCGGCCACATGGCTTACCACGGCGGCCTGGTCCGGCGGGACGACGTGGAGCAGCTGGCCGACACCCTGGCCACGCTCTTGGCGCAGCTTCCCACCGGTCTCGATGCTCCCGTCACCGCCCTGGATATGATGTCGCGCGAGCGGCTCGAACGGATCCGTGCGTGGGAACAGGGACCGCGGCCGGGCCCCGCGACGACCGTGCCGGAGCTGGTGCTGCGGCAGGCCCGCACCCGTCCGGACGCCACGGCGATCCGAAGCAGCCGGGGTGAACTCAGTTACCGGGCGTTGGTCGCCCGGGCCCGCTCGCTGGCCGGAACGGTCCGTCCGCACCTTCCGGCCGACGAGCCCACGGTCGCTCTCGTCCTGCCGCGCGGCGAGGATTTCGTCGTCGGCATGCTGGCGGCCTGGTTCGCCGGCGCCGCGTTCTGCCCGCTCGACCCGTCCTGGCCGACGGCTCGGCAGCGGTTCGTGCTGGACGACGTACGAGCGAGCGTGGTGCTCACCCACAGCGGAGCCGTACCGGCGTCCACCGGCCGGGCCACGTTCATCGACGTCACGGACGGAAGGCAAGCCGCGGAGCCGAGCGGCACGGAGGACGAACCTGGCTGGTCCCCGGACGCCCCTGCCTACGTCATCTACACCTCCGGCACCACCGGAACCCCCAAAGGTGTCGTCGTGCGGCACGGCGGCCTTGCCAACCTGGTGCGCTCGGCGGGGAACACGCAGGGCATCAGCCCCGAGGACCGCTGCACACATCTGCTGAGCGTTGCCTTCGACTCCTCCCAGATGGAGGTCTGGCAGGCCCTGGTCCATGGCGCCTGCCTGATCCCCCACGAGGAGCCTGTGGTTGCCTCCACGCTCGGCGAATGGCTGGACCGCAAGGGCGCCACCGTGGCGTTCTGCGCCACCGCGCTGGCCGAGGCCATGTGGAGCAGCGGCACCACCGTCCCGCGCTCGCTGCGCTGGCTGGGCATCGGCGGGTCGCCGCTCTCCCAGCGTCCGCCCACACAGCTGCCGTACCGCATCCTCAACTCCTACGGGCCCACGGAGAACACCGTGGCCGCTTCTGAGCACATCGTCGACGAACCGGGGAACGCTCCGCTGAACTGCATCGGCCGGCCTCTCCCCGGTGTGCGGATGCTGGTCCTCGATGCGGCCGGGCGGCGGTGCCCGCTCGGCACCACCGGCGAGATCCACCTGGCCGGTGACAGCCTCGCCGCAGGCTACCTGCGACGTCCCGAGCTGACGGCGGACCGGTTCTGCACGATCGAGCTGGACGGCCGGTCGTTGCGGGTCTATCGCACCGGAGACCTCGGACGCCGGCTGGCCGACGGCACCGTCGAGTATCTGGGCCGGGCCGACCGGCAGCTCAAGATCCGCGGTCACCGCATCGAACTGGGGGAGATCGAACACTTCCTGCTGCGACAACCCGAGGTCGCCCAGGCCGCCGTGACCGGCGACCCGCAGCGCACACCGGCCCTCGTCGCCTATGTGACGCCGCAGGACGGCCACACCCCCGACAGCGCCGAGCTGCTGCGCCGGGCGCGGACGGAACTGCCCGCTTTCATGGTGCCGGACGCCGTCGTCGTCCTGCCGGCTCTGCCGCTGACCACCAGTGGCAAGATCGACCTCGCGGCACTGCCACGGCCCGAGCGTGCCGACCTGGTCGGGGCGGCCGGCCATGTGGCACCGGGCAACGACACCGAGCGGCGGGTCGCCGCGCTCTGGTCGGAGGTGCTGCAGCTCCCCGCGGTCTCCATCCATGACAACTTCTTCGACCTCGGGGGCAACTCCCTCACGCTGGCCAAGCTGCACAGCCAGATCGCCTCCGCCTTCGGCCGGGAACTGCCCATCACCACCCTCTTCGAACACCCGACGGTCGCGGCGCTGGCGCAGGCTCTCGACGACGCACGCCGACCGGACGCCCCCGCCACCGGCACCGGAGTCCGCCGTCCGGTGCGGTCAAGCCGCACACCCCGGCGCGTCCGTCGCCGGCCCGGCACGGCAGGAGATGCCCGATCATGACCAACGGAACCACACCCGCCTTCCGGACCGGGACCGCATCCGGGATCCGGCACAACCGGACCCTGCGCGTGCTCTTCGCGGCCGAGACGACCTCGATGCTCGGCACCCAGCTCAGCGCCGTCGCCATGCCCTGGCTCGTGCTGCAACTGACCGGATCCTCCAGTGACATGGGTCTTGTCATGGCGGCGCAGCTGGCTGCGATCGCGGTGTTCGGCTTCTTCGGGGCCGCCTGGACCGGCCGGCTCGGCCCGCGCCGCGTCATGCTTCTCGGCGACACCGTCCGCGGCCCGCTCGTGGCGCTCCTGCCGGCGCTGTACTACCTGGACTGTCTGAACACGGCCACCTTCGCGGTGGTGATGTTCGCGATCGGCGCCTTCTACGCCCCGTACACCGCCAGTCAACAGGCGCTCCTGCCGGGCGTCGTGGGTGAGGACGAGCACCTGCTCGCCCGAGCCAACGCCACGCTGCAGAGCGCGACCCGGCTCAGCGTACTGCTGGGCCCCCTGCTCGGGGGTGCGCTGACCTCCCTGTTCGGCGCACCGACGGTACTGATCATGGACGCGGTGTCCTTCGTCTGTTCGGCCGTGCTGCTCCGCCTGTGCCTGCCACCGCACATGGGCCGGACCGCACCGGCCACGGGACGCCGCTCCCCGGCGGCCGGGATCCGGCTGCTGCTGCGGGACCGTCTGCTGGGCAGCTGGTCGGCGGCCCTGGCGCTCGGGGAGATGGCCTGGCAGGCACTGTTCGCCCTGCTGCCGGTGATCGCCGTCTCACGCGGAGAGGGCTCCTCCGTCGTGGCCGGTGCCCTGCTGACCTCCTTCGGCGGTGGCGCGCTGACGGGCACGCTGCTGGCCGGGCGGCTGGCGCGCAAGGTGCCCGCCCGTGTGCTCGCTCTCACCGGCCGCGTGGCCCTGGGCGTCGGATTCCTCGCTCTGGCCCTGCCCCTCGGCCTGCCGTACTTGTTCTGTCTGCTGGTGTGCGTCAGCTTCTTCAACGGCCTCTCATCCGCGCCGGTGGCCACCGTCCGGCTGCTGCGTATCCCGGAGAGCCGACGGCCCGAGACGCTCACCGTCGCGACCGCACTGACGCTGGCCGGAGGCACTGCGGGCTGGGTGCTGTCCGGCACGGTCGCCGAGCACGCGGGGCTGACACCTGCGTTCTGGGGGCTGGCCACCCTGCAGCTCACATCTGCCGCCCTGTTCGTCTTCGGTGCCCTGGGCACCGCGGCCCCGGCACCCCTGTCCCTGGCCCCGACACATCCCGTCAAGGACTCGCGATGACACACGACCAGCCAGAAGACCAGGACGCCCTGGTCGCCGTGGTAGGCATGGCCGGCCGGTTCCCCGGTGCTCCGAGCGTGGAAAGCTTCTGGGAGAACCTGTGCGCCGGCCGGGAGACCATCTCCGCACTGCCCGATCAGGCCGACCCGGAGCACCCCGAGTACGTACCCGCCTACGGCGTGCTGGAAGGAGCCGGCGACTTCGACGCGGCCTACTTCGGCCTGTCGGCACACGATGCACTCATCACCGACCCACAGCAGCGCCTGCTGTTGGAATGCGCCCACGAGGCACTCGAACGGGCCGGACACGGCGGCCCGGACCGCCCCGTGACCGGTGTCTTCGTCGGCGCCGGGAACAACGGGTACGCCGAGGCCGTACGCGCCCGGATCGACGAGCTGCCGTTCCTCGACGAATGGCGGCTGCGGCAGGCCACCGCACCCGACTTCGCCGGCACCCGCATCGCCTACCACCTGAACCTGACAGGACCGGCGCTGACCGTGCAGACGGCCTGCTCGACCTCTCTGGTGGCCGTGCACCTGGCCGTGCAGGCGCTGTTGAACGGCGAATGCGATCTGGCACTCGCCGGCGGTGCGAGTGTGGTCCCGTACCTGCCCCGTATGCGCTACACCCCGGGCGGCATCGTCTCGGCCGACGGCCACTGCCGCGCGTTCGACGCCGACAGCGACGGAACGGTCGGGGCCAGTGCTGTGGGCGTGGTCGTCCTGCGCCCCTTGTCCGATGCGCTGGCCGACGGCGACCATGTGCACGCGGTGATCCGCGGTTCCGCGGTGAACAACGACGGTCGGCACAAGGCGGGTTTCACCGCCCCGAGCGTGGTCGGTCAGGCAGAGGTGATCCGCGCTGCGCTCGAGGTCGCCGGTGTCGATCCCGACCAGGTGGGCTACGTGGAGGCGCACGGCACGGGTACAGCGCTCGGTGACCCCATCGAAGTGGCCGCACTCGCACGGGCCTTCGGGCCTGGAACGAAACGGCACGGCCCTTGTCTGCTGGGCTCCGTGAAGACGAACATCGGGCATGCCGACGCGGCCGCTGGCGTGGCCGGATTCATCAAAGCGGTCCTCTGCGTGGAGCACGGCGTCGTGCCGGCCACACTGCACTACCGGCGGCCGAACCCGGACATCGACTTCTCCTCCGTTTTCGAGGTCAGCGGCAGCACACGCGCGTGGCCCACGGACGGCCCCCGGATCGCCGGGGTCAACGCGCTGGGTGTCGGCGGGACCAACGCTCATGTGGTGCTGGAACAGGCACCGCCGTCCGAGACGTCCGCCCCGGTCGACCGCCCGCAGCTGCTGATGGTGTCCGGCCGGACTCCCGAGGCCGCAGACGCCGCGGCCCGGCGTCTGGCCGATCATCTGGCGACCCGTCCGCAGACGCATCTGGCCGACGCGGCGTGGACCCTGCAGACCGGCCGTACCCATCACATCCACCGCAGGTTCGTGGTCGCCGGCGACACGCAGGAGGCGGTGTCCGCGCTGCGTACCGGGACCCGGACCGCAAGGGCCGGCGCTCCGTCCGACGCCGAACAGGTGTTTCTGTTTCCCGGTCAGGGTGGTCAGCATGTCGGCATGACCGCCGCGTTGTACGACGGCGAGCCCGCATTCCGGCGGCATCTGGACGAGGTGGCCGAAGCGGTCGCGGGTCACGTCGGGCTCGATCTGCGGGAGGTGCTGTATCCCCGCACGGAGCAGGATCGGCCGGCCGCGGCCGAGAAGCTGGCGACCATCGACGTCGGTCAGCCGGCCGTCTTCGCGGTGCAGTACGCCACCGCCCGGCTGCTGGCATCGTGGGCGCTGCGGCCCAGTGCGGTCACCGGGCACAGCCTCGGCGCGTACGCCGCCGCCTGCGTGGCCGGGGTGTTCTCCCCTGTGGATGCGGCCCGGCTGGTCGCCGAACGGGGACGGCTGCTCGGGACCGTGCCCGCCGGAGCGATGGCCGCCGTGCGTCTGCCGGAGGAGGACGTCGTACGGCTGTTGCCGGGCGACGTCACGATCGGCGCGGTGAACGGCCCGGGTCAGTGCACCGTAACCGGCCCGGCCCCTTCCGTGGCCCGGTTCACGGAGGAACTGACAGCACGCGGCATCGAGGCGAGGGTCCTGCGGATCGCCACGGCGGGCCACTCCCCGCTCGTCGAGCCGATAGCCGGCCGTTTCGCCGAGGTGATCGGTACAGTGCCTCGGGAACGGCCGACGGTGCCGGTGCTGTCGGACACGACCGGGTCGTGGGCGGACCCCGAGAAGATCCGCACGGTGGAGTACTGGGTCCGGCATCTGCGCCGGACCGTCAGATTCGGCGAGGTGCTCGACGTCCTTCTCTCCACTCCGGACCGGGTCCTCGTGGATGTCGGGCCGGGGCGGACCCTGGCCACTCTGGCACGCCAGCATCCGCGGTACGACGGGAAGCAGGCCGTCGTCCATCTCGCTCCGCACCCGGCGGAGCAGGTGTCCGAGACGGTGGTGCTTCTGACCGGTGTCGGGGAGGTGTGGACACGCGGGGCACGGCCGGATTTCGCCGCGCTGCACGGCCACCGGCCCAGGCGCCGGATCCCTCTGCCGACCTACCCGTTCGACAAGCGCCACCATCTGGTGCCACCGCCTCCCGGCTCTGGCGCCGGCGACAGGCCCACCGCAGCAGCCCCGTGTTCCACACCGGCCGTCTTCGGCCCTGCCCCGGCCGTACCGCGGCCGGACGCCGGCGCCGCTCGGCCGGTACCTCCGGCGTCCGGCCGCCCGTCCGTGCTCGACACGGTACTCACCGCGTTCGCCCAGGCGCTGGGGTACCCCGACATCGACCCCGAGGACAACTTCTTCGACCTCGGAGGCGACTCACTGACTGCGACGAAGCTGGCCGCCTGGGCTGCCACGACGTTCCACGTCCCGCTCGCCGCCTCGGACGTCCTGCGCTCCCAGACGGCAGCGGCGCTCGTCTCACTGCTGCACCAGCGTGGGGCCGCACCCGTTACCGCACAGGAGGTTCCCGCCTCATGACCGGTCCCCGTCCCTCCGGTGCGTCTCATGCAACGGTTCGGCGCAACGCCTGGCTGGCGGGGCCCCCCACGGCCCAGACACCCGAGCGTCATCTGTACTGCTTCCCGCACTCCGGAGGACTTCCCGGCGAGTACATCCGCTGGGGGCAGCGGCTGCCGGGCACCCAGGTCTACGGAGTGTGCCTGCCGGGCCGCGGCAGCCGCGCCGGCGAGCCCGGGCTGACCGACCTGCGCACGGTGGTGCACGAACTGCTCGCCGCAACGGAGTTCGTCCCGCCCTACGACCTGTTCGGGCACAGTCTCGGCGCGCTGATCGCCTACGAAGTGACCCGCGCATTGGCCGCCCAGGGACGTCCCCTGCCCGAACGGCTCATCGTGTCGGCCTTTCCTGCGCCCGACCTGCCACGCCGTGCCCCTCGGCTGTCCGGCCTGCCGGACGGGGAGCTGATGACAGTCGTCGATGAACACTACGGCGGCATCCCGCCGCAGTTGGCCGCGGACGACGGTCTGAGGGCGATGTTCGTGCCCGCTCTTCGTGCCGATCTCACGATGCTGGAGAACTACCGTCACCGAGCAGGCGCACCGCTTCCGGTACCGCTGGAAGTGCTGGGCGGCGACGCGGACAGCGTCACCGCCGAGCAGCTCGGGCACTGGCGACGGCACAGCAGCGAAGCCGTTCGCGTCCACCGTTTCCCCGGCGGGCACTTCTACTTCCGTGACGATCCCGCACCCGTGCTGGACGTGCTGGCCCGCCGGCCGGGCCGCGGCGTGCCGCGATCGAAGCCGGATGCCGCTCCGCAGACGCAAGCCGGACGGCGACGAGGCGCCGTGTCACGGTGAGGCGCCGCTGCCGTCGCCGTCGAGGGAGCCGGCGGTGGCGGCAGCGGCACATCGGGCCCGAGGCCTGCCCGGGCAGAAGCCGGGCCCGGGGTCGCGTCGGTCACGTGCCCGGTCGTCCGCCCGCCCGCCGACCGTGCCGGGGGCCGATGTGTGGTGCGGGCGGCAGGGTTCACGGGTGCGGGACCGTCACCACGGTGACCACGTGACCTTCGCCGACGGCCCAGCGGCCCTCGAACCAGCCTTGCCGGCGGCCGCCCAGCACGGGGCCGGGGACCGTCAGCCGGGCCCGGAGCGTGCCGGTGCGCCAGGTGCCGGGAGCGGGGACGAGGTCGATGTCCGCTCCGGAGAAGTCGAGCCATGCCCCGGTCAGCGGGAACCACGCCTTGTAGACGGACTCCTTGGCACTGAACAGCAGCCGGTCCCAGTGGACGGCGGGATGCCGCCCGGCGAGCCGGGACAGCCGGCGGACCTCCTCGGGCAGGGCGATGGCGTCGAGCACTCCCTCGGGCAGCGGGCCGTGGGGTTCGGCGTCGATGCCGAGCGAGGCCAGGTCGGTGGTGCGGACCAGGGCGGCGGCGCGGTAGCCGTCGCAGTGGGTCATGCTGCCGGTCAGGCCCTCCGGCCAGCCGGGCGCGCCCCTCTCCCCCGGCAGCACCGGCTGCGGCGGCACTCCGAGTTTCTCCATGGCGCGGCGGGCGCAGGCCCGCACGGCGGCGAACTCGCGCCGCCGCTTGGCCACGGCCCGCGCCACGACCGCCTCCTCCTCCGGGTACAGCGCCGCCTCGGCGGCCGGGTCGTCCCCGTACGTCTCGACGGCCACCACCGTCTTCGGAAGCAGTTCAGGCAGCACGGTCACCGTCCTCGGCCGGCAGGATGCGGCGCGGCCCGCTCGGCGGCTGCGGCCTCTTGCGCCACTCGCGGGGGTATCCCAGCGATACCTCCTCGAAGCGGACACCGTCCTGGCGGGTGCTGCGCGGGATGTGCAGATGACCGTAGACCATGGCCGCCGCCCGGAATCTGCGGTGCCAGTCGTCGGTGAGCCGGGTGCCGCACCACATCGCGAACTGCGGGTAGCGCAGGATGTCGGTGGGGTGCCGGTGCAGCGGGTAGTGGTTGACGAGCACGGTGGGCAGGCCGTCGGGCAGGGCGGCAAGCCGGCGTTCCGTCTCGGCGACCCGGGCCCGGCACCATGCCGCCCGGCTCGGGTACGGGTCGGGATGCAGCAGGAACTCGTCGGTGCAGACGACACCGGTGCGGTGCGCGTGGGCCAGGCCCTCCTCCTCGGTGGCGCAGCCCTCCGGCAGAAAGCTGTAGTCGTACAGCAGGAACAGCGGGGCCACGGCCACCGGCCCGCCGGGTCCCTCCCACACCGGGTACGGGTCCTCGGGGGTGACCACCCCCAGGTCCCGGCACAGGGCGACCAGGTACTCGTAGCGGGCGACGCCCCGCAGGGTGACGGTGTCCCGCGGGTGGGTCCACAGTTCGTGGTTGCCCGGCACCCACAGCACCTTGCGGAAGCGTCCCGCCAGCAACTGCAGGGCCCAGCGGATGTCGGCCACGGTCTCCGCGACGTCCCCGGCCACGATCAGCCAGTCGTCGTCCGTCTCGGGCACCATCCGCTCCACCAGCGCACGGTTGTCGTCGTAGCCGACATGCAGGTCGCTGACGGCCAGCAGCCGCCCGGTCCCGCCGGCCGTTCCCGTCACCCTGCGCCCCCTGTCCGTGTTCCTGCCGGTGTTCCTGTCCGTGTGGTGCCTCTGTGGTCGCTCACATCACGTCCGTACCACCGTCGCCACGAGACCACACGGAATGACAGGAGGCAATCGTCCCGGGCCGCCGGACGGCGACGCCCTCCCGCATGCGTGCCACGTCCGTGCCGGACGCCCACGGCCGCCGGCGGAAAGTTCTCCTGCCGAGGGTGTATCAGGCACCGGCCTTGTGACTCTCATGAGTGGGGAAGCGCACAACGGGGGTGCCGACCGGGGGAACACGGGGGGGCGGGGCGTTCGGCCGCTTCGCGCTGCGGCGGCCGAACGCCCCGGTGCGCCGCCGCACGGCATGCGCCGCCCGGCCTCGCTCACATGCGCGTGAGGAGGCGTCACCGAAACGCCGCGCCAGGTGCGACGCTGTTCGGCTGTTCGGCTCAATTTCCGGCCACGGCGTCCATGCGTCGCTCAGCGGAGTCGGTGAGCGTTTTCAGCGGTGCCCCGGTGAGCGTGCCCAGCGAGACCTCTCCAGGGTGCGTACGGCTTCGGCGATGACGGCCGTGAGATCGGTGCTGCAGCGGGCGTGTCCGAAGGCTGCTGTCGCGCCCGGGCAGCAGGAGAAGGCCGGCTCGAAGCACGCCCCGAAGCCGCTCCGAGCCAGGCGGCGCCGAAGCCGGTCTTCCCCGGCCTCGGCAACCACTCCATCGACCGAGCCGCGCTCGGCTACGCCTCCGAAACCTCCGCAACGAACCTCACGAAAGGCGCCCAGCCCTCACGCGCCACCGCAAACGGCGAGCGGGACACGTCCTTCGAGTCCCGCACATGAACAGCCCGCTCGGCGAACGCGACCTCCACACAGCTGTCACCCTCGCTGCCGCTGTAGCTCGACTTGAACCAGGCGAGTTCCTTCGTACCGCTGCTCATAGTTCTCCTCGCAGTCGCTCCAGCAGGTCCCTGGAGTCCCTCGGGCTCAGGGCCTGCGAGCGCAGTGTTTCATAGCGCTGGCAGAGGGCACTCACCTCTTTCACGTCGGAGATGAGACGCCCGTTCTTCTGCCCTTCGGAGTACGCCAGTCGCCGCCCCGCCGGGGTCTCAAGCACCTGCACCGGCCCGTCCAGGCACGCATGCAACCCCGCCTCCAACGGAACCACCTGCAACGTCACGTTCCTCGGCGCGCTGCGCTCCAGCACATGGTCCAGCAGGCCCCGCATCGCCTCCGCGTCCCCGAACCGCCGCCGGAACACGTGCTCCTCGACGATGAAGCTGAACGGCACCGTCGGCCTCTCCAGCATCATCCGCTGGCGGTCCATCCGTGCCGCGAGCTGCGCCTTTAGCTCCTCGTCCGTCCGCAGCGGGATCGTGCCCTCGAACACCGCCCGCGCATACGCCTCCGACTGCAACAACCCCGGCACCAGCCGGCACTCGTAGGTGCACAGGCTGACGGCCTGCCGCTCCAGCCGTGCCCACTGCCGGAACCAAGCAGCCAGCCCCACCTCGCCCCGCGTCAGATGACGTGCCGCCCTGCGGAGTGCGCCCGTGTTGCCCAGGGCCTCCTCTGCCCGTTCGACGAAGGCCTGGTCCGGCATGCGGCGCCCCAACTCCACCGATTCCACGGTGTGTTTGGAGAACTGGACGATCGCGGCCAGCTCGGCCCTGCTCAATCCCGCGTGTTCGCGCAGGGCCTGGACGAACGCGCCGAACGTCCGCAGACTGTCCGACGGATGGGGTTCCCGTTCCCCCTCCCCCAGCGGCACCGCACGCATGTCGGCCTCCGTGGTCGTCGCTTCCGACTCGGCCATGTCCGTCCGCCGCCCCTTTCCTCAGCCGGCTCCGCGGTCCCTTGCGCCCCACGGCCGCCCCACATCGTGGCGGCTGCCGTACCGCACTTCCCACGCTCCGCGCTCGTACGCTCACTCAGCGTACGGGCCGCCGGGCTCGTGTACGGGGCGAATCAGGCATCACGCTGGCGTCATGGACCGAACCGCTCCCCCGCACCTCACCACCCCACGGCCCACCACATCGCCATGGACCTTCACCCAGCTGCTCTCGGCCACGCGGCGGGGCGCCCGGCTCGCACGTCTGCTCGGAGCGGGACAGCTCCGCTCCTGGGACGCCCCGCCGGCTCTCACGGAACGTGCCGAGGTGGTGATCGCGGAACTCGCGGCCAACGCCGCCCTCCACGGCCGAGTGCCCGGCCGCTGCTTCCGGCTGACGCTCGTACTGGACCCGGCGTCACAGGTGCTGCGGGTGGAGGTCAGCGACGCCCGCGGCGACCTCCACCCGCGCCTCGCCACCGACGCGGCCGGAGCCGGCGCGCTCACGCCCGGCGGCCGGGGTCTGATGCTCGTCGAGGCTCTGGCCGACCACTGGGACTGCGTACCGTTCCCTCCGAGCGGCAAGACCGTCCGGGCCGTGCTCCGCGCCACCCGCCTCTGAACCGGCTGCCGCTCTCGGCACCTAGCGCAGATACGCCAGCCCCGGGTGCACCTGGAGGTATCCCTCCATCAGCCTCCGGGCCACGCCGACCGAGTCGACCAGCGGGTGCAGTGCGAAGGCCTTCACCGCCGCCGCGCGGGAGCCCGTCTCGGCGGCGGTCAGCACCTCGCGCTCGACCGCCTTGACCGCGCACACCAGTCCGGCGGCGTGACCGGGCAGCGGGTCGGCGGCCACCGGGTGCGCACCATCGGCGTCCACCAGGCAAGGAACCTCGATCACGGCATCGGCGTCCAGCTCGGACAGGGTGCCATGGTTGCGGACGTTGAGGATGAGCGTGGTCCGCTCGTCACGGGCGATGGCCCGCATCAGCGCGAGCGCCACCTTCTCGTAACCGCCGGACAGGTCGTCCGCCTCCCGCTCCCCCGCGCCGGCCGTCTCACGGTTCTCGGCCATGTAGGTGGCCTCGCGTTCGGCGCGGGTGCGGTTCCAGGTGTCCAGCGCGGAGACGTCCGGCCTGCTCGCCTCCGCGTAGAAACGGGCCTGCTGGTCGCGCAGGAAGGCACCGCGGGTCTTCTCGGCCTGCTGGTAGGCGCGGACCGTCTCGCGGTTGAAGTAGTAGTAGTGCAGGTATTCGTTGGGGATCGCGCCCAGCGACCGCAGCCACTCGGCGCCGAACAGCCTGCCCTCCTCGAAGGAGCCGAGCAGGTCCGGGTCGGCCAGCAAGCGCGGCAGCTGGTCCCGTCCGGCGACGCGCAGCCCGCGCACCCAGCCGAGGTGGTTCAGCCCGACGTAGTCGATCCAGGCCCGGTTCGGGTCCACACCGAGCACCCGCGCGATGCGGCGGCCGAGGCCGACCGGTGAGTCGCAGATGCCGATCACCCGCTCGCGGAGGTGACGGGACATCGCCTCGGTGACCAGCCCGGCCGGGTTGGTGAAGTTGATGACCCAGGCGTCGGGGGCGAGGCGGGCCACGCGGCGGGCGATGTCGACGGCGACCGGCACGGTGCGCAGTCCGTAGGCGATGCCGCCCGCGCCCACCGTCTCCTGGCCCAGCACGCCCTCGGCGAGCGCGACCCGCTCGTCGGCGGCCCGTCCGTCCAGGCCGCCCACGCGGATCGCGGAGAACACGAAGTCGGCGCCGCGCAACGCCTCGTCGAGGTCGGTGACGGTCCGTACGGCGGGTGCGTCGGGCACCCCGGCGGCCTGCTCGCTCAGCACCCGGCCGATCGCGGCCAGCCGGCCGGCGTCCAGGTCGTGCAGGACGACCTCGGTGACCCGCCCCTCGGACCGGTCCGCCAGCAACGCCCCGTACACCAGCGGCACGCGGAAACCGCCGCCGCCCAGAATGGTCAGCCTCACCCTCGCACCTTCCCGCTGTGTCCGCCCGGCCGGGCGTCACGGCCCTCGCCCGGTCCGCACCGGCACCCTCCGCACCCTACCGATCCGCCGCGGTCGCCTGCTGGACCCGTCGTCGCCCTCGCACGGGCGTCGTGCCGGTTTCTTCTCCGGCAGGCCGTGCCGCCGTTCCCGTCCAGGCACGCGTCGTCGAGTCATGCGCGGGCGCCTTGACGTTCCGTGACCCTTGCGCAGTCCCGCGTTCTGCCCCTCGTCACCGGCGGCCGAAAAAATCCGGCCGTCCCGCCCCGCACGCCTCTTCACCCGGTGACCTGACCGCCCGCCCCGTGATTCGATGCGAACCCCCATGACCTCCACGACGACAGGAACCCGATGAGACGTCAACTGCTCGCCATCGCCGCACTGTCGGCCGCCGTCGCTCTGGGCACCGCCACCTCCGCGGCGGCCGCCGAACCGGTGTGGCAGGAGACCGACACGGCGTACGTCGACTCGCTGGGCGGCAGCCAGGGGCTGGCCAGCCGGGCGGACGGCTCGCTGCTGCACCGGGGACTCGCCTCCATCCCCCTGGACCTGCGCCTCAAAGGCTGGAACCACATCGGCGACCCGGACATCGCCCAGGACCATGTCTTCGACGCCTACCAGGGCGCAGACTCGGCGACGTCCAAGATGTTCGCGGTCACCACTCCGGACGGGAAGCGGTACGAGTACGTCCACCAGCTCGACGCGGGCGAGAAGGTGAACAACTCCTTCGCCGCCGTCTCGCCGGACGGTCAGTGGCTGGTGTCGGGCGAGTGGGGCGACCAGGACCGGCTCCAGGTCTTCCCCGCTCCCCTGCTCAACCCGGCCACCCCGAAGACCGGCGGTGACCTGCCGCAGGCCCCGCAGATCACCCTGGACAAGCCCGTGCGCGACATCCAGGGCTGTGACTTCGTCGACGACACCCGGCTGCTGTGCGCCTCCGACGACGGCTCGAAGGAGCTGTTCGAGGAGGACCGGCCGCTGTTGCAGGTGGACCTGACGCACCGGCTGGACGGCACCCCGGTCACCGGGCACGTCACCAGTCTGTTCGCCCTGCCGCAGCGCAGCGCGTGCAGCGGGACGTTCGAGGCGGAGGGCGTGGACTACGACACCACGACCGGCACGCTGCGGGTCGAGGTCGTCCCGCCGGGCGTGTGCAAGGTCGCGACGACCGTCTACTCGTACCGTCAGCAGTAGTACTCGTACCGGCGGCGGCACCCTCGTCGCCCGGCCGGTGCGGCCGGGCAACGAGGGTGCCGTGATCCGTACGGCCGGGCCGGAGGCGTCGGCCTAGTGGGGCCGGGGCGGCACGCGGGGAACAACCGGGAGAACTCCGCCTTCGTCGGATGAACTCACCAGCAGGCAACGGAGTTTCCCCGCTTCACCTCTTGACGCTGCGGGCGCCCGGGAGCACATTGACCACGCACACTGTGTGAGAGCGCTCTCAGACACCCCGTCTTCCACCCCCACCCCCTGAGAGGCACCCAGCCATGAGTGTTCCTCGCGGCGCACACGCCGACCACAGACGTCGCTCCCTCAGACGGGGACTGCTCGCGGTCGTCGCCGCGCTCGGCCTCGCGACCGGAGCCACCGCCGTCACCGCACCGTCCGCCGTCGCCTCGGCGCCGCCTGCGCCGTCGGGCTGGAGCCAGGTCTTCCTGGACGACTTCGACGGCCCCGCCGGCTCCGGCGTCAACACGTCGGCCTGGCAGTACGACACCGGCACCTCCTACCCGGGCGGCGCCGCCAACTGGGGTACCGGCGAAGTCGAGACGATGACGTCCTCCACCGAGAACGTCTCCCTGGACGGCAGCGGCAATCTGCTCATCACGCCCCGCCGGGACGCCTCCGGCCACTGGACGTCGGGCCGCATCGAGACCGTCCGTTCCGACTTCCAGCCCCCGGCCGGCGGCACGCTGCGCGTCGAGGCGCGGATCCAGATGCCGAACGTCACCGGTGCCGCCGCCAAGGGCTACTGGCCCGCGTTCTGGATGCTGGGCTCGCCCTTCCGCGGCAACTACTGGAACTGGCCGGGCATCGGCGAGCTGGACATCATGGAGAACGTCCAGGGCCTGAACACGGTCTGGGGCACGATGCACTGCGGCACCAACCCCGGGGGCCCGTGCAACGAGACCACGGGCATCGGCGGTTCGACCTCCTGCCCCGGCTCCACCTGCCAGTCCGGCTTCCACACCTACGCGGTGGAGTGGGACCGGTCCACCAGCCCCGAGCAGATGCGCTTCTCGGTCGACGGTGTCACCTACCACACCGTCAGGGCCGATCAGATGGACGCGACGACCTGGGCGAACGCCACCCAGCACGGCTACTTCCTCATCCTGAACGTCGCCATGGGCGGCGGCTTCCCGGGCGCCTTCGGCGGCGGCCCGGACGGCGGCACCGAGCCCGGCCATCCGATGGTCGTGGACTATGTGCGGGTGCTGCAGTCCGGTGGCGGGGGCAGCACCACTCCCCCGCCCACCGGGAACCGTGACGCCTACAGCCCGATCCAGGCCGAGTCCTACGACGCCCAGAGCGGTGTGCAGACCGAGGCCACCACGGACACCGACGGCGGCCAGAACCTCGGCTCCCTGGCGAACGGCGACTGGGCCCTGTACAAGGGCGTGAACTTCGGTTCGACGGCGGCCACGCAGTTCGTCGCCCGGGTCGCGAGCGGTGCCGCGACCGGGGTCAGCGGACTGGTCGAGGTCCGCCTGGACAACCGGAACAACGCGCCCATCGGCAGCTTCGCGGTGGGCAACACCGGCGGCTGGCAGTCCTGGCGGACGATCCCGGCGAACATCTCCTCGGTGACCGGCACCCACGACGTGTATCTCACCTTCACCAGCGGCCAGCCGGCCGACTTCGTGAACGTCAACTGGTTCCGCTTCGGCCACTGAGCCGTCCGCGACCGGTTCCGCTTCGGCCACTGAGCCGTGGCACGCACAGGGGCCCCGCTCCTTGGGTTCTAGCGGTCCTCGCAACACCCGCGATCTGTGGGAGTTGCGAGGACCGTGGTCGTTGGACGGGATGAT
>NZ_BNBV01000019.1:0-79921 GCF_014656135.1 Streptomyces thermodiastaticus
ACCACGACCACGACAACGACGACCACGGCTACGACAACGACGACAACGGCGACCACGGCGGCAAGGGCGACCACTGAGTGACAACCCCCGCTCGCCGAAGCCCACGGACACGACACGACACACACCGGACCCCGGCCCGCCGTAATCGGGCCGGAGCCCACCCGACAACCGCATGACACACAGGACACAGAATCCCGGCCCGCCGTAATCGGGCCGGGCTTCTGTGTCGCCACCGGCCCGGAAGCGTCCACCCGGGTGTGCACACCCCGCGCCGGCCCGGATCGTCATCTGTCCGCCACGGCACCGGACGCCACGACGTCGCCCGGCGGCCCCGGCGAGCCTGGCGGCACGGCCACGTGCGGAACAGACGGCCCCTGTCCTGCACAGCGCGCGGTGACACCCACCCGCACCGGCATGACCGGCACCCGGCGGACGCCCGGAGCCACGGTCTCGCATGCGGTGGGACGCCAGGTGCTTCTGGGGCCATGGACCCGCACCCACGGCACACACCTCTCCCCCTGCTCGCCGATGGCCCCTCACACCTCACGGGCAGCGGCTTCCCCCGGCTGGGAGACACGGCGAGCGTGCGGCATCGCACAGCGACAAAGAGGGACGAGACGACGAGCGGCGCAGGGAGCCGGGTCCGCGTCAGGGATCACGTGCTCACCTCGACAGTCACTCACCGGCCTCACTCGAGACAGAGCCTGACGCCGAGTCAGCGCACCACGGAGCACTCGTCCAGGACGAGGACGGCGTCCTCCCCGGCTTCCGCCTCGTCCGCCGCCACGGCCACGCCGGCCACCCGCACCGCCGCGGTGGCGGCTTCCGCGGCGAGCGGCGGCGGAGAAAGCGTCGGCAGGTGTCTTGTGGCACGGCACGCGAGCGCCTACAGTTCCCGCGGCTCGCAGAGAAGGACAGTGTCAGCGCCATGCACAGAGTGACAAGGGACGACGCGGACGCGTCCTCGCACAGCGCCACCCGGCCGTTGAGCACCGTGATGAAGGCGCTGGCGCTGCTCGACTTCCTGGCCGGCTCGGACGAACCCGTCCGCGTGTCCTCGCTCGCCCGCGCGGTCGGATCCTCGCGCGGCGAGGTGCACCGGCAGCTGGTCACGCTCGAGGCCGCCGGCTGGATGGAACAGCTGCCCGACGGCTCCTACCGGCTCACCCTGCGCCCGGCCCACCTGGGACACACCGCGCTGCGCCAGGCCGGGGTCGGCGAACGCACCGCCCCGCTGCTCGCCGAGGCCGCCCGGGCCTGCGGTGAGGTGGTGAGCATCGCCGTGCTGGACGGCGACACGGCCCGCGTGGTCCAGCGTGCCGAACCCGGCCGTCCGCTGCGTGCCACCCTGCTGCCGGGCGACCGGCTCGGCCTGTGCAGCAGTGCCACCGGACGGCTGCTGTGCGCGCTGGCCGGCGAGAAGACGCTCGCGGCGCTGGCCCGGCGTGGGGTGCCGCTGCCGTCGGCGGGCGACCTGGCGGTGATCCGGTCGAACGGCTGGGCGGCGTCGGCCGACGGAGCGGAGGACGGGATCATCACCCTGGCGGTCCCCCTGCGCCGGGAGGACGGCGAGGCCGTCGCCGCGCTCAGCGTGCACGGTCCGCGGGAGCGGCTCACCCCGACCGGTGCGCTGGCGGTGCTGCGTCCGCTGGCACGCCGTGTCGAGCCGTTGCTGCGCCTGGACGGTGCCGCATTCGGCGTGCGGGCCTGAACCACTTCCCTCCCGGGTCACACCTGGGCGGCGCGCACGCGGTCCGCCCCGTGGTGCCCCGCCCCGTCGTCCCCTCGCCGGGGGCGCGGACGGACCTGCCTGTGCCGCGTTATATATTTGTGGTATGCATATACCTTCCGACGGCGGCGACGGCCTGTCGGACGAGCGACGCATCGAGACCGCTGCCCGCGGCATGCTGCGCGACCTGGGAAGACTCAACCGAGCGCTGTTCCGCGCCGCCGACTTCGGGCTGAGCCACAGCGAGGTGTCCGTACTCGACGCGCTGGCCGCGGCGCCGCTGCGGGTCACCGAACTCGCTGCCCGCACCGGCATGGTCCAGCCCCGCGTCACCGTGATCCTGCAGAAGCTGCAGGAGCGTGACCTGGTCACCCGCCGACGCTGCACAGCGGACCGGCGTGCCGTCGAGACCAGCATCACGCCCGCCGGACGGCACCTGCTCGACCAGGGACGGCAGCGCATGGCCGCGGCCCTGCTGAGCGCACTGCACACCACCCCCGTCGAGGACTGCGAGCGCGTCGTGTGCGCCGCCCGCCAGTCCGTCGCCACTCTCGCCGAAGCCATGGATCCCGTATCGGAGGCCAGTTGACAAGCCCGGACACCACCCGGCAGGACACCCGGAAGACCACCGCCCCGAGCTCGGGCACCAGCGCGAGTCCGCCGAAGGCCGCGCACACCGGCACAGTCCCCCGACGGGTCTCCGGTCCGCCCAGGTGGTGGGACTGGGTGCTGGTCACCGACCCCGGACTCGGGCAGCTGCAGGCCGGCTGGCGGACGCTGGTGGCGATGTGCACCTCGCTCGCGGTGGGCTACGGCATGGCCGAGGCGCTCGGCATCCCGGCCATGATCGGCATGATGACCGCAGGGATGATGGGCCTGATGAGCGCCTTCGCGGTGGCCGGCAACACCTGGCTCCAGCTGGCCAGGCCCATCCTGTGGATGCCGTTCCCGTACAGCGCGGTGCTCCTGCTGGCCGCGAAGCTGCACCACGACCGCGCCCTGGAGATCGGGCTGGACGTCGTGGCGCTCGCCCTCACCTTCCTGCTGGCACGGTACGGGCCGATGGCCCTGCTGACGGGCATGATGCTGTTCAACGGCCTGATGGTCGGCATCATCGTGCAGCTGCCGCCGGCCATGGTGGGCAAGGTGTTCGCCGTGGCGCTGGTGTCCGCGTCGGCGGTGCTGATCACCCGGCTGCTGCTGTGCCACCCGATGCCGCGTGAGGATCTGCTGCGCACGCAGCGGGCGTTCGTCGTGGAGGCCCGGCGGCTGGCGGACACCACGGTGGACGCCCTGGACCCGGAGGCCCGCATCGACCGGGTCGAGCGCCGGATGAACCGCTCGCTGCGCCGTCTGAACATGGTGACGGTCACCATCGACGCGCGTCTCGCCCAGCCCGAGGCCGCCACCGACCCCGTCGTGGCCGAGCTGCTGCACCGCCACCTGTTCGACGCCGAGCTGGCGCTGCGCGGCATCGCCCAGGCGGTGCGGGTCCTGGCCGCGCAGTCGCCGCCCGAGGAGCTGCGCCAGGCGCTCGCGGTGGGACTGCTGCTGGCCCGTGACACCCCGCCGGCCGAGGCCGGCTGCCTGCGGCCGGCCGTGGAGACGATCCGCGAGCAGACCGAGGTGATCCTGCGCGATCCGCACGCCGACCCCGAGGCCGCCGAGTGCGCGGCCCTGGCCCGCCGGGTCGCCGACCTGCTGGACTCCCTGGCCGAGTCGCTGATCAGCTGGCTGACGCTGGGCTCGCAGACCTGCGCCGACCGTGCCGCGGTGCCGTTCCAGGCCGCCGTCGCACTGGAGAACAACCGGATCCCGGGTTCCGCCGAGCCGACGCGGCGTGCGCTGACCGCCCGGACGCAGCGCGGATGGCAGCGTGTCGTCCCCTACGTGCGTGCCCCGCTGCACGCGGGCGTGGCCGCCGCCGTCGTCTGCCCGATCGCCGAGGCCGTCGACCCGCAGCGGTTCTACTGGGGGCTGGTCGGCGTGATGATCACGCTGTTCGGCACCAACACCACCCACGAGCGGCTGCGCAAGTTCGGCCACCGCATGGCCGGCACCGTCGTCGGCGCGGTGATCGGCGTGCTGCTGCTGCGTCTGATCGGCCACGACCACATCTACTGGACGCTGGCCGTCATCGTGCTGGGTCTGTCCTTCGGGGCCTGGGGCATGCAGCGCGCCTACGCGCTGTGGGTCGTCGGGCTGGTCGCTGCGCTGGTCCAGATGTACGGCTTGACCACGCCGGACGGCGATATGAACCATCTGCTCGGCGAGCGTCTGCTGGACAACGGCATCGGTGTCCTGGTGGCGACGGCGTGCGCGGCACTGATCTTCCCGCTGTCCACCCGGACCGTCGTCCGCGAGGCCGAGCACGGGTACGTCCAGGCCGTGCAGAAGCTGCTCACCCAGGTCGCGGCCCGCTGGGAGCGGCCGGACAGCCCGGTGCGGCTGCGGGGCGCGGCGCGGGCCGTGGACGTGGCGCTGTTCCAGCTCGCGGAGGTCTCCCGGCCCCTGGTGCGCATGCCGCTGGGGGTGCGCGGACGCGGGCCGCACCACCGGATGGCCCTGCTGAACACGGCCACCGCGCACGCCCGGGCGCTGGCCGCCGCGGCGGATGTCGACATCGACCTCTCCCCCGCGCTGTCCGAGCGCATCCAGCTGATCACCGAGACGCTCACCGGTTCCCTGCGCGTGCTCGACCATCATCTGGCCAACGGCACCGCTCAGGGTGAGTGGCGCCGTGTCGGCCCGCTGGTGCGGGAGATGCAGACGGCGCTGCGGCCCGCCGCTCGGGGGCCGCGTGCCCAGCGGCTGCAGACGGCGCTGCACGAACTGGACGCCCTCGACACGGCCCTCGCGGCCTACGCGGAGCAGCGCGGCCTGACCGTGACGTCCGGCACCGGCCTGTCCGGCCGGCCGCAGTCCGGTGCCGGCCGGCAGCACCGCGCGGGTGCCGCTCCGTCGGGCCGGGGCCGCCGGGCCACGCAGCCGGCGGCCACCGCGACCGTCGCACGCCCGGACGCCGGCGCCGCCGCACCCCTGGTGCCCGTGAACGGCACGGTCGGCTGCGCCGACCACCCCGCCGGCTGCCCGGCTCGGATCACCGTCGTCAACGCGCGCGGGCAGCGGGTCGCGCACACCTACACCGAGGCCGGCCGCTACCGGCTCGGTCTGCGCCCGGGTCATCACACCCTGGTGGTGTCCGCACCCGGCCATTCCCCGCGCGCGGAGTCCGTCACGGTGGCCACGTCGCAGCCGCGGATCCAGCGGGACATCCGTCTGTAGGCGCCGGCACCGGCACACCCCAGCGGGTGTGCCGCAGCGAAGCGGACGGCGGGCCACGACACGGCTCGCCGGCCGCCCGTGTGTGCGGCCCTGCCGCGTCGGCGTCGTCCCCGGCGGGAATCACCGGCCGTCTTGTCTTGGTTGACCCGACCACGTGTGACAGTGTTGGCCGGAAGTGCCGAGGCCGGGAGCATGCCATGGACACGGTGACCCCGACGAACGACATTGCCGACAAGCTGCGGGGCCGGTTCATGGTGTCCGCGAAGGGGTGGTGGCCGGCCGGCTCGTTGCTGCTGATCGTGGCGATCCCGGTGGCCGACCATTTCCTGCCCCCGTACGTCCATCTCGCCCATCTGCTGGCCGTCGCGGTGGTGATCACCGCCATGGGGTCCGGTCCGGCGACCACCGCGGTCGTCGGCGTGCTCGCGGTGCTCGCCCTGGTCTGCGCGTCGGTCGATCGGAACACGCTGGCGAGCGAGAGCGTCCTGGTGGAGCTGCTGTCGCTGGGTGCGGTCGGCGCCCTGATGACGTTGCTGACGTTCCTTCGGCGCCGGCGGGCACAGGAGCTGACGCGGGCGCGCCGGGTGTCGGACGCGGCCCAGCGGGTGCTCCTGCGGCCCCTGCCGCCGCGGTCCGGTCCGGTGTCCCTGGCCTCGGTGTACCGCAGTGCCGAGGCCGACACATGCGTCGGCGGCGATCTGTACGCGGTGGCCCGCACCCGTGGGTCGACCCGGCTGGTGATCGGGGACGTCCGCGGCAAGGGGCTGGCCTCCATCAGCGACACGGCCATCGTGCTGGGGGCCTTCCGGGCCGCCGCGCATCGCGAGCTGCCGCTGCCGGAGCTGGTGGCCTCCGTGGAGGAGGCGGTCCGCTGGGGTCTGGTGGAGTTCTCCGAGCCGGGCGAGGACGCCCGGGAGCGGTTCGTGACGGCGGTGTTCGTGGACATCCCGGACGACCGGCGGGTGGTCAGCCTGATCAGTTGCGGGCATCCGCCGCCCCTGCTGCTGCGCGGCGGCGCCGCCGCGACCGCGCTGGTCGTGCCCGAGCCCGCGCCGCCGCTCGGTCTCGGCACGATCTCCCGGGGCATGTATGCCACCGCGGCGTTCCGCTTCGCGCCCGGTGACCGGATGCTGCTGTACACCGACGGTGCGACCGAGGCACGCGACGACCGGGGAGTGTTCTATCCCCTGGCCGAGCGTGCCGCGGCCTGGGCCGAGGACCGGCCCGAGCAGCTGCTGCACCGGATCACCACCGATCTGCAGGCCTGGACGGGCGGCCGGCTCGACGACGACCTGGCCATGGTCGTCGTCCAACGGGAGCAGGGTTCGTCGACCGTCTGCGCGAAGGGACAATGTGACCGAGCGAAGGCCGGCGGCGAACGGGAGGGCACATGACGGCGGACACACACAGCGCGGGCGCCTCGGACACACACAGCGTGGGCGCCTTGGTGTTCGACGGCATGAAGATGCTCGATCTGTCCGGTCCGGCCGAGGTGTTCAGCGAGGCCAACCGGTTCGGGGCGCGCTACCGGCTGAGTCTTGTCTCGGTGGGCGGGGAGCCGGTGCACACGTCCATCGGCCTGCGGGTGCCGGTGGACGGCGACGCGCGGGCCGCCACGGTCTTCGGCACCCTGCTCGTGATCGGCGGCGATTTGCTGCCCGGCTCCCCGGTCGATCCCGGACTCGCCGCGGCCGCGAAGACGCTCGCGGAGCGGGCGGGGCGGGTGGCCTCGGTGTGCACCGGCGCCTTCGTGCTGGCCGAGGCCGGGCTGCTGGACGGCAGACGTGCCACGACCCACTGGGAGCACGCCGCCACGCTGGCCCGTCGCTGCCCGTCCGCCCGGGTGGAACCGGACGCCATCTTCGTCAAGGACGGGAACACCTACACCTCGGCGGGTGTCACCGCGGGCATCGATCTGGCGCTCGCCCTGGTCGAGCACGACCACGGCCCCGACCTGGCCCGGCAGGTGGCCCGCTCGCTGGTGGTGCACATGCAACGGGCCGGAGGACAGTCGCAGTTCTCCGCCTCGCTGCAGGGCCCGGCCCCGAAGACCCCCGTTCTGAGACTGGTGCAGGAGGCCGTCCAGGCCGATCCGACCGCCGACCACAGCCTGGAGGCGCTGGCCGCGCGTGTGCGGGTCAGCCCGCGGCATCTGACCCGGATGTTCCGCGCCGAGCTGGACACCACGCCCGGCAGGTATGTGGAGCTGATCCGTTTCGACCTGGCCAAGGCGCTGCTGGACGCCGGGCACAACGCCACCGAGGCCGCGGCGAAGTCGGGTTTCCCGAGCTACGAGAGCCTGCGGCGTGCCTTCGCCCGCCACCTCGGCCTGTCCCCCACCCGGTACCAGCAGCGTTTCGCCACGACCGGGCGCGCGTCCCGCCCCCGCACGCCGGCCGGGCCCGCGGGGGCGGTGACGTCATGACCGTATTCGAGGGATTCCCGGCCGTTCCGTAGCGGACACGGCGGCTGCCCCTCTCGGAGAGTGAAGACGTAATCGATCCCCCTTCTTCCGAGGAGCGACCGCCATGACCGAGAAGATCGCCGGTGTGGAGATCCCTGACAGCAAGCTCGTGCAGGAGGCCACCGAACTCATCCGTGACACCACTCCGCCCCTGATCTTCCATCACTCCCGCCGGGTGTACCTGTTCGGCAGCCTGCAGGCCGCAGCGCTGGGCATCCAGCCGGACCCGGAACTGCTGTACGTGGCGGCGCTGTTCCACGACACCGGGCTGGTGCCGCCGTACCGCAGCGACGACCAGCGCTTCGAGATGGACGGCGCCGACCAGGCGCGCGCCTTCCTGCTGGCTCATGACGTGCCGCAGGCGGCCGCGGACACCGTCTGGACGGCCGTCGCCCTGCACACCACCCCGGAGGTGCCGTACAAGATGGCCCCGGAGATCGCGGCGACCACCGCCGGGGTGGAGACGGACGTGCTGGGGCTGAATCTGGCCCACCTCTCCCGGGAGCAGATCGACGCGGTGACCGCCGCACACCCGCGTCCCGACTTCAAGCGGCAGATCCTCCAGGCGTTCACCGAGGGCTTCCGGCACCGCCCCGCCACCACCTTCGGCACGGTGAACGCGGACGTGCTGGAGCACTTCGTGCCCGGCTTCCGGCGCATCGACTTCGTCGACGTCATCCAGGACTCCGCCTGGCCCGAGTGAGGCGTGCCCGGCGCGGTGACGCGGTCGGCTCCGCGGCCGGCCCGGGTAAGTCCCGGCACCGGTGAGGCGTGGGCGCCCCGCCGGTGCCGCTCCTTTTCGGCCGCCCTGTCCGTTGCGCGGGCCCGGCGGGCGGGTCGTGTAGGTTCGGGTGGGCGCCGCGCGGCCGGCCGAAGGCCGCCGTTCCGCAGCCGCGGCGCCGGTGTCCAAACGAGGGAGGTGCGGCGGTGGCCGAGCAGAGGCGGAACGGCGGTGGCGCCACCGCCGGGACGCCCGCCGAGCGGACCGTGCGGGTGCGCAACCCGCGCGGACAGGGCGAGCGGCTGCGGGAGGAGATCCTGCGGGCGGCCGGGGGCCTGCTGGAGCAGGTGGGCAGCGAGGACGCGCTGTCGTTGCGCGCGGTGGCCCGGGAGGTCGGCATCGCGACCCCGAGCATCTACCGCCACTTCTCCGACAAGACCGACCTGGTGTGGGCGGTGCTGGCCGAGCACTACGAGCGGCTGGCCGGGATCATGGCCGAGGCCGACGCCTCGGCACCCGCCGACGATCCGCTGGAGCGGCTGCGCTCCCAGCTGACCGCGTACTGCCGTTTCGCGGTGGCGAACCCGGCGAAGTACCGCCTGATGTGCGAGACCTGGCAGACCCCTGTGGACGAGGAACGCCTGCACGGTCACCCGGCGGGGCTGCTGCTGCGCGGTCTGAGCCGGGCGCTCACCGCGTGCGAGGAGGGCGGCTGGCGGGTGCGGGGCACCCGCGAGGAGGCGCCGTACATGCTGTGGTACGCGCTGCACGGCCGGATCGCTCTGTGGCAGGTCATGCCGCGCCGCAAGGACACCGTCCGGCTGGACCGGTTCGTCGACGAACTGCTGAACCTGATGCTGGAGCGCTGACGCGGCACCCCGCCGCGCACGGGCCGCAGGCCTGTGACCATCCGGCGCCTCGACGCCCCCTGCGCAACGCTCCCGTCCGGCGCGCCCGTCGCCCGTCCGCTCGTCCACCGACCCTCCGGTCGGTCTTCACCATGTCTGCGACAGGGGTCACGGCACACCCTGGGGATACAGATGTAAGCTAACAGCTGTTAGCCAACGTCTCCTCCTCAAGGAGCGGCATGACCACCGCACCTCTCCCCCCACTTCCCACCCGGCCTCCTTCCGGCTGCCCCTTCGATCCGCCCGAGGGCCTTGACCGGCTGCGGGCCGAGGAGCCCCTGTCGAAGGTCGCCCTGGACGACGGCACCTGGGCCTGGCTGGCCACCCGCTACGCGGATGTGCGGGCGATCCTCGGTGACGCCCGCTTCAGCTCGGACACCAACACTCCCGGTTATCCGGTCAGCGGCATGACCGGCGGCGGGCCGCGTCCCGGCGCCACCCGCGGCTTCATCCGCATGGACCCGCCCGAGCACACCCGGCTGCGCCGCATGGTCACCCGCGACTTCATGGTCAAGCGGGTCGAGGAGCTGCGCCCGACCCTGCAGAAGCTCACCGACGAGCTGTGCGACGCCATGGAACGCGTCGACCGCTCCGAGCACCCCGTCGACCTGGTCAAGGCCCTCGCTCTGCCGCTGCCGTCGCTCGCCATCAGCCTGCTGCTGGGCGTGCCCTACGAGGACCACGAGACCTTCCAGCGGCTCACCGGCGCCCTGCTCTCCCGGGAGATCTCCGAGGAGGACCGGGGCGCGGCCCGGGCCGAGCTCCTGGAGTACATCGACCGCCTCGTCGAGTCGAAGAAGTCCGAGCCGGGCGACGACATCCTCAGCCGGCTGGTCACCGAGCGGTACGACAAGGGCGAGCTGACCCACGAGGACCTCGTCGCGTTCGCCGTCCTGCTGCTGGTCGCCGGGCACGAGACGACGGCCAACATGATCGGTCTGAGCGCCCTGACCCTGATGCTCGACCGGGACACCGCCGGCCGGCTGCGCGAGGACCCCGCCCTGATCCGCGGTGCCGTCGAGGAGCTGCTGCGCTTCCACAGCATCATCCGCAACGGCCCGCGCCGCGCCGCTCTGGAGGACGTCGAGGTCGGCGGGCAGCTGATCCGCAAGGGCGAGGGCGTCATCGTGGCCGTGCCGTCCGCCAACCGGGACGAGGACGTCTTCCCCGATGCCGGCCGGCTCGACATCCGCCGCCCCAACGCCCAGCACCACGTGGCCTTCGGCTACGGCATCCACCAGTGCCTGGGGCAGGCGCTGGCCCGCGCCGAGCTGCAGGTGGTCATCACCACCCTGCTGCGCCGCTTCCCCACGATGCGCCCGGCCGTGCCGCTGGAGGAGATCCCCTTCCGCACCGACATGGTCATCTACGGCTGCCACGCCCTGCCGGTCACCTGGTGACCTCTCCCGTCGCGCATCACCCCCCCACCTCACAAGGAGCACCCCATGCAGATCACCATCGACGAGGCGAAATGCTGCGGCGCCGGCCAGTGCGTGCTGGTGGCCCCCGAGGTCTTCGACCAGCGGGACGAGGACGGCATCGTCGTGCTGCTCGACGCCTCCCCGGCCGCCGCACAGCACGCCGCGGTCCGTGAGGCCGCCACCATCTGCCCGGCCGCGGCCATCCAGGTGCGGCAATGACCGCCGCCCGACACCGCATCGCCGTGGTGGGCGCGGCCGCGGCCGGTCTGGCCGCGGCGGAGGCGCTGCGCCGCCTTGGCTGGGACGGGGTGATCACCCTCGTCGGCGACGAACCCCGGCCGCCCTACGACCGGCCGCCGCTGTCCAAGCAGGTCCTCAGCGGAGCCTGGGAGCCGGAGCGGACCACGCTGCGGGACACCTCCCAGCTCGCCGCGCTGGACCTGGACCTCAGGCTGGGCACCCGCGCGGTCGCCTACGACCCGGTGGAGCGCACGCTCACCCTGGACGGCGACCGCGGGGACGTGCTGCGGTGCGCCGGGGTGATCGCCGCCACCGGGGTCACGCCGCGCACCCTGCCCGGCACCGACGGGCTGCGGGGCGTGCACGTGCTGCGGACCCTGGACGACGCGCTTGCCCTGCGCCGGCGGCTGGCCGTGCCCGGCCGGCGGCTGGCCGTCGTCGGCAGCGGCGTGCTCGGCGCCGAGGCCGCCGCCGTGGCCCGCGCCCTGGGCCATCACGTGGAGCTGATCGGCAGCCAGGCCACCCCGATGGAGCGGGTGCTGGGCCGTGAGGTCGGGGAGCTGCTGGCCGAGGTGCACCGCGCCCACGGCGTCGCCCTGCGTCCGGGGCGGGCGGCCACCGGTGTCAGGGCCGAGTCGGGCCGGGCGACCGGCGTCGTCCTCACCGACGGCACCGTGGTGGAGGCCGACGACGTCCTGCTGGCCGTCGGCTCCGTCCCCGCCGTCGACTGGCTGCGCGGCCCCGGTGCCGAGGCGGCGGGTGTGGACCTGTCCGACGGGCTGGGCTGCGACGAGTTCTGCGCCGCGGCCGAGGGGCTGTACGGCGCCGGGGACGTGGCCCGCTGGTACCACCCGGTGCTGCGGCGGCATCTGCGGGTCGAGCACCGGATGAACGCCGGCGAGCAGGGCCTGGCCGCCGCCCGCAACCTGCTGGCCGAGCTGGACCCGGAACGTTTCGGCGAGCGCCGTCCCTTCGCTCCCGTGCCCTACTTCTGGTCCGACCAGTACGACCTGAAACTGCAGGCGTACGGGGTCCTGGCCGGGGCGGAGCGCACCGAGGTGCTCCAGCTCGGGAAGGATCCGCTGCGGCTGGCCGCCCTGTACGGGACGTCCGGTCACGCCACCGGCGCCCTGGCGATCGGACTGACCCCTCGCCAGGCGCGGTCGCTGCGCGGGCTGGTCGCCACGCCGGCCGACTGGGCGCAGGCCCGTGCACGGCTGGCGGAGGCGGTGGACGCCTGAGACGCCGTGCCCACCGCTGCGTGCCCCGCTCTCCCGCGAGCGGGGCACGCGTCCGCCCGGGCCGCGAGACGGACGGGACAGGGGGTTCCGCGTCACGGCCGAGCTGCGATCATGGGCTGACCGACGGCAGGCCCGCCGCCGGCCCGCCTCAGCCAGCAGGAGGTCCCATGGCCCTCGACGTCGAAGCGATCCGCGCGCACATCCCCGCGCTGAAGTCCGGCTCCGCGCGTTTCGACGCACCCGGCGGCACCCAGATGCCGCAGCCGGTCATCGAGGCGATCGCCGAGGCCCTGAGCCGTCCGCTGGCCAACCGGGGACAGGTCACGGAGGGCGAGCGCAACGCGGACGCCCTGGTCACGCAGGCCCGGGCGGCCCTGGGGGACCTGCTCGGGGTGCAGCCGCGGGGCGTGGTGTTCGGCCGCAGCGCGACCCAGCTGGCGTACGACCTGTCCCGGACGCTCGCCAAGGACTGGAGGCCGGGCGACGAGGTGGTCGTCACCCGGCTGGACCACGACTCCAACATCCGCCCGTGGGTGCAGGCGGCCCAGGCCGCGGGCGCCACGGTGCGCTGGGCGGACTTCGACCCGGACACCGGTGAGCTGCGCCCGGAGCATGTGGCGGCGGTGCTGACCGAGCGCACCCGGCTGGTCGCGGTGACCGCGGCCTCCAACCTGACCGGCACCCGCCCCGACGTCCCGGCCCTGGCCGCGCCGGCGCACGAGGCGGGTGCCCTGCTGCACGTGGACGCGGTGCACTACGCCGCGCACGCCGCCGTCGACCTGGCCGCGCTGGGTGCGGACACCCTGGTGTGCTCGCCGTACAAGTTCCTCGGGCCGCACCTGGGGGTGCTGGCGGCCGACCCGGAGTTCCTGCAGACCCTGCGCCCGGACAAGCTGCTGCCCTCCAGCGATGCGGTGCCCGAGCGGTTCGAGCTGGGCACGCTGCCGTACGAGCTGCTGGCCGGCACCCGGGCCGCGGTGGACTTCCTCGCGGGGCTGGAGCCGGAGGCCCGCGGCAGCCGCCGGGAGCGTCTGGTGGCCTCCTTCGCGGCGCTGGAGTCGCACGAGGACGCGCTGCGCGCACGGATCGAGCAGGGCCTGGCGGACCTCGGCGGGATCACCGTGCACTCGCGGGCCGCGCACCGTACGCCGACGCTGCTGTTCACCGTGGCGGGCATGGCTCCGGCCGAGGTCTCGCGGCATCTGGCCGAGCACGCCGTGGACGCCCCCGCGGGGACGTTCTACGCGGTCGAGGCCGCGCACCGGCTCGGTCTGGGCGACGAGGGCGGTGTCCGTGTCGGGCTGGCGCCCTACAGCAGTGCCGAGGACGTCGACCGGCTGCTGGCGGCGCTGTCCCGGCTGCCCCGCTGACGGCCCGGGGCGGGCGCGGCGCGGACCTGCGGGCATGCGCGGCTGCACAGGGCCCCGCGCGCACCCGCGCCCCGCGCCGGACGCCCGCCGGGTCAGCCCAGCGGCAGGGTGACCTCGCCGGTTCCCTCGGCGCTCGCCCCGCCCGGCACGCGGACGGTGAAGGGGGCGTCGGTGCCGTCGGCGGTGACCCGCAGCACGTCGCCCTCGCGCCGGACCCGGTAGGTGGCGGCCGGGGCGCCCGTGCGGTCGGGGACGGTGACCTCGTGCGTGCAGCCGGGCGCGGCGGCCGGGTGGACGAGGAGGGTGAGGCCGGCCAGCCAGTCGCCGTCGGGGCGCCGGTCGTCGGCGGCCAGCGGCAGCACGGCGCCCTCGCGGACGTACAGCGGCAGGCTGTCGAAGCCGTGCCGCTCGGTGCGCCAGGCCGGGCCGGTGACCCGCTCGCCGCTGAGCAGATGCGTCCAGGTGCCCTCGGGGAGGTACACCTCCACCGTGCCGTCCTCGCTGAACACCGGCGCGACCAGCAGGTCGGGGCCGAGCATGTACTGGCGGTCCAGGGTTCGGCAGGCCGGGTCGTGCGGGAACTCCAGGACCATGGGCCGCATCACCGGCACACCCGTGCGGTGCGCCTCGACGGCGGCGCCGTACAGGTACGGCATGAGGCGGTGTTTGAGCAGGGTGAAACGCCGGGCGACGTCGACCGCCTCCTCGCCGAACGCCCACGGCACCCGGTAGGACGACGATCCGTGCAGGCGGCTGTGGGAGGACAGCAGGCCGAAGGCCAGCCAGCGTTTGAACACCGCCGGGTCGGGTGTGCCCTCGAAGCCGCCGATGTCGTGGCTCCAGAAACCGAAGCCGCTCAGCGACAGCGACAGCCCGCCCCGGAGGGACTCGGCCATCGCCTCGAAGGAGGACCAGCAGTCGCCGCCCCAGTGCACCGGGTACTGCTGGCCGCCGGCGGTGGCGGAGCGGGCGAAGAGGACCGCCTCGCCCCGGCCGCGTTCCCGCTCCAGCAGCTCGAAGACGGTCCGGTTGTACAGGTGGGTGTAGTAGTTGTGCATCCGCTCCGGGTCGCTTCCGTCGTGCCAGACGACGTCGGTGGGAATGCGCTCGCCGAAGTCCGTCTTGAAGCAGTCCACGCCCTGGTCCAGCAGCGGCTTCAGCTTGGACTGGAACCACGCGCGGGCGGCGGGGCTGGTGAAGTCGACCAGGCCCATGCCGGCCTGCCACAGGTCCCACTGCCACACGTCGCCGTTCGGGCGGCGCACCAGGTGTCCCAGCGCGGCCGCCTCCTCGAACAGGGGCGACTTCTGCGCGATGTAGGGGTTGATCCACACACTGATCCGCAGGCCCTTGTCCTTGAGCCGGGCCAGCATGCCCTCCGGGTCGGGGAACACCTCCGGGTCCCAGGCGAAGTCGCACCACTGGTACTCGCGCATCCAGAAGCAGTCGAAGTGGAAGACGGACAGCGGGATGCCGCGCTCGGCCATGCCGTCGACGAAGGACGTCACGGTGTGCTCGTCGTAGTCGGTGGTGAAGGAGGTGGTGAGCCACAGGCCGAACGACCAGGCGGGCGGCAGGGCGGGCCGGCCGGTGAGGGCCGTGTAGCGGGTGAGCACGTCCTTCGGGGCGGGCCCGGCGACGACGTAGTACTCCAGGCTCTGGTCCTCGACGCTGAACTGGACCTGTCCCACGGACTCCGAGCCGATCTCGTAGGAGACCTTCCCGGGGTGGTTGACGAAGACGCCGTAGCCGCGTGAGGAGAGGTGGAACGGCACGTTCTTGTAGGCCTGTTCGCTGCTGGTGCCGCCGTCGGCCTGCCAGATGTCGACGACCTGTCCGTTCTTGACGAACGGGGTGAAGCGCTCGCCGAGGCCGTAGATCTGCTCGCCCACGCCGAGCCCGAGCCGGGTCAGCATGTGATGGGCTCCGTCGGGGGTGGTGGCGAAGGCGGTGCTGCGCGCGCCGGCGCGGGTCAGTTCGCGCCCGTCGGCGTCGTGGAAGCTCAGCGTCCACGGTCGTGAGCTGTCCAGGCGCACGGTGAGCGGGCCGCTGGTCAGCTCGGTGACGGCGCCGTCCTGGCGGACCGTACCCGCGCCGTCCGCCGGGCCGCCGAGGGCGAACTCGGGGCCCGGGCGCCGGGTGCCCGCGTGATGGGTGACCCGGACGCCGATCACACCCTCCAGGGGGGAGAAACACTCGGCGGTGAGCAGCGGCGCGTTCAGGGTGTCCCCTCGGTGCGTCACCTTCTTCACGGCGGCATAGCTGGTGAAGCGCTTCGCTTCGGCACGCACATCACGCACCTGTGTGGCATAGGAGATCTGCACGCCGTCGCGGATACGCCAGAAGCCATCGGTGAACTTCATCATCTTCCTCAAGGGAGCGGGGGCCGGCGGAGAGCGGTACGGGAGCGCCCCGGACGAGAGGCGATCGTACACACAGCTGCCCTCGATCACGAGCCTTGCACCGACAGAAACGGGCTATCACCTGCATCTACTACGCAATGAAGCGACTCGGCACGGTGCGTGACGTCACAAACGTGGTGCCGGGGTCTAGCGCCGCTCGGCTCCCGTGACGTATTAGTCATCCCACCGAACAAACGGGCTCGGTGCCGCGACCGAGTCGTACGACAGCAAGGGCCGCCCGATGTCGAAGCGCTTCAACGCGAGCTTCAGCACGAGGATCGTCGCCGCCGCCTGTGTCCTGGTCGCCTCCGCGACACTGACCGGATGCGGGCAGGACCGGGACGACGGTGTGTACACCGTCCTGAACTCCTCGACCGACGAGACGTATCACCGCTGGGACGCCGAGGCGATGGCCCGCTGCGGCAAGCAGCTGGGGATCACCATCGAGCAGCAGAGCGTTCCGGCCGCGCAGGTGATGACGAAGGCCCTGCGCATGGCGTCCTCGCGGTCGCTGCCGGACATCGTGCAGTTCGACGCCTCGGAGATGCCGACCTTCGCCGAGGCGGGAGGTCTGATCGATCTCACCACGCTCGGGCTGAGCACCCGCGACATCCCGAAAGGCATCGTCGCCTTCGGCTCCTACAAGGGCACGTACTACGGCGCGGCCCGGTCCGTGAACACCCTCGCGCTCTTCTACAACAAGGACGTGCTCCGGCAGGCCGGTCTGCCGGTGCCCACCACCTGGGACGAGCTGCGCGCCACCGCGAAGAAGCTCACCCACGGCAAGCGGTACGGGCTGGCACTGAGCGCGGGCGGCGCCGAGGACGGCGTTTTCCAGTTCCTGCCGTTCATGTGGTCCAACGGCGGCGACGAGCGGACGCTGGACGGCCCGCGGGTCGTCGAGGCGCTCGACTTCTGGAAGGACCTGATCAAGGACGGCTCGCTGTCGAAGTCCACGGTCAGCTGGACGCAGGCGGACGTCAACGACCAGTTCATGGCCGGCAACGCGGCCATGATGATCAACGGGCCGTGGCAGGTGGAGACGCTGAACACGGACAAGTCCCTGCACTGGGGCATCGCACCGATCCCGGTGCCGCGAGCGGGAGCGACGTCCGTCGGGCCCCTGGGCGGTGCGGTGCTGACGGTGCCGAACACCGGGGACACCGAGCGCGAGCGCATGGCCGGGCGGATCGTCGCCTGCCTGTCCAGCGAGAAGGAACAGCTGACCTACGCCCTCAACAGCTGGATGGTCCCGGCCAACGAGAAGGCCGCCGCGGTGTGGCGCCGGCGGATGCCCGAACTGCAGGCCCTGGCCGGTCAGGTGGCTGCCGCCCGCTCCCGTACCGCCGAGCTCGGCGCCGGCTGGTCGAGCGTCTCGCTCGCCCTGCAGAGCGCCTTCCAGTCCGCCCTGACCGGCGAGTCCAGCCAGGCCGCCCTGAAGCGGGCCCAGCAGCGGGCCACGAGCGGAAATTGAGGTACGCACCCATGACCACGTCCAGCATCACCGCTCCGGCCGCCGTCGTCACGCCCCGCGACACCGTCCCGGACCCGGCCCGGCAGCGGCGCCGCCGCACGCTCGCCCGGTGGGGGTTCGTCGCACCCGCGGTCGTCTTCATGCTGCTGTTCTTCGGCTACCCGCTCGTGCGCAACGTCGTGATGAGCTTCCAGCACTACACGCCGAAGACCTTCTTCACCGGCCGGGCCCCGTTCAACGGCACCGACAACTGGTCGCATGTCTTCCGCGACGCCCTGTTCGGCAAGGCGCTGTGGCACACCCTGGTGTTCACCGCCGGCTCGCTGCTCGGGCAGTTCTGCATCGGGCTCGCGCTCGCGGTGTTCTTCAACCGGCGTTTCCCGCTCGGCGGCGTGCTGCGCTCGCTGATCCTGCTGCCGTGGCTGGTACCGATGGTGGTCTCGGGCGTGGTCTGGCGGCGCATCCTCGACCAGGACACCGGGGTGCTCAACTCCTTCCTCGACACCCTCGGCCTGCCGGGTCACACCCCGTGGCTCACCGACCCCGGCATGGCGCTGCTGTCGGTGATCCTGGTGAACATCTGGATCGGCATCCCGTTCAACATGGTGATCCTGTACGGCGGTCTGCAGGAGATCCCGCGGGAGCTGTACGAGGCGGCCTCGCTGGACGGCGCCTCGGCCTGGCGCAGCTTCCGCTCCATCACTCTGCCGATGCTCCGGCCGGTCATCACGGTGGTGCTGGTGCTCGGCTTCATGTCGACGGTGAAGATCCTCGACCTGATCCTCGCGCTGACCGACGGCGGTCCCGCGGACGCCACCCAGACGCTGGGCACGCTCACCTACCAGAACTCCTTCGTCCAGCTGGACTTCGGGGCGGGCGCGGTCGTCGGCAACGTACTCATCCTGATCTCCGCGGTGTTCGCGGTGCTGTATCTGCGGGCCAACCGCACCGAGGGGAAGTGACGTCCATGGCCTCGCGTCCGTCCACCGCGTCCCGGCGCCGCTGGGGCTCCACGATCGCCGGCGTGATCGTCCTGTGCGTGATGCTGTTCCCGCTGTACTGGATGCTCAACACCGCGCTGCAGCCGGCCGCCGGGCTGCTGCGGGTGGCCCCGGTGCCGCACAATCTGGACCTGTCGGGCTTCTCCAAGGCGCTCGACGACCAGGGCGGTCATCTGCTGACCTCGCTGGTGGTGTCGCTGGGTGCCGTGGTGATCTGCCTGGCGATCGCGGCCCCGGCGGCGTACGGGCTGGCCCGGTTCGGGCTGCGCGGCACCCGGACCATCGTGTTCGGCACGCTGATCACGCAGATGGTGCCGGGCATCGTCATCGCCAACGCCCTGTACAACACCTATGTCGACCTGGGACTGGTCAACTCCTACGCCGGGCTGATGCTGGCGGACGCCTCGCTCGGCATCCCGTTCTCCATCGTGCTCATGCGCTCCTTCATGGTGTCCATCCCCGGGGAGGTCATCGAGGCCGCGCAGGTGGACGGCGCCGGAGCGCTGCGCACGTTCCTCCGGGTGGTGCTGCCGATGAGCCGCAACGCCCTGATCACCTCGGGGCTGTTCGCGTTCCTGTTCGCCTGGAGCGACTTCATGTTCGCGCTGACGCTGAACACCACCGACGACGTCAAGCCGGTCACCCTCGGCATCTACCAGTACATCGGCGCGCACGTCGGCGACTGGGGCTCGGTGATGGCGGCCTCGGTGCTGTCCGCGGTCCCGGCCGCGATCCTGCTCGTCGTCGCGCAGAAGTACATCGCGGCCGGCATCACCGGTGGCTCCGTGAAGTGACCACCGCGCCCCGGCGCACCGGCAGCAGGCGCCCGTGTCCTCCCCGGCGGACGGACACGGGCGCCGGTGTGTCGGGGCACCGGCGTGTCGCGGTGGACAGCGGCCGGCCCCGGCGGGCCGGCCGCGGACGTGTGCCGCCGGTGTCCCGGACGGGCCGGGAGCTACCGTGGGCGGCCCGTCCGGTCTCCTGGGAGAGCAGCACGCGTGAAGGCACTCAGCAGCATCGATCCGACGTTGCCGGGAAACCTCCGTCCGCGGCAGGTCTGGTACGCCTCGTGCGGCTCGAACGTGCACCTGGGCCGGCTCGCCGTGTACCTCACCGGGGGCAGACCGCCCGGAGCGGCCCGGTCCTGGCCGGGGTGCCGGGACCCGCGGATGCCGTCGCGGTCGGTTCCCGTGGAGCTGACCGGAGCCGTGTACTTCGCCACCCGGTCCCCGGTCCGGGGCGGTGGCCGGGCCTTCTACGACGCACGCGCCGGCGGCCGGGTCCTGGCGCGGTCGCATATCTGGTGTCGGTGCAGCAGTTCTCGGACATCGCCGCGCAGGAGATGTACCGGGAGCCCGGCGCGGACCTCGATCTGACACCGGTGCTGACCCGCGGCAGGGACGCGCTGGGCCCCGGCCGGTCCGAAACGCTCCTGTGCCCGGGCCTGATCGACGGCGTGCCGGTGCTGACCTGCACCGCCCCGTGGGGCGTCAACGACGTGACGTGGGTGTGTCCCTCGCCCGGTTACATCCGTTTCCCGGCCTCGGGACTGCTGTCGGCGGGTGCGTGGGACGCGGACGCCGTCGCCGCGTACCTGGCGACCTGCCCGGGTGCTGCGGGACACTGGACCGCGCTAGCCGTTCTCGCCCTGCTCGACGACGCGGACGCCGGGCCGCACGAGCCGTGACGAACGGCACCGTGACGGCGGGCGGTTTTGCACCTTTGACGGTTCGTGGAGCACTCTGAACGGATGTGGGCACCGATGATGTGTGTCCCAGTAACATGCGCAGCGATACCCCTATGAAGGAAGGACGGTTATGCCGATCGAATCAACCGATGCCACGCTTCGTTCCCGGTACGCGGAGCAGGCCGCCGCCGACCTGGAGCAGAACCGCCGTCAACAGGAAGAACTGGCACACCGGTTGGAGACGCTGCGGCAGGAGGAGACGCTGCTGCGGAACATCCTCGACATCGCCGAGCGCCCCGGTGCCACGTCCGCCCAGGCACATGTGCCGCACCAGGCGCAGGGTGAGCCCGTCACTCCGTCCGCCGCCCCGGCACCCGCCCCCGCCGAGGAGCCCGCCGCGGCCGAGGACGGCGCGGCCGCCGCGCCCGCGGAAAAGACCGAGGCGCAGCAGGAGACCGTGTCCGCGGAGCCGGCCGGTGAGCGGGCCGGTGAGAGCCGCGCGCCGAAGGCCGCGAAGAAGCCGGCGCCGAAGGCCGCCAAGAAGACCGCGAAGAAGACCGGGCCGCTCAAGGGCGCCCAGAAGAGTGCCCGCAAGGGTGCGCCGAAGAGCGCGGGCAAGGGCCGCGGCAAGAACGGGCGGCAGGTGCTGCTGCGGGATCTGCTGCTGGAGCTGCTCAGCGGGCACAGCGAGCCGCGTCTGGCCGCCGAGCTGCGCGAGGAGTTGCTGAGCAAGCACCCGGACCGCGAGCCCAGCCCTCAGGTCGTGCGCAACACGCTGGAGTCGCTGGTCGCCAAGGGACGTATCCAGCGGTACAAGCAGAACCGGTCGGTCATGTACACCGTGGTCGAGGGGAACCACGCGCAGGCGCAGGCCGCCGCTCAGGCCGAGTCCGCGGGTGCGGCCTGACCGGCGGGTGTCACGAACCAGCCGACCGGCGGGTGTTCGGGGGACCACGATGACCGGCGGGTCGGCCGGGGACCGGGCGCCTCGCTGGGGTCCGTGACCCGCCGGTTGGGCCGACAGCCGTCGCCGACGCGGCTGTCGGGTGTCGCGCACACCACCGTCGGCCGGCGGACGCCCCCGCGCACGGACCGGCCGGCGTCTCGCCGGACCGGTCGCCCCCGTCAGGGGGCCGCCGGAAGGTCCTGGGTGCCGAGGACCATCAGCAGGGCCAGCCGCTCCGCGTCCTCGGTGCCGGGCTCGGCCGTGTAGACCATGATTCGCAGATCGCTGCCGGCGACGGACAGCACATCGCAGTCCAGGGTCACCGGCCCGACGCGCGGGTGCCGGATGGTCTTGCGTGCGGCCATGTGCTCGCCCACCGCACCGCTGTCCCACAGTTCGGCGAACCGGCCACTGCCGGCGCGCAGTTCGGCCACGAGTGCGCGCAGCCGACGGTCGGCCGGGTAGCGCTCGGCGGTGGTGCGCAGGTCGGCGACGAGTGCCCGCTCGAAGGCACGGCGTTCCTCGGGTGTGTGCACGACCCGGCCGCCGCCGCCGATGAAGTGCCGCCACACGCCGTTGCGTTCGGGCCCCTTGGTGAGGTCGCCCATCAGCGCCGTGTACGGCGGGTTGGCGATCAGGAGCGTCCAGGCGGCATCGTGGACCGCGACCGGGGTGCCGGCCAGCCGGTCCAGCAGCCGGTGCACGCTGGGCGGGACGAAGACGGGCACGGTCTTCGGGCCGGGCGGTGCCAGGCCGGCCAGACGGTACAGGTGGGTGCGCTCGGCCGCCGACAGCCGCAGTGCGCGGGCCAGCGACTCCACCACCTGCGCGGAGGGGTTGGTGGCACGGCCCTGCTCCAGGCGCGTCACATAGTCGGCCGAGATACCGGCCAGCTGGGCCAGTTCCTCGCGTCGCAGTCCGGCGGCGCGCCGGCGTCCGCCGGCGGGCAGCCCGACCTCCCCGGGGGCGAGCCGGTCACGCCAGCGGTGGATCGCGGCTCCCAGTTCCGTGGTGGGCATGCCCCCAGTGTGCCGGAGCGCGGTGCGGGTTTTCCTGGTACTGCCGGTCCCAGGAAAACCGGTCTTCTGGCTCGCGGACCGTCACCCGCCGAGGCTTGAGGACATGACGACGACACTGATCACCGGAGCCAACAAGGGGCTCGGTTTCGAAACCGCCCGCCGCCTGCTCGCCGCGGGTCACACCGTTCTCCTCGGCGCACGCGACCCGGAGCGGGGCCGGCGCGCCGCCGAGCAGCTGGGCACGCGGTTCGTCCAGCTGGACGTGACCGACGACGCCTCGGTCGCGGCCGCCGTCAAGGAGGTCGAGGCCGCGGGCGGACTGGACGTGCTGGTGAACAACGCCGGGGTCGAGCCGCGCCACGCCGACGGCTCCTTCGTCGACCCGGCGGAGACCACGGCGGACGCGGTCCGCGCGGTGTACGAGACCAACGTGTTCGGCATCGTGCGGACGCTGCACGCCTTCCTGCCGCTGCTGCGGCGCTCGGCCAACCCGGTCGTGGTCAACGTCAGCAGCGGCCTGGCGCTGACGGCGCAGCTGGCCGATCCCGCGTCGCCCACGCACTTCTACCCCGACATCGCGTATCCGTCGTCCAAGGCCGCGGTCAACATGCTCACCGTGCAGTACGCCAAGGCCTTCCGCGACATACGCATCAACGCCGTCGACCCGGGTTTCACCCGCACCGACCTGAACCACAACACCGGCACCCAGACCGTGGAGGAGGGCGCCGAGATCATCGTGCGCATGGCGTGCATCGGCGCCGACGGCCCGACGGGCACGTTCAGCAACGCGGCCGGTCCGCTGCCGTGGTGAGCCGCCGCCCGTGTCCGCAGGGGGCGTGCCGGCAGGGCCGGACGCGGGCGGGGTCCGGTGTGCGGTCCGGGTGTGTCCGTACGGCACGTGGTCCAGGCCGCCCCGCCCTGCGCACCGGCCGCGGCAGGGGGCGGGGACGGTCCTCGAGGGAGCCGGGAGCCGCCGCCTGAGGGACACATGACCGCCCGGGGCGGCCGGGGCTCTTCCGGCCGCCCCGGGCCGCATGGCACCGCAGCCGTGGTTCCGGTGCCGGCCCGGCGGGTTCAGGCGGCCGGCTGCTTCTTCAGCGCCTCGATCAGCTGGTCGCGGTTCATCCGGGAACGGCCGGCGATCTCGGCCTCGCCGGCTCTGCGGTACAGCTGCTCCTTGGACAGCGTCCCCAGGTCGTCGCCCGGACCGGCCCGGCGACGGTCCCGGGAGGTGCCGGTGTCCTTGCCCTTCCGCCGGTCCTCCCCGCTGCCCTCGGTGCTGCCGCGCCGTCCGGCCCTGGCCGTGTCCTCGGCGCTGCCGCCACCGGCCTTCTTCCGGGCGGCCCCGGCACCGCCCTCGCCGGACGTCGCGGACCCTCGCGCCGCGCCCCGGCCGGCCTCCTGTCCCCCGTCCCTCGCCCCGTTCTCTCCGGTCGTGCGGGAGCGGGCGCGTTCCACACTGCGTTCCAGTGCCGCCATGAGGTCGACGACATCGGTCGTCCGGGGCGGTCCGGCCTCGCCGACGACCTCCTCGCCCCGGCGTTTGGCTTCGACCAGTTCCCGGACGCGTTCGGCGTAGGTGTCGTGGTAGTCCTCGGGATGCCAGTCGATGGTGAGGGCGTCGATCAGCCGACGGGCGGTCTCGAGCTCCTGGCGCGCCGGCTCGGTGTGCCCGCCGGGCACGACGCTCCAGGACGCCGGCCGGGTCGCGCACCTCGTCCGCCCAGTGCAGGGTGTGCATGACAAGGACCATCGGCTGGGCCCGCAGCGCGGTGAGGTACTGCTTGTTGCGCATGGTCATGGTGGCGATGCCGGCCTTGTCGGCGTCCTGGAGGGCGGCGCGCAGCAGTTCGTACACCTTCAGGTACTCATCGCCCCGCGGGCCGACGTAGTAGGTACGGGCGAAGTACACCGGCTCGATCCGGTGCAGATCGACGAAGCCGGCCACATCGATCACCTTGGACCGGCCCGGTGCGATCTCGTCGAGTTCGCCGGGATCGACGACCACGTAGTCGCCTTCGCCGAGGTCGTAGCCCTTGACGATGTCGTCCGAGGAGACCTGCCGGCCGGTGCGCTCGTTGACGCGTTTGCTGCGGATGCGGTCCGCGCTGTCCCGCTGCAGCTGATGGAAGTGCACGGTGTGGTCCTCGGTCGCCGTGTACAGACCGACCGGGACGGTGACCAGTCCGAAGGTGAGAACTCCGGTCCAGACGGGTCTCGCCATCTGCTCCCGCCTCCTCGCTCCGACGCCTTCCGGCGGTACGCGGGTTTCCCGCACGTGTGTGGGTACACGGCCAGAAGGCCGAGAACGCGAGGCGGCCCGGCTGGGGCCGCCGGAGGAAGCAGGCGATGTCCGTGATCTCTCAGATGGTGTCGGTGCCCGCCGACCGCGTGACGCTGCCCGGCGAGTTCGTCGTCCCGGCCTCGTCGCGGGCGACGGCCGTCCTGGCCTACGGGCTGCACGCCTCCCCGCAGGATCCGCACATCAGGTCGGTCGCCGACGAGCTGCACAGGGCCGGGTTCGCCACCCTGGTGATGGATCTGTTCAGCGAGACGGAGGGAGGGCGCAGCGATCAGGGCGAGGGGCAACCGGTCGATCTCGCCCTGCTGGGCCGCCGGCTGGTGGCCGCGGTGGACTGGGTGACGATCCAGCCGGACGCCCGCGGGCTGCCGGTGCTCCTGTGCGGTTCGGGCGCGGAGGCCACGGTGGCGCTGCTCGCGGCGGCGGACCTGCCGGACGGAGTGAGCGCGGTGGTCTCGTGCGACGGGCAGCCGGAGCTGGCGGGTGCGGCCCTGGAGCGGGTGCGGGTGCCGGTGCTGTTCGTGGTCGACACCGAGGAGCCGCAGTCGCTGTCGGCGCATCACGAGGCGGCACTCCGGCTCGCCGGTCCGCACACCGTGCGCGAGGTGCCCGGGCTGGCCCGGCGGTTCACGGAGCCGGATGTGCTGCGGCAGGCCGTCCACACGATCGAGGAATGGTGCGAGGAGCTGGTCACGAAGACCGGTTGAGCAGCGTCGGCCGCGACCGGCCGCGACGGCCTTGTGCCGTCGGAGGCGGCCGGGAGATTTTCTTCGCGTCCACTCCGGGGTATTGCAATCCATTCAGAGTCCAGTCAACCTGCATAGGCATATGCAGGCGGTGGATGCGTCCCGGGCCCTCCGGCGTGCCGCGCCCCGCCCCGGCGCGGCAGGACGGAGCACGCGGTGGCACAGGTGGTGGTCGAACGGCGTTCCATCGACGTCATCCCCGACGAGGAGCGCCACGGCACGGCGTTTTCGCAGTTCACGCTCTGGCTGGGGGCCAATCTGCAGATCACCACGGTGGTCACCGGTGCGCTCGCCGTGGTCCTCGGCGGGGACGTGGTGTGGTCCCTGGCCGGGCTGCTCGCCGGCAACCTGCTGGGCGGGGCGGTCATGGCCCTGCACTCGGCGCAGGGACCGCGGCTGGGCCTGCCGCAGATGATCTCGTCGCGGGCGCAGTTCGGGGTGCGCGGAGCGGTCGTCCCGCTGGTGCTGGTGGTCGTGATGTACACCGGCTTCTTCGCCAGCGGCTCGGTGCTCGCCGGGGAGGCGGTCGGCGAACTCACCCACCTCGGCCCGGTGCCCGGCATCGTCGTCTTCGCGCTGGTGACCGCGGTGACGGCGACCGTCGGCTACCGGGTGATCCACGCCCTGGGCCGGGTGGCGAGCGTGGTGTGCGCGCTGGCCTTCGTCTACCTGGGGCTGCGTCTGCTCAGCCGCGCCGACCTCGCACACCTGGCGCACCAGCACCACTTCACGCCGCCGATGTTCCTGCTGGCCATGTCGCTGTCGGCGTCCTGGCAGCTGGCGTTCGGGCCGTATGTCGCGGACTACTCGCGCTATCTGCCCCGCACCACCTCCGCCCGGGCCACGTTCGGCTGGACCCTGGCCGGGACCGTGCTCGGCGCGCAGTGGTCGATGGGCTTCGGGGTGCTGGTGGCGGCCACCGCGGGCGCGGCGTTCACGGACGACCAGGTGGGATACGTGGTGGGCCTCGGCGGCACCGGCCTGGTGGCGTCCGTGCTGTACTTCGTGATCGCGCTGGGCAAGCTGACGGTGAACGTGCTCAACACCTACGGCGGGTTCATGTCGCTGGTGACCGGGATCAGCGGGTTCCGCGGCCAGCGGGTGCTGTCGCAGCGCGGCCGCACCGCGTACATCACCGGCATCATGATCGCGGGGACGGCCGTCGCACTCGCCGGGCGCAGTTCGTTCCTGGACTCCTTCGCCGACTTCCTGCTGTTCCTGCTGACGTTCTTCACCCCGTGGTCGGCGATCAACCTGGTGGACTACTACCTGCTCGCCAAGGAGCGCTACGACCTGCCCGCGCTGAGCGACCCGGACGGCCGGTACGGCGGCTGGCGCTGGGACGCCCTGCTGGTCTACGCCGTCGGCCTCGCCGCGCAGTTCCCGTTCCTGTCCACCGGCTTCTACACCGGCCCGCTGGTCGCTTCGCTCGGGGGCGCGGACATCTCGTGGATCGTCGGTCTGGTGGTGCCGGCCGTGCTGTTCGCGGTGCTGGGGTCCCGCCGTGCGCTGCCGGCCCGGCCGTCGCCCGCGGCGGCGGGCACCCCGGCCGCGGCCGCCCGGGCCGGCCCGGTCGCCGACTGAGCGGCCCGGAGCGACGAAGGAAGGGCCCGTCCGGCCGCGCGGGCCGGCCGGGCCCGGGTGTGCCCGTCCGCGAGGGGCCCGGCACCGGCCGGGCCCCTCGGCCTTCGGTCAGACCAGGTCGAACCGGTCCAGGTTCATGACCTTGTCCCAGGCGGCGACGAAGTCGTGCACGAACTTCTCCTTGGCGTCGTCGCTCGCGTACACCTCGGCGACCGCGCGGAGTTCGGCGTTCGAGCCGAAGACCAGGTCGGCACGGCTGCCGGCCCACTTCACCTCGCCCGTGGCACGGTCACGGCCGGAGAAGGTGGTCGAGTCCTGCGACGTCGGCCGCCACTCGATGCCCATGTCGAGCAGGTTGACGAAGAAGTCGTTGGTGAGCACACCGGGGGTGTCGGTGAACACACCCAGCTGCGACCGCTGGTGGTTCGCGCCCAGCACCCGCAGACCGCCGACCAGGACGGTCATCTCGGGGGCGCTCAGGGTGAGCAGGTTGGCCCGGTCCACCAGCAGATACTCGGCGGGCAGCCGGTTGCCCTTGCCCAGGGTAGTTGCGGAAGCCGTCGGCGGACGGCTCCAGCGCGGCGAAGGACTCCACGTCGGTCTGGTCCTGCGCGGCGTCCACCCGGCCCGGCGTGAACGGCACCTCGATCTCGACACCGGCCTCCTTGGCGGCCTTCTCGACGGCCGCGCAGCCCGCCAGCACGATCAGGTCGGCCAGCGAGATCCGCTTGTCGCCGCTCTGCGCGGCGTTGAAGGACTCCTGGACACCCTCCAGGGTGCGCAGCACCGCCGCCAGCCGGTCGGGGTCGTTCGCCTCCCAGCCGCGCTGCGGCTCCAGGCGGATGCGGGCGCCGTTGGCACCGCCGCGCTTGTCGCTGCCGCGGAAGGATGAGGCCGACGCCCACGCGGTGAACACCAGGTCGGAGACGCTCAGGTCGGTCTGGAGCACCTGGGCCTTGAGCGCCGCGATGTCGTCGGCGTCGACCAGCTCGTACGTCCGCTCGGGCAGCGGGTCCTGCCAGAGCAGCGTCTCGCTGGGCACCTCGGGACCGAGGTAGCGGGAGACCGGGCCCATGTCGCGGTGGGTCAGCTTGAACCAGGCGCGCGCGAAGGCGTCCGCGAACTCGTCCGGGTTCTCCATGTAGTGCCGCGAGATCCGCTCGTACACCGGGTCGAAACGCAGCGCCAGGTCGGTGGTCAGCATGGTCGGCGCGTGCCGCTTCGACGGGTCGTGCGCGTCAGGGACGGTGCCGGCGCCCGCGCCGTCCTTCGGCCGCCACTGATAGGCACCCGCAGGGCTCTTGAACAGCTCCCACTCGTAGCCGAACAGCGTCTCGAAGAAGGAGTTGTCCCACTGGGTCGGGGTGGGTGTCCAGGTCACCTCAAGACCGCTGGTGATGGCGTCGGCGCCCTTGCCGGTGCCGTAGGAGTTCTTCCAGCCCAGGCCCTGCTGCTCCATCGGCGCGGCCTCGGGGTCGGGGCCGACGTTCTCGGCCGGGCCGGCGCCGTGGGTCTTGCCGAAGGTGTGGCCGCCGGCGATGAGGGCCACGGTCTCCTCGTCGTTCATCGCCATCCGGCGGAACGTCTCACGGATGTCGCGGGCCGCGGCCAGCGGGTCCGGGTTGCCGTTGGGACCCTCGGGGTTGACGTAGATCAGGCCCATCTGGACCGCGGCGAGCGGCTCCTCCAGCTCCCGGTCGCCGGTGTAGCGCTCGTCGCCCAGCCAGGTGGTCTCCGGGCCCCAGTAGACGTCGTCGTCCGGCTCCCAGGCGTCGACCCGGCCGCCGGAGAAGCCGAAGGTCTTCAGGCCCATGGTCTCCAGGGCGACGTTGCCGGCGAGGATCAGCAGGTCGGCCCACGACAGTTTGCGGCCGTACTTCTTCTTCACCGGCCACAGCAGGCGGCGGGCCTTGTCGAGGTTGGCGTTGTCCGGCCAGCTGTTGAGCGGCGCGAAACGCTGCTGGCCGGAGCCGGCGCCGCCGCGGCCGTCGCTGATGCGGTAGGTGCCCGCGCTGTGCCAGGCCATGCGGATGATGAGCGGACCGTAGTGGCCGAAGTCGGCGGGCCACCAGTCCTGCGAGGTGGTCAGCACCTCGGCGATGTCACGTTTGACGGCCGGAAGATCCAGGGTCTTGAAGGCCTCGCGGTAGTCGAAGTCCTCCCCCAGCGGGTTGGCCACGGCGGGGTTCTTGGCGAGGATCTTCAGGTTGAGCCGCTCCGGCCACCACTGGTGGTTGCCACCGCCCTGGGTGGGGTGCGGGGCACGCCCGTGCGCGACCGGGCAGCCGCCGGTGCCCTCCGCTTCGGCGTCGGTGACGACTGCGTCGTGGTTCTCGGACATGAAGCATCCTTCCCAACTGGCGGATCACGGTGCTGCGGAACGGTGCGCGGTGGTGCAGGCGGGGCAGGTACCCCAGTAGATGACCTCGGCCTCGTCGATGACGAAGCCGTGGTCGTCGGACGCGGTCAGGCAGGGTGCCTCGCCCGCCGCGCAGTCCACGTCGGCGACGGCACCGCACGACCGGCACACGACGTGGTGATGGTTGTCGCCGACACGTCCCTCGAACCGGGCGGGGCTGCCGGCCGGTTCCACCCGGCGGACGAGTCCGGCTGCGGTCAGTGCGTGCAGGGCCTCGTACACGGCCTGCAGGGAAACGTGCCCGATGCGGTCGCGCACCTGGGAGGCGATCGCCTCCACACCCAGGTGGCCACCGGCGCGGACGGTTTCCAGGAGCGCGACGCGGGCGGCCGTCACCCGCAGTCCCGCACCGCGCAACTCCTCTGCCGTGGTCGGAGGCCGGGCTGCCGTCATGGCGCCTGAACCTACGCCCGAAACAGGAATGCTTCAAGAACACGAACGGGCACAGTCTGTGACCGGTGAGGTGCGTGTGTCCGGGTGACGCTGTGCCGGGGCGCCCCGCCCGGTGCCGGCCGGTGACCGGTGAGCGGTCGCCGGCCGGCCGGGACGGCGGCAGCGGGGCCGGCGCGTGCGGTCGGCCGCGGATGTCCGGCCTGCGCCCCTCCGGCCCGTGGAAGGTGTGTCAGCCCTCCAGGGCCGCCAGCACCACCTGCTCGGCCTCCTCCTGGACCTGGCGGAGGTGGTCGGGTCCGCGGAAGGACTCCGCGTAGATCTTGTACACGTCCTCGGTGCCGGAGGGACGCGCCGCGAACCAGGCGTTCTCGGTGGCGACCTTGATGCCGCCGATGGGTGCGCCGTTGCCGGGTGCCTCGGTGAGCACCCCGGTGACCGGCTCCCCGGCGAGGGTGCCGGCGCCGACCTGGGCGGGGGACAGCCTGGCCAGGCGTGCCTTCTGCTCGCGGGTGGCGGGGGCGTCGACGCGGGCGTAGGCGGGTGCGCCGAAGCGCCGGGTCAGCTCGGCGTAGTGCTCCGAGGGCGTCCGGTCCGTGACGGCCGTGATCTCGGAGGCGAGCAGGGCCAGGATGATGCCGTCCTTGTCGGTGGTCCACACCGAGCCGTCGCGGCGCAGGAAGGACGCCCCGGCGGACTCCTCCCCACCGAAACCGAGCGTTCCGTCGGCCAGCCCGTCCACGAACCACTTGAAGCCGACTGGGACTTCGACCAGGCGGCGGCCGAGGTCGGCGGCCACCCGGTCGATCATGCCGGAGGACACCAGGGTCTTGCCCACCCCCGCCGTCGCGGGCCACCGGGTGCGGTGGGCGTAGAGGTAGGAGATGGCGGTGGCCAGGTAGTGGTTGGGGTTCATCAGGCCGCCGTCGGGGGTGACGATGCCGTGCCGGTCGGCGTCGGCGTCGTTGCCGGTGGCGATCCGGAACCGGTCCCGCTGCTCGATGAGCGAGGCCATGGCGTACGGGGAGGAGCAGTCCATGCGGATCCTGCCGTCCCAGTCCAGGGTCATGAACCGCCACGTGGGGTCGGTGAGCGGGTTGACCACGGTCAGGTCCAGGCGGTGCTGCTCGGCGATGCGCTCCCAGTAGGCGACCGAGGCCCCGCCCAGCGGGTCGGCGCCGATCCGTACGCCCGCCGAGCGGATCGCGTCCAGGTCGAGGACGCTCGGCAGGTCGCCGACGTAGGTGCCCAGGAAGTCGTAGCGGCCGGTGCCGGCGGCGGCCAGGGCCCGGGTGTACGGGATGCGGCGGACGTCCTTCAGGCCGCCCGCGATGATCTCGTTGGCCCGGTCCTGGATCCAGCGGGTGGCCTCGGAGCCGGCCGGGCCGCCGCTCGGCGGGTTGTACTTGAAGCCGCCGTCGGCGGGCGGGTTGTGCGAGGGGGTGACGACCACGCCGTCGGCGAGGCCCGAGGTGCGGCCCCGGTTGTGGGTCAGGATGGCGTGCGAGACCGCCGGGGTGGGGGTGTAGCCGTCGGCGGTGTCGACGAGCACGGTGACGTGGTTGGCGGCGAACACCTCCAGCGCGGTGACCCGGGCCGGCTCCGACAGGGCGTGCGTGTCCGCGCCGAGGAACAGCGGGCCGTCGATGCCCTGCGCGGCGCGGTACTCGCAGATGGCCTGGCTGGTCGCGGCGATGTGGTCCTCGTTGAAGGCGGTGGCCAGCGACGAGCCGCGGTGCCCGGAGGTTCCGAAGGTCACCCGCTGGTCCGGTTCGCCGGGATCGGGGTGGAGCGCGTAGTACGCGGTCACCAGCCGGGCGACGTCGACCAGGTCCTCGGGCCCGGCCGGCTTGCCCGCTCGTTCCTGCTGCATGGCACCCACTCCTCATGGATCGATCGCGTGAACGGTCGCGATCTCATCTTCCCCTCCCGGGGGACGGGGGGCGTCACCGACCGGGCGGTGCCGGGGACGGCGAGGAGTGCCGGGCAGGCGGTGCGGCATGCCGGACGCCGGTGAGGCCCGGGCGGGTGAACCGGACGGGGCCGCCCCGCTCGCCGGGGGCGGCCCGCCGCGGCGTCCTCGTCCGCCCGGGCCCGGTGCCGTCGGACGGGCCGGGATCAGTGCCCGGCCGGGGTCAGTGCCCGCCGCCCGGATGGCCGCCCCAGCCACCGGGCACGCTGTCGGCGAGCGCGCCGCCGCCCAGCTGCTCGAACCGCTGCTGGACGTTGGCCGCGAAGGCCTGCGGCTCGGCGCCGGCCTGGCCCTGCGCGGTGGCGTTCATGGCCACCGTCAGCACGCCCTTGAAGGGGGCGTTGGGCGAGGTGCGCACCGGCGTGCACAGGAAGTTGAACTCCTGCGGCGTGGCGGAGTCGTACGTCCGCAGCGACACCCGGGACACGCTCGTGGGGCGGCCGGTGCGCAGGGCGTCGTCCATGGCGTCGAAGACGCCGACCTGGGCCAGACCGGGCAGCACCTGCCGGCCGAGGCTGAACTGCGGGACCATGCCGAAGGCCTGGCCCTGACGGCCGTTGGCGTAGCGCAGCAGATGGTCGGGGCCCTCGGTGAGCATGATGGGGAAGGGCGCACCGTCGAACACGGCGAACAGTTCCTGCTGCTGGGCAAGGAGGCTGTCGCGCAGTTTGAACTCCGACAGCAGGGTTTCGGTCAGCTCCTGCATGCCCTGCCGCAACTGACGGTCCCAGGTGCGGGGCTTGACATCGGCCACACAGACCGTGCCCAGGATAACACCGGTGTTGTCGCGCAGCGGGGTGCCCAGATAGGAGCGCACACCGAGGTCGTTGACCAGCGGGTTGCCCTTGAAGCGCGGGTAGTCGAAGACGTCCTCCAGGGCCAGTTGGGACCGCTGGGCGACCACGTGGGGGCAGAAGCCGTAGTCGCCGGGCGCCTCCCGGCCGAGATGACTCAGGTCGAACGGGATGCCGCCGGAGGTGTCCACGGGGTCGTCGGGCGACCCGGTGGGCACGTACATCCCGCGGAACATCTGCCGCTCGTCGTTGATGAAGTTGACCATGGCCAGGGGGGTCTGGGTGAAGGTCGCCGCCAGCCGCGCGACCCGGTCGAAGGTGGCCTCGGCCTCGACCGAGTTGAGGTTGAGCATCCTGAGCCGGTGCACCCGCTGCTGGCCCGCGGCACGCTGATCTTCGGTTGACAGGGGATCCATGACGTCAGATGAAAGCAGAGATTCCGGCTGCGTGGATCACCCCTCCTGGTCATTGGCGCACCTTCGGCCCCTCGGCCAACCCGGCAACGAGCGGCGGGACTTGGGCCCGGGGTGGCTGCGCGGCAGGTCACGGGCCTGTCGGAGGGCTCCTCGGGTCCGCCGGCCGGCACCGGCGGTCCGACAGGTGCGCATTCGGTGAGTCTGTCCAAAGTTCCCGATGTTTCAACATGGAGCGATCAGTTCCCGTCATTCTTGAACCCGATGTCGCACCGAAACGATGTCCCGCCCGACAATCGTGCGGGTGAACGCGTGGCCGAGATCGGCGGGTCCCGCCCCACGCCACCACCAGTCGAATGTCAGTCCGTATCCGAGGAGGGTGAGGCGGGTGCGCGGTTCCCGGTCACGGCCCGGGAAGCGGCCACGGCGAGACCGATGGCGCCCGCTCACAGGGTGGGTTTTACGCCACGCATCGCGCCGTCCGCCCAGATGAGATGCCCGGGGCCGTACGGCCCGCCGCCGACCTGAACGACGCGGTCCGGCCGAGGCACCGGGGGCCGGCCTCACGGGGAGGCGCCCGCAACACCCGGTACGTGTCGATCTGTGCCGCCGACATGGGCCCGAGCCGGTGTGTCCTATGCCGCAGGCAGGTGCCGCGCGGGTGGGCCGGGGCGCGATGGGGCAAGGTCAACTGCGCGACGGCGTAGGAACCGTGGCGATGTATGAACGGAGTTTTTTCATGAAGAGGTCCGACGTGGACACTCGGTCGGTCGCGGTGATCGGCATGGCCTGCCGCCTGCCGGGTGCCTCCGCTCCCGACGAGCTGTGGGCCCTGCTGCGGGACGCGGTGGACACCACCAGCGAGACCCCGCGCGACCGTTACGACGTGGACGCGCTGCACTCCCCCGTGCCCCGCCAGGGGCACATAGCGGCCCGCCGCGGCGGCTACCTGGAGCAGGTGGCCGACTTCGACGCCGAGTTCTTCGGCATGTCGGCCACCGAGGCCACCGAACTCGACCCGCAGCAGCGGCTGCTGCTGATGACGGCCTGGGACGCGCTGGAGGACGCGGGGCAGCGCCCCGACCGGCTGGCCGGCAGCCGGACCGCCGTCTTCGTCGGCAACACGCGCGCCGACCACCTCGAACTCGCCCTGCGCCGCGGCCCGGAGACGGTGACCGCCGCGCAGCTGAACAACTTCCGCTCCCTGCTGGCCGCACGGGTGTCGCACTTCTTCGACCTGCGCGGACCCAGCGTCGTCGTGGACACGGCCTGCTCGTCCTCGCTGGTGGCCGTCCACCAGGCGGTGCAGAGCCTGCGCTCCGGGGAGAGCCCGCTGGCGATCGCCGCGGGCGTGAACCTGGCGCTGCGCCCCGACGAGGGACTGGTACTCACCCACGCCGGCGGCATGGCCGGTGACGGCCGCTCGAAGTTCGGCGACGCGAGCGCGGACGGCTACTCCCCCAGCGACGCCGTGGCGGTGGTCGTCCTCAAGCGTCTGCAGGACGCGATCGCCGACGGCGACCGGATCCGCGCGGTGATCCAGGGCAGCGCCGTCTCCAACGACGGCCGTACCAGCGACAGCGTGCTCAACCCGTCCCTGCAGGGCCAGCTGGACGTGCTGCGCTGGGCCTACGAGGACGCCGGCATCGACCCCGCCGACGTCGACTACGTCGAGGCGCACGGCTCCGGTTCGCCCGCGCTGGACCCGCTGGAGCTGCGGGCGCTGGGCGAGGTGTGCGGCGCGGGCAGGCCCGCCGACCGGCCGTTGCTGGTCGGTTCGGTGAAGACCAACATCGGGCACGCGGAGGCCGCCGGCGGCCTGGCCGGCCTGATCAAGGCGGTGCTGTGCCTGGAGCACGGCCAGGTGCCGGCCAGCCTGAACGTGAACACGCCGAACCCGAAGGTCCCCTGGGACTCGCTGCCGCTGACCCTGCCGTCCGCGCTGCAGGACCTGCCCGCGCTGGACCGGCCGGCCGTCGCCGGCGTCAGCGGCCAGGGCTCCTCGGCCCTCAACGCCCACATCGTGCTCCGCCAGGCCGACACGCCGCGCGTGCGCACCGAGCCGCCGGCGGACCAGGGACCGCACCTGCTGGCGATCTCCGCGCACAGCGAGGCCGCCCTGGCGGACCTGGCCGCGGCCTACGCGCGTTACCTGCGCCCGGGCGGGGCCGGGCAGGCCCACGCGCTGCGCGACATCTGCTACAGCGCCGCCACCCGGCGCACCCACCACGCGCACCGCCTGGCCGTCGTCGGCCGCACCCACGAGGAACTGGCGGCGGCGCTGACCGGCGGGCCGGGGATGACCGGGCACCCGCTGTCGGCGGTCGCCGCGGCCTACGTCGCGGGCGAGGAACCGTCCTGGCCGTCGGTGTTCGGCGAGCCGGGCCGGTTCGTGCCGCTGCCCGGCTACCCGTGGCAGACACGCCGCTACTGGCCCGGTGAGGAGCCCGCCGCCGCGGACGGCGACGACCTGGCCGGCTGGGTGCTGCGGGAGCACGCCCGCACCGGTTTCGACGACGGCTCGTCGCTCACCGACATCGGCATCGACTCGCTGGCGAAGCTGCGCATCGTGGTGGAGCTGGCCAAACGGTGCCATCAGGAGGTCGACCCGGAGGAGCTGGGCCGGCTGCGCACCGTCGGCGAACTGCGCCAGTGGACGCGCGCGCTGGAGGCGGCGGCCCGATGAGCAGTGCCAACGGCCTCTACGCGTATTTCGCCCGCTCGGCCGACACCCACCGCGACGAGCCGGCCCTCGAGGTCCGCGGGACCACGCTGACCTACGGCGAGCTGCGCGCGTGCGCCGAGACGCTCGCCGGCCGCCTGGTCACGGCGGCCGGCGGCACCCCGCCGCGCCGGGTGGGACTGCTCGCGGCCCGCTCGCTCACCGCCTATGCCGGATACCTGGCGATCCTGCGGGCCGGCGCGGCGGTGGTCCCCCTCAACCCCGAACACCCCGCCGCCCGTATCGCCGGCATCGCCGAGGCGGCCGGCCTCGACCTGATCCTCGCCGAGTCCGCGGACACCGGCGACCTCGGCGTGCCCGTGCACGCGTGCCCGCCCGAGGACGTCCCGGCCGCGGCGGCCGGCTCCCCCGCAGAGGACCGCACCGCGCCGCTGCGCCCGGTGAGCGAGGACGACGTCGCCTACATCATCTTCACCTCCGGTTCGACCGGCGCGCCCAAGGGTGTGCCGGTCAGGCACGGCAACATCTGCGCCTACCTGGACCGGATCGCCGGCCGGTACGGCATCGGACCGGGCAGCCGGCTCTCGCAGTCCTTCGAGCTGACCTTCGACGGGTCCGTGCACGACCTGTTCGTCGCCTGGTCCCAGGGCGGCACCCTCGTGGTGCCCGAACGCGGCCAGCTGCTGTCCCCGGTGCGGACGGTGAACAAGCTGCGGCTGACGCACTGGTTCTCGGTGCCGTCCCTGATCGGCTTCGCCTCCCGGCTGGGCACCCTGACCCCCGGCAGCATGCCGACGCTGCGCTGGAGCGTCTTCGGCGGCGAGCCGCTCACCCTGCGGGCCGCCCGCGACTGGCAGGCCGCCGCGCCCGGCAGCCGCGTCGAAGTGCTCTACGGCCCCACCGAACTGACCATCTCCTGCACCTCCTACCGGTTCCCCGAGGACCCGGCCGCCTGGCCGGACACCCCCAACGGCACGGCCCCCATCGGCACCGCCCACCCGGACGTCGACGTGGTGCTGCTGGACGACGCGGGCCGGCCCGGCGACACCGGCGAGCTGTGCGTGCGCGGCCCGCTGCGCTTCGCCGGGTACCTGGACCCGGCCCAGGACGCCGGGCGCTTCCTCACCGAGGACCACCGGCCGGCCGATTCTCCGCCCGGCCCCGGGGACTGGTACCGCACCGGCGACCGGGTCGCCCTCCTCGACGGGCTGCTGGTGCATCTGGGACGCACCGACCACCAGGTCAAGATCCGGGGCCACCGGATCGAACTCGGCGAGATCGAGGCCGCGTTGCGGGCGCTGCCGGGCGTGCGGGAGGCGATGGCCGTCACCGTGCCGGCCGCCGACGGCGAACCGGAGCTGCAGGCCGCGGTCAGCGGCACCGGCACCGCCGAGACCCTGTACACGGCGCTCGGCGACCGGCTGCCGTCCTACATGATGCCCGCCCGGATCACGGTCCTGGACCAACTGCCGCTCAACCCCAACGGCAAGCTGGACCGCCGGGCGCTGCTCGCACAGCTGGAGCGCACCCGTTGACCACGGATCCGTCCGCCCCGGCGATCCCCGACCCACCGTTCACCGACATCTGTTGTGAGGCATCTGCATGTACGACGCCATCGTGGTAGGAGCGCGCTGCGCCGGCGCGCCCACCGCCCTGCTGCTGGCCCGTGCCGGACACCGGGTACTCCTGCTCGACAAGGCGGCGTACGGCTCCGACACGCTCTCCACGCACCTGATCCACCAGCCCGGCGTGGCGGCCCTCGCCCGCTGGGGTCTGCTGGACCGGCTGCGGGCCACGGGCTGCCCGCCCATCGAGCGGGCGGTGTACGAGGTCGCCGACGTCCGCATCGAGGGCTGCGCCCGGGGCGTGGAGGGGCAGCGGGCGGCGTTCGCGCCGCGGCGTGACGTGCTGGACGCCCTCCTGGTCGACGCGGCGGTCGAGGCTGGCGTCGAGTACCGGGACCACTGCCGGGTGACGGACCTGCTGCGCGACGACACCGGGCGGGTGACCGGCGTGCGGGGCACCCACCGGGGCCGTGCCTTCACCGAGCGCGCCCACCTGGTGATCGGCGCGGACGGGATGCGCTCCACCGTCGCCCGGCTGGCCGAGGCCCCGTACACGGTCCAGGACCCGCGGCTGACCTGCGCGTACTACACGTACTGGCAGGGCGTGCCGGCCGACCTGGAGCTGTACGAGCGGCCCGGCGGCTGGGTGGCGACCGTGCCCACCCACGGTCCGGCGACCCTGGTGCTGGCCTACATCCCGCAGTCCCGCTTCGCCGAGGTCCGCACCGACGCACAGCGCGCCTACCGGGAGCAGATCCGCCTCACCGCGCCCGCCCTGCACGAGCGGATGGCCGGGGCCGGACAACTGGAGCGCCTGCACGCCTGCGGCGACCAGCAGAACTTCTTCCGGCGCTCGACGGGGCCGGGCTGGGTCCTCGTGGGCGACGCCGCCCACCACAAGGACTCGATCACGGCGCGCGGCATCAGTGACGCGTTCTGGCAGGTCGAGGCGCTGGTGGAAGCGGTGTCCGGGTTGCTGGGCGGCGATACGGCCCGCCTGGACGCCGCGCTGGACCGTTTCGCCGAGGAACAGCGGCAGCGGCTCGTGCCGGGGTACGAGGCCACGCTGGGTGTGGCCCGGCTGGAGATACACGAGCAGCGGCTGTCGCTGCTGCGCGCGGTGCAGTCGGACGCCGAACTGACGTCGATCTACCTGGACATGGTGGCGGGAATCGTCTCCACCGACGCCCTGTTCACTCCGCGGCTGCTGGCCCTGCTGTGATCCCAGCCCGGTCGGCGGGTGTTCCCATGCGGCACCCGCCGGCCGCCGTTGTCGCAGGCAGCGGCCCAACTGACGTGCGAGCGGCGGGCAGTTGCCCGGCTCCGCATATGACGCTCGGCCATGATCCTGATAGCGTGCAGCTCGCGCCGGCTTCGATCACGGTGAGCCACCAGGCCACGACGCGGGGAGGGTCGGAGGCCGCGCACTGCTGTCCGCACCGCTGCAACCGCTGCTGTACGAGGGATCACATGTCAGGCACCCGCGACCGGCGGACGCGACATCGCGCCGCCCTTCCGAGATCACTGCGATCCTCGTTCGTCCTCCCTTTCGTCATTCCCGCGGTCTGCGTCAGCGGACTGTGGGGCTACACGGCGGCGGGGCTCGTGGACGACCAGGTCCGGCTGCACACCGACGCGGGACATGTCTCCTCCCTCGCCCGGCCCGCGCAGGAGCTGCTGACGACTCTGCAGGACGAACGCCGGCTCACCGCCCGGTGGCAGGCGGACCGCTCCGCCGGCTCCCGCGCGGAACTGGAGGCGGCCCGCCGCAAGACCGACGTGGCGCTGGCGACGTACCGGCAGCACGAGTCCGCGCCGGACAGCGAGGCGCTGCGGGACCGGTACACGGCGCTGGACACCGCGCTGCGCCCGCTGGCCCAGCGCCGCTCCGCGATCGACGCCCGGAAGCTGTCCCTGTCCGACGCCTTCGCCTTCTACACCGGCGCCGCCTCTCGGGGCCTTGACCTGCTGAGCGCGGCCGTCCGCAGCGACGACGCGGAACTGGGGCGCGGCGGCTCCGCCACGGTGACCCTGGCCCGGATCGCCGAGATGCTCTCCCGGGAGGACGCCCTGGTCGCGGCGGCCCTTCCGGCGCAGCAGATCACCCACCCCGACCGTGCCCGCTTCGGGCAGTACGCGGCGCTGCGCCAGGCCGCCGAGGAGGAGCTGACCGCACAGGATCTGCCCGGTGCGGCCCGCGCGTCGTACGGGCGGATCACCGGCGGTGCCCAGTGGGCCGCGGTGGACGCGGTGGAGCGGGCCGTCGCCGGCGGGCAGGGCACCGAGCTGCCGGACGGTGCGACGCAGTGGCCCGCCGCGGCCGGCAGCGTTGTCGGCGGCCTGCGTGCGGCCGGTGTCCAGTCCCTGGACGCACTGGCCGACAGCGCCGACGACCGGGCCGGCGAGCTGCTGGTGGCCACCCTGCTGGGCACGGCGGCCGCGGTGGCCGCGCTGGCCGCGGCGGCGGTGCTGGCGCTGCGCAACCGCCGTGCGGCGACGAGCCGCCTCGCCGAGCTGGACGAGCTGACCGCGCGGCTGGCCGAACTCCGCTCGGGTGCGGAGCAGCTGGCGTCCTTCCGGCTGGCCGAGATCCTCGCCAAGGCGGAGCGCGGCGAACGTGTGGACCCGGCCGTGCTCGGCTCCTGGCAGCACCAGGCGAACGACGACATCGGGCGGCTGGCGTCGGCGATCGACCGCCTCGCGCAGCTCGCCACGGACACCACGGTGCGCCAGTCGCAGGGGCGGGAGGGCTCGGCCAAGGTCGTCGGCCAGCTCATCCGCCGCGCCCAGGTGCTCATCCACCGGCTGATCGCGCTGCTGGACGACCTCGAGCGCAAGCACGAGGACTCGGACCTGCTCAAGGACATCTTCCGCGTCGACCACCTGGCCACCCGTATCCGGCGTCACGCGGAGAACCTGATGATCCTCAGCGGCGCCCCGCCGAGCCGGCGGATGACGCACCCGGTGGCGATCACCGACGTGATGCGCGGCGCGGTGGCGGAGACGGAGCAGTACACCCGGGTGCGGGTGCGCAACACGCCGGGGGACCGCCGGGTCGCGCTGGCCGGGCGTGCCGTCGCCGACGTCACGCACCTGCTGGCCGAGCTGATCGAGAACGGCACCAGCTTCTCACCGCCCGAGACCCAGGTGACGGTGAGCACGGCCCGGGTCGCCAAGGGCCTGGCCGTGCACATCGAGGACCAGGGCCTGGGCATGCCGACGGAGATGCTGCAGCGCGCCAACGAGCTGCTCTCCGAGCCGCCCCGGGTCGACATGACGATGTTCGGCGAGGACCCGCGGCTGGGTCACTTCGTGGTGGCCCGGCTCGCCGAACGGCACGGCATCAAGGTCACGCTGCGCGAGTCGGACTACGGCGGCACGCTCGCGCTGGTGGTGCTGCCCTCGGAGCTGCTGGAGGAGTCCGCCTCGCCGGTCGTCGACCAGCTGCAGTCGGCGGCCGTCGCCGCCGGCCTCGCCATCGAGGGACAGGCGGGCGCCCAGCCGGGCGCCCAGCGGCTGCCGGACACCGGACGGCACCGGGCCCTGGACGCCCCCGCGACGGCTCCGGCGCCGGAGCCCGAGCCGGAGCCGGCCGGCGCGACCGCCTCGGCCGGCGAGGCGCTGCTCGCCCGTCCGTCGCTGCCCGACCACAGTGGTTTCCCCGAATACGGAGGTGCTGGCCTGTTGCCCCCCGCGTCGGAGCATCCCGCGCCCTCGGCGCCCCACGGGCCCATGCCGGCGGCCCGCACGATACGCGACGTCCAGCCGACGCACACGGCCCCGCAGCGGACCGTCCCCGGCGCGGAGGCCGGCCGTGCGCCCGCGCCTCGCCGGGACGACCGGCAGGCCCCCACGCGGCAGCCTGCCGGACCGGCCGGGCGGCCCGGTGCTGCGGAGCCCGCGGAGCCGTCCGGCTCGGCACCCCGTCCGCTGACGACGCCCACGGTGCTGCCGCAGCGCATCCGGGGCGCCAGCCTGGCCCAGCAGCTGCGCCGGGAGGCGGCGCAGGCCGCGGACGACGAGGACGGTTTCGACCCGGGCCTGTCCCCGGACGCGTCGGCCCGCACGATGAACGCCATCCAGCAAGGACTCAAGCGGGCCTGGAGGTCCGACGACGACACGCCGCACGGTGCGCACGGGCGGCCAAGCGACGGGGCAGGCCCGACTGCCCATGAAGTGTGAGGACGTTGAGCAATGACTGAGCAGGTGACCACCGGACGTCAGCTGGACTGGCTTCTGGACGGCCTGGTGGACCGGATACCGGAGATCCGCTGCGCGATCGTGCTCTCCGGAGACGGCCTTTTGATCGGCAAGTCCAAGGACTTGCTCCGCGACGACGCCGAACACCTGTCCGCGGTGGCCTCGGGCGTGCACGCCCTCGCACGCGGCGCGGCCCGTCACTTCCACAGCGGGCGGGTGCAGCAGACGGTCATTCAGATGGACAAGGCGTTCCTCTTCGTCACCGCGGCCGGGCAGGGCGCCCGGCTGGCGGCGTTCGCCTCGGAAGAAGTGGATGTGGGGATGATGGCGTACGAGATGGGCACCCTGGTCAAGCAGGTCGGCCAGTATCTGACGGCCGCACCGCGTGTGCAGTCCCCGTCCGGCGCCCCTGTCCAGGATGCCTGAACCGCACGGGCTCGACGGCGAGAAGACGGGGCGCTACTTACGGCCGTACGCCATCACCGGCGGGCGCACCCGGCACAGCCAGCACGCCTTCACGCTGATCACCCTTGTCGTCGCCCGTTCCGTGAGAGACACCCCGTCCGGGCTGGAGCCGGAGGCCGACCGGATCCTGGAGCTGTGCCGGGACCGGGCCATGGCGGTGGCGGAGATCGCCGCTCTGCTCGATCTGCCGGTGAGCGTGGTGAAGGTGCTGTGCGGGGATCTGCTCGACGCCTCGCTGATCCTCGTCCAGTCGCCGCCCGGACAGGACAGCCGGCCGAGCGTGGAACTGATCGAAAGGGTGATGGATGGTATCCGTCAACTCTGACCCGGTCATGCCGACCGCGTTGAAGATTCTCATCGCGGGCGGCTTCGGGGTCGGCAAGACCACCATGGTGGCCTCGGTGAGCGAGGTGCCTCCTCTGGAGACGGAGGAGCGCATGACCGAGGCCAGTCTCGGTGTGGACGATCTGTCCGGCGTGGAGGGCAAGGTCTCCACGACGGTGGCGATGGACTTCGGGCGGATCACGATCGCGCCGGAGCTGGTGCTGTATCTGTTCGGCACGCCCGGTCAGGACCGGTTCTGGTTCATGTGGGACGACCTGGCCACGGGCGCGCTCGGAGCGGTGGTCCTGGCGGACACGCGGCGGCTGGAGGCGTCGTTCGCCTCGATCGACTTCTTCGAGGAGCGCGGCATCCCGTTCGCCGTGGGCGTCAACTGCTTCCACGGCCGGCGCGACTGCACCGCCGAGCAGGTGCGGGCGGCGCTGGATCTGGACCCGGCGACCCCGGTGGTGCTGTGCGACGTGCGGGAGCGTGCCTCCAGCAAGCAGGTGCTCCTCGCGGTGCTGGAGGCGGCGCACGCCCGTGCGAGGGCCCACCGGGCGGCCGCCCGTCCGGTCGTGCTCTGAGGGTGCGCGACGCCGGGCCGTGCCCGCGGACGAGGTGACGGCCGCGCGTCCGTCCGGCCTGCCCGCGCGCCCCGGGCGCCGTCCGGCCGCTGCCGCCGGCCGCCGGGTCACGGGTGCGCGGCGGTGGCGGTGAGCAGGAGCGCCACCACCGCGGCGACGGCGAACCCCGCGACCGTCAGCGCCACGCAGCGCATGCGCAGCAGGCGGTAGCGCTCCTCGTACTCGCCGCGCAGCTCCCGGCAGCGGTCGGCGACGCGCTGGAGGTCCGTGCGTGCCCGGGTGAGGCAGTCGCGGACGTAGTGCCGTTCGATCTCCTCGCGCTGCGCGCCGGTGAGCCAGTGCAGCGGTTCGGTGAAGGCGCGGGCCCGTTCCTCGGCCTCGGCGACGCGGGCCTGCCACAGCAGATAGCCCTCCACCTGCTCGGCCAGGACGGCCGGGCGGCCCGGGTCCCGGCCGGCGGGCCGTGCCGCGTCCGTCATCGCGGCACGCCCAGGTTCTCCCGCTTGTCCACGGCCGAGACATCGGGGTGGTGCAGGTCGAACGCCGGGGACTCGCTGCGGATCACGGGCAGGGTGACGAAGTTGTGGCGCGGCGGCGGGCAGGACGTGGCCCACTCCAGGGAGCGCCCGAAGCCCCAGGGGTCGTCGACGCCGACCCGCTGTCCGTACTTGGCGGTCCGCCACACGTTGTAGAGGAACGGCAGCATCGACATGCCGAGCAGGAACGAGCCGATGGTGGAGACCATGTTGAGCGCGGTGAACCCGTCGGCGGCCAGGTAGTCCGCGTAGCGGCGCGGCATGCCCTCGGCACCGAGCCAGTGCTGCACCAGGAAGGTGGTGTGGAAGCCGGTGAACAGCATCCAGAAGGTCGCCTTGCCCAGGCGTTCGTCGAGCATCCTGCCCGTCCACTTCGGCCACCAGTAGTGGAAGCCGGCGAACATCGCGAACACGACGGTGCCGAAGACCACGTAGTGGAAGTGGGCCACCACGAAGTAGCTGTCGGAGACGTGGAAGTCCAGCGGCGGCGAGGCGAGGATCACCCCGGTCAGGCCGCCGAAGAGGAAGGTCACCAGGAAGCCGGCCGCCCACAGCATGGGTGTCTCGAAGGACAGCGAGCCGTGCCACATGGTGCCGATCCAGTTGAAGAACTTCACCCCGGTCGGCACCGCGATCAAAAAGGTCATGAAGGCGAAGAACGGCAGCAGGACCCCGCCCGTGACGTACATGTGGTGGGCCCACACGGTCACCGACAGCCCGGCGATGGCGATGGTGGCGCCGACCAGGCCCATGTAACCGAAGATCGGTTTGCGGGCGAAGACCGGGATGATCTCGGTGACGATGCCGAAGAACGGCAGCGCGATGATGTACACCTCGGGATGGCCGAAGAACCAGAACAGGTGCTGCCACAGCAGCGCTCCGCCGTTGGCCGGGTCGAAGACATGGGCGCCGAACTTGCGGTCGGCCTCCAGCGCCAGCAGCGCGGCCGCCAGGACGGGGAAGGCCAGCAGCACCAGGACGCTGGTGAGCAGCACGTTCCAGGTGAAGATCGGCATGCGGAACATCGTCATGCCGGGCGCGCGCATGCAGATGATCGTGGTGATGAAGTTGACCGCGCCCACGATCGTGCCGAAGCCGGACAGCGCCAGCCCCATGATCCACAGGTCCGAGCCGATGTTCGGGGAGTGGGCGACGTCGGACAGCGGTGAGTAGGCGAACCAGCCGAAGTCGGCGGCGCCGTTCGGAGTGAGGAAGCCGGCCACCGCGATCAGCGAGCCGAGCAGGTACAGCCAGTAGGCCAGCATGTTCAGCCGGGGGAACGCCACGTCCGGGGCGCCGATCTGCAACGGCATGATCCAGTTCGCGAAGCCGGCGAACAGCGGCGTCGCGAACATCAGCAGCATGACCGTGCCGTGCATCGTGAACGCCTGGTTGTACTGCTCGGTGGACATGATCTGCAGCCCGGGCCGGCCCAGTTCGGCCCGGATCACCAGGGCGAGCACGCCGCCGAACAGGAAGAACAGGAACGACGTGATCAGGTAGAGGGAGCCGATCTTCTTGTGGTCGGTGGTCGTCACCCATGCGACCACCACGGCTCCGGGCCGCAGGCGACGACGGGGCGGAGCCGGGATGTCCCGCGTAGGGTGCTGAACGTCAGTCATGCGGCCCGTGACACGCTTTCTCTCGAGTGCTCTCGCAGCTGGACGCGTGAGTTCCGCGGAGGTACCGCAGGGCTCCGCACCATCCTCGCGGCTCGGCCCGCGCGCGACCTGACGGTGCGTCCCCGGATCGGCGCAACGCCCGCCCGAATGCACCCCGTCGGCCTACTGCGGCATCACCCGGCGAGGGTGTGCGCGCGTCAGCGGCCGGACGGCGCCGGACCGGCGGCGTAGGGCGGCAGCTGGGCCCGGCTGACCCGCTGCCCGAGCACCTCGGCCATGAACTGCACCAGCCACCGCTGGGCGGGTGTGCGCGAGGACTCGTGCCGGGCGTAGAGGGCGATCTCGATGGGTTCCGTCTCGAACGGCAGCCGCAGCAGGCGCAGCCGGCGCGAGGCGCTGAACACCTCCCCCACGTACTCGGGGACGAGGGCGACCAGGTCGGTCTGCTCCAGCAGGTACGGCAGCATCGAGAAGCGGGTGGCCTCCACCACCACCCGGTCCAGCAGTCCGTGGGCGGCGAGCGCGGCCCGCGGCACCACGTGCCCGCTGGGACCGAACACCGTCGCATGACGCTCGGCGGACAGCTGCTCCAGGGTGATGCACTCGCCGCGGACCCGGGGATGGTCGGCGGCGACCATGGCGACGTAGCGCTCCTGGAAGAGCGGGATGCGCACGGTGCGGTGGGAGGTCAGCACGGGGGTGGCGACGAAGGCGTCGAGGTCCCCTCGGCGCAGCTGCTGCTCGGCGTCGTCCACGTCCAGCGCCCGGACGGTGAACGACACCCGGGGTGCGCGCTCACGGGCCGCCGCCAGCAGGCGGGGCAGCAGCGTCGCCTCGCCGAGGTCGGTCAGGGCCACGGTGAAACGGCCCGGCATGGTCTGCGGGTCGAAGGTGTCGGCCTGGCGGATGGTGCCGTCGATCTCGGTGAGCGCGCGGCGCAGCGGGTCGTACAGGCGGTGCGCGCCGGCGGTGGGGGTCAGTCCGCGGCCGGTGCGCCGGAAGAGCTCGTCGCCGAAGTGCCGGCGCAGCTTGCCCAGGCTGTAGCTCACGGTGGGCTGGGTGACGTGCAGCGACTCCGCGGTGGCGGTGACGCTGCCGGTCTCGTACAGCAGGACGAAGACCCGGGCGAGGTTGAGATCGAAGCTCCTCATATCGATCGACTCTATAGCGCCGCCGTTCAACATTTATTGGTGCGCATGTCGAAGGGTTGCCTAGCGTGCTGTGCCACACGTGGAAAGGAACCGCCTGTGCCCTCCGTTCGTCGCGTCGCCCACGAGTTCCTGCAGCGTCACGGGCTCACCACCGTGTTCGGCAATCCCGGCTCCAACGAGCTGCCGTTCCTGGCGGATCTGCCCGACGGGTTCCGGTACGTCCTGGGACTGCACGAGGGGGCCGTCGTCGGGATGGCCGACGGCTACGCGCAGGCGACCGGACGGCCGGTGCTGGTGAACCTGCACGCGGCCTCCGGCTCCGGGAACGCCATGGGCGCCCTGACCAATGCCGTGGCCGCGCGGACACCGCTGGTGGTGGTGGCCGGGCAGCAGGTGCGGCCGGCCGTGGGCCCGGAGGCCAACCTGGCCAACGTCGACGCGCCGTCCCTGATGAGGCCGCTGGTCGGCTGGGCGGCGGAGCCGGCGTGTGCGCAGGACGTGCCGCGGGCCCTGGCGCAGGCGGTGTTCGAGGCTCGGCTGCGGCGCCGACCGGTCTATCTGTCGGTGCCGTACGACGACTGGGCGGCCGAGGCCGGCGAGAACAGCCTGCACGTGCTCCAGCGGCAGGTCCGGCGGGCCGCGGTCCCGGACCCCGGGCAGGCGCGATGGCTGGCCGAGCAGGTGACGTCGGCACGCCGGCCCGCGCTGGTGCTGGGCGGCGACATCGACGCGGCGGGCCTGTTCGACGACGCGGTGCGGCTGGCCGAGCGGCTGGGCGGTCCGGTGTGGGCGGCGCCCTCGCAGTTCCGGCTGCCCTTCCCCAACCGGCATCCGCTCTTCCGCGGGGTGCTGCCCGCCGGGATCGCGCCGGTCTGCGAGGCGTTCGAGGGGCACGACCTGGTGCTGGTGCTGGGCGCGCCGGTGTTCCGCTACCACGAGTACCTGCCCGGCCGGTATCTGCCCGAGGGGACCCGGCTGATCCAGGTGACCGAGGACGCCTCGGCGGCGGCGCGGGCGCCGATGGGCGAGGCGCTGGTCGCCGGCCTCGCAGCCGTGATCCGGGTGCTGAGCGGCCACCTGGACGCGCCCGCCGGGCCCGTCGGCCCGTACCGTCCGGTGCCCGCGCCGGCGCGCGGCGAGGGCGGCCGGCTGCACCCGGAGCAGGTCTTCGCCGCGCTGCGCGAGGTGCTGCCGCGGGAGACGGCGTACGTGGTGGAGTCGACGTCGACGAACGCCGCCTGGTGGCGCCAGATGGATCTGCGCCGGCCCGGCTCGTACTTCTTCCCGGCGGCCGGCGGCCTCGGCTTCGGGCTGCCCGGCGCGGTCGGTGTCGCGCTGGGCCGTCCCGACCGGCCGGTGGCGGGCGTCGTCGGGGACGGTTCGGCGAACTACGGCATCACCGCCCTGTGGACGGCCGCCCGGCTCGGCCTGCCGCTGACGATCGTGCTGCTGCGCAACGGCACCTACGGCGCGCTGCGCTGGTTCGGCGATCTGCTCGGCGTGCCGGACGCGCCGGGTCTCGACCTTCCGGGACTGGATTTCACCCGGATCGCGGAGGGGTACGGCGTCCCCGCCGTGCACGCCGGCGACGAGGAGGAACTGCGGGCGGTGCTCGCCCGGCCGGCGGACGGGCCCCGGCTGGTCCAGGTGGACACGTCGCTGACCACCCCGTCCTGAGCCCCGCGCCCGGCCCGCTCACCCCGTACCGCACGCACCACCACACGTTCACCGCGGAACGACGAAGGGACACCCATGGCACTCCTGGACAGCGACGTCTGGAGCAAGAAGGTCTTCAGCGACGGGTGGCGGGCGGCGGCCGCCGAGCAGCCCGTCGTGGAGCCGGCGACCGGGGACCGGCTGGGCACCGTCGGCCTGGCCACCGCCGAGGACGTGGCCCGGGCCGCGGCGCGGGCGGCACAGGTTCAGCGGGCGTGGGCGGCGGTGTCCCCGCAGGAGCGGGCCGCGGTGCTGCGCCGGGCGGGCGAGCTGTTCACCGAGCACGCCGCCGAGGTGGAGGACTGGCTGGTGCGGGAGGCCGGTTCGGTGCGGTCCAAGGCGGGCTTCGAGGTGGGGCTCGCCGTGGGCGAGTGTTTCGAGTGCGCGTCGCTGCCCACCCATCCGCAGGGTGAGGTGCTGACCTCCGAGGAGTCCCGCTGGTCGCTGGCCCGGCGCCGCCCGGCCGGTGTGGTCGGCGTCATCGCGCCGTTCAACTTCCCGCTGATCCTGGGGCTGCGTTCGGTGGCCCCCGCGCTGGCGCTGGGCAACGCGGTGCTGCTCAAGCCGGATCCGCGCACCGCGGTCAGCGGCGGCGTCGTCATCGCGCGGATCTTCGAGGAGGCGGGGCTGCCCGCCGGGGTGCTGCATCTGCTGCCGGGCGACGGCTCGGTCGGCCAGGCGGTGGTGGACGCCCCCGAGGTGCGGGTGATCTCCTTCACCGGGTCCACGCCGGTCGGGCGGGCCATCGGCGAGCGGGCGGGCCGGCTGCTCAAGCGGGCGCATCTGGAGCTGGGCGGGAACAACGCCCTGGTGGTGCTGCCGGGCGCGGATGTGCACAAGGCGGCCTCGGCGGGCGCGTTCGGCTCGTATCTGCACCAGGGCCAGATCTGCATGACCACCGGCCGGCACATCGTGCACGAGTCGCTGCTGGAGGAGTACACCGCGGCGCTGGCCGCGAAGGCGGAGGCGCTGACGGTGGGCGACCCGGCGCGTCAGGACGTCGCGCTCGGCCCGGTCATCGACCGGCGGCAGCTGGCGCGGGTGCACTCCATCGTCACCGAGTCCGTCGCGGCGGGCGCGCGGGTCGTCGCGGGCGGCGAGATCGCGGGGGCCGGATACCGGGCGACGGTGCTGGCGGACGTGCGGCCCGACATGCCGGCCTGGCGCGAGGAGATCTTCGGCCCGGTGGCGCCCGTGACCGGCTTCTCCACGCTGGAGGAGGCCGCGCGGATCGTCGATGACTGCGAGTACGGGCTGTCCGTCGGGATTCTCGGCGACGTGGGCACCGCGATGCGGCTCGCCGACCGGATCGAGTCCGGCAAGGTCCACATCAACGAGCAGACCGTCAGCGACGAGCCGAACGCGCCCTTCGGCGGCGTCAAGGCCTCCGGCACCGGTTCCCGGTTCGGCGGGGCCGCGGCCAACATCGAGGCGTTCACCGAGACCCAGTGGGTCACGGTCCGCCCGGACATCGCCGACTACCCGTTCTGACCTTCCCCGGCCCGGGCCGTGTCCGCACGTCACGTCCCATCCCGTCCCGGCCCGGGTCCCGTTTGCTCCGATGCCCTTCGCTCGCACCCGTCCGCAGGGGGTTGTCCGATGACATCCACCGTCCCGTCCCGCACCACACCCGGCAGAGGCACCACCGGGCACAACGCCTGGACCGTCGTCCTGTGCTGGATCACCGTGCTGCTCGAGGGCTACGACCTCGTGGTCCTCGGCGCGATCATCCCGGTGCTGCTGCGCACCCACCACCTGGGCATGACCGCCGGTGACGCCACCACGATCGCCACACTGTCGCTGGTCGGCGTGGCCATCGGCGCGGTCTGCGTCGGCCCGCTGGCCGACCGGATCGGCCGGCGGCTGCTGCTGATCTCGTCCGTCGTGCTGTTCTCCGTGTTCACGCTGCTGGTGCCGCTGGCCGGCTCGGTGGCGATGTTCGCCGCGCTGCGCCTGATCGCCGGCCTGGGCCTCGGCGCCTGCATGCCGGTGTCGCTGACGATGATGGCCGAGCACATGCCGCCCGAGCGGCGGGCCCGGGCCAGCACGCTGACCATGACCGGCTACCACACCGGTGCCGTGATCACTTCGCTGCTGGCGCTGCAGGTGACGGACGACTGGCAGATTCTCTTCTACGTCCTCGGTGCCGTCGGTCTCGTCATTGCCGTGATCCAGTGGTTCCGGCTGCCGGAGTCGGAGGCGTTCGTCCAGGCCAGACAGGCGGAGGGCGCGCAGCGGGTGCCGTTCACGGAGCTGCTGAAGCCGGCCTGTCTGCGTGCGGGCATCGGGGTCTGGCTGGCGTCCTTCATGGGCCTGCTGCTGGTGTACGGCCTGAACACCTGGCTGCCGAAGCTGATGAACGACGCCGGCTACCCCGTGCCCACCGCCGTCACCCAGCTGCTGGTGCTCAACATCGGCGGCGTCGTCGGTCTCGTCCTGGGCGGTGCCGTCGCCGACCGGCGCGGCATCAAGGGCACCACGCTGGGCTGGTTCGCGGTGTCGGTGGTGATGCTGGCCTGTCTGAGCGTCAAGATGGAGAGCGATCTGCTGCTCGACGTGGTGGTGTTCTTCACCGGGGTGTTCGTGTTCTCCGCGCAGGTGCTGGTCTACGCGTACGTGACGCACTTCTACCCGGCCGCGGTGCGCGGCACCGCGCTCGGCTCGGCCTCCGGCATCGGCCGGATCGGCTCGATCGTCGGCCCGTCCGTCACCGGGGCCCTGGTCACGGCGGGAATCGGCCACCCGTGGGGTTTCTGGTTCTTCGCCGCGGTCGCGGTGTGCGCCTTCGCCGCCGTCCTCATCCTGCCGCGCGGCTCCGCCGAAACCGCCTGAAACCGGCGTAGGTGTGCACCACAGGGGACCCCGGGATGCGTCCGGGGTCCCTTCCGGCATCCCGGCGTCCGGCGCACACCGGTGGTCCTGATCAGGTCCCCCCCGGCTTCCGTCCCCGGCGCGCAGATGGCAGAGTGCCGCCGCGGATCACCCTCCGGGACTGCCCGGTGCGGGTGTGACGTACCACACAAATCAGTGGGCTCCGGCCGAAGAGGACCACCGCGTCGTCCGCGCCGTCCAGTGCCGGATCCACGTGGTTCGTGCCGCGGAAGTCCCCGTGCCCCGGAGCCGAGACAGGTGAGCGGACGCTGCCGGAGCTGCACGCCTGGCCGTAGAGCACGTCGCGCCCGACGTCAGAGCAGTTCCTCGAGGTCGCCGAGGCTTTCCAGGCCGGGGATCCGGGGGGCGCCGACGGTGCCGGGCAGGGACAGCTCGGCCCAGATGACCTTGCCCTGGGAGGTGTAGCGGGTGCCCCAGCGTTCGGCCGTCCGCGCCACCAGGAACAGGCCCCGGCCGCCCTCCTCGGTGGCCGCGGCGCAGCGCAGATGCGGTGAGGTGCTGCTGCCGTCGGACACCTCGCAGATCAGCGTGCGGTCGTACATCAGCCGTACGTGGATGGGCGGGGAGCCGTAGCGGACGGCGTTGGTCACCAGTTCGCTCAGCACGAGTTCCAGGCTGAACTCCAGGTCGGACAGCTGCCAGGCGTCGAGACGGGCGCGGGCGGCCTGACGTATCCCGGAGACCGCGGCCGGGTCGGCGGGGACGTCCCAGTCGGCGATCCGGTCGGGCGACAGCACGCGGGTACGGGCGACGAGCAGGGCCACGTCGTCCTGGGGCTGTCCGGGCAACAGCACGTCCAGCACGGCCTGGCAGTGCCGCTCGGGCGACCGGCCGGGGTGGTCCGCCAGGGTCGCGCGCAACAGCTCCAGTCTTTCGTCCAGGTCGCGACCGCGGTCCTCGACCAGTCCGTCGGTGTACAGCACCAGCTGGGTTCCCTCCGGCAGTTCCAGCTCCTCGGTGCGGAACGGCATGCCGCCCAGGCCCAGCGGCGGCCCGTAGGGCAGGTCGGGGAAGGCGGCGGTGCCGTCCGGGTGGATGACGACGGGGGCGAGGTGCCCGGCGCGTGCCATGGCGCAGCGGCGGGTGGCCGGGTCGTAGATGGCGTACAGGCAGGTGGCGCCGACGACGGCGGCCGCCGCCTCTGTGCCGGCCTCCTCCTGGTCGATCCGTCCGACCAGGTCGTCCAGGTGGCTGAGCAGTTCGTCGGGCGGCATGTCGAGGGTGGAGAAGTTGTGCACCGCGGTGCGCAGCCGGCCCATGGTGGCGGCGGCGTGCAGGCCGTGGCCGACCACGTCGCCCACGACGAGCGCCACCCGGCCGCCCGGCAGCGGGATCACGTCGAACCAGTCGCCGCTGACGCCCGAGTGGGCGGGCAGGTAGCGGTGGGCGGCGTCGATGGCGTCCTGTTCGGGCAGGGCACGCGGGAGCAGGCTGCGCTGGAGGGTGACCGCCATGGTGTGCTCGCGGGCGTAGCGGCGGCCGTTGTCGATGCTGACCGCGGCGTGGGCCACGAGTTCCTCGGCCAGGGACAGTTCCTCGTCGTCGAAGGGATCGTGTTCCTTGGTGCGCCAGAAGTTGACCACGCCGAGGACGGCACCGCGGGCCTGGATCGGGGCGACGATCAGCGCGTTGATGCCGTGTTCCAGGATCTGCCGTGCCAGAGCCGGGTCCTGGGCCTGCCAGTCGGCCGCGGCGGACAGGTCGGGGATGCTCGCGAGCCGACCGACGCGGTAGCCGCCTGCCCGGGGGGTGGCGGACAGGGCGTCGATGAGCCGGCCGTGCCGGTGGAGGGGGTGGTCGTCGCGGATGCCGTGGACGGCGACGCGGCGCATGTCGGTGGCCCGGGCACTGGGTTCCCCGCCGTGCAGGACGGCGTCGGCGAGATCGACGGTGACGAAGTCGGCGAAGCGGGGGACGGCGATCCGGGCGAGTTCCTCGGCGGTGCGGGTGACGTCGAGGGTGGTGCCGACGCCGAGGCCCGCGTCGTAGAGCAGTTCCAGCCGTTCCCGGGCGATCTGCGCCCGGCCGGAGACGGCCTGCAGCTCCGTGGAGTCGCGCAGGGTGACGACGGTGCCGGCCGGGCCTCCGTCGCGGTCGGTGGGCCGCTGGTTGACGGCGAGCAGCAGGCCGCGGGCGAACAGGACCTCGTCGGTGGCCTCGCGGCCCGAGGCGAGCAGGGCGACCGTGTCGGATTCGAGGCCGGGCAGTTCGGTGACCTGCCGGCCCTCGGCGTCCGGGGGCAGCTCCAGGAGCCGTGTGGCCTCGTCGTTGGCGAGCAGCAGCCGCCCGTCGGCGCCGACGATCAGCACGCCTTCCCGTACCGCGTGCAGCACCGCGTCGTGGTGGTCGTACATGCGGGTCATCTCGTCCGGCCCGAGCCCGTGGGTCTGGCGGCGCAATCGCCTGCTCACCAGGGCGGTCACGGCGGTCGCCGCGCCGAGGGCGCCCGCTCCCGCGGTCAGGATGATGGGTATCTGCCGGTCCACCTCGTTGGCGACGTTCTTCACCTTCAGCCCCGCGGAGACCAGCGCCACCACGCGCCCGCCGGGGTTCTCGACGGGCACGACGGCCTGCATCTCCTCGCCGAGCGGCCCGTTGACGCTCTCGGTGAGGGTGTCCCCGTGCAGGGACGGGCCGATCGTGCCGACGAAGCGCTTCCCGATGCGGTCGGGCAGCGGGTGGGTGTAGCGGATGCCGTGGGTGTCCATGACCACGATGAAGTCGACGCCCGCGGCCTTGCGCCCCGCCTCGGTCAGGGGCTGGAGCACACTCGTGGGATTCGGCTCGCGCAGCGCGGCCCGCAGGCCCGGGGAGTTCGCGAAGGTCTCGGCAACGGCGACGGAGCGGCGCTTGGCCTCCGCGCTGGTGTCCCGCTCGGACTGCAGCATGAGGGCGACGACGGCCGCGACCACCAGCAGGACGACGAGCGCCACCTGCAGTACGAACATCTGCCCGGCGACGCTGCGCAGGCTTCTCATCACCAGTGACCGCTTCGACAGGGGTCGAGGACGGCCCGAAGGGGTTGCCATCGAGCCTTTCTAGCACCTGATGACCCGAATCGTCACGGCTTGCCCGCTTGATCCTTGCGGGACGGCGCGGCGAGGGACACGTCGGCGAGGGCTCAGGACACGTCGGCGAAGGGGCCGGGGGCCGTGAACGCCAGCCGGGCGAAGCGTTCGCCGATGCACCGATGGGCGGCGGCACCGGGGTGCAGCCCGTCGGGCAGCGGCAGCTCGGCGGCGTCGGCCTCGCCGTACAGCGCGAGCCCGTCCAGGTGGCCGAGGCGGGGGTCCTCGGCCGCGCGCGCTTGCACGATCCCGGCCAGTTCCTCCCGGATGACGGAGAGGGTGAGCTTGCCGCTCGCGCGCTCGGCGGGATCGCCGGCGGCCCGGAAGCCCATGCGCCCGGAGGCGAGGGCGCTCAGGTCGGGCATGGTGGGCCCGGGGGTGTGCTCGTGCAGGGCGCAGTGGATCGGCGAGATCACCAGCAGCGGGGTGGTGGGGTGGCCTTCGCGGATGGTGTCGAGGAAGCCGTGGACCGCGGGAGTGAAGGCGCGCAGCCGCATCAGGTCGGTGTTGACCAGGTTGATGCCGATCTTGATGCTGATGAGGTCGGCGGGGGTGTCACGCAGGACGCGGGCGGTGAAGGGGTCCAGCAGGGCGCCGCCGCCCAGCCCCAGATTGATCAGCTCCACTCCGGCCAGGGCCGCGGCGCGGGCGGGCCAGGTGCCGGTGGGGCTCGCCGCGTCGGAGCCGTGGCTGATGGAGCTGCCGTGGTGCAGCCACACCCTGCGGCCCCGGTCGGGTACGGGCGCGACAGGGGCGTCGGTGCGCAGGGCGACCAGCTCGGTGGTCTCGTTGTGCGGCAGCCAGATCTCGACGTCCTTCTCCCGGGCGGGCAGACCGGTGAAGCGGAGGGTGCCGGGTTCACCGGGCCGGTGATCGGTGGTGCCGGTGGCCATGTCGACGGTGAGGACGCTGCCGCCGCTCACCGTGGCCTGCCCGGCCGGCTGCCCGTCGACGAGCAGGTCGTACACGCCGTCGGGGCGCGGCGGGGCCCCGGTGTAGACGCGCTTGGTCGGCAGGGTGTCCAGCTCGACGGCGGTGGCGGCGGTCCGGAAGGCCAGCCGGACGCCCGAGGGCTGGGCCTCCGCCATGGCCAGCTGGGGGTCGGCGCACTGGGCGCGGGCGCGTGCCGGGAGGCGGTGCGGGAGGAGGCCGTGCGGGGTGCGTTCGAGTTCGAGCGCTCCGCGCACGAGGTCCGCGGTGAGCGGGGTGGCGATCCAGCGAGGGTCGGTGTTCACGGTTCCACCTGTGGGTCTCGGCGGTGGGCGGGGCAGGGCGGGTGCGCCGGCCGGGCGCGGGGGCGCGCGGCAGGCGGGCCGGAGGGCGCGGGGCGTGGCCCGGCGCCCGAGTGCGGTGCGGGGGCGGCCTGCGCGGCGCTCGCGGCTGTGCGGCGGGGCCGGTGCGCCGCCCGTGTGCGCGGTGCGCTCTGCCGCGGCGTGTGTCAGTGCGGCCGCAGGCTCGTCAGCAGCCCGTCGAGGCGGTCCAGGATCCACTCCCAGCTGACCTGGGCGTCGGGGCTGCTGTGCGCGAACCCTCCGGCCAGCTCCAGGCTGACATAGCCGTGCAGGACGCTGCCGAGCAGCCGGACGGCGTGCGTCTGGTCCGGCTCCGGCAGGCCGTACCCGCGCAGCACGGCCCGCATCATCTGCGCGTGCCGCACGCCGGCGCTGGCGGCGGCCGTCTCGGGGTCGAGCCGGAGCCGGGCGGCGGCGTAGCGGCCGGGGTGCTCGCGGGCGTAGTCGCGGTAGACGCCGGCGAGCGCGGCCAGGGCGTCCCGGCCGGCGCGGCCCGCCAGGGCGTGCGCGGAACGGTCGGCCAGCTCCTCCAGCGCCAGCAGGGCGATCCTGGTCTTGAGGTCGTGGGAGTTCTTCAGGTGCGAGTACAGGCTCGCCACCTTGACGTCGAACCGCCGGGCGACGGCCGAGACGGTCACCTGGTCGAAGCCGACCTCGTCGGCGAGTTCCGCCCCCGCCTGCACGAGGCGTTCGACGGTGAGTCCAGCACGCGGCACGGCGATCCCTTCGTCTTTCCTGAAGGGATTATGCACTTCCCTAAAGCCTATAGGCAAACTCTCGGCGGCTCACCGGGCCACGCGGATCACCGCGGCATGCCGGTCACCGGGCCCTGCGGCTGCCCGCCGTCCGCCTCACCGCGCCGCCGCGCCGCGCACCAGATCGCGGGCGACCCGGCCGGCGGCGAACTCCGTGCCGGCGACGAACCGCAGCATCGGGCCGAACATCGGCGCCGACAGCGATCCGACGAAGTACAGGCCCGGCACCGACGACTCGAACCCGGCGGACAGCCAGGGCGCCCGGGAGCCCGGCACGACCCGCAGCTCCCGGAGGACCCCGGGCGTCAGGAAGGACAGGGAGCCGAGATCGAGGCGGTACCCGGTGGCGGCCAGCACATGGTCCACGGTCAGCCTCTCCGTGGTGCGCCCCGGCCCGGCCACCTCCAGCCGCACCGTCGCCCCGTCCGCCTCGGCCCGTACGATGCGGCGCGACGTCGTCACCGGCACGATTCCCTCGACCCGGTCCCGCAGCCACCAGCCGCCCGAGGGGCGCAGCGCCCGCCGGAACAGCAGCAGCCGGGCAGCCGGAGGCAGCCGGCGGACAGCGCCGGGCGCCCGGCACACACCGGCGAGGATCCAGCCGTTGCCCAGCGGCGAGCCGGGGCGGACGATCCTGAGCGGCCACGGCCGGTGCTCGTCCGGGACCGTCCCCCACAGCAGGCTCCGCTCCCGCACCAGGACCCGGGTCTCGGCGCCGGACTCGTGCAGCAGGGCCGCGCTCTCCAGCGCGGACTGGCCGCCGCCGACCACGGCGACGCGCCGGCCGGCGTAGCGGGACAGGTCGGTGTGGTGGCTGGTGTGCGACACCAGAGCCCCGACGCCCGGTCCCTCGGGCGCGAGACGGCGCAGCTCCGGGGGTATGTGGGCCAGATGGTTCAGCCCGGTGGCCACGACCACGGAACGTGCCTCGAGGTGCTGCCCGTCGTCCAGGCGCACCGCGAAGGCGGAGCCGGCGGCCCGCTCCACGGCCACGACGCGCGCCGGTTCCACCTCGCCGACGTACCGCTTCTGGAACCACTGCCCGTAGCGGACGAAGACCTCGCACGGGATCGGGGTCCGCACGGTCAGCTCCGGCTCGCCGTGCACCTGGAGAAAGTCCGCGAGCCGGCCGCCGGGTTCCGGCACGGACAGGTCGACGGCGTTGGGCGTCGACTTCAGGAACATGCCGGTCGCCATGGCATGCCGCCAGCTGCCCATGACCTCGCCGAAGACGCGCACCGGCACTCGGGCCGCGCGCAGATGCGCGGCGACCGACAGCCCGTAGGGCCCGGCCCCGACCACGACGACCGGAAGTCCCGGCCGCCCGCTGGACGCCCTCTCACGGACCGGACGCCGCCCAGGAAGCGACTGCGTCATGCATCCCCCCGACTGGTCCCCCCACCGCCTTCCCCCAGGCGGTGCGGCACTTCGGGACGGGCGCGACGGCACACGCCGCCGCACGCGGTCCCCCCTCCGCCGCACAGTGTTACCCATCGGCCGCCGCCGGAATGCGGAATCGGTCCCACCTTGCCGAAAGATGCACCAACCCTTGACGCGCCGTCGCCCCACGCGGCCCAGCCGGCCCGCCGGCCACAGCGAACACCCCGCGGACCTCACGGCGTGCCGTGCGGGTCACGCCGGTCACGCCCGGCACGCATCCGCGGCACCGTGCGGCCCGCACCGCCGTCGCCGTGCTCCCGGCCGAGACCGAGGGCCTGCCCCTTTGCGGCACGTCCGCAAAGGGGCAGGCCCTCACGTCCGCCGGTCCGGTCCCCGGCCCGGAAGGGACGACCTCAGCGCTCCGTGGCCGCCGGGGAGTTGACGGCCGGTGGCGCGGTCATCAGCTTGCCGAACAAGGTCATGCAGGTGGAGCAATGACCGGCCCGCTGCGCGCTCGCCCCGTCGACGCGCTGCCCGAGCCGTCGGCCGCAGAGCGTCCTGGCCGCGCTCTTGGCCATGACGTGCCACACCGGTGCCCCGCCGGGTTCTTCGAGTCCTGCACACATCTCATACATGATCGGCTCCCTCGATGGACGCCTCTCCCGCTCCAGGAGACACCCGTTCGGCGGCGGCACGCCCTCAGGGAAGGCCATTCGGGTGAAACAGCCCGCCGGAGTTTCGGGGAAGCAGTGCAGTGCCATGACGGGGCGTGGGCACCAGAGCGGAGCGCCACGGACGGCAGACCTGGACGCCGTGTGCGGTGCGGCGGGGACGGCACCGACGGTCTGCGGCGCGCGCCTGGGGGCGTGAGCCGCCGGACGGCACGCCGTCCACCCACCGGACACCGGGGCGACCCCGTGCCGTCTGCATCTACCGTCGTCGTGCCGACCTGGCGATGCCGCACATGCCGAGGGGAGACGGAAGATGACCGAGCAGACGGCGCACCGCACGCCGGCGGGAGCCGACGATGCCGTCGTGGCGCTTCGCGGGGTGAGCGTCCGCCGCTACACGACCGACCAGGTCATCCTCGACGGCATCGACTGGACCGTACGGGCCGGGGAGCACTGGGCGCTGCTGGGCGCCAACGGCGCCGGGAAGACCACGCTGCTGCGCCTGCTCGGTGCCCTGATGCACCCGACGGCCGGCACCGTCGAGGTGCTGGGCGCCCGGCTGGGACGCGTCGACGTGCGGGAACTGCGGGCCCGGATCGGGCATGTCACGTCCGCGCAGCGGGTGCCGCAGGACCTCGACGCGCACGCCGTGGTGCTGACCGGTCACACCGGCACGGTGCAGCCGCTGTGGCGGATGTACGACGACGAGGTGCGGCAGCGGGCCCACGAGCTGCTGGCGGAACTGGACATCAAGGAGCTGGCGGACCGGCCCTACGGGGTGTGCTCCGGCGGGCAGCGGGCCCGCATCCTCATCGCCCGCGCGCTGATGGCCGACCCGGCCCTGCTGCTGCTCGACGAGCCGTTCAACGCCCTCGACCTGCCCTCCAGGGAGGACCTGGTGGAGGCGATGCACCGACTGGCCGAGGGCCGGCCGCACCTGTCCACCGTGACGGTCACCCATCATCTGGAGGAGCTGTTCCCCGCGATCAGCCACGCGCTGCTGCTGCGCGAGGGCCGGATCCTGTCGCACGGCGCCGTCGAGGAGGTACTGACCGGGCCGTCGCTGACGGCGTGCTTCGGCCGCCCCGTCCAGGTCAGCCGGCACGAGGGCCGCTGGTGGGCGTACTCGGCACGCGCGCACGCGTGACCCGGGCGGCACCACGGCTGTGACCGGGACGGCACCACGGCTGTGGCCCGGGCGGCCGGCGGACCGTGACCCCGGCGACAGATGCGCCGTGATCCTGGCGACAGCCGTGCCATGATCTGGACCATACGGCGGACGTGAGATCGACGACGTGCGGAGCGCGTTCGCGCGGCGCCGCACACCACCTGGGGCGCTTTCGGGCGATCTGCCACCGCCGCTGCGACCGGACGACCGCGGAGTGTAGCGGAAGGCAACTTTTCACTACCGGCAGTAACATGATCAACTGCTGCGCCGGGTACTCTCCGCGGCGCGCGCGGGAGACCTGTGTCCCGTCCTACCCCCGTGCGAGGATCCTGATGCCGTCCCAGGACGATGCTCTGCGGCAAGCGCAGTCCACCTACGAGAACCACATGCGGTCCTGCCGTCAGTGCGCCGCCGACTCCGTGCCGTGCGCCGTGGCGAAACATCTTCTGCGCCTGTACAACAACGCCCGGCGGGCCGCCGCCCGGCAGAGCTGACCACACCCCGACGAGGCGGCGGGACCGGCACCCCGGTCCCGCCGCCTCGTCGCATGCCCACCGCCGGGTGGCGGCACGAAGGTTCGGCCGCAGGCATCGAAAAGGCCACCGACATCCCCGGCGCGCCGCCGCAGTTCTCCCACATATCGCCCTGAAACGTGTGTTATTCAGTCATGCACACACCTACGCGGCGTACCTTGCTCAGTGCCTCGCTCATGGCTGCCGGCTCGGCACTCCTGGGCTGCTGTTCGGGATCCGGCTCCGCGAGGCCGGATCCACTCACGGGAACCGGGCGCGAGGCGCACCCTGCGCCGGACGCCGGCACCCGCCGCTTCGTACCCAAGGGCCCCGAGGGGTATGTGAACCCGTCCGACCCGGAGGTCCTGGCCGTCGAGAAGGAGCGCGGGGGCGGGCCGGTGCGCAGGTTCCGGCTGACCGCCGCCGAGGCCCGGGTGGACCTCGGCGGACGGACCGTCAGGACCTGGGCGTACGGCGGCGATCTGCCCGGCAAGGAGGTGCGGGTCACCGCGGGCGACATCCTGGACCTCACGCTCGTCAACCACCTGCCCGTGGACACCACGCTGCACTCGCACGGTGTGCGCCTGCGCTGCGACATGGACGGTGTGCCGGACCTCACCCAGCGGGGCATCGCACCGGGCGCGGAATTCGCCTACCGCTTCACGGTGTCGCACCCGGGCACGTACTGGCTGCACTCGCACTCCGGCATGCAGCTCGACCGCGGTCTGTACGCGCCGCTGATCGTGGAGGACCCCAAGGAGCCGCTGACGTACGACAAGGAGTGGGTCGTCGTCCTGGACGACTGGCTGGACGGCGTGGACGGCTCCACGCCGGACGGCGTGCTCACCCAGCTGCACCACGGCAGGCGTCCGCCGATGGACATGGGCGGCCCGTCCGGACACGATCACGACACGGCCGCAGGGTCCGGCCCCTCCCGGGTGCTGCGCCACTCCCACAGTCCCCTGCTCAGAAGCATGGGCGGCAACGTCGACTTCCCCCACTACCTGGTCAACGGCCGGCTCCCGGAGGCCCCCACGGTGTTCCGGGCCAAGCCCGGGGACCGCATCCGGCTGCGCATCATCAACGCGAGCGCGGACACCGCCTTCCGGGTGGCACTGGGCGGCCACCGGATGACGATCACGCACACGGACGGCTACCCGGTGCAGCACACGAGCACCGACGCCCTGCTGCTGGGCATGGCCGAGCGCTACGACGTCCTGGTCACCGCAGAGGACGGGGTGTTCCCGCTGGTGGCGCTGGCCGAGGGCAAGAAGTCGAGAGCCCTCGCGGTGCTGCGCACGGCCGGCAGCGGGGACCTGCCGAAGCCCTCGGTGCACCCGGACGAACTCGAGGGCCGTATCGTCCCGGCCCGGCGCCTGGTGCCCGACGAGTCGGTGGCGTACTCCGACCGCACACCGGACCGGCACATCCGGCTCCGGCTCACCGGCAACATGAAGGCCTTCAACTGGGCCTTCGACCACAAGCCGTACTCCGTCGAGCAGCGCCACGCCGTGCGGCAGGACGAGCGGGTCCGGCTCACCGTCATCAACGCCACCGACATGTGGCACCCCGTCCACCTGCACGGCCACACCTTCGCCATGACCGGGCTGGACGCCGCCGGTGCGCGCAAGGACACCGCGATCGTGCTGCCGCACCGCAAGCTGGTGTGCGACTTCTACGCGGACAACCCCGGCCTGTGGATGCTCCACTGCCACAACCAGTACCACTCGGAGTCCGGGATGATGACGATCATCGGCTACCGCAGGTGACAGGAACCCGGTCACCTGCGGCCGGCCCCTCACCCCTTCGGTCCGTCCCGCCGGGCGGGCTGCGGGCGACACCGCCGATCCTGACCGGGAGAGGATCGCCGTCCCGGGGTGCCCGCCACGCCGGGCACCCCGGGGCCCCGGCCGCCGGAAGGGGCGGAACACCGATGCGCATCGTCGTCGACCTGAACAGATGCCAGGGCTACGCCCAGTGCGCGTTCCTCGCGCCGGAGGTGTTCACCCTGCACGGGGAGGAGTCGCTGGTCTACGCCCCCTGGGCCGGCGACGAGCACCGGGAGAAGGTCGCCCGTGCCGTCGCGGCCTGCCCGGTGCGGGCGATCACCGCGGACGGCCTGGACGCGGACGAGGAGCGGCCCGCACCGGCCGGGCGGGAGGCGTGAGGATGCACGAGCCGTACCACGAGTGGCTGCGGCGCGAGGGCCGTATCGTCGTCGTCGGCGCCTCACTGGCCGGGCTGCGCGCCGCGGAGACCCTGCGGGCGGAGGGTTTCGCCGGTTCCCTGACCATGATCGGCGACGAGCCCCACCCGCCGTACGACCGGCCGCCGCTGTCCAAGGCGGTGCTGCTCGGGCGGGCCGCCCCGGACCGCACCGAGCTGCCGCGGCGCCGTGAGATCGACGCGGACTGGCGGCTGGGCGTGGCCGCGATCGGGCTGGATCTCGCGGGCAGACGGGTGCGGCTGGCCGACGGCGGCGAGGTGCCCTACGACCGGCTGCTGATCGCGACCGGGGTGCGCGCCCGGCCCTGGCCCGACGAGGACGAGGCCCGCCTGGACGGGGTGTTCGTGCTGCGCACCCGGGGCGACGCGGTCCGGCTGCACCGCAGGCTGAAGGCGTCGCCGCGCCGGGTGTTCGTCATCGGGGCCGGCTTCACCGGGTCGGAGATCGCCTCCGCCTGCCGGCAGCAGGGCCTCGCGGTCACCGTGGCGGAGCGCGCGGACGCGCCGCTGGTGGGCGCCCTCGGCTCGGTCGTCGGCGCGGTCGCTGCGGACCTGCACCGGGAAGGCGGAGTGGACCTGCGCACGAACGTCCAGGTCACCGCCCTGGAGGGCGACCGTGTCGGCCGGGTGCGGGCCGCGCACCTGTCCGACGGCAGCGTGGTCGAGACGGACGTCGTGGTCGTCGCGCTCGGCGCGGTCCGCAACACCGAGTGGCTGGCGGGCTCCGGGCTGGCCGCGGGACCGCGCGGGGTGGCCTGCGACGCGGGCTGCCGGGCCTTCGACGTCCGGGGCATCGTCACCGACGACGTGTTCGTGGCCGGCGACGTCGCCCGTTCGCCGCACCCGCTGTTCGGCTACCAGTTCCTGTCCCTGGAGCACTGGGGCAATGCCGTCGCGCAGGCCGAGGTGGCCGCGCACAACATGATCAGCGGCTCCTCCGACCGGCGCCCGCACCTGTGGGTGCCCGCCTTCTGGTCGTCGCAGTTCGGGGTGAACATCAAGTCCATCGGCGTCCCGTCCATGGGCACCGAGATCATGATCACTCAGGGGTCTCTCGCCGAGCGCCGGTTCGTCGGGGTGTACGGCCACCAGGGCCGGGTGATCGCCGCGGTGAGCTTCGACAACACCCGGTGGCTGGACTTCTACCAGCGGCTGATCGAGACCGGCGCGCCGTTCCCGGTGGAGTTCACCACGGTGGACCGCCGGCCCGAGGGGCGCAGGCCCGTCCCGGCCGCATTCCCCGACCCGTCCCTGCCCACGCACGGACCGACCGTGACCGTCAGCGGCTACGCCCCCTCCGACCGACGGCTGGTCTTCACCCCGGCCCGCCCGTGACCGACGCCCGCCCGCACCCGTGGCCTCGACACCCTTGGACCTGTCATGACGGACTCCTCGCTGCTGCGCCGGATCACCGACCCCGCCTCGCGCGCCGACCCCTATCCGCTGTACGAGGAGCTGCGCCGCACACCGGTGCTGCACGAGGAGGAAGGCGGCGCGTACGCCGTCAGCCGCTACCACGACATCCTCGCCCTGCTGCACGATCCGCGGATCAGCTCCGACGACCGGCGGCTGGCCGACCGGGGCGACGACGAGCTGCCGGGGCCGGAGGGCACGGTGCTGCCGCCCAGCTTCATCCGGCTCGATCCGCCCGAGCACGACCGGCTGCGGCGCATCGCCAACAGCGCCTTCGGGCCGCCGCACCGGCCGCACCGGATCGACGGCATGCGGGGCGAGCTGGCCGGCATCGTCGGCGAGCTGCTGGACGGCCTGGCGTCCGCCGCGGCCGGCGGCGGCGAGATCGACCTCGTCGACGAGTTCGCCTATCCCTTCCCGGTGACCGTGATCTGCCGGCTGCTCGGGGTGCCGCGCGAGGACGAGCCGCGTTTCCGCGGCTGGGTCGACGTGATCGTCGCCGGGCTGGATCCCGAGACCCGCCACGACCCGGCGGCACCCGCCCAGCGGGCCGCGCGGCAGGCCCGGGTCCAGCTGGGCATGTATCTGGCGGGCCTGGTGGAGGAGCGCTCCCGGGAGCCCCGCGACGACATGCTGTCCGATCTGGTGGCCGGCCGGGGCCCGGACGGCGCCATGTCGACGATGGAGGTGCTGAGCACCGCGGTGCTGCTGCTCATCGCGGGCCATGAGACCACGGTCAACCTCATCACCAACGGCATGCTGACCCTGCTGCGCCACCCCGAGCACCTGGAGCGTCTGCGCGAGGACGCCGCGTACGGCGTGCCGGTCGTGGAGGAGCTGCTGCGCTACGAGCCGCCGGTGCAGCTGCTGCCCTCGCGAACCTGCATCACGGACATCGAGGTGCACGGCGTGACGATCCCCGAGGGCGCCCGGATCTGGCTGATGCTGGCCGCCGGCAACCGCGACCCGGAGCGGTTCGCGGACCCCGGCCGGTTCGACCCGGACCGGCCGGACAACGAGCACCTCGGGTTCGGCAGCGGGGTGCACATCTGTTTCGGCGCTCCCCTGGCCCGGCTGGAGGCCCAGATCGCGCTCACCGAGCTGGCCCGCCGCCTGGACGGCCCCCGCCTGCTGCAGGATCCGCCGCCCTACCGGCTCAGCCCGGTGCTGCGCGGCCCGCGTCACCTGCCCCTCGGCGTCGACGGCGTGCGTCCCCGGCAGGACGGCTGACCCTGCCAGTCGGCACCGGCCGGGCCTGCGCACCGGGTCCGGAGGGCCCCCTGAGCGGCGGCCGTCCGGCACGGCCCCAGGTCTACGGCATGAAGACACCGCAGGGGGAAAGCCCCGCGCGCGGAACACATGCCTGTACACCTGCCGGGAACCGACCAGAACAGGACGCACGCTTCCGGAGATGCCGAGCAGTCCGCCCCCGCATGGCGCACGGAGCCCGCCGCACCCCGCCCCGCCTCTCCCCGTCCCGACCTCGCTCTGGCGCGTGACTGCGAGCACTGCCGGGGCTGGGGCACCGTCATCACCCGTGACGGCGACCACCTCCTGTGCGCCGTCCGCCAGCCGGTCGCCGGCGCCGCGGACCCCCGGCAGCAGGTGCCCGTGCACCGGCGCTCTCCCGACCGACACCCCCGGGCCCCGTCCGGCCCGGGGGGTGCTCCGTCCGGGTGACTCCCACCGTTCGAGTGGTGCACCGCCGGGGGCGGTCGTAGCGTCGTAGACGGTTCAGACCTCCTCGGACGGGAGCGGACATGGGCACACACTCAGTGCGGACCGCGGTCACCCTCGTCATCGCCGGACTGTTCACCGCGGGGTTCGGCACGGCATCGGCCGCCCCGGCACCGGCCGACCGGGACCCTGGGCACCCGGTGCTCGTCGACTGCTTCTGGAAGGCCAAGGCCCGGCCGGACGCCTTCATCCTCGCCTGCGGTGACGGCAACAGCCGCCTGGCCGGGCTGCGCTGGTCCCAGTGGGACGACAAGGCCGCGGTGGCCAGGGGCACGAGCCTGGTCAACGACTGCAAGCCGTACTGCGCGGCGGGCCGGTTCCACTCGTATCCGGTCGAGGTGCGGCTGGAGAAGCCCGCGCCCTGGAAGAAGAACCCGCAGGTGAAGCAGTACACCCAGATCACCCTGCACTTCACGGACGGCCGTCCGTCCGGGTACGGCAAGCAGGTGACCTACCCCCTGTGGAGCTGAGGCCCTGCGCCGCGCACGGGACCGTCCCGTTGCGCTCAGCCGCCGAGGATCTCGGCGAAACGCGCGGTGTCGATGTTGCCGCCGGAGACGATGACACCGACCCGGCGCGGGAGGTTCTCCACCCGGCGGGCCAGCAGCGCGGCGAGGGTGCACGCACCGCTGGGCTCGACGACCATCTTCAGGCGCTCGAAGGCGAACCGCATCGCCTCTCGGATCTCGTCGTCGCTGACCACGCAGATGCCGTCCACCAGGCGGCGGTTGATCGAGAAGGTCAGCTCGCCGGGTGTGTCGGCGGCCAGGCCGTCCGCGATGGTCCTGGGCACGGGAACGGACACCCGGCGGCCCGCGCCGAGGGAACGCCGGGTGTCGTCACCGGCCTGAGGCTCCACCCCGACCACGCGCAGCCCGGGCAGCAGGCCCTTGCCGGCCGTGGCGCTGCCGGCGATCAGCCCGCCGCCGCCCACCGGCACGATCAGCGCGTCCAGCTCGCCGGCCTCCTCGATCAGTTCCAGCGCGGCGGTGCCCTGCCCGGCGATGACGTGCGGATGCTCGTAGGGGGGTATGAGCGCCAGTCCGCGCTCCTCGGCCAGCGCCCGGCCGAGGGCGACCCGGTCGCCGGTGTATCGGTCGTAGGTGACGACCTCCGCTCCGTAGCCCTCCGTCGCCTCCCGCTTGGACCGGGGGGTGTCCTCCGGCATGAGGATCACCGCACGGGTGCCCAGCTCCCGGGCGGCCAGGGCCACGGCCTGGGCGTGGTTGCCGGAGGAGTATGCGGCGATACCCCGGGCCAGTTCGCCGGCGGACAGCCGGGAGGCGGCGTGGTAGGCGCCGCGGAACTTGAAGGCACCGATCCGCTGGAAGTTCTCGCACTTCACATGGACCTCGGCGCCGGCCAGGGCGTCCAGGGTGCGGGAGCGCAGGACGGGGGTGCGGTGCGCCACGCCCTCGATCCGCCGGGCGGCGTCGCGGACGTCGTCGAGAGTGACGGGCAGGGTGTCGCTCATACGGGTAACTCCTCCTGACCGGACCAGGCGCGGACGCACCACCCGGCCCGGGCCCGTCGGTTCGACCGAGTGATCTTCGCGAGGAGTCTACGGACATCAGTCAGGGAGCCCCTATGCACGCGATGGTCAAAGGCCTGCTGGCCGGCGCCGCCGGAACCCTGGTGCTCGACGTGGTCACCTACGGCGATGCTGGTGCGCGGCCGGTCCTCCAGCGGCCTGCCGGCCCAGGTGGCCGAACGCCTCGCCGGCGCGGCCGGGGTGCCGCTGGGCGGCGAGGGGACCAGGGACAACCTCGCCCAGGCGGCCGGCGCGCTGCTCGGATACGCCACGGGGGTCGTCACCGGGACGGTGTACGGGCTGCTGCACCGCCGGCGGCCGCCCCTGCCGGTCCTGGTGGGCGGGCCGCTGCTCGGCGCCGCCGCGATGGCCGGCAGCGACGCGCCGGCGGTCGCGCTCCGGCTGACCGACCCGGCCTCCTGGGACGTGATGTCGTGGGTGTCCGACATCGTCCCGCACCTGGCGTACGGGCTGACCACCGCCGCGGTGTACCAGGCGCTCGGCTGACCGTCCGGACATCCCACCGGGCAGACTCGGACACGTCCGGCGCACGGGGTTTGGTCCGCGCACCGGCGGGCAAGGCCTACTTTTCGGGCCCGTTCCATCCGGTGCCGAGGCGGGAGGCTGAGCGAGATGCGCGGACGCAAGCGGCACGCACGGGCGGCCGAGCCGCTGCCGCTGGAACTGTGCGACCTGTGCGGTGTCACCCTCCCGCCGGACCGGACGGTGTGCACCTATGTGCCGGACTCCTCCGCGGCGCTGCCCGGCCGCGACGCGTACGACGGCCTGCGGCTGCTGACGGCCTGCTGCGAGCAGCACCTGACGGCCCTGCGCGAGCAGTACCGGGCGCGGCCCTTCGTCCAGGAGGAACTGTGGGCCGCCAAGATCGAGCGCGAGCTGAACGCGGGCACGCCGGTGCTCACCATGACGCAGCTGGGCTGCCGCACCGGGCTGCACGAGCCGGAGATCCGCCGCGCCATCGCCTGGCACAACGCCCACCTGCCGCCACGGCCCTGATCGTCACCGTGCCGGCGGACGCCGGTGGCCGCCGACGCGGGCCACGGCTGCCGCGGGGGTGCGCCGACGACTGCTCGACGGTTCGGGTGTGCCGCGCGTGACGGCGGTGTCCCCGGGGCGGGCGTAGTGCCGCCGTTTCCGGCGCGCGCCCCGCGGGCACCCGTGCCAGGCTCGTGAAAGGGCCGACGGGCAGGGGCCGTTGCCGTGACGGCCGGCGGCGGGGGCGGGTGTCGCGAGGGGCTGTTCCGCCCGCTGGCTGAGGACCGAGGGCACGAGGCCCCGCGAGCGCTGAGCCGAGGAGGCGTGGATGAACGACGGCGAGCGGACGGCCGCGGGCCCGGCGGGCGGCGCCCCGCCGGACACGCACCGGAGCCTGCCGCACGGGCCGCGGGCGGACGTGGCGCGGGCGGCCGGTCACCGTGATCCCCCGCCCCGCATGGGCTTCTTCACCGACACCTCCGTCTGCATCGGCTGCAAGGCGTGCGAGGTGGCGTGCAAGGAGTGGAACGGGGTGCCGGAGCACGGCCTGGAGCTGACCGGCATGTCGTACGACAACACCCAGGGGCTGGGCGCGAACAGCTGGCGGCATGTGGCGTTCGTCGAGCAGCGCAAGCCGCTGGGCGGTCAGGAACCGGGGGTGGCACACGCCGGCCCGGACGTGTTCAAGGCCGCCCGCGCCCTCGGCACCTCCCCCGGCGCCGGGACACCTGCGCCGGAGACCGCGCCGGCCGGAGCGCCCGCCGGGGAGATTCCACCGGTGGCGCCCGGTGGACGCACCGAGCTGCGCTGGCTGATGTCCTCCGACGTGTGCAAGCACTGCACGCAGGCGGCCTGCCTGGACGTGTGCCCCACGGGGGCGCTGTTCCGCACGGAGTTCGGCACCGTCGTCCTCCAGGAGGACGTGTGCAACGGCTGCGGGTACTGCGTGCCGGCCTGCCCGTACGGGGTCGTCGGCCGCCGGGAGGGGGACGGGCGGGCCTGGAAGTGCACGCTGTGCTACGACCGCCTGGGTGCCGGCCTGGAGCCGGCCTGCGCCAAGGCCTGTCCCACGGACTCCATCCAGTTCGGCCCGCTCGAGGAGCTGCGGGAGCGGGCGGCGGCGCGGGTGGCGCAGCTGCACGCGGCCGGGGTGAGAGACGCGCGGCTGTACGGGGAGAGTCCCGAGGACGGTGTCGGCGGCGACGGAGCGTTCTTCCTGCTGCTCGACGAGCCGGAGGTGTACGGGCTGCCGCCGGACCCCGTCGTCACCACCCGGGATCTGCCCGCGATGTGGAAGCAGGCGGCGCTGGCCGCCGTCTCGCTCGCCGCGCTGGGCGTGGCCGGTTTCGTCAGGAGGCCCCGGTGAGCGAGTCGGACGTCACCCGCGGAGGGTTGGAGGGTGCGCGGCCGGGGCGGGAGGCCGTCACCGGTGCGCACGCCGGGCGGCGCCGGCGCCGGCGGCGGGACCGCCGGGGCGAGCAGCCGGTGGTCCCGGAGGCGCACTTCTCCTCGTACTACGGCAGGCCGGTGCTGAAGGCGCCGCCGTGGAGGGCCCTGGACATCGCCGGCTATCTGTTCCTGGGCGGTCTGGCCGGGGCGTCGTCGCTGCTCGCGGCCGGGGGTCAGGTCACGGGCCGGCCGGGGCTGGCGCGGGTGGCGAAGCTGGGCGCGGCGGGCGCGATCACCGTGTCGCTGGGGGCGCTGGTGCACGACCTGGGCCGGCCGGCCCGGTTCGTGAACATGCTCCGGGTCGTCAAACCCACCTCGCCGATGAACATCGGCTCCTGGCTGCTGGCCGGGTACGCGCCGCTGACCGTGGCCGCCGCGGCCGCCGATGTCACGGGGCGTCTGCGTGTGATGGGTGCGGGGGCCACGGCGGTTGCGGCGGTGCTCGGTCCGGCGGTAACCACGTACACCGCGGTGCTGCTGTCCGACACGGCGGTGCCGTCGTGGCACGAGGGGTACCGGGAGCTGCCGTTCGTGTTCGCCGGCTCCGGTGCGGCCGCGGCGGCCGGGCTCGCCCTGGCCTGTGCGCCGCCCGCGCAGACGGAACCGGCCCGGCGGATGGCGGTGCTGGGTGCCGTCACGGAACTGGGCGCGTTCCGTCTGATGAAGCGGCGGATGGGCCTGGTGGCCGAACCGTTCGAGCAGGGCCGGCCGCACAGGCTGCTGCGGGGTGCGGAACTGCTCACCACGGCCGGTGCCGCACTGGCCGCCTGCGCGGATGCCGTCGGCCGGGCGGGCGTGGGGCGGCGCCTGGGCCGGGTGCCGGCGGCGGTGGCCGGGGCGGCGCTGCTGACCGGTTCGGCGGCGCTGCGGTTCGGGGTGTTCCACGCGGGAGTGGCCTCCGCGCAGGACCCGGCGTACACGGTGGTGCCGCAGCGGGAGCGGCTGCGGGCCCGGTCGGGCTGATGCGCGGCCTGCCGTCGGGTGTGCGGGGCGAGCGACCGTTTGCCCCGCCGTCTTGCGGGCACCCATGGGCTTCGAAGGCTGGGGACGAGCGGGGTTCGGCGGCCGCTTGAGGCAGTGGGGCCGGTGCGGCCGCCGGCGTCGCGGATGCCGGCCGCCGCGTGCCGCGCGACAATGGTCGGCAGGACGACGCACGGCACCGGGCGTCCGGAGCGAGGACGCACGCGAAAGGGCTCAGGTCATGGGCGTACGCACGTGGATCGGCTCCTGGCCGGTGTACCGCCAGCTCAAGGGCACCGACCCGCTGGGGCGCGGGGCCGCGGCCGAGAGCGGCCGTACCGCGCGGCTGACCCCGCGTGTGGCCTCGGCCGACCGGGTGGTGAAGTCGGTGTGCCCGTACTGCGCCGTGGGCTGCGGCCAGGACGTGTACGTGGAGAACGGACGGGTCACGCAGATCGAGGGCGACCCCAACTCCCCCGTCTCCCGCGGCCGGCTGTGCCCCAAGGGCTCGGCCAGTCTGCAGCTGACCACCGGCGACGCCCGTGAGCACCGGGTGCTCTACCGGCGGCCGTACGGCACCGAGTGGGAGCACCTGGATCTGGACACGGCGATGGACATGATCGCCGACCGGGTGATCGCGGCCCGGCGTGCGGGCTGGCAGTGGGAGGCCGACGGGGTGCGCACCCGGCGCACCCTGGGCATCGCCAGCCTCGGCGGAGCCACCCTGGACAACGAAGAGAACTACCTCATCAAGAAGTTGTTCACCGCGCTCGGGGCAATCCAGATCGAGAACCAGGCACGTATTTGACACTCCTCCACCGTTCCCGGTCTGGGAACCTCGTTCGGCCGCGGCGGCGCGACCACCTTCCAGCAGGATCTGCAGAACGCGGACTGCATCGTCATCCAGGGCTCGAACATGGCCGAGTGCCATCCGGTCGGGTTCCAGTGGGTGATGGAGGCGAAGGCCCGCGGCGCGAAGGTGATCCACGTCGACCCGCGGTTCACCCGGACCAGTGCGCTGGCGGACCTGCATGTGCCGCTGCGGGCCGGCTCGGACATCGCCTTCCTCGGCGGGATCGTCAACTACGTGCTGAGCAACGACCTGTACTTCCGTGACTACGTCGTGGCCTACACCAACGGGCCCGTGGTGCTCGGCGAGGACTTCCGGGACACCGAGGACCTCGACGGCGTGTTCTCCGGGCTCGACGCGGAGCACCGCAGCTACGACAACGCCTCCTGGCAGTACCAGGGCATGGAGGTGCAGGCGGCCGCGGGGCAGCGCGACGCGGAGTACGACCGGCGCACCGGCCGCGGACGCTCCGTCAGCGAGGCGGCCCGCGGCGAGGCGCACGGATCCGGGGGCGCGGACATCGGCGAAGGCGAACCCGAGCGGGACGAGACGATGACGCACCCGCGGTGCGTGTTCCAGGTGCTCAAACGGCACTACGCCCGCTACACCCCCGAGATGGTCGAGCGGATCTGCGGGGTGCCGCAGGACCTGTTCCGGCAGGTGTGCGAGCTGGTCACGCAGAACTCCGGCCGGGACCGCACCACCGCGTTCGCCTACGCGGTCGGCTGGACCCAGCACACCGTGGGCGTGCAGTACATCCGCGCGGCCGCCGTGCTGCAGCTGCTGCTGGGCAACATCGGCCGCCCCGGCGGCGGCATCCTCGCGCTGCGCGGACACGCCTCCATCCAGGGGTCCACGGACATCCCGACCCTGTTCAACCTGCTGCCCGGGTACATCCCGATGCCGCACGCCCACGAGCACCAGGATCTGGAGTCGTTCGTACGGGCGGAGGCGCAGCGCAAGGGGTTCTGGGGCGACATGCGCGCCTACCTGGTCAGCCTGCTCAAGGCGTACTGGGGCGACGCCGCCACCGCCGACAACGACTACTGCTTCGACCACCTGCCGCGGCTGACCGGCTCGCACTCCACCTACGAGACGGTGCTGGCGCAGCTGGACGGCGTCTGCAAAGGCTACTTCCTGTACGGGGAGAACCCGGCGGTGGGCTCGGCCGACGCCAGGCTGCAGCGGCTGGGCATGGCCAACCTGGACTGGCTGGTGGTGCGGGACTTCTCGCTGATCGAGTCGGCCACCTGGTGGAAGGACGGCCCGGAGATCGAGTCGGGCGAGCTGAGCACCGAGGACATCCGCACCGAGGTGTTCTTCCTGCCGGCCGCCGCACACACCGAGAAGGACGGCAGCTTCACCAACACCCAGCGGCTGCTGCAGTGGCACCACCAGGCCGTCGAACCGCCCGGCGACGCCCGCAGCGACCTGTGGTTCACCTACCACCTCGGCCGGATCGTCCGGGAGAAGCTGGCCGGCTCCACCGACCCCATGGACCGGCCCGTGCTCGACCTGACGTGGGACTACCCCGTGAAGGGTGCGATGGCCGAACCGGACGCCGAGGCGGTGCTCGCCGAGATCAACGGCCGGGACGCCGACGGCAACCCGCTGGCCTCCTACGAGCAGCTCAAGGACGACGGGTCGACCGCGTGCGGCTGCTGGATCTACTGCGGTGTCTACGCCGACGGCGTCAACCAGGCGGCCCGCCGCACCCCGGGCAGGGAACAGAACTGGGTCGCGAACCAGTGGGGGTGGGCGTGGCCCGCCAACCGCCGGATCCTGTACAACCGGGCCTCGGCCGATCCGGACGGCAGGCCGTGGAGCGAGCGCAAGGCGCTGGTGTGGTGGGACGCGGAGAAGGGGCAGTGGACCGGCCACGACATCCCGGACTTCCCCAAGGACCGGCCTCCCTCCTGGCAGCCGCCGCCGGGCGCCAGGGCCGCCGAGGCGCTGTCGGGCACGGACGCCTTCGTCATGCAGGCCGACGGCAAGGGCTGGCTGTATGTGCCGTCCGGGCTCACCGACGGCCCGCTGCCCACCCATTACGAGCCGCAGGACTCGCCGTTCGTGAACCTGCTGTACCGGCAGCAGCGCAACCCGGTGCGCCATCTGATGCCGTCCCTGCCGGACAACCGCTACCAGCCCAGCGGTGACGAGCCCGGCTCGCAGGTGTTCCCGTACGTGGCGACCACCTACCGGCTCACCGAGCATCACACGGCCGGCGGCATGTCGCGCTGGCAGCCGTACCTGGCGGAACTCCAGCCCGAGTTCTTCTGCGAGGTCTCCCCCGAACTGGCCGCCGAACGCGGACTGGAGCACACCGGCTGGGCGACGATCGTCAGCGCCCGGGGTGTGATCGAGGCCCGGGTGCTGGTGACCGACCGCATGCCCCCGCTGACCGTGCACGGCCGCACCCTGCACCAGGTGGGCCTGCCCTACCACTGGGGGCCGAACGGGTACAGCACCGGCGACGCAGCGAACGAGCTGCTGCACCTGGCCCTGGACCCGAACACGCACATCCAGGAGACGAAGGCGTTCGCCGTGGACATCCGCCCCGGCCGCCGTCCCCGGGGTCCGGCCGCGCAGGCTCTGGTGCGGGCCTACCGGGCGCGGGCGGGCATCGACGACCGTACGGGCACCGAGCTGTGACAAGGCGCCGGCCGCCTCGCGCACACCTCACCGCAGCACGATCGAGTGCGGTCCGCGCGGCACGAGTTCCCCGATCACGGGCGCGCCGGGGATCTGACCGGCGACGAGCAGACCGCCGGAGGTCTGGGCGTCGGCGAGCAGCAGCCGCGTGTGAAGGTCCGTGTCGCCGAAGTCGGTGTACGGGGCGACCCACTCCAGGTTGCGCCGGGTGCCGCCGCTGACGTAGCCGTCCCGTACGGCCTCGCGGGCGCCGTCCAGGTACGGGACGGCCGCGGTGTCCACCACGGCGGTCACGCCCGAGGCGCGGGCCAGCTTGTGCAGATGGCCGAGGAGACCGAAGCCGGTGACGTCGGTGGCGCAGGTGACGCCGGCGGCCAGGGCCGCCTCGGACGCCTCCCGGTTCAGCGTCGTCATCGCGGCCACCGCCTGCTCGAACCGCTCCCCGGTGGCCTTGTGACGGTTGTTCAGCACGCCGGTGCCGAGAGGTTTGGTCAGCGACAGCGGCAGTCCGGGCCGGCCGGTGTCGTTGCGCAGCAGCCGTGTCGGGTCCGCCAGTCCGGTGACGGCCATGCCGTACTTGGGTTCGGGGTCGTCCACGCTGTGCCCGCCGCCGACGTGGCAGCCGGCCTCGGCGGCGATGTCCAGCCCGCCCCGCAGCACCTCGCGGGCCAGGTCGAAGGGCAGCACGTCACGGGGCCAGGCCAGCAGGTTGACGGCGACCACGGGGCGGCCGCCCATGGCGTACACGTCGGACAGCGCGTTGGCGGCGGCGATGCGCCCGAAGTCGTAGGGGTCGTCGACGACCGGGGTGAAGAAGTCGGCGGTGGACACCACCGCCTGTGCCGGGCCGCCTGAGGGCGCCGGGAGGGAGACGACGGCCGCGTCGTCGCCGGTGGCGAGCCCGACGAGCAGCGGGGCGCCGGGGGCGGCCGGCCGTGCGGCGGTGAGGCCGGCGAGCACGTCCTCCAGTTCGCCCGGCGGGATCTTGCAGGCGCAGCCGCCGCCGTGGGCGAACTGCGTGAGCCGTACGGGTGTTGCGCGGGTGGTGGTCATGCCGGGTCCTTCCGGTAGCCTGACGGGCGGTGGAGGCGTGTGGGTGCCTGGTGGCCCTCCCGGTCTTCAAAACCGAGGTGTCCGAGGATCTCGGGCAGGCGGGTTCGATTCCCGTCCGCCTCCGCTGCCGCAGCGTGTCTGCGCCGACCTGTAACCCGCCTCACGCACCGTCAAACGCGTCGGATCGGGGGGAAGATGCGCCGCACCACCGCTGTTCTGCTCGTCGTCGCCGGTCTCGCCCTGGGCGGCTGCTCCGGCAGCACCGCCCCTGCGCCGGAGCCCGACTGGAGCCTGCTGACGCGCAGCGCCTCCCCGGAGGAGATCGCCGCGTGCACCGAGGCTGTCCTGGAGAAGAAGGAGGGCGCGCCGGAGTGCGCCGAGCTGCCGCCGGACGCCTACGCGGAGGTGCTGCGGCGGATCGTCGAGCACGACCAGGACGCCCTGCGCAGCGCGAACGAATCGGTGCCGCCGGCCCTGCCGTAGGCCGTGTCCGGATCAGGCCGGGCCCGGCCGCCGTGCGCCACCGTCCCCGCGGCAGCGCCGGTGCTGCTCGTCGACGCGTTCGGTGAATCCGCGGGCGTCGAGATGTTCCAGCAGCGGCACCGCGACCCGGCGGGTGGTGTCCAGGGCCCGGCGCGCCTCGCTGAGCGTGAAGGGCTGTGGCAGGCTCCACAGCACGGCGGCGGCACGCTCGTCCGCGCCCGGGAGCAGGACGATGTCGTCGGTGACGCGCATCAGCGCGCCCGCGGCGACGGCGGCGGCCAGCGCCTTGCGGTCCAGGCCGAGTTCGGCGAGACGGCCGGCGTCGGGTGCCCGGAACGGCGCCTTCTCCAGGTCGCGGCGCACCGCGTCGACGGCCGCCCGGACCGGTGGCGGCAGGACGGGCCGCAGGCTGCCGGAGACGTACAGCCGGCCGTGCCGGCAGGTGAGTCCGGGATGTCCCGGGGTGCCGGCGAGGGCGTCCACCAGACGGCGGTCGGGCAGGTCCAGCAGCCGGCGTGCCGCCTCGGTGGGCAGGCCCGGCTCCAGAGGGTTGCGCCGGGCGTGCCGCTCGGCCTCGGCGGCCAGCCGGGCGCGCAGCCGCGCCCAGTGGGCGGGGTCGGCCAGCCAGTCGCCGGTGACGGGATCGGCGGGCGCGGGCACGCCCATCGCCCGCAGTTGCGACCGGCGGACCAGGCCGCGGCGGCGCAGTTCGGCGGCGGGATCGGGGTGTCCCGTCATCGTGGCCAGCTCCTCCGCCCGGGCCCGGCCGGCGCCCCGGCGGGTCAGCGGCGGCGGGCACACGTCCAGCACGGTCACGGCGCTGGGCGGGCGGGTGCCGCCGGGTTCGCGCAGCACCGCGCGGTCGCCGACCCGCAGCGGCAGCGGCCGGCTCAGTGTCAGCCGCGCGGTGTCCTCGCCCAGCGGGCGGACGGTCACGGGAACGGCCGCCGTGCCGATGTGCAGCATGACCGCCCGCGGCAGGTCCGCGGCCGGCTCCCCGGTGATCCGGACGTCGGTCACACCCGTGGGCAGCCAGCGGTCGGGGGTGAGCAGGACCTGGCCGCGGCGCAGCACACCGTCGGGGCAGCCGTGCACGTTCACCGCGACCCGGGCGACCCCGCTGACGGCGGTCCGCTCCTGGTGGAGGCACTGCAGGGAGCGCACCCGGGCGACGGCGGTGCCGTCGCCCGTGACCAGCCGGTCGCCGACGCGCAGGGTGCCCGCCGCGAGGGTGCCGGTGACGACGGTGCCGTGGCCGCGGACGGTGAAGGCGCGGTCCAGCCAGAAGCGCACGTCGGCGTCGGCGGGCGGCACGGGCAGGGCGGCGGCCAGCCGGTCCAGCTCGGCGCGGAGCCGGTCCAGCCCGCTGCCGGTGACGGCGCTGACCGCGACCGCCGGCACGGCGCCGAGGCTGGAGCGGGCCATCCGCTGCCGGGCATCGGCGCACACCGGGGCGGGGTCGGCGAGGTCGCTGCGGGTGACGGCGAGCACGGCGTGGCGGACGCCGAGCGCGTCGAGGATCGCCAGGTGCTCCTCGGACTGCGGCTGCCAGCCCTGGTCGGCGGCCACCACGAACAGCACGGCGGGCACGGGTCCGACGCCCGCCAGCATGGTCGCCACGAAGCGCTCGTGGCCCGGCACGTCGACGAAGGCGAGCGGCTCGCCGCCGTCCTCGGGGCGGGTCCACACGAAGCCCAGGTCCAGGGTCAGCCCGCGGCGCCGCTCCTCCTCGTACCGGTCGGGTTCCATCCCGGTCAGCGCCCGCACCAAGGCGGACTTGCCGTGGTCGACGTGGCCCGCGGTGGCCAGCACCCGCATCCCGGCTACCTCCGTGCCCGGGCCGCCGTGCGGACGGCCTCGGCGAGCAGGGCGTCGTCCTCCTCCGGCACGGCCCGCAGGTCCAGCAGGCAGCGGCCGCCCTCGCACCGGCCCACCACCGGGACCGGGCCGGTGCGCAGGGCGGCCGCCCAGGCCTCCGGCAGGGACAGCGCGGCGCTCGGCAGCGTCACCCCGGGCGCGCCGCCTCCGCCGACGGTGGCCGCGCTGGGGACGGCGTGGACGTCCAGTCCGGGGCCGCGCAGCTGGCCGGCGAGGCACTCGGCGCGGCGGGTCAGGGTGCGCGGATCGGCGTTCAGGGCCCGGGCGGTGGGGGTCTCGGGGCCCGTGAGGGTGGCGTGCAGGGCGGCCAGGGTGAGCTTGTCCACGCGCAGCGCCCGGGCCAGGGGATGCCGTGCCAGCCTGCCGACGAGATCGGCGTCGCCGAGGATCAGGCCGCACTGGGGGCCGCCGAGCAGCTTGTCCCCGCTCGCGGTCACCAGTGCCGCGCCCTCGGCCAGCCGGCCGGCGGCGTCGGGTTCCCCGGGCAGCAGCGGATGCGGGGCGAGCAGGCCGGAGCCGATGTCGGCGACCACGGGTACGCCCAGCCCGGCCAGGTCGCGCACCGAGGCGGCACGGGTGAAACCGGTGATGCGGAAGTTGGAGGTGTGGACCTTGAGCACGAAGGCCGTCCCGGGGCCGATCGCGGCGGCGTAGTCCTCGACGCCGGTGCGGTTGGTGGTGCCGACCTCGCGGAGCCGGGCGCCGGTGGAGACGAGCAGGTCCGGCAGCCGGAAGCCGTCGCCGATCTCCACCAGCTCGCCCCGGCTGACGACGATCTCCCGGCCGGCGGCCAGGGCCGTGGCGGCCAGCACCAGGGCCGCGGCACCATTGTTGACGACGTGTGCGGCGCCGGCGGACGGCACCCGCTCGCGCAGCGCCCGCAGCACGCTGCGGCCGCGCCGGGCCCGGACACCGGTGGCCAGGTCGAGTTCCACGTCCGTGGGTCCGGCGGCGTCCAGCACCGCCAGCCGGGCCGCCGCCGACAACGGCGCACGGCCGAGGTTGGTGTGCAGCAGCACCCCGGTCGCGTTGATCACCGGGCGCAGTCCGCCGGCGGTGCGCGGCAGCAGGGCCACCGCGGTGTCGGCCACCGCCTCGGGCGGCACGGTGCCGTGCCTGGCCTGTTCCTGTGCCTGCCGGACCGCCGCCTTGACCGTCCCCGGCCCCAGCCGGCCGGCGGCGGCCGCGAGACGCGGGTCCTTCAGCACCGCGTCGGTGCGCGGGATGCGGCGGCGTGCGTCACCGGGGGCGGCGCCGGTGACGCCCGGCTGTGCGCCGTCCTCGTCCGGTTCCTGCTCCGTCCCGCGTTCCGTGACCCGCCGGCCCATGCGGACCCTCCGTTCCACGCCCGGACTGATGGCTGTGCAGGACACCACATGGTCGTCCGTGGCCGTCTCCGGCCGCCGCACGACACGCCGGGCACCGCGGTGGCCGGCTCGCCGCGCCGCCCCGGTCGGCCGGTGCCGAACAGGCGGTCGTACGCGTCAGGTGGTGCTGAGCAGGCGGTTGAAGAAGGAGCGGTAGCGGCGCAGCGCCCTGCGCAGGGCCTCGGTGTCCGCCTGCTCCCCCTGGCTCCACTGGCTCTCCAGTTCCTGCTTGTGCTGGGCGAAGGTGGCCGCCAGCGTCTGCATCACCTCGGCGACCAGGGTGTCGGCGGTGTGCACCGCCTCCCGCGGGTCGTCCACGAATCTGCTCTGGGCCTCCTTCCAGCGGTCGCGGAAGCCCTGTTCGTCCTCGGGGCTCAGCAGGCGCGGGGTCTCCTCCGCCGTGGCGGCCTGCCCTGCGTCCGGGGCCCGCGTGGTGTCCCGCGGCTGCGCCTCGGGCTCTGCCGACGGCGCGCCGGAGGGGGCGGGCGCCGCGGCCGTCCGGTCACCGGTGCCGGCCGGTTCACGCGTCCCGGCCGGTTCACGGGTGCCGGCCGGCTCGCCGGTGCCGGAGCGGCGCGGCGGGGCCTCGCCCGTGCTCTCGCCGGGGTAGACCGGCGGTGCCGGGGCGTCCGTCCGCGGCGGCGCCGATCGCGAGGCCGGACCGCCGGACCGCTCCTGCAGAAGATCTTCGGTGGACAGGCCGCTGCTGCGGCTCGGTTCCTTGTCGCTGTGCATGGCTTCCTCCGTGCCGGGCCCGCGCCGTGTCCCGACGCCGGCCGCGACGGCGGGCAGGTGGTCAGGACGGGGCGTGCCGGGGCCGGCTCCCGTCGGAGAGCAGTTCGTCGAAGAGCACCCGGTAGTGGACCATCGCGCCGCGCAACTGCTCGGTGGTGGCCTGGCTGCGGGTGGTGAGCGTCTCGATGTCGTGAGCGGCGCGGTAGTGGTCGAGGGTGCGGCTGTGCTCCACGGACAGATCCGCGGCCTGCTGCTCGAATCCCTCGGTCGGGTAGCCGCGCTCGTGCATCAGCGACGTCACCAGCCGGTCGGCGTCGTGCACCGCTTCCTCGGGCCGGTCCACGAACTCTTCCTGCACGCCGCTCCACTCGCGGGCGTACCGCTCGCGGACGTCGGCGGACAGCGGCCTGATGTCCAACTGGTCGTGCCGCTTTTCGCGTTCCCTGAGCCGGCGCTCACCGGCCTGCCTGCTCTCCGCCTGCTCCACCGTGCGTTCGTATTCGGGTCCGAAGCGCCGGCGCAGCCGGCGACGCCGTGTCAGCAGCGAGGCACCGACGGCGATCAGAGCGAGGACGACGACGACCGGGATGATGATCGCGAGAAGTGTTCCCGTTGACATGTCACACACCCCCTTGGGCATTGCTCCGCGTGCCCTGCCTGGCGCGCTTCATGCGCACGGCGGACAACCCCCGGGAAACGGTGGCCTCTCCCCTGCGCCGCGACGGTCCGCCGAGCGGCCTCGCAGGGCGGGTTTTCCCACGGACACGTGTGAGCGGGTCCCGCGGACCGTGCCCGAGATGCCGACGGTGGAACCTGCGACTAGCGTCGGGAAGTGACAGCCGCAACGGGGCACGCCCCGACCGGCGAGGTCTCCACAGGGGGCCGTGGTCGCGGAGTTTCCTTCGCAGGTGACACCGCGGCCGTCGGAGACAGAGACGTGCTTTCACAATCGAGCGGCGACGCCTCTGGGCCGCGCCGCACTTTCCCCGAACAGGCAGCGCGGCCGTCCATCTTGCGCCCATTCCTGCGCGAGACGGTGGAAAGGAAAGGTAATACCCATGCGAGCACAGCGCGTCAAGCGCCTCTTTGCCGTGTCTGCAGCCGGCGTCCTCATGGCCGGTGGCGCCGCGATCGGCACCGCGGGTACCGCAGCGGCGTCGGGCTACGACTCCCACCAGGCTTCCGGGTACAGCAACCTGTATCAGGGCGGCCACGACGGATGGGACGGAGACCACGACCACGGCGGCCACGGCGGCCACGGCGGCCACGGCGGCTACGGTCACGGCGGAGGCCACGGTGACGACCACGGTGGCGGCCACGGCGGCCACGGTGGCTACGGTCACGGCGGAGGCCACGGTGACGACCACGGTGACGGACACGGCGGCCACGGCGGCTACGGCCACGGCGGAGGCCACGGTGACGACCACGGTGACGGACACGGCGGCCACGGCGGCTACGGCCACGGCGGAGGCCACGGTG
>NZ_BNBV01000019.1:80018-129688 GCF_014656135.1 Streptomyces thermodiastaticus
GTGACGGCCACGGCGGCCACGGCGGCCACGGCGGCTACTGATCCGGCCCGTCCGGTGCCCTGACATCATCCTGACAACCAGCACGGTGTGCGGTCCGGTCCTCGGACCGCACACCGTCGTCCGTGCGCGCGGACGGCCACCCGGTTTCCGCACCGCCGCGGGCGCGGAGCGGCTTTTCAGCCGCGTCGGACGGGGCACGCGGTTGCTGGTACGACCGCAGAGCACGAAATGGGTGCCGTGATGACCGAGTACGAACGTTCCCGCACGATGCCCGCACAGCCCGAGCAGGTTTTCGATCAGGCGGCCAATGTGTCCCAGCTCGACGCGTGGCTGCCGCACGAGTTGCATGTGCGCGCCGCGGATCCGCCCGCCGTGACCGTGCACGAGGACCGCACCGACCAGGACACGGCCGCGCTGCTGCGCGCCGAACGCGACCAGATGCGGATCGAGTGGGGCACCCGTGAGCAGGGCAGCTACGCGGGCTGGCTGCAGATCGCCGGTATCGGTGGGGGCGCGAGCGAGGTGACCGTGCACCTCTCCTTCTTCGAGGACAGCCACGACCCGGGAGAGCGGGCCGCCCTGGCCGCTCTCGACGAGAGCCTGCACCGGCTGGAGGAGCAGGTGCGGATGCGCGTCGACAACGCAGCCGGCTGATCCGTCACGACGCGGCCTCGGCCACCAGCTCGGGACCGTCCGCGCGGACGTCGTTGACGGCCGTGGAGACGGGCCGGGCGTCCAGGTGGCCGCCCGCCGGGGTGCGCAGCAGCGCCCGCAGCTCGCCGGTGTCCTGGCGTCGCGGGTCGAGCCAGGCGTCGTAGTGCCCGGCGTCCAGGGCGAGCGGCATGCGGGGGTGGACGCGGCCGGCCGCGTCGGTGGCGTCGGTGGTGATGATGGTGCAGGTCGTCAGCCAGGCCGCGGGATCGTCGTCCCGCGGCACGTGCGGATCGCGCCAGTGGGCGTACAGGCCGGCGAGGGCCATGATGCCGCCGTCCGCGGGGTGGATGAACCAGGGCTGCTTGCGTGCCCGGCCGGTGTGCCCGTCCTCGACGCGCTGCCATTCGTAGAAGCCGTCCGCGGGAAGCAGGCAGCGGTGCCGGGCGAAGGCGCGGCGGAAGGCGGGCTTGACGTGGACGGTCTCCACGCGCGCGTTGATCAGCCGGGCGCCGGTGCGGGGGTCCTTCGCCCAGGAGGGCACCAGTCCCCAGCGCAGCGGCCGCAGCTCACGGCGGGGTGTCGCGGCGCCGGTGTCCTCGCGGGGCACGCGTTCCAGGACGGCCCACACCTGGTCGGTGGGCGCGATGTTCCAGCTGGGCTCCAGGGCCTCCTCCGGGCGCCAGGCCGTCACCCGGAAGTGGCGGACCAGGTCCTCGGGGGCGCGGGTGGACACATAGCGGCCGCACATGAGTTCAGGGTGCCACGCCCGGCCGGTGTCCGCGGCCGGGCGCGGCACCGCGCGGCCGCCCGAGGCGGCCGGCCACGGGTCATGCGGTCTTGCGGCCCACTCCGGCGTACACCCAGTACCGGCGGGGGTCGCCGGGTATCCGCTCCTGCGGGTCCGGGCGCCACAGCGGCAGGTGCACCAGGCCGGGTTCGACCAGCTCGAAGCCGTCGAAGAGGGCCGTGATCTCGGCGTGGGAGCGGGCGGTGACGGGAGAGGTGGCCCGGTCGCGGTACAGCTGTCCCACGGCGGCGGCCGTGTCGGGGCGGTCGTCGTCGGTGGCGTGGGTCAGCGCCAGCCAGCTGCCCGGGGCCACCGCGTCCCGGAAGGCGGCCACGATGCCGGCCGGGTCCTCCTCGGCGGTGATGAAGTGCAGGATGGTGATCATCAGGACGGCGACGGGCTGCTCGAAGTCGATCAGGTCGCGTACCTGGGGCGCGGAGAGGATGTCGGCGGGGCGGCGGATGTCGGCGGCGACGATCGTGGCGTCCGGGTTGCCGTCGAGCAGCGCCTCGCTGTGGGCGACCGCCACGGGATCGTTGTCGACGTAGACCACCCGTGAGCCGGGAGCGGCGGACTGGGCGACCTCGTGGACGTTCCCCTGCGTGGGGATGCCGGAGCCCAGGTCGATGAACTGACGTACGCCGGCGTCCACCAGAAAACGCACCGCGCGCTGCAGGAAGGCGCGGTTGGCGCGGGCGAGGGTGCGCACCTGAGGGTCGATCGCGGTGAACGCGGCCACCGCCTCGCGGTCTATGGCAAAGTTGTGCTCTCCGCCCAGCATGGCGTCGTACATCCGCGCCACACTGGCCTTGCCCGGATCCACGCCCCGCGGCAGCCCGCCGTCGTCCGTCATGGTCAACTCCCTTGCAACTCCGCACTGCTGACTGGGAATCATATAGTTGCCTGCGGCATACTCCATGTCCGTGCCGCCCCGCCGAGGCCCTCCCCGCACACCGCCACCCGCAACACTCCGACGAGGACCTCCTGGCCCGTCACGCCACGACCGGCCCACCCGGAAGGCAATCATCCTGCGGTACACAGAACACAGCGAGTCCCCTGATCACGACGACGCCCTTCCGGCGTCGCCGGGCAGTTTCCGCGGGCGCTTCTCCCCCGCGGCGGACGCCATCGGCTCCGAGCTCGACCTGCAGCTGACGGGCCGCCATGTGGTGCACGCCCTGGCGCCGGACTTCTGCGACGCGGCCTCCGTGTATCTGCTGCAGCGCTGGCTTCTCCAGGAGCACGGCGGCCAGTTGCCCGACCCGCCCCAGATCGAGGCGCGCCGTCTCGCCCTGCGCATAGGCGCACAGACCCCGGAGAACTGGCAGTCGCTGCTGCCGGCCGGCGAGGTGCTGGTCTTCCCCCGCGAGACGCCGTATGCGCGGGCCGTGGCCACGGGGCAGAGCCAGCTGCTCGACGGTGTGGACGGGCACACCGCGCAGCGGCTGCGGCGGACCGGGCGGGGCGACGCGTCCGTGGACGCCCTGGTGCGCAGCGCCTCCTTCCTGATCGTCCCGTTGCGGCTGCGCGGCACGGCGGTGGGGTTCATCGCCTGCACCCGGGGTTCCGGCCGCAAGCCGTTCACCCGCGGGGACGCCGTGGCGGTGGAGGTGCTCGGCGCCCGCGCCTGTGTGGCACTGGACAACGCGCGGCGTTACGAACGGGAACGGCGCACCGCGCTGGCCATCCGCCGCTCGCTGCTGCCCGACGCCGGCCAGTGCCACGAGGGCTGCCGGATCGCGCACGGCTACCGGCCCGCCGGACAGGACGTCATCGGCGGGGACTGGTTCGACGTGCTGCCGCGGCGCGGGCGCCGGGTCGGCATGGTCGTCGGCGACGCGATGGGGCACGGCCCGGGGTCCGCCGTCGCCATGATCCAGTTGCGTACGGCCGTGCGCACCCTGGCGGCGCTCGACCTCGACCCGGCCGACCTCATGCACCACCTGGACACGGTCGCCGGCGACACTCCCGGTGCCTCCTTCGCCACGTGCATGTACGCGGAGTGGGACGCGGACCTGTGCACCTGCACCTTCGTCGGGGCCGGGCATCCGCCGCCGCTGATCCGCGGGCCGGGCGGCCCGGCCCGGCGTGTCGTCCTGACCACCGCCGGCCTGCCGCTGGGACTGGGCGCGGGCCGCTACGAGCCGACCGTGCTGCACGTGCCCGAGCCGAGTCTGCTGCTGCTCTACAGCGACGGGCTGGTCGAGTCCCGGACCCGGGACATCGACCAGGGCATCACCCGTCTGGCCCGTGCCCTCGACGACGGCGCCGCACAGCTGTCCGACCCGGAGCACCCGGACGCCCTGCCGTCCCTGTGCCGGCACCTGCTGGAAGACGCCGCCGGACAGGACGCTGCCGACGACCGGACCCTGCTGCTGGCCGAGCTGGCCCCTGGAAAGAGGTGAGCGGCCGGCGCCCCGGAGCGGGGGCGTGTCCGTCACAGGATGCGCATTCCGCTCCATCCGCTCCGGCGGACCGGAGCCGGCCGCCCGGGGGCCAGGGCCGGAGGTGAGCCGCCCGGCCGCGCACACCCCCCGGACCGGTCCCACCCAGGGACGGCCCCCTGCGTGGGACCGGTGCGGTCACCCGATGCGGTGAGGTGGGTGTGTGCGAGGCGCACCGAGCCGGTGTGTGCGCCGCCGCTCCGGCACGGACACCATGGCGCCCGCGGAAAGGCGGGCCGCTGCCCGCAGGCTGCGGCCGGGTACGGTGCCGGCGGTGCCTGTGCCGCGTGAAGACTCGGACGGCGAGGCGTCCCGTTCCGCCGGGGCCGAAGGTCGCGTCCGGATCCGGTCGGCCGTCCCAGCACCGCGCGCCGCCGGCCCGTCCGCGGGCCGCGTGTCCGGGGCGGCCGGGTGCGGCCCCGATTGCACCCGCCCGGGAACGGGAACCCGGGCAGCGCCGCACATCTCACACCTGGGAGAGACCATGAGTCTGCTGCGTCTGGCCGGCCGTCCGATGCTCGCCTCCATGTTCGTCGCCGGCGGCCTGGGCGCCGTCCGCAGCCCCGCGGACCTCGCTCCGGCCGCCGAGCGCGTGGTGGGGCCCCTCAGGAAGCGGTTCCCGATGCTGCCGGAGCGCACCGAACAGGTCGTCCGGCTCAACGGCGGCGTGCAGGTCGTCGCGGGCCTGATGCTGGCCACGGGCCGGCTGCCCCGGCTGTCCGCGCTGGCCCTCGCCGCGACCCTCGCGCCGACCACGGTGGCCGGCCACCGTTTCTGGGAGGCCGAGGACCCCGGCGAGCGGATGCAGCAGCGCATCCACTGTCTGAAGAACCTCTCCATGATGGGTGGATTGCTGATCGCGGCGGACGACACCGGCGGCGCCCCGTCGCTGATGTGGCGCGGCCGTCACCGCGCCCGGGACCTGCAGCGCGAGGCCGCCCGTCTCCGCCGCACCGTCCGCACCTCGGCGCGGCCCGCCGCCGCGGCCGCCGGCATCCGCGCCAAGCTGCCCTGCTGACCGCCCCGGACGCACCCATGGCACCGGACGCACCCATGAACGACCAGCGGCCATCCGGGATCTTCCGGCCGGGGTCCGCCGGGCAGAGCGGCGGTCAAGCCCTGCTCGGGATCTACCTCAACGACCATCTGGCGGCCGCGACGGTGACGGCCGGGCGTTCCCGGTACCTCGCCTCCTCCTGCCGCGACCCCGACCTCGCCGAGGCGGTCGCCGCCGTCGCCGCGCAGATCGCCGAGGACCGCAGGACACTGCTGGCGATCATGCGCCGGCTGAACGTGCCGGTACGGCGCTACAAGGTGTACGCCGGACGGCTCGGTGAGCGCGCCGGACGGCTGAAGGCCAACGGCTCCCTGCTGCGGCGTTCTCCGCTGAGCACCCTGCTGGAGCTGGAGCTGCTGCAGCTCGGCACCCTGAGCGCGATCAGCACCTGGGAGATGCTGCGCACCCTGGCCGACCGCGACCGGCGTCTGGATCCCCACCGGCTGGACGGACTGCTGGACCGCTCCCGGGAACGCCTGCGCACGCTCGACGACCTGCGCAGACGCCAGGCGGGCAGGACCTTCACCGGATGACGCCCGCGGCCTTCACCGGCCGGCGGGAGGTGCACAGGCCGGTGAGGACGCAGGCCGCTGCCCGGACCCCGGCCGCCGGAGTCCTGCGGGGCCAGGTGGGGAACGCACGTGCCTCGCCGGCTCAGCCCTCGTGCGAGGCCCCGTGGTGCGGGCCGTCGAAAGGGACACCGGGTAACCGGTGATCTACCGGGCCTCGTCGGGCCGTCTGCCGCCGGCGGGCGGCAGCTGGTTTGCGGATGACCGCACCGGACACCCGGGGCGTGACACGCAGGCCATGACGGTCGGGAGTGAGCGACAGTGGCTGGTGACCAGAAGGCCAGGGCCAAGAAGGAACAGATGAAGGGCAAGGCCGAGGAGACGGTCGGACGCGCGGTCGGCAACGAGCGCATGACCGCCGAGGGCCGCGCCCGGAAGGCCAAGGGCGACGCACGCCAGGCGAAGGAGAAGACCAAGGACACGCTGAAGCCGTGAACCGGCCCGGCCCGCACGGTCCGCCCGTCACCGGGCGCCGAGGGCACGGCACATCTGCGGCGGGGCGGCGGGGTCGCGCGAACAGGCGCGCCCCCGCCGCGGGTGTGTTCAGGCCGCGGGTGGTCCGGTTCGGTTCCCGCCGCCGCCCTTGCGGCAGGCGTGGCGTGCCGTCTCGGCGGCGGGCGGCGGCACCGGCTGGAGGGACCGGCGGCGGCCGTCGCGGCGCCAGTCCAGGAGGGCCACCGCCAGGGCGGCGAGCATAGCGACGAGGGAGGAGCCCACGGCGAGCGCCACCGCCGCCCGGTAGTCGCGTCCGGTGTGTGCGAGGACCAGGTAGAACAGCCCCGGCAGGGCGGCCGTGCCCACGGCCGCGCCCAGCCGCTGCCCGGTCTGCAGGGCCCCGCCCGCCGCTCCGGCCATCCGGACCTGCACGTCCCGCAGCGTCATCGTGATGTTCGGGGAGATCACGCAGCCGCTGCCCAGCCCGCCGGCGAACAGGGCGGGCGCCGCCAGCCACGCCTCCAGGCCGTCCGGTGCCGACCGCAGGATCAGCGCCGCCGCACCGAGGCCGGCGATCACCCCGAGCAGCCCGCAGACGGTCAGCAGCCGTCCGAAGCGTTCCACCAGCCGCCCGGAGATCACCGCGGCGGCGGCCGAGCCGACCGCGAACGGGGTGACGGCGAGCCCGGACAGCAGCGGCGTGTAGCCGAGGCCGTTCTGGAAGAACAGGGCGAAGACCAGCCAGACGCCGCTGAATCCGACGAAGTACAGCGTGCCCAGGGCGGTGCCCAGGGCGTAGCCGCGGGTACCGGTCAGCAGCCGCGGATCCAGCAGCGGCCGGCCGTCCCGCCGCGCGACCCGGCCCTCCCAGCGGGCGAAGCACGCAAGCAGCACGGCGCCGGCGGGGAACAGCCACCACAGCCGGGTCAGTCCCCCGCTCTCGGCGAAGACCAGCGGCAGCATCACGGCCAGCACCCCGGCGCCGAGCAGGGCCACACCGGACAGATCGAGCCGCTCCCGGCGGCCGGGCGCGATCCGCGGCAGCAGCCGCAGGCCGAGCACCAGGGCGAGGGCGCCGACCGGGACGTTGACATAGAAGATCCAGCGCCAGCCCTGCGTGCCCTGCGCCAGCGCGAGGATCAGTCCGCCGGCGATCGGTCCGACGGCACTGGAGATACCGACGACGGCTCCGAAGAGCCCGAAGGCCCGGCCGCGTTCGGCGCCGCGGAACATCTGCTGGATCAGCGCGGAGTTCTGCGGGGCGAGGCAGCCGGCGCACATGCCCTGGGCCAGCCGGGCCACCACCAGCCAGGTGATCGTGGGTGCGGCGCCCGCGGCGGCGCTGCACAGCACGAACCCGGCGAGGGCGGCCAGGAAGATGCGCCGCCGGCCCACCGCGTCGCCGAGCCGGCCCGCGGGCACCAGGGCGAGGGCGAAGGTCAGGGCGTAGCCGGAGACCACCCATTGCACGGCGGCCGGTGAGGTGTCCAGGTCGCGCTGCAGCGAGGGCAGGGCCACGGCCACGATCGTCACGTCGAGCAGGCTCATGAACCCGGTCGTCAGGGTGACCCACAGCGCCCGCCAGCGCCGCGGGTCCCGCCCGCCCGTCTGCCCGGCGCCGCCCTGGTCCGGCCGTGTCTGGCTGTTCACCTGCGCTCCTCGGGTCGCCGTCGGGCACACCGGCCCGGCAAGGGCCGGCACGCCGTGGACCGTAGAGAGCGCGTTCCCCGGCAGCGCGCCGGAACACCCGCGTCCGGCCTCCGGCCGGCGTTCGGTGCTGCGCGGGATGTCCCCGTCCAGGGGCGGTCCCGGCCGGGTCCCGGCCCCGCCGGGCCGCCTGCGCCACGCCGCGCGCGGATGTCGTCCGGGGGAAATAATGGGGTGTGAGGCCTGGGGAAGGGGGTACACGTTGCGGAGCCCGTTCCTGATCATGGAGCGGACACGCAGGGACCGACGGACGCATCGGCTGACAGGGAGGGCCGCAGGATGGCGGTGACCACGGTGGCAAAGGCGACGGGAGCCGGGACGGAGCTGCCGGCGGTGGCCGAACCCTCGCAGGTCGCACCCAGCGACGCTCGCGCGCTCTCACGGCTGTTCTTCGACCGGCTGGCCTCCTTGGAGGAGGGCACCCCCGGGTACCAGTACGCGCGCAACACGCTGATCGAGATGAACATGTCCCTGGTGCGGTACGCGGCCGGCCGTTTCCGCAGCAGGGGCCCGCAGGAGATGGAGGACATCGTCCAGGTCGGCATGATCGGGCTGATCAAGGCGATCGACCGGTTCGAGCTGTCCCGCGAGGTGGAGTTCACGTCCTTCGCGGTGCCGTACATCGTGGGCGAGATCAAGCGCTTCTTCCGTGACACCTCCTGGGCGGTGCATGTGCCGCGCCGGCTCCAGGAGGCCCGGGTCGAGCTGGCCAAGGCGACCGAGGAACTCGGCAGCCGGCTGGGCCGCAAGCCCACCACCAAGGAGCTGGCGGAGCTGATGAACCTGCCCGAGCAGGAGGTCGTCGACGCGATGGTGGCCTGCAACGGCTACACCTCCGCCTCCCTGGACGCGGCGGTCGGCGGCAGCGAGGACGGCGAGGGCGTCCTGGCCGACTTCATCGGCACCGAGGACACGGATCTGGAGCTGGTGGAGGACCTGCACAGCCTGGCCCCGCTGGTGGCGGAACTCGACGAGCGGGACCGGCAGATCATCCACATGCGGTTCGTGGAGGAACTGACCCAGGCGCAGATCGGCGACCGCCTGGGCATCTCGCAGATGCATGTCTCCCGGCTGCTGGGCCGTCTGCTGGCCCGGCTGCGTGCGGAGCTGCTCACCACGCGCTGACCGCACACCACGCGGACCACGCGCCGGATGCCGGCCGGGTGCGTGCCCGGCCGGCATCCGGCGCGTTCAGGGGGTGTGGGGGTGCGGGTCAGCGGGTGACGACGTACCGCTCGTTGGGCACGCAGTGCGTCATCGTGAGCCCCTCGACGTCCCGCGGCGGGTTCTTGCCGAGGTTGGCGAGCCGCTTGCGGTCCTCGTCGGTGAGGTCCTGGCTCGCCAGCGGCTGCAGATGGGCGACGTCCTCCGGCGCGATGCCGAGCCCCTCGCCGACCCGCTGGCCGAGGTCGTTCTCCACCAGCAAGAAGTGCCACACCATGCGCTCCTGCACCGGCCGTTCGCACTGGGAGAGCTGGTTGACCAGGTTCTTCACCAGGTCGTCGCGTTCCCATTGCTCCATGAGCAGATACCGCTGGCCGGCCTGCCGGTAGTCATTGGTACGCGGGATGCGCTTGCGGGTGAGCCGGCCGCGGATCTCCGGGCCCTGCTCGTCGTGGGCCGGGTACTGCGCCTCGCGCAGCCCGCCGGTGATCGACGGCTCGTAGTTGACGGACGGGTTCTCCCCGGCGCCGTCGACGTAGTAGGTCATCTGCCCGTCGCGCTGGTTGGTGTGCACCCGGGCGTTCTTCGGCTGGTTGACCGGCAGCTGGAGGTAGTTGGGGCCGACCCGGTAGCGCTGGGTGTCGCTGTAGGAGAAGGTGCGGCCGACGAGCATCTTGTCGTCGGAGAAGTCCAGGCCGTCCACGAGGACGCCGGTGCCGAAGGAGATCTGCTCGTTCTCCGCGAAGAAGTTCTCCGGCATCCGGTTCAGCACCATCCGCCCCACCGGCTTGGGCGGGAAGTCCTGCTCGGGCCAGGTCTTGGTGTCGTCCAGGGGGTCGAAGTCCAGCTCCGGGTGGTCGTGGTCCTCCATCATCTGCACGCGCAGTTCCCACTCGGGGTAGTCGCCGCGTGCCACCGCCTCGTACAGGTCCTTGGTGGCGTGGCCGAGGGTGCGTGCCTGCACGTTGGCCGCGTCCTCCTCGGTCATGCTGCGTACGCCCTGCTTGGGAATCCAGTGGTACTTCACCAGCACGGTGCGGCCCTCGGCGTTGACCCACTTGTAGGTGTTCACGCCGAAGCCCTGCATGTGGCGGTAGTCGGAGGGGATGCCGCGCGGGCTGAAGAGGTTGACGAGCATGTGCATGCACTCCGGCGTCTGCGACATGAAATCGAAGATCCGCCGGGGCTGCTGCTCGAAGGTCACCGGGTCGGGTTTGAGGGCGTGGATGACGTCCGGGAACTTGATGGCGTCCCGGATGAAGAAGACGGCGAGGTTGTTGCCGACCAGGTCCCAGTTGCCGTCCTCGGTGTAGAACTTCACGGCGAATCCGCGCGGGTCGCGGGCGGCCTCGGAGGAGTCACGGCCGCCGATCACGGTGGAGAAGCGGACCGCGACGTCGGTGCGCTTGCCGCGTTCCTGGAACAGCTTGGCCCGGGTGTAGCGGGAGATCGGCTCGTTGCCCCAGGTGCCGTACGCCTCGAAGAAGCCGTACGCCGTCACGCCCCGGGCGTGCACGACCCGCTCGGGGATGCGTTCCCGGTCGAAGTGGCTGATCTTCTCCAGGAACTGGTAGTTCTCCAGCGTCGCCGGGCCGCGGGCGCCGATGGTGCGCTGGTTCTGGTTGTCGTAGACGGGATGGCCCTGCCGGTTGGTGAGCACCTTCCGGTCGTCGCCCGGTGCGGGGCCCTTGCTGGATACGTCCGTCATGCCCATGAACTCCTTCGGCTCGGTGGCTGTCCGTGCGACAGGACAGCCAGGTGCCCGACTTGCCATATCTACGTCGGTACGCACATATTTCCACCGTTCACCGAAGCCTCGGCCGGGGCTTAGGCCGAACGGTCCGGTCGTGCGCGGGGCCGGCGCCGGCCGGATCCCGGTGAGCCGCGGGCGACCGGGTGCTATGCGGCCCGGGAGCCGGACGGGTCCTCCGGGGCCCGCCGGCCGGACGGCTGCTCGGCCGTCGCCGAACCGGTCAGGGTCTGCGCGGCGTGGGGCACCACCCGGATCAGCCGGAGCACGCCCCACACGATGAGCCCGGCCCCCACCAGCTCCGGCAGCAGCCACACGCCGAGGCGGACCTCCTCGCGGAACAGCAGGATGCCCAGCAGCAGGCTCACCGTCGCGTCGCCGATGGTCAGCGCCGGCTGCGAGGCCACCAGCGGCCCGGCCTGCAGGGCGTTCTCCAGCAGCAGCAGCGAGCCGACGCCGACGACCGCGAACCCGTAGGTCTGCCAGCCGGCGAGGAAGGCGTCGAACCCGTCGGCCTCCAGGGTGTGGCTCGCCGACTTCAGCATCGCGGCGGTGAGCGCGTTGCCGGTGGCGGCCGCCGCGGCCAGCACGGCGGCCCGCAGCAGCGGGGAACGCTCCGGCCGGGCCAGCACGACGGCCCCGGCCATCACCCCCAGGCACACCACGAGCGCGGGCGTCCACCGCGCCATGGAGGCCTGCTCCTCCCCCGCGGACGGCGCGAAGGAGACCAGGACCAGGGTGAGGCCGACGACCACGGCCGCCACCGCCCACCAGCCGGCGCCCGGCAGCCGGCGGTGCATCAGCGGCGCGGCGATCAGCAGGGCGAACGGCAGTTCCATCATGAACAGCGGCTGCACCAGCGTCAGCGGCCCGTTGACCAGGGCCAGCGCCTGGAACATGGCGGAGAGGATCACCCCGCAGATGCCGGCCAGCCAGACGGGGTGCCGGGCCAGGGCGGCCAGCAGCCCCAGACCGCCGCCGCGCGGAACGGCGGAGGCCGCCTTGCGCTGCAGGGCCGTGCCCAGAGCGTTGCTGGCGGCTCCCAGCACGGCGAACATCGCGGCCAACACGAACACAGGTCCACCATGCCCGACGATCCGCGTCCCGTCCTGCCCTGCCCGCCCGGGCCGCGCCGACGGCATCCCATAGATCCGGCTTATGACGTCATAGAGGGGACCCGCGTACCTACTTAGGTTTGCCTCAGTTTAGGGTTGCCGACGAGTCGATCTGTCACCGCTCGAAGGGAACCTGATCATGCCCCGCCCCCTGCGGGTAGCCATCGTCGGAGCCGGCCCGGCCGGCATCTACGCCGCCGACGCCCTGCTCAAGTCCGGCGTGGCCACCGAGCCCGGCGTCTCCATCGACCTCTTCGAGCGGATGCCGGCCCCGTTCGGCCTCATCCGCTACGGCGTCGCTCCGGACCACCCGCGGATCAAGGGCATCGTCACCGCGCTCCACCAGGTGCTCGACAAGCCGCAGATCCGGCTCTTCGGCAACGTCGACTACCCCTGCGACATCACCCTGGACGACCTGCGCGCGTTCTACGACGCGGTGATCTTCGCCACCGGCGCCATGGCCGACCGGGCGCTGCCCATACCCGGCATCGACCTCGACGGCTCCTACGGCGCGGCCGACTTCGTCTCCTGGTACGACGGCCACCCCGATGTGCCGCGCACCTGGCCGCTGACCGCGGAGAAGGTCGCCGTGCTCGGCGTCGGCAACGTCGCCCTGGACGTGGCGCGGATCCTGGCCAAGACCGCGGACGAGCTGCTGCCCACGGAGATCCCGCCGAACGTCTACGACGGGCTGAAGGCCAACCGCGCACGGGAGATCCACGTCTTCGGCCGGCGCGGCCCGGCGCAGGCGAAGTTCAGCCCGATGGAGCTGCGGGAACTGGACCACTCCCCGAACATCGAGGTCGTCGTCGACCCCGAGGACATCGACTACGACGAGGGCTCCGTCGCCACCCGGCGCGCCAACAAGCAGGCCGACATGGTCGCCAAGACGCTGGAGAACTGGGCGATCCGGGACGTCGGCGACCGTCCGCACAAGCTGTTCCTGCACTTCTTCGAGGCGCCGGCCGAGATCCTCGGCGAGGACGGCCGGGTCGTGGGCCTGCGCACCGAGCGCACCGCGCTCGACGGCACCGGCAACGTCAAGGGCACCGGCACCTTCACGGACTGGGACGTCACCGCGGTCTACCGCGCCGTCGGCTACCTCTCCGACCCGCTGCCGAAGCTGCCGTGGGACGCGGCGTCGGGCACGGTGCCGGACGAGGCCGGCCGGATCATCGCCGAGTCGGGCGAGCACGTGCAGTCGGCGTACGTCACCGGGTGGATCCGGCGCGGCCCGGTGGGCCTGATCGGCCACACCAAGGGCGACGCCAACGAGACGGTGGCCAGCCTGCTGGACGACTACGCCAACGGGCGGCTGCACACGCCCTCCTCGCCCGCTCCCGAGGCCGTCGACGCGTTCCTCGCCGAGCGCGACGTCCGCTTCACCACGTGGGAGGGCTGGTACCGGCTGGACGCGGCGGAGAGGGCGCTGGGCGAGCCGCAGGGCCGGGAGCGCGTGAAGATCGTCGAGCGGGAGGACATGCTCCGGGCCAGCGGAGCGTGACCGCTGACGCTTCCGGCCGGCTGCGGCCGGAAGCGGCCGGACTCCCGGCCGGCCGGGTGTGTCCCGGGCCGGCCGGGACCTCCGGCAGCGCGTCGGCGGCCCGGTGCACACCCTGCCGCCGCCAGGCTCCGCGCGATCGTGACGTGTGGGGCTCGGGTTGCGGATGCGGCCGTTGAGGCGTTCCGTCGAAGGAGGAATGTCCGGGTGCCACGGCATCCGGCGGACCCGTGGGGACGACGGCTCCGGCACATCTGGAACGGCCGGCGGTCCGGGAACGCTTCCTGTACCGGGTGCACTGCCCGGCCCGGGCGCACCGGCGGACCGGAGGTGGCTGATGACGACGTACGAGTACTCCTGCGCCCGCTGCGGCCGGTTCGAGAAGCAGCTCGCGATGGGAAGCGCCCCCGGCACCCATGCCTGCCCGGCCTGCGGCGGCGAGGCCCGGCGCGTCTACTCGCCGCCGGGTGTGACCCGTGTGCCGGCCTCGGTCGCCGTGTTGCGTGAGCGCGAAGAGCGCAGCCGTGAGGCACCGGAGGTGGTGCGCCGGGGGAAGGCGACCTCACACCCGTCCCGGCCCGCGCATCCTGCCCTGGCACGCCTGCCGCGGCCTTGAATCCCCCCGTCGGGCCCAGGCGGCCCCGGGGGCGTCCCGTCCTCCGCACGCCGCGAACACCGCGGCCGCCCACGGGGGCTGACGCGCCTCGGGCCGTGGCACCGCCCCCGTCCGGCAGCCGGAGCGCGCGCCGTCACGAAAGGCAGCTGTCATGCCAGAAGTCATCTTCAGCGTCGACCAGTCGAAGTCCATGCACGACCAGGACGTTCCCGGGCACAACAGGTGGCATCCCGACGTGCCCGTGGTCGCCACGGTCCGGCCGGGCGACGAGTTCCGTCTGGAGACGCGGGACTGGACCGACGCGCAGATCGGCAACAACGACTCCGCCGACGACGTGCGGGACGTCGACCTCACCCATGCTCATATGCTCAGCGGGCCCATCGGCGTCGAGGGCGCGGAGCCCGGGGACCTCCTCGTCGTGGACATCCTCGACATCGGCCCCGTCCCCCAGCAGGCCGGCCCCGCCCCGGGGCAGGGCTGGGGGTACACGGGCATCTTCGCCAGGAACAACGCCGGCGGTTTCCTCACCGACTCCTTCCCGGACGCGTACAAGGCGGTCTGGGACATGCACGGCCAGCAGGCGACCTCCCGTCACCTGCCCGGCGTCCGCTACACCGGTATCGCCCACCCCGGACTCATCGGCACCGCTCCGTCCGAGGAGCTGCTCGCCCGGTGGAACCGCCGCGAACAGGCGCTGATCGACACCGACCCCGGACGTGTCCCTCCCCTGGGTCTGCCGCCGACGGCCGATCACGCACTCGCCGGCACGGCCACCGGAGAGACGGCACGGCGCATCCGCGCGGAAGGCGCCCGCACCGTGCCCGGGCGGGAGAACGGCGGCAACCAGGACATCAAGAACTTCACACGCGGGGGCAGGGTGTTCTTCCCCGTCTACGTCCCGCAGGCCAAACTGTCGGCCGGCGACCTCCACTTCAGCCAGGGCGACGGGGAGATCACCTTCTGCGGCGCCATCGAGATGGGCGGCTTCATCGACCTCCATGTGGACCTGATCAAGGGCGGCATGGAGACGTACGGCATCTCCACCAACCCGGTGTTCATGCCGGGCAATGTCGAGCCCCGGTACACGGAGTTCATGAGCTTCGTCGGTGTCTGTGTCGACCACGACACCGACACCAACCACTACCTGGACGCGACGCTGGCCTACCGCCGGGCCTGCCTCAACGCCATCGCGTACTTCACGAAGTTCGGCTACTCCGGCGAGCAGGTGTACCTGCTGCTCGGTTCCGCCCCGGTGGAGGGACGCATCAGCGGCATCGTCGACATCCCCAACGCCTGCTGCACCCTCTACGTCCCCACCCAGATCTTCGACTTCGACGTCCGCCCCTCGGCACAGGGCCCGCGGGCCGCCGACCGGGGCAGGTGCGCCGTGACCTCGGGGTGACGGCCGAGGGGGCCCGGCGGAGGCCGGAGCGGATGCTGCGGTCGCGGCACGGCGCGCCGCTGCCGGGCCCCGACCGGTCCTCGCAGACCGGTGACGGGGCCCCGCAGGGCTGCCGCACCCGAGGCAGGTGCGTGCACAACGCGTCAGATCGTGCCGTCCTGCCACCACCAGGCCCGGCCGAGATCGGCCCGGCTGTCCACGTGCTGGTGGTCCGCGGTGTACGTCTCCAGGCCGGAGAAGCCGCAGGTCTCGGCCTTCTGATAGACGGTCCGGTTGGACACGCCGGGCACGCTGAGGTCGGCCGCGGTGCCGTAGAGGTGCATGCTGTCGGACGCGCCGCCGACCTCGGCGTTGTGCGCGATGCTGCGGAAGCCGGAGTTGATGGTGATGGGCACGTTGCCGAGCTTCTTGCGCAGGGCCTCCAGCTTGTACATCGCGCGCCGGACGTTCTCCTTGGTCGCGGCGGCGCTGAGCTTGCCGCCGGAGAAGGTGCCGCTGACCCGGTCGGTGAACTCGCTGAAGTCGAAGTGCACGGTGGAGCCGTCCGCCTGTTCCAGGGCGTTGAGCTGCGCCTGGGTCGCGGGACCGGCGATGCCGTCGGCGTCGAGCCCGTAGGCCGCCTGGAACCGGCGCACCGCGGCGCCGGTGGCCGGGCCGAAGTCTCCGTCGACGGCGACGATGCTGTGGCTCGGGCTGTCGGCGGCCCAGCCCGCGACTCTGATCTGCAGTTCGGTCACGTCCGCGCCGGTCGCCCCTTGGCTGAGCGTGCGCGACCAGGGGTAGGCCTGCGCGGCTCCCGTGAGGAGCGTCGGGACGAGCACGGCGCCGGCGCCGGCGGCCAGCGCTCCCCGGAGGACGGTACGGCGGTCGGCGAAGCGGGACGATGTCATCGGCGGCCTTTCACGCAGGGGCCGTCACGTGCCTGCGCGCACGCAGGCGACGCGAGCGGCCCGTCGGGTTCGGGTACGGACCGGATCCGTGTCGGGCTCGAGCCGCACCAGTGTCATGCACATGTACGCCGAGGGGAAGAGGCACACGGGTCGCACGAGTACCCCTCGTGGGGTCCGCCGCGACGGTGCCGTACCGGCTCGCCGGCACCGTCGGTCAGGGCCCCGCGTCCGCAGCGGCCCCGGACGCGGACGAGCCGCGCCCCGCTCGCAGGGCGCGGCTCGTCCGGGAGCCGGGCGCCGGCGCTACTTGTTCGCGCACGCGTTCCCGACGGCCGGGTTGAGCAGACCGATCACGTTGATCGAGTTGCCGCACACGTTCAGGTCGAGGTCGAGGGGGATCGTGATGGCGTTGCCGGAGAGCAGCCCGGGGCTGTTGCTCGTCGAGGCGCTGCCGGTGGCGTCGGCCGCGGCCGTCCCCGCGCACGTCATCAGAGCGGCACCGGCAAGAACGGCGGCGGCCGTCATGCGGATCCTCATGAAGCACTCCTGTCGCTTGAAGTAGCACGTGCCTACACAGTGATCCGGTCCGGCACCGGGGAACAGCATCGCAGGGCCGAACGGAGCAGCGATCTCAGCCTCACCGGGAGACAGGTACAGCCGAACGGTGGCAGCGGGCCGCACCGGCGGCCGGGCGCGCCCGGCCCGGGGCGTCCTCCCCCTACGGCCCGCCCTGTGGACAGGACATGATCCGCTGCGGCGATACTGGAAGCCGCACGCCGTCCCTGCTCGCAGATTGGCCCATGTCGAACTCTGCCACCTCCCGTCCCGCGGCCCCGCCCACGGTCTGGTCGGCCCGCGGCCGTCACACCGGTCCCGCCGCGGCGGACGCCGTGCGGCGCCACCTGGAGCACCTCACGGCCGACGGCACCCTGCACAGCCACCTCGAACCGGAGGACGTCGACCGGTCGCGCGAGCATGTCTTCGAGGCCCGCTGGCCGGCGCCCGGCGAGGTGACCGTGCGGGCCCGGCTGGCCCTGACGCCGGTGCGCGGCGGGCACCAGCAGTGGCTGCTGACGGCGGAGGCGGAGGCACCCTGGGATCCGCGGTGGCCGTCCCCGGCGACGATGTTCTGGCCGCGGGAGCAGGCCGCCGACTGGGCCAACGAGGCCGGCACCGGGCTGCGGCTGGGCGATGTCAACCCGCTGCCCGAGGACGACAAGGACCTGCGGCGGATCCTGCGGCACGCGGTACGGGACCCGTGGTGCGTGCACGTGGTCGTGCACGAGGCCATGACGCCGGACGAGCGCGGCCTGGCCTGCGTGCTGCGGTCGCTGCCGGAGAGCCTGCGGCACCGGGTCGTGGAGCACCGCGCCGCCCCGCACCGGTTCCGGGCGGTGAACTGGGTGCTGGACGACTTCGACATCCGGGTGCCCCGCGGAGGTGCCGTGGTCCTGCCCGGCAGTCCGCCGCCGGCCGGGTACGACCGGGAGGCCTTCTTGGTGCGCAGCGTGTTCCTGGACGGCAGCGAGCCGGCGGAGCTGCTGGACGCCGTCACCCGCTTCGCCGCGCTTCCCCGGCCGCTGCCGCCGGACGGCGAGCAGGCCCTGACCGCGCTGCGCGAGCAGTGGCACCTGCGGACCGTCGAGGAGGAGCTGGCCCGCGCCCGTGAGCTGGTCGCCATGTACGCCGAGGCGCTGGAGGCGATGACGCGCTCCCGGGACCTGTACCGGGAGGCCGCCGAGCGGGCCAACGAGGCGCTGGCCGCCTACCGCGAGGCCGAGGAGTCCGGCACGCTCACGGTCAGGAGGCCGGGGCGGCCCGCCGCGGGATCGCCGTTCCAGCAGTTGGCGCGCGGGCTGGGACGGCTGAAGGAGACCGCTCTCTCGCTCCGTCCGGGTGGCACGGCCGAGCCGGCGCCGTCGGACAGCGCACCGGCGCCCGCAGCGCCGCCGGTTCCTCAGGAGAGGACTCCCGCGGACGGCTCGGAGGGCTCCGCGGCCCCGCAGGCCGCCCCGCCCGCGGACGCCCCGCCCGCGGACGCCGCGCCCTCTCAGGACGCCGCTCCCCCGCAGGGCGCCGCAGACCCGCAGGACGGCGATCCGCCCCGGACGCAGAGCTGACCCGAGGGCGGTCCGCAGACCGGGCCGGCGTCCTCGCGGGGAGCCGGCCGGGGCGCGGCACTCAGACGGCCGCGGCGCCGACCGGAAGGCCGGAGGGCGAGGACCGGCAGGACGGCCCTCCGCGTTCCCGCGCCGCGGCAGGTGTCGGCCGCCGCAGGGTGGATACGCGGCGGGGACCGGCACGGCCGTCCGGAAGGACATCCACGTCATGGTCAGCGACACCATGCACGACGGCACGGCGCGGGCGGCGGGCACGGCACCGTCGGCGGCGTTCCGCTCCGCGACCACGCTCCGCGTCAACGGCGAGCCGCGCACCCTGGTCGTGGACAACCGACGCGTCCTGCTGGACGTGCTGCGCGAGGACCTGGATCTCACCGGGGCGAAGAAGGGCTGCGACCACGGCCAGTGCGGGGCCTGCACGGTCCTCGTCGACGGACGCCGGGTCAACAGCTGCCTGCTGCTCGCCGTCGCCCTGGACGGCTGCGAGGTGACGACCGTCGAAGGACTTGCCGGTGACGGTGAGGAGCTGCACCCGCTGCAGCAGGCGTTCCTCGACCGGGACGCGTTCCAGTGCGGCTACTGCACTCCGGGGCAGCTGTGCTCCGCCGTGGGCGCCCTGGCCGAGGCCGCGGCCGGCCATCCCTCGCCGGTGACCGATCCGGCGGCGCCTTCCGGGCGGCCGGTGGCCCTCGACGCGGACGAGATCCGCGAGCGGCTCAGCGGCAATCTGTGCCGGTGCGGCGCCTATCCGCGCATCGTCGAGGCAGTGGAGGACGTGGCGCGGTGAAAGCGTTCGCGTACGTCCGCGCGGGCACCGTCGAGGAGGCGGCCGAGGTCTTCGCCGCGCGCCCCGGGGCGCGCCATCCGGCGGGCGGCACCAACCTGGTGGACCTTATGAAGCTCGGGGTGGAGCAGCCCTCCGCCCTGATCGACGTGGGCCGGCTGCCGCTGGACCGCGTCGAGGAGCTGCCCGGCGGTGCGCTGCGGGTGGGGGCCATGGTGCGCAACAGCGACCTGGCGGCCCATCCGCTGGTGCGCGGCCGTCACCCGGCGCTGTCGCAGGCGCTGCTCGCGGGCGCCTCCGGCCAGTTGCGCAACGCGGCCACCACGGCCGGGAACCTGCTGCAGCGCACCCGCTGCCCGTATGTCCAGGACGTGGACAAGCCGTGCAACAAACGGCAGCCGGGCAGCGGCTGCGGCGCGCTGGCGGGCGTGCACCGCGACCACGCGGTCCTCGGCTATTCCGAGCAGTGCATCGCCGCCCGCGTCGCTGGCGGGCGGCTCGTCCGGGACGGCGTCCTGGGGGCGGGCGGTGCATCAGGCGTGCCCCTGGCTCGCGGCGCGGCTCGCCGAGCACGCCGGTCCCCCGCCCGGGGCGGGGCTCAGCGCCCGCGCGGACAGCGCCGGGGAGGCGGACGCGGTGAGTTCGCGCGCCCGGCACGCCTTCGGGGCGCACGTCGCCGAGGTGGCGGTGGACACCGTCACCGGCGAGGTACGGGTGCGCCGGCTGCTCGGGGTCTTCGCCGCGGGCCGCATCCTCAATCCCCGTACCGCCCGTTCGCAGTTCACCGGCGGGATGATCACGGGGCTGGGCATGGCACTGACCGAGGGCAGCACGCTCGATCCGGAGTACGGCGATTTCGTGAAGCGGAATCTGGCCTCGTACCACGTGCCCGTGCACGCGGACGTCCCGGCGGTCGAGGCGCGCCGGATCGAGGAGGACGATCCCTGTCTCGGCCCGACGGGGAGCAAGGGGATCGGTGAGATCGGCATCGTGGGCACCGCGGCCGCCATCGGCAATGCCGTCCACCACGCCACCGGCGTGCGGTTACGGCGGCTGCCGCTGACGCCGGACCGGGTGCTCGGCGCGCTGCAGGGCTGACGGCGCCCGGTGCGGCCGGGGTCAGTCTGCGGACCGCGGCGCGGGGTGCCGCTCGGCGGCCTGCACCATCAGCAGCAGCGACAGGGCGGCCAGCGAGGCCATGGACGCGCACGCCGCGGTGAGCCCTGCGCCGGGGGGCGGAACCACCATGACGGACAGCGCGCGGGACAGCCCGGCGGAGGCGAACCGGTCCTCGGCCCAGCCGAGCGCCGCCAGCAGTCCGGGACCCACGCAGGAGGCGACGAGCACGCCCACGCCGGGGCGCACGGCCAGCAGCAGGGCCAGTGCCGCGCACAGCACCGACACCGCGAGGGAAAGGCCGCACACCGGCAGCGGTACGCCCTGCCGGTGCAGCGGGAAGTGGGCGGCGCCGCAGACCACGAGGGCCGCCGCGGCGATCCGGACGGGCCAGACGGGCGCCCGGCCGGCCGGGTGGTGCGCGTTCGGGCCGTCAGCGGCCAAAGCATCGTCGCCGGTGGCGGTGCCGGCCGGGCCGGTGCGGCCGGTCTCCTCGGTGACGGCGGCGGACGGCTCCGGCGGGGTCGGTGCGAAGTGGATGGTCATCTCGGCTCCCTGACGGGGGTGCGGGCGCGCCCGCCCCCCCGAGTGAGACACGCGACTTACCCGGACCATTACAAGGGGACGCTCAGCGGGTAGACCACTCACGCACGGCACTGGGGTGACGGACCGGACCCCGGGGGCCGTTCGCGGCAATTCTCACTCTCTGCAAGGAAACCATTCACTCGTTCGAATCGTATAAGTCTCCGGAACCCGAAACGAAGTCAGCGGGCCAAGCGACACCACAAGGACGACCCACCGCTTGATCGCGGCTGCACCGACAGGGGAGAGACGATGCAACCGTTCGCGCTCAACTACGCCCGTCCGGCAGCGGAACGGGAGACAGCCACGCCGTACGTCTACGACGCAGGACTGCAGCTGAACGTGCTCCTCGACGGCCGTATCGCCGCCTTCGACCACGCGCTGCTGAGGGAGCTGGGCACCACCACGTCCACGGCGGGCTCCAAGACGCATTTCGACGACTGAATCCGGCCGCCGACGATGACGGTACTGATCCTCACGGCCGAGGAGGACGTGACGGCGGACATGGTGGTGGCCCACCTGAACGCCTCCGGCGTCCCGGTGGTCCGGCTCGATCCGGCCGATCTGACGGCGGGTGCGGAACTGTCCGTGGAATATGGACGCGGCACCGTCCGCGGTCATCTGTCCTCCGGCAGGCGGCGGGTGAGCCTGGACGGGATCCGGTCGGTCTGGGTGCGCCGGCCCGGTGTGCCGGCGGCCCGGGCGGCCGAGCCGTCGCCCTGGCTCACCCAGGAGGCGGCGCAGGCCCTGTACGGGGTGCTCCGCGACTGCGGGGCGCGCTGGATGAACGATCCCGACGCGGCCCGGCGGGCCCGGCACAAACCGTGGCAGCTCAGGCTCGCGCAGCGCTGCGGCCTGCCGGTGCCCGCCACCGTCATCACCACCGTGCCGGGCGCCGCGCGGGAATTCGCCGAGCGCTTCCCGGATCTGGTGGTCAAGCCGGTCTCCGGCACGCACCCGCAGGAACCGCCGCAGGCGGTGCCCACCAGCCGGGTCGCGCCGGGCACCGATTTCGCCGCCGTCGCCTACGGCCCCACGCTGCTGCAACGGCGCATCGCCAAGCGGGCCGACATCCGCCTGACCGCCGTCGGCACGACGCTGCTGGCAGCGCGCAAGGAGATCCCGCCCGACGCGGACCCCGACGAGGTGGACGTGCGCTTCGCGGCACCGGGCGGGCCGTGGCGTCCGGCCGAGGTGCCCGAGGACACGGCCCGGCGCGTGCACGCCTACCTGCACCGGGCCCGGCTCGCCTACGGCGCCTTCGACTTCGTCGAGGACGTCGAGGGAACCTGGTGGTTCCTGGAGTGCAATCAGTCGGGTCAGTTCGGTTTCGTGGAGGTGGACACCGGTCAGCCGATCGCGCGCACCATCGCCGCGTGGCTGGCGGGCACAGCATGAAGAAGGGGGACCTCTGTGGCCGGATCATGACCTTCCCCGCCGACGAGTAACGGCACGGAGTGCCACGAGACGGCCACAGAGGTCCCCGCTGCACCGCCCGAGGGGTCAGACGGTCAGACGGCCAGCGACAGATCGCCCTCCCCGTCGGTCTGCGCGGTACCGGCCGACGTACCGCTTGTTCTCAGCAGCAGCGCGTCGGCCCGGGCGATGGCGTCGTGGATGCTGGTGGTGCCCATCATGACGCACAAGGTGTAACTGACGTCCTCCAGCTCACGGGCCGTCTCGGCCCGCTCCCTCTCCGCCTGAGCGATCTTCAGTGATGCGTAGCGAGTCAGCAACGTCCTGACGACCTTCGGGTCCGGAACCAGCACGGAGCGCCCCTCTCTCGAATTTTCCCTGCGTATGCCCCAGGCACGCCGTGCCATGCATACCGACCGCCTCGCGGCAGATAGTTGTCCTGAAACAGTCGATTTCCAGACGCTCGGCCAACGGGTCGGCCGTGGTCCGACGCCGGGGGTGGGCGGCCGTCAAAGACCGCAGGTGAGGCGTCTGCTGGACGCCGCCGTCCGGCGCTCCCCCGCGCTCGGGCCGCCGGCTGCCGCCCGTGTCCGCACCGAGGCGGGAAGCGGGCGCGGCAGGGCCGTGGCAGGACGGCAGGGGCGGCGCACCGCGCGGGCGCCTTCTATACGGTGCGGAGACAGCACTCCGTCACGGGACGGGCAGGAGGATGCGGGGCGGACCGGGCGGCAGGCCCGGCGGTCGCGCCGGCTCACGACCGGCCCCCGCCGGTGCTCGATGCGGCGCCGGAGGGACGAACCGGCGCGCGGCCGGGCCGCGCGCCGTGCTGATTTCCTCGGGTGAAGCCCACGGTGGCCTCCGCTGGACACTCGGCCGCCTCTGCGCAGGCAGCCCCCGTCCGCGGCGACAGGACACCGCGTGTCCCGGCAGAGTATCCGCAATATAGGGGTTTTTCGGGCGTTCAGCCAAGTTCGGATGAGCGATCCGGAGCCGGAACACAGGAGAACAGCCTGTCATGAGCCGCACAGGGCGGACGTCTTGCGGTGAACTAGGCGGTTCGACGGTGACCTTTTCGGCCTGCTCCGGAACGGGAAGGGCCGTACGTGGCCGATCACGTACCCTGTCGCGTCTCCTCGTCCGGTGACAGTCCGCCGCAGCGGCACACGGGGAGGTACGCCGTCAGGTGTGCGGGGCGGTCAGACGGGGCTGCGCTCAGCCGGCCAGGGCGCCGGCGAGGTCCATGGCGGCCCGGACGAGCTCGTCGTCCTCCTCGGTCAGCAGCATCCGCAGCATGTCCTGCCGGGCGCGCACGGCCTGCCGGGCACGCTGCTCCCACACCACGGGGTTCTCGCGCTGGTTGAGGAGCTTGGGGTAGACGGCGGCGACGGACTCCCACTGCCGGGCCTCGGCGATGCTCCGCAGCAGCCGGACGATCTGCGGCCGGCAGGTCACCCGAGGCAGCTGGGCCAGCTCCCAGAGGAAGGGAACCACGGCCGCGGTGGCCTGCTCCACCACGAAGCCGTACTGGCAGATCCGGCTGCGCAGCTCCTGCAGCGCCTCCCGGGCCGCCTCGGCGTCGCCGCCCGCCACGACCCGCAGCAGCCGGGGGATGTCGGCGGCGGAACCGGTGGAGTCCCTGAGGTCGCTCCAGGGCACCTGACCCAGAGCCGGCAGTGACCCCTCGGCGGTCGGGCCGCCGTGGGGCAGGGAGCAGCCGGTGCGGTGCGTGCTCGGCTGCTCCGTCGGTGCGGTGCGCATGGCGTCGGGCCTTTCCGAGGCGGTCGTACGGGGGGATGCCGCCGCAGCGGGTCCCGGGGTCCGGGTTCCGCGCCGCCGCGGCCCGCTGCCCGCGGGCGGAACGCGGCACAACGGCTGATGGCTCGTCAAGATCGTTCTGTGCAGGGCGTCTTCAGGTGGATCGACGCCCTGGCTATTATCCATGCCGACCGCAACCGCGTGCAATTGCAGGCGAAATTTCTCATGAAAGTGCGCGGAACGGGGAAGAGTGAAGACGAGCCGGGTCCGGCGGCAGGCCGGGCACGGTGCACGGACCGACGCGACAGCCAGGAGGGTGCGGTGTCAGCGGTACCGAACGGAGTACGGGCGAGCTCGCTGGACGTCAGCTGGGTCAAGAGCAGGCACAGCAACGCCACCGGCAACTGCGTGGAGATCGCCGCGCTGGACGGCGGCGGCATCGCGGTGCGCAATTCGCGGGACCCCGACGGCCCCGCCCTGGTCTACACCCCGGCGGAGATGGCCGCGTTCCTGGCGGGTGCCAAGGAGGGCGAGTTCGACCATCTGCTGTGAGACACAGGGGACTTGGCGGCTTGGGACCCTTCGCCGGTGCCGCCCCCGACAGCACAGGGGTGCGCTAATGTGGGTCCCAAGTCTGCCGGTCCACTGGGGAGTCTTGATGTCCGCCGAGCCGCATCGCACCTCCCGTCTCGAACCGTATCTGGACCGGCCGGAGCCGGCCCCGACGCTGCTGAAGATGCTGATCGGTGTCCAGCTGGCGGGTTTCCGCGAGGACGCCGGCATGTCGCAGGACCAGGCGGCACGCGCGCTCGGCTTCAGCCCCGCGAAGCTGTCACGCATAGAGTCCGGCAAGGGGCGCCGGCCACCCGCCGAGGCTGACGTCCGCCGCCTGCTGCGGCTGTACGGCACGGGCGAGTACGAGTACGCGGTCATGCTCAAGCTGCTGCGCAGAGCGGGCGAACCGGGCTGGTGGCAGCGCTATGACAAGCGGCTGATGCCCGAGTGGTTCGACCGGCTGGTCGGGCTGCAGGAGGCCGCCGCGGCGATCCGCACCTTCGAGATCCAGTACGTTCCGGGTCTGCTGCAGACCCCGGCGTACGTCCGGGCCGTGGTGGAGCGGGGTCTGCCGAGCGCCCCGGCCGGCGAGGTGCAGCGGCGTGTGGAACTGCGCACCCGGCGCGCCCAGTTGCTCACCCGTCCCGACGCGCCCCAGCTGTGGGCGGTGCTCGACGAGTCGGTGCTGCTGCGTGTGCTGGGCAACCGTGACGTCATGCGGGAGCAGCTCGAACATCTCGTGCGCATGGCCCGGTCTCCCCATGTGACGGTACAGATCGTTCCGTTGGACGTGACCGACGCGTGCGCTCCCAACACCCCCCTCACCTACTTGCGTTTCGGCGGTCTCGACCTGCCGGACGTGGTCTACCTCGAGCACATCCGCAGCGCCACCTTCCTCGAGGACCGGGACGAGACGGAGGAGTACCGGATCGTCCTGGACCGGCTGGCCGACGAGGCGCTGACTCCGCGGGAGTCCATCGAGCTGGTGCGCAGGACGATCGAGGAACGGTACGCGCCGTCCTGAGCGCGCACCGTGAACCTGGTGCGGCCGATCTCCCGTTGCCGTGCCGGTGTCCGTCTGACCCGTGATCACCGCCGGTGAGCCGCCGGGCCTGCCGTGCCCGGGGCGCAGCGGTGCGTGCCCCGGTCTGTCAGCGGACCACGCCTATGCCGCCGTACTCGATCCACTCGTGCGTCAGCTGCCGGGGCGCCACCTCGTTGTCGGGGCGCCAGGTGGAGACCTCCACCAGGCCCGGTTCGAGGATGTCCAGCCCCTCGAACCACTCGTCCACGTCCTTCTGCTCCCGCACCCGGCCCCAGTGGCCCTGGGTGACCTGGTCCATGAAGTCGGTCACGAAGGAGCGGACCTCGGGGTCGTCGCTGACCAGCTGGCACATGAGCATGATGCTGCCGGGCACCAGCCGCTCGCGGACCCGCCGCACCACCGCAAGCGGGCCGTCGGTGTCGCTGTCGGGGATGCAGTGGAACACCGAGTTGAACAGCACCGCCACCGGCCGGGAGAAGTCGATCAGTCGCCGGGTCTCGGGGTGGTCGAAGATCTCTTCGGTGCTGCGCATGTCGGCCTGGATGACCGCGGTGCTCTCGTCCTGCTGCAGCAGGGCCCGGCCGTGCACCAGCACCATGGGGTCGTTGTCGACGTAGACCACGTGCGTCGCCGGATCGACGCGCTGGGCCACCTGGTGGACGTTGTCCTGGGTGGGCAGGCCGGACCCGTGGTCGAGGAACTGCCGGATACCGTACTCCTCGGCGATCGTTCTCACCGCGCGCTTGAGGAAGCGACGGTTGTTCAGGGCGAGCCGGCGGGTGCTCGGAACGACCCTGTCCAGTTCTGCGCAGGCCGCGCGGTCGGCCGCGTAGTTGTCCTTGCCGCCGAGGTAGTGGTCGTACATGCGCGCGGCGGTCGGCACGTTCTCGTCGATCTTTGTGGACAGCCGGTTCACCGTAGACATCGCTCCCCCAACTCGCCGGATCCTCCACACCATCGGGGCGGGTGCCACAGAGCGTACAGCCTGGGGAAGCGGCGGTCTGCCGAAACGGCAGCGTGCGAGGGGAACGGCCCGCCTTTGCGTCCCAAGTGCCCGATCGACACGTATTTTTCACGCCGCGCAGCTGGTCCGGGCGCGGACGCGAGCTGCTTGCGCGTGCGCGGCGAGCGCACGCTCCCGTCCGCCGGCTCTCCCCCGGCCGGGCCCACGGTGCGCCTTAAAGAGCCCTTAACACTTCGTCAAGCATTCGCATGCGGCCGGCCGGATTCCCCGACAAGGGCGGACGAAGCGGGTGCCGAGCAGCGCCGGACTGTTTGGCCAGGGCTGCCGCGCTGCGTAACATGCAGGCCCACCGGCGGCGTGAGAGCGCTCTCAGAATGCGCCCGCCGCCGGCGTGCATCCCCCTTTGCCGAGCGCAAGGAGACACCCCCCACATGGCACCTCGTCATCAACGCACCTTCGGCCGCCGGAAGTTCCTGGCCGCTCTCGGCGGGGCGGCCGTGGCGGCGCCCGTCGTCGCCGCGATCGGCCCGCAGGCCCTGGCCGGCACCCCCGCGAAGCGTTCCGCGGCCGCCGCGGGCGGACTCCCGCTCACGGTCGTCAACAACAGCGGTTCCTTCGGCGACGACTCGGTCTACGTGTACATCGTGGGCAACCAGGACGGCCGTCAGGTGCGGGTCACCCCGGACGGGACGCTCGCCCCGATCAGCCTGTCGGACAACGGCGCGGACGGCTTCACGGACTACGCGATCCCCCTGGCGGGCAGCGGGCAGAGCCTGAACCTGCCCTACATGTCCGGCCGGATCTATGTGTCCCTGGGCGAGAAGCTCAAGCTGAAGGCCGTCGCCGACGGTAACGGCAACCCCGCCCTGCAGTACCCGGCGGGCTGGGTCTCCTCGGACCCGAACTACCCGGTCCTGCACGACTGCGTGGAGTTCACGTACAACGCCTCCGGCATGTACTGCAACACGACCATGGTCGACATGTTCAGCGTGCCGCTGAGCATCGACCTGACCGGCGCCAAGCAGCAGACCACGGGCACCGTGCGCGACGGCGGGCGGGCCGAGGCGTTCGCCGCCGTCCGGGCGAACGACGCGTTCTCCCGGCTCGTCATCGACGACACCCGGGTCATCGCCCCCGGCCACGGGCTGGACGCCGGGCTGTTCCCCAAGGACTACTACGCCTCGTACATCGACGCGGTCTGGAACCAGTACACCGGCCAGGACCTGCTGGTCACCACCAACGCCGGCCGCTTCACCGGCCGGGTGCAGGGCGACCGGCTGGTCTTCACCGGGCCGGCCGACGTCTCCTTCGCCAAGCCCTCCACCCGGGACGTGCTGTTCTGCGACGGTGCGCTGGCCGCGCCCAACGACGGGACGAGCGGCCCGGTGGCGGCGGTGCTCGGCGCCGGTTTCAACCGTTCGACGCTGCTGTCCGGCAACGAGCAGCCGGTGACCGACGCCTCCGCCTTCTACCTCGGCGACGTCACCAATCACTACGCCCGGGCCATGCACCAGGCGACCGTGGACGGCAAGGCCTACGGCTTCGCCTTCGACGACGTGGCGGGCTTCGCCTCGTACATCGAGGACTCGGCCCCGACGGGCATCAAGGTGACGATCACGGCGTTCTGACGCCCGGGGCGCACAGCCCGGCGGGGCGGGCCGACCCGGTTGTGCGCCGGGTTCCGGCGTGCGCGGGGCGGGCGGACGTAGCAGCGTGAGAGCGTGCGCATGCTGTCCCACCTGCCGGCGCGCCGGGACCCCGGCCGGCGCGGCTGGCTGAGCGGTGCCCCGCCGCCCCGCTGGATCCGGGCGCTTCCGGTGGGCCTGGCCGCCGTGGTGGGCGCGGTGGCGCTGCTGAGCCCTGGGCCCGTGGACATCGGCTTCGTGCTGGGCGCCATCCCGCCGCTGGCGGTGCTGTCGTACGGGCCGGTGGCGACCACGCTGATGGGTGCCGTCGCGCTGGTCCTGCTGACCGCGCCGGTGTTCCGGCTGGGGCATCCCGGCGACACCGACCTGGAGACCGTGTGCTTCGTCGCCGTCCTCAGCGTGTTCCTCGCGTTCGTGCGCAGCCGCCGGGACGCCCAGCTGGACCTGGAGCGCACGGTCGCCGAGGCGGCACAGCGGGCCGTGATGCCGTCGCTGCCGCCGCGGGTCGGCCCGGTGCGCTGTGTCGGCCTGTACCGGGCGGCCCAGCGCGGGACCCTGGTCGGCGGGGACTTCTTCGACGTGCGTGCGGGACCGTACGGCGTCCGCGCGGTGCTCGGCGATGTGCAAGGGCACGGGCTGGCGGCGGTCGCGACGGTCGCCGCGCTGCTGGGCAGCTTCCGTGAGGCGGTCCTGGACCGGAGCGAGCTGACGGCGGTCGCGGCCGCCCTGGACCGCCGTCTGGTGGTGGAGACGACCGAGGTGCGGCAGGCGGAGCTGTTCGCCACCGCCGCGCTGCTGGAGTTCTCCTCCGACGCGCGGTCGGTTCAGGTGATCACCTGCGGGCATCCTCCGCCGGTCCTGCTGCGGGACGGACGGGCCGCCGAGATCGAGGTGGAGCCCTGGACGCCTCTGGGGCTGGGCCTGTCCGGCGGGGTGCCGCGGCGGGCCGGGCGCCGGGTGGTGCTGCGGCCGGGCGACGTGCTGTTCCTGGCGTCGGACGGCGTCTTCGAGGCCCGCGACGCCCACGGCGCGTTCTACCCCCTGCTGCAGCGGCTGCCCCGGCTGGCCGGCGAGGACCCCGCCGGCGTCGCCGGCCGTGTCCTCGCCGATGTTCTCGCGCACTGCGGCACGGTGCGCGACGACGTCACCATGCTCGTCCTCACTCCCTGCCCGCCCGACGGCCCGCCCGCGGCCCGCTGACCGCTGCCGGGGTCCGGGCCGCCGGGCCAGGGTTCAGGCCGCCGGGGCGCAGGCCGTGTCCGCGTTCTCGTGGACGGGGGCCGGCCGGGGAGCGGCGGACCGCTGTGCGGGCAGGTTGCGCGCGGGCAGGCCCGGTGCGGGCACGCCGGCCGGACCGGCCGGCTCCGGTCCGGCGCCGGCCGGGACGCCGGAGGTCCGGGCCTCCTGGGCACGGCGTGTGCGGCGCTCCCGCAGCACGGCACCGCCGCCGACCGCGCCGGCGATGAGGACACCGCCCGCGACCAGGGCGCCCCGGGCTCCGGCGAGCTGCATCAGCAGGCCCAGCAGCGGCGGGCCGATCAGGCTCCAGCCCGTGGAGGCGGTGCGCCACACGCCGAGCACCCGTCCGCGCATGTGGGCCGGCGGGTCGGTCTGCAGCACCGTGGTGCCGGCGGTGTCGCTCACCGACTCCACCACGGCCATCGGGGCGACGATCAGCAGCAGCACCCACAGCCGCGGGGACAGCCCGGCGGCGATCTGCAGCACGGCACCGGCGGCGGCCAGGGCGCCGACCAGGCGCACCGAGGGGCGGCGCAGCCGGCCGGCCAGCACCGCGCCGGCCACCCCGCCGACGGCCAGCACGGTGGAGACGGTGCCGAAGGCGCCGGCGCCGCCGGCGAGCGGGCCGGTGACCAGCACGGCGAGCGTCAGTCCGTAGTTCCGGCCGAAGACGCCGCTGAGCGCGGTGATGACGGCGAGGGCCACCAGGCGTGGCCGGCGCAGGAAGAACGCCAGGCCGTCGCGGGCGCCGGTGCCGCGCCGGGCGGGTGCCGCGGCGGACCCGAAGCTGCGGGCGGCGGGCCGGCCGTGTTGATCGGCGGCGGGATGCGGGCGCAGGAAGGGGATCACCGCGGCGACGGCGAGGAAGGACAGGCCGTTCGCGGCGTAGGCCGCGCCGGGGCCCCACCAGCCGATCACCACGCCCGCCAGGGCGGTGCCGCCCACCCGTCCGACGTTGCTGACCACCGAGCCGAGCGCGATCGAGGAGGGCACGTCCTCGACCGGCACCAGGTCGTTGCCGAGCAGGGAGCAGGCCGGCCCGTCGACGGTGGCGATCAGACCGGTGACGGCCGCGAGCGCCATGAGCGCCGGGACGGTGAGATGGCCGGTGACGACGAGGGCGGCGGTGAGCAGGCCGACCAGGGCGAGCAGGGCCTGGCTCGCCGCGGCGGTGAGCCGGCGCGGCCAGGCGTCGACCGCGGCCCCGCCGATCAGCCCCAGCAGCAGTCCGGGCGCGGCCTGCACGGACAGGGACAGGCCGGTGACCGCGGCGGAGCCGGTCAGCTGCAGCATCAGCAGGTTCTGCGCGGTCAGCTGCATCCAGGTGCCGGCGTTGGAGACCAGGTTGGCCGCCGACCACAGGCGCATGTCGCGGTGGCGCAGCGCCCGCCAGGGGGCGCGGTTCTCCTCCGCCGCCGCTCGGCGGCCCGGCCCACGGCCGAGCAGGCGGCGGACGGCCGGGGCCACGCGGCGCGGTGCGGGCGCGGGGGCAGAGGTGAGGGAAGTGGATGAGGCCACGGGAAGACGCTTTGCGTGAGAGACCGGACAGCGTTCCGTGCTGTGCCGTCGGCGGTCCGGGCGGCTCGACGGTGAGGCGCGGCCGGGCACAGCGGCTGCCCATCCTCACAGACGGACGGGGACAGTCGGTGGCCGCGGCGGCCGCCGGCGGCCGCCGCACGCGTCAACAGGCGTGCACGGTACGGCAGTCGGCCCTCCGGTGGTGTTGCTCACACCGGGGGCGGAGCCCCGGCCGCACGGGGCGGGAGCACGTGACCCGGCTCGCAGATACGAAGGCGGGACCGGTCCCCCGTTCCGGTCCCGCCCCTGCGGCGCGTCGAACCTATGTGATCACCACGGCGCCCGGAAAGCGTGCCGATGCCCACTCGGGCGCACGAAGGACTCACGTGTGCACAATCGAGTCCGCGTTGTCCTCGGTCGCCCTCATTCGTCCGCGTCGACGGCCGGGGTGTCCAGATCGCCCGCCGCCAGATGGGCCAGCACGACCTCGTACAGGTCGCTTCCGGTGGCGAGGACCCGGCGTTGCAGCACCGGCTCCACGCCCCGCAGGTGGCCGCGGACGGTCTGGGCGTGGACGCCGAGCCGCTGCGCGGCGCGTTCGGCGTTGCCGTCGGCGGCGATCCAGGCGCGCAGAGTGCCGCGCAGGTTCCGCGGATCCGCCGACAGCCGCCCGAGGAGTTCCTGCGCCCAGGTGCGCAGGGCGGGCGCGGTGAGGAGATCACGGAGGCGAACCGTTCCTCCAGGCGGTGCGGCCGCCTCGGCGGCAGCCGACGCGTCCCGGCCCGCCTGGGTGTTCAGCGCGAGGTGCACCACGGCCCGGACACTGAGCCGGGACAGGTCCGCGCCGAGCAGGCCGGCCGTCCGGTCCATGCGGGCCCGCACGGTGTTCCGGCTCACCCCCAGGATCCGGGCGGCCCTGACGGCCGTGAACTCCAGGCCCAGCCGGGTGGTGCCGATCAGTTCGGCGCGGACGTGGCGGGGCAGGACGTCCAGCGGCCGCAGCAGCCGGGCCGACCAGGCGAGGAGCGCACCACGGTCCATCAGCCGCTCGGGGTGCGTGCGCTCGGCGTACAGGGCCGTGCCGTCCGGGTGGCACCGGGCGAGCGCGAGGGCGCTGACGGCCTGCCCGTACGCCGTCGCGGTCCGGGCGAGGCTCTGCCGGGTGCTGCCGCCGAGCCAGGTGCCGGGCCGGGCGGCGACGTACGAGCGCAGCGCCCGGCAGGTCGCCTCGGCGGGTGCGAGCACGATGACATGCCCGTCCTCCGCCGGGCAGCGGACCACGAGGGCGTGCTCGCCGACCAGCTCCAGGCATTCCTCGGCGAGCCGCTCCCGGTCCTCGGGCCGGGTCTGCAGGACGTACAGGTGCACGGTGTCGGTGTCGAGCAGCCCGGGCCACAGTCCGGCGGCCACCCGGCGGGCCGAGACGGTGTCCTCCACCATCAGCAGCTGCAGGATCGCCAGGCGCAGCGCGGACGTCGCCTCCCGCAGCCGGCGCCCGGTCTCCTGGGTCTGGCGGGCGCACAGCAGCAGTCCCACCACGGTCGCGGTGTGCGTGACCATCTCCGCGGTCTCCGCGTCGAAGGGGGCCGTACGAGCGACGACCAGCACGGCGAGGGGAGGCGAGTGCGGGCCGCCGACCCGCACCGCGCGCAGATGACGGCCTCCGTCCTGCAGTGCCGCGGAGGCGAGCCGTCCGGATCCGACGTCCGCGAGCAGATGTTCGTTCAGCGGCAGGGGCCGGCCGGCGAGGCGGGCGCCGGTGCCGTCCAGGAGGCAGGCCGTGCCCTTCACCGCGTCGGCCAGCCAGGACACCACCCGGCGTACGTCCTGTCCGGCGGGACGCAGCTGGCCGAGCAGTTCCTCGGCCCAGGTCGTCCGCCGCCGGTCCCGCTCCTGGACCGCGGTGGCCCCGTGCTCTCGGCCGGCCATGCGGGCGCTCTCCTCTTCCGTCTCGTTCCGTGTGGTCTGCACATGCCGAACCCGGCGTCCGTCGGCCGGGAACGTTATCAGTGGCGGCCGCGCAGGGGTACGGCGCGGTGACGCCGCGTGCATCACAGGGGCTCCGCCGCGGGGTCCGCACGGCGACGGCGGGACCGTTCCGGGGCTGTGCCGCGAGGGTCACGCGGCGACAGCGGGAGGCGCACCAGGGGGCGCAGGATCCACGGGTGGTCACGGTGGCCGGCGGGCGGCCGTGTGCGTCCGGGAGCGCACGGAGCCGACGTGCGCGGGCGCGTCCGGCGGCGCGCGCGGCGCGGCGGCGATCACTCTGCATAAGCTCGGCGGATGGCGCAGTACTTCGACGTCCATCCGGACAACCCCCAGCCGCGTGCCGTCCGTCAGATCGCGGACAGCGTCCGCGAGGGTGCCCTGATCGCGTATCCGACCGACTCCTGCTACGCCCTGGGCTGCCGGCTGGGCAACCGCGAGGGCATGGACCGCATCCGGACGATCCGCCACCTGGACGACCGGCACCACTTCACGCTGGTGTGCCAGGACTTCGCGCAGCTCGGGCAGTTCGTGCGGCTCGACAACGACGTGTTCCGGGCACTGAAGGCGTCCACCCCCGGCAGTTACACCTTCATCCTCCCGGCCACCCGGGAGGTGCCGCGCATGCTGCAGCACCCGAAGAAGAAGACGGTCGGGGTGCGCATCCCGGACCATGTGGCCACCCAGGCGCTCCTCGCCGAGCTGGGTGAACCGCTGGTGTCGAGCACCCTGCTGCTGCCCGGCGAGGAGGAGCCGATGACGCGGGGCTGGGAGATCAAGGACCGGCTCGACCATGTGGTGGACGCGGTGGTCGACTCCGGTGACTGCGGCACCGAGCCGACCACCGTCGTCGACTTCTCCTCGGGCCGGCCGGAGATCGTGCGGCGGGGTGCGGGCGACGCCTCCCGTTTCGAGTGAGCCGGGTCCCGCTCCGCATGCGGCGGGCCCCGCGCGGGTGAGCGCCGCCGGTGCCCGGTGCCGCCGGCGGCCCGCGGGGCCGGTGCGGGGGCGCGGACGCCGCGTGCGAGCATGGTGGTGATCCACTTCCCCGGCTGCCCCGCGAGCCGGGGCATCCCCTCCGCCGGCGAGGGGCTCTCGTCGGCGGCCTGCGCAGAGAGGCAGCATGCCCATGACCGCCGTAGAGGGACAGGACATCGACATCCCGACGCCGGACGGCACCGCCGACGCCTACCTCGCCCACCCCGCGGACGGCCGCCCGCACCCGGCCGTCGTGCTCTACCAGGACGCCTTCGGTGTGCGCCCGCATCTGAAGGCCATGGCCGACCGGCTCGCCGGGGCCGGCTACACGGTGCTGGTGCCCAACGTGTTCTACCGGCACGGCCGCGCCCCCGTGGTGGAGCTGCCCGAGTTCATCGATCTGTCCGAGCGCCCCGAGGTGTTCCAGCGGATCATGCCGATGATGCGGGAGCTCACCTGGGACGTGGTGCGCCGGGACTCGGGCGCCTGTCTGGACTGGCTGGCCGGCAGCCCGCTGGCCGCCGACGGCCCGGTGGGGCTGACCGGCTACTGCATGGGCGCTCGGCTGGCCCTGCTGACTGCCGGCTTCCACCCCGACCGGGTCGCCGCCGCGGCCGGCTTCCACGGCGGCGGACTGGCCACCGACGACGAGGACAGCCCGCACCGGGTCGCCGGACACGTCCGTGCCGAGCTGTACTTCGGGCACGCCGACGACGACCCGTCCATGACGCCGGAGCAGATCAAGCGCCTGGAGGACGCGCTGAGCGCGGCGGGCGTACGCTTCCGCAGCGAGCTGTACACGGGCGCCGCGCACGGCTACACGCAGGCCGACACGGCCTCCTACGACGAGCAGGCGGCCGAGCGCCACTGGGAGGCCCTGCTCGGCCTGCTGGAGCGCACCCTCTGACGGCACGGGCGCTGCCCCGGGCAGGCCGGGCCGTCACCACTGGCCCGGCCGGCTGCCGGTCACAGGCCGGGAGGGGGTGCCGTCCACGCCGACGGGCACCTCGCCCTGGATCATCACGCGGTGCATGATGCGCGGGAAGCCGAGGTGGGCGGTGTCGCCGGGCGCGAGATGGATGGTGGCCCGGTTGTCCCAGAAGGCGACGCTGCCCGGCTCCCAGCGGAAGCGGACCGTGTACTCGGGCCGCACCGCCTGTTCCAGCAGCATCTGCAGGATCGCGGCGCTCTCCGCGCGGGAGAGCCCTTCGATCTGCTCGACGTAGTAGCCGTTGACGAACAGCACCCGCTCCCCCGTCTCGGGGTGGAGACGCACCAGCGGGTGCACGGTGGCGATCTGATGGTCCAGCAGGTGCCGGACGTAGGCGTCGTCGCCGGGCCGCGGCTGGTAGCCGACGCCGAGCCGGTGTTCGGCGCGCAGCCCGTCGACGAAGGCGCGCACCGGGGCGGACAGGCCGGCGTAGGCGGCGGCCAGGTTGGACCAGGTGGTGTCGCCGCCGTAGGGCGGCACGGTCTCGGCCCGCAGGATCGTCGCGGCCGGCGGGTCGACGCGGGCCCCGTGGTCGCAGTGCCAGCCGCGCAGCAGCGTGTGCCGGCGCCGGTGCAGCCATTCGTCGTGGTCCATCCCGTACCGTCCGCCCAGCTCCAGACGGTCCGCGGTGGTCTCCACCTCGGGGACGCCGGGCGGCGAGACGCTGCCGCGCCGCCGCAGCACCACCGGTTCGCCGAAGCGGCGGGCGAACGCCACGTGCGCGGCGTGGTCCAGGTGCTGCCCGCGGAAGAACACCACCTTCCAGCGCAGCACCGCCTCCCAGATCTCCGACACCACCGCGTCGTCGAGGTCCCCCGCCAGGTCGACGCCGCTGATCTCGGCTCCGATGTGCCCGGCGACCGGCCGTACCTCGATCCTGCCGGCTCGCCGTCCGCCCGCTGTGCCCGTGCTCGTCGTCATCTGCGCTCCGCTCCACTGCTCGGGTGCTGCTCGTCGGTGACGCTCCACCCGATCGTGACAGCGATGCGCCGCCGGGCGACAGAGCGTGGCCGTGCCGCCCGGTGACGTTTCGCGCGGTGCGCGGCGCGCCGCGAGCCGGGGCGGCGTCAGGCCTTCGGCTGCCCGGCCTTGTCCGCTCCGGCGGCGACGGCGCGGGCCCAGAGCACCAGGGGCACCTGGAGGGGCAGCCGGCCGTAGGCCACGGCCCGCTGTGCGGCGGGACGGTGGCGCCAGTCCACGGCCATCTTCACATTGGCCGGGAAGACCCCCACGAAGAACGCGGCCGCGGCCAGCGCGGCGGCCTTCCGGGTCCGGGGGACGGCGAGGCCGGCGGCCAGCGCCAGCTCGGCGGCGCCGCTGGCGTAGGTCCAGGTGCGGGGGCGGCCCGGCAGGGCGCGCGGGACGATGGAGTCGAACGGCCGGGGAGCGGCGAAGTGGGCGACGCCCGCGGTGGCCAGCAGGCCGGCGAGCACCCGGGACGAGCGTGCGGACCGGGACACGGTTCCTCCTTCTGCGGATGATGCGCACGCATGCTACTGAACGGTAAGTATGTGGCTGCGCCGGGGGCACCGGTCCGGCGGGCGGCGGGCCTTTGGAGGGAAAATCCGGCCGCGTCGGCGTGCGGTCGCACCACGCCGTTCACATTCCAGCCGTGACCCTCCCGCTGATCCCGCCCATGCTCGCCACGCCCGGCTCGCTCCCGCCGCCCGCGCAGGACTCCCGCTGGGCGTACGAGACCAAGCAGGACGGGCAGCGCGCGGTGGTCTATCTCGCCGGGGACGGCACCGTGGTGCTGCGCTCCCGGTCCGGGGAGGACATCACGGCCGCCTATCCCGAGCTGCGGCCGCTGGGCTCGGCCCTGGGCACCACGCCCGCGGTGCTGGACGGCGAGATCCTGGCGCTGGACGCGTCGGGCCGGGCGAGCTTCCAGCTGCTGCAGCAGCGCATGGGGCTGGCCCACGCCCCCGGCCGTGCACTCAGGCGGGCCGCGCAGACCCCCGTGCACCTGGTGCTGTTCGACGTGATGCACCTGGCCGGGCGGTCGCTGCTGGCGTGGCCCTACCACCGGCGCCGCGAGCGTCTTCAGGCGCTCGGGCTGCACGGGCCGCACTGGTCCACGCCCCGCGCCCTCGTCGGCCACGGCGAGCGGGCCCTGGCCGCCACCCGCGAGCACGGTCTGGAGGGTCTGGTGTGCAAGCGGCTGGACTCGGTGTACGAGCCGGGGGTGCGCTCACGGGCCTGGATCAAGATCCGCAACATGCGCAGCGAGGACGTGATCGTGGGCGGCTGGCTGCCGGGCAGGGGACGGCTGACGGGGCTGCCGGGCGCCGTGCTGGTCGGGCAGCGCGGCGGCGGCCGGCTGCGCTGCGTGGGCAGCGTGGGCACCGGCTGGAGCGAGGCGGAGCGCGCACAGCTGGCGGCGCTGCTCGCGGAGCTGGCGACGGACGTGTGCCCGTTCGATCCGGTGCCGACGGCACGCGGGGCGCACTGGGTGCTCCCCCGCCTGGTCGGCGAGGTGCGCTACAGCGTGCGGACCCGGGCGGGCCTGCTGCGCCAGCCGTCCTGGCTGCGGCTGCGCCCGGACCTGACCCCGGAGGAGTCGGCGGCGGACCTGCCGGACGACGCGGCGGGGTGAGGTGCGGCGGGCAGGTCCACCCGGGTTCGCCGGCGCACGGACGCCGCCGCCGGCGCACGGACGTCCGCGCGGCTCTGGGCGGCGCGCCCGCTGCGTGGGCGTCCTCCGCGCGGGTCTATCGTGTCCCGCATGTCCGTCCCCGAACTGATCCGTATCGTCTCCCGTGACTCGCCGATGGCGCTGGCCCAGGTGGAGCGGGTCCGGGCCGAGCTGGCCGCGCTGCACCCCGGGGTGCGCACCGAGGTGGTCCCGGTGAAGACCACCGGCGACAAGTGGCTCGGCGAGCTGTCGAAGGTGGAAGGCAAGGGCGCCTTCACCAAGGAGGTCGACGCGGCGCTGCTGGCCGGTGAGGCCGACCTCGCGGTGCACTGCCTGAAGGACGTGCCGGCCGACCGGCCGCTGCCGGCGGGGACGACGTTCGCCGCGTTCCTGAAGCGGGACGACATCCGTGACGCGCTGGTGCATCCCGGCGGGCTCGGCCTGGACGAGCTGCCGCCCGGGACCCGGATCGGCACCTCCGCGGTGCGCCGGACCGCCCAGCTCGCGGCGACCCACCCGCACCTGACATGTGTGCCGTTCCGGGGCAACGCCAACCGCCGGCTGGACAAGCTCGCCGCCGGGGAGGCGGACGCGCTGCTGCTGGCCGTGTCGGGGCTGGAGCGCATCGGGCGGACGGACGTGATCAGCGAGGTGCTCTCCCCGGAGACGATGATGCCGCCGATCGGCGCGGGCATCCTCGCCCTGCAGTGCCGTGAGGACGACACGGACCTCATCGAGGCCGTCGCCGGGCTGGGCGACCCGGACACCCATCGCGCGGCCACCGCCGAGCGGATGTTCCTGCATGTGCTGCAGGGGCACTGCAACAGCCCGATCGCCGGCTACGCGCAGGTGGACCGCAGCGGTGAACTGTCGCTGCGGGCCTGTGTGTTCACCCCGGACGGCAAGACGCGGCTGAACGCCCACGAGTGGGCGGGCCGGCTGGATGCGGCCACGCTGGGCACCTCGGTCGCGGTGGCCCTGCTGCGGCAGGGCGCCCGCGAGATCATCGACGGCATCGCCCACTGAGACGCGCCCGGTCCGGCCGCTCCCGGCGGCGGGCGGGCCGGCCGGGGTCAGCCGGCGGTGCCCGGCCCGGACTGGTCGCGCAGGAAGTCGGCGACCTGGTGCGCCAGCTCGCCCTGGCCGCCGCAGCCCGCGGCGTTCGCCCCGACGGTCTCCTCGAGCACGCCGATGCCGCCGGTCCACAGCCGGCGGTCGGTCCACTCGTCGTCGACGCGCAGCTGGATCTGGACGTCGACGAGGGCGAGGGAGGTCTCCGGGGCCGCCGCGTACAGCACCGCGGTGGCACGGCGCAGCGGGTAGAGGTCGTAGCCCTCGATGAACTGCGAGCTGCGCCAGTCGACGAAGGCCGCCTCGCCGTCCGGGCCGGTCCGCACGTCGATCTGGCCGTCCTCCAGGTGGATGCCGCAGGGGCGGGAGCCGCGGTTCTCGGCGGTGATCCGAAGACGGAAGTACGTCAGCCCTTCGGCGGCGTCGTCGCGTCCGCGCGGCGGCTCGGCCGGCTCCAGCCGGTGGACGCGGACCCGCAGACCGGCATGCTCGTCGTACTCATGCCAGTCACCGACCACGTTCGGCTCGTACACAGTCCACCTCTCGACTACTGGAAGCTGCTTCCTATCCGGGCGCCGAGCGGACTGTCAAATGAACCGAATGCGGCGTGTTCCCGTGATGTGACCGTCAGGTGATCGGTGATCAAGCCGTGCGCTGGACAAACCCTTTCCGCGGACCGGTGTGCGGTCCCGGCCGGTGCCGTGGCCGGGGTGCCGCACATCACTCCGTTCGGCGCACTCACCGGGCGAGCCGGCCCAGCAGCGAGGAGGCCGCGGTGATGCCGAGCGCGGCGGCCAGGACGAGGACGGCGAAGTCGAGGGCCAGGTGGGCGGAGGTGCCAAGGAGCAGACCGCGCAGCGCGTCGACCTGGTAGCTGAGCGGGTTGGCCTTGCTGACGGCCTGCAGCCAGCCGGGCATGACGGCCACCGGGTACAGGGCGTTGGAGCCGAAGAACAGCGGCATGGTGATCGCCTGGCCGATGCCCATCAGCCGGTCGCGGCTGAGCACGATCCCGGCGATGGTCATCGACAGGCAGGAGAAGAACGCCGAGCCGAGGATCACGGCCGCGGCGACCCCCAGCAGCCGCAGCGGGTTCCAGGTCATCGCGACCCCGAGCAGCGCGGCGATGACGATCACGACGACCGCCTGGACCAGCGACTTCACGCCCGCCGCGAACGCCTTGCCGGTGACCAGGGCCGAGCGCGGGGTCGGGGTCACCAGCAGCTTGTTGAGCACGCCCGCGTCGCGTTCCCAGATGATCTGGATGCCGTAGAAGATGGCGATGAACATCGCGGACTGGGCGATGATGCCGGGCGCCATGAAGTCCAGGTACGGGATGCCGCCCGTGGGGATCGCCCGGATCCGGGTGAAGGTCTGCCCGAAGATCAGCAGCCACAGCGCGGGCTGGACGGCGCGGGTGTACAGCTCGGTGCGGTCGTGGCGCAGTTTCTGCAGCTCCACCGCGCACATGGCGCCGATGCGGGCGGGCAGCAGCCGCCAGCCGGGGCGAGGCGCGGGTGCCCGCACGAGCAGACCGATGCCGTCGCCGGCGACGCGGTCAGCCGAGGCGCTGGGCGGTGCGGCGGGTGCTTCGGACATCGCGGAAATCTCCTGAGGTGTCGTCGAGGCCGCTGCCGGCCACGTCACGGAACACGTCCTCCAGCGTCGGATCGCCGGCGGCCGTCTCGCCCCGGGCGCGGCGCCGCTCGGCCAGGCCTCGGCGCAGCTCGGCCGGGGTGCCCAGGGCGCGGATCCGGCCGCGGTGCATCAGGGCGACCCGGTCGCAGTACTGGTCGGCCTCGTCCATGTAGTGGGTGGTGACCAGGACGGTCATGCCGGTGGCGGCGCGTACGGCGTTGATGTGCTCCCACACGCCGGTGCGGGCGATGGGATCCAGGCCGATCGTCGGCTCGTCGAGGATCAGCAGGCGGGGTGCGCTGACCAGGGCCTGGGCCAGTTCCAGGCGGCGGACCATGCCGCCGGAGTAGGTCTTGGCCAGGCGGTCGGCGGCGTCGGTGAGGTTCACGGCGGCCAGCGCCTGGGCGACGCGGTCGGCCCTCTCGCGGCGCGGGACGTCGAAGACGCGGGCGAACAGGGTGACGTTCTCCCGGCCGGTGAGGCCGGCGTCGGCGGACAGCTGCTGGGGCACGTAGCCGAGCAGGCGGCGCACGGCCATGCGGTCCACGGCCGGGTCGTGGCCGAAGACGCGGACCTGGCCGGCGGGGACCGGCAGGAGCGTGGTGATGCAGCGGATCGCGGTGGTCTTGCCGGCGCCGTTCGGTCCGAGCAGCCCGAACACCTCCCCCTGCCGCACGGACAGGTCCAGGCCGTCGACGGCGCGGGTGTCGCCGAAGGCGTGGACGAGTCCGGTGCAGGTGACGGCGTCGGGGCCGGCCGGCCGGTCCGTGGGGTCGCAGGTCATGGGCGGTCGGTCTCCTCGCGTAGGTTCTCGGCCAGCCGGCGCAGGGCGGGGATCGCCGCGCGCAGCGCCTCCTGGTCCGCCGCCTCCAGCCGTTCGACCTGGCGGCGCACCAGCGCGGCGCGGCGTTCGCGCCAGTTCGTCAGCCGCGCTCCGGCCGCCTCGGTCAGGCTCAGACGTGCGGCCCGCCGGTCGGCAAGGTCCGTCCGGCGGATCAGCTGCCCGTCCCTCACCAGCTGGTTGACCAGCGTGGACACGCTGTTCCCGGCCAGGTGCAGTTCCTTGGCCGCCTCCGAGATGCCGATGCCGGGCCGGGACTCGACCAGGCGCAGCAGCTCGATCTCGGCGCCGCTCGGACGGGTGCCGCTCGACCCGGCGCGCAGTCGGCGGCGGAGCGAGCGCTGCAGGGCGCTGAGCGTGTCGGCCAGTTCCTCGGCGTACGACGGGGCCTCCATGCGCGGCAGATTACCTCTGTAGCAGAGGTAATGACCATGACCGACGGTCAAAGAGACGGTCAAGACGTGCGACGGCAACGCACCCTCGGGCCCGCGCGGGCGGCCGACGCAGGCACGACGGCGCCGCGCACCGGTGTGCACACCTGTTCCGCCCGGGCGGCACAGCGGAGCCACCCGGTCGCACCGTGTCACCGAAATGCGCCGTTTGTTTCGGAATCTCCCGGTTCGGGAATGCGCTCTTCAGTGCTTCGGACAGGAGGCACGTCCGTGGGAGCCGGCGCGCCGGGCCCCGATGCCTCTCCGGAAGGTCCGAGCCGCGCGCCTCCCATGGTGTCCGTCCATCCAGCACCTGCTGAGGGAGGCGCATTGCATGCGTACCACCGGCAGAACGAGGACCCATCCGCACGACGACGCCCCGGATACCGCGGCGGCGTTCGAGCGCTTGGCACGCCTGCCCGACGGGCCCGAGCGCAAGGCGCTGCGCGACGAGCTGGTCCGGGTGTGGCTGCCGATGGCCGAACGGATCGCCGTCCGTTTCCGGGGACGCGGCGAAGCCCTGGAGGACCTGTACCAGGTGGCGGCGCTCGGCCTGGTCAAGGCCGTCGACCACTATGATCCCCGGCGCGGCTACGCGTTCGAGGCCTACGCGGTACCCACTGTCACCGGGGAGATCAAACGGCACTTCCGCGACCACATGTGGACCCTGCACGTGCCGCGCCGGGTGCAGGATCTGCGCAACCGGGTGCGGCGGGCGGCGAAGGAGCTGGCGCAGACGACGCCGGGCCGGGTGCCGACCATCGCCGAGATCGCCGCGTACACCCACCTGAGCGAGAGCGACGTGCGCACCGGCATGGAGGCGTTGGACTGCTTCGCCGCGCTGTCGCTGGAGGCGGAGGTCCCCGGCACCGACGGCTATGCGCTCGGTGACGGGCTGGGCGAGTCCGACCCCGGCTACGACCTGGTGGTCGACCGGGTGGCGGTCCGGCCCTGCCTGGAGGCTCTGCCGGAGCGCGAACGCACCATCCTGTACCTGCGCTTCTTCCAAGGTATGACGCAGAGCCGGATCGCCCAGCAGCTCGGCATCTCGCAGATGCACGTCTCCCGCCTGCTCAGCGGCTGCTTCGCCCAGCTGCGCGAGGAACTGCTCGCCGAGACACGCTGAGCACGACGGTGACGTGACGGCGGCATCCGGAGGGTACTCGGCAGGCGGCCGCAGGGGTGTGGTCGGACACTGGTACAGGACCGGTGGCCACCGGTGGACGAGACCAGGACGTGTGATGAACCACGACAAACCCTCCAGCCGCGGCACCGGCGTGGTCTCCACCCATGCCGTGTGCGGCGCCCCCTGCTGGGTCAGCCTGACCAGTCGCGATCTGCAGGGTACACAGGACTTCTACCAGGCGGTGCTGGGCTGGCAGTGGCGCAGGGCCCGGCTCGGCGACCGCTTCCGGATCGCCCTGGTGGACGGTGCTCCCATCGCCGGGATCGCGGCGGTGGCCTCGATGTGGCACATGGCGGTCGCCTGGACGCCGTACTTCGCGGTGCCCAGCGCCGACCAGGCCGTCGCCCGGGTGCAGGAACGCGGCGGCACCGCGGCGGTGGGCCCGATCTCCCTGCCGCCCGGGCGGGCCGCGCTGCTGGCCGACCGGGACGGCGCCACCTTCGGTGTGTGGGAGGGCGAGCTGTTCACCGACTGGGAGACCTGGCGCAAGGCCGCACCGGCCTTCATCCGGCTGCACACGCGCGACGCCTTCGACGCCGCGATCTTCTACGGCGAGGTGCTGGACTGGGCCGCGGAACGGCCCGGCTGCGTCGAGGTCCGCTACGAGGGCGACGAGGTGGTGCTGCGCAGCCACGGGCAGCTCATGGCCCGCATCGAGTCCGGGGCGCTGGAGTCGGCGCCCGATCCGACGATCCGGCCGCACTGGCAGATCCACTTCCGGGTCGCCGACGTGGCCGCCTGCGCCCGGGCGGCGGAGTGCCACGGCGGCAGCGTGCTGCGCGAGGACGCCGAGGAGGCCGTGCTCCGGGACGCCGACGGCGCCCAGTTCACGGTGACGTCCCGGCGCGAGGCCTGAGCCGCCCCGCGTGCCCGGCCGCCCCGGGCCCGGCCCCGCGGGCGGCGCGCACCCGAGGCCCTGCTCAGCGGCGCGTGCGGGGCGGGCGGGTGAGCAGGACCAGGCTGCGGGACTCCAGGCGCAGGGTGCCGGAGTGCTTGTGCTCGGCCTCGTCCGGGAGCCCCTGGTCCTCGGCCGTGTCGATGAGAGTGGTCCACCGCTCGCCGTACACCGGGCCGGGCAGGCGGAAGTCGACCGGTTCCCAGTAGCCGTTGAGCAGCAGCAGGAACGAGTCGTCCACCACGCGGCGGCCCTGCCGGTCGGGTTCGGCGATCGCGTCGCCGTTGAGGAAGACCGCGACCGAGTGCGCGTCCGAGCGCTGCCAGTCCGCCTCGGTCATCTCCCCTCCGTCCGGCCGCAGCCACACCAGGTCGGGCAGCGGCTGGTCGTCGCGGGTGGCCGTCTCGCCCTGGAAGAAGCGGCGGCGCCGCAGCACGGGATGGGCGGCGCGCAGGCCGATGACGTACCGGGTGAACTCGGTCAGCTCCCGCTGCTCCTCGGTGAGGTTCCAGTCGACCCAGGAGATCTCGTTGTCCTGGCAGTAGGCGTTGTTGTTGCCCCGCTGGGTGCGGCCCAGCTCGTCGCCGTGGCAGAGCATCGGGATGCCCTGGGAGAGCAGCAGGGTGGCGAGGAAGTTGCGCTGCTGGCGGGTGCGCAGGGCGAGCACGGCCGGGTCGTCGGTGTCCCCCTCGACGCCGCAGTTCCAGGACCGGTTGACGCTCTCGCCGTCCCGGTTGCCCTCGCCGTTGGCCTCGTTGTGCTTGTCGTTGTACGACACCAGGTCCCGCAGGGTGAAGCCGTCGTGCGCGGTGACGAAGTTGACGCTGGCGCGCGGCCGGCGCCGGTGGTGCGCGTACAGGTCGGCGGAGCCGGTGAGCCGGGAGGCGAACTCGCCGAGCGTGTGCTTCTCGCCGCGCCAGAAGTCCCGCACGGCGTCCCGGTACTTGCCGTTCCACTCCGACCACAGCGGCGGGAAGTTGCCGACCTGGTAGCCGCCCTCGCCGACGTCCCAGGGCTCGGCGATGAGCTTGACCCGGCTGATCACCGGGTCCTGCTGGATCAGGTCGAAGAACGCCGAGAGCCGGTCCACCTCGTGGAACTGCCGGGCCAGGGTGGCGGCCAGGTCGAAGCGGAAGCCGTCGACGTGCATCTCGGTCACCCAGTACCGCAGCGAGTCCATGATCAGCTGCAGCACGTAGGGGTGGCGCATCAGCAGGCTGTTGCCGGTGCCGGTGGTGTCGTAGTAGTGCGCCCAGTCGCCGTCCACCAGCCGGTAGTACGAGGCGTTGTCGATGCCCCGGAAGGACAGGGTGGGGCCCTTCTCGTTGCCCTCGGCGGTGTGGTTGTAGACCACGTCGAGGATCACTTCGAGCCCGGCCGCGTGCAGCGCCTTGACCATCGCCTTGAACTCGGTGACCTGTTGGCCGCGGGTGCCGTGGGCGGCGTAGCCGTTGTGCGGGGCGAAGAAGCCGATGGTGTTGTAGCCCCAGTAGTTGGACAGGCCCCGGCTCTGCAGCACGCCGTCGTGCACGAACTGGTGCACCGGCATCAGCTCCACCGCGGTGACCCCCAGCGAGGTCAGGTGCTCGATCACCGCCGGGTGTGCCAGCCCCGCATACGTGCCGCGCAGCTCGGGCGGCACGTCGGGGTGGGTGCGGGTCAGGCCGCGCACATGTGCCTCGTAGATCACGGTGTCGGAGTACGCGCGGTGCGGCGGGCTGTCGTCGCCCCAGTCGAACGAGGGGTCGGTGACCACGCCGAGCATGGTGTGCCCGGCGCTGTCGGCCGGGTCGGGGCCGCCCGGGGTGCGTTCGTACAGCGAGCGGTGGTTGTCGCACTGCCCGTCCACCGCCCGCGCGTAGGGGTCCAGGAGCAGTTTGTTCGGGTTGCAGCGGTGGCCGGCGGCCGGGTCCCAGGGGCCGTGCACCCGGTAGCCGTAGCGCTGCCCGGGACCGATGCCGGGCAGATAGCCGTGCCAGACGAAGCCGTCGACCTCGGTCAGGGGGACGGTGCGGTGGGAGCCGTCGTCGTCGACCAGCACGAGGTCGACACGCTCGGCGACCTCGCTGAACAGCGCGAAGTTGGTGCCGCCCGCGTCGGGGTGGGCACCGAGCGGGTAGGGGTACCCGCTCCAGACGGCGGGTACCCCTCGGCGACTCGAGCGCCCGGTCACCGGGACTGCTCCAGCAGTTCGCGCGGTGCGCCGGCGGGTGAGGCCAGCACGGTGACCGGCAGCTCCCGGGGTGTCTGCAGGCCCTCGCTCAGCGCCGGCTCCGGAGCCTTGGCGACCAGCGGGACACGCACACCGGCGCGGGCCCGCTGCGAGAACCAGATGATCTTGCTGCCGGTCGCGGAGGCGCAGCACCCCCAGCCGTCGCTGGTCGCCGCGATGCGGGCCAGGCAGCCGCGCAGGTCCTGGTGGGGACGCAGGTCCTGGTTGTTCTCCGCGACGGCGGTGATGAGATGCTGCCCGGTCCACCACATCTCGACCGAGGTGTGCTTGTCCCGGGCGTGCTCGTCGATGGCCCTCAGCAGCAGCTCGGCGCCACCGCACACGGGCTCGACGAGGTCCTCCAGATCCCAGAACCTGAGGTGTGCGGCCAGGATGCGCCTGACCTGTCCGACCCGTTCCGGGCTGACTTCCACGTCGAGGTGGTAGTAGCAGGGCACTGCGGTCTTCATCGTCGTGGCTCCTCACCGGCGTCACCCGCGCTCCTCGAGGCTCTCACCGAGCCCCGCCTCCGAGCACGGAGCGTGAGCACATGTTGCCTCTGAGTCAGATCCACAGTGCGGGCGCTACGCCATTCGTGCAACCTGAGCGGCGGCGGGAGAGGTGCGGACAGTCGGGTGATGTCACGGAAGATCCAACAGGACGCTGGGTGCTCGACCAGGCACCATGAGTGAAAGTCTCGAGCGCCGTGAACGGCGACCGCGCCCCGTCGTGCCCGCGGCCGCCGTCCCGACCGTCGGGGAAACGTGCCCATCGAGCGCTCTCGAAAGGTGAACGGCGCCATGCTGCTACCCGCCAAAGCCGAAGTCGCACGGCACCTGCGGCGTTACCGGTCGTGGGAACGCGCCATGCTCGCGCATCCCGACGACGGCAGGGTGCGGGCCACCTTCGAGGACGCGGGCTACACGCTGTGCGTGCTGATGGGCAAGCGCTGCGCACGGGAGGCCGCGGATGCCGCCGAGCGGTATCTGCACACCGGCCTCGTCACCTGTCTGCGGGAGCAGAGCGAGCGGCCGCAGTCCGGCGGCGCCCCTCCGCGGGAGCGGCGCGCGTCCGGGGACCGGCGGTCTCCCGCCGGGGCGTGATCCCCGGGACACTCGCGCAGGGCACCCGCGCGGGCGGGTCCGGGCACGGCAGGACAGAACGAGCAGGACACGAGCTACTCCGGCCGGGCCGGGGTGTCCCGGGCAGGTCCCGGGTCCCCGGCCCGGCCACGGAACCCGGCCGGGCGTGTGCCCGGCCCGACCGCAGTGGAGGTGACATCCGTGGGTGCGACCCCGAGTACGGTCCCGGTCGTCGGCCGCATTCCGGTGCGGGACGTGCGCCCGGCCGTGGCGGGCGGCAGACATCCGGCGAAGGCGGTGACCGGGGAGTCGTTCCAGGTCACCGCCACCGTGTTCGGGGAGGGGCACGCCGCGGTCGCCGCGAACGTGGTGCTCACCGACCCGGAGGGCCGGCCCGGCCCGTGGACGCCGATGCGGGAGCTGGCCCCCGGCACCGACCGCTGGGGCGCCACCGTGACGCCCGACCGACCCGGCCGGTGGACCTATCACGTGGAGGCGTGGAGCGACCCGGTCACCACCTGGCGGCACGCCGCCCGGATCAAGATCCCGGCCGGGATCGACGCCGGTCTGATGCTGGAGGAAGGCGGCGAGCTGTACACCCGGGCGGCGGACGGGGTGCCCGACCGAGCGGGACGTGAGGTACTGCGGTCGGCCGTCCGGGTGATGCTGGACGATGCGCTGCCCGTGATGACCCGGCTGGCGGCGGCGCTGACGCCGGAGGTGGACGCGGTCCTGGCCCGGTACCCGCTCAGGGAGCTGGTCACCGCCTCCGAGCCGCTGCCGCTCCTGGTGGAACGCGAGCGCGCCCTGTACGGCGCCTGGTACGAGTTCTTCCCCCGCTCCGAGGGCACCCCCGACCAGCCCCACGGCACCTTCCGCACCGCCGCCCGCCGCCTTGAGCCCATCGCCGACATGGGCTTCGACGTCGTCTACCTGCCCCCCATCCACCCCATCGGCACCACCCACCGCAAGGGGAAGAACAACACCCTCACCGCCGGCCCCGACGACGTCGGCGTGCCCTGGGCCATCGGCTCCGCCGAGGGCGGCCACGACGCGATCCACCCCCAGCTGGGCACCCTGGACGACTTCGACGCCTTCGTCGCCCAGGCCCGCGCCCTCGGCCTGGAGATCGCCCTCGACCTCGCCCTGCAGTGCTCCCCCGACCACCCCTGGGTCCACAAACACCCCGAGTGGTTCCACCACCGCCCCGACGGCTCCATCGCGTACGCCGAGAACCCGCCGAAGAAGTACCAGGACATCTACCCCCTCGCCTTCGACGCCGACATGGACGGCCTGGTCGCCGAGACCGTCCGCATCCTGCGGCACTGGATGGCCCACGGCGTGCGGATCTTCCGCGTCGACAACCCGCACACCAAACCCGTCGTGTTCTGGGAACGCGTCCTCGGCGAGATCAACGCCACCGACCCGGACGTGATCTTCCTGGCGGAGGCGTTCACCCGGCCCGCCATGATGCACACCCTCGCCCAGATCGGCTTCCAGCAGTCGTACACCTATTTCACCTGGCGGAACACCAAGCACGAACTGACCGACTACCTCACCGAGCTGACCGGCGAGGCCGCCGCCTACATGCGGCCCAACCTGTTCGTCAACACCCCCGACATCCTGCACGCCTACCTGCAGCACGGCGGCCGGCCCGCCTTCGAGGTCCGCGCCGTCCTGGCCGCCACCCTCTCCCCCTCCTGGGGCGTCTACAGCGGCTACGAGCTGTGCGAGAACACCCCGCTGCACGAGGGCAGCGAGGAATACCTCGACTCGGAGAAGTACCAGCTCAAACCCCGCGACTGGGACGCCGCCGCCCGCGAGGGCCGCACCATCGCCCCGCTGATCACCAAGCTCAACGCCATCCGCCGCCGGCACCCCGCCCTGCACCACCTGCGGAACCTGCACTTCCACCACGCCGACAACGACGCCGTGATCGCCTACAGCAAGAGCACCGGCGAGGACACCGTCGTCGTCGTGGCGAACCTCGACCCCCACCACACCCAGGAGGCCACGGTCTCGTTGGACATGCCGCACCTCGGCCTGGACTGGCACGCGTCCGTGTCCGTCCGCGACGAGCTGACGGGTGAGACCTACCACTGGGGCAGGGCGAACTATGTGCGGCTGGAACCGGGCCGGCGGCCCGCGCACGTGCTCCATGTCCAGCGATCGTCCACCGCGCCGCAGAACGGAGGGCCCCCCGCGTCATGACAGTCAACGAGCCGGTTCCGGACATCTTCGAGGACGCTCCCGCCGGGGACCGGGATCCGGAGTGGTTCAAACGTGCCGTCTTCTACGAGGTGCTGGTCCGTGCCTTCCAGGACAGCAACGGCGACGGCATCGGCGACCTGAGGGGCCTGACCGCCAGACTCGACTATCTGCAATGGCTGGGCGTGGACTGCCTGTGGCTGCCGCCCTTCTTCAAGTCCCCGCTGCGCGACGGCGGTTACGACGTCTCCGACTACACCTCGGTGCTGCCCGAGTTCGGCGACCTCGCCGACTTCGTGGAGTTCGTCGACGCCGCCCACCAGCGGGGCATGCGCGTCATCATCGATTTCGTCATGAACCACACCAGCGACCAGCACCCGTGGTTCCAGGAGTCCCGCAAAAACCCCGACGGCCCCTACGGCGACTACTACGTGTGGGCCGACGACGACAAGGGCTATCCGGACGCGCGCATCATCTTCGTCGACACCGAGGTGTCGAACTGGACCTTCGACCCGGTGCGCGGCCAGTACTACTTCCACCGGTTCTTCTCCCACCAGCCGGATCTCAACTACGAGAACCCGGCCGTCCAGGAGGAGATCCTGGCCGCCCTGCGTTTCTGGCTGGACCTCGGCATCGACGGCTTCCGCCTGGACGCCGTGCCGTATCTGTACGCCCAGGAGGGCAC
>NZ_BNBV01000020.1 GCF_014656135.1 Streptomyces thermodiastaticus
TCGGGGTGACTGGCGAGCTTCAGCGCGCGCCCGTAGTTCTTCAGGGCGACGTGGATTCCAACCGCCTCGGTCTTCGCCGCCGTTGCGCCGAAGCTGGTCCCGTACACCTTCTCGTCTCGTCCGAGCCTCGCCGCTGCGGCGTGCGCCTGTGAGATGTAGTCAGCCTCGCGCGACGGGCGGTGCCGGCTCGGACGACCGGCAGCCGTCGAGATGCCCTCACTCGCGCATGTCCCGGCTCACAGTGGTGGCCGCTCGCGCGGCGCAGGCCCGCCATCCCCCCGGTCAGTCGCGGGAGTTGCCGAACAGGATCCGGTAGACGATCAGCAGCACCAGGGAGCCGCCGATCGCGGCGGCCCAGGTGGCGCCGTCGTAGAAGTCGCGGGAGATGGGGTGGTCCAGCCAGCGGGCCGAGATCCAGCCGCCGATGAACGCCCCCGCGATGCCGATGAGCGTGGTGCCGATGAAGCCGCCCGGGTCACGGCCCGGCAGCAGGAATTTCGCGATGGCTCCCGCCAGCAGCCCCAGAACGATCCATGCGATGACGCTCATTGCCCGACCTGCCCTTCCCGGCCGACGGTCTGCGCGGTCGCGGGTGCTCCGCGCGCTCGGGCCGTGCTGCTGCGAAGGACGCCACGACGGCGTCCCACGGTTGCCTGCCGGGCGGGAGCGGGCTGGTCAGCGGGTCGCGAAGGGCCGGTCGGTGGGCACGATCTCGCGGCCCAGCGGGAACAGCGAGACCGGGATCAGCTTGAAGTTCGCGATGCCGAACGGGATGCCGATGATGGTCACGCAGAGCATGGCGCCGGTGACGATGTGGCCGAGGGCCAGCCACCAGCCGGCCAGGACCAGCCAGAGGACGTTGCCGACGCAGGAGGGGGCGCCGGCGTCGCGGCGCTCGACCGTGGTGTATCCGAAGGGCCACAGGGCGAAGCGGCCGATGCGGAAGGCCGCTATGCCGAAGGGGATGCCGATCACGGTGATGCACAGCAGCACGCCCGCGAGAAGGTAGCCCAGGAACAGCCAGAGACCGCTGAGCAGCAGCCAGATGATGTTCAGGATCGTCTTCACCGGGTGCGACCTGCCATCTGCTCGAGCCGGGCGATGCGCTCCGCCATCGGCGGGTGCGTGGAGAACAGCTTCGACAGCCCCTGGCCCGGGCGGAACGGGTTGGCGATCATCATATGACTGGCGGTCTCGATCCGGGGCTCGGGCGGCAGCGGGAGCTGCCGGGTGCCGATCTCCAGCTTGCGCAGGGCGTTGGCCAGGGCCAGCGGGTCGCCGGTGAGGCGGGCGCCGGACGCGTCGGCCTCGTACTCCCGGGAACGGCTGATGGCCAGCTGGACGACGGAGGCCGCCAGCGGGCCCAGAAGCATGATCAGCAGTATGCCGAACAGGCCGGGTCCCTCGTCGTCGTCGGACCGGCCGATGGGGATCAGCCAGGCGAAGTTGACCAGGAACATGATCACGGAGGCCAGGGCGCCGGCGACGGAGGAGATCAGGATGTCGCGGTTGTAGACGTGGCTGAGCTCATGGCCGATGACGCCGCGCAGCTCGCGTTCGTCGAGGATGCGCAGGATGCCCTCGGTGCAGCACACGGCGGCGTTGCGCGGGTTGCGGCCGGTGGCGAAGGCGTTGGGTGCCTCGGTCGGGGAGATGTACAGGCGGGGCATCGGCTGGCGGGCCTGCGTGGACAGGTCGCGGACCATCCGGTACAGGCCCGGGGCCTCGAACTCGCTGACCGGGCGGGCCCGCATGGCGCGCAGGGCGAGCTTGTCGCTGTTCCAGTACGCGTACGCGTTGGTGGCCAGGGCGACCAGGACGGCGACGATCAGCCCGGTGCGGCCGAAGAAGCCGCCGATGACGATGATGAGGGCGGACAGTACCCCGAGGAGTACTGCGGTCCTGAGTCCGTTGTGCCGGCGGTGCACGGTACGCCCTCCAAGTGGTGCGGCAGGGGAACCCTTCGCTTGTGCGGGACACCTCTGGTGCCGTGACGTCCTCGCGCTGTCACGTCCAGTGGACCCTTTCGTTACTGGTCAACGCCAGGCGGTCGCCGCGGGTTCCCTGAGACAGGGGGCGGGGCGCGGGCCGTCCGGGTGAGCGTGCCGGGCGGACGGCCCGTGCGGGTGTGCGGGCGGGGCCGTGCGGGCCGTCGCCCGGGTGCTCGCGCCGCCGGCGCGCCGGTCTCTAGAAGAGGCTGCCGCCGGCGAAGCGGAGGACCAGCTGGGGGGCGCCGGACAGGGCGACGGCCAGGACCGCGGTCAGGGCGATCGCGGCGGTGAGGGGTGCGGGGACGCGCAGCCGTACGGGTTCGCCCTCGGGGGCGCGGAACAGCAGGGCCGTCCACTGCAGGTAGTAGTACAGGGCGACGACGACGTTGACGGCCATGACGACGGCGAGCCAGCCGAGGCCCGCGTCGACGGCGGCGGAGAACACGACGACCTTGGCGAACAGTCCGATCACGCCCGGTGGGAGCCCGGCCAGGCACAGCAGGAAGAACGCCAGGACCAGCGCGGTGAGGGGGCGGGAGGTGTACAGGCCGCGGTAGTCGGCGACGCGGTTGCGCGTGCGGCCGCGGCCGACGAGGGCGGCGACGGCGAAGGCGCCGAGGTTGACCGCCGCGTACATCAGGGCGTAGGCGACCGTGGAGCCGATGGAGGTCTGCGGGTCCCTGGCGTGGCCCGCGGCGGCGATCGGCACCAGCAGATAGCCGGCCTGGCCGACGGAGGACCAGGCCAGCAGACGGATCGCGCTGTGGGTGCGGGTGGGCTGCTGGTGCAGTGCGCCGACGTTGCCGACGGTCATGGTCAGCGCGGCGAGCACGGCGAGCGCGGGGCCCCAGGCGGCGGAGTAGCCGGGGAACGCGACGACGGTGACCAGGATCAGGCCGGTGAAGCCGACCGCCTTGCCGATGACCGACAGGTAGGCGGCGATCGGCAGGGGGGCGCCGGCGTAGGTGTCGGGCACCCAGAAGTGGAAGGGGGCGGCGGCGGTCTTGAAGGCGAAGCCGACAAGGGTGAGGACGACGCCGGTCTGGGTGAGAGTCTGCAGGCTGCCGTCGACGTGCTGGATGCGGGCGGCGATCTCGGTGAGGTGGAGGGTGCCGGTGGTGGCGTAGACGAAGCTGACGCCCATCAGGCTGACGGCGGTGGCGGTGACCGAGGACAGGAAGAACTTCAGGGCGGCGTCGGTGGACCTGGCATCGCCGTGCCGCAGGCCGACCAGGGCGAACGCGGGCAGGGAGGCGACCTCCAGGGCGACGATCAGGGTGGCCAGGTCGCGGGCGGCGGGCAGCAGGGCGGCTCCGGCAGCCGAGGACAGCAGCAGGAACCAGTACTCGCCCTCGGGCAGCCGGCCGCGGGCGTCGGTGAGGGCGGTGACCGACAGCAGGGCCGTCAGCAGCGCGCCGCCGAGCACCAGGAACTGGATGACGAGGGCGAAGTGGTCGGCGGTGTAGCTGCAGACGTGGGGGTGGCCGGGCACGCAGAAGGTGCCGCGGTCGCCGTGGCGCAGGGGCAGCAGCAACAGGGCGGAGGCGGCCAGGGCGGCGACGGCCACCCAGCCGAGGAGGGGCTTGCGTGCCCGGGGCAGGAACAGATCGGCGACGAGGACGGCCAGGGCGGCGAGCGCGGTGAGGGCGGGCGGCGCGACGGCGAGCCAGTCGACGGACTGGACCAGTGACGCGGCCGGCTGGGCCAGGGTGCTCATCGGGTGCCTCCTGCGAGGAACTGCTGCACGGCCGGGTCGGTCAGTCCCAGCAGGGCCTTGGGCCACAGCCCGGCGAGGACGGTGAGGACGACGAGCGGCGTCCAGGCCGCGAACTCGAAGCCGCGGACGTCGGGCAGCCGGGGGGTCTGCTCGGGTGCGGCGCCCATGCAGACGCGGCGGACCACGACGAGCAGGTACGCGGCGGTCAGCAGGGTGCCGAGGGCGCCGATGGCCATGAAGGTGACGAAGGCGGGCCGGCTCAGGCCGGCGGCCGGCCGGAACGCGCCGAACAGGGCGAGCATCTCGCCCCAGAATCCGGCCAGGCCGGGCAGCCCGAGGGAGGCGACGGCGCCGAAGGCGAGCAGGCCTCCCAGGCGCGGGGCGGTGCCGTACAGCGCGGCGCCGGTGTCCTTCGCGAGGGTGTCGAGGTCGGTGGTGCCGGTGCGCTCCTTCAGGCCGCCGACCAGGAAGAACAGCAGGCCGGTGATCAGGCCGTGGGCGATGTTGGCGAACAGGGCGCCGTTGACGCCGGTCGGGGTCATGGTGGCGATGCCGAGCAGGACGAAGCCCATGTGGCCGACGGAGGAGTAGGCGATGAGCCGTTTCAGGTCCCCTCGGGCGCCGCGCCGGGCGAGGGCGAGGCAGGCGAGGGATCCCCAGACGATGCCGACGACGGCGAACGCGGCGAGGGCGGGCGCGAAGGTGCGGAAGCCGTCCGGGGCGACCGGCAGGAGGATGCGGACGAAGCCGTAGGTTCCCATCTTCAGCAGGACCCCGGCGAGCAGGACGGAGCCGGTGGTCGGGGCGGCGGTGTGGGCGTCGGGCAGCCAGCTGTGCAGCGGCCACATCGGGGACTTGACCGCGAGGCCGATCCCGATCGCCAGAACGGCGACGACCTGCACGGATGTGGTCAGTGACCGGCCGTTGTCAGTGGCGAGTGCCACCATGTCGAACGTGCCCGCCTTGATGCCGACGAGAAGGAGGCCGAGCAGCATGACGACCGAGCCGAGCAGGGTGTAGAGGACGAACCGCCAGGCGGCGGCCCGGCGTCCCTCGCCGCCCCAGCGGGCGATGAGGAAGTACATCGGGACGAGCACCGTCTCGAAGGCGAGGAAGAACAGCACGAGGTCGAGGACGGCGAAGGTCGCGAGGGTGCCGGTCTCGAGCAGGAGCAGCAGGGCGACGTAGGCCTTCGGGGCGGGGCCCGCAGGGGGCTTGACGTAGGAGTACAGCGCGCAGAGGAAGGTCAGCAGCGCGGTCAGCACGACGAGGGGGAGCGAGATGCCGTCGATGCCGAGATGGATCCGCACATGGAGTGCGGGGATCCAGCTGATGTCGGTCGTGGCCTGCATCCTTGACGGGTGGTCGTGGTCGAAGCCCGCCGCGAGGGCGATCGCGGCGAGGAGCACGACGCCGGTCACGGTCACGCCGTGCCGGAGCACGGCCTGCTCGGGGGAGGTTCCCTTCAGTCCGGGCGGCGCGGGCAGCAGGGCGGCCAGCGCGCCCAGGAGCGGGGCGGCGACGACGAATGCCAGAAGGAACTGCATCACGGACTCGCTGATATCGATCACGCCTGCTCACGCTCCCGTGGCGACGAGGACGGCGGCGACCGCCAGGACGACGGTGCCGGCGAGCAGCGCACTCACATAGGTCTGCACATTGCCGGTCTGGGCGCGCCGGACGGCGGCCCCCAGCAGCCGGGGCAGGGCTCCCGCGCCGCGCACGTAGGTCTCCACCACCTCGCGGTCGAGGAACCGTACAAGGCTCGCGCCGGCCGTCACCGGGCGGACGAACGCGGCCCGGTAGAGGGCGTCGAGGTGGAAGCCGGCGGCGGCGTGGCGGTGCAGCGGGCCGAGCAGCAGCCGTCCGGGGTCGGCGGGGTCGGGTGCGGAGGCGATGTCGCCGTAGGCGGGTTCGTGACCGGCGACGGCCTCCGCCTCGACGAGGCCGGCGTCGGCCTGCGGGTGCGCGGCGACCGCGCCCAGGGGGGTGCGCGCGGCGCGTGCGGTGGTGTGCCGCCAGGCGCCGTAGGTGAGGACGCCGCCGGCCAGGGCCAGGCCGGTGCCGAGCACGGAGGTGGTCAGGGCGGGGGCGAGGCTGTCGCCGCCCAGCCAGTCGGGCAGGAGGCGGTAGGTCAGTCCGCCGAAGGCGAGGGAGGGCACGGCGAGCACCCACAGCACGGCGTTCATGGCCACCGGCTGCCGGCCGTGGCCGGGGGCGTCGGCGCCGCGGCCGTGGAAGGCGAGCAGCCACAGGCGCAGTGCGTAGGCGCCGGTGAGCAGCGCGGTGACCAGGCCGGCGACGAGCACGGTCCAGCCGGCCGCGGCGGGGACGTGGACGGTGTGGCCCATCGCGGCGTGCTCGGCGGCGGCCAGGACGGTCTCCTTGGAGAAGAAGCCGCTGAAGGGAGGGATCGCGGCGAGCGCGAGGAGCGCGACGGTCATCGTCCAGTAGGCGTCGGGGACGCGGTCGCGCAGGTTGCCCGTGCGGGACATCGCGGCCAGCGAGTTGGTGCCGGCGGCGTGGATGACCACGCCGGCGGCGAGGAAGAGCAGCGCCTTGAAGGCGCCGTGGGACAGGAGGTGGAAGACGGCGGCACCGCGGTCGCCGGCGGCGAGGGCACCGGTCATATAGCCGAGCTGGCTGATCGTCGAGTAGGCGAGGACGCGTTTGATGTCGTCCTGGGCGAGGGCGGCGAGCGCCGCTGAGGCCATGGTGACGGCGGCCATGACGGCGAGGACCGTCATCGCGGCCGCCGAGGCCTGGTAGACGGGCAGCAGCCGGGCGACGACGTAGACGCCGGCGGCGACCATCGTCGCGGCGTGGATCAGCGCGGAGACGGGCGTGGGGCCGGCCATCGCGTCGGGCAGCCAGCTGTGCAGGGGGAACTGCGCCGACTTGCCCGCCACGCCCGCGAGGAGCAGCAGGGCGGCGAGGGTCGGATGGTGCAGTCCGCCGCCGGCCACGGTGCCGAGGACGGTGGTGATGCGGAACGAGCCCGCGTCGCCGGCCAGCACGAACAGGCCGATGAGGAAGGGGACGTCGCCGAGCTTCGTGACCAGGAACGCCTTCAGGGAGGCGGCGCGGGCCTGGGGGGTCTCCCAGTAGTGGCCGACCAGGAAGTAGGAGCAGATGCCCATGACCTCCCAGCCGACCAGCAGCACGATCAGGTCGCCGGTGTAGACGACGAGCAGCATCGCGGAGGTGAACAGGGAGACCAGGGCGGCATAGGAGGGGTAGCGCGGGTCGTCGCGCAGGTAGCCCGTGGAGTAGATCTGCACGCAGGTCGCGACGACGCCGACGAGGACGGCGACGAGTGCGGCGGTGCCGTCGATGTGCAGGGCCAGGTCGACGGGGACCGAGCCGGTGGGGGTCAGCTGGGTGGCCGCGTCGAGGGCGGGGCCGCCGCCCTGCCCGGCGGCGACGAGCACCGCGAGGACGAGGGAGGCGAGCGTCGGCAGGACGGCCAGCGGGCGCACGAACCCGGGGGCGGTGCGGCCCAGCAGCAGCCCGGCGACGGCGCCGAGGAACGGCAGGAGGGGGACGAGGACGGCGTTGGTGGTCGTGGTCACGCGGTGGCCTCAGCCTTCTCGGCACCGGGCACGGTGCTGTCGGAGCCGGCGGAGTCGTCGGAGTCGTCACCGTGGCCCTCGGCGGCGTCGCGGAGCCGGTCGATGGCCGAGGTGCCGCGGTTGCGGTAGACGGCGAGGACGATCGCCAGGCCGATGCCGATCTCGGCGGCGGCGATGGCGATGGTGAACAGGGTCAGGGCCTGCCCGGAGTGCAGGGTGTCGCGGGCGGCCTTGCTGAGATACACGTCGAAGGCGACCAGGTTGAGATTGACCGCGTTGAGCATCAGCTCGACCGACATCAGGACCAGGATCGCGTTGCGACGGGCGAGGACGCCGTACAGGCCGGTGCAGAACAGCAGCGCGGACAGCACGGCGGGGTAGGCCAGGTGCATCAGTGCTTTCCCTCCTCGGCGGGCCGCTGCCCGTCGCGGGCCGCCCGGGCCTGCTGTGCGGCGCCGCCCGCCCGGGCCTGCTGTGCGGCGTCGGCCGCCTTCGCCCTGCGGGACAGCACGATCGCGCCGACCAGGGCGGCGAGCAGCAGGACGGACAGGGCCTCGAAGGGCAGCACCCAGTTCTGGAACAGGCCGGCCCCGGTGACCCTGGTGGAGCCGGCGGCCGGGCCGTCGAGGTCGATCCAGGTGGTGCGGAACGCGTCGACGACCACCCAGACCAGGGCGGCGGCCGCGGCGACGGCCACCAGCAGGGCGGCCCAGCGGTTGCCGGAGTCGGCGTCCGGGGAGCGGCCGATGGGGGCCTTGGTGAGCATCAGGCCGAACAGCAGCAGCACGACGACGGAACCGACGTAGATCAGCACCTGCATCCAGGCGATGAACTCGGCGGTCAGCAGCAGGTACTCGACGGCGAGGCCGCCGAGGGCGACCACCAGCCACAGCGCCGCGTGCACCAACTGGCGGGTGGTGACGGAGACGAGGGCGGCGCCGAAGGTGACCAGGCCGATCAGGAGGAAGGTGATCTCGACGCCCGTCGGCGACAGGAAGCCGTGCTCGGCGGCGGCCGCGGCGGACACGGCGGCGTGGGAGGGGGTCACGCGTCGCCCTCCCGCGGTGCCGCCGGCCCGTCCGGCGCGGCCGCCTGCCGGTCGGCGAGCTTTTCGGCACTCCTGCGGGCGGCGGTCAGCTCCTTCGGCTCCTCCGCGCCCTCGTCCAGGGCGGGCGGGGCCGGCACGGTCCACATCCACTCGCGCAGCTTGTCGCGCTCGTGGGTGAGGTCACGGATGTCGGTCTCGGCGTACTCGAACTCCGGCGACCAGAACAGCGCGTCGAAGGGGCAGACCTCGACGCAGATGCCGCAGTACATGCACAGCGAGAAGTCGATGGCGAAGCGGTCGAGGACGTTGCGGCTGCGCTCGCGGCCGCCGGGGGTCGCCGCCGGGACCGTCTCCTTGTGCGAGTCGATGTAGATGCACCAGTCCGGGCACTCACGGGCGCACAGCATGCAGACCGTGCAGTTCTCCTCGAACAGGCCGATGACCCCGCGGGTGCGGGGCGGCAGCTCGGGCTGGACGTCCGGGTACTGCTCGGTGACGGTCTTCTTCGTCATCGTGCGCAGGGTGACGGCCAGCCCCTTGGCGAGGCCGGAGCCGGGGAAGGAAGCGCGGGGCCGCCCGGAGGGCGTCGTTGCGGGGCGGTGGCCCGGCGAGGGGCGGGACACTAGGAGATCACCACCTTGACGATGCCGGTGAGGGCGATCTGGGCGAGGGAGAGCGGCACGAGGAGGGTCCAGGACAGCTTCTGCAGCTGGTCCTCGCGCAGCCGCGGGTAGCTGACGCGCAGCCAGATGACGACGAAGGCGAGCACGGCCGTCTTCAGCAGGGTCCACAGCCAGCCGAGGCCGTCGGCGCCCCACGGCCCGTGCCAGCCGCCCAGGAACAGGACGGTGGTCAGACCGCTCAGGACGACGATGCCGGCGTACTCGGCGAGCAGGAACAGGGCGAAGCGCAGGCCGGTGTACTCGGTGTACGCGCCGAAGATGATCTCCGAGTCGGCCACGGGCATGTCGAACGGCGGGCGTTGCAGTTCGGCGAGGCCGGCCACGAAGAAGACGAACGCGCCGACGATCTGCCAGGGCACCCACCACCAGTGGAAGGCGTCCAGGATGCCCACCAGCGACACCGTGCCGGCCGCCATGGCCACGGAGGCGGCGGCGAGCAGCATCGGCAGCTCGTAGGCGAGCAGCTGGGCGGCGGTGCGCAGACCGCCGAGCAGAGAAAACTTGTTGGCAGAGGCCCAGCCGGCCATGAGGGAGCCGAGGACGCCGACGCCCATCACCGCGAGCACGAAGAAGATGCCCGCGTCCAGGACCTGCCCGACCAGGCCCGAGCCCGGGCCGATGGGGACGGCGAGCAGCACCAGCAGGTACGGCAGCAGGGCCACGGCCGGGGCGAGCTGGAAGACACGGCGGTCCGCGCCCGCGGGCACCACGTCCTCCTTCTGCGCGAACTTCACGCCGTCCGCGACGAGCTGGGCCCAGCCGTGGAAGCCGCCGGCGTACATGGGGCCCAGGCGGCCCTGCATATGGGCCATCACCTTGTGCTCGGTCTGGCCGACGAGCAGCGGGAGGACGAGGAAGGCCACGAAGACGGCCAGGAGTCGCAGGGCGACGTCGGCCACGCCGTTCACTGCGTGTCTCCTTCCGGTGCTTCGGGTGCTTCGGGTGCCTCAGGGGCGGCGGGGGATTCGGGAGTCCTTTGGGCCTCGGCGGCCTCGGGGGCCGGGGAGGCGCCAGAGGTCTCGGGGGCCGGGGAGGCGCCAGAGGTCTCGGGGGCCGGGGATCCCTGAGAGGCGTCGGGCTGCGGTCGCTCCTCGGGCTGCGGCTGCTGCCGCTCCTCGGGCTGCGGCTGCGTCCGCTTCTCGGGCTGCGGCTGCGGGTGGCCCTCGGGCTGCGGCCGCGGGCGTTCCCCGGGCTCCGGACGCCGCTGCGGCTCCGGTTCGTCGAAGGCGGGGCGGGCGTGGTGCCAGGGGGCGTCCGGGCTGCGGGGCGCACGGCTCGCCGGCGGCTGGGCGGCCGCCGCCCGCTGGGACGCCGACCCCTCGGAGGCACTGCGCATCCGGCGCGGCCCCGCCGTACCGGAGGCACCGCCGGCCCGCTGGGATGCCGACCCCTCCGACGCGCTGCGCATCCGGCGCGGCCCCGCCGTACCGGAGGCACCGCCGGCCCGCTGTGACGCCGACCCCTCCGACGCACTGCGCATCCGGCGCAGGCGTGCCGTGGGCGCGGCGGGCGGCTGTGCGCCCGGTTCGTGGGCCACGGATGCCCCGCCGGCCGGGCCCTCCCCCGCCGGTGCGCCCGGCGCGGTCTGGCTCGCCGATCCCTCGGAGGCCTTCCGCATCCGGCGCGGCCGGGTGGCGCCGGTGGTGTCCTGCGGCTCCCCCGCCGTGGTCTCCGCCGCCCCGGCGGCCTCGGTCCCGGCCGCCGTGCGGCGGCGCACCGGGCCGCCCGCGCGCCCCGCGGCCCGCGCGCCGCGGACCGGGGCGGCCGGGAGCTGTCCCTTGAGGGGTCCCCACTCGCTGGGGTCGGGGACGCCGGGGGGCAGCATCTGGCGGCGCCGGGGTCCGCCGTGGTCCGACTCGCCCGGTTCCTTGGCGCCGGGCCAGGTCTTGGCGACCCGCGCGGCCAGCACGAAGTCCTTGCGCAGCGGGTGGCCTTCGAAGTTCTCCGGCAGCAGCAGATGCTCCAGGTTGGGGTGGCCGGTGAAGCCGACCCCGAACATCTCGTGGGTCTCCCGCTCGTGCCAGGCGGCACCCGGGTAGACACCGACCGCGCTGGGCAGGACGGGCTCCTCGTGCGGGACCGTGGTGCGCAGCAGCAGCCGACGCACCGGGGCCAGGGCGGCGACATGGGCACAGACGCGCAGGCCCAGGCCCGGTTCGTCGACCGCGCTGAGCCAGTCGAAGTAGGTGCAGCCCAGCTCGTCGCGGGCGGTGCGCAGGGCGGTGAGCCACGCGGTCGAGGGCACGTCCACCGTGAGGACCTCGTAGGACTCCTCGGCCGTGGCCTCGGGTCCGAACAGGTTCTCGGCGGGCGCGGGCAGCCAGCCGGCCCCGCTCATCGCGCGCTCCCCTCGCCCGAGGGGCCGGTGCCGCCCGGCCGGCCGGAGCCGTCCGCGGCCCGGTCGCCCTCCGCGGCCCGGTCGTCGTCCGCGGCCCGTCGCTCGCGCGCGGCCTGGGGCGCCGGAGGCTTCACCAGGTCGCTCTGCAGCGCCGCCACCGAGGCGCGGGCGGGTGCGGCGTAGCGCTCGCCCAGCGACTCGCGGGCGATCTTCTCCTGGAGCTTGAGGATGCCCTGGAGCAGCGCCTCGGGGCGCGGCGGGCAGCCGGGGACGTAGACGTCGACCGGGATGATCTGGTCGACGCCCTTGGTCACGGAGTACGAGTCCCAGTACGGGCCGCCGCAGTTGGAGCAGGCGCCGAAGGAGATGACGTACTTCGGCTCGGGCATCTGCTCGTACAGGCGCTTGACCGCCGGGGCCATCTTGTCGGTGACGGTGCCGGACACCACCATCAGGTCGGCCTGGCGCGGTCCGGGCGCGAACGGGATGACGCCGAGGCGGATGAAGTCGTGCCGGGACATCGACGCGGCGATGAACTCGATCGCGCAGCAGGCGAGACCGAAGTTGAACACCCACAGCGAGTAGCGGCGGCCCCAGTTCAGGACGACCTTCATCGGTTCGGGGGCGAGCCGGGACAGGGCGCCCAGGCGCTTGGGCCCGGGGAGCGGTACGGGGCCGGCGGCCGGCGGAGTCGAGGCGTTCACGTCCATGCCAGGACTCCCTTCTTGTAGGCGTAGAGCAGGCCCACGGCGAGGAAGCCGAGGAAGAGGAACATCTCCACCAGCGTCGCCGCACCGTAGCCGGGGGCGGCGAAGACGGTCGCCCAGGGAAACAGGAAGACCGAGTCCACCGCGAAGATCACGTAGAGGAAGGCGTACACGTAGTAGCGGACCTGGGTGTGGGCCCAGCCCTCGCCGACGGGGTCGACGCCGCACTCGTAGGTCAGCAGTTTCTCGGGGGTGGGCACCACCGGGCGCAGCAGCCGGCCCGCGCCGAAGGCGACCGCGACGAACAGCACGCCCACGACCGCGAGCAGCCCGACGACCGAGTAGGCGTGGAAGTAGTCGGCCGCGACGACGGTCGACTCCCGCACCGTGTCCGGCAACGTCTCAGGCACCGTCCCTCGCTCCCTGGTCTCGTGCTGTCGCGTGTTCCGTACGGATGTACGGACGGATGCGCACCGTGTGTACGCACGGGAGTCTAGGCCCTGATAAAGAGAGGGTAAGCGGCCCCGTCACCCGGGGACGAGGCGGCCGCGCAGGTGAGACCAACGGGTCCACGCATGTGCGACCAGAGGGTCCACGCACGGGCGGCCAGAGGCTCCACGCATGGGCGGCGAGGTGGGGTTTTCCCCCGCTTGCCGGGGCGGTCGGCCTCATGGCGCCCCGGCCCGCCGCGCGGCACGCTGAGCCCTATGACCGCACGCACCCCTGTGGCCGGCCGTTCCGCCGCCGGCACCGAGGACACCGACCGCGACCGGCTGCCACCGCCCGGTTTCGCCTTCCCGGCGGCCACCTGGAAGGAGATCGCCCATCTGCTGACGAACCTGCCGGTGTCGGCGGTCGGGTTCGTCTATGTGCTGACCATGCTGAGCGTCGGCGCCGGCATGGCCGTCACGGTGGTCGGGCTGCCGCTGCTCGCGGCCGGACTGCTGGGCCAGCGGCAGCTGGGCAGGCTGGAGCGGCTGCGGGTCCGGGCGCTGCTCGGGGTGCGGATCGACGAGCCGAGCCCGCTGCCGCTGCTGCGCGGCGGGGGCGGGCTGAGCGGGATGTGGATGGCGCTGAAGGACCCGGTGGCCTGGCGCGGCGCGCTGTACGACGTCATCCGGTTCCCGTGGGGCGTCGTCACCTTCTCGGTCGTTGTCACCTCGCTGTTCGTGCTGTGGCCGGTGCTGCCGTTCCTGGCGCGGGGCATGGCGAACGTGGACCGGGCGATGGCGCGGGCGCTGCTGTCGCCCTCCGACGAGCTGGAGCGGCGGATCGCCGAACTGGAGTCCGACCGGGGGGTGGTGGTGGACGCGGCCGCCGCCGACCTGCGGCGCATCGAACGCGATCTGCACGACGGGGCGCAGGCCCGCCTGGTCAACCTGGCGATGGGGCTGGGCCTGGCCAAGGAGAAGCTGCTGGAGGATCCCGACGCCGCCGCCGCGATGGTGGAGGAGGCGCACGGCGAGGTGAAGCTGGCCCTGCAGGAGCTGCGGGATCTGGCCCGGGGCATCCATCCGGCCGTGCTGACCGACCGGGGCCTGGACGCGGCCCTGTCGTCGGTGGCCTCCCGGTGCACGGTGCCGGTGAAGGTGACCGTCGACCTGGACACGCGTCCGGCGGAGGCCGTCGAGGGCATCGCCTATTTCACGGTGTCCGAGCTGCTGCAGAACGTCAGCAAGCACAGCGGGGCGTCGCAGGCGTCGGTGGACGTGTGGCGGTCCGGGGACCGGCTGATGCTGCAGGTCGTGGACGACGGCCGGGGCGGGGCCCGGCCGGACGCCGGTTCGGGTCTGCGCGGGCTGGCGGAGCGGCTGGACGCCGTGGACGGGCTGTTCGTCGTGGACTCCCCCGAGGGCGGCCCGACGACGGTCACGGCGGAGCTGCCCTGGCGGGACCGCGGCGGCGCCCCGGCCCGGCGGGCGGGGGGCTCGCGCCGCCGCTGAGGTGGGGGAAACCCCCGGTGCGAGACGCCGACGCGCTCCATGGTCCGGCGGCCCGTCCCCGAGGAGCCTGGAGACACGGCCGGAACCGCAGGAGTACGCGCACGACGAGGGGAACGGGACGACGCCGATGACCATCTACGACCGATCACCCCACGCAGCGCCGCACGCGCCGGGCACCGGCGCCCGCGGCCACGGACACGCGCACGGACCCGGCTTCGCGCCGGACCGGCGCCACCGGCTGCCGGCGGCGCTGCGGGCCCCGGTCGAGGGCCGCCACTGGCGCGAGCTGGCGTATGTGCTGCTCAGCCTGCCGGTCGCCGTCACGCTGTTCACCTACGCCGTGACGATGGTGTCGCTGGGGGCCGGCCTGCTGGTGACGTTCCTGGGCATCCCGGTGCTGGCGGCGGCGCTGGCGGGCTGCCGCGGGTTCGGCGTGCTGGAGCGGGTGCGGGCCCGGGCGCTGCTGGGCTGCGAGGTGGCCGACCCCGAGCCGGTGCGGCCGCGCACCGGCAACGGCCCGCTGGCCTGGACGGGGGCGGTGCTGCGCAGCGGCGCCTCCTGGCGGGCGCTGCTGTACGCGCTGGCGCAGTTCCCGTGGGCGGTGTTCTCGTTCTGCGTCGCGGTGACCTTCTGGGCGACCGGCTGGTCGCTGCTGACGTACCCGCTGTGGTTCTGGGCCTTCCCGGTGTGGGGCGGGCAGGGCGGCATCCAGCTCTACGGGGACGAGCAGCACGCGTTCTACCTGGACGGCCCCTTCGAGATCGCCGTGACGGCGCTGGTGGGCCTGCTGGTCACGCTGGCCACCCCGTGGGTCGTGCGGGCGCTGACGACGGTGGACCGGCTGCTGGTGCACGGGCTGCTCGGCCCGTCGCGGCTGTCAGCACGGGTGTCGGAGCTGGAGTCGGACCGCGGGGTCGTTGTCGACACGGCCGCCGCCGACCTGCGGCGCATCGAACGCGATCTGCACGACGGGGCGCAGGCCCGCCTGGTCAACCTGGCGATGGGGCTGGGCCTGGCCAAGGAGAAGCTGGCGGAGGATCCGCAGGCGGCGGCGCGCATGGTGGAGGAGGCGCACGGCGAGGTGAAGACCGCGCTGCAGGAGCTGCGGGACCTGGCCCGCGGCATCCACCCGGCCGTGCTGACCGACCGGGGCCTGGACGCCGCCCTGTCGTCGGTGGCCTCCCGGTGCACGGTGCCGGTGCGGGTGGATGTGGACCTGCCGGAGCGGCCCGCCCCGGCCATCGAGGGGATCGCCTACTTCACGGTGTCGGAGCTGCTGCAGAACGTCAGCAAGCACAGCCGGGCCCGGTCGGCGTCGGTGGAGGTGTGGCGGTCCGAGGACCGGCTGATGCTGCAGGTCACGGACGACGGTGTGGGCGGCGCCGAGATGTCCGCCGGGTCGGGTCTGCGCGGGCTGGCCGAGCGGCTGGACGCGGTGGACGGGGTCCTGGTGGTGGACTCGCCGCCCGGCGGGCCCACCCGGGTGACCGCGGAGCTGCCCTGGCGGCGCTGACGGCGCACGAAACGACCGGTGGTGGCCTGCGGGCCGCGGTGTCACGGCCGCGGCCCGCAGGCCTGCGGACGTACGGGCGCCTCCGGTGCCGCGGGCTTCGTCCGGCGCGACATGCCGTCGTGACGATGCTGGGATGCTGGACGGTGCCGCCGCCGTCCCGAGCGGCGTACCGGCGGCCGTGGGAGCGAAGCAGCGAGCACATGGGGGCCGAGAAGCGTGGAGGACAGGGTGCGGGTGGTCATCGCCGAGGACTCGGTGCTGCTCAGGGAGGGGCTGACCCGGCTGCTCACGGACCGCGGGCACGAGGTGGTGGCGGGCGTCGGGGACGCTGAGGCGCTGGTGGCCACCATCACCGGGCTGCATCGCGAGGGGAAGCTGCCCGATGTCGTGGTGGTGGACGTGCGGATGCCGCCGACGCACACCGACGAGGGGGTGCGGGCGGCGGTACGGCTGCGCAAGGTGCACCCGGACCTCGGTGTGCTGGTGCTGTCGCAGTACGTGGAGGAGCGGTACGCCACGGAGCTGCTGGCGGGCTCCAGCCGCGGAGTCGGCTATCTGCTCAAGGACCGGGTGGCCGACGTGCGGGAGTTCACGGACGCGGTGGTGCGGGTGGCGCGCGGCGGGACGGCGCTGGACCCGGAGGTGGTCGCCCAGCTGCTCGGGCGCAGCCGCAGACAGGACGTGCTGGCCGCGCTGACCCCGCGCGAGCGGGAGGTGCTGGGCCTGATGGCCGAGGGCCGGACCAACTCGGCGATCGCCCGGCAGCTGGTGGTCAGCGACGGCGCGGTGGAGAAGCACGTCAGCAACATCTTCATGAAGCTCGGCCTGGCACCGAGTGACGGGGATCACCGGCGTGTTCTGGCCGTCCTCACTTATCTGAACTCCTGATCCGTCGACACTGTGTCAGTAACGGCGCGTCGCGCCGGCCACGGGCGCACCGCGGGTGCGCGCATCCGGGCTGCCGTGCGGCGGGCCGGACACCGGGCGGGGCGCGGCGCCGGCCACCGGGCACGCCCCGGGCGCACGCAGGGGCACGGGGAGGTTCAGGATCACGAGGGAGGTGTGCGGGGCCGGGCGCGGGCGGGACGCCCGCCACGGCAGGAGGAAGCGGGACGGACAGCAAGGACACCGGACCGTCTCACAACTGCGTCCACCATGCGAACGGCAGGCGGATGGCGATCCGGACGGTCGTAGGGTTGAAGCCGGGAAAGGTCTTCGGGGAAGGCCGCTCCCCCACAGCCGCCTCGAAGGAGGTCCAGTTCAGTGACCAGCCAGGTCAGCAGTCCAGCGGAGCAGGCCGACGGAGCCGTCGCGGGAGAGCAGCGCAGGGCGGGGACGAAGGACGTCCGCCGCCTGAACCGGGTGATCATCCGGTTCGCGGGTGACTCGGGTGACGGTATGCAGCTCACCGGCGACCGTTTCACCTCCGAGACCGCGTCCTTCGGCAACGACCTGTCGACGCTGCCGAACTTCCCCGCCGAGATCCGCGCCCCCGCAGGGACCCTGCCGGGCGTGTCCTCGTTCCAGCTGCACTTCGCCGACCACGACATCCTCACCCCGGGTGACGCGCCGAACGTGCTGGTGGCCATGAACCCGGCGGCGCTGAAGGCGAACATCGGCGATCTGCCGCGCGGTGCGGAGATCATCGTCAACACCGACGAGTTCACCAAGCGCGCCATGCAGAAGGTCGGCTACGACACCTCCCCGCTGGAGGACGGCTCGCTCGACGGGTACAACCTGCACCCGGTGCCGCTGACCACGCTGACGGTGGAGGCGCTGAAGGAGTTCGACCTGTCCCGCAAGGAGGCCGAGCGCAGCAAGAACATGTTCGCGCTGGGCCTGCTGAGCTGGATGTACCACCGGCCCACCGAGGGCACCGAGAGGTTCCTGCGGACCAAGTTCGCCAGGAAGCCCGAGATCATGAAGGCGAACATCGCCGCGTTCCGGGCCGGCTGGAACTTCGGCGAGACCACGGAGGACTTCGCGGTCTCCTACGAGGTCGCCCCGGCGGCCGAGGCGTTCCCCGTCGGCACCTACCGCAACATCTCCGGCAACCTCGCCCTGGCGTACGGGCTGATCGCCGCCGCCCACCAGGCGGACCTGCCGCTGTTCCTGGGCTCGTACCCGATCACCCCGGCCTCGGACATCCTGCACGAGCTGAGCCGGCACAAGAACTTCGGTGTGCGCACCTTCCAGGCCGAGGACGAGATCGCCGGCATCGGTGCCGCGCTCGGCGCCGCCTTCGGCGGCTCGCTGGCCGTGACCACGACGTCCGGCCCGGGTGTGGCGCTCAAGAGCGAGACGATCGGCCTGGCCGTGGCGCTGGAGCTGCCGCTGGTGATCGTGGACATCCAGCGCGGCGGCCCGTCGACCGGTCTGCCGACCAAGACCGAGCAGGCGGACCTGCTGCAGGCCATGTACGGCCGCAACGGCGAGGCCCCGGTCCCGGTGGTCGCCCCGCGCACCCCGGCGGACTGCTTCGACGCCGCCCTGGACGCGGCCCGGATCGCGCTGACCTATCGCACCCCGGTGTTCCTGCTGTCCGACGGCTACCTCGCCAACGGCTCCGAGCCGTGGCGCATCCCCGAGCTGGACGAGCTGCCCGACCTGAGGGTGCGGTTCGCGCAGAGCCCCAACCACACCCTCGCCGACGGCACCGAGGTCTTCTGGCCGTACAAGCGCGACCCCAAGACCCTCGCCCGCCCGTGGGCCGTCCCCGGCACCCCGGGCCTGGAGCACCGCATCGGCGGCATCGAGAAGCAGGACGGCACGGGCAACATCTCCTACGACCCGGCCAACCACGACTTCATGGTCCGCACCCGCCAGGCCAAGGTCGACGGCATCGAGGTCGCGGACGTGGAGGTCGACGACCCGGACCAGGCGCGCACGCTGGTGCTGGGCTGGGGCTCGACGTACGGGCCGATCACGGCGGCCGTGCGGCGGCTGCGCGCCGAGGGCCTGCCCGTCGCCCAGGCGCACCTGCGCCACCTCAATCCCTTCCCGAAGAACCTGGGGGCGGTGCTCGAGCGGTACGAGCGCGTGGTGATCCCCGAGATGAACCTCGGCCAGCTCGCCACCCTCATCCGCGCCACGTACCTGGTGGACGCCCACAGCTACAACCAGGTCAACGGCATGCCGTTCAAGGCCGAACAGCTCGCCACCGCTCTCAAGGAGGCCATCGATGGCTGAGACGTCCACGCAGGGCGCGGTCGAGGCGCTGTCCCTGGTGCCGAAGGCCGAGGCCCGGCAGACCATGAAGGACTTCAAGTCCGACCAGGAGGTGCGCTGGTGCCCGGGCTGCGGTGACTACGCGATCCTCGCCGCCGTCCAGGGCTTCCTGCCGGAGCTGGGGCTGGCGAAGGAGAACATCGTCTTCGTCTCCGGCATCGGCTGCTCCTCGCGCTTCCCGTACTACATGAACACCTACGGGATGCACTCCATCCACGGCCGCGCCCCGGCCATCGCCACCGGCCTGGCGACCTCGCGGCGGGATTTGAGCGTGTGGGTGGTCACCGGTGACGGCGACGCGCTGTCCATCGGCGGCAACCACCTCATCCACGCGCTGCGCCGCAACGTCAACCTGAAGATCCTGCTGTTCAACAACCGGATCTACGGCCTGACCAAGGGCCAGTACTCGCCGACCTCCGAGCTGGGCAAGATCACCAAGTCGACGCCGATGGGCTCGCTGGACGCGCCCTTCAACCCGGTGTCGCTGGCGATCGGCGCGGAGGCGTCCTTCGTGGCCCGCACCATCGACTCGGACCGCAAGCACCTCACCGAGGTGCTGCGGCAGGCGGCCGCCCACCCGGGCACCGCGCTGGTGGAGATCTACCAGAACTGCAACATCTTCAACGACGGCGCCTTCGAGGTCCTCAAGGACAAGCAGCAGTCCCAGGAGGCGCTGATCCGCCTGGAGCACGGGCAGCCGATCCGCTTCGGTGCCGACGGCAGCCGCGGTGTGGTGCGCGACCCGGCCACCGGCGATCTGCAGGTGGTGGACGTGACGCCGGAGAACGAGGCCGACATCCTCGTCCACGACGCCCACGCCGCCTCCCCGACCACGGCGTTCGCCCTGTCCCGGCTCGCCGACCCGGACACCCTGCACCACACGCCCATCGGTGTGTTCCGGTCGGTCGAGCGGCCGGTGTACGACACGCTGATGGCGGACCAGCTGGACACCGCGGTCGAGCAGCGCGGCAAGGGCGACCTGGCCGCCCTGCTGGCCGGCGGCGACACCTGGACCGTCGTCGGCTGACGAGGGCGCACGGCAGAGCCGGACGAGCTCGCAAGGCCCGGGACCGTTTGTCCCGGGCCTTCGCGCGTACCGGGACGGTACGGCGAGGGCGAGCGGAGACAGCCGGGAGACAGGGCACTGTCTCTTGGTTAGCGCTTCCCGTAGGGTCGGTGTCGACACCTACGGAACCGTCACGGAGATCCCCATGAGCATCGTCGTCACCGGAGCGACCGGACGCCTCGGCCGCCACGTCGTGGACCACCTGCTGCAGAAGGTACCGGCCGAGCAGATCACGGCCGTGGCGCGCACCCCGGAGAAGGCCGCCGGCCTCGCGAGCCGCGGCGTCCGCATCGCGGTGGCCGACTACGACGCGCCGCAGACCTTCGAGGGCCTCTTCGCGCCCGGTGACCGGGTGCTGCTGATCTCCGGCAGCGAGGTCGGCAAGGACCGGGTGCGGCAGCACCGGACCGTCATCGAGGCCGCCGCGGCGGCCGGGGTCGCCCAGCTCGCCTACACCAGCGCGCCCGGCAGCCTCACGGCCGCCCTCGCCGACGACCACCGCGCCACCGAGGAGGTGCTGCGGGCCTCCGGACTGCCGTGGACGCTGCTGCGCAACGGCTGGTACCACGAGAACTACACGGAGAACCTGGGCCCGGTGCTGGAGCGCCGCGCCGTCGTCGCGGCGGCCGGCGAGGGCCGGGTGTCCTCCGCCTCCCGCGCCGACTACGCGGCCGCCGCGGCCGCCGTCCTGACCGGCGAGGGACACGAGAACCGGACCTTTGAGCTGGGCGGCGACACCGCGTGGAGCTTCGCCGAGTACGCGGCCGAGCTGAGCCGCGTGACCGGCGAGGAGATCGTCTACAAGGCCGTCACGCCGCAGCAGCTCACCGGCATCCTGACCGGCGCGGGCCTGCCCGAGCAGGCGGCCGCGGTCTTCGCCGGCGTGGACGCCTCGATCGCCAAGGGCGAGCTGGAGATCACCTCCGGTGACCTCTCCCGCCTCATCGGCCGCCCGACCACCCCGCTCTCCGACGCGGTCGCCGCCGCACTGAAGGCCTGAGCCGGCCCTCGGGCCGTGTCCGCCACCGCACCGGCGCCCCGGCGGCACCGCGCCTGTCATGACCGTATACCGGTACGGACATGACAGGCGCGGCGCTCGGCGCTACCTTCGTGGAGGCATGTCACGACGTGTAGGAGGGCCCGTGGGCGGGACATCAAAGGGTGAGCAGCGCATAGGCCTGCTGAACGGCATCGCGGCGTACGGGATGTGGGGGCTGTTCCCCCTCTTCTTCCCCCTGCTGGAGCCCGCCGGCGCCGGTGAGGTCCTCGCCCACCGGATGGTGTGGTCCTTCGTCGTCGTGGCCGTCGTGCTGCTGTTCATCCGCCGCTGGCGGTGGGCCGGGGAGCTGCTGCGGCAGCCGCGCCGGCTGGGGCTCGTCGCGGTGGCCGCGGCCGTGATCAGCGTCAACTGGGGCGTCTACATCTGGGCCGTGAACAGCGGGCACGTCGTCGAGGCCTCCCTCGGCTACTTCATCAACCCGCTCGTCACCATCGCCATGGGCGTGCTCCTGCTCAAGGAGCGGCTGCGGCCGGTGCAGTGGGCCGCGGTCGGCGTCGGCCTGGCCGCCGTCGCGGTCCTGACCGTCGGCTACGGCCGTCCGCCGTGGATCTCCCTCGTCCTCGCCCTGTCCTTCGCCACCTACGGGCTGATGAAGAAGAAGGTCAACCTCGGCGGCGTGGAGTCCCTGGCCTCCGAGACCGCGATCCAGTTCCTCCCGGCCCTCGGCTACCTGCTGTGGCTGGGTGCGCACGGCGACTCGACGTTCACCACCGAGGGCTGGGGCCACACCGCTCTGCTCGCCACGACCGGCGTGGTCACCGCCCTGCCCCTGGTCTGCTTCGGCGCCGCCGCGATCCGGGTGCCGCTGTCCACGCTCGGCCTGCTGCAGTACCTCGCCCCGGTGTTCCAGTTCCTGTGCGGGATCCTGTACTTCCACGAGTCCATGCCCGCCGAGCGCTGGGCCGGGTTCGGCCTGGTGTGGATCGCGCTGATGACGCTGACCTGGGACGGGCTGCGCACGGCACGCCGGACCGCCCAGCGGCGGGACGCCCTCGCCCGGGCCGCGGCGGCGTCCACGTCCACCGAGGCGGTGGCTTCCGGTCCGGCGCGGGCGGCACAGCCGGCGGCCGCGCCGGTCGAGGCCCAGCAGGGGCCGGAGGCCTGACCGCCTCCGCCTGAACCGTTCCTCCGGCACCGGACCGGACCGCCGGGCATCGACCCGCCCGGCGGTCCGGTCCGGTGCCGTACGGCGTCAGTGGTCCGCCGGGGGCGTCCGGGAGCCGGTCCGGGCGGCGAGGCGGTCCAGGCGGGCGCGGACGGCATCGAGCCGGTCCCGGTCGCCGGCGGCCGGGCCGTCCGCCCCGGCGAGCCGGGTCCACAGCGCGAGCAGGTCGCTGCCGAGGCGCAGCCCCTGCTCCGGTTCCCTGACCGCCCGCCAGGCCGTGACCGCGCTCAGCACATCTCCGTAGGCGCCCTGAGCGTCCCCGTCCTGGTGGCGGGTGCGGGCCAGGTCCAGCAGCAGGGTGCAGGCCCGCAGCGGGTCGCAGTCCAGCCAGGCGAGGTAGGCGAGCAGTTCGCGCAGGTACAGGACCTCGGCGTGGTCCGGGCCGAGCGCCGCGGACGCGTCGGTGACGGTGCGCCCGGCGAGGTCCGCCGCCTCCTGGACGCGTCCGTCCCGCACGGCCTCGTGGACCGCCGTGAGAGCCCCGGCGAACAGCGCCTGCCCCGCACCGCCGGCCGCGGCCCCGGGATCCTCCCCGAGCACCGCCTCGGCCACGGCGTCGAAGCCGCACACGGGTGCGGGAGCGGAGGCGGAGGCGGTTCCGGGGTGCGGCTTCGGTCCCTCGTCGAGGCCGGGGCCGGCGCAGGCGGCCGAGGCCGCCGCGGAGACCGAGGGCGCCGGTGCGGAGTGCGCGCACGTCGCGGGCCCGGCGAGGGGACCGGGCGGGACCGGACGGGTGCCCGCCTCGGCCGCCCGGCCGTCCATCACCGGCGGCGGGCCGAACTCGCCCGTCGGCGGTGCGACGGTGCCGGGCGGGTGCGCCGCGCCGGCCGTGACCGGCTCCGGTGGGACGCGCAGCAGCACGGTCGGATCGGGGGAGTTGGGCGTCTCCGGCGCCGCAGGCGGCATCGCGGGCGTGCTGCCCCCGCCGGTGTTCCCGGTCCCGCCGGTGCTCCCGGTCCCGCCGGTGCTCTCGGCCCCGCCGGTGCTCTCGGCCCCGGCGGCGTCACCGTGGCCCGCGCCCGCCCCATCGCCCTGCGCCGTGTCCGGCCGGGCGGCCCCGGGCCCGGACGGGGTGGCGGCCGTGATGCGCACCGGCTCCGCCGTGAAGGTGCTGGAGCCGTCGCAGTGCACCCGCAGGGGGACCACGTAGCCGCTGCGTTCGTCGGTGACCGTGGCGTGGACCGGGCGGCCGGCGGCCCGGGCGATACGGTGCAGATGGTCCAGGACGGCCTGCTGGATCTCCTCGCCGGGCGCCGGCCGCACCGGGACACCGTCGACCAGCGCCCACGCCCCGGTCGCGGAGCCGGAGCCGCTGCCGTCCGGGGCGCCGGCGGCGGTGGCCGGCACACGCACGGCGATCGGGGTGGCCCGGGCGAGGACCGTGGAGCGCTCGGCGCTGTCCTGGTCCCGGTTCTTCTCGCGGCTCGGTCGAGACATCGGCTCCCTCGCTCGGATGCGTGCCATCCGGTCGTCGTGGTCGTACCGTCGAGTCTCGCCCGTCGACCGCGCCGTCCACGTCACCGCAGCGTCACATCCTCGCACCAGGAGCCGTCCCTGACGTCGCCCAGGTCACATCCGCCGCTCGTGGCCACCGGCCCACGGGAGCCCCTGCCGGCCCGCCAGGCCGCGCACGACGCCTGTCAGACGGTCACGTCCCGCGTGGTGAACCGCGCCCAGGCCGCCGAGCCGAACACGGCCGCGTACAGCGCCTGCAGCTCCAGGTTCTTCACCAGGTCGTCCCAGAGGACCGGCTCGCGCATCAGGTCGGCGAAGGACAGCCAGTAGTGGGACACGAGGTAGGGATGGACGGCGTGCAGCTGGGGGATCTGGTCGACGATCTGCATGCCGATCAGCAGGCCCACGGTCGTCGCCATGGCCGCGATGCCGCTGTCGGTCAGGGTGGAGACGAACAGGCCGAGCGCGGCGATCCCGATCAGTGACGCGGCGACCACGAGCGCAATCAGCAGGGCCCGCCACAGTCCCTCGCCGAACCCGATGCGGGTGCCGGAGATCGTCGTCAGGTCGCCGACCGGGAACAGCACCGCGCCCGCCCCGAGCGCCACCACGGCCACCACGAAGGTGGCGGCCAGACAGAACGCAAGGACGGCGGCGGACTTGGTGAGCAGCAGCCGGGTGCGGCCGGCCGGGGCGACCAGCAGATAGCGCAGGGTGCCCGCGCTCGCCTCGCCCGCGATCGCGTCGCCCGCGACGACGCCCACGGCCATCGGCAGGAAGAACGGCAGGGTCGCCGCCAGCGCGGTGAAGACCAGGAAGAGGCCGTTGTTGCTGACCTGCGCGATGAACGGCGGCCCCTCGCCGCCGGCCGGGGAGCCGTCCCGGGTCTCGATCCGCACGGCCACCCCGACCAGAACCGGCACGGCGGCCAGCACCCCGAGCAGCGCGCGGGTGCGCCAGCGCCGGAAGACGGTCGCCAGCTCGCTGCGCAGCAGTCCCAGCGTCCACAGCGGGTGCGCGGCGGGCGAGGAGCCCGTCGTCCCGGCGGCCGGCCCGGCGGTCTCAGCCCGCGACATCGAACCCCTCCCCCGTCAGGGCCACGAACGCGTCCTCCAGCGAGGCGCGTTGGACGCCGAAGCCGCGGACCCGCACGCCGGCGGTGACCAGGGCGGCGTTCACCTCGGCCAGGTCCCGCTTCGGCACCTGCCCGCTCACCCGGTCACCGGTGACCACGAGGTCGCCCACGCCCTGCTCCTTCAGCACCCGGGCGGCCTCCCCCGCATCGGGCGTGGTGACCACCAGACGGCCGCGCGCCCCCGCGGCCAGCTCGGCCACCGGGCCCTGGGTGACCAGCCTGCCGTGAGTCATGACCGCGGCGTGCGTGCACATCTGCTCGATCTCGTCGAGGAGGTGGGAGGAGACGAAGACGGTCGTGCCGTCCGAGGCCAGCTGCCGCACCAGGGAGCGGATCTCCCGCATCCCCTGCGGGTCCAGGCCGTTGGTCGGCTCGTCCAGCACCAGCAGCTTGCGGGGCCGCAGCAGCGCGGCGGCCAGGCCGAGCCGCTGCTTCATGCCCAGGGAGTAGGCCTTGGCCTTCTTGCCGGCGGCCGCGGTCAGGCCCACCCGGTCCAGGGCGGCGGCGACGCGGGCCGTGCGGGTGCGCGGGTCGGCCGTCGGGTCGGCGGCGTCGTAGCGCAGCAGGTTGTCCCGGCCGCTGAGGAAGCCGTACAGGGCGGGGCCCTCGATGAGGGCGCCGACGTGAGGCAGCACGGTGCGCGCGGCGCGCGGCACGGGGTGTCCCAGGACGTGCGCGGTGCCGGACGTCGGCTCGATCAGGCCCATCAGCATGCGGATGGTGGTGGTCTTGCCCGAGCCGTTCGGGCCGAGGAAGCCGAAGACGCTGCCCTTCGGGACCGTGAGGTCCAGCCGGTCGACGGCGAGCTGTCCGCCCCGGTAGCGCTTGGTCAGCGCGCGGGTGCGGATGACGCCGTCCACCGCGTCGTCCGACTGCCCCGGCCGTGGTGTGCCGGCGGGCGCCTCGTCCATCGGCTCCCTCGATCCGTCGTGCCCCGAGCGGGGCTCACCGTGCCCCGCTCGCCGCCTTCACCAGCGTGTCCTTGGTGACGGCACCGGCGTAGACCGTGCCGTCGTCCGTGATCAGGGCGTTGACCAGGCGGGTGGAGAACACCGTGCCCGTGCCGAACTTCCCGCTGACCTGGTCGCCGAGCGAGCCGAGGAAGCCGCTCGCGGCGCCCTGGCCGGAGGACGGCCGGGTGCCGCCGCCGAGGCCGGTGTCGAAGCGGACGACGGAGTTCCAGCCCTTGCCGATGACCCGCACGCCGTCCTTCGCCGCCCCGTCACCGGCGGACTTGCCCGAGGGCAGCAGGCCCTCGGGGAGGGCGCCGGAGGACAGGGAGTGCTCACCGGCGTCTTCGCCCTCGGTGACCTTCGCTCCCTTGGGCGGGGTGAAGCGGAATGTGGAGGCGGCCGGCTCGGCGAAGCTGATCCGGGTGAAGCCGGCGTCCACGACGGCGGGTCCGCCGCCGGCCGGGGTGAGCGTGAACTTCAGCGGCAGGCCGGTCGCGGAGTCCACCGCGATGGTGATCACGCCGACCGTGGTGCCGGAGGCGTGCCGGGGCGTGACGACCAGCCGGTAGGCGTCCCGGCCGGCCACCCGGGCGGTGCCGTCGACCGTCACCGAGGTGGTGTCGTCGACCGCCGCGAGGACCTTCCCGGCGAAGTCCTGGGGCGTGCCCGGCACCTGTTCACGGTGCTGCTCGCCGTGCTGGGACGCGGTGGTGTGGTACACCTCGCCGGACGCGCTGTCGTAGCCCCAGACGTCCTTGCCGTTGTGGACGATGCTGTACTCGGCGGCCTTCTCGACCAGCGAGACCTTCTGCCGGTCGGGGCCGTCGGCCGCGACCCGCAGCGTGTGCGTGCCGGAGGCCAGCTCGGCCAGGCGGGACGCCGGGTCGGCCGACGAGCCGTCACCGTCCTTGCCCACGCCGAAGGCCGGCCCGTCCGCCAGGCCGCCGAGGTCGGGCAGGCCGAGGTCGGTGCTGATCCGGACCGTGCCGGACAGCTGCTCGACGTCGGACGCGGCGATCTTGGCGAGAAGCTGCCGGGCACTGACGTCGGGCAGGTCGGGGTCGCCGGAGTCGGCGAGCGCGGGGACCAGTCCGATCGTCGCCGCGGCCACCCCCATCACCGCCACGGGGACGACGTACCGAGCGGCCTTGCGCCGCATCGGGTGCGGCACGCGCGTCTGCCCGGAGTCCGTGGTGCCGTCGGATGCGTACGGTGCCATGTGTGCCTTACCTCCGTCGTCGGCGGCGGCTCCCCTGTGCGCTGTTCCCACCCGAGCCGCCATTCTCACCCGAAACGGTGAGGAGTGGTGTGGTCCGTGTCTCCATCTGACCAGAACCGCACCCTGGAGACGTCAGACCTCGGGCCCAACTCCCGGTACGCCTGGGGTATGACGCGGGACGCGGCTCTCCCCCGGAACCCGTAGGGGACGCGGGGCGGCGCTCAGGGCGACGGGGGCCGCGGGCCGGAACGGCCGGTGCGCGAGGGGTCAGCCGGCCCGGTGCACCACGGCGTCGCACAGGTCGATCAGCGCGGCCTTGGCGTCGCAGTCCTCCAGCGGGGCGAGCGCGGCCCGGGCGTCCTCCGCGTACCGCACGGTGTCCCGGCGCGCCTGCTCCAGGGCCGGGTGGGCGCGCAGCGCGGCCAGCGCCTCGGCGTGCCGGGCGTCGTCGCTGAGGTCGGAGTCCAGCAGCTCGCACAGCGCGACGTCCTCGGCCAGGCCGAGCCGCGCCACCCGCTCGCGCAGCCGCAGCACCGGCAGGGTCGCGATGCCCTCGCGCAGGTCCGTGCCCGGGGTCTTGCCGGACTCGTGGGTGTCGGAGGCGATGTCCAGCACGTCGTCGGCCAGCTGGAAGGCGACGCCCAGCCGCTCGCCGTACTGGGTGAGCACGTCCACGACGGTCTCGTCGGCCCCGGACATCATGGCGCCGAACCGGCACGAGACGGCCACCAGCGAGCCCGTCTTGCCGCCGAGGACGTCCAGGTAGTGGTCGACCGGGTCCCTGCCGTCCTGCGGTCCCGCGGTCTCCAGGATCTGACCGGTGACCAGCCGCTCGAAGGCCAGGGCCTGCACGCGGACCGCCTCGGGGCCCAGGTCGGCGAGGATCTGCGAGGCACGGGCGAACAGGAAGTCACCGGTCAGGACGGCCACGGAGTTGCCCCAGCGGGTGTTCGCACTGGCCACTCCGCGCCGCACCGCGGCCTCGTCCATGACGTCGTCGTGATACAGCGTCGCCAGGTGGGTCAGCTCCACCACCACGGCCGAGGGCACCACCCCCGGCGCGTACGGGTCGCCGAACTGCGCCGCGAGCATCACGAGCAGCGGCCTGAACCGCTTCCCGCCGGCCTTGACCAGGTGCTGCGCGGCCTCGGTGATGAAGGGGACCTCGCTCTTGGTGGCTTCGAGCAGCCCTTCCTCGACAGCCGCCAATCCGGCCTGGACATCGGCTTCGAGAGCCTGGCCCCGCACGCTCAGCCCGAACGGCCCGACGACGGTCACGAGGGGTCTCCTGTCTGCTGGTGTCTGCTGGCGATTACACGGTTTGTCGATAGGTCGCTGCCATCACTCAAGTCAGCGTATCCGGTCATGTTTCGATCACCGATAGCGCCCACCGCTACAGGCCGGGCGCTATCGGGTATCGCTCGGCATGACGCCGAATGCGACATATGTACAGATATGCGCCGTCTTGCTGCTCCCCGGTGGAGGTTGCCCGCGCCCGCCATGCGTGCCCACCCATACACACGTTCACACTGGCCATAACGTCGCCCGACGTGACGATCGTCACGTTGCCGCGCCCCGCACCTCCCTTCATCGCCCGATTCAACCCTATTAGGGCCCCACTTCCTGTTAGCCGTGAATGCCCCTGCCCGTCGGCCGACCGTGAGGTCTATCACGTCCGCGCCGGGCACGCATCACGTCGCCGTTCCTTCATTCCCGCCCCACGCAGGCAAGTTGACCCTTGGCGGACGCAAAGGATCAAGCCCCTCATATGCCCTTGATCATGGAATATCCGGGCGATGCAGGCGACGAGGACTTGTTCCGGACATGTGCTGTCGCATAGCTTCCCGCCACGCCGGGCGGAACGCCGAATCCTGCCGCCGCCCGGAACCCATCGACGACCACTCACGGCAGGAGCGGGGGACCCAGGTAAGTCGCCGGGCCGGAGCACCGGACGTCACCGGACGTCAGGCCGCACCGGAACGGCTAGGGGTGAAGCCGCGCCCTCAGGGGCCGGCCGGGCACCTTTCCGCCCGAACCCGACAGCTCACCTCGCAGGCGGCGGAGAGGAAGAACCCATGTCTGTCCACGGACGCCGTACCCGTCGCAGCGCTCGTCTGATGCGGGCCCTCGCCGTCAGCGGCGCGAGCGCCGCGGTCCTCGCCCTGCCCCTCGTGGGCGCCACCAGCGCCTTCGCGGCCACCCCGGCGGCGGAGCAGACCACCGCCACCGCGGTGAGCTACCCGGACAACCTCGACGGCTGGATCCGCGAGTCGCTCGCGGTCATGCGGAAGCACGGCATTCCCGGCACCTACAACGGCATCTACCGCAACGTGATGCGCGAGTCCTCCGGGAACCCCAAGGCCATCAACCTGTGGGACTCCAACGCCGCCAAGGGCATCCCGTCCAAGGGCCTGCTCCAGGTCATCGACCCGACGTTCAACGCGTACCACGTGCCCGGCACCTCGTACGACATCTACGACCCGGTCGCCAACATCACGGCCGCCTGCAACTACGCGGCCGACCGGTACGGCTCGATCGACAACGTCAACGGCCCGTACTGACCGGCGCCCACGGAGCGTACTGGTGAGCGGCCGGCCGGGACCCGGTCGGCCGGCCGCTAGCCAAACAACCGTTCGATGACAACGGCCACGCCGTCGTCCTCGTTCGACACGGTGACCTCGTCGGCCACCGCCTTCAGCTCCGGGTGGGCGTTGGCCATCGCCACGCCCCGCGCCGCCCACCTGAACATCGGGATGTCGTTCGGCATGTCCCCGAACGCCAGAGCGGCGCTCCGGTCCAGGCCCAGGTGCTCGGCGGCCAGCGCCAGCCCGGTCGCCTTGGTGATGCCGCAGGGCTGCAGCTCGACCGTCCCGGGGCCCGACATGGTGACCGTGGCGAGGGAGCCCACCACGCTGCGCGCCGCCGCCGCCAACGCGTCGTCGGACAGCACCGGATGGCGCAGCAGCACCTTGGTGATGGGCTTGTGCCACAGCTCGTCCCGCCGCTCCACCCGCTGGGCGGGCAGGGTCGGGTGCGGCATGCGGTAGCCCGGCTCGATGAGCGTCAGCCCGTCCACGCCGTCCTGGTCGACCGCGGCGTACACCTCGCCCACCTCGGCCTCGATCTTGCCGAGCGCGACCTCCGCGGTCTCCCGGTCCAGGGTGACCGACGACAGCAGCCGGTCCGCGCCCGCGTCGTACAGCTGGGCGCCCTGCCCGCACACCGCGAGCCCGGTGATGCCCAGGGACGCCAGCAGCGGCTTCACCCGCGGCGCCGGCCGGCCGGTGACGACGAGATGGCATGCACCGGCCGCCGTCGCCCGCGCCAGCGCGGCACGGGAACGCTCGGACACGCTGTCGTCGCCGCGCAGCAGCGTCCCGTCCAGATCGGTGGCGATGAGGGCGTAGGCAGGGGGTGCGGGCATGAGCGAAGAATACGGACCGGGCACCGGCTGCGGCCTGCCGCCCGTCCGGAGCACGCACGCCGGCCGCCGGGCGTGTCCCCGGCGGCGGCTCAGCCGCGCGCCGTGGTCAAGCGCTGCCGCGGCGGTGGGTCCGCCACAGCTGGTAGAGGTGCTTGACGCCCGGCCGCACGAGGCGGGCGAGCATCGTGACGAACGGCAGCGGGTCGTCGGCCGCCAGCCAGGCCAGCTCCGTCCCGCTCGCCCGGGCCGGGGCGTGCGGCGTGGTGTAGCCGCTGCGGCGGTAGGCGAGCAGGGCCGGAAGGTCGATGTTCTCCACGACGAAGCGATGACCGGAGCGCTGCTCCCCCGCCGGGACGGGACGCCCGGTGAGGTCCAGGTGCATGGCGCGGACCACGTCCACGCCCGACTCGCTCTCGAACAGCCGGAACTGGGCGCCCATCCGCGGATTGAAGTCCAGCAGCTTGTACTGCCCGTCGCGCCGGTCGTAGCGCAGGTCGAGGTCGGCGATGCCGGTGAAGCCGATCTGCTTGACGAACCGCTCGGCCAGATCGGCGAGTTCCGGGTTGTCCACGACATAGGCGTGCGCCGTCATGCCCGCGTGGGGCGGCCAGGAACGGACCTTCACCCCGGTGAACAGCGCCCTCGGGGTGGCGTCCTGGGCGAAGTAGGCGTGCACGATCCAGTCCTCGGCGTCCTCCCGCGGCAGGTACTCCTGCAGCACCACCCCCGGCCGCTCGCCCCAGTCACGGGCCAGGGTGAGCAGGCCCTCGCGGGTGGTGATCCGCGTGGTGCCGTTCACCGCCGGGCGGCTGCGGCGCACGAACGCCTCGCGGTTCTTCGCCACCACCGGGAAACGGGCTCGCTCGGCGAAGGCGACGACGTCCTCGTAGGTCTGCGGGAAGGACGTCACGGGCGCGGAGACGCCGTGCTCCACGCACAGCTCGTACAACCCCTGCTTGCTGGCCAGCCGCCGGGGCAGGCCGGGGGTCACGCGCGGGAAGAGGAACGGCCCGGCGAGCGCGTCCTGGTGCTCGGCGATCAGGACGGCGGCCTCCTCGTCGGTGGGCACCAGCACGGTGGGCCGGCCGATCCGGCGGCCGATCCGCAGCAGGCCCTCCACCAGATGGCCGGCGTCCTCGGTGCCCCGTGTCCGCCAGACGAAGGCCCGCGTGAGATAGCGGGAGGAGGCCGCCGGGGTGTAGGCGTCCTCGGTGATCGCGTACATCGGCACGCCGAGCCGGCCCAGGCTGCGGATCGCTCCCACCCCGCCGTGGTGCAGCGGATAGTCGCCGAACTTCACGATCAGGGCCGGCACATCGCGGTCGGCCTCGAACGGCACACTGGCGGCTCGGCTGCCCACGGGTCCCCCCACGTGTCCCCCTCCACGGAGCGGAGCGGACCCACCCCGTCCGCGTCCCCCGAACGACGCTAAGCCGGAACCGGAGACTCCCACAAGACGATTTCGGACATTACAAACTCTTTAGGCACTGCTCAAACAAGCACCAGCGCCGTAACGTGTGTCGCGACCACATGAACGTGTGGCCGTCTGACTAGGAACGCTCGGCACACGACTCGGAAGGCAGTACGCCATGACCCCCTTCGAGGTCCCCGAGGGCGATCCCTTCGGTCCGCACAACCTTCCCTACGGCGTGTTCTCCCCGGCCGGATCCGAGCACCGGACCGTGGGAGTCCGGCTCGGCGACCACGTCCTGGACGCGGGCGCGGCGGCCCGCGCGCTCGGCTCCCCGTACGCCGCCCTGCTCGCCCGTCCGACCCTGAACCCGCTGCTCGCCGCCGGCCGCACCGCCTGGTCGGACGTCAGGCGCGCCCTGACCGCCTGGGTGACGGTGCCCTCCCACCAGGAGACCGTGGCGCCGTTCCTGCATCCGCTGTCCTCGGTGACCCTGCATCTGCCCTTCGAGGTCGCGGACTACGTCGACTTCTACGCCTCCGAGAACCACGCCCGCAACGTCGGGCAGATCTTCCGCCCGGACGCCGCGGACTCCCTCACCCCCAACTGGAAGCATCTGCCGATCGGTTACCACGGCCGGGCCGGGACCGTGGTGGTCTCGGGCACGGACGTGGTCCGGCCCTCGGGACAGCGCCGGGTGCCGGGCGAGGACGCACCGGTGTTCGGGCCGTCGGTGCGCCTGGACATCGAGGCCGAGGTCGGCTTCGTGGTGGGCGTGCCCTCGCGGCTCGGGCGGCCGGTGCCGCTGGCGGACTTCCGGGAGCACGTCTTCGGCCTGTGCCTGCTCAACGACTGGTCGGCACGCGACATCCAGGCCTGGGAGTACGTCCCCCTCGGGCCCTTCCTCGGCAAGTCCTTCGCCACCTCCGTCTCGGCGTGGATCACTCCCCTGGACGCGCTGGAGGAGGCCCGGGTCAGGCCGCCGGAGCGCACCCACCCGCTGCTGCCGTACCTCGACGACTCCGAGGAGGAACCCGGCGGCTACGACCTGCGGATCTCCGTCGCCGTCAACGGGCACGTGGTGTCCGAGCCGCCGTTCTCCACCATGTACTGGACCGCCGCCCAGCAGCTGGCCCATCTGACGGTCAACGGCGCCAGTCTGCGCACCGGCGACCTGTACGCCTCGGGCACGGTGAGCGGCCCGGAGCCAGGCCAGCGCGGCTCGCTGCTGGAACTCACCTGGAACGGCCGCGATCCGCTGGAACTCCCCGACGGTAAGCGGACGTTCCTGGAGGACGGGGACGTGGTGACCCTGTCGGCGTGGGCTCCGGGTCCGCACAGCGTCCGGGTGGGCCTGGGCGAGGTGACCGGACGGATCGTGGCCGGCTGAGCCGCCGGCCCCTCCGGGCCGGCGGGCTGCCGGGACCGACGGGCTGCGGGTGCGGGCGGTGCCGGCGGGTGCGGGCCGGGTGTCGCACGGGAACCCGTCGCCGCCGGGCGCTGACGTGAGGCCTCCACCGCCGTCATACTGAGGCTGGCCGTGTGCGCGGGCCGTCCGCCGGGCGCCGCACGGCCCGCCGCACCGCACGAACCGACACCCGCCGACCTCCGATCAGGATCCGGAGTCCGTGGCATGACCGTCTGTCTGCTCCTGCTCTGTGCCGTCGCGTTGACGGCCGCCCTGCCGGTGCCCCGCGCACTGACCCGGGCGGCCTGGCCCGAACGGGAGCCCGTGGTCGCGCTGTGGGTGTGGCAGTGTCTGGTCGCCACCGTTCTGCTCTCCTTCCTGGCCGCCCTGGTGCTGGGCACCGCCGCCCTCTTCGGCGCCGTCCGCGACCGGGTGTTCGCCCCGGCGCCCAAGGCCGTGACCGCCGCCTACGACCTGTCGGCCACGCCCGCCTGGGCCGCCGTGCTCACCCTGCTGCTGGCGCTCGGCGCCGCCTGGACCACGGCGATGCTCGCCCGCGAGCTGGCCGACGCCCGCCGGCGCCGCCTGCTGGCCCGCGCGCATCTGCGCGAGCGCGCCCCCGAGCTGCCGGCCGGTCTCCCCGCCGCCCGCGGGCCGCTGCTGGTGCTGGAGGACGAGTACCCGGACGCCTGGTGGATGCCGGGCCACCCGCCGCAGCTCATCGTCACCACCGGCGCCCTGCACCGTCTCACCGGGCATCAGCTCGATGCGGTGCTCGCGCATGAGCGCGGGCACGCCCGCGCCCGCCACGACTGGCTGCTGCACCTGTCGACGGCGCTGGCGACCGGCTTCCCGCACATTCCGCTGTTCGCGCACTTCTGCGAGCAGACCCGCCGCCTGGTCGAGCTGGCCGCGGACGACACCGCCTCCCGCCGCCACGGCCACCTCACGACGGCGCTGGCCCTCATCGAGCTGAACCAGCACCGCGGCGTGTTGTCCTGCGCCAACAGCCGCCGTCTGCTCGGCGAGCGCGTCGACCGCCTGCTGGAGCCCCCGCCCCGGCTGGCCCGCCGGCGCCGCGCCCTGACCACGGCGGCGGCGGCCCTGGTCCCGCTGGTACCGCTGCTGATCACCTTCGCACCGGGGCTGTCGGCGCTGGCCTGAGCGGCCCGGCCGGATCACAGGCGTGCCCCGTTCGCCGAGGGGAGGCCGGTGACGCGCGCTCCGGTCACTCCGGTGAGCCGGTGACGCGTGCTGCAGTCAGCCTGGTGAGCCGGTGACGCGTGCTGCGGTCACCCCGGTGGGCCGGTGACGCGTGCTGCGGTCACCCCGGTGGGCCGGTGACGCGCGGCCCGCTCACCACCGGTCGGCCGGTTCCGGCCCGGCGCCGTACCCGGGGTCCGCGGCGTACGGCTGGATGTCCGCCTCCGGCTCCGGATGCGGACCCGGTCCGGCGTCCGCTCCAGGGCCGTGGCCAGAAGGGCCGTGCCCGGCGTCCGGCTGCGGACCGGTCGGGCCGTCCAGACAGGCCAGCACCGCCAGCACCCCCTCCCCGTAGGTCGCGAGCTTCTTCTCGCCGACCCCGCTGACCGAGCCCAGCTGGGCCAGGGAGGCCGGGCGGACCGTGACGATCTCGCGGAGTGTGGCGTCGTGGAAGATGACGTAGGCCGGGACGCCCTGCTCCCGGGCCTGCTCGGCACGCCAGGCGCGCAGCGCCTCGAACGCGGGCAACAGCTCCTCGGGCAGCTCGGCCGTCGCGGCCCTGGGCTTGGACCGCCCCGACGCGGAGGACCCCGTACGCAAGGCCGCCGGGCGTCTGGGGTCCTTGCGCAGCGGCACCGTCCGCTCGCCGCGGAGCACCGAGGCGCTGGCCTCGGTCAGCACCAGGGTGCCGTACTCGCCCTCCACCCCGATGAGGCCCTGCGCCAGCAGCTGCCGTACGACGGCGCGCCACTCGCCCTCGGTCAGCTCCTGGCCCTTGCCGAAGACCGACAGCTGGTCGTGGTCGAACTGGATGACCTTGCCGGTGCGCCGACCGAGCAGGATGTCGATGATCTGCCCCGCGCCGAACTTCTGCCCGCGCTCGCGCTGCAGCCGCACCACCGTCGACAGCACCTTCTGGGCGGCGACGGTGCCGTCCCAGGTCTCGGGCGGGGTCAGGCAGGTGTCGCAGTTGCCGCAGCCGGCCTGGTCCGGTTCCTGGCCGAAGTAGGCGAGGAGATGACCGCGGCGGCACTGCGCGGTCTCGCACAACGCCAGCATCGCGTCCAGGTGGGCGGCGGCCCGGCGGCGGAAGGCCTCGTCGCCGCCGCCCGACTGGATCAGCTTGCGCTGCTGGACGACGTCGTTGAGGCCGTAGGCCATCCAGGCCGTCGACGGCAGTCCGTCCCGGCCGGCGCGGCCGGTCTCCTGGTAGTAGCCCTCGACCGACTTGGGCAGGTCCAGGTGGGCGACGAAGCGCACGTCGGGCTTGTCGATGCCCATGCCGAAGGCGATGGTGGCGACGACGACCAGGCCGTCCTCGCGCAGGAAGCGGGACTGGTGCGCGGCGCGGGTGGCCGCGTCCAGGCCCGCGTGGTAGGGCACCGCCTCGATGCCGTTGCGGGTCAGGAACTCCGCGGTGCGCTCCACCGAGCTGCGGGACAGGCAGTAGACGATGCCCGCGTCCCCCGGGTGCTCCTCGCGCAGAAAGGCCAGCAGCTGCTTCTTGGGGTCGGCCTTGGGCACGATCCGGTACTGGATGTTGGGCCGGTCGAAGCTCGCCACGAAGTGACGGGCGTCCGGCATGCCCAGCCGCCGGGTGATCTCCTGGTGGGTGGCGGGGGTGGCGGTCGCGGTCAGCGCGATCCGCGGCACGTCCGGCCAGCGCTCGCCCAGCAGGGACAGGGCGAGGTAGTCCGGGCGGAAGTCGTGCCCCCACTGGGAGACGCAGTGCGCCTCGTCGATGGCGAAGACGGAGATCTTGCCCCGGGAGAGCAGGTCGAGCGTGGCCTCCAGCCGCAGCCGCTCCGGCGCCACGTAGAGCAGGTCCAGTTCGCCCGCGAGGAACTCGGCCTCGACGACGCGGCGCTCGTCGAAGTCCTGGGTGGAGTTGATGAAACCGGCGCGCACACCGAGCGCGCGCAGGGCGTCCACCTGGTCCTGCATCAGCGCGATCAGCGGTGAGACCACGACGCCGGTGCCGGGCCGGACCAGGGCCGGGATCTGGTAGCACAGCGACTTGCCGCCGCCGGTGGGCATGAGGACCACGGCGTCGCCGCCGGCCACCACATGCTCGATGACCGCTTCCTGCTCGCCCCGGAAGGCCTCGTACCCGAAGACCCGTCGCAGCGTGGCCAGCGCCTCGCTGTCCGTCACTGGCATGTCGGTGACACCGCCCGTCCCACCCATCGTCTCGTCCCCCGTGCGTCTGCTTCGACCATTTCCTCCACGATAGGGGGCTCCGCCGACAGCCCCGGAGTTGTCCACAGGCCGGGACGCAGGCACCGCCTGCAGGGACCACTGGCAGGCACCGCTGCGGCCCGCGCGCACCAGCGCACCCGCACCCGTGCCCACGCCCACGCCCACGCCCACGTCAAGGACACAGCGGTCGCTCACCCGCACGCGGGAGACCTGTCCGCTTCCGCTCGACAGCCTGCCTCCACCGGCGAGACTCCGCCCCATGGGAGACCCGACGAACCCCGCGCCGAAGGCGACCCCGTCCGACTGGCCCGTCCCGCCGGAAGGCGGCTGGACCGCCGACGACCTGGACCGCCTCCCGCATCTCCCCCCGCACACGGAACTGATCGACGCGAGCCTGGTCTTCGCAGGTCCGCGGACTCTTTTCCACACGCGAGCGGTGGACTTCTTCACGTGCCGGCTGCGGTCCCTGGCGCCCGGGGAGTTCGAGGTGGTCCGCGAGTTCACCATCGACATCGACCGCCAGAACCGCCCCGAGCCCGACGTGGTCGTGGTGCGCGCGGACGTGGTGCGGGACCCGGAGCAGACCCGTCTTCCGGCCGAGGCGGTCGTCCTGGCCGTGGAGGTCGTCTCCGAGGACTCCGTGTCGCGGGACCGCGAGACCAAGCCCGCGAAGTACGCCCGGGCGAAGATCCCGCACCACTGGCGGGTGGAGAACGAGCAGGGCCGCGCCGCCGTGCACACCTTCGAGCTGGAGCCCACCACCGGCGCGTACACCAGCACCGGCATTGTCCGGGAGCGGATGAAGACGGACCTGCCGTTCCCGGTCGACCTGGACCTCACCCGCATCAGGGTCCGCCGCACCGACGCACAGTGACCGCCGGGAACGCCGCTGCCCGGCACCCCCGCTCGCAGGGTGCCGGGCAGTCGCGTACCGCGCGGGCGGCGTGCTCAGCGGACGAACACCGCCGCCTGATCCGCCAGGTCGAGGAAGTACTGCGGGGCCACACCGAGGGCGATGGTGACCACTACGCCGATGCCGATCGCGGTCACGGTCAGCGGTGAGGGCACCGCCACCGTCGGGCCCTCCGGCCGCGGCTCGTTGAAGAACATCAGGACGATCACGCGGATGTAGAAGAAGGCCGCGACCGCCGAGGCGAGCACACCGACGACCACCAGCGGGGCCGCGCCGCCCTCGGCGGCCGCCTTGAACACGGCGAACTTCCCGGCGAAGCCGCTGGTCAGCGGGATGCCCGCGAAGGCCAGCAGGAACACCGCGAAGACCGCGGCCACCAGCGGCGAGCGCCGGCCGAGACCGGCCCACCGCGACAGGTGCGTCGCCTCGCCGCCCGCGTCGCGCACCAGCGTGACCACGGCGAAGGCGCCGACCGTCACGAAGGAGTACGCGGCCAGGTAGAACAGGACGGAGGAGACACCGTCCTTCGAGGTGGCGATCACACCGGCGAGGATGAAGCCCGCGTGGGCGATCGACGAGTACGCCAGCAGACGCTTGATGTCGGTCTGAGTGATCGCGACGATCGCACCGACCACCATCGTCAGGATCGCCACGCCCCACATCACCGGCCGCCAGTCCCAGCGCAGGCCCGGCAGCACCACGTAGAGCAGCCGCAGCAGCGCACCGAACGCGGCCACCTTGGTCGCCGCCGCCATGAAGCCGGTGACCGGGGTCGGGGCGCCCTGGTAGACGTCGGGCGTCCACATGTGGAACGGCACCGCGCCCACCTTGAACAGCAGCCCCATCACCACCATGGCCGCGCCGATCAGCAGCAGCACGTCGTTGCCCGTGGTGTTGGCCAGCGCCGGGTCGACGGTGCTCACCTTGCCCTCGACGACCTGCGCGATCGTCCCGTAGGACACCGAACCGGCGTACCCGTACAGCAGCGCGATGCCGAACAGGGTGAACGCGGAGGCGAACGCGCCGAGCAGGAAGTACTTCACCGCGGCCTCCTGCGACATCAGCCGCCGGCGGCGGGCCAGCGCGCACAGCAGGTACAGCGGCAGCGAGAAGACCTCCAGGGCCACGAACAGGGTCAGCAGGTCGTTCGCCGAGGTGAAGACCAGCATGCCCGCGACGGCGAAGAGCAGCAGGGGGAAGACCTCGGTGGTGGTGAAGCCGGCCCGCACCGCGGCCTTCTCGGTGTCGCTGCCCGGCACGGCGGAGGCCTGCGCGGCGAAGGAGTCGACGCGGTTGCCGTGCGCGGCCGGGTCCAGGCGCCGCTCGGCGAAGGTGAACAGGCCGACGAGGCCGGCCAGCAGAATGGTGCCCTGCAGGAACAGCGCCGGGCCGTCGACGGCGACCGCACCCATCGCGGCGACGTGCGCCCGGGTGGTGCCGTACCCGCCCGCGGCGAGCCCGACGACCGCCGCGAACGCGGCGCACAGGGCCACCACGGAGACGAACACCTGTGCGTAGTACCGGGACTTGCGCGGGACGAACGCCTCGACCAGCACCCCGATGAGCGCGGCGCCCGCGACGATCAGGGTGGGCGCCAGCTGCCCGTATTCGATCTTCGGCGCCTCGATCTTCGCGATCGGGTCGGCCGCGGTTGTCCACAGGCTGTGGACGGCTGCTGTGCTCACTTGGCCGCCTCCACCTCGGGCCGGGGATCGGTCGTGTGTACGTCGGACATGGTCTGCTGGACCGCCGGGTTGACGATGTCCGCCACGGGCTTGGGATAGACGCCCAGGAAGACGAGCAGCACGATCAGCGGGGTCACCACCACCAGCTCACGGACCCTCAGGTCCGGCATCGCCGTAACCTCCGGCCTTACCGGGCCGGTCATCGTCCGCTGGTAGAGGACCAGCGTGTACAGCGCGGCCAGGACGATGCCGAGGGTCGCGAGGACACCGATCACGGGATGGCGGGTGAACGTGCCGACCAGGACCAGGAACTCACTGACGAACGGCGCCAGACCCGGCAGCGACAGCGTCGCCAGACCGCCGATCAGGAAGGTGCCGGCGAGCACCGGCGCGACCTTCTGCACGCCGCCGTAGTCGGCGATGAGCCGCGAGCCGCGCCGCGAGATCAGGAACCCGGCGACCAGCAGCAGCGCGGCGGTGGAGATGCCGTGGTTGACCATGTACAGCGTCGCGCCGGACTGGCCCTGGCTGGTCATGGCGAAGATGCCGAGGATGATGAAGCCGAAGTGGGAGATCGACGCGTACGCCACCAGGCGCTTGATGTCCCGCTGGGCCACCGCGAGCAGCGCGCCGTACAGGATGCTGATCAGGGCCAGGACCAGGATGACCGGGGTGGCCCAGCGGCTGGCCTCCGGGAAGAGCTGGAGGCAGAAGCGCAGCATCGCGAAGGTGCCCACCTTGTCCACGACCGCGGTGATGAGCACGGCGACCGGGGCGGTGGCCTCCCCCATGGCGCCCGGCAGCCAGGTGTGCAGCGGCCACAGCGGCGCCTTCACCGCGAAGGCGAAGAAGAAGCCGAGGAACAGCCAGCGCTCGGTGCTGGTCGCCATGCTCAGGGAGCCGTCGGCACGGGCCTGGGCGATCTCCGTCAGCGAGAACGTTCCCGCGACCACGTACAGGCCGATGACCGCGGCCAGCATGATCAGGCCGCCGGCCAGGTTGTACAGCAGGAACTTCACCGCCGCGTACGAACGCTGAGCGGCCGCCGTCTCCTCGCCGTGCTCGTGGGCCCGGTCTCCGAAGCCGCCGATGAGGAAGTACATCGGGATCAGCATGGCCTCGAAGAAGATGTAGAAGAGGAAGACGTCGGTGGCCTCGAAGGAGATGATCACCATCGCCTCGACGGCCAGGATCAGCGCGAAGAAGCCCTGGGTGGGCCGCCAGCGGCGGCTGCCGGTCTCCAGCGGGTCGGCGTCGTGCCACCCGGCCAGGATCACGAACGGGATCAGCAGGGCGGTCAGGGCGATCAGCGCCACCCCGATGCCGTCCACGCCCAGCTGATAGCGCACCCCGAAGGCGGAGATCCACGCGTGGGACTCGGTGAGCTGGTACCGGGCGCCGTCCGGGTCGTACCGCACCGCCACGGCGACGGCCAGGAAGAACGTGGCGAGCGAGACGAGCAGGGCCAGCCACTTGGCGGCCGTGCGCCTGCCGGCCGGGACGGCGGCCGTGGCGACGGCCCCGACGGCCGGCAGCACCGCCGTCGTTGTCAGCAAAGGAAAGGACATCGGTATCAGACCGCCCTCATCAGCAGGGTCGCGGCGATCAGGAGCGCCGCACCGCCGAACATCGAGACCGCGTAGGAGCGGGCGAAGCCGTTCTGCACCCGGCGCAGCCGCCCGGACAGGCCGCCCATCGCGGCCGCCGTGCCGCCCACGGCTCCGTCGACCAGGTTGTGGTCGACGTACACCAGGGAGCGGGTGAGGTGTTCACCGCCGCGGACCAGGACGACATGGTTGAAGTCGTCCTGGAGCAGGTCGCGCCGGGCGGCCCGGGTGAGCAGCGATCCGCGCGGGGCGACGGCCGGGACCGGCTTGCGGCCGTACTGGGCCCAGGCGACGGCCACCCCGATCACCAGGCACGCCAGGGTCGCCCCGGTGACCGTGGCCGCGCCGACGGGCGAGTGGCCCTCGCTGTGCCCGGTGACCGGCTCCAGCCAGTGCAGGAAGCGGTCGCCGACGGAGAAGAACGCACCGCCGAACACCGAGCCGACGGCCAGCACGATCATCGGGATCGTCATGACCTTCGGCGACTCGTGCGGGTGCGGGGTGCCCGCCGGGGTCGTGCGGTTGCGCCAGCGTTCCTCGCCGAAGAACGTCATCAGCATCACCCGCGTCATGTAGAACGCGGTGATCGCGGCGCCCAGCAGGGCCGCGCCGCCGAGGATCCAGCCCTCGGTGCCGCCCTTGGCGAAGGCCGCCTCGATGATCTTGTCCTTGGAGAAGAAGCCGGACAGGCCCGGGAAACCGATGATCGCGAGATAGCCGAGGCCGAAGGTGACGAAGGTGACCGGCATGTACTTCCTGAGGCCGCCGTAGGCGCGCATGTCGACCTCGTCGTTCATGCCGTGCATCACGGAGCCCGCGCCGAGGAACAGGCCGGCCTTGAAGAAGCCGTGGGTCACCAGGTGCATGATCGCAAAGGCGTAGCCGATCGGGCCGAGGCCGGCGGCCAGCACCATGTAGCCGATCTGCGACATGGTCGACCCGGCCAGCGCCTTCTTGATGTCGTCCTTGGCGCATCCGACGATCGCACCGAACAGCAGGGTGACCGCGCCGACCACGGTGACGGCCAGCTGTGCGTCGGGGGCGGCGTCGAAGATGGCGCCGGAGCGGACGATGAGGTAGACGCCCGCGGTCACCATGGTCGCGGCGTGGATGAGGGCGGAGACCGGGGTCGGGCCCTCCATGGCGTCGCCGAGCCAGGACTGCAGCGGCACCTGGGCCGACTTGCCGCACGCGGCGAGCAGCAGCATCAGCCCGATGGCGGTGAGCTTGCCCTCGGAGGTGTCCTGGGCGTGGCCGAGGACCGGCCCGAAGGCGAAGGTGCCGAAGGTGGTGAACATCAGCATGACCGCGATCGACAGGCCCACGTCGCCGACGCGGTTGACCAGGAACGCCTTCTTCGCCGCGGTGGCCGCGCTGGGCTTGTGCTGCCAGAAGCCGATCAGCAGGTAGGAGGCCAGGCCGACGCCCTCCCAGCCGACGTACAGCAGCAGGTAGTTGTCGGCGAGGACGAGCAGCAGCATCGCCGCGAGGAAGAGATTGAGGTAGCCGAAGAAGCGGCGGCGGCGCTCGTCGTGCTCCATGTAGCCGACGGAGTACAGGTGGATCAGCGAGCCGACGCCGGTGATCAGCAGCACGAACGTCATGGACAGCTGGTCCAGGCGGAAGGTGACGTCCGCCTGGAACCCGGCCACCGGGATCCAGCTGAACAGGTGCTGGGTGACGGTGCGGTCGTCGGCGCCCCGGCCGAGCAGATCGGCGAAGAGCACCAGGCCGATGACGAAGGAGACCGCGGCGAGCAGGGTGCCCAGCCAGTGGCCGACGGCGTCGAGCCGGCGGCCGCCGACGAGAAGGACGACCGCTCCGAGCAGAGGCGCCGCGATCAGCAGCGCAATCAGGTTCTCCACGATTCTTCCGACCCCTTACAGCTTCATCAGGCTGGCGTCGTCGACCGAGGCCGAGTGACGGGTACGGAACAGCGACACGATGATCGCGAGCCCGACCACGACCTCCGCCGCGGCGACGACCATCGTGAAGAAGGCGATGATCTGGCCGTCGAGGTTGCCGTGCATCCGGGAGAAGGCGACGAACGCGAGGTTGCAGGCGTTGAGCATCAGCTCGATGCACATGAAGAGCACGATGGCGTTGCGCCGGACGAGCACACCGGTGGCACCGATCGTGAACAGCACGGCGGCGAGATACAGGTAGTTGACGGGGTTCACTGCGACGCCTCCTCGGTCCGCTTGAAGGTCGCCGGGATCTGGGGGCGCTCCAGGCGCTCGGCGGCGCGCCGCTCCAGGGCCTTCAGGTCGTTCAGCGCCTCGGCCGAGACGTCCCGGATCTGGCCGCGTTCGCGCAGGGTCCGGTTGACGGTCAGCTCGGACGGGGTGCCGTCGGGCAGCAGGCCCGCGATGTCGACGGCGTTGTGCCGGGCGTAGACACCGGGGGCGGGCAGCGGCGGCACGTAGGTGCCCTCGCGCACGCGCCGCTCGGACAGCTCGCGCTGGGTCTTGGCCCGCTCGGTGCGCTCGCGGTGGGTGAGGACCATGGCGCCGACGGCCGCCGTGATGAGCAGGGCGCCGGTGAGTTCGAAGGCGTAGACGTACTTGGTGAAGATGACGGACGCCAGCCCCGCGACGTTGCCGTTCGCATTGGCCCGGCCGGTGCCGGCGAAGTCCTTCAGGGAGGCGTTGGCGATGCCCGCGAGCAGCAGGATGCCGAAGCCGAGACCGCACAGCGCGGCCAGCCAGCGCTGGCCCTTGATGGTCTCCTTCAGCGAGTCCGCCGCGGTGACACCGACGAGCATCACCACGAACAGGAACAGCATCATGATCGCGCCGGTGTAGACGACGATCTGCACGATGCCGAGGAAGTACGCGCCGTTGGCGAGGTAGAACACCGCCAGCACGATCATGGTGCCCGCCAGGCTCAGCGCGCTGTGCACGGCCTTCTTCAGAAAGACGGTGCACAGGGCGCCGATCACCGCGATGGTGCCCAGGATCCAGAACTGGACGGCCTCCCCGGTGGACGTGGTGTAGGCGGCGAGCTGTGCGGTCATCAGCTGATCACCTTCTTCGGCGCCTGCTCGCGGTCGTCGGCGGCGGACGTCTCCTCGGGCGGCACCTCGCCCTTGGAGACGGCGACCTGACGCACCGTCCCCGGTGCGGCCTCGGTCACCAGGCCCCGGTAGTAGTCCTGCTCGTCGGTGCCCGGGTACATGGCGTGGGGCGTGTCGACCATGCCCTCCTCCAGGCCGGCGAGCAGCTGCTCCTTGGTGTAGATGAGGTTCGCGCGGCTGGAGTCGGCCAGCTCGTACTCGTTGGTCATGGTCAGCGCGCGCGTGGGGCAGGCCTCGATGCACAGGCCGCACAGGATGCAGCGGGCGTAGTTGATCTGGTAGACGCGGCCGTAGCGTTCGCCCGGGGAGTAGCGCTCCTCGTCGGTGTTGTCGGCGCCCTCGACATAGATGGCGTCGGCGGGGCAGGCCCAGGCGCACAGCTCGCAGCCGACGCATTTCTCCAGGCCGTCCGGATGGCGGTTGAGCTGGTGCCGTCCGTGGAAGCGCGGAGCCGTGGGCTTCTTCTGCTCCGGGTACTGCTCGGTCAGCCGCTTCTTGAACATGGCCTTGAAGGTCACGCCGAAGCCGGCCACGGGGTTCAGGAAACCGGGCTTGGTCTCCTTGGGCTCCTCAGCCATCGGACGCCTCCTTTCCCTCCGTAGGTCCGTCGTGGACGGTGTCGGGCCCGCCGCTGACGATCAGTTCGCGTTCGCGGCGGGGACGGCGCCGGGGCACCGGCGGCAGTTCCTGGCCGGGCAGCGGCGGGACGGGGAATCCGCCGGCCATCGGGTCGAAGACGGCGGGCTGGGAGGCGGGCTGCTCGGCCCGCCTGGCCTTGTCGCGGAACAGGTCGGCGACGAAGGAGATGAGCAGCAGCGCCAGGACGGCGCCGACGACGTAGAGGGCGATGTCAGTGAAGCCGTAGTTCTCGTTGCGCAGGGTGCGCATCGCGGCGACGAGCATCAGCCAGGTCACGGAGACCGGGATGAGCACCTTCCAGCCGAGCTTCATCAGCTGGTCGTAGCGCACCCGGGGCAGGGTGCCGCGCAGCCAGATGAAGAAGAACAGCAGCAGCTGCACCTTGACGACGAACCAGAGCATCGGCCACCAGCCGTGGTTCGCGCCCTCCCAGAAGGTGCTGACCGGCCACGGGGCCCGCCAGCCGCCGAGGAAGAGGGTGGTGGCCACGGCCGAGACGGTCACCATGTTCACGTACTCGGCGAGCATGAACATCGCGAACTTGATCGACGAGTACTCGGTGTTGAAGCCGCCCACCAGGTCGCCCTCGGACTCGGGCATGTCGAACGGGGCGCGGTTGGTCTCGCCGACCATCGTGACGATGTACAGCAGGAACGACACCGGCAGCACCACGATGTACCAGCGGTCGTGCTGCTGCTCGACGATCGCCGACGTCGACATCGACCCGGAGTACAGGAACACCGAGGCGAACGCGGCACCCATGGCGATCTCGTAGGAGATCATCTGGGCGCACGAGCGCAGGCCGCCCAGCAGCGGGTAGGTGGAGCCGGAGCTCCAGCCGGCCAGCACGATGCCGTAGATGCCGACCGAGGCGACCGCGAGGATGTACAGCATGGCGATCGGCAGGTCGGTCAGCTGCATCGCGGTGCGGTGGCCGAAGACGGAGATCTCGTTGCCGGCCGGGCCGAAGGGGATCACCGCGATCGCCATGAACGCGGGGACGGCCGCGACGACGGGCGCGAGGACGTAGACGGCCTTGTCCGCGCGGCGGACGACGATGTCCTCCTTGAGCATCAGCTTCACGCCGTCGGCCAGCGACTGCAGCAGGCCCCACGGGCCGTGCCGGTTGGGGCCGATGCGCAGCTGCATCCAGGCGACGACCTTGCGCTCCCAGACGATGGCGAACAGCACGGTCAGCATCAGGAAGGCGAAGCAGAACACCGCCTTGACGACGATCAGCCACCACGGGTCGGTGCCGAACACCGACAGGTTCTCTGCGGCGAGGTACCGGCTCACGCCTCCACCTCCTTCGGGGCCTCGGTGGCGCGGGGCGCCGGGCCGATACGGACCAGGGAGCCGGGCAGCGCGCCGGTGTCGGAGGCGACGCCGGAGCCTGCGGAGTTCAGCGGCAGCCACACGACCCGGTCGGGCATGTCGGTGACCTGAAGCGGGAACCGCACCGATCCGGCGGGACCGGTCACGGCGACGATCTCGCCGTCCCGCACGCCCGCCTCGGCGGCCGTGGCGGGCGACAGGCGGGCGCAAGCCGCGTGCCGGGTGCCGGCGAGCGCCTCGTCGCCCTGCTGCAGGACGCCCTGGTCGAGCAGCAGGCGGTGCCCGGCGAGCACGGCCTCGCCGGCGGCCGGCCGGGGCAGGGCGCCGGCGCGCTGCTCGGGGTCGGCGGCGCGCGTCCCGGTCCACACCCCGAGCCGGCCCAGCTCGGCGCGGGCGGTGCGCAGGTCCGGCAGTCCCAGGTGGACGTCCATGGCGTCGGCGAGCATCTGCAGCACCCTGAGGTCGGACGGGTTGAGCCGGCGAGTCATCTGGTCCGGCTTCAGCGCGGCCTCGAAGGGGCGCAGCCGGCCTTCCCAGTCGAGGAAGCTGCCGGCCTTCTCCGCGACCGCGGCGACGGGCAGCACCACGTCGGCGTGCTCGGTGACCTCGCTGGGCCGCAGCTCCAGCGACACCAGGAAGCCGGCTTCCGCCAGGGCGGCCCGGGCCCGTGCCGGGTCGGGCAGGTCGGCGACCTCCACACCGGCCACCAGCAGCGCCTGCAGCTCACCGGTCGCGGCGGCCTCGAGGATCTCCCCGGTGTCCCGGCCGTAGCCGTGCGGGAGCGCGGCCACGCCCCAGGCGGCGGCGACCTCCTCCCGGGCCCGCGGGTCGGTGGCCGGGCGTCCGCCCGGCAGCAGCGACGGCAGCGCGCCCGCCTCGATCGCGCCGCGCTCGCCGGCCCGGCGCGGGATCCACACCAGCCGTGCGCCGGTCGCGGTGGCGGCCCGGACGGCGGCGGTCAGTCCGCCGGGCACGCCGGCGAGCCGTTCGCCGACCACGATCACGGCGTTCTCCTCGCGCAGCGCGACCGCGGCGCGGGCGCCGTCACCCTCCAGGCCGACGCCGCCGGCCAGGGCGTCCAGCCACTTCGTCTCGGTGCCGGGCGCGGCCGGCAGCAGGATGCCGCCCGCCTTCTCAAGGCCCCGGGTGGCGTGCGTGGCCAGGGCGTAGACCTTCTGGCGGTGCTTGCGCCAGGCCTTGCGCAGCCGGAGGAAGACCGCGGGCGCCTCCTCCTCGGACTCGAATCCGACGAGGAGGACGGCGGGCGCCTGCTCCAGGGCGGTGTAGGTCACGCCGGTGCCGTCGAGGTCCCGGCCGTGGCCGGCCACGCGGGCGGCCAGGAAGTCGGCCTCCTCACCGCTGTGCACGCGGGCGCGGAAGTCGATGTCGTTGGTGTCGAGCGCGACCCGCGCGAACTTGCTGTAGGCGTAGGCGTCCTCGACGGTGAGCCGGCCGCCGGTGAGGACGCCGGTGCGGCCGCGGGAGGCCAGCAGGCCCTGGGCGGCGATCTCCAGCGCCTCCGGCCAGGACGCCGGCACGAGGTCGCCCTCCGGGTTGCGCACCAGCGGGGTGGTCAGCCGGTCCTTCAGCTCGGCGTAGCGGAAGGCGAACCGCCCCTTGTCGCAGATCCACTCCTCGTTGACCTCGGGGTCGTTCGCGGCGAGCCGCCGCAGCACCTTGCCGCGCCGGTGGTCGGTGCGGGTGGCGCAGCCGCCCGCGCAGTGCTCGCACACCGACGGCGAGGAGACCAGGTCGAAGGGGCGGGAGCGGAAGCGGTAGGCGGCCGAGGTGAGGGCGCCGACCGGGCAGATCTGGATGGTGTTGCCGGAGAAGTACGACTCGAAGGGGTCGCCCTCGCCGGTGCCGACCTGCTGCAGCGCGCCCCGCTCGACCAGGTCGATCATCGGGTCGCCGGCGATCTGCTGGGAGAAGCGGGTGCAGCGGGCGCACAGCACGCACCGCTCCCGGTCCAGCAGCACCTGCGAGGAGATCGGAACCGGCTTTGCGTAGGTCCGCTTCTTGCCCTCGAAGCGGGACTCGGCGTGGCCGTGCGACATGGCCTGGTTCTGCAGCGGGCATTCGCCGCCCTTGTCGCACACCGGGCAGTCCAGCGGGTGGTTGATGAGCAGCAGCTCCATCACACCCTTCTGGGCCTTCTCCGCGACCGGGGAGGTCAGATGGGTCTTGACGACCATGCCGTCGGTGCAGGTGATGGTGCACGAGGCCATGGGTTTGCGCTGGCCCTCGACCTCCACGATGCACTGGCGGCAGGCCCCGGCCGGGTCCAGCAGCGGGTGGTCGCAGAACCGGGGAATCTCGATGCCGAGCTGCTCGGCGGCCCGGATGACCAGGGTGCCCTTGGGCACGCTGATCTCGATGCCGTCGATGGTCAGCGTGACCAGGTCCTCCGGCGGGACGGCCGCCGCACCGCCCTGCCAGGGCGCGTTGGTGGTCACGGTCATGCGAGCACCTCCGTGTGCTTGTCCGCCCAGGCCGTCGACTTGGCGGGGTCGAAGGGGCAGCCGCGGCCGGTGATGTGCTCCTCGTACTCGGCGCGGAAGTACTTCAGGGAGGAGAAGATCGGCGAGGCGGCGCCGTCACCGAGGGCGCAGAAGGACTTGCCGTTGATGTTGTCGGCGATGTCCTCCAGCTTGTCGATGTCGGCCTTGCTGCCCCGGCCGGCCTCGATGTCCCGCAGCAGCTGCACCAGCCAGTAGGTGCCTTCGCGGCACGGGGTGCACTTGCCGCAGGACTCGTGGGCGTAGAACTCGGTCCACCGGGTCACGGCCCGCACCACGCACGTGGTCTCGTCGAAGCACTGCAGGGCCTTGGTGCCGAGCATGGATCCGGCGGCGCCGACGCCCTCGTAGTCCAGCGGGACGTCGAGGTGTTCCTCGGTGAACATCGGGGTGGAGGAGCCGCCGGGCGTCCAGAACTTCAGCCGGTGCCCGGGGCGCATGCCGCCGCTCATGTCGAGCAGCTGGCGCAGGGTGATGCCGAGCGGGGCCTCGTACTGGCCGGGGCGGGCGACATGGCCGGAGAGGGAGTAGAGCGTGAAGCCGGGCGACTTCTCGCTGCCCATCGACCGGAACCATTCCTTGCCGTTCCTCAGGATGGCGGGAACCGAGGCGATGGACTCGACGTTGTTCACCACCGTGGGGCACGCGTACAGGCCGGCGACCGCGGGGAAGGGAGGACGCAGGCGCGGCTGGCCGCGGCGCCCTTCGAGGGAGTCCAGCAGCGCGGTCTCCTCGCCGCAGATGTACGCGCCGGCGCCGGCGTGCACGGTGACGTCGAGGTCCATGCCGCTGCCGAGGACGTTCCGGCCGAGGTAGCCGGCCGCGTAGGCCTCGCGGACGGCCGCGTGCAGCCGCCGCAGCACGGGGACGACCTCGCCGCGCAGGTAGATGAAGGCGTGCGAGGACCTGATGGCGTAGCAGGCGATGACGATGCCCTCGATGAGGGCGTGCGGGTTGGCGAACAGGAGCGGGATGTCCTTGCAGGTGCCGGGCTCCGATTCGTCGGCGTTGACCACCAGGTAGTGCGGTTTGCCGTCGCCCTGGGGGATGAACTGCCATTTCATCCCGGTCGGGAAGCCCGCGCCGCCGCGCCCGCGCAGACCGGAGTCCTTGACGTAGGCGATGACGTCGTCGGGCGACATGGCGAGTGCCTTGCGCAGCCCCTCGTAGCCGTCGTGTTTCCGGTAGACGTCGAGCGTCCAGGACCGGTCCTCGTCCCAGAAGGACGACAGCACGGGAGCGAGCAGCTTCTCCGGGCTGGAGTCCTTCAGTTCGGCTGCCAAGGTCATCACTCCCCCTCCTTCGCGTCGGGTGCCGCACCGCCCGACGTGCGGGGTGCGTCACCTTCGTCCCGGACGGCGGGCGACGGGTGGTGCGGGTCGGAGGCCGAGGTCGGCTGCGGGCTGTCGTGGGAGCTGAGGTGCTCCGCGGGCGACGGCTCGTGCACGGTGCCGTGCGGCACGTCGTCCGGGCCGGTCTCGCGGGGGTGGACGACGCGTGCGGGGGCGGCCTGTCCCTTGGCCAGGCGCAGGCCCGCGAGCGAGGCCTCTCCCGCGCTGCCGCCGGCCTCGGTGGCCCCGGGCCGCTCGTCGGGGAAGCCGGCCAGGATCCGGGCGGTCTGCTGGAAGGTGCACAGCGGCGCGCCGCGCGTGGGGGTGACGGTCCGTCGCGCGCGCAGGTCGTCGACCAGGCGCTTGGCGCTCTCGGGGGTCTGGTTGTCGAAGAACTCCCAGTTGATCATCACGACCGGCGCGTAGTCGCAGGCCGCGTTGCACTCGATGTGCTCCAGGGTGATCGTGCCGTCGTCGGTGGTCTCGCCGTTGCCGACGCCGAGGTGGTCCTGCAGCGCCTCGAAGATCGCGTCTCCGCCCATGACCGCGCACAGCGTGTTGGTGCACACCCCGACCTGGTAGTCGCCGGAGGGTTTGCGCCGGTACATGGTGTAGAAGGTGGCGACCGCGGTGACCTCGGCCGTGGTCAGGCCGAGGACGTCCGCGCAGAACCGGATGCCGGTGCGCGTGACGTAGCCCTCCTCCGACTGCACCAGGTGCAGCAGCGGCAGCAGGGCGGACCGGGAGTCGGGGTAGCGGGCGATGATCTCCCGCGCGTCGGCCTCCAGCCGGGCGCGGACGTCGTCCGGGTAGCCGGGGGCGGGCAGCTCGGGCATGCCCAGGCTGACGGCCCGCTCCGAGGAAGAGGTGGTCACCGGTCGACGCCTCCCATCACGGGGTCGATGGACGCGACGGCGACGATGACGTCGGCGACCTGGCCGCCTTCGCACATCGCCGCCATGGTCTGCAGGTTGGTGAAGGACGGGTCGCGGAAGTGGACCCGGTAGGGGCGGGTGCCGCCGTCGGAGACGACGTGCACGCCGAGTTCGCCCTTGGGTGACTCCACCGCCGTGTACGCCTGTCCCGGCGGGACGCGGAAACCCTCGGTGACCAGCTTGAAGTGGTGGATCAGGGCCTCCATGGAGGTGCCCATGATCTTCTTGATGTGGTCGAGGGAGTTGCCGAGGCCGTCCGGCCCCAGGGCGAGCTGGGCGGGCCAGGCGATCTTCTTGTCGGCGACCATGACCGGGCCGGGCTGCAGCCGGTCCAGGCACTGTTCGACGATCCGCAGCGACTGGCGCATCTCCTCCAGCCGGATCAGGAACCGGCCGTAGGCGTCGCAGGTGTCGGCGGTGGGGATGTCGAAGTCGTACGTCTCGTACCCGCAGTACGGCTGGGCCTTGCGCAGGTCGTGGGGCAGGCCGGTGGCCCGCAGGATGGGGCCGGTGGCGCCGAGGGCCATGCAGCCGGCCAGGTCGAGGTAGCCGACATCCTGCATGCGGGCCTTGAAAACGGGGTTCCCGGTGGCGAGCTTGTCGTACTCCGGGAGATTCTTCTTCATCTTCTTGACGAACTCGCGGATCCGGTCGACCGCGCCGGGCGGCAGGTCCTGGGCGAGTCCGCCGGGACGGATGAAGGCGTGGTTCATCCGCAGCCCGGTGATCAGCTCGTAGAGGTCCAGGATCATCTCGCGGTCCCGGAACCCGTAGATCATGATCGTGGTGGAGCCGAGCTCCATGCCGCCGGTGGCGATGCACACCAGGTGGGAGGAGAGCCGGTTCAGCTCCATCAGCAGCACCCGGATGACCGTGGCGCGCTCGGGAACCTGGTCCTCGATGCCGAGGAGTTTCTCCACGGCGAGGCAGTAGGCGGCCTCGTTGAAGAAGGACGTCAGGTAGTCCATGCGCGTCACGAACGTGGTGCCCTGCGTCCACGTGCGGTACTCGAGGTTCTTCTCGATGCCGGTGTGCAGATAGCCGATGCCGCAGCGGGCCTCGGTGACCGTCTCTCCCTCGATCTCCAGGATCAGCCGGAGCACCCCGTGGGTGGAGGGGTGCTGCGGGCCCATGTTGACGACGATGCGCTCGTCGTCGGCGCGCGCCGCGGACTGGACGACCTCGTCCCAGTCGCCGCCGGTGACCGTGTAGACGGTGCCTTCGGTGGTTTCGCGGGGGGTCGCGGACGACGGGGTGTGCGTGCTCATGAGTACGACCTCCGCTGGTCCGGAGCCGGGATCTGGGCGCCCTTGTACTCGACGGGGATGCCGCCGAGGGGGTAGTCCTTGCGCTGCGGATGGCCCTGCCAGTCGTCCGGCATCATGATCCGCGTCAGGGCCGGGTGGCCGTCGAAGACGATCCCGAAGAAGTCGTAGGTCTCGCGTTCGTGCCAGTCGCAGGTCGGATAGACCGAGAACAGCGACGGGATGTGCGGGTCGCGGTCCGGGACGCTGACCTCCAGGCGGATCAGCCGGTTGTGGGTGATGGAGCGCAGGTGGTAGACGGCGTGCAGCTCGCGCCCCTTGTCGTGCGGGTAGTGGACGCCGCTGACGCCGGTGCACAGCTCGAAGCGCAGCGCCGGGTCGTCGCGCAGGGTGCGGGCGACGCGCACCAGGTGCTCGCGCTCGATGTGGAAGGTGATCTCGCCGCGGTCGACGACCGTCTTCTCGATGGCGTTCTCGGGCAGCAGGCCCTGTTCCTCCAGGGCGCCTTCCAGTTCGTCGGCGACCTCGTCGAACCAGCCGCCGTAGGGCCGGCTCGCCGGTCCCGGGAGCCGGATGGAGCGGACCAGGCCGCCGTAGCCGGAGGTGTCGCCGCCGTTGTTCGCGCCGAACATGCCGCGCTGGACGCGGATCTCCTCGCCGCCCTCGCCGCGCCGGCCGGGGAGGTTGGCCGCGGCGAGGTCCTTCTCCGGGTTCACCCCGTTCGCCGCGCCGTTCACGGCGTCAGGCCCGGTCGCCTTGCTGGTGCCGTTGGCGTCGCTCACTGCAGCAGCCCCTTCATCTCGATCGTGGGCAGGGCCTTGAGCGCCGCCTCCTCCGCCTCGCGGGCCGCCTCCTCGGCGTGCACGCCGAGCTTGCCTGCGCGGATCTTCTGGTGGAGCTTGAGAATGGCGTCCATCAGCATCTCGGGCCGGGGCGGGCAGCCGGGCAGATAGATGTCGACGGGGACGATGTGGTCGACGCCCTGCACGATCGCGTAGTTGTTGAACATGCCGCCCGAGGAGGCGCAGACGCCCATGGAGATCACCCACTTGGGATTGGGCATCTGGTCGTAGACCTGCCTGAGGACCGGCGCCATCTTCTGGCTGACCCGGCCCGCCACGATCATCAGGTCGGCCTGCCGGGGCGAGCCCCGGAACACCTCCATGCCGAAACGCGCCAGGTCGTAACGGCCGGCGCCGGTGGTCATCATCTCGATCGCGCAGCAGGCCAGGCCGAAGGTGGCGGGAAAGACGGACGCCTTGCGCACCCAGCCCGCGGCCTGCTCGACGGTGGTCAGCAGAAAACCGCTCGGCAGCTTTTCTTCGAGTCCCATGTCAGTTGGCCCCTCAGTCCCATTCCAGGCCGCCGCGCCGCCAGACATAGGCGTAGGCGACGAAGACGGTGAGCACGAAGAGCAGCATCTCCACGAGCCCGAACACACCGAGGGCGTCGAAGGTGACGGCCCACGGATAGAGGAAGACGATCTCGATGTCGAAGACGATGAAGAGCATCGCCGTCAGGTAGTACTTGACGGGGAAGCGCCCGCCGCCCGCCGGCGTGGGGGTCGGCTCGATGCCGCACTCGTAGGCCTCGAGCTTGGCGCGGTTGTACCGCTTCGGTCCGATCAGCGTGGCCATCACCACGGAGAAGATCGCGAAGGCTGCCCCGAGGGCTCCCAGTACGAGGATGGGCGCATACGCGTTCACCGCTCCTCGCTCCTCTCAGTCGGCACTGACTGCTGGCGGTTGCGTGGACTCACGGCCGTCTCATGTGTCCCACCACCCCCGCTTGTCCCGGCGAAGATCGAGAACATGTGAAGCAGGTCACAAGCCCAACTGCAGGGCATCTTATGCCCGACGCTCTGTGATCTGCGACACGGGGTATCGCACAAGCTTTGTGATCTTTGCCACCTGACGAACGATCACCAAGCCGGATCAGCGGTGATCTTCGCACGTGAAGCACCCGTGCGATCACCACTGGTGACATTTTACCGCGTCTTTGCAGGTAAAGACCGGTCCGCATTATCAGATGACCGGCGTCCACCGCAAAGTGGCGCTGGACGTCAAGACCTTGATATAGGGCTTGTTTTCACACCCGGGGACGACGGCGGGGCGCGATGTGGACGTGTTCACACATTCACAAGCGTGCCGGCCCTGGTGCGGCTCCCGATCGGCCCGGTCCGCACGGCCGTGTCATGGACGTGTTCGGCCTCGGAACCGGCCGCTCCGGCCGAGGGACGCGGCCCGCCGGCGGCGTCGCTCCGGTCGTCGGCGCCCGGCGCGTCGGCGGGCAGGGGCGGGGAGGCGGACGGGTGCCGGCGCCCGACGCCGGCCGTCGTGGCCACCCACCCCGCTGCCGGAGACGGTGGCCGGCCCACCGCCGACGACCGCCGCCCGCACGAAAAATGTGGTGAGCACCGGCGAGTTGGGCCCGAAGGGAGCGAGCGCACCGCCTGCACCGCTGTCCCGGCCGCTCCCGGCCGCTCCCGGCCGCTCCCGGCCGCCCACCGGACGAGCCGCCGCGAGGCCCGCGCCCCCACCGGCGACGGGCCCGGTCCGCGGCCGCGGCGGCCCGCGCACACACCCGCCCACGGACAAGGACGCGCCGCGATGGGACACCTCGAAGCCTCGCACCTCGAGTACCGCTTGCCCGACGGGCGGGTGCTGCTCGACGACGTGTCGTTCCGGGTCGGCGAGGGGACGGTGGCGGCCCTGGCCGGCGCGAACGGCGCCGGCAAGACGACCCTGCTGCGCCTGCTGTCCGGCGAGCTGAGGCCGCGCGGCGGCACGGTGACCTCCAGCGGCGGTGTCGGGGTGATGCGGCAGTTCGTCGGATCGGTACGGGATGCGAGCACGGTCCGCGATCTGCTGGTGTCGGTGGCGCCGCCGCGCATCCGGCAGGCCGCCCGCGCCGTCGACGAGGCCGAGCACCTCGTGATGACGGTGGACGACGAGGCCGTCCGGATGACCTGCGCCCAGGCCCTGGCCGACTGGGCAAAGGCGCGCGGCTACGAGGCGGAGACGCTGCGGGACATGTGCACCATGGCCGCGCTCGGCGTGCCGTACGTCAAGGCGCAGTGGCGCGAGGTGCGCACCCTGTCGGGCGGTGAGCGCAAGCGGCTGGCGCTGGAGGCGCTGCTGCGCGGCCCTGACGAGGTGCTGCTGCTGGACGAGCCCGACAACTACCTGGACGTACCGGGCAAACGGTGGCTGGAGGACCGGCTCGCCCAGACCGGCAAGACAGTGCTGTTCGTCTCGCACGACCGGGAGCTGCTCGCCCGTGCCGCCGGGCGCGTCGTCGCGGTGGAGCCGGGACCGGCCGGCTCCGAGGTGTGGGTGCACCCAGGCGGCTTCGGCACCTTCCACAAGGCGCGGCAGGAGCGGTTCGCCCGGTTCGAGGAGCTGCGCCGCCGCTGGGACGAGAAGCACGCCCAGCTGAAGAGGCTGGTGCAGGACCTGCAGCAGTACGCCGCGCGCAGCGACGACATGGCCTCCCGGCACCAGGCGGCGAGGACCCGGCTGCGGAAGTTCGAGGAGATCGGGCCGCCGCCCGAGCCGCCGCGCAAGCAGGACATCCGGATGCGTCTTCAGGGCGGGCGGACCGGGGTGCGGGCCGTCACCTGCGAGCAGCTGGAGCTGACGGGGCTGATGAAGCCGTTCTCGCTGGAGATCTTCTACGGCGAGCGGGTGGCGGTCGCCGGCTCCAACGGCTCGGGCACGTCGCACTTCCTGCGGCTGCCGGCCGGGGAGGACATCGCCCACACGGGCAAGGTGAAGCTGGGCGCGCGGGTGGTGCCCGGCCATTTCGCCGAGACCCATGCGCGTCCCGAGCTGATGGGCCGCACGCTGGTGGACATCCTGTGGACGGAGCACGCCCGGGACCGCGGCGCGGCCATGTCCGTGCTGCGCCGCTACGAACTGCACCGCCAGGCGGACCAGACCTTCGACCGGCTCTCCGGCGGCCGGCAGGCCCGCTTCCAGATCCTGCTGCTGGAACTGGCGGGCACCACCGCGCTGTTGCTGGACGAGCCGACGGACAACCTGGACCTGGAGTCGGCGGAAGCCCTCCAGGAGGGCCTGGAGTCCTACGAGAAGACAGTGCTGGCGGTCACCCACGACCGCTGGTTCGCGCGGTCCTACGACTGTTTCCTGGTGTTCGGCAGCGACGGCCGGGTACGCGAGATGCCGGAGCTGGTGTGGGACGAACGCCGGGTGGAGCGTGCCCGCTGACGGGACAGCAGGCACACGACGGGACACAGCGGAACCTGCCGCAGGCGTGCGGACCCTCCGGTCCCCGCACCCGCGGGGCGCGGCGGACGTCGAGGGCGGCCGCACGCACGGACACCCCGGCCGCAGTGACCGTTCCGTGACCTTAGCCACACCTTCGAGCTGCGCACAGAAAGCGGGCTTGGCCAACGATCCCGACCGGTGATAGGCGCGGAGCAAATCGGGCGTAATGACGAAAGCCCATGATCACGCCCATGATCACTCCGGTCCGCCATGTCCGTTGTGGCGTCAATAAAGGCCCTCACATCAGGGCTTCACGGCCCCGACCGAGCAAATGTGGCGCATCACACGTTTGTTGAAGATACGGAGGAGGCCCTGATACCGGTTGTTCCCATGTCCCACACCGCTCACATACGCAGCCACCGGAAGCCCCGCCGTAGCGCGTCCAGGATCGCGATGCGGGCCGGGGTTGCCGGTGGGGTTCTCGGCACACTGGCAGTGACGGGTGCGTCGGCCTCCTCGGCGAACGCCGCCGAGCCGGTCACCCAGACCCTCGAACTGCCCACCCTCTCCGATGGCCTGGCCGCCCAGGTCGCCCAGTCCGCGGACGCCACCGCTCAGGCGGCCGCGGACTACGAGCTGCAGGCCGAGCGTGACGCGGCCGCCGCCAAGGCCGCACGGCAGGCCGAGGCGGACCTGGCCGAGGCCAAGAAGAAGGCCGAGGCCGAAAAGAAGAAGAAGGCCGAGGAGGCCGCCCGCAAGGCTGCCGCCGAGCGCGCCTCGCGCACCAGCGCGCGGACCGTGCTGGCCGCCTCGGTGAGCACCGGTTCCGGCGTCTCGGCGTCCACCGGTTCCTCCACCGCCACCGGTTCGGTCGCCGCCGTCCTCTCCTTCGTCAAGGCCCAGATCGGCAAGGCGTACGTCTCCGGGGCCACCGGTCCGTCGGCGTACGACTGCTCGGGTCTGGTGCAGGCCGCCTTCAAGCAGGTCGGTGTGGACCTGCCGCGTGTCTCCCAGGACCAGTCCACCGCGGGCACCCAGGTGTCGCTGTCGAACCTCCAGCCGGGCGACATCCTGTACTGGGGCGGCGCGGGCAGCGCGTACCACGTGGCCGTGTACGTCGGTGACGGTATGTTCGTCGGCGCGCAGAACCCCTCCTCCGGTGTCGTGGAGAGGCCGCTGTCGTACGACCCGCCGTCCGGCGCGGTGCGGGTGCTCTGACGGCACCGCGCACGCCGTACGGAACGAAGGGCCGCAGCCGCTCGGGGGCAGCGGCCCTTCGGGCGTTCACGGCGCGGGCCGGTGGCGCACCGGTCCGCGCGGTGCCGTCACGTCCGGCGCGCCCCGGGCCTGCTCAGGCTTTCGGGACCTGCTCAGGCCTTCGGCGCCACCTTGGACAGGCCGTTGATGATGCGGTCCATGGCGTCGCCGCCGGTCGGGTCGGTGAGGTTGGCCAGCAGCTTGAGGGCGAACTTCATCAGCACCGGGTGGGTCAGGCCGCGCTGGGTGGCGATCTGCATGATCTTCGGGTTGCTGATGAGCTTCACGAAGGCGCGGCCCAGCGTGTAGTAGCCGCCGTAGGTGTCCTTCAGCACCTGCGGGTAGCGCCGGAGGGCGAGCTCACGCCGGGCGGCCGTGCCGCGGGCGTGCGCCTGGACGATGACGTCGGCGGCGATCTGGCCGGACTCCATCGCGTAGGCGATGCCCTCGCCGTTGAACGGGTTCACCAGGCCGCCGGCGTCGCCGACGAGCAGCAGCCCGCGCGTGTAGTGCGGCTGGCGGTTGAAGGCCATCGGCAGGGCCGCACCGCGGATGGGGCCGGTCATGTTCTCCGGGGTGAAACCCCAGTCCTCGGGCATGGAGGCGCACCAGGCCTTGAGGATCTCGCGCCAGTCCAGCTCCTTGAAGGAGGCGGAGGTGTTGAGCACGCCCAGGCCGACGTTGGAGGTGCCGTCGCCCATGCCGAAGATCCAGCCGTAGCCGGGCAGCAGCCGGTCCTGCGGGCCGCGCCGGTCCCACAGCTCCAGCCAGGACTCCAGGTAGTCGTCGTCGTGCCGGGGCGAGGTGAAGTAGGTGCGGACGGCCACGCCCATCGGCCGGTCCTCGCGGCGGTGCAGCCCCATGGCCAGGGACAGCCGGGTGGAGTTGCCGTCGGCGGCGACGACGAGCGGGGCGTGGAAGGTGACCTCACGCTTCTCCTCGCCCAGCTTGGCCGTCACACCCGTGATGCGGCCGGTGCGGTCGTCGACGATCGGACCGGAGACGTTGCAGCGCTCGAACAGCCGCGCACCGGCCTTCTGCGCCTGCCGGGCGAGCTGCTCGTCGAAGTCGTCGCGCTTGCGGACGAGGCCATAGTCGGGGAAGGAGGCCAGTTCCGGCCAGTCCAGCTGCAGCCGCACCCCGCCGGCGATGATGCGCAGCCCCTTGTTGCGCAGCCAGCCGGCCTCCTCGGAGATGTCGATGCCCATGGCCACGAGCTGCTTGACGGCCCGCGGGGTCAGGCCGTCGCCGCACACCTTCTCGCGCGGGAACCGGGTCTTCTCCAGCAGCAGGACGTCGAGTCCGGCACGTGCGAGGTGGTACGCGGTGGTCGACCCCGCCGGCCCCGCGCCCACGACGATGACGTCGGCGGTGTTCTCGGAGAGGGGCTCAGTCACGACGGTCACGGCGGGATCTCCCCAAGTTCGGTTGCTGCGTGCCGAACGGCACTGGACATGGGCAGTCTATGCAGCGGTGCTGATCAACCGACCGAAGGGCTGTCCCGTGATGCGAGCACTTCCCGTGATACGGCTGCGTGTTCCCACCGACGAGACGCCGTCGCCTGGCACCGGGTCTTCCACGACCGCGAGGTCATGGAGTTCCCCGCGGGCGGCGAGGTCGCCGGCCTGTCGCTGTACGAGGAGCTGACCGCCCGCCGGCACGACGCCGTGCGCGGCTTGGGCCTGTGGACGGTCCTCGACGCCGAGGACCGGGTCGCCGGTTTCACCGGCGTCCAGCCGTGGGAGCGGGACCGGGGCCCCGAGGGCGAGATCGAGATCGGCCGGCGGCTCGGCCGGGCGCACCGGTGCCGGGGGCCGGCAACCGCCACCGCGCGGCTCACCCTTGAGCGGCTGCGGGCGGCCGGTGTGCCACGCGTGGTGGCCGTGGTGGACGCCCGCGACGCACGGTCCGCCGCGGTCGCCCGGCGGCTCGGGATGCGCCGGGCGGCAAGCTGCCGGGAGCCGGTGTCGCAGCGGGAGCATCACCGCTGCCGGCTCGACCCGTGAAGCAGTCACTCACAGTAGTGATTTGTCACGGTAAGGCACCAGGCGCTTCCTGGCGGCACACCTGACGGCTACCCTGCCAGTACCGCTGGGGGTGACGCCCGTGTACCCGACACCCAAGACACCCGAAGTCCGTGTGCCGCGTCTGGTGGGGCTGATGGCGGTGGACGCCCGCGAGATCGCCCGGGCACGGGGCCTGTGGCTGAGCGCACCGGACCGGCCCGACTTCCACCGCACCGTCGTCGACCACGTCGTCCGCCAGTATCCGCAGCCCGGGGCGGAGGTGCCCCGGGACTCGATGGTGTACGTCTGGTTCGACTTCGGGCCGGGCGAGGGCGCCGGAGGCGTCCGCGAACCACGCGTCCCGCCACCGCCCTCGGACGGCCCGCACCGTGCACTCGACGAGCCGGGCGAGCCGTGCGCCGTCGGGCCCGCCTGAGCCACCCGGGCCCGCGTCAGTCCTTGAAACCGCGGTGCAGGGCCACGATGCCGCCGCTGAGGTTGCGCCAGGCCACCTGCGACCAGCCGGCCTTCCGCAGCCGTTCGGCCAGCGCCGCCTGGTCGGGCCAGGCACGGATGGACTCGGCGAGGTAGACGTAGGCGTCCGGGGCGGAGGACACCGCCCGCGCCAGCGGCGGCAGGGCGCGCATCAGGTACTCGGTGTAGACGGTGCGGAACGGCGCCCAGGTGGGGTGGGAGAACTCGCAGATGACCACGCGCCCGCCGGGCCGGGTCACCCGGTGCATCTCCCGCAGGGCCGCGTCGGTGTCCTGCACGTTGCGCAGCCCGAAGGAGATGGTGACCGCGTCGAAGGTGTCGTCCTTGAACGGCAGCCGGGTGGCGTCGCCGGCGGTGAACGGCAGCCAGGTGTGCCGCCGCTTGCCGACCTGGAGCATCCCGAGCGAGAAGTCGCAGGGGACGACGTAGGCGCCGGTGCGGGTGAAGGGCAGCGAGGAGGTGGCCGTGCCGGCGGCGAGGTCGAGGACCTTCTGCGCCGGACGGGCGTCGACGGCGCGGGCGACCTCCTTGCGCCACCTGCGGTCCTGTCCCAGGGACAGCACGTCGTTGGTCAGGTCGTACCGTTCCGCCACGCCGTCGAACATCGAGACGACTTCGTGCGGCTGCTTGTCCAGGGATGCGCGGGTCACGGGGCCCATTGTGGCAGGCGGCCGCACGCCGCCCGCCGGGCGCCTCGGCTTCTGACTCCGCCGCGTCCTGACCTGCCCCTTCAGCAGCGAACGGGATGAGACGGCCGCCGGGACGGCAGGGTTCCCGCAGTCAGCGGCGGCGGTGGACCAGGCGTCCGGCGCACACGGTCGCCAGGCAGGTGCCGTCCGCGTCGAAGACGGCCAGGTCCGCGCGCCCGCCCGGCACCACGGTGGCGGGCCGCACGGCCGGGAGCACGGCGACGTCGTTGCGCCGGGCCGCGTCCCGCAGGTCGGGGCTGTCCACGGCCTGGGCCAGCACGGCCGCCGCGCCGAGCTTGAGCACCGCGTGGACGCGTTCCCGCGGGCTCGGTGCGTCGGGCAGCGGTCCCTCGTGCACCCGGGCGGGCCCGAGCACTCCGGGCCAGTGCCGCTCCCGCGCCCCGGGGAAGTGCCGGCGCAGCTCTTGCGCCGGGCCGACGGCCGCGACGCGGGTGCCCTCGACGGCGACGCCCGCGCCGGCCAGCGGCGCGGCGTCCCACGCGGTGCGGACCTCGTCGGCGAGGTGGAGCGTCAGCATGCGACGTCCCCTCAGTCGGCGGCGAGCAGCTTCAGTTCCGGGTGCGCGGTCCCGCCCTCGATCGCGGTGGAGGAGATGTGGGACATCACGCGGTCGTCGACCGGGTCGTTCGCCGGGTCGTCGTGGACGACGAGGTGCTCGTACGTCGTGGAGCGCTGCGCAGGGACCCGTCCCGCGGCGCGGATCAGCTCGATGATCTCCATCCGGTTGGAGCGGTGCTTGGCACCGGCGGAGGAGACAACGTTCTCCTCCAGCATGATCGAGCCGAGGTCGTCGGCACCGTAGTGCAGGGTCAGCTGGCCCACGTCCTTGCCGGTGGTGAGCCAGGAGCCCTGGATGTGCATGACGTTGTCCAGGAAGAGCCGGGCGATGGCGATCATCCGCAGGTACTCGAAGATCGTGGCCTGGGTGCGGCCCTTGAGGTGGTTGTTCTCCGGCTGGTACGTGTACGGGATGAACGCCCGGAAGCCGCCCGTGCGGTCCTGGACGTCCCGGATCATCCGCAGGTGCTCGATGCGCTCGGCGTTGGTCTCGCCGGTGCCCATCAGCATGGTGGTGGTGGACTCCACGCCCAGCCGGTGCGCGGTCTCCATGATCTCCAGCCAGCGCTCGCCGGACTCCTTCAGCGGGGCGATGGCCTTGCGGGGCCGCTCGGGCAGCAGCTCGGCGCCGGCACCCGCGAAGGAGTCGAGACCGGCGTCGCGGATGCGGGTGATGGCCTCCTCGACCGACACACCCGACACCCGGGCCATGTGCGCGACCTCGGAGGCGCCCAGCGAGTGGATGACCAGCTGCGGGAACGCCTCCTTGATGGCGCGGAAGGCCCGCTCGTAGTACTCCACGCCGTAGTCCGGGTGGTGGCCGCCCTGGAACATGATCTGGGTGCCGCCCAGCTCCACGGTCTCCGCGCAGCGCCGCAGGATGTCGTCCAGGTCCCGGCTCCAGCCCTTCTCCGTGTCCTTGGGAGCGGCGTAGAAGGCGCAGAACTTGCACGCCGTGACGCACACGTTGGTGTAGTTGATGTTGCGCTCGATGATGTACGTCGCGATGTGCTCGGTGCCGGCGAACTTCGCACGGCGTGCGGCGTCGGCGGCGGCGCCCAGCGCGTGCAGAGGCGCGTGACGGTACAGGTCGAGGGCTTCCTCGGGGGTGATCCGCCCGCCCGCGGCGGCACGGTCGAGAACGGACTGGAGGTCGGCCTTCTCGGTCACCGGCGTCCCCTTCGCTGGACTTCGCTGGATTCGTCAGGGTTGTGGACGGACCCGGCCAGCCTACGCCAGCGGTTTTCCCGAGCCGACGTCAGCCCGGGTCCGGCGGGCAGCGGATACGGGGCGCGGGCGGGGCGCGGGGCGGGCCGGGGCGCCGGCACGGAGCGTGCCGGCCGGCACCCGGTGGTCCGGGCCGGGACCGGGCTCGGCCCGGACGGGGTGGTGCCGCACGGCCGGACTCCCCCGGCACTGCCCCGGACCCGGCCGCCGCTACGGCTGCAGCAGCTCCACCGTCACGTCCGCCGGGAAGCCGGTGGTCGGCCCGACCCGGCGGGCGAACTCCGCGACCGCGGACAGCTGCGGGGCGCCGAAGCTGAAGTCGAGGGTGGTGAAGTACTGCTCCAGCACCTTCTCGTCGAACGCCTCCCACCGGGCCGCCTGTTCGGCGACCTTGCCGACCTCCTCCAGGGAGAGGTTGCGCGAGGCCAGGAACGCCTCGTGCACCTGGCGGGTGATGACCGGCTCCCGTGCGAAGTAGTCGCGGCGCACCGCCCAGACCGCGAAGACGAACGGCAGCCCCGTCCACTCCTTCCACAGCTGCCCGAGGTCGTGCACGTCCAGGCCGTAGCGGGGGCCGTCGTGCAGGTTGGCGCGCAGGGCGGCGTCGCCGATGAGCACCCCGGCCTCCGCCTCACGCATCATCAGGCCGAGGTCGGGCGGGCAGGTGTAGTAGTCCGGCGTCACCTCGAACCGCTCGGCGAGCAGCAGCTGGGCGAGGCGGACGGAGGTGCGGGAGGTCGAGCCGAGGGCGACGCGGGCGCCGTCGAGCCGGTCCAGGGGGACCTGGGAGACGATCACGCACGACATCACCGGTCCGTCGCAGCCGACGGCGATGTCGGGGAAGGCGACCAGCTCGTCCGCGTGCTTGAGGAACTCGACGAGGGTGATGGGCCCGATGTCGAGATCGCCCCGCACGAGCTGCTCGCTGAGCTTTTCCGGGGTGTCCTTGGTCAGCTCGAAGTCGAGCAGCGTGCCCGTTCTCGCGAGCCCCCAGTACAGAGGCAGGCAGTTCAGGAACTGAATGTGGCCGACGCGCGGCCGGGAGCGAGAATTGTCCACATCGCGAGACTAGACCCCGGCCCGTCCGTGGCCGCCCGGACCCCCTCCCGGAGGCGGTGCGCTGCCCGGTCTCACCCGTCCGGCCGCCGCATCAGCCTTCGCGTTGCGATTCCGCTGCGTCAACCTCTCGCCAGAACCTTCAAACATCCGGGTGACGTGATCTTGCTCCCTCTTGCTTTCCGGGCCCCGCATGCTAGGCTCGCAGCAAGTTGCAGTTTTGGTTTCCCTTGCAGTACAGAGCCTGCGGAGCATGTGACCGCGGGCTCTGGTCGTTTTCAGACCGTATGCAGTTGTGCGGCGATTTCGTTTCCACATTTGCCGGTTCTGGAGCAGGGCGACCCTTTGGGCCCAAGGAGGGCTTATGGCTACCGGAACCGTGAAGTGGTTCAACGCCGAAAAGGGCTTTGGCTTCATCGCCCAGGAAGGCGGAGGCCCCGACGTCTTCGTCCACTACACCGCGATCAACGCGACCGGTTTCCGCTCTCTCGAAGAGAACCAGCAGGTGAGCTTCGACGTGACCCAGGGCCCGAAGGGCCCGCAGGCGGAGAACGTCACCGCGATCTGAGTGCAGTACCCAAGGAGCCCCGCGCCGTCAGGCGACGGGGCTCCTGCCCTGTCCAGGGGCTCTTGCCCTGTCCAGGGGCTCCTGCCCTGTCCACTGGCTCCTGCCCGGCCGCGTGCCCTCGCGCGACACGTCGGCCGGATTCACCGGCCCGGGGCGGACGGCTTCCGGCCATTTTCCGGGCCGGCGGTACCGCCCTACTTCCGACGTATGCGTGCGCGCGTCCGGCAGCGGTTCCGGTGTCCGCCGTCGGAGTGCGCACCCATGTCGGAGACCACCGAAGCCACCGGCTTCCTGCACGCGACCCGCGCCTTCTACGACGCCATCGCCGAGGACTACGCCGAGCACTTCCGCGGGGACCTGGATCCCCGGCCGCTGGAGCGCGCCGTGCTCACGGCCTTCGCCGAGCTGACCGCCTCGGACGGCCTCGGCGGCGAGGTGGCCGACCTCGGCTGCGGCCCCGGACGGGTCACGGCCCTGCTGCACCGGCTCGGCCTGCCCGTGTTCGGCGTGGACCTGTCCGCGTCCATGCTCGCCGTCGCCCGCCGGGAGAACCCTCACCTGCGCTTCGAGCAGGGCTCCATCCTGGAGCTGGACCTGCCCGACGGCGTGCTCGCCGGCGCCCTGTCCTGGTACTCGTCCATCCACACGCCCGAGGACCGGCTGCCGGACCTGTTCGCCGAGTTCCACCGGGTCCTCGCCCCCGGCGGCCGGCTCCTGGTCGCCTTCCAGGCCGGCGAGGCGCCGCTGCGCCTGGAGCACCCCTTCGGCCGCCCGGTCACCCTCGACTTCCAGCGGCGGCGCCCCGAGCACATCGAGGCCCTCCTCACGGCGGCCGGCTTCGCCGTGCAGGCCCGGCTGGTGCGCGAGCCGGACGAGACGCTCGGCGAGTCGGCACCCCAGGCCTTCCTCACCGCCCGCAAGCCGCCCGCCGCCGCCTGAACGGCGCCTGGACCGACGCCGCAGCCCCGCACACACGCGCCGGGAGCGCCACAGCCGTGCCCCGGTCCGGCCGGCCGCCCGCGGGCCCCGGCGCGCCGCGCACCGCGCATCACGCGCCGGGCCCGGTCTCAGCTCGCGTGCCTCAGCTCGCGTGTCTCAGCGCGTGTACAGCTCCTCCACCTGCCGGGCGAAGTCCCGCAGGACGGCCTCGCGGCGGAGCTTCATCGAGGGCGTCAGGTGCCCGGCCTCCTGGGTGAAGTCCACCGGCAGGACGGCGAAGCGGCGGATCGACTCGGGGCGGGAGACCAGCTTGTTGGCCTCGTCAACGGCGCGCTGCAGCACGGCCAGCAGCTCCGGGTCGTCGACCAGCAGCTCCGGCGGCACCGGATGCTTGCCGTTCATCCGGCGCCAGTGGGTGATGCCCTCCGGGTCCAGGGTGATCAGCGCGGAGATGTAGGGGCGGCCGTCGCCCAGCACCATGCACTGGGAGATCAGCGGGTGGGAGCGCAGCCAGTCCTCCAGCGGGGCCGGGGCCACGTTCTTGCCGCCCGCGGTGATCAGGATCTCCTTCTTCCGGCCGATGATCGTCAGATAGCCGTCGTCGTCCAGGTGGCCGAGGTCGCCGGTCGGGAACCAGCCGTCGCGCACCGCCGGGACGACGCCCCCGGCGTGCGGGTCCCAGTACCCCCGGAGCACATGGTCCCCGCTGAGCAGCACCTCGCCGTCGGCGGCGATGCGCACCTTGGTGCCCGGCATCGGCCAGCCGACCGTGCCCATGCGGGGCCGCTGCGGCGGCGTGACGGTCGCGGCGCCCGTCGTCTCCGTCAGGCCGTAGCCCTCGTAGACGGCGATGCCCGCCCCGGTGTAGAAGGCGGCAAGGCGCCGGCCGAGCGGCGAGCCGCCGGTGATGACGTGGCGCAGGCGGCCGCCGAGGGAGTTGCGGATGCGCCGGTAGACGAGCGGGTCGTACACGGCGCGGGCCGCCTTCAGGGCGCCGCCGGGGCCGGAGCCGGCGCCGTCCCGGCGTGCCTCCATGGCCTCGGCCCAGCGGCGGGCCACCTGCGCGGCACGGTCGAAGGTGGAGCCCCTGCCGCCGCGCTCGGCGGCCGCGCGGGCGCTGTTGTAGACCTTCTCCAGCATGTACGGGATGGCCAGCAGGAAGGTCGGCCGGAAACTCGCGAGGTCGGCGAGCAGGTCCTCCGACTGCAGGCTCGGGGCGTGGCCGAGGCGCACCCCGGCGCGGACGCAGGCGACGGCCACCATCCGCCCGAACACGTGCGACATCGGCAGGAACAGCAGGGTCGCCGGCTCCTCACCCGGCTTGCCCCGGAACACCGGGTAGAGCAGTTCGACGGCGTTGTCCACCTCGGCGAGGAAGTTGCCGTGGGTCAGGGCGCAGCCCTTGGGCCGGCCGGTGGTGCCGGAGGTGTAGACGAGGGTGGCGAGGGTGTCGGGACCCACGATGCCCCGGCGCACGTCGATCTCCTGGTCCGGGACGACCGCGCCGCGCTCGGCCAGCCGGTCCAGGTGACCCTGGTCGAGGACCCAGACGTGGCGCAGGTCGAGCAGCCGCTCGCGCTCCGGTCCGACGGCCGCCGCCTGGGCGGTCGTCTCGGTCACCAGGGCGACCGCGCCGGAGTCCTGCAGGATCGCGCAGGTCTGGTAGAGGGACGACGTGGGGTAGACGGGCACGCTGACCAGGCCCGCTGCCCATGCCGCGAAGTCGAGCAGCGTCCACTCGTAGGTCGTGCGCGCCATGACCGCGATCCGGTCGCCGGGGGTCAGGCCCTCCGCGATCAGTCCCTTGGCCAGGGCCGCGACCTGCGCGGCGAACTCGGCCGCGGTCACATGCGTCCACGTCCCGTCCTCGCCGCGGCGGCTGAGGACGTGACGCCGCGGGTCCGCCTCCGCGTTCTCGAACGGCAGGTCGGCCAGCGAACCGTGGGTGACCCGCGCCACCAGCGGGGGCACGTAGGCCTCCCGCACCACACCGTCCAGCCGCCGGATCTGCGGGGACACGACCGCCGGGACGGCGCCGCGGCCGAAGTCGCCCGCCGCGGCGGCCGGCACCGGGAACGCGGACGGCGACGAGGACGAGTACTTGATGGGCATGGCAGCTCCTGGGGCCTGCAGCTGTGTGCTGCTGTGCTGCTCACGTACGCGCCGTGCGTACCGATGTGTTCTCCGGTGGCGCGAACTGTACGGACCTGGGTGTTACCGCCGGTCGCATGCGGGATCGTACGGCGCGCACGTGAGGAATCCGTGCGGTTCCGGGGCGGATCGGGCGATGGTCCGGAGCTGGGTGTGTGCACGTGCGCGGACGTCGGCGGACCGGCCGGACACCTGCGGCCGGACCCGTTCCCGCGCTCCCGTACCAGCCGCCGGGCCGCCCTGGGGCGTGTCCGGGAAGTCCCGCGGACGACGCGACGTCCCGGACACGCCCTGGATGTGCTGTCCCGGAACGCCGGTGACACGCGTGCCGGGTGCTCGAACGGGCGGGGGCCTTCACAACCGCTCCAGTATCGCCGTCACACCCTGCCCGCCGGCCGCGCACACAGAGATCAGTCCGCGGCCGGGCCCGCCGCGCTCGGCGAGCAGCTTGGCCAGGGTGGCCACGATCCGGGCGCCGGTGGCGGCGAAGGGATGCCCGGTGGCCAGGGAGGAACCGACGACGTTGAGGCGGGAGCGGTCCACCGGGGCCAGACCGCGTTCCTCCCAGGCCGCCAGGGTGGCCAGCACCTGGGAGGCGAACGCCTCGTGGATCTCGACGAAGTCGAAGTCCTCGATGCCGAGCCCGGCCCGCTCCAGCATGCGCGGCACGGCGTAGGCGGGTGCCATGAGCAGTCCGTCCTTGCCGTCCGCCACGTCCCCGTGCACGAAGTCGACCGCCGCCGTCTCGCAGGCCGTCAGATACGCCAGCGGTTCCAGGCCGCGCTCGCGCGCCCAGTCCTCACTGGCCAGCAGGACAGTGGCGGCGCCGTCCGTCAGCGGGGTGGAGTTGCCCGCGGTCATGGTCGGCTCCGGCTGGTCGAGGCCGAACACGGGCTTGAGCGTGGCGAGTTTCTCCACCGTGCTGTCGGGGCGGAGGTTCTGGTCGCGCGTCAGGCCGCGGAAGGGGACCACGAGGTCGTCGAAGAAGCCGCGTTCGTAGGCGGCGGCCAGCCGCTGGTGGCTGGCGGCGGCCAGTTCGTCCTGCGCCCGGCGGCCGATCCCCCAGGCGCGGGCGGTGACGGCGGCGTGCTCGCCCATCGACAGGCCGGTGCGCGGCTCGGCGTTGCGCGGGATGTCCGGGATCAGGTGGGCGGGACGGATCCGCGCCAGCGCCTTCAGACGCGCCCCGGCCGACTTGGCCCGCCGGGCCTGAAGCAGGATGCGGCGCAGTTGGTCGTTGACGCCCAGCGGGGCGTCGCTCGCGGTGTCGGTGCCGCCGGCGACCGCGGACTCGGTCTGGCCGAGCGCGATCTTGTTGGCGGCGGCGATCACCGCCTGCAGTCCGGTCCCGCAGGCCTGCTGGATGTCCCACGCCGGGGTGCGCGGATCCAGGCGCGAGCCGAGGACGGTCTCACGGGCGAGGTTGAAGTCGCGGCTGTGCTTGAGGACGGCGCCGGCGACGAACTCGCCGACCGCGCCCGGCCCGGTCAGCTCGAAGCGTTCGACCAAGCCGTCCAGGGCGGCGGTGAGCATCTCCTGGTTGGAGGCTGTGGCGTAGGGGCCGTCGGAGCGGGCGAACGGGATGCGGACACCGCCGACGACCGCCACCCGGCGGACCTGCCGGGCCATGGGCTGAAGGGGACTCATCTCGACCTGCTCCTCACCCGTCTGTAGGCTTACCGCCGGTAACAGTAACGCAGAGCACGCGTATCGCAGCACCTGTCGACCCGTGGGAGACGGACATCATGGCCGACCGCTACCTCCGCTTCACCGCCACCGCGCCCGGCCGCTTCCTCACCCGCCGCCTCGGCCTGCCCCAGCCGACCGCCCTGCGCCGCTGGTCACCGGAGCATCCCGGGCTCGACGGCCCGCTGCTGCACCTGACCGCGGGCACCTCCGCGCTCGACCTCGCGCCGGTCCTGGACCGCACCGGGCTGCCCGCCGGGGACCGCGACCCGGCCGCCGTGGTGCTGGACGCCACCGGGGTGCGGGACGTCGCCGCGCTCGCCGAGGTGCACGCCGCTCTCCACCCGGTCGTCCGGTCCGTCCGGGCCGGCGGACGGGTGGTCGTCCTCGGTGCCCCGCTCGATCCCGCCGACCACCACCAGTCCGCCGCCCAGCAGGCGCTGGAGGGCTTCACCCGCTCCCTCGGCAAGGAGATCGGCCGGGGCAGGACCGTCAACCTGGTGCGGCTCGACGACGCCCGTGCCGCCGAGTCCACCCTGCGGTTCCTGCTCTCCCCGAAATCGGCCTACGTCAGCGGCCAGGTCGTCCACATCGCCGGCCACGAGCCCACCGCGCCCGAGGACTGGTCGCGCCCGCTGGCCGGCCGCACCGCCCTGGTCACCGGTGCCGCCCGCGGCATCGGCGAGGCGGTCGCCGAGACCCTCGCCCGCGACGGCGCCAAGGTCGTCGTCCTGGACGTGCCCCAGGCGGAGGCGGACGCCCGCCGCGTGGCCGAACGGCTCGGCGGCACCGCGCTGCCGCTGGACGTCACCGCCGCCGACGCCGGAGCGCGGATCGCCGCGGCCCTGCCCGACGGGCTGGACGTCCTCGTCCACAACGCGGGCATCACCCGGGACCGGCGCCTGGTCAACATGCCCGCGGAGCGCTGGAATCCGGTGCTGGAGGTGAACCTCGCGAGCGTCCTGCGGATCACCGACGAGCTGTTCGCGGCGGGCACCCTGCGGCCCGGCGGCCGGATCGTGGCCACCGCCTCCATCGCGGGGCTCGCCGGGAACGCCGGCCAGACCAACTACGCGGCGAGCAAGGCCGGGATCGTCGGCCTGGTGCGCGCCCTGGCCCCGCGTGCGCTGGCCGAGCACGCGGTCACCGTGAACGCGGTCGCCCCCGGCTTCATCGAGACGACGATGACGGCCGCGATCCCGCTGTTCATCCGCGAGGCGGGCCGCCGGATGAACTCCCTCGCCCAGGGCGGGCAGCCCGTCGACGTCGCCGAGACCACCGCCTGGCTCGCCCACCCGGCCTCCGGCGGCGTCAACGGCCAGGTCGTCCGCGTCTGCGGCCAGAGCCTGCTGGGGGCCTGAGAGATGACCGGCACCGAACCCAGCCGTACCGCGTCCGGCCCCGGCCGCCCGGACCTCTCCCCCGTCGTCCTCGGCCGGCCGCCCGCCCTCGCACCGCTGCTCCTGCGGGGCGCGCTGCGCTCCCCGCTGCGGCGGGCCCGCCCCGACGCCCCCTGCCCGCGCACCCGGCTGGTGCTGCCCTCCGCCCGGGCCGACGCGGCACGGCTCGCCGCCTACCGGAGCATCTGCGGCTTCCCCGAGGACGGCACCCTGCCGGTCACCTATCCGCATGTGCTCGGATTCCCGCTCGCCATGCGGCTGATGAGCGGCCGGGACTTCCCGCTGCCGCTGCTCGGCCTGGTCCACACCTCGATCGAGATCACCCGGCACGCCGCTCTGCCCGCCACGGACGCCTACGAGCTGGCCGTGCACGTCGCCGGACTCGCACCGCACCGGCGCGGCACCGAGGCCACCGTCGTCACCGTGCTGCGCGCGGGCGGCACCGTGGTGTGGGAGTCGGCGAGCACCTATCTGGCCCGCCACCGCACCGCGGACGGTTCCGCACCCGCCGCCGGCGGATCCGGCCCGGGCTCCGCCGCGCGGACGCCGCTGCCCGAGGTGGACCGGTGGACGCTGCCCGGCGACCTGGGGCGGCGCTACGGTGCCGCGTCCGGGGACCGCAACCCGATCCACATGCACCCGCTCACCGCACGCCTGTTCGGCTTCCCGCGGGCGATCGCGCACGGCATGTGGACCGCGGCCCGCTGCCTGGCCGCGCACGGCACGCCCGAGGCCGCCTCGGTGCGGGTGGAGTTCAAGGCCCCGGTGCTGCTGCCGGGTACGGTCGTCCACGCCGCCGACGGCACCGGGCGCTTCGCGCTGCGCTCGGCGGACGCGTCCCGCACCCACCTGGTGGGCGAGGTGCACGAGCTGCCCGCGTGAGCGTGGGGCGCGGGCCGCTCGGTCCCCGTCGTCAGGACGCCTTGGACGCCTCGGAGCGTGCCGCGTCGGCCTCGGTCCGGGCCTGCTCGTCCGCCTCGTCCTCGACGCCCGCGCTGGCCCGCATGGTCGCCTTCATCCGGTCGACGCGCTCGGCGACCTTCATCGACGCCCGGTCGCGTTCCTTGCGCAGGACGACGAAGCTGATCGGCGCGGAGATCACCAGGGCGAGCAGCAGGACCCACCAGCCGTTGGAGCCGTTGCGGCCGGACGGGAAGATGCCGGAGTAGACGAGTCCCCAGACCACCACGAGGCAGCCCAAGAAGATCCCGAGGCGCATCAGCGTGTAGCGGAGCATCTCAATCCACTCTTCCGTTCCGTGGGGGGACGGCCCCCTGCGCGAGCGGCCGGCCGGAGGTCCCGAGGGGCACTGTCCAGTGAAGCACGGCCGCCCGCGGGCCCCGCAGCGGGGTGGCGAGAGGCCCATCGCCGGACACACGGCCCAGGTCAGGCAGGACCTACGCCTTCGCCTGGGTGCTCCCGCACCCGTTGCCCGCGCACTGGCCGTGCCGGGCCGGTGCACGCCCGGCACGGCCTGCGGTCCTTCTCACACCCGCATGGGCTGCGGGGCCTCGCGGCGGTCGGGGTCCGGGCCGTCGTACTCCCGGACGACCTCGTAGCGCGTGTTGCGCTCCACCGGGCGGAAGCCCGCGTCGCGGATCAGCTCCAGCAGGTCCTCGCGGGTCAGCTTGTTCGGCGTGCCGAAGTTGTCCGCATCGTGCGTGATCTTGTACTCGACGACCGAGCCGTCCATGTCGTCCGCGCCGTGCTGCAGGGCCAGCTGGGCGGTCTGCACCCCGTGCATCACCCAGAACACCTTCACGTGCGGGACGTTGTCGAACAGCAGACGGGAGACGGCGAACGTCTTCAGCGCCTCCGCGCCGGTCGCCATCTTCGCGCGGGCCTGCAGACGGTTGCGGATCTTGCCGTCCTTCATGTCGACGAAGTCGTGCTGGTAGCGCAGCGGGATGAAGACCTGGAAACCCCCGGTGGCGTCCTGAAGCTCCCTCAGCCGCAGCACATGGTCCACCCGGTGGCGGGGCTCCTCGATGTGCCCGTAGAGCATGGTGCACGGGGTCTTCAGACCCTTCTCGTGCGCCAGCCGGTGGATGCGGGACCAGTCCTCCCAGTGGGTGTCGTGGTCCACGATGTGCTGCCGGACCTCCCAGTCGAAGATCTCGGCGCCGCCGCCGGTCAGCGACTCCAGGCCGGCGTCGATCAGCTCGTCGAGGATCTCGCTCGCGCTCAGCCCGGAGATCTTCTCGAAGTGGTGGATCTCGGTGGCCGTGAACGCCTTCAGCGACACACCCGGCAGGGCCTTCTTCAGCTCCCGCAGCGAGCGCGGGTAGTACCGCCAGGGCAGCGTGGGGTGCAGGCCGTTGACGATGTGCAGCTCGGTGAGGTTCTCCCCCTCCATCTCCTTGGCGAGCCGCACCGCCTCCTCGATGCGCATGGTGTACGCGTCCTGCTCGCCCGGCTTGCGCTGGAAGGAGCAGTACGCGCACGACGCCGTGCACACGTTGGTCATGTTGAGGTGACGGTTGACGTTGAAGTAGACGACGTCGCCGTTCTTCCGCGTCCGCACCTCGTGCGCGAGGCCGCCCAGCCACGCCAGGTCGTCCGACTCGTACAGCGCGATGCCGTCCTCACGGGTCAACCGCTCCCCGGAGCGGACCTTCTCCTCCAGCTCGCGCTTGAGCCCGACGTCCATGCGAACACCTCTTTCCAGACAGACTGGGACCACCGTACGCCTGGCGGCTCAGACCTCTTCGGGCAGATCGCCCACCCGGTTCTCCCACTTCGTGGACAGCACGATGGTGGTGCGGGTCCGCGAGACGCCCTTGGTGCCGGACAGCCGCCGGACGATGCTCTCCAGGCCGTCCACGTCCGTGGCGCGGACCTTGAGCATGAAGGAGTCGTCACCGGCGATGAACCAGCAGTCCTCGATCTCCGGGAGGTCCTTCAACCGCTGGGCGACGTCCTCGTGGTCGGCGGCGTCGGACAGGGAGATGCCGACCAGGGCGGTGACGCCCAGGCCGAGCGAGGCGGCGTTCACGGTGGCCCGGTAGCCGGTGATGACGCCGGCCGCCTCCAGCCGGTTGATGCGGTCGGTGACGCTCGGTCCCGACAGGCCGACGAGGCGTCCCAGCTCCGCGTAGGAGGCCCGGCCGTTCTCCCTCAGGGCCTGGATGAGCTGCCTGTCCACCGCGTCCATGCGATCGAAGCCTTCCGCTGAAGAGATCCGGTGAGGGATCTGAGAGATGTCTGCAGGTGTCTGGCTGGAGGTGTCCGGGGTCCTCGGTCCGAGGCGCTGCCTGGGGGTGCGCCGCCGCCGTCCACGGCCGGCTCACGCACTCCGGGCGCCGCCCAGTTCACCCTCCCAGCGGTGGTAGAGGCGGTGGGGCACCCCCACCGCGTCCAGAGCGCGGCCGGCGACGAAGTCCACCAGGTGCTGGATGTGCGTCGCGCCGGCGTAGAAAGCGGGCGAGGCGGGCAGGACGGTGGCACCCGCGTCGTCCAGCGCGGCCAGCTGCCGCAGCGTCTGACCGCTCAACGGGGTCTCCCGAACGGCCACCACGAGCGGCCGGCCCTCCTTCAGGGTCACGCTCGCCGCCCGCTGCAGCAGGTCCTTCGACAGCCCGAGGGCGACCCCCGCCACACAGGCCGTGGAGGCCGGCACGATCAGCATGCCCTTCGCCGGGTACGACCCGGAGGACGGCCCGGCCGCCAGGTCACCGGCGCTCCAGTAGCGCACGCCGGTGATGTCCGCGTCGAAGGTGCCGGGCTTGCCGTCGGCACCCCGGGACAGCCACTCCCGCAGATCGTCCTGCCAGTGGGCGTCCCGGAAGGAGATGCCGGTCTCGTCGCGCAGGGTGAGCCGCGAGGCCCGGCTGACCACCAGGTCGACGCTCTCCCCCGCCTGAAGCAGCGCACGCAGCACAGAAGCCGCGTACGGGGTGCCGGACGCGCCGGACACCCCCACGATCCAAGGCGTCCGCTGCGTTTCTCCTGCGTTCACATCTTGAGCCTACCGGTGCGCGCACGGCTCTCAGGACCGGTGGGCCGTCCCGGGGTCGACGGGAAGCCGGGCGGTGTCGCGACGGCGACCGCCGCGAAGGTGAACATGGGCCTGAAGAAGGAGGGTCTCGTCTACACGGAGATCGGCATGGGTTCCTTCGTCTCTCCTGATGCCCTGGAGATCCTGCGCAAGGCCCGCGCGGCGGCCGAAGCGGAAGCCACCGACTGACGGCGGGGCCCGGCGCCGAGGCAGGCACCCGGAATGCCGGGCGACAGGGCGAACGCGGTCCGCGCCGGTGGGGGTGGGCCGTGCCATCGAGGATCACGGAGCACAGCAGCGGTCCACCCCCGGTGAGAACCAGGCGCAGGGCTCAAGCACAGCAGTCGGCGGTCGGCTCCGCGACGCGCGGGGCAGGCCGTACTCAGACGCTCAGCCCCCGCACCAGCAGGTCGATCAGCGCGCACAGGAACAGGGCGATGCCGATGAAGCCGTTGACGCTGAAGAACGCCCGGTTGAGGCGCGTCAGGTCGTGCGGGCGGACGATGGAGTGCTCGTAGACGAACGCACCCGCGACGATGACCAGGCCCAGCCAGAAGAACGCACCGGCGTGGGTGGCCAGGGCGTACCAGACGAACAGGGCCGTGGTGACGGTGTGGCAGACGCGGGCGCCCCAGATCGCGGCGGGGATGCCGAAGCGGGCCGGGACCGACTTCACGCCGATGCGGCGGTCGGTCTCGACGTCCTGGCAGGCGTAGATCAGGTCGAAGCCGCCGATCCAGATGCCGACGGCGAGACCGAGGATCACCGCGGTCCAGGACCACGCGCCGCTGATGGCGAGCCAGCCGCCGACCGGGCCCATGGCCTGCGCGAGGCCGAGGATGGCCTGCGGGAAGTTCGTGAACCGCTTGCCGTAGGGGTAGACCACCATCGGGATCACCGCGACCGGCGACAGGGCCAGGCACAACGGGTTGAGCAGGCCCGCGGCCACCAGGAAGACCGCCAGGGCGATCAGCGCGCCGGTCCAGGCGTGGCGCACGCTCATCGCGCCGGTGACCAGCTCGCGGTGGGCGGTGCGCGGGTTCCGGGCGTCGATCTCGCGGTCGATGATCCGGTTGACGGCCATCGCGAAGGTGCGCAGGCCCACCATGCAGACGGTGACCAGGAGCAGCCGGCCCCAGTGGATGTTCCTGTCCCACTCGTACATCGCCGTGAGGGAGGCGATGTAGGCGAAGGGCAGGGCGAACACCGAGTGCTCGATCATGACCAGGCGCAGGAACGCCTTGGTGCGTCCCGGCTGAGGGATCGCCGCGGACGCGGAGCTCACAGTCCGTACTCCGGATCGCCCCCGCGACGGCGGGGAAACGCCGTCTCCGCGCTGCCGCACACCATCATGCCGGTGTCCTTCACAGTCCGTACTCCTTCCAACGTCGCGTCACCCGTTCGGAGGTCTCCGGGTCGGAGACCACCATCTCAGGCCAGCCGCCGTCGCGGGTATAGCCCTCCTCGGGCAGCTTCCTTGTCGCGTCGATGCCCGCCTTGCCGCCCCAGAACTGCTGGTAGGAGGCGTGGTCGAGGTGGTCGACGGGGCCTTCGACGACCGTGAGGTCGCGGGCGTAGTCGGTGTTGCCCAGGGCCCGCCAGGCGACCTCGTGCAGGTCGTGCACGTCGCAGTCGGCGTCGACGACCACGATCAGCTTGGTCAGGGACATCATGTGCGCGCCCCAGATGGCGTGCATGACCTTCTGGGCGTGCTTGGGGTACTTCTTGTCGATGGAGACGATCGCGCAGTTGTGGAAGCCGCCCGCCTCGGGCAGGTGGTAGTCCACGATGTCCGGCACGATGATCTTCAGCAGGGGCAGGAAGAAGCGCTCCGTCGCGCGGCCCAGCGGGCCGTCCTCCGTGGGCGGACGGCCGACCACGATCGACTGCAGCAGCGGGCGCCTGCGCATCGTCACGCAGTCGATGGTCAGCGCGGGGAAGGGTTCCTGGGGGGTGTAGAAGCCGGTGTGGTCGCCGAAGGGGCCCTCCGGCAGCATCCTGCCGGGCTCCAGCCAGCCCTCCAGGACGACCTCGGCATTCGCCGGGACCTGCAGCGGCACGGTCTTGCAGTCGACCATCTCGATCCGCTTGCCCGCGACGAACCCGGCGAACAGGTACTCGTCGATGTCCCCGGGCAGCGGCGCGGTCGCGGCGTAGGTGACAGCGGGCGGGCAGCCGAAGGCGATGGCGACCGGCAGCCGCTCGCCCCGGCGCGCCGCCACCTGGTAGTGGTTGCGGCTGTCCTTGTGGATCTGCCAGTGCATGCCGATGGTGCGCCGGTCGTGGCGCTGCAGCCGGTACAGCCCGAGGTTGCGGATGCCCGTCTCGGGGTCCTTGGTGTGGGTCAGGCCCAGGTTGAAGAAGGAGCCGCCGTCCTTGGGCCAGGTGAACAGCGCCGGCAGCGCGTTCAGGTCGACCTCGTCGCCGCGCAGGACGACCTCCTGGACGGGGGCCTCCTTCACCTTCTTCGGCGGCACGTGCGCCATCGCGCCGAGCTTGCCGAAGGCGTCCCGCACGCCGACGAAACCGTGCGGCAGCTCCGGCCGCAGCAGCCCGCCGATCTTCTCGCCGATCTCGTCGTAGGACGTCAGGCCGAGCGCCTTGAGCAGGCGCCGGTCGGTGCCGAAGACGTTCATGGCGAGCGGCATGGCCGAGCCCTTGACGTTCTCGAACAGCAGAGCCGGACCGCCGGACTTCTGCACCCGGTCGACGATCTCCCCGACCTCCAGGTACGGGTCGACCTCCACCTTGACGCGCTTGAGGTCGCCGTCGCGCTCCAGTGCCCTGAGCAGCGAGCGAAGATCGTCGTAAGCCATGCGTCCCAGTATCGGCCACGCCCCGCGCCCGCCGCGGCACCGGGGCCCCGCCTCGGCGTGACGGCGCCTCACGGTCAACACCCCGTGTACGCAACCGTATTCGGACCAGCACATAGAGCGACGAGTGCACTGATGACGAGTGCACCACTGAGGAGCCGTCGGTGATGCGTCACCCGCGACCGGCATCTCCGCGCGGTGCCGCTGCACCGACGTCCCCGGGGCAGCACACCCGGCTACGCCCGGCTCAGCTGCTCGACCAGCCGCTCGAAGCGGGCCCGCCAGGCCGCCTCCGAGGAGGTCTCGCCCCGGAACTCGTGGGTGAAGCGCAGCACGGAGGCGGTGTCGCCGTCCCGCTCCAGGTGGAAGCGGAGGCGGCCGCCGTCTTCGAGGGTGTACTCGGCGATCCGGTCCACGTCCCAGGCGGTGATCCGGCCGCTGCCCAGGCCGCGCAGCGTGACCGCGCCGCCGAGCCGGGGCTGGAGTTCCTCGGCGACGGTGAACCATGCCGCGAGCCCGTCGGGGGTGGACAGCGCCGGCCAGACCGCCTCCATGGGCCGGGGAAGCCGCACCAGGAAGTGGAGCAGGTGGGTGTTCCCGTGGACCTGGCTGGTGCCCTGTTCGACGGATCCGGTCATGACACCAGCCTGCCGCGCCGCGCCGCGGCGCGCACATGTGCCGCACATGCGGCGGACCGGCCCGCCCCCGACCTGTGTCGCGGGGACGAGACCGGCCCGTCCGCCGGGCGCGCCCGGCGCCCGGCGGGTGTCACACGCCGTGCGGGCTCACACGCCCGCGTAGGAGTGCTTGCCGCCGACGAAGATGTTCACGCCGTAGTAGTTGAACAGCCAGCAGGCGAAGGCGATCAGCGCGATGTACGCGGCCTTGCGGCCCTTCCAGCCGGCCGTGGAACGGGCGTGCAGGTAGCAGGCGTAGGCGACCCAGGTGATGAACGCCCAGGTCTCCTTGGGGTCCCAGCCCCAGTAGCGGCCCCAGGCGGACTCGGCCCAGATGGCGCCCGCGATGATCGTGAACGTCCACAGCGGGAAGACGGCCGCGTTCACGCGGTAGCAGAACTTGTCCAGGGTCGCCGAGGCGGGCAGCCGCTCCAGCACCGAGGAGGCGAAACGGCCGGGGGTGCCGCCGGTGGCCAGCTTGTTCTCGTAGGAGTCCTTGAACAGGTACAGCAGGGTGCCGACCGCGCCCACGTAGAAGACCGCGCCGCACAGGATCGCGGTGGAGACGTGGATGTACAGCCAGTACGAGTGCAGCGCCGGGACCAGCTGGTCGCTGGCCGTGTACAGGACGGTGACCGCGAGGCCGAGGTCGAGCAGGACCGTGGCGGTCAGGAACAGGCCGAGCCAGCGCACGTTCTTCTTCAGGGCGAGCAGGGCGAGATACACGCCGACCGCGACCGTGGAGAAGGTGATGTTGAACTCGTACATGTTGCCCCACGGCGCCCGCTCCACGGACGCCGCGCGGGCGACGACACCGGCCGCCTCCACGACGAAGGCCAGCGTGGTCAGGGAGATGGCGATGCGCCCGTACAGGTCGCCCTGCTGGTCGCCGCCGTGCGCGCCGGGGCCGTCGGGCACGTCGCGGGAGCCGGCCGCGGAGCGGACGACGACCTTGGGCCGCTCCAGGACGGCGGTGCCGCCGGCGGACTTCACCGTCACCGCCGGGCCCTGCGCCGCGGCGGCCGTCTCCTGCGTCTTCGGCGCGGTCAGCGCGGCGGCGGTGCGGGCCACCTTGCTGCGGCTGCCGAAGAGCCATTCCGCGATGTACGCGAAGAACGCCAGGGTGTAGACGGCCATCGCGGAGTAGATCAGCGTGTTGCTGATCTGCGCGAGATGCTCGTTGACCGTGGCGGCCAGCTGGATGGGTGCGGCGAGTGTCACTTCTTCTGCTCCCCTTCGGCGGGTACGGGGGTGGCGGCGTCCGGCCTCCGGTCGGGGGCGGCGTCGGAGTCGGCGTCGGAGTCGGCGTCGTTGCGGGTGGGTGCCGTGTCGTGGACCAGGGCGGCAAGGTCGCCGATCTCCTCGGGCAGCTTGGCGGACTCGCTGCGGCCCAGGCCGGCGACCTCGACGACCGTCACGCCGTCGGCACCGGGCACGGCCCGCACCCAGACACGGCGCCGCTGGATGAACAGCGAGCCGGCCAGTCCGGCAAGGGCGGCGACGGCGCCGGTCAGCGCCCAGCCCTGGCCGGGCTGCTGGACGATCTGGAAGCCGGCCCACTCCTTGATGTCCTTCTCGAAGGTGATGGAGCCGGCGCCGCCCGGCAGCCGCATGGTCTCGCCGGGCAGCAGGCGGGCCTTGAGGATGTTGCCCTGGTCGTCCTTGAACGGCTTCAGGTTCGGGTTCTTGGTGTCCAGCTGGTAGACGTTCTGCGGCACGCCCGCGTCCACGCCCAGGTCGCCGTGGTAGGCGCCCAGCGCCAGCACCGGGAAGTCCAGGCCGGGGAACTGCGAGAACATCGAGTCCTGGCCGGCGCCCCCGAAGGTGGGCACGAAGAACGCGGCGAAGCCCAGCTGCTCCTTCTTGCCCTGCGGGTTGGTGTAGCCGTCCATGACCTTGATCGCGCCCTGCGAGGTCGCGTTGGCGTCGAGCGGCAGCAGCGGCACGGCCTGGTGGTAGATCACCTTGCCCTTGCCGTCGCGGACGGTGACGGTCGGGGCGTACCCGTGGCTGACGAGGTAGACCTTGGCGCCGTCGACCTCCAGCGGGTGGTTGACCTTGATGGTCTTGTGCTGGGGCTTTCCGTCGGCGCCCTTGCTGTACTCGACGTCGGCCTCGAAGGTGCGCGCGGTGCCCTTGTTGGGGCCGCTGCGCTCGTAGGTGCCGGTGAACTTCTTCAGGGTGAAGCTGAACGGCACCAGGCTGTCGTCGTCGAACAGGTTGCCCGACTTGAAGTCGTCGTACTGAGTGAGCGTATTGGCGAAGCCGTCGCCCTCGACGATCAGCTTGTCGCCCTCGGTCTTGAACAGCTGGCCGCAGGCGAAGGCGACCAGCATCACGATCAGCGAGACGTGGAACAGCAGGTTGCCGGCCTCGCGCAGATAGCCCTTCTCGGCGGCGACGGCGTCACCGGCGGTGTGGGCGCGGAACCGCCGCCGCTTGAGGATCCTCAGCGCGGCCTCGCGCACCTGCTCGGGTGCGGCGTCGGTGCGCCAGGTGGCATACGCGGGCAGCCGGTTCAGCCGCCGCGGGGCGCCGGGCGGGCGGCCGCGCAGCTGTCCGGCGAACTGCCAGGTGCGCGGGACGATGCAGCCGATGAGCGAGACGAACAGCAGGATGTAGATCGCGGAGAACCACACCGAGCTGTAGACGTGGAACAGGCCGAGCTTGTCGTAGAGGGGCCCGAGGGTCTTGTGGGCCTGCTTGAACTCCTCGACCTTCAGCGCGTCGCTGCCGTTCTGCGGGATCAGCGAGCCCGGGATGGCGCCGAGGGAGAGCAGGAACAGCAGCAGCAGCGCGACCCGCATGGAGGTCAGCTGCCGCCAGAACCAGCGCACCCAGCCGGTGATCTCGCGCGCCGTCCAGGCGAGCCAGCCGGCGAGGCCGGGGGCACGGTTGCCGCCGAAGGAGCCGGGAACGGCCGTCTCGGTGGGGGCGGTGGACAGCTGCGCGCCGGCCGCGCCCAGGTCGTCCGCGCCGGCGGGCGCGGCGGCCGGGTTCTGCTCGGCGCCGGTGTCCGGTGTCGTCTTGCTCATGGATCAGATCCCCACAGTGAAGCCGGTGGACCAGGTCTGCATCTGTTGCACCAGCCGGTCCCAGACACCGGTCAGCAGCAGCAGGCCGGTGACGATCATCATCGTGCCGCCGAGGCGCATCACCCAGACATAGTGGCGCTTGACCCAGCCGAAGGCGCCGAGCGCCTTGCGGAAGGCGACCGCGGTGAGCACGAACGGTATGCCGAGGCCGGCGCAGTAGGCGACGGTCAGCAGGGCGCCGCGTCCGGCGCTGGCCTGGTTGGAGGACAGGGCCACGACGGAGGCGAGGGTGGGGCCGATGCACGGGGTCCAGCCGACCCCGAACAGGGCACCGAGCACGGGGGCGCCGACCAGCCCGGCGGCGGGGCGCCGGTGCAGGCGGAACTCCCGCTGGCTGATCCAGGGCAGCGCCCCCATGAAGAACAGCCCCATGAGGATCATGATCACGCCGAGCACCTTGGACAGGACGCCCTTGTAGTCCTGCAGGGTCTGGCCGAAGAATCCGAACAGCGCGCCGCCGGAGACGAACACCACGGTGAAGCCGAGCACGAACAGCGCGGCACCGGTGGCCATCCGCCCGCGCCGGGCCTCGGCCAGATCGGTGCCGGTGACGCCCGTCACATAGGACAGATAGCCGGGCACGAGCGGCAGCACGCACGGCGAGAAGAAGGACACGAGCCCGCCGAGCAGCGCGATGGGCAGCGCGAGCAGGAGGGCTCCGCTGAACACCGTCTGGTTGGGGTCAGTGGCTGCGGCCAGTAGCACGACGGCTCACTTCTCCGCGACGACCGGGTCGAGCATCTTCCGCAGCTTGTCCTCGCTGAGCGCCTGCAGCGCGCGGGCCGCGATCCTGCCGTCCCGGTCGATGACGAGCGTGCTCGGGATGAGCTGCGGGTTGAGCGTGCCCTTCTTGAAGCGGAGCATCAGCTTGCCCGTCGGGTCGTACAGGCTCGGGTACGGCACGTCGAAGTTCTTCTCGAACTCCCGGGCCGGCTGGGTACTGGTGTCGCGGGTGTTGATGCCGACGAACTGCACCCCCTTGGACGCGGTCTCGCGGGCGACCTTGGCCAGGTTCGGCGCCTCGGCCCGGCAGGGCGAGCACCACGAGCCCCACACGTTGAGCACGACGACCTTGCCCTTGTACGAGGCGAGGTCGAGGTGCTTGCCGTCGATGGTGGTGCCGGACAGGTCGGGTGCGGGCTTGCGCTCGCTCTTCTTCACCGTGGCGATGCCGTCGGAGCCGGTGATGAAGTTGGTGTTGCCTCCGCCGCCGGAGGTGCCTCCGGAGCCGCACGCGGTCAGGACGAGTGCCGCGACGGCCGAGCCGGCGGCGAGCAGGGCGGCGCGGCTGCGGGCGGTGCGCGGACGGAGCGAACGGTTTGCCCGGTTCGAGCGCTGGGGGGCGCGGCATGCGGCACTCATGTGAAAAGTTTCGCATGCCCCATCCGGGGATCTCGGGCACCCCCCTGCCGGGCGGAAAACCGCATTTCAGGCGGCGTGCTGCGTCTCGTCTGCCCCAGCGGTACCGGTGGCCGGCGTCTCCTTCAGGAACTCCTTCCAGCCGCCGGCCGGCTTCTGCCCGACCTCCAAGGTGCGCAGCTTGGCGAGCACCTCGGGCTTCTGCACGTCCAGCCAGTCGACGAGCTGCCGGAAGGAGACCAGGCGCACGTCCGCGCCCTGCTCCTTCTTGCGCGCGATGTAGCGGACGGCCTCCTCCACGGCGTCCATGTAGATGCCGCCGTTCCACTGCTCGAAGTGGTTGCCGACGAAGAACGGCGCCCGGTTGGTCTGGTACGCGCGCTCGAAGCCCGCGATGTAGGCCTGGGCGGACTGGCGGCGCCAGCCGGGGTAGTTGTAGCTGGGGGCCTTGGTCGAGTTCACCGACTGGTTGGCCAGCATGTTGTAGTCCATCGAGAGGACCTCGAACGAGCGGCCGGGAAAAGGTATCTGCTGCAGGGGGAGGTCCCATATCCCCATTCGCTTGACCGGCCACACCTGGCGGCCGCCGGGCGAGGAGGCGTCGTAGCGCCAGCCCAGCTCGCGGGCGGTGGGCAGCAGCTGGTCCTGGCCGAGCAGGCAGGGGGTGCGGCCGCCGACCAGTTCCTTGTCGTAGTCGAACGGCAGGGAGGGCAGGTCGTGCCAGCCGGTGTTGGTCCGCCACTGCTTCACGAACGACTTCGCCTGGTCGATCTCGCTGCGCCACTGCGCCGGCGTCCAGTTCGCCACCGAGCCCGAGCCGGAGCAGAAGTGGCCGTTGAAGTGGGTGCCGATCTCGTGGCCCTCCAGCCAGGCGCGGCGGACGTTGGCCAGCGTGGACTTGATGTGCTCGTCGGTCAGGTAGCCGATGTCGGAGGCACCGCGCGGGTTGTTCGGCGGGTCGTACAGGCGCTTCTTCGACTCCGGCAGCAGGTAGAGCCCGGAGAGGAAGAAGGTCATGCTCGCGCCGTGCTCCTTGGCGAGGTCCAGGAAGCGCGGGAAGAGGCCGTTGCCGACCTCGCCGGCCCCGTCCCAGGAGAAGACGACGAACTGGGGCGGGGTCTGGCCCGGCTCCAGCGGCACGGGCGCGGTGGGCTGGTGCGGCTGCTCTCCGGTGAACTGTGTCGAGCCGTCGCCGATCGGCCTGGCCGGCCGCACCGTGCGCTTGCCGGTCGCACCGGCGCCGGAAGTGCCGGTCCGGCCGGATGTGCCGGTGGCGTGCAGGCTGCCGCAGCCCGCGAGCCCGGCAGCGGCGGCTGTCGCGCCGAGCCCGAGCAGTGCCCTCCGGGTGAAGGTGCGCATGAGATCCCCGATCGTCGCGTCCTCTGCAGTGGTCACCCACACAGAGGACGCGGCGACGGCAGCGGTTGACCCGCCGATGTACGGAGATCGTAACGATCACGGGTATGCCGTGCGACGGTGACGGTGGGTGCGTCACCCGTCACGGTGCACGGGCTACGCCCCGAACGCCTTGCCCTGTCCCTTCACCGGCTTGGCCCCCGCCAGCAGGTGGGCGGGCACCAGGTCGCGGGCCGGCTCGGTGTAGCCGACCGAGACGATCCGGTCGCCCTGGTACGTGAACGTGGTCAGCGAGGCCAGCGTGCACTGCCGCTTGCGCGGGTCGTGCCACAGCCGCCGCCGCTCCACGTAGGAGCGCACGATCCAGATGGGCAGCTGGTGGCTGACCACCACCGCCTCGTGCCCGCGCGCGGCGTCCTTCGCCGCGTTCAGCGCGGCCGTCATCCGCACCACCTGGTCGATGTACGGCTCGCCCCAGGACGGCTTGAACGGATTGACCAGGTACTTCCAGTTGGCGGGCCGGCGCAGCGCGCCGTCGCCGACGCCGAAGGTCTTGCCCTCGAAGACGTTGGCCGCCTCGATCAGCCGCCCGTCGGTGGCGACGTCCAGGCCGTGCGCCTTGGCGATCGGGGTCGCCGTCTCCTGCGCCCGCTCCAGGGGCGAGGCCACCACGTAGGTCACGTCCCGGGAGGCGAGGTGGTCGGCGACCCGCTCGGCCATCCGCCGGCCCAGGTCGGACAGGTGGTAGCCGGGCAGCCGCCCGTACAGGATGCCCTCGGGGTTCTCCACCTCCCCGTGCCGCATCAGGTGGACGACGGTGATGTCCTGGGTGTCCGCCCGCGTGCTCATGCCGTCGCCTCCGCGGCCGCCCGCGCCGCCGCCGGCAGGGCGTCGGCGATCCGCTCCAGGGCCCGCTCGTCGTGTGCGGTGGAGACGAACCAGCACTCGAAGGCGGACGGCGGCAGGTAGACGCCGTGCGCGAGCATCGCGTGGAAGAAGGCGGTGTAGCGGTGCGTCTGCTGCGCCTTGGCGTCGTCGTAGTCGCGCACCGGGCCGTCGGTGAAGAACACCGAGAACATGCTGGAGGCGTTCTGCACGGTGTGCGCCACGCCCTCCTTGGCCAGCGCCTCGGACACCATGGCCCGCAGCTTCTGCGAGACGTCGTCGATGTGCGCGTACGCCGCGTCGTCGAGCAGGCGCAGCTGGGCGAGGCCGGCGGCGGTGGCCACCGGGTTCCCGGACAGGGTGCCCGCCTGGTAGACGGGGCCGGCGGGCGCGAGGTGCGCCATGACGTCGGCGCGCCCGCCGAACGCCGCGGCCGGGAACCCGCCGCCCATCACCTTGCCGAAGGTCATCAGGTCCGGCTCGACGCCGTCCACGCCGTACCAGCCGGCCCGGCTGGTACGGAACCCGGTCATGACCTCGTCGGAGATGTACAGCGCGCCGTTCTCCCGGCACAGGTCCCGCAGGCCCTGGTTGAAGCCGGGCAGCGGCGGCACCACGCCCATGTTGCCGGGCGAGGCCTCGGTGATCACACAGGCGATCTCGTCCGGGTGCGCGGCGAAGGCGGCGCGCACCGCGTCCAGGTCGTTGTACGGCAGCACGATGGTGTCGCCGGCCTGCGCACCGGTGACCCCGGGCGTGTCCGGCAGGGCGAACGTGGCGACACCCGACCCCGCGGAGGCCAGCAGCGCGTCGACGTGCCCGTGGTAGCAGCCGGCGAACTTGATCACCTTGCTGCGCCGGGTGAAGCCGCGGGCCAGCCGGATCGCGGACATGGTGGCCTCGGTGCCGCTGGAGACCAGCCGCACCTGCTCCAGCGGTGCGACGCGGGCGACCATCTCCTCGGCGAGCGCCACCTCGCCCTCACCGGCGGTGCCGAAGGACGTGCCGCGGGCGACCGCCTCCTGCACGGCGGCGATCACCTCCGGGTGGCTGTGCCCGAGGATCATCGGCCCCCAGGAGCACACGAGGTCGACGTACTCCCGCCCGTCGGCGTCCGTCAGGTACGCGCCCTTGCCGGACACCATGAACCGGGGCGTACCGCCCACGGCGCCGAAGGCACGCACCGGGGAGTTGACACCACCGGGTGTGACGGCCGCCGCACGGTCGAACAGCGCCTGCGAGGCGGGGGCTTCGTATGGATATGGCAGTTCGCTCATGACCTGCGACTTCTCCGATTCCTCGGGATTTCCTCGGGATGTTCCCGGACGACGTGCATCCGCCGGTGGGCAGTGACCCAGTTCAGGGTAGGCCAGCGGGGCCCGGGAGCCGGGAGCGGAGTGGGTGGGGGATGTGCCGCACCGGGGTGTCCGGCGGATGCCCGGCGGACGTTCTCCGGATGTACGGAAGCACGGCGGAACCAGCCACTTCCCCGCGCCCATCTGAGAAACTGGACGCCGCGTACGTATGACAGGGCGAAGGGTCGTGTCGAGGGCCGCGCGGGTCCCCGTGGCGAGTTGCTGTGAGGCACGTTTCGGCGTGCGACCGCGGGGGAGGTCACTGACACGATGATCAGGTTGCGCGGCTCCGGGCACGCACCTAGAACAGCAGTCGGGTGGAGATATGCATCGCGGTGGCGGACTGGGCGAGGGGACTGACGACCTGGGTCCTCGACGTGCCCGGCGGGGAAGACACCGGCGCGACGCGGGGGGCTCGGCCGAGGCACGTCAGGAACAGCAGGGCGCACCGAACGAGCCCGAGCGGCTCGACCGGCGGATCGATCACCGGAGCGATCACCGGCTGGACCGGCTCAGGGCAGGAAGCAGACATGGTGGTCGGGTGGGGGTGACGTACAAGTACTTCGGCGCGCCGGACGGCGCGACCGCGGCACGTGTCCCGCTCTCGATGCGCCCCGAGGAACTCGGCGGCGACGAGCTGGGCATGAACGGCATGTTCACCCGGATCAAGCCGGAGACCATGGCGGCGATGGTGCTCACCGGCATCGAGGGCGTCCCCCTGCACAAGGTGCCCCCGCTGGAGCTGGTCGTCCTGCACCCCGACTACGCGGTGGTCAAGCTGCCCATGACGGTCGTCGATCCGTTGCGCGGCATCGGCGAGGAGGCGGTCGGCGCGGCCGCCTTCATCTGGTCCACGGTGCCCGACCGGGGCGGCCCCCGCGACGCGTTCGACGTCTACCGGCTGCTGCGCGAGTGGCGGGACTTCAGCCGGCGGCTGCACGAGGCGGGGCATCAGCCGTACTGCCTGGTGTGGCCCTGAGCGGATGCGGCCCGCAGCCCGGGGCGCGCGGACCGGCCCGGCGGTGAGCCGCGGCGCCCCGGCAGTCCGGGCGGTCAGACCCGCTCCAGCGGGCGGTGCGGCCCCTCGGGCAGCTCGGCCCGGATCGTGTCGCCGGGGCGGACCTCACCGCCGCACACGACGACGCTCATGATCCCCGCCTTGCGGACGAGCGTGCCGTCCTCCTCGCGGCGCAGCACCTGCTTGAGCAGTCCCGGCTGGAACGCGTCGATCTGCCGGCAGGGGTTGCGCAGCCCGGTGACCTCCACGACCGCCTCCGCACCGAGGTGCAGCAGCGTGCCCGCCGGCAGGGCGAGCAGGTCGATGCCGCTGGTCGTGATGTTCTCCCCCAGGTCCCCCGGGGACACCGCGAAGCCCGCGCGGGCGACCTCGTCGAAGAGTTCCTCGTGGATGAGGTGCACCTGTCGCAGGTTGGGCTGTGTGGGGTCCTGGGCGACGCGAGAGCGGTGCTTGACCGTCACACCGGCGTGGACGTCCCCAGCCACGCCGAGCCCCGCCAGCAGGGTGATGCTGTCCCGGTTCGGTTTGGTGAACGCGTAGGTGCCGTTGCTGCTGACCGCTGTGACGACAGCGCCCATGTGGTCCCCCTCATCGGCTCTCGGGCAGGTGTGCCCGCATCGATCCTAAGTGCGGCGGAGGACGGCGATCCTGTGCGGCGGGGGACGGCCGGTTTCACCCGTGGATGGGCCACTACGTACTGTAGGGTCCGGCTCGCCGTCCATCCGTCCACGGGGGATCGAACCATGCAGGAAGCTCACTGTCCGCCCCCGTCCTCCCCGTCCGACGAGGAGGACGGCATCGGGGTCGGTCCGACCGTCGCGGTTCTGGTCGTGAGTCTGGTCCTCGCGGCCGTCGGCGTGCACGAGCTGTGCGGGTTCGGCCTGCACACCCTCGATCCGCGGCCGCACCTGTTCACCAGCGGCTTCACCACCGCGGGCGTGATCGTGGCCACGGTGGCGGCGGGCGCCGCGGTCGGCAACCTCACGTGGCTGCTGACGGCGTCCCGCAGGCGCGCCGCGGGCACCGCCCGGAACGGCGACGCCGGCACCGGTACCGGCACGGGGAACACCGCCGGTGGCCGGGACGGCACCGGTCGGGACGGCATCGAGCGGGAGGCGGAACCCGCCATGTGCGGGGTCCCGTCCGCCGTCGGCGCAGCGACCGCCTCGGCCACCGCCGAGGACTGAGCGTCCGCCCCGTCCGTCTTTCGCTTCTCTCGGTTCTGCCGGTTGCCGGGTTCTCTCCTCTGCCGGTTGCCGAGTTCTCTCCGGCTCTCCTCAGACCCCGCGGGCCGCGCCGGGTGTTCCGCCGCTCTCCCGCTGCCCCCGGTGCACCCGGTCCGCACCGGCGTCGCACGGATGATCACGGACGGCCGTCCCGTCTCCCTCGGCGCCGCCGTCCCACACCTGGCCGCCGTGCTGGTCCGGGGGTACGCCCACCGTGAAGCCGATCACCGCGCCGCCTCCCTCGCGTCCGCAGGCGAACGGTGCTCCGCCGTGCGCCAGGGCCACCTCCCGCACGATGGACAGCCCCAGCCCGGAGCCGGGCTGGGAGCGGGCGTCGGGGGCGCGGTAGAAGCGGTCGAAGATGCGCAGCAGATCGCCCGCGGCGACACCGGGGCCCCGGTCGAGGACCTCGACACGGACGGCGCCGGGCAGCGCGGGCCCGGAGACGGCGATCTCGATGGGCGCGGTGCCGCCGGGGTCGAACTTGGCCGCGTTCTCGACCAGGTTGGAGATCGCCCGCTGAAGCCGGCCGGGCCGGCCGTCCGCCGTGGTGTCGCCGCTCGCGCGCACCACGATCTCGCGGCCGGTGCGGCGGCGGGCGCGGGCGGCCACCTCCTCGGCGATCTCGGCGAGGTCGACCCGCTGCGGCGGCTCGGTGTCGGACTGCCCGGCGGCCAGGTCGACCAGCTCGTTGACCAGGTCGGTCAGTTCGCGCGCCTCCTGGGTGAGGTCGGCGACCAGTTCGTCACGGGTGGCGGGCGGCAGCTCGTCGATGCGGCGCAGCAGGGTGATGTTGGTCCGCAGCGAGGTCAGCGGGGTGCGCAGCTCGTGCCCGGCGTCCTGGACCAGGCGGCGCTGGTCCTCCTCGGACTGGGCGAGCCGCCCCAGCATGCGGTCGAAGGCCCGGCCGAGGCGGCCCACCTCGTCGGAGCCGGTGACGGGCACCTGGATGCCGAGCTGCCGGGTGCGGGCGACGTTCTCGGCGGCGGAGGTGAGAACCACGAGCCGGCGGGTGATGCGCCGGGCCAGCCACCAGCCGCACAGTCCGGCCGCGATCACCACGATCGCCATCAGCACGAGGGTGCGCTGCTGCAGCTCCCGCAGCAGGTCCTCGGTGTCGCTGAACTCCTGGGCGATCTGGACGGCGCCGCGGCCGTCGCCGAGCGAGACGGTGGCGATCCGGTACACGTCGTCGCCGACGGCCACGTCCGTGTGCTGCACGGTCCGCCCGGCCGCGCGGGCGGCGGCGACGGCCCGGTCGTCGTCGGTGACGGGCAGCTGCGGGCTGCCGTGGTCCACGATCTGCCCCTGCGCGCCGAGCACCTGCACGTCGGTGCGACTGGGCCGGACCACCTCGTGGCCGGGGCTGGTGGAGGAGAAGTCCCCGGGAGCCCGGTCGTAGCGCCGTACCTCGTTCCGGACGTCCTGCACGACCTGCGTGAACACCGACTGCTGGTCCACGCGCACCAGGCGGGCGGCGGAGTCGTAGGACAGGATGCCGACGACGACCGTGACGGCGGCGGTGACCACGGCGAAGGTCACGGCGAACGTGGTGCGCAGCGACGACAGCCGGGGCCGGGCGAACAGCCGCGCCGGGCGGCCCACTCAGTTCTCCCGGAGCACGTATCCGACCCCGCGCACGGTGTGGATGAGCTGCGGCGCGCCCGGCTCGTCGAGCTTGCGGCGCAGATAGCCGACGTACACGGCGAGGTTCTTGGAGCCGGGGCCGAAGTCGTAGCCCCAGATGCGGTCGTAGATGGTGGAGTGGTCCAGGACGATGCCGACGTTGCGGACCAGCAGGTGCAGCAGTTCGAACTCGGTGCGGGTCAGCTCGATCTCGCGGCTGCCCCGCCACACCCGGCGGGCCTGGACGTCGATGCGGATGCCCGCGGCCTCCACGTGCCGCTCCGCCGTTCCCGCCGCTCCGGAGGCCTCCGCCGCGCCCGCCGGGGCGGCGGCAACGGCGGCGGGGCTGGTGCGGCGCAGCAGGGCGCGCAGCCGGGCGAAGACCTCCTCGACGTCGAACGGCTTGACGACGTAGTCGTCCGCGCCGGCGTCCAGGCCGGCGATCCGGTCCGCGGTCTCCACCAGGGCGGTGAGCATCAGGATCGGGGTGCGGTCGCCCTCCGCGCGCAGCACCCGGCACACCTGCAGTCCGTCTATGCCGGGCATCATCACGTCCAGGACGAGGACGTCCGGCGGGTTCCTGTGCGCCTGCGCCAGCGCCTCCACTCCGTCGGCGACCGCCGTCACCGCGTAGCCCTCCAGGGTCAGCGCCCGTTCCAGCGCGTGGCGGATGGCGCGGTCGTCTTCGGCGAGCAGCACAGTCTGAGGCACGCGTCCAGTCTGCCAAGGCGGCCGGGCTCCCAGCAGGGCCTCGGTGGCTGCCGTGACGCTTTTTACCGGTTTTACCGGCTCTCACCGGCCGTGGCCGGGGAAGGACGACGGGGTGCCTCGCGCCCCGCGGGACGGCGGCGCGCCCTCGCTCACGTCGCGCCGGCCTGTGCGGTCAGCCGCGAGGCGTGGGTCGGTGCGTCGGGCACACCGGCCGGGCGGGCCTTGGCGAACTCCTCGCGCAGCACCGGCACGACCTCCTCGCCGAGGATGTCCAGCTGTTCCAGCACGGTCTTCAGCGGCAGCCCGGCGTGGTCCATCAGGAACAGCTGGCGCCGGTAGTCGCCCGCGTACTCGCGGAAGGTCAGCGTCTTCTCGATCACCTGCCGCGGGGAACCCACGGTCAGCGGGGTCTGCGCGGTGAACTCCTCCAGACAGGGCCCGTGGCCGTAGACCGGTGCGTTGTCGAAGTAGGGGCGGAACTCGCGGACGGCGTCCTGGGAGTTCTTCCGCATGAACACCTGCCCGCCCAGGCCGGCGACGGCCTGCTGCCCTTCTTTGTTCATTCTTCAACTTCGACGGTGAACCATGTCGCACCCGGCGTATTCCGCGCACCCTGCGTATTCCGCGCGGCCGGCACCGCCGGCGGTGCCGTGGCAGACGGCCTGCTCGTCACGCCGCCCGGGGCGTCCCGCCTCCCCGCGCCGCCTCCACGGCCGGCACGGGCCGGTCGTCCGGCCCCGGTGTGCGCCGGCGCCACGGCAGCAGCAGCGGCGTGGCCAGCAGAAGCAGCCCGGCCGCGCCGATCGCGGTGCGCGGGGTGGTGAGCGTGGCCAGCAGACCCCACAGCGCGGTCAGCAGCGCGGTGGCCGCCTTGCCCGTGACGGACCAGGCCGACAGCGTACGGGCCACCCGGTCCGCGGGGGTCTGCTCCAGCCGGTGGGCCGCGAGCACCGGGTTGAAGACGGCGCAGCAGAAGATCAGCACCAGCTCGACCGCCATCACCAGCACCAGTCCGGGCACGCCCGGCCGGACGAGGACCAGCCCCGCCGGCCAGCACACGCGCAGCACGCCCGCGGTGAGCAGCACCCTGCGCTGCCCGTACCGCGCGACCAGCCGCCGCGCCAGCCGCGAACCGGCAAGGCCGCCGAGGCACGGCACGGCGAAGGCGAGTCCGTACTGCCACGGCGTGAACCCGAGCGGGCCGAGCATCAGTACGGCCAGCAGCGGCGAGGACACCATGATCAGGGCGTTGACCAGGAGGGTGTTGAAGAACAGCGGGCGCAGTTCGCGATGGGTGAGGATGAACCGCCAGCCCGCGAGCAGATCACCGGCCCGCAGCCGCGTGCGCCCCCGGCTCGCGGCGGCCGGTGCGGGCTCGCCGCCGCCGATCGCACGGATCGCCGCGGCCGAGAGCAGATAGCTGACCGCGTCGGCCGCCACGGTCGCCACCGGCCCGAACCAGCCGACCAGCGCGCCCCCGGCCGGCGGCCCCAGCACGCTCGCCGTCCAGGTCGTCGACTCGAAGCGGCTGGACGCCACCAGCAGGCCGCCGGGCGGCACCAGGCTCTTGAGATACGCGCCGCTCGCCGCGGTGAACGCGATGTCCGCCGCGGCCACCACCACCGACACCGCCAGCAGCTGTCCGACGCCCAGGCCGCCCAGCGCGAAGGCCACGGGCACGCTCACCAGCACGACGCAGCGCACCAGGTCGGCCGCGATCATGACCGGGCGTTTGCGGCGGAACTCGATCCACGGCCCGAGCGGCACGGCCAGCAGCGCGCCCACCGCCGGTCCCGCCGCGGCCAGCAGCGCCACCTCGGCCGGGCCGGCGTGCAGCACCACCACCGCGACCAGCGCGAACGCGTCGAAGGCCAGCCAGGTGCCGAACGTGCTGACGGCGTAGGCCGTCCACAGCCATCCGAACTGCCGTCCCAGGGTTCGACCCGCCGCCGTCATCCGTACCTCGTCTCCCGCCGTCCCAGCATCCGACCCGCCGCCGTCATCCGTACCTCGTCTCCGGCCGGCCGGGCCCGGCCGCCGTGCCGGGCGGCGCGTGGCCGGCACCGCCGGGTGAGGGACCGACGGTAGCCCGGGCCGTGAGGAACACGGCCGCCGGTGGTCGCCACGGGCGGGCCCTCCGGGCGGCCGCGGGCCCCTGCAAGGCTTTCCCCATGCCTGTGCTTCTCCGCTCCGCCGCCCTGTTCGTCCTCGCCGCGCTCTTCGAGATCGGCGGCGCCTGGCTGGTGTGGCAGGGCGTGCGCGAGCACCGCGGCTGGCTGTGGGTCACGGGCGGCGTCCTCGCGCTCGGCGCCTACGGCTTCGCCGCCACCTTCCAGCCCGACGCCCACTTCGGCCGCATCCTCGCCGCCTACGGCGGGATCTTCGTGGCGGGCTCGATCCTGTGGGGCGTGGTGGCCGACGGCTACCGGCCCGACCACTGGGACATCGCCGGTGCGCTGGTCTGCCTCGCCGGCATGGCCCTCATCATGTGGGCCCCGCGCGGCAACGGCTGAGGTTCGCCTACGCTGGGCGGAGCCGACCGCCGACCGATGAGGAGTCCCGCATGGCCACCGTCCCGCCCGCCGCCTCCCGGATCGCCGTTGTCACCGGAGCGAGCAGCGGGATCGGCGCCGCCACGGCCCGGCAGCTCGCCGAGGCCGGATACCGGGTCGTCCTGACCGCCCGCCGCAAGGACCGCATCGAGGCACTGGCCGAGGAGATCAACGCGGCCGGGCACTCGGCGACGGCGTACCAGCTGGACGTCACCGACCGGGCCGCGGTCGACGAGTTCGCGACCGCCTTCACCACCGTCGGCGTGCTCGTCAACAACGCCGGCGGCGCGCTCGGCGCCGACCCGGTCGCCACCGGCGACCCCGCCGACTGGCGCACCATGTACGAGACGAACGTCATCGGCACCCTCAACCTGACCCAGGCGCTGCTGCCCAAGCTGATCGCCAGCGGCGACGGCACCGTGGTGGTCGTCTCCTCCACCGCCGGCCACGCCACCTACGAGGGCGGTGCCGGCTACGTCGCCGCCAAGCACGGCACCCATGTCCTCGCCGAGACCCTGCGCCTGGAGATCGTCGGGCAGCCGGTGCGCGTCATCGAGATCGCGCCCGGCATGGTCAGGACCGAGGAGTTCGCCCTCACCCGTTTCCGCGGTGACGCCGAGAAGGCGGCGAAGGTCTACGAGGGCGTCGCGGCACCGCTGACCGCCGAGGACGTCGCCGACACCATCACCTGGGCGGTCACCCGCCCCAGCCATGTCAACGTCGACCTGCTGGTCGTGCGCCCGCGCGCCCAGGCGTCGAACACCAAGGTCCACCGGGAGAAGTGAGCCATGACAGCGGACGACGAGGCTGCCCGGGCAGCCGAACGCGAGAACCTCGCCCTGGAGAAGAAGCGCGAGCGGTACGTCTGGTACTACCTCGGCTACTTTCTCTTCGGCATCCACATCGTCGCCTTCGTGATGATCTACGCGGTGCGGCACGCGAAGTGAGCGGCACGCCGCACGACGCGTGCGGCACGACGCGTGCGGCACGCCGCGGACGACGACCGCGTACGACGCCGGGAGGAACCACGCACGGGCCGGACACCCCCGTGCGCAAGGCGCCCGGCCCGTCGGGCGTCAGCCCTTGACGCACACGAACTGCTTGAGCCGCGCCACGACCTCGACCAGGTCGCGCTGCTGCGCCATGACCTGCTCGATGTCCTTGTAGGCCTGCGGGATCTCGTCCAGCACACCGGCGTCCTTGCGGCACTCCACGCCCCGCGTCTGCTCCTTGAGGTCCCGCACGGTGAAGCGCCGCTTCGCCGCGTTGCGGCTCATCCGCCGGCCCGCCCCGTGGGAGGCGGAGTTGAAGGCCTTCTCGTTGCCGAGGCCCTTGACGATGTACGAACTGGTGCCCATCGAGCCGGGGATGATGCCGTACTCCCCGTGGCCGGCCCGGATCGCGCCCTTGCGGGTGACGAGCAGGTCAGTGCCGTCGTAGCGCTCCTCGGCCACATAGTTGTGGTGGCAGGAGATCTCCGGCTCGAAGACCGGCCGGGCCTTGGCGAACTCCCGGCGCACGACGTCCTTGAGCAGGGCCATCATCAGTGTGCGGTTGTACGTGGCGTACTCCTGCGCCCAGTACAGGTCGTTGCGGTAGGCGTCCATCTCCGGGGTGCCGGCCAGGAACACCGCGAGGTCGCGGTCGACCAGCCCCTGGTTGTGCGCCAGCGAGCGGGCGACACCGATGTGATGCTCGGCCAGTTCCTTGCCGATGTTGCGGGACCCGGAGTGCAGCAGCAGCCACACCGCGCCGTCGTCGTCCAGGCAGCACTCGATCATGTGGTTGCCGGATCCGAGCGTGCCCAGCTGCGCCGCGGCCCGCTCCCGGCGGAAACGCACCGCCTCGGCCACCGTGTCGAACCGGCGCCAGAAGTCGTCCCACCCGGCCGTCGCCACCCCGTGGAACGCGCGGGGATCGACGGGCTCCTCGTGCATGCCCCGCCCCACCGGGACGGCCTGCTCGATGCTCGACCGCAGCCGGGACAGATCGTCCGGCAGATCGTCCGCCGTCAGCGAGGTCCTCACCGCCGACATCCCGCAGCCGATGTCCACGCCCACCGCCGCCGGGCACACCGCGTCCCGCATCGCGATGACGGAACCGACCGTGGCGCCCTTTCCGTAGTGGACGTCGGGCATCACGGCCAGACCCTGGATCCACGGCAGGGTCGCCACGTTCTGCAGCTGCCGCATCGCCGCGCCCTCGACCGTCGCCGGGTCGGCCCACATACGGATGGGCACGCGCGCGCCCGGCACTTCCACGTACGACATGTCGGCCTTCGCCCCCCGTGAATCAGAAAAACAAGAACAAACGTGATGAAGCGCAATACCGGCGCCAGGGTCGACGAAACAGGGCAACGGACCGGCGCTCACGGCAGTGCGTGCGATACACATTGTTCTCGGCACACGCCGTCGCCCGGCAACCGATTTACCGGCGGGGACCTGCGATCACCAGCGCACGACCACCGTCGAACCGTTCGACGAGAGGAGCCCGTCCGTGCTGCGGAAAGCCTACGGACCCGGCGCGTCCGCCCTGCTCGCGGCCCTGCTGCTGACCGGTTGCACGGGCGGCTCGTCGGGCGCGGGCACGACCGACGGCGCCAACCCGGACGGTGCGGGCGCCGCGCAGACCCAGGCGCAGCCGGGCAAGTACCGCACGCTGCCGGAGGCCTGCGACGTGGTCGGCCACCGCACCCTCGACTCCCTGCTGCCGGGGATCAAGCAGATCGCGGACCCGCAGCAGCGGGACCAGGCCTACGAGGGCGAGAACACCCTCACCTACGACACCGACCGCAAGGTCGGCTGCCGCTGGACGGCGGACTCCTCCGAGGCCACCGATCATCTCTCGGTCGACTTCGAGCGGGTCGTCTCCTACGACAACACGGTCAGCGACGCCAGCCAGGCGGAGTCGGTCTTCGCCGCCAAGCTGAAGGCGGCCGGCCTGTCCGGGGCGTCCACGGGCGCGGACGCCGGCCGGTCCTCCGGCGGCATGTCCGCCGACGGGACCGTCTCCCCCTCGGGTTCCACCACCCCCTCCGCGCCGTCGTCCCCGTCGTCCTCCGCGACCGACCTGCAGTCCCGCACGCTCGACGGCCTGGGCGACGAGGCGTTCCTCGACGACCGGCTCGGCAGCTCGGGTTCGACGGCCCGGCAGCGCACGGTGACTGTGGCGTTCCGCACGTCCAACGTCATCGTGACCGTCGTGTACGAGGAGCAGCCGGCGGTCGTCGGCATGGTCCCGGACAGCGAGGAAATGCAGGACAAGGCCCGGAAAGTGGCGGCGCAGCTGGCGGATTCGCTGGGCGGCTGAGCCGTCCGGTGCGCCCCGCGCCGGGGTGAGCACCGACGGGTGAGTACGACCATGTGAGCGGCGCACCGCGTACCGTGGCCCCGCGGATCCCTTCCGACCGCAGGAACCACGAGTGTCATGAGTGAAGGAACCATGCAGCGAGCAGCTCACCGAGACCAGCGTGACCGGCGCCCTGTGCCAGGAAAGCGGCGGGGCCGTGTCCTTGTGGGTGCGGCGGTCCTCCCCGTCCTGCTGCTGGCCGCGGCCTGCTCCTCGGAGTCCGGCTCCGGCTCGGGCGACAAGGCCGGCGCGACGCAGGCCGGGAAGGCGAGCGCCTCGGCCGGCCCCGGCGCGAGCACGTCGCCGACGGTGCAGCCGGCGCGCTACGCCAAGCTGCCCGAGGCCTGCAAGGTCCTGTCGGACAAGACCCTGGACGACCTGGTGCCCAAGGCCGACGACTCCGGCAAGGAGGGCACGTCCAGCGACCTGTCCCGGCGGGCCAGCTGCTCGTGGGACAGCCTGGAGAACCACGGCGTGGACGGCTCCCAGTTCCGCTGGCTGAACGTGTCGTTGCTGCGTTTCACCTCCGAGCAGACGCGGGGCACCGGTGAGGAGCAGGCGCACGAGTTCTTCCTCAAGCAGGTCCAGGACGCGAAGTCCACGGACGGGGCGAAGAACACCGCCACCCAGCCGGTGTCGGCGACCGGCGACGAGGCGACCGCGGTCCGCTACGACCTGAAGAAGAAGGAGGGCACCTTCAAGCAGCAGACGGTCGTGGCGCGGGTGGCGAACGTCGTGGTCACGGTGGACTACAACGGTGCCGGACTGGCCGGGGACAAGACCCCGGACGCCGACGACCTGGTGAAGCAGGCCGAGAAGGCCGCCGCGGAGGCGGTGGCGTCGGTGGCGAAGGCCAACGGTGACACCGTCAAGTCGGCACCCTCCGCTTCGAGTTCGCCGTCGGACAAGGCTTCGGCCTCGAAGGACGCGCAGGACGGCAAGGACACGACGGAGGGCTCGGCGAGCCCGTCGCCGTCGAACTCCGCCTCCTCGTCGAAGGACTGATCCGCCGGATTCCGCCGGGGGCATCCGGTCCGGCCGCCCGTGAGTCGCACAAGTGTGCAACCCTGGTGCGCGCAACAACACGCACTGGGAGGGGAGTACGAGTGGCCGCGCCACTGCAGCTGACTCGGATGCACCGCGTGCTCATCGGCGTGGTCGTGACAGGCGCACTGATCATCGCCGGGATCGGCTTCGCGGGTTCGTACGCGGCGGTGCGCACACTGGCCGTCAAAAAGGGTTTCGGCACCTTCAGTTATGTGTTCCCGGTCGGTATCGACGCGGGTATCTGTGTGCTGCTCGCCCTGGACCTGCTGCTGACCTGGATCCGGATGCCCTTCCCGCTGCTGCGTCAGACGGCGTGGCTGCTGACCGCGGCGACCATCGCGTTCAACGGTGCGGCCGCCTGGCCCGACCCGCTGGGCGTGGGCATGCACGCGGTGATCCCGGTGCTGTTCGTGGTGGCGGTGGAGGCCGCCCGGCACGCCATCGGGCGGATCGCGGACATCACGGCGGACAAGCACATGGAAGGGGTGCGGCTGACCCGCTGGCTGCTGTCCCCGGTGCCCACGTTCCTGCTGTGGCGGCGGATGAAGCTGTGGGAGCTGCGCTCCTACGACCAGGTGATCAAGCTGGAGCAGGAGCGGCTCGTCTACCAGGCGCGGCTGCGGTCCCGGTTCGGGCGGGCCTGGCGGCGCAAGGCTCCGGTGGAGTCGCTGATGCCGCTGCGGCTGGCCCGGTACGGGGTGCCGCTCGCGGAGACGGCCCCGGCGGGGCTGGCGGCGGCGGGCATCGAGCCGGTGCTGATCCCGCCGGCCCCGCAGGCCGAGCCGGCCGCGGCCGAGCGCGCCGCCGTACCGGCCGCGGCACCCGCCGGCGCCCGGCAGCCGCAGCTCGGCCCCGCCTTGGACGGGCAGCAGGCGCCGGAGCCGGAGACGAGCCCCTGGTTCAACGCGCCGCGCCAGATCGAGTACCACGGCGACTACGACCCCACGTACGACCCGGCCGAGCAGTACGCGCACTGGTACGAGGAGCAGCGGCAGGCGGAGCAGTACCGGGACCAGTACGAGGAGGAGCCGCCGCCGTACGAGCCGGCCCCCGAGGAGACGGGCAGCTTCCCGATCCCCCAGCAGGTCCCGCAGGACGTCCACCAGCAGGTCCCGCAGGACGTCCACCAGCAGGTCCCGCAGGAGACGGCGCAGCAGCCGCAGATCCCGCAGCAGCGCATGGCCGCCGGCCTCGAACAGGCCGAGGGGCAGGCCCCGGCGCCGGCGGAGCCGGACGAGGAGGAGCTGTACCGCCTCTTCCGGGAGTCGGTCGGCGAAACCCTGCCCACGCCGGGCGAGTTCTCGACGGTGCTGGAGGCGGCGTACGGCCTGGCGCTGCCGGTCCGCGAGGTCGCGCGCATGGTCAACCGGTTCGGCAACCGCTTCAACGCGGAGATGACCGAGGACCACATCCCCTGACGCCCGCGCGCGTCACGCATCACGAAAGGCACGAAAGGGGGGTGCCCGGTGTCACCGGGCACCCCCCTTTCGGCTGTCCGCGTCTCCTTGCGCGGTCCCCTTACGCGCCGAGCAGCGTGCGGACCCGCTCCTGGCCCACCGCGAGCAGCAGGGTGGGCAGACGCGGACCGGTGTCACGGCCGACGAGCAGGCGGTACAGCAGCGCGAAGAACGACCGCTGGGCAGTCTTGATCTCCGGCGGCAGCTCCTTCGGGCCGGCGTCGGCGGAGAACCCGGCCTGGACCTTCGGCACGCCGTAGACGAGGTGGGTGAGCCCGTCCAGGGACCAGTGGTCGGCCAGACCGTCGAGCAGCAGCCCGATGGACTGCCGGGACGTCTCGTCGAGCGACTTCAGCAGCTCGGTGTCCGGCTCCTCGCGGACGATGGTCCGCTGGTCGGCGGGGACGTGGGTGTTGATCCACGCCTCGGCCTTGTCGTACCGGGGCCGGGCCTCGTCCAGCGAGGTCAGCGGGTTGTCCGGGTCCAGGTCGCGCAGGATGCGCAGGGCCTGGTCCTGGTGGCCGGCGGTGATGTCGGCGACGGACGCCAGCGTGCGGTACGGCAGCGGGCGCGGCGTCTTCGGCAGCTCGCCGGAGGCGGTGCCCACGGCCCGCGTGTAGGCCGCGATGTCACCGGGGAGCGCGGTGCCGTCGGCGACCTTGGCGGTGAGCCGGTCCCACTCGTCGTACAGCCGCTGGATCTCCTGGTCGAAGGCGACCTTGAAGGACTGGTTGGGCTTGCGCCGGGCGTACAGCCACCGCAGCAGCTGCGGCTCCATGATCTTCAGCGCGTCGGCCGGGGTGGGCACGCCGCCCCGCGAGGAGGACATCTTCGCCATGCCGGTGATGCCGACGAAGGCGTACATCGGGCCGATGGGCTGCTTGCCGCCGAAGATCGGCACGATCTGCCCGCCGACCTGGTACGAGGAGCCCGGCGAGGAGTGGTCGACACCGGAGGGCTCGAAGATCACGCCCTCGTAGGCCCAGCGCATGGGCCAGTCGACCTTCCACACCAGCTTGCCGCGGTTGAACTCGCTGAGCCGGACGGTCTCGGAGAAGCCGCACGCGCCGCAGGCGTACGTCATCTCGGTGGAGTCGTCGTCGTAGGAGGTGACGGTGGTGAAGTCCTTCTCGCAGTTGCCGCAGTACGGCTTGTACGGGAAGTACCCGGCGGAGCCGGCCGAGCCGTCGTCCTCGGCGGCGGCACCCGAGCCCTCGGCGGCCTCCAGCTCGGCCTCGTCGACCGGCTTGGTGCGGGCCTGCTGCTTCTTCTGGTCGGCCGGCTTGGGCTTGGTGCGGTACTGGGCGAGGATCGCGTCGATCTCGGCGCGGTGCTTCATCGCGTGCAGAATCTGCTCGCGGTAGGCACCGGAGGTGTACTTCTCGGTCTGGCTGATGCCGTCGAACTCCACACCCAGCTCGGCCAGCGACGCGATCATCGCGGCCTTGAAGTGCTCGGCCCAGTTCGGGTACTGCGAGCCCCGGGGCGCGGGCACCGAGGTCAGGGGCTTGCCGATGTGCTCGGCCCACGACTCGTCGATGCCCTCGACCCCCGCCGGGACCTTGCGGTAGCGGTCGAAGTCGTCCCAGGAGATCAGGTGCCGCACCTCGTACCCGCGGCGGCGGGTCTCGTCGGCCACCAGGTGCGGGGTCATGACCTCGCGGAGGTTCCCCAGGTGGATGGGGCCGGAGGGGGACAGACCGGACGCGACGACGACGGGTTTGCCCGGGGCCCGGCGCTCCGACTCCTCGATGACCTCGTCCGCGAAACGGGAGACCCAGTCGGTGGTCTCGGTGCTCTGAGCCACGATCGGCACGTCCTCTGTGTCTGAAAGGTTCTCGGTAGGTGGCCGCGGCAGGCCGTCCGGCTCTCCACGGGCGCCCGGCGGGTCGCCCGCCGGCCGCGGCCCGGCCGGTGCCATTGTCCCAGGCGCCCCGACTTCCACGAAAACGCCATTTCACCGGCGGGGCGAGACGTCCGGGGCGGGGCGGGCGCCGGACGAAAAAACTGGCTTTGCCCCCCGTGGGATACTGGGCGCGTCTATCCATTCCCACGAGGAGAACGGCACCCATTCCTATGGCCTCGGTCACGTCCCTCACATCCGCCGTCCACCAGCGCCTCGCGAACGCTCTCACGGCAGCCCTGCCGGAGCACGCCGACGCGGACCCGCTGCTGCGACGCAGCGACCGGGCTGACTTCCAGGCCAACGGCATCCTGGCGCTGGCGAAGAAGGCGAAGGCGAACCCGCGAGAGCTGGCGACGCAGGTCGTCGAGCGCGTCGTCGGCGGTGACGTGATCCAGCAGGTCGAGGTCTCCGGCCCCGGCTTCCTGAACATCACGGTCACCGACAAGGCGATCATGGAGAACCTCGCCGCGCGTGCCGCGGACCCGGCCGGCCGGCTGGGCGTGCCGCACGCCGAGCGCACCGGCACCACCGTGATCGACTACGCGCAGCCGAACGTCGCCAAGGAGATGCACGTCGGCCATCTGCGGTCGGCGGTGATCGGCGACGCGGTGGTGAAGCTGCTGGAGTTCACCGGCGAGACGGTGATCCGCCGGCACCACATCGGCGACTGGGGCACCCAGTTCGGCATGCTCATCCAGTACCTGGACGAGCACCCGCACGAGCTGGACCACAAGGCCGGCACGGTGAGCGGCGAGGAGGCGATGTCGAACCTCGACCGCCTCTACAAGGCCGCGCGCAAGCTGTTCGACTCCGACGAGGAGTTCAAGACCCGCGCCCGGCGCCGCGTGGTGGACCTCCAGGCCGGCGACCCGCACACGCTCGCCATGTGGCAGAAGTTCGTCGACGAGTCGAAGATCTACTTCTACTCCGTCTTCGAGAAGCTGGACATGGAGATCCGCGACGCCGACATCGTCGGCGAGTCCGGGTACAACGACATGCTCGCGGAGACCTGCCGGCTGCTGGAGGAGTCCGGTGTCGCGGTCCGCTCCGAGGGCGCGCTGTGCGTGTTCTTCGACGACGTCAAGGGCCCCGACGGCAAGCCGGTCCCGCTGATCGTGCAGAAGTCCGACGGCGGCTACGGCTACGCGGCCACCGACCTGTCCGCGATCCGCGACCGCGTGTTCGACCTCAAGGCGGACACCCTGCTGTACGTGGTGGACGCCCGCCAGTCGCTGCACTTCAAGATGGTCTTCGAGACCGCCCGCCGGGCCGGCTGGCTCGGTGACGGCGTCCGCGCCCACCAGCTGGCGTTCGGCACCGTGCTCGGCAAGGACGGCAAGCCGTTCAAGACCCGCGAGGGCGAGACGGTCAAGCTGGAGGACCTGCTCGACGAGGCGGTGGAGCGGGCCACAGCCGTGGTCCGGGAGAAGGCCGAGAAGGTCGGCCTGTCCGAGGAGGAGATCGTCGAGAACGGCCGGTACGTCGGCATCGGCGCGGTGAAGTACGCCGACCTGTCCACGTCCGCCGTGCGCGACTACAAGTTCGACCTGGACCAGATGGTCTCGCTCAACGGCGACACCTCCGTCTACCTCCAGTACGCCTATGCCCGGATCCAGTCCATCCTCCGCAAGGCCGGCGAAGCCCGCCCGGTCGCCCACCCGGAACTGGAACTGGCCCCGGCGGAGCGGGCGCTGGGCCTGCAGCTGGACCAGTTCGGCGAGACGGTCCTGGAGGTCGCGGCCTCCTGGGAGCCGCACAAGCTGGCCGCCTATCTGTACCAGCTGGCGACGCTGCTGACGGCGTTCTACGACCAGTGCCCGGTGCTGAAGGCCGACACCCCCGAGCAGGTGGAGAACCGCCTGTTCCTGGTGGACCTCACGGCCCGCACCCTGCACCAGGGCATGGCCCTGCTGGGCATCCGGACGCCCGAGCGGCTCTGACCCGTCGCGTCCGCATCACTCATCACCACGACGCAGGGCGGCGTCCTCCCCCGCAGGACGCCGCCCTGCGTCGTGTCCGGCTGCCGCGGCCGACTCCCCGCGAACGAGACTGCACCGGGGCCGGCCCGGCCCGCCACAGCCCGGCCCCGGATGACGGCCTTACGGGACGTCCCACGCGCTGACCAGCGAAAATGCCGTCACGGGAGACGGCACGGCGGGACGGCGGACACGGCCGCGAGTGGCCGGATTCGCCCCGGTGCGGGAATTACGGACCGGTACGGGTCCTCTCCGCCGGGGCAGTATCCGTAAAGGTCCGGCACCAGGACCAGGGGAACGCAAGTGGGGGAACATGTCGCGGTGGAGAGAGCTGCCTGCCGATCTGCATCCACGGGTCCGTCAGCTGGTGGTGGCCCTGCGGCGGCTGAAGGACCACAGCGGGCTGAGCCTGCGGCAACTGGCGGCGAAGACGGGATACAGCGCGAAGTCGTGGGAACGGTATCTCGGCGGCCGGTCGCTGCCGCCGAGGGACGCCGTCGAGGCCCTCGCCAGGATCGGCGCCGGCGACCCGACCCGGCTGCTGGCCCTGTACGAGGTCGCCGCGGACGCGTGGGAACGCGCACGCGGGCATGCCGGCGCGCCCCCGCAGGCGGCCGGAGGCCGTGCCGCACCCGCCGGGGCACGGCACGAGAGGACGGACGGCACCGGGAACAGGAGCACGGACGGCACCGGCCTGCCGGACGACGTGGTGACCGGACCGGCATGGCGGCGGCCGCGCGGCCGCGCACTGCACATCGCGGCCGTGGCGGCGGTGGTCACCCTGGTGCTGGCCGTCTCCTCGGTGATCCTGGTGCTCACCCGGTACTCCGGCGGCGACGGCCCCGAGGCCGCACGCACCGCCGCCTCCACCCCCGCGCTTCAGGCGGCGGCACCCTCGCCGTCCCGGCCCACGTACACCTGCCGCTTCCAACGGCACGACGGCGCGTGGTACGCGGGCAACAGCCGCACCCAGGACGCCATCCTCGACACCGGCCTGGCCGGGCCGGACATCGCCGAGGCCCAGTGCCTGCTGCGCCGGGCCGGGTTCGACCCCGGCGAGGTGGACGGCATCTACGGGCCGAGGACGCAGAGCGCCGTCAAACGCCTCCAGCATCACGCCGGGCTGGTGGTGGACGGCATCGTCGGCCCCCACACCTGGCGGGTGTTGCGGGGATGACAGCACCCGACCGGCCGGCACCGCCGTCCCGCTCCTCGTCCGCCGCGTCCGCGCCGTCGCCGTCCCCGGAGCTGGCCCGGCTGACCGCCGCGCTCCGTCAGCTGCGGCAGCGCACCGGTCTGAGCCTGGCGGCCCTGGCGCAGCGGACCACCTACAGCAAGTCCTCCTGGGAGCGCTATCTCAACGGCAAGACGCTGCCGCCGCGCCGCGCCGTGGAGGACCTGTGCCTGCTGGCCCGCGAACCGGCGGGACGCTGTCTGGCGCTGTGGGAGATCGCGGAGTCCGAGTGGTCCCGCCGCTCGGCCGCGCCGCCCGCAACGCCGGCCCCGGCCCCGCCCGACGCCACCGCGCCGCCACCGTCGGGCTCCCCGGCATCGTCCGGCTCCCCGGCACCGTCGGGCTCCGCGGCACCGTCCGGCTCCCCTGACGCGGCCGCCGGAGCCGCCTCGGCCGACGGCCCCGCCCGGCCGCGGCGGTCCGGGTGGTTCCGGCGGCGGGGCGGTGCCGCGCTGGCGGTGCTGGTGTCGGTGTGCGCGGTGACCGTCGGCAGCCTGGCCGCCGCACTGGCGGTGCTGCCGCACCGCGAGGCGCCGCCCCGGCCGTCGCTGTCCGCACCGCCGGCCTCCCCCGGACCCCGCTGCCGCGGAACGTCCTGCGAGGGCCGGGACCCGATGCAGCTGGGCTGCGCCCTCCACCTGGTCACCGTCGCCTCGTACCGCACGGCCACGGACGCCCGGCTGGAGCTGCGCTACCACGAGCAGTGCCGGGCCGGCTGGGCCCGGATCTGGCACTCACGGATCGGCGACCGGCTCACCATGACCGCGGGCGGGCCCACCCGCACCGTCACGGTGCGCGACAGCATCGACGCCGCGTCCTACGTGTACACCCCGATGACCGCGGCCCGCCCCGGCACACTGCTGCGCGCCTGCTTCCATCCGGCGGGCGGCGGCAGGACGGAGTGCTTCACCGGCCGGGTGCGGCCCAAGGCCTCGCACACACCGCCGGCGACGCGGTGACACCGGCGCAGGCCGCGCACCCACCGCCGACGACAGGGGTGACACCGGCGTACGCCCCGGCCCCCGGCTGCGGGCGCGGCACGACCGCCGCGGCGCCCGCGCCCGACGGCCGGCCCCGGACGGCTCAGGAGCCCTCGATCACCTCCCAGTCGCTCTGGCCCAGCGGCATCGCGTAGTACTTCTTCCCGGAGGCGCTGGTGCGGAAGGGCTTGCCGTGGTCGTCGATCCGCACGGTGCCGTGCCGGCTGCCGCTGGACCAGTCCAGCTCCAGGTACCAGCGCACGTCGTGCCCGCTGGTGTGGGCCTTGACGTAGAACACCTCGGGGTCGGACTCGCTCACCTTGTACGGGAACGGACGCTGCCCGGCGATCGGCTGGACCAGCGGGTTGCCCGCGTCGAGCGCGATGTCGAAGGCGGCGGTGTCCACACCGCCGCCGCAGCCGTCGCCCATCGCGTACTTGCTCCACGTCAGCGGGGCGCCGCTGCCGACCACGCGCACATGCAGGTCCTGCAGCACGACGGTCTGCGCGCCGGTGCCCTGGATGGTCAGCGCCACCGTCTGGTGGTCGGCGGCGACCGCGCCCATCGCGGCGACCCAGCCCTCCGCGTCCTGCTGCGCCGGCGGCGGCGGAACGTTCTGCGGACTGCGGTCGACCAGCATGCTCTGCTCGCAGGGCACGTCCCAGTAGTAGGGCATGGTGTTCACCGTGACGGGCACCGCCGGCACCTGGTCCGTGTCCGGACCGCCGGCGGCTCCGGCCGGTCTGCTCCCCGCCCCGGGAGTCCGCTGCGCGCGGTCGGACGCGGTGGCGCTCGGCGTGCTCCCGTCCTTCTTCCCGGACCGCGACGCCGAGGGGCTGGGCGAGGTGCTGTGCGAGGCGCTCGCGTGCGCGGCGGACGCGGTCACCGCGGCGTCCCGCACCGTGCTCGCCCGCTCGGAGTCCCTCGGCACCAGATTCACCACGAGGGCCGTCGCCGCGGCCACGGCCACGATCCCCGTCCCGGCGAGCACCGCCGTGGACCACTTCTTCTTCCGGAACCGCCGCGCGGGACCCGCCGCGTCCCCGGGCTGTGCACCACCGCCCACGGTGGTCACTTCGACGGCCGGCACGACGACCGGCTCGTCGCCGCGCTCCGCGTCCTCCGCCCGGCCCGCGCCCTCGACGGCCGCGGCACCGCCGGCGACGGCGCCACCGCTTGTGGCGATCGCGTCCTCGCTGTCCTCGCTCGCCGCAGCGGCCGCCCCGCGGCCCCGCTCACGGTCCGCCGCGTCGCCGTCTCCGGCGGTCTCCTCGCCTGTCTTCTCAGCGTCCGCGCCGCGGCCGGTCGCGGCGGTGACCGCCTCGCCGGCCGTGGCCTCACCGGCTGTGGCCTTGCCCGCAGTGCCGCCCTGCCGCGGCTCCGCGGCCGCCGCACCCAAGGCTGCCGTGCCCCGCTCCTTGGCCGGCCGCTCGACGCCCCGCAGCACGTCCGCACGGACCCAGCGCCGGTGCAGTTCGACCAGTTCCTCGGGTGTCGCCCGGCAGATGCGGGCCAGCCGCTCGACGGGGGCGTACTCCGTCGGTACGACGTCCCCGTTGACGTAGCGGTGCACCGTGGACGCACTCATGTGCAGCCGTTTGCCGAGCGCCCCGTAACTGAGCCCGGACCGCTCTTTCAGCTCGCGCAGAAGCTCGGCGAACTCCTCCCCCGCCACCCTTCTCTCCCTCCCCCCGTCTCACGCCCGCATTCCAGGCGGACCTTGTTCACCCAGGTCAGAGCCATTCCAGCGTTCCAGCGTCCCGCATATCGCGGCGTCGCTGGCAGCTGGAACGGATCTTCCCACAAGCTGTTGACCACCGAGGACGCCGCCTCGGCCAACCAACCGAACGGCACCTCACCAACCACATTTCCTTCACACGACCCGGGGGATTTCCCATGTCTGTTCGCACCGCACGCCGCATCACCCGCACCCGTCTCTTCGCGACCGCCGCGCTCTGCGCCGCCACCCTGTCCCTGACCGCCTGCGAGAGCGGGACGGACAACGCGGGCAGCGACACCACCCCGACGGCCGCCACCGCGCCCGCCTCCTCCGGCGGCTCGGCCACGCAGACCACCGCGGGCACGGCGGGCAAGGGCGCGACGAACGCCTCCCACGAAACCGGCGGCGCCGGCACCTCCGGCGCCAAGGGCAGCAGCGCGGGCAGCGCCGGCTCCGCCGCCCAGGGCGGTAGCGAGGACTCCGGCAAGCCGGCCCAGTGCACCGCCGGCACCACGAAGATCAAGGCCACCGTGGTGTCCCGCCCGATCAACCACCTGCTGCTCACCGCGACCAACACCGGCTCGGCGGCGTGCGTGCTGCCCCCGTACCCGGCGGCCCGCTTCGGCGACGCCCAGTCGGTGCCGCCGGTGGCCGAGTCCACCAAGCCGCAGTCGCTGACCGTGATCGAGCCGGGCAAGTCCGCCTACGCCGGCGTCCTGCTGTCGGCCGGCGACGGCAGCGCCGACAACGGCCACACCGTGCACTCGCTGACCGTTCCGTTCGAGGACGGCTCGATCGCCACGGTCGCGCTGCCCTCCGACGGTGTCTACGTCGACGACAGCCTGACGGTGACGTACTGGCTGACGTCGATGGACCAGGCCCTGGAGTACTGAGCCACCGCAGAAGACGTCAGGGGAGCACCATGCCCGCGCACTGTGCCGACAGCCACGTCCGCACGCGCACCCGCGCCCGGTCCGGCTCGCGCGCCCGTCTGCTCACCGCGACGGCGTTCGTCCTGATCACGGGCGCGGCCCTGACCGGCTGCTACGACGGCCAGGGCCTGCGGGACGAGGGCCCGTCCTCGGTGTCGGTGTCACGGTCCATGGCGCGCTGGTGCGCCGCACCCTCGGGTGCGGCGTCACCGCGGCCGGACACCGGCCGGCGCGTGGAGCGCGCCGAGCACCCTCAGCGCGCCCTTGAACCTCAGTGCAGCTTCCGCGCGACCTCGACGGCCCAGTAGGTGAGGATGTTGCGCGCACCGGCCCGCTTGATGCCGGTCAGCGTCTCCAGGATGGCCCGGTCGCGGTCGACCCAGCCTTTCTCGGCCGCGGCCTCGATCATGGAGTACTCCCCGGAGATCTGGTACGCCGCGACGGGCACGTCCACGGCGTCGGCGACCCGGGCGAGGATGTCGAGGTAGGGACCGGCGGGCTTGACCATCACCATGTCGGCGCCCTCTTCGAGGTCGAGGGCCAGCTCGCGCAGCGACTCCCGCAGGTTGGCGGGGTCCTGCTGGTAGGTCTTCCGGTCGCCCCGCAGCGAGGAGCCGACGGCCTCGCGGAAGGGGCCGTAGAACGCGGACGAGTACTTGGCGGTGTAGGCGAGGATCGCGACGTCCTCCCGCCCGATCTGGTCCAGAGCATCACGGATCACACCGATCTGCCCGTCCATCATGCCGCTGGGGCCCACGATGTGGGCCCCGGCGTCGGCCTGCACCTGGGCCATCTCGGCGTACCGCTCCAGCGTGGCGTCGTTGTCCACCCTCCCCTGGGCGTCCAGCACACCGCAGTGCCCGTGGTCGGTGAACTCGTCCAGGCACAGATCCGACATGACGAGCAGGTCGTCGCCGACCTCGGCACGCACGTCGCGCAGCGCGACCTGCAGGATCCCGTCCGGGTCGGTCCCGGCCGTCCCCACGGCGTCCTTCTTGGACTCCTCCGGCACGCCGAAGAGCATGATCCCGGAGATCCCGGCCTCCACCGCCTCGGCGGCGGCCTTCTTCAGGCTGTCGCGCGTGTGCTGCACGACCCCGGGCATCGCCTCGATCGGCACCGGCTCGCTCACGCCCTCCCGCACGAACGCGGGCAGGATCAGGTCCGCCGGGTGCAGCCGGGTCTCGGCGACCATGCGGCGCATCGCGGGCGTGGTGCGCAGCCGACGAGGACGTGTACCGGGAAAGGATCCGTACTTCGTCATGACGTCTACGCTACGCCCGCACACCTGGTGCATTTGCCGACGCCGCGTCGGCGTCCAGCCCTTGCTCAGCCCTCTCCCACGTCGGTCGGCACCACGATCTCCGGACCGCCCTGCCGGGGAAACGGTGCGTACACCAGAGCACTCGACCCGTCCGTACTGACCAACAGCTGTACGGTCCCCGCAAGGGTCGCGCGGACCGCCCGGGCATCGAGCGTTGGTCCTGTCTCCGCCTGCTACCGAAGACCTGAGCCGATGACGTCACGCAGCCGATGACGTCGTGGCACTCACTCCGGAGGCAGGAGCGGACGCCCCTCGATGGCCGCCCGTATGTGCTCGGGCCGCAGCGCCTCCTCGCCGTACCGCTCGGTGAACGCCCGTACGCGGCCGAGCGGCGAGTTTGGTGCGGGTGGCTCTTCGCTGATCGTGACGCCCAGCATCTGCGCCCAGAACGCAGCATCGACGTCCTGCGGGTTGTTCATGTCCATAGGGCCACGGTAGGCGGAGGGTCTGACACTCCTCGGCGTCCGACCGAACGGCCGCACCGCGAGGACCCGCTCACGCCGCACACACGTTCCCGCCCATCGCCGCTCCGTCCGCTCCGTCCGCTCTGTCCGCTCGGTCCGCGCGGCAGTCACGGCACAGCCCCGGATGCGGGGCGCGGAAGGCGCGTTCGCACCCGTCGCAGGTCTGGAACGGATCCGGCCGACGCGACTCCTGCCCCGGCGCGGCGCCGTCCGACGACGGTGCCGGACGAGCGGGCAGCGGCATCGGCAGCAGTTCGGCCAGGCGGTAGGCGATCAGCTTCGCCGGGTTCCTCAAGTCGACGGGCAGGCCGCCGGTGAGGGCCTGATGGATCACCGCGGCCGACGCCCCGCTGTCGAACCACGCGGTCACGGCCGGCACGAGCCGTTCCACGTCCCGGCGGGACAGGATGAGACGGTCGTCCGTACGGCGCAGTCCGGCGAGGAGAGCGACCGCCTTGTCGTACCGGCGGTCACGGGCAGCGTGCTCGTGCGAGAGCTGGGCCGGAGGCACCGCCGCGTGCTCGGCCGTCGCCTCCATCGTCTCCGTCGTCGCCGGTGCTGCCGGTGACGCCGCGGCCGCCGGCACCGGCTCCTCCGTTTCGGACGACGGCGTTTCGGACGACGGCGTTTCGGACGACGGCGTTTCGGACGACGGCTGCGGGCAAGCAGGCTGGTCGTCCTCCTCGGGCACCGCCGGAGGGTGGGTCTCCGTACCGGCCCGCCGCTCGGCACCGCGATGGCTCGCCGCAGGGCGTGCGGCAAAACGCAGCGGCGGAGCTGCGGCGGCAGCAACAGCAACGGGCGCGTGATGCACGTACGTTCGCGTGATCAGCCGGCCCGCTGCCGTGTGCTCACGGACCCGTTCCAGATACCCGTGCGCCTCCAGCTCCCGCAGCGCCGCCGCGATCCGGTCCCGCCCCTCGGGAAAGCGCTCGGCGAGGCTGCGGATGTCGACCGGGGTGCCCTCGGGCACCGACATCATGTGGGTCGCCAGCCCGATGGCGGTCAGCGACAACTGGCTGTGCTGGGCGAGGTGGTTGCCGACGACGACGTACTGCCCGGACTGGTACGTGCGTACGTGGGTGACACCGGAGTGGGTGGTGGATCGCCGAAGCGCCTGAATCGGGCGCAGGGCAGCGTTAATCTTCTGCTCAGCCATGGGGAAGGCCTTGCTTCCTCGTTGGTCAGGCCCTCGCACTGGGAGTGCTGTCCCGGCGGGGGCCGATTTGCGTCTGGGGTCGTGAGTGCGGTGGGCGCGGTGCATATGCCTCGCCGCCTCGGGGGTGAGCCTGCACGCCCCAGCCACCGCCCCGCCACCCGGACCGCCCACATTCACCCGCCCGAGTGACGGATGCCAGGTTTGGTGGGGTTGGTTGGTAATTTCCCCCAGTTCTTTGGTCTTTTACCGCCCGCAGCCCCGGCCGCAGCACCACCGGGTCACCCCCTTCCCGGCTGCGGTGCGTCGTGCGCCGACACCCGGGCGATGTGGAGTTCCGCCCACACCGTCTTGCACGGCACCGGGCCGCTGCGCACACCCCAGCGATCGGCCAACTCCTCGACGAGCAAGAGACCGTGACCGGATTCCACCGGCTCGACGGCAGCGCGTCGGCGAGCCGGGAGGACCTCCCCGCGCGCGTCGGTGACCTCGATGCACAGGACGCCCTGAACGGTCACCGAGAGACCGAGCCGGAAACTGCGGCCCGGAACCCTCCCATGCAGCACGGCGTTCGCGGCCAGCTCCGCGACGATCAGGTCGGCCGGTTCCACCGGCAGCCCCCACGCACGCAGACGTTCGGCGGCGAGCAATCGAGCAAGCCGGGCGCCGCGGCGGGTGGCGGAGAGCGGTACGGCGAACTGGCGCAGGGGCGCCTGCACGCTGACGGTGCGCTGGTCATGCTGATTCACATCACTCACCGTGTCCGAACCGCAGCGCATAGTGAAGAATGGCTGCCCGTGCGGTTGCTCGGTGTCCGCGTCGCGTCCGGTCCCGTCCGGGCTGTACGGGGTGACCGGGCGAGAAGCGCGGGGGTTGGACCGGAGAGGACGCGACGGGAGGGCGCGGGCATGAGCATCGAGGCCGTGAACCCGGAGGACGAGGAGGCAGGCGCCGTGGTACGGGCGGTCGCACGCCAGCTCAAGCTGTGGCGGGAGGCCGCCGGCCTCACCCAGGCGGAGTTCGGCGCGGCCATCGGCTACGGCGAGGAACTGGTCTCCTCGGTGGAGAGAGGCCGGCGCATCCCCCGGCCCGAGTATCTCGACGCGGCGGACAAAGTCCTGGAGGCGAACGGCAAGATCGCGGCGATGAAGAAGGACCTGGCCGAGGTCCGGTATCCGAAGAAGGTGCGGGACCTGAAGAAGCTGGAGGCGGACGCTGTAGAGCTGTGTGCCTACAACAACGCTGTCATCCATGGGTTGTTGCAGACCGAGGAGTACGCACGGTCCATGTTCAGCGCACGGCGCCCACCCTTCACCGCCGAGGAGCTGGAGCAGCGGCTTGCAGCCCGTGTGGCACGTCAGGCAATCCTCGATGACGCTTCGGCACACCCTGTCTTCAGTTTTGTCCAATGCGAGTCGACACTTCGGCGCCCCATCGGGGGCAGAATGGTCATGCGTAGGCAGCTCGAGCGATTGTTGGACGTAGCACAGTTCCGCAACGTGGATCTTCAGGTGCTGCCGCTCGGGCACGAGGAGAACCCCGGGCTCGCCGGCTCGTTCAGACTGCTCAGGCTGAAAAACGGCACCACAGCCGGGCACGTGGAGGTGCAGCACATCAGCCGCGTGATCACCAATCCGAAAGAGGTGCAGCTCCTCGACATGCGCTATGGGATCATCCGGGCACAGGCTCTCAGCACACGAGAGTCAATGGCCCTCATCGAGAAGGTGCTTGGAGAGACATGACCTGCGAGAACGCCCCAAAGCCGCAGTGGATCAAGAGCAGCTACAGCACAGACGAGGGTCCGGACTGCGTTGAGGTGGGGCACGTGTCAGATGCCGTCCTCATCCGCGACTCCAAGAACCCCACCGGCCCACGCCTCACCCTCACTCCCGCCGCCTGGGCGGCGTTCCTGCCCCACGCCGCCGCGCACTGACGCACCCTGAACGGCGGCCGCGCCCCTGCGCCGGGCACAGAAGCGCGGCCGCCTCCCTTCACAGACCCTTGACCACTCGGGCCCTTCCATGGGTGCGGAAGCCCAGGGCATGGCGATAGATCTCGGGCATGCGGTACCGCCCGTCGGCGTCCCGGGCCAGAGCTCCCCACTCCTCCAAGGCTTCTACGTCATCGGCCTTCAGACCCACATCGGACGCCTCGAACGGCATCTTGACCTTCTCCGAGAAGCTCTCCATCTCCTTGAACAGCTTGCCCAGCCGGGGATTCTCCTGGTTGATCTCCTCGACTTTCGCCCGGCTGCACTCGCCCAGCGCCTTGCGCATCGCCGCCGGGGTGAGAACGCGGTCGGACCAACGGCTGTCCCCCACCGACGCCTTGGCCGCCTCGCAGAGGAAACGGACGACATCCCGTGCCTGGATCTGCTTCTTGAAGTCACCGAGCGCCGCCGGTACCCACCGCTCGGTCCACGCCTCCCGCGAGGAGTCCGTGCCCAGCTTCGCCCCCCACAGGGGCAGCAAGGAGCGGACGATTTCTTCGAAGCCCATGTCCGCGATCGGTGTGTCCGGCGCGGTCACCGCACCGGCGTTGACCGCCACCCACAGAGACAGCCGCAGCGCGTCCTCGGTGTCCCAGCGCAGCTCGTAGGGCGAGTAGCGGTACAGGAACTGCCCGAGGTTCTGGCGGATCGCCGCACGGACGAGGTCCTGCCGTACGAAGACCACGAGTCCGAGCGAACGGCTGCGCAGCCGCCGCAGCCAGTCCGGGACCTCCCTGAGCAGCACGCGCAGGGCGATGCGTTTGGCCTCGGAGTCCAGCGTCTCCAGCCAGTCCTCCAGTCCGTCGATGACGAACAGGGTGCCCTCACGCTTCTGGTTGACGTTGATGAGGAACGCCTCGGCGGGCTCGCCCTCGGCTGCGCCCGCCGCCCTGGCCAGGCACTCCAGCCAACGGCTCCGCCAGAACTCCTCGTCGTCCGCGCGTTCGTGGCGCAGTCCGGCGTTGAGACGGGTGCGGATCTCGTCGGCGGTGATGCCGAGTCCGCCGGCCGCCGCGTCACGCAGTTCCTGGGGTGAGGGCACACCCGGCCGGGGCTCCGACATGTTGGCAGGGTCGAGTACGGGCACGACACGCGCCTGCCGCTGGACGTGCTGGCCGTTCTCCGTGGCGAAGGCCTGCCACGTCTTCTGCGCGCACAGGCGCGCGAAGGTGAACGTCTTCCCCGACCCCTTCGCACCCACCACGACCGCGACGGGCAGGTCGGTGCTGTGGTCGGCGATGAGCCGCCGTACCGGTTCGGTGGTCAGGAACGTCAGGCCGACGTCCATGCCGCGTTGCTCGGCATAGACCAGACGGTCCGCGCTGCGCTCCAGACCGCGCCGTCGGTCGTCCAGCGTCTCCGGTTCCTCCTGAGGACCGCCGGCGAGCACCGTGCCGGGAGCGAACTCCTCCAGCAGACCGGGAAGACCGCACCGGCGGACGACCTCCACCACGGCGTCCCAGCTCTCCGGCAGGGCCAGCAGTTCCTCACGGAAGCGGCTGAGCACCGGCTCGGTGAGCACCTGTTCGTCGACGGCCAGGTCGTCCGGGTCGGCGGCACCGTCCGCAGCCTCCGGCGGCACGGTCAGCATCGACGACAGCGCGTCGGACAGCCGTGCCCGCGCCTGCTCGGCGTGGCCGTCGTGCACGTCCGGCCGGTACTGCGTGATGACGGCACCCGGCGCGGGATCCACCCCGGCGCGGGCCGGTGACTGAGAGCCCAGCTGGCGGATCAGCTTCTCGGTGCCGTGCAGGGACTGGCTGCTGATCGTGGTGACGAAGACGCGCATGACGCGCGGGTCGAGCAGGATCGGCGCGGCGAGTTCCGACGCGCCGGCACGGAGGTCGAGGACCACGGTGTCCGCTTCGGCCGCCACCGCGAGCCGGGCGAGTGATTCACTCAGGAAGTACGGTGAGCGGTCCTCGGTCAGCAGGTCGGCCGGAGCGATCCGGGGCGGACCGAACCGGGCGCGACGGCTGGCGGGCAACACGGTCACACATCCGGTGCCGGGATACCTGGACACCCGCTGGTTGGGCAGATACGCCGCGGCGATCCCCACCGCCTCCGTAGCGTCTCCTTCCTGAGCGGAGTGCAGGAGAGCGAGAAGATCCTCGTACGCGATGTCGCAACGGCCGCGCTGGGCCTGATACATCCAGGTGATGCCCGGCGCCTCGAGGTCGGCGTCGACGAGAAGCACGTGCTGCCCTCGCTGCGCCAGGTGATCGGCCAGCGCTACGGCGTGCAGGGTGCGCCCCACACCGCCCTTGAAGGAGTGGAACGCGATCATCTGCCTGCCGCCGGGGAGTTCATCGCTCTCCGGACGCGGCAGCAGCTCCCCCAGTTCGCGGACGATCCGCCGCTCACCGAGCCGGGGACGCCGTGCGACGCGCGTGCGCTGACTCTCCTCGATCAGCCGTACTTCCAGTGCTGCGGGGATGTGAGAGGACGGCCGGTCGAGGGCCAGTTCGAGAATCCCCTCCTCCTCGGAGACGGAACCGAGTCCGAACAGACCATCCAGCCACTCCCGGGCCTCGGCCCGGGTGGTGCCAGGACGCACGGACAGCTCCAGGCCGTCCCACCAGGCATCGGCCTCCATCAGCCACGCGGGCCACCTGCCGTCGGCCGCGGACTGCGCCAGGCGGGCGTCCACATCGGCCCAGGTGAAGAGCTTGTCGGCCACCACGCTCACCTCCCCTTCCTGGCATCGCTCAGGAGCGCTTTCAGCGATTCCAGCGCCGCCTTCTGGTCTTCCGCACGCAGTTCCGCACCATAACGCCATGCTTCGTGCAGCTCACGGCACTCGATCCAGCCGCCGCCCCTGCGCCGCCGGCACCGCAGCGGGTCCGCGGCCTCGGGCGCCTTGAGCTTCAGCGCCTTGGCCAGTCGTCGCAGGTCGTGCGACCGCAGGTCACTGGGCAACCCGGACGTGTCGTTGCGGTGCAGAACGCTGCGCAGCAACTCCGCCTTCAATGCGCACTCCACGGCGTAGAACAGCAGCAGCCCACTCGTCGCCGCTTCCCCCGCGCCCTCGGCGGCCTTCGCCTGCCTCTCCAGTCTGTCGCGGCTGCGACGCAGCTCACTCACCCCCACCTCGACCATGCCGCGAGAGTAGCCGGGGGTACTGACACCGCCGCGTGACCGGCGTCCGGGCTGCCGGTTGTGGATCCGGCCGATCAGCGGTGTGACCACTGAGCCCGTCATTCCGGATGCCCGGAAGCCGGTCCTTCTGCAGCCTGGAGGACCTCCGCAGCAGCCCTGCCTCTGTACGCCGGCCCCACGGGAGAACGGAACGATGGCCCTGTACGCACGCGTCGAGAAGACCGAGGAAGACGAGCGGCGCGTCCGCTACGCGTACACGGACGTCGCAGGCGCCACGCGGATCCTGCTGTTGGACAAGGACGCCGGGACGACCTCCACCGACGACGGGGTGGAGGACATGCTCTACCGAGCCGTGGCCGGGAAAGTCGCCGCGGCCTGGGCTCACAGCGGCGTGGCTCCCGACAGGCTGATGGTGCAGTCCTGACGGGTCCGTCCGTCCCGTGCCGTTCCATGCCGTCCCGTGCCGTTCCGTGCCGCCACGGCCGTCCCCTGCCCGGCGCCGGGAGCGGTGCCCCTACGCTCCCTGCTGCTGATCCTGGGCGGGGGCCACCAGCGCGGACCAGGTGTCCGGGCCGACGACGCCGTCGGGTGCGAGGGCGTGGGCGGTCTGGTAGGCGGTGACCGCCTGGGTGGTCGCGTCGTCGAAGGTGCCGTTCGCCGGCACAGGGTGGCCGTGGACGGTGAGCAGGCGCTGCACGGCGGTCACGGCGGGTCCGCGGTCGCCGGCGCGGACGGTGAGTATCAGGGCGTGCCAGGTGTCGGGGCCGGTGATGCCGTCGTCGGTGAGGGAACGGTCGCGCTGGTAGACGGTGACCTGGCTCTTGGTCGCCGGGCCGTAGGCCGCGTCGGGTGCGGTGCGGTAGCCGTGGGCGGTCAGGAGGAGCTGGATCGCGGCGACGGTTTCGCCGCGGTCGCCGGGCTTGACGACCGGCCAGCTGCGGCGGCCGGGGCGCGGCGTCTGCGCGTTCCCCGAGCCGGGGCCGCCGGGGGACGCGTCCCCTGTTCCGGGACCGGGCGATGCACCGGATGCGCCACCGATCGTGCCGGGGTCCTGCGGGACGTACGGGTCGGCGGTCGGCGTGGATTCCCGGGTGTCCTCGGTGTCCTGGGCGTTATCGGTGGGCTCCAGGTCGCCGAAGCCGTCCGCGTTCGGGTCGCAGGCGTCGTACGACACGCAGTCCTCGGCGGGTGGTGCGGCCGCCGGGAGCGGTGGGCTGTCGGCGCGGCCCTGGGCGTTCTGGTAGGCGGAGGCCGCCATGGTCAGGGCGGCGATGACGAAAATGGCCAGCACCAAGGGGCGGCTGCGGAGCCAGTCGGCCAGCCGTCGTGCGGCCGAGGCGGGGGCGTTGCCGGTCATGCGGTCCTCGGTCCTCTCCTGTGCGATCAGGGGCCGTGAAGGGGCTTGAAGGGGCTTGAAGGGGCCGGTAGGCCTGAAGGGTTGTCGGGGGCCGGTAGGCCTGAAGGGGCCGTTGGGGGCCATGGGAACGGGGCGGGGCACCGGTGCGTGTGCGCGGTGCCCCGCCCGTTCACGTGCAAGGTGTGGTCAGCGCTGCTGGAGACCGGTCACTTCCAGGCGCAGTGGACGTGGGTGCTGTGACCCTTGTCGCCCGGGCCGAGGACCTCGGTCGCACCGAGCTTGCGGCAGGCCGTCATGAAGGCGCGGTGCGGTGCGCCGCTGCCGACGTGGATGCCGTTGATCTCGTTGACGTCGAAGCTGAGACCCCGGTAGTGGCGGGAGTTCTTGCTGTGGACACCGCCCACGAACTCGCTGACGTTCATGCGGTACCCGTAGGAGTTGCGCAGGGTCAGCAGGCCGCGCAGCATCCGCGGATCGAGCTGGACACGCCTGGCCCCGACGTGGCTCTGCGGGCTGGTCAGCGCGCCCTTGCCGGCGGCCATGTCGACGATGTTGGCGTAGGCGGTGGAACCGCTGTGCCGGGTCTCGGAGTGCGCACGGGCGAACGTGATGCCCGGGGTCTTCAGCAGCTGCTTGGCCAGGGCGACGGCGTCACCCGTGGCGGGCGTGCCGGAGCCGCCGCCGCTGCGGTCGGTGAGCAGGGCGCTCCACGTCCGGGGACCGGCGATGCCGTCGGCCTGCAGACCCTTCGTGCTCTGGAAGGAACGGACGGCGGCCGCGGTGCCGGAGCCGAAGATGCCGTCGGTGCGCAGCTGGGCGCCGGAGTCGTTGAGCTGGTGCTGCAGGGCCGTGACCGCCGGGCCCCGGGCCCCCTGCTTGAGGGTGACGATCAGGGCTCCCCAGGTCTTCGGACCGACCATCCCGTCGGCGTCCAGGCCATGGGCGGACTGGAAGGACTTCACCGCGGCCACCGTCTTCGGTCCGTAGACGCCGTCTGCGTCCAGGCGCGCCCCGGCGGCGTTCAGGAGCAGCTGCGCGGTGACGACGTCGGTGCCGCGGCTGTTCGTCTTCAGCACGGGCGCTCCGGTGACCGGTGCCTGAGTGGACGGCGCGGTGCCGCCGCCGTTTCCGCTCAGGTGCGCGAGCCGACGGAGCTCGGCGAGCGATCCGCGGAAGACGTTCAGGTCGACGTGGCCGTTGGACGGGATACCCGGCACGCTGCCGTTCTCCGCGTACTGCCAGATCTTCCAGCCCTGCACGGCGCCTGGCACCGGCGCGGGCTCGTTGGAGCCGCTCTTGTACCGGGGCTGCCACATCACATGCCCGGCGAACACCGAGCCGTCGCCGCCCATGCAGGCATCCACGAACGCCTTCGTGGTGTAGACGATCGGCTTCACGCCCAGCTGCGAGGTGACGGTGTTGAGGAAGGTGCGCACGCCGGCGGTGCTGAAGTTGGCGGGGCACTTGCCGCCTGTCTCTTCGAGGTCGAGCACCGGGGGCAGTTCGCCCGCGGCCTTGCCCGTGTAGCCGGCCGCCTTCACCGTGGTGAGGAAGTTGCGGGCCTGGTCGGCCGCCGGGGTGCGGCCGTAGAAGTGGTACGGGCCGTGGGGCAGGCCGGCCTGCCGTGCGCCGCGCAGGTCACGGCTGAACCACGGGTCCTGCACGTCGGCGCCCTCAGTGGCCTTGATGAAGGCGAACTGCTGGCCGGAGGAACGGACCCGGTTCCAGTCGATGGCGCTGCCGTTGCTGTGGTTGTGGTGGCTGACGTCGACGCCCTTGACCGCGTACGAGGAGGGCGAGGCGGCGTCCGCGGGGAGCACGGTGATACCCGCGAAGATCATCCCTCCGGTCGCGACCACGGCGCTCGCCCAGCCGGCGGTCTTCTTCTTCCTGCTCGTCCAGTTCACTTCTCTTCCTCCCGTCGGCCGCCCGCCCGGACACCGGCCCAAGAGCCGGGGGCAGGAGGCTGGTTGAGGTCGGTTCGCCGCGGTCCGTGCGGCTCGGGAGAGGAAGATGACCGTCCCGTTGTCCCAGCGCTAGAGTCATGGTGAAAGTGGGTCACATTGGGACACACGAGTCATTGACCAGCGTATTTCTGATGTGATGGGGGAGTCGTGGGACAGTTCGGGACACCCGCGGGACATGACGGGCCGGGTCAGGACGGGATCGGCGACGGGACGGCCGACGGCACTCGGGACACCACCGCCGACGAGCCGTCGCCGGAGCTCGTCGAACTGATCGCGGCGATCCGCCGGTGCATGGCCGAGCTCAGCTGGTCGTACCACGTGCTGGGCCGCAGGACGAACGCCTCCTCCAGCACTTGGAACCGCTGGTGCACCCAGACCCGGCTGCCGCGCCGGGACGCCCTGGTCAGCTTCGCCGAGGCCGCCCCTGAAGTCGTCGGCCGCCACCGGCTCCTCGCCCTGTGGGATGCGGCCCTGGCAGCGCAGGAGTCCGCACGGAAGGCGGAGACCTCCGCATGGCAGACGGAGACGTCCGCAGGGGCACCGAAGACGGCCGCACGGAGCACGGACACGCAGGCGCCATCGCCGTCAGCGGCGGAGACCGCGCCCGCTCCTCCGCAGCCCTCCTCGACCACTCCGGCCACTCCGGCCACCCCGGCTGCAGCAGCCGCCCCGCCGGCTCCGGTCGGCCGCCGCTTCAGCCTCGGCTCACTGCTGCTGGGCGCCGCCGGAGTGCTCGCCTTAGGAGCAAGCATCACGGTGTGGATCATGAGCGCGAACGCCGACGACACGCCCGGCGGACAGGCGGCCGCACCACCCGCCACGACGGCCGCACCGATAACCGTCCAGCCTTCACCCACCATCAGCTGCCACGGCGCGACCTGCGCCGCGCTGGACCCGGCCCGCACGCACTGTGCCGACGACGCGGTCACCGCCTACAGCGGCCAGAAGTACGGGGCGACGATCGAGCTGCGGCACAGCCCGTCCTGTGGGACGGTCTGGGCGAAGATGAGCCACACGTTCGCCGGCGACCGGGTCACCGTCACCCACCGGGACGGCCACTCGGAGGAGTACCGCCAGCAGTACGGCCGCGACGCCCACACCCTGATGCTCGTCGTCGACACCCCGGAGGACGCGAAGGCCTGCGCCATCATCCAGGACCGCGGCACCGTCTGCGCCACCCACCGGGGACCCGTGACGCCCGCCGCCGTCTCGGCGAGGAGCAGCTGACGCAACGCGTCACCGCAGCGCGCCGCATCACGGTGCGCGGCGAGCGCCGTCACCGTCTCCCTCACAAAGCCGCCACGGTCACTTCGCCGCACACGGGCACCGGACACCGGCCACCGGCCACGATCGTGGCCCGCACCCCGGCTTCCTCTCGGACGGGGGTGCGGGCCACACGTTCCCCGATCAGCCCAGTCGGCGGATCAAACGTGTACGCACCGCAGCCCCTCACTGTTGACCTGACGCCGTGTCACATCAATCACGGTTGCAGAGCAGGAAGTCGGTGAAACACTCACCCCAGGCGGGCAGAACAGTCCGACACAATCGCCCTTCTCCCGCCTCCTGTACTGCGCGATCGTGCACATACACCCGAATCTCGCCGAGGAAAGAGAACCATCCCGTGCGTCCCGTGAACCGCCTTCGCAGCGCCCGCTCACTCGCCGTCGGTGCCGCGGTCGGCGCTGCCGTCCTCGCCCTGACCGGCGCCGCTCCCGCCATGGCCGTTGGCACGCAGGCCGCAGCCTCTTGGTCCACCCTGCCTGCCTACCCGACCCCGATCGAGGACAACGTTGTCGGCATCCACGACGGGACCCTGTACTCCGTGTCCGGCACCACCGGCACCGCACGGACAGCCGCCACGTTCGCCTACACCCCGGGCAGCGGCTGGACCCAGCGAGCCAGCATCCCGGTGTCCCGGGAGAACGCCTCGGGCGCCTTCATCGGCAACAGGTTCTACGTCACCGGCGGCTGGGACCTCTCCCTCCAGCCGACGGGCACGACCAACGTCTACGACCCGGCCTCCGACACCTGGAAGACCGCCGCAACCAACCCCGCCCCGGCCGCGGCAGCGGGGACAGCGGTTGTGAACGACACGCTCTACACGATCGGCGGCTGCACCGACAGCACCTGCACGATGACCGACACGGTCACCGCGTACGACCCGGCCACCGACACCTGGACCACAAAGGCCGCCTACCCGGTCAAGGCCGCCTTCGTCTCCTGCGCCGTGCTCGCGGACATGATCTACTGCGCCGGCGGCGACACCCGCACCTCCGTGCTGAACAGCGCCTACTCCTACGACCCCGCCCAGGACACCTGGTCTCCCATCGCGGATCTGCCCGCAAACACCATGGCCGCGGCGTCGGGCGCGGTGAACGGCCGGTTCCTGGTCCAGGGCGGCCTCGCCGGCACCGGCCTGAGCTCGGTGACGAACCGGGGCTGGTCCTACGACCCGGCGACCGACACCTGGTCCGCCCTGCCCGCCTCGCCGGCAGCCGAGGCCCGCGGCGGCTCCACCAGTGACGGCTCCGCTCTCTACGTCGTCGGTGGCCGCCCCACGCCGTCCGCCGACCAGATCTCCGACACGACGCAGGTGCTGCGCGCCGGCTGACAGCAAAGGTGACGGCATGACACCTGCAGGCGGGGCGTGCACGGCAGCACGCCCCGCCTTCGCGGATCGGTGGCTCCCCTGTAGGGGGCTGAGAGATGGTGCGCAACGAAGCAGTCGCCGAACTCCTTCGTCACACCGCCGCACGCGGCCGCTGGAGACAGCGTGGCCGCCTGCGTCTGACGCCCCGTCCTGTCGCACAGGACTCGCCGACTTGAGCTTCTCCGCACCTCATCAGACCGCCCAGCGACTGCGTTCCACGGTCTCCCGATAGAAGTAGATCCACAACCCAACTACGCTCGAAGTGCTCGAATCGATGACATCTGTCGAGTAACCCCGGGGGGAGTCGGGTGCACATTCTCGACCCGGAAGAGATCCCGCACTTCACGGGTGACCTGGATGCACTGGAGCGGGACTGTGCGGCGCTGGCGAAGGATGCAGGTCATGTCCGGAGCACAGGCGCGGACGTTCACAACCGTTTCCAGGGCCTGTCGGCGTACTACACCGCGCCCGAGGCCGAGCAGTTGTTCGCCACGACACAGCCAGTCAAAGAGCGGACAGACACCTTCGCAGGCGATCTCGAGACCGTCTCCAGCGCGCTGGCGGCGTATGCGTCAGAGGTCCGGCCTTTGGTGAAGAAGCTGGAAAACCTCAAGCGCGAGGCGACCGCGTTCGTCAACGAGTTCGAGAACGACGACGACTGGAACGACGATGAGGACAAGGTTGACCAGCACAACCGAATCCGGGACGAGATCACCCAGACCGTGGCCGCGTTCTGGGCGGCCGAGCGCACCTGCCACAACAAGATCACCGCACTGTGGCACGGCACGCAGATGGTCGCCGGGGACGGGTCGGACAAGAAGAACCAGTACGGGTTCAACGCCGAAGACCTGAAGAACGCGAAGCTTCCCTGGGGTGACCCTGTCGAGGAGAAGCACCACTGGTGGGAGGTCGGTCACTGGGTCAAGTCATTTGTGTGGGACGGTCTGATCGTCGACGGCGTGTGGGGGACGATCAAGGGCCTGGGCACGCTGGTCGGGTTCGGCGGCTGGAAGGCCATGGGGCAGGCGTGGAAAGGCCTCGCCCAGCTCGCCACCGGCATCGCCCTGACCGCGATCCCGGGTGTGGGCGCGGCCTTCTGGACTCTCCCCGACGACAAGCTGCCGTCCTGGATCCGTGACTCGCGTACCGCGATGAAGGAGACCGGCAAGGCCCTGGTCGCCTGGGACGAGTGGAGCAAGAACCCCGCCCGCGCCGCCGGAGCCGTCACCTTCAACGTGCTGACCACCGTCTTCACCGGTGGCGCCGGCGGTGCGGCCTCGGATGCGGGGAAGGCCGGTGCGGCCGCCCGGGCGATCTCGCTCGCGGGCAAGGCGGGTCACTTCATCGACCCGATGACCTACATTGCCAAGGGCGCGGGTGCGGGGTTGTCGAAGATCGGCGACATCGCCAAGGGACTGAGAGGCGTCGGCAACATCGACATCCCCACCCTCCCGGACAACGCCATCACCCTGCCCGAAGGCACCGTCCACCTGCCCGACGGCACGGTCCACCTGCCCGAGGGCTCCCCCATCCCGCAGGGCGCAACCCAATTACCCAACGGCACCATCGAGCTGCCCCACGACGTCCCCGTGCTGCCCGAGGGCACGATGAAACTGCCGAGCGTGGACGGGTCCCCGGCCCAGTACATGGACCCGCACGGCAACCTGCTCGACCACCAAGGCCACATCGTCCAGCACGCCGACCAGGCACCCGTCGACGTCGTCGACAAGCCCCGGCCTGAGTCCCGCACCCCGGCCGCCGGCGCGAACTCCCCGCACACGCCCGCCCCGGTCACACAGCCCGCCATGGCAGCCGCGGGCGTCCACACCGCCGAACAGGCCGGCCACCACATCCGCCTCGGCAACAGCCTGGACCTCGACCTCGGCGACATCAGCCGCGTCGGCGACGACGTACCAACTACCCCCATCGTCCACGCCGACAGCAACGTCCTCACCATGCACATGGCCGACGACGTTCCAACCGTCCATGCCAGCGCCGACCTGCCGGGCGACACGGACAATCACATCTCCGGCAGTCACGTGCCAGCTAACAGCACTCATGAACAAGGAGCGGGACAGCCTGCCGTACACGAGTCGGCAGCTTCAACCCTCGATGAGGGCAAGGCAGGTCACACAGAGGGCACTAGCATCACAAGTCATGACGGGGGCAGCGGCGGACATGAGCCACAGCCAAGCGACGCTTCCGAGGAATCGGACTTCAGCGGTAGCAGCAACGAGGCGTCCAGCGAGGTGACGGACCAGGAGGCGGAACCCGGAAGGGATTCTCGAAGCACTACCGAGGGTATACAGGCGCCGCCAGCGAAGGAGTGGCCAGCCGCTGACGATATCGCGGGACCTGCCCGTGGAAAGACCCTCCTATACCCCAATGCACGGCACGACCTCAGTGGCGTGCGGCATGGGCGCCCCGATGAAAAAAACACAGTGATTCTACCCGAGGTCAAAGAGGAAGTCCGACAGGACATTGCCGAGATTGCCGCAGGGCGAGCTGACTTTGACCCGGAAACTCAGCGCTATACCGTCAACGGCAGGAGGTATGCCGTTGAGCCTAGCGGCCGCATATTCCCCGTGGACGGTCCGGGATTTGTCGAAATGAATCGCGTCGAATACAGAGCCCTAAAGGAGATCATGAGAGCAAACGGCGATTGGTCAAGAGTAGAGGTGATGTTCAGCAAGGCACCCCTCTTTAGAGAGAACCCGCAAGCCGTCGAGAAGGCACTTGACCTTTATAGGAAGTATTACGGATGATGTACGCGCTCCTGACTATCGGCGACATGTTCACAGAAGATCTGCCACCGATTCTGGCCGAGGCATTCAAAGTCGCGATCCACGAGACAGACGTCTCGGACCATTCGACACTGGACGACAGAAATTGGGACGCCCTCATCACCTGCGATTGTGAAGCATTGGATGGCGACTTGACATGGCTACTAGAAATTTACGCAACAGCAGAGGTCAAGGAAAAGCCGACAATGCAAGGACTGGCCCTGCACCTGGCAAAGCGATTCAATAAACCGTTTTTCTTTGCATGGAAAGAAACGGTCCCTTGGGTTCGAAGGGTAGCTTTCCCTGATGGGCGATTGACGCTCGCTCGCGTGTCTGAGCTGGATGACACAGGGTCTGGACTATCAGTTGAGGTTGCAGAGGAAGAGATTCCCGGGATGCCTCACGTACGGGTTGATCATCTCCCAGAGGTGGTGCGCGCATACGACGTCGGAACGCCCCTGAGCGATAGCGTACTGCCCCGCGAATCTCGTGGTGAGAGACGCAAGGTGCGTGGACTGTTGGTGAGCTGGGAGCGTCTGTGTGTACGCATGGAGAGCAACTGGCCGCCTGAGGGATGGTACTCAGCCAGCATGTATAGGGAGGATTTGGAACACCGCGACAAACTAGAGCTTGCTATGATCAGCCTCGAGAAGGACGAGCATCATGCTGTTCAGCAGATTTTGGCTGAACTGGATCAGCGCTATCTCGAACGCACGATTGACGATGGAGGCGTGGCACTAGCTTCCGCTATCAGCGAAGACCCGTCACGCTTGACAAGTAGGCCGTGGTACTGGCGTCGCCGTCCACACCTGCTACCGTGGTCGACCGATTGAGGTTTCACACAGCCGCATCGTGTGGGCCGATGATAAACAGCACGGCAGGAGCGCTGAATTTTCATTTCTGTGCCGCATTGCCTAGCACCGAGGACCGGGATGTCCGTCCGGCCTCCTGAGGGGTTTGGCTTCGCCTAGGGCTGTGCCCCACAGACGCCGACCAGGAGCCGCGCTGAAATAAAAGTGTCGGCTTCTTCTCGTTCGCGGCGGGTGGATCGAACTTCGAGAACCACGAAGAATGGGCCTCGCCCTATGACACCCACGGCAGTGTCCCGCGAACCGTCACCAGACCAGCTCTGCGTCAGTCCCTGTTCCCTACCCGTCACTGCCGTTCGGGCCCGACGGCGGGACCCACCGACACGACATAAGTCCGCCAGAACGCACGCAATGGCGGGGCGCGGTCCGGCGTGCCCCGCCTTTGGGTCCGTGGCCCCACGTCGTCATCGAGCGCCTTCCGCTGGCCTCGCCCGCACGAAACACTCGGATGGCTCACCGGGTTCACCGGCCTCGACCGTCGCGTTCTGCCTCCGCCGGACCGACACGGTCCCAGCTGCAGCGGTCCCACTGCCCCAACTGCCGAACCGGCACTGTCACAGGGGCGCTCTAAGGTCTGAGCAAGATCGCCTCCACCGCCAGAAGGAGCCCCATGTCCGAGCGTGTCCCCGACCCGTCCGTCGCCCACTTCGGGGTGGACGGGATGCGCCGCTTCACCGTGCCCGGCGATCACGAGATCCGGCTGCCCGACTCCGCACGCGAAGCCCTGGAGGTCACAGGCGTGCCCCGGCACGTGGCGCCGTACTTCATGGCGTCCGACGGGACCGAGGCACCCACGCTCGGTACCGGCGCCGCACGCTATGGCATACAGGTTCCCGCCGAGATCGCGGACTGGCTGCCCATCGGCAGGGATCCGCTGGCGCAGCTGTGCGTGCGACCCGACGGTGCGATCCAGGCGGTGTTCCTGCGCCAGGAGGAAGACGACATGTTCGTCAGCTCCAGCATCCCGCAGTTCAACGCCTCGCTGACCGCCCTGCACCGCCGGATGCCGGTGATCGCCGCCTCGACCAGCCTGCCCGAGGCGGCCGCCGCGTTCCGGGAGCTCAACGCCGAGCTGCGCCAGATCGACCCGGCCGCCTTCGAGTACCGGGACAGCTGGTGGCCCCGCGTCCTGGACGACGTGCGGCACACCCTTAACTTCCCCTTCTCCTCCGCCTTCGAATACATCGACAACACGGGCACCAAGCAGGTCATCACCGACGCCACCGGCCCCGGGCGACCGCACCCGGAGGAGCTGGTCTGGCACCGGCTCCAGGCCCAGGGGGTCACTCCCCAGCAAGTCCGGCGCGTCTACTGCGAACTCGAACCCTGCACGATGCCGGGCCACTACTGCGCCGTATGGCTCCAGGCCACCTTCCCGCACGCCGAGTTCACCCACAGCTTCGACTACGGCTCCACCGCGGAATCCCGCGAAGAGGGCCTCAAGGAACTGATCACCCATGCTGCCCAGCAGGCGGGCGATCAGTGAGCTTTTTCAGCGTTGCCTCTCCAGTGTGAGGACGGCTGCGGCGATTGACGTCATGCGGTTGGGGCTGCACCGGGCTCTGCGCGGAAGATCCGCCAGGACTTCAGCCGTGCCATGCCTCGCTCGACGGGTGCCCGGGCCCGGGCCGGCGCGCGGTTGACCGTGCGCTGGGTCACG
>NZ_BNBV01000021.1 GCF_014656135.1 Streptomyces thermodiastaticus
CCCGGTCCCAGAACTCCACCAGCATGCGGATCAGCCGGACGACCTGGTAGCTGCCGCCGGCCGTCCACTCCGGCTCGTCCGCGTCGCCGCCCACCCACACCAGGCGGTTCATCTCACGGGCGTCGTCCGGGTCCGGGTTGGCGGTGCCGTCCTTGAAGCCGAGCAGGTTGCGCGGGGTGCCCGAGGGCCGGGGCGGGCTGGTGAAGCCGTCCAGGCGCCAGCGGACCTGCGCGGCACCGCGGGTGTGCCGGGCGATGTCACGCAGCGCGTGCAGCACCGTGTCCTGCTCGTCGGCGTGCAGCTGCAGGCTGAGGTCGCCGTGGCACCACTCGGGCCGCAGGTCGTCGTCGGGGAAGGACGGCATGGCCGTCAGGCGGCGCGGCCGGCGCGGAGCCAGCCCGTACCGCTCGTCGAACAGGGAGGCGCCGACGCCCACGGTCACGGCCAGCGCACCGGAGGGCAGCCTGCCGCCGAGAAGGCCGGAGTCGGGGGGCGGCCCGGTGATGCCGACCGGTTCGGGCGTCCCTCCCGAGGCGAGGAAGCGTGCCCGGTCGGTGAGCGTGCGCATCAGCTCGGTCAGTTCGGCCCGGCTGTCCGCGGTGACGTCCAGGGCGACGAACGCGCAGGTGCGGCGCGGGAGCGCGGTGACCGACCACTGGTGGCGGCCGTGGAAGGGCGGCAGGGGCGCGCCGGCCGCGCCGAAGGTGCCCGCGGCCCGTCCGGTGGCCCCGCCGGCGGGGGCGGCGGCCCCGCCCGCGGCGACGGAGGCTCCCGCGAGGGCGGCACCGCGCAGGAAGCGCCGCCGTCCCAGTGCCGCCGTGCCCTGCCGCGTGCCGTCCGGTGCCCGCCGCTCCCCGTCCGGCCGCCCGGTGTCCTCCGGTTCCCGTCCCGGCACCCTCACGCCGTCCTCCTCGGGTCGCACAGCGTGGCCACGGAGGCCAGGCGTTCCACCAGGTCACCGAAGACCGCGTCGGTCTTCTCGCGCTGGGCGCGGGTCAGCCGGCCGAGCGGGGTCCACCGGTCACCGTGGCGGAAGCCGTCCACGAGGTGCTGGGCGTGGTCCAGCTGCCGCTGCAGGTCCGCGAGATCGGCGTACCGCGTGGTGAGCAGCGGACGCAGCCGGGCCAGCACGGCACGGGTGCCGTCGAGGTCGGCGCGGGCGGTGGCGAGGCTGGTGCCGCTGCCGTAGTCGGTGCGTCCGGTCAGCTCGAACTGCACGGTGTTCTCCAGGATCTCGTGGGCGCGCAGGCCCAGTTGGGCCGGGTCCATCCGGGCCTGGGACCAGTCGTCGCGCAGGGTGGTGAGGGCGGTGACGAGCGCGGCCGCCGGGGCCTTGAGGCTGTGGGTGCTCTCGCCGTGCCACAGCCCGTACTCGATGCGGTGGAAGCCGGTGAAGTCCGGATCGTGCACGCCGCCGGGCAGTCCGGCGTCGGTGCCGTTGATCACGCCGTCCGCGTCGCCGAAGGCGTCGTAGGCCCCTCCGAGCCGCTCGTACTGCAGGTGGGCCGGCAGCCAGGCGGCACGGGCCGCGGCCGCATCGCCGCGGACGACGGCCTGCTGGAGCCGTACGGCCAGCTTCACCGCCTCGTCGAGTCCGCCGGCCACCCAGGTCTGGTAGTCGAGGGCGGGCGGGATCAGGTCGTGCGCGGTGACGGGCGAGGCGGCCGGTCCGCCCTGGCCGCGGTCGATGCGGACCGTGGGACCGGTGGCCGCGTCGACGTCCTCCGGCAGGCACCGGAAGCGGTAGGTGCCCTTGCCCAGGCGGACGGTCAGCGGGCGGGTGGTGCCGGGGCCGATGTCCTCCACCTCGCCGTAGACCGCGCCGCTCGCGGCGTCCTCCAGGAACACCTCGGCGGCCCGGTGGAAGGTGTTGTGCAGGTCGAAGACCTGCAGGCCGGGCTCGGGCGCGTCCCAGCCGCGGCCGCACCGGCCCGGCGAGACCTCGACGGTGGTGTGCGGCAGCCCGTCGGCGCCCACGTCCGCCGTCCCCGGGGTGCGCGCGGTGCGGTCGTGGGCGAGACCCACTGCCAGTGCCCCGGCCAGGACCAGGACCACCGCCAGGGCGAGCACGGCCCGCCCCCTCGGCGAGCGCAGCCCCCGGCCGGTCGACTGCATGCGGACTCCTCCCCCGGTAGGGCATGGATGATCACGTCATGGTAGGCAACAGCCCTGCCCATGAACACAGATGAGCAACCGAAAGGCCGACGCCCCGCTGCGGGCAGGCGAGCGGGGCCCGTTGACCGCTGAGATCGAAAGATTGCGAACAGGTCCTTACCAATGAGATCGTCAAGCCTCGTATAGTGACCGACAGTTGACTGCCACCTATCGCACCCCCTAGCCAGGACCTGCCCACGGACAGACCGAGGGCCGCCCTCCCGCGAGCGGCGGCCCGCCCGAGGACCCGATTGATGACCGCCCCCACGCCTCGCGGCGAGCGCCCAGCCCTCCGTACGCTGCTCCCCCTGCCCTTCCTGACGGCCGTCGTGGCCTTCGCCGCGGCCGCGGTGCTGGTCACGACGGCACCGGAAGCCGCCCGCACCCGGCTCGCCTGGGGCACCGGCGGCGGAGCCGTGGTACTGGTGATCGCCGTGTTCGCGGCGGTACGGGCGGCACGGACCACGCGGATCACCCGGCAGCGGCTGGAGTCGACGCGGCAGGAGGCCGACCGCCTGCGCCAGGAGAACGCGCGGCTGACCACCCAGACGCACCGCGAGCGGCAGCAGCTGTCGGACGAACTCGCACGTCAGCGCGCCGAGTACGCCCAGTCGCTGGCCCAGGACAGGGCCCGGCTGGAGGAGGAGAGCGCCCGCGAGCTGCGCCGCCTCACCGAGGAGAACGCCCGCCTGGCCGAGGAGCTGAAGCAGTCCCGGCGGGCCCGTGACGCCGCGGTCTCCGCGACCGCCAGCGTGGCCGGCCGGATGCAGGCGCTGACCACCGCCATGCTCGCCGACCTGCGGGCCATGGAGGAGCGCCACTCCGACGAGCAGGTCCTGGCGGACCTGCTGCACCTGGACCACCGCACCGCGCAGGCCGGCAGGCTGGCCGACTCCATCGCGGTGCTCACCGGCGCCCGTTCGGGCCGCCGCTGGGCGCGGCCCATCCCGATGGAGTCGATCCTGCGCGGTGCCATGGGCCGGATCGGCGCCTACCGCCGCGTGCGGGTGCACGCCACCAGCGAGGCCGCCGTGGCCGGGCACGCCGCCGAGGGCGTGATGCACGCGCTGGCCGAGATCCTCGACAACGCCGCCAACTTCTCGCCGCCGACCTCCGAGGTGCACGTCTACGTCGAGGAGGTGCCCGCCGGCGTCATCGTGTCCGTGGAGGACAGCGGCCTGGTCATGGGCGAGGTCCAGCTGCGCCGTGCCGAGCGGGCCGTCTCCGGCGAGGTCGAGGGCCTGGGCGGTCTGACCGGCACCCGGCTCGGGCTGGCCGTCGTCGGCCGTCTGGCCCGCAAGTACGGCCTGAAGGTGTCCTTCCGGCCGTCCGCACGGGGCGGCACCGGGGTGCTGGTCCTGCTCCCGCAGGAGATCCTCGCCTCGCCCGCCGCCGCGTCCTCCGGGCCGGCACAGCCGACCCGTACGGCTCCGAAGGAGGACCGGGACACCCGCGCCGCCGCCGACGCACCGCGACAGGAACGGCCGGCCCCCGCTCCCGCTCCTGAGCCGGTGCACGAGAGCCCGCCGGACGGCACCGACGGCGACACCGCCGAGCGCGTGGCGGGCCTGCCGCGGCGGCGCCGCGGCCGCACGTTGGCCGAGGCCGAACGCGCCCGCGCCGCCGCCCGCTCCTCCGCGCCGCGCTCCGCGTCCGGCCCCCAGGACGCGAAGACCCGCGTCGCGCGCTTCAGCAGCTTCCGCAAGGCCGTGCGCGCGAGCGGTCCCGGGCAGCCGGCGCCGCCCGGCACCGCCGACGGGCAGCCGGCGCCCGAGAGCGACACCGCTCCCCCGGCCGACGCGGCCCCCACCACGTCCCACCCCTACGCGCATCCGGAAGGCGACACCACTTCATGACCGGCCAGACCACCGCCGACGACAAGCTCACCTGGCTCCTGCAGGGCCTGTTGGAGCGGACCCCGGGGACCCGGCACGCGCTCGTACTGTCCCGCGACGGGCTGAAGCTGTGCCGCACCCCCGAGCTGACGGTCGACCAGGCCGACCAGCTCGCCGCGATCGCCGCCGGCATCCAGTCGCTGTCCCACGGCGCCTCCGCCGAGTTCGGCGACGGCAGCGGCGGCGTGCGCTCGGCGATGACCGAGTTCTACGGCGGCGTGCTGTTCATCGTGGAGGCCGGTGAGGGCGCGCACCTGGCCGTGATCACCGACGAGGACGCGGACGCCGGGCTCGTGGGGCACAACATGAGCGAACTGGTCGAGCAGCTGGGCGAGCACCTCACTGCTCAGCCCCGGACGTCATGACCCGGCCGGGCAGGGACGACGCCCCGGATCGGCTGTACACGATCACCGGCGGACGTACCAGCACGGGCCCCGACGACCCCTTCGACCTGGTCACCCTGGTCGTCGCGGAGTCGGACCCGGTGCCGGGCATGCAGTCCGAGCACGCCGCGATCCTGCGCATGACCCGCTTCCCCACGGCCGTGGTGGAGATCTCCGCCGAGCTGCGTCTGCCCGTGAGCATCACCAAGGTGCTGCTGTGCGACCTGCTGGCGGCGGGCCGGGTCAGTGCCCGGCATCCGCGCACGGCAGCCGTTTACGACCCCGACATCCTGGAGCAGGTGCTCGTTGGACTCCGCAATCTCTGAGGCGCGCACCCCGCTGGGTGCCCAGGCAGACAACGGCCTGAAGATCGTGGTCGTGGGCGGCTTCGGCGTCGGCAAGACCACTCTGGTCCGCTCGGTCAGCGAGATCCGCCCCCTCAACACCGAGGAGACGATGACCCAGGCGGGCGAGCATGTGGACGACCTCACCGGTGTCCGCGGCAAGACCGCCACGACCGTGGCCTTCGACTTCGGCCGTATCACGCTGGACGCGCGCAATGTGCTGTACCTGTTCGGCGCGCCCGGCCAGGAACGGTTCTGGTTCCTGTGGGACCGGCTGTTCTCCGGCACGCTCGGCGCCGTCGTGCTGGTGGACACGCGCCGCATCGACGACTCGTGGTACGCCATCGACCGCCTGGAGCACCACGGCACGCCGTTCATCGTGGCCTGCAACGACTTCGGCGGCCCCCGGTACAGCCACGACGAGGTCCGCCAGGCCCTCGACCTCGATCCCCGGGTGCCGCTGGTGGACTGCGACGCACGCTCACGCGAGTCCTGCAAGCAGGTCCTCATCACGCTCGTCGAGCACCTGAAGAACCAGTACACCGGTCAGGCCGCGCGGTCGGCCCTGCCCCCACAGGAGTTGGTGTGATCCCTGACGCCGTTCCGCTCAGCGGCCCGGAGTTCCAGAGCGATCCCGCCCGCGTGTACCGCGAGATGCGGCGCACGCACGGGCCGGTCGTCCCGGTGCTGCTCGACGGCGGCATCCCGGCCTGGCTGGTACTGGGCTACCGCGAACTGCACCAGGTCTCCGGTGATCCGGTGCTGTTCAGCCGCGATTCCGATCTGTGGAGCCAGTGGGAGAACATCCCCGAGGACTGGCCGCTGCTGCCGATGATCGGCCACAAGCAGCCGTCGATCCTGTACACGGTCGGCGAGCGGCACCGGGAGCGCGCGGCGATGCTCTCCGAGGCGCTGGAGGCGGTGGACCCGACCGAACTGCGCCGGCACTCCGAGCGGTTCGCCGACGAGCTGATCGACGCGGTGTGCTCCCGGGGCGAGGCCGACCTGATCGGCGACTACGCGATGCTGCTGCCGGTGCGGGTGCTGGCCCGGCTGTACGGGTTCTCCGACGAGGAGGGCCCGGCCCTGGTCACCGCCCTGAACGACATGATCGACGGCCGTGAACGGGCGCTCGACGGCCAGGCGTACCTGGCCAAGTCCATGGCGGAGCTGCTCGTCGCGCGCACGGAGCAGCCGGAGGACGACGTGGCCTCCCGGCTGCTCGCCGGCAACCGCGGGTTCTCCGACCGGGAACTGGCCGAGGACCTGATGGTGATGATGGCGGCCGGCCATCAGCCCACCGCGGACTGGATCGGCAACTCGCTGCGCCTGATGCTCACCGACGACCGTTTCGCCGCGTCCCTGTTCGGCGGCCGCAACAGCATCGCCGAGGCCATGAACGAGGTGCTGTGGGAGGACACCCCCACGCAGAACGTCGCCGGGCGCTGGGCGTCCCGGGACACCCAGCTCGGCGGCCGCCACATCCACGCCGGCGACATGCTGGTGCTCGGCCTGCAGGGCGCCAACTCCGACCCGCAGGTGCGCACCCACGGTTCGGCGCTGACCGGTGGCAACAGCGCCCACTTCTCCTTCGGCCACGGCGAGCACCGCTGCCCCTTCCCCGCTCAGGAGATCGCCGAGGTGATCGCGCGGAAGGGCATCGAGGTGGTGCTGGACCGGCTGCCGGACATCGATCTAGCGGTGCCCGCCGAGGCCCTTACCCGCCGTCCCTCGCCCTGGCTGCGAGGGCTCACCGAGTTGCCCGTACGGTTCACCGCGACCCCTGCCCTGAAAGGCGGCTGACGATGACAACCGGCACCACAGGCACCACCGGCACGACCATCGGCAACGACACCTCCCGCATCGTCCTCGATCCTTTCGTGACCGATCTGAACGGCGAGAGCGCCCGGCTGCGCGCGGCCGGGCCGCTCGCCGCGGTGGAACTGCCGGGCGGTGTCCCGGTGTGGGCGGTCACCCATCACGCCGAGGCCAAGGCGCTGCTGACCGACCCCCGGCTGGTGAAGGACATCGACGTCTGGACGGCGTGGCAGCGCGGCGAGATACCGGGCGACTGGCCGCTGATCGGCCTGGCCAACCCGGGCCCGTCGATGCTCACCGTGGACGGCGCCGAGCACCGCCGGCTGCGCACGCTGGTCGCGCAGGCGCTCACGCCGCGCCGGGTGGAGCACATGCGCGGGCGGATCGAGCAGCTCACCGGGGAACTGCTGGACGCCCTGCCGCTGGATCAGGACGTGGTCGATCTGAAGGCCGAGTTCGCCTATCCGCTGCCGATGTACGTCATCGCGGATCTGATGGGCATCGACACGTCGCTGCTGCCCCGGCTGAAGGTGCTGTTCGACAAGTTCTTCTCCACCCAGACCCCGCCCGAAGAGGTCGGCGCGACGCTGCGAGAGCTGGCACAGCTGATGGGCGACACGGTCGCCGCGAAACGTCGGTCGCCCGGTGACGACCTCACCAGCGCGCTGATCGCGGCCTCCGAGAACGGCGACCAGCTCACCGACGAGGAGATCGTCTCCACGCTGCAGCTGCTGGTCGCGGCCGGCCACGAGACGACCATCTCGCTGATCGTCAACGCGGTGGTCAATCTCTCCACGCACCCCGAGCAGCGTGCGCTGGTGCTCTCCGGACAGGCCGAGTGGTCCGCGGTGATCGAGGAGACGCTGCGGTACTCCGCACCCACCTCGCACGTGCTGATCCGGTTCGCGACCGAGGACGTCCCGGTCGGCGACCGCGTCATCCCGAAGGGCGACGCGCTGATCGTCTCCTACGGGGCGATCGGCCGCGACGAGCAGGCGCACGGACCGTCCGCGGGCGTCTTCGACATCACCCGTGAGACGAAGAACCGTCACATCTCCTTCGGCCACGGGCCGCACGTCTGCCCGGGCGCCGCGTTGTCGCGGCTGGAGGCGGGTGTCGCGCTGCCCGCGCTGTACGCCCGCTTCCCGCGGCTCGACCTGGCGGTGCCCGCCAGCGAGCTGCGCAACAAGCCGGTGGTCACCCAGAACGACCTGTTCGAGCTGCCGGTGCGCCTGCGGCCGTAGCACCGCCTCACGGAGCGGCGCGCCTGAGGCGGCAGCACCGCTTCCCGGACGACGCGCGGTGCCCGGCGTCCCGTTGCGGGTGTCGGGCACCGCGTGTGCGCGTGGAGCGCCGGGCAGGGGCCCCGCCTCTGTGTCTCCCCGCGTCTCACGCGTCTTCCCCGGGGCTCCCCGCGGCAAACGGGAGGCCTCTCCCAGGACCACCGACGCGCGTTTCCTCGGAACACCGACGCGCGTGTCCGGCCTGTGCGGGGCACGGGGCCGGGCGGTGCGTCCGTGGTGGACCCGCACCGGGGGCGGCGCGCGCCGAGCCGTGTGCGCCGCCCCCCGGTTGCCGTATCACTCCTGCTCAGCCCTGGCCGCGGGACAGGCCGTGCGGGGGGACCACGGTGGGTGCGGCCTCGTCGTGGGCCGGGCCGGTGGCGGTGGTCGCCGGCCCGTTGTCCCCCGCCGCCTTGCCGCTGTCCTCCGCCGCCCGGGACGGCTGCAGCGGGCCGAGCAGCAGACCGCCGCCCAGGGCCAGCACGGCCACCACCTGCCGCCCGCCGATACGTCCCACATGACCGGACAAACGTCCACCTCCCTGTCGCCTCACCGGGCCGTCGTGCCCGGCACAGGGAGGCTGGCAGATCCGGCGTCCGGGCATCCGCCGGTCTTCTGCGGCTCCCACGGACGGGGGACGGCCGTGCGGCCGGATGACGAACAGGTGTGCCGGTCCCGGTCCTGGTGCGCCGAACCGGGCGAATCCTCGTGTTCCGACCACCCCGGCCGCTCCGCCCGCGCCCGGCGGAGCGGCCGAACCGGCCGGTCAGGCCCTACTCATGCACCGAGCGCATGGACATGGCCCGCATCCGGCATTGGACGCATGCGTCGGATTGATCAACCCTGGAAGGGAACGCAGCTTCCCCGTTCCCTCACCCAAGGAGTCCGATCCGTCGATGAAGGCATCGCGTGGTCCCGTGGCGGCAGTGAGCAGCATCGCGCCGAGCCCGGCGTCCTGCGCGGCTGCCGCGCGGGGTGCCGTCGCCCTGGCCGTCCCTCTCCTGCTCGGTGTGTGGACCGGGGCCGTGGTGCCCTCCGTGATCGCGGGCATCGGTGCCCTGTGGGGCGTCAGCCAGGACGGCTCCGATCCCTACCGCCGCAGGGTGCGGCGGCTGGGCGGCATGGGTCTGTGCGCCGCGGCCGGTCTGCTCGCCGGTGAGCTGGCGCTGCGCAGCGGGCATCCGGCGGCCGTGACCGTCTGTCTGGTCGCCGCCGCCCTGGTGGCCGGGGCCGTCGGCCTGCGCGGCCGCATCGCCGCCGTGTGCGGCATGCATCTGCTGCTCGGCGTCACCATCGGCGGCGGCATCCCGGTACCGGGCCCGTGGTGGCACGCCCCGCTCGCGCTGCTCGCCGGGGTGCTCCTGGTCGTCGCGCTGTCCGCGGCCCCGTGGCTGTGGCGGCGTCACGGCATCGAGCGGGCCGCCGTGCGCGCCGTGTACCGGGCGGCCGCCGCGGCCCTGTCGGCGGCCGGCACCCCGGCGGCCGAGGACGCCCGGCGCCGCCTGACCGCGGCGCTCGACCACGCCCACCAGGTGATGGACCGGCATCTGACGCACGACGGCCGGGAGCGGCCGGAGCGGGCGGCGCTGCGCGAGGCCTTCGACACGGGAGTCCGGCTGGGCGAGGTGACCTCGGCCCTGCTGTGGGAGGGCCGGCCGCTGCCGTCGCGCGCGACCGGGGTGCCCGCGCTGCTGGCCGCACGGCTGCTGCCGGCCGCGGGACGCCGTGCCGACCGCGCCGACGCCGACGTGCTCGAGCCGGCCGACGCGCGGGCGGTGCTGGGCACCGAGCCGGACACCCCGGGCCTGCGGGCGCTCGCCGCCCTGGCGGCACAGGCCGGCCGGGCACGCCCGCACGAGCTGCCCGCCCGGCTGCCGACGGCTCCCCGGCACGGCCGCGCCGCCCGGGTGCGCTACTCCATGCTGCTCGCGCTGTGCGTCCTCCTCGCCCAGGTGTGCGCCGAGGTGCTGCACGAGCCGCGCGGCTACTGGCTGCCGATGACGGTGGCCTTTGTCTACCAGCCGGACTTCGGGCCCGTCGCCCGGCGGGCGCTGCACCGTGTGGCCGGCACGGTCGCCGGGGTGGCCGCCCTCGGTACGGTGACCCTGCTGACCCAGAACACCTACGCGCTGATCGGCGCGGTGGCCGCCTTCGCCGCGCTGATGGCCGTCGGCGTACGCCGGCACTACGCGCTGGCCACGACCGGCCTGACCGCGATCGTGCTCGTCCTGGTGGATCTGCTCGGCGACCACCGGCAGCTGTACGGGCCGCGGATCCTGGACACCTCGCTGGCCTCCGCGATCGTCCTGGTCGCGCATCTCGTGCTGTGGCCCCGGTCGGCGGCGCAGCGGGCCGTCGCGCTCACCGAGGCCGCGGTGGGCGCCGCGCAGCGCTACGGCCGGCTGGCCGAAGAGGTCCCGCCGGCCCAGCGGCACGCGCTGCGCCGCGGCGCCTACCACCTGCTCGCCGAGGCGCGGCGGGCGGTGGACCACGCCCGGGGCGAGCCGGGCCGCCGCGGACGCGACCTGCCCTTGCCGCAGGAGCTGGCGGAGGCCGTGACCACCGCGGAACGGCTGTGCGATGCCGTCAGCGCACGCACCGTCGCGGCCCGGCCCGTCGTCCGCCCCCACCCGGTCGCCCGGTGCGCGCCGGTCCGGCCGGTGGCAGGGTGATCCGGCGATGGATCTTCAGGTGCTGCGTTCCTTCCAGGCGGTGGCCGAGGGCCTGACGGTCACCGAGGCCGCCGCCGAGGCCCGCATCACCCAGCCCGCCCTGTCCCGGGCGCTGCGCCGGCTGGAGCAGGAGGTCGGCGCGGAACTGCTGCAGCGCGTCGGCCGGGTGCTGTGCCTGACCCCGGCGGGGCGGGTGTTCAAGGAGTACGTCGACGCCGCCCTGGACAGCTACGACCGGGGGCGGCGGGCGGTGGCCGAGGCCGTCCACCCGGACACGGGTCTGGTGTCCCTGGCCTTCCTGCACACCCTGGGCACCTGGCTGGTGCCCCGGCTGGTGACCGGGTTCCGCGAGGACTTCCCCGGCGTCCGCTTCGAGCTGTACCAGCACGGCGAGCAGGGCCTGGTCCGGCATCTGCTGGACGGCACCGCGGAACTGATGATCACCAGTGGTGACCCGGAGCACCCGCTGATCACCTGGCGGCGGCTGCTGGTCGAACCGCTGTGGCTGGCCGTGCCCGTCCGGCACCGTCTGGCCCGGCGCGGCCGGGTCCGCCTGGCCGAGGTCGCCGACGAGCCGTTCATCCTGCTCAAACCGGGCTACGGGCTGCGCAGCATCACCGAGTCGCTGTGCCGTGAGGCGGGATTCGGGCCGCGGGTCGCCTTCGAGGGCGAGGAGGTGCAGACCCTGCGCGGCCTGGTCGCGGCGGGGCTGGGCGTGTCCCTGATCCCCTCGTCGCCGGACACGGCCGCCACCCCGGACTTCCCGATCCGCTATCTGGAACTGACCGACGTGCGCGGCGCCCGGGACATCGGCATCGCCTGGCTCACCGGGCGTGCCCTGCCGCCGGCGTCCCGCAGGTTCATCGACCACGCGCTGCGGGCCACGGCCGGTGCGGCGGACGGCCGGTGGTAGCGGGGCGGGCCGCGCGCCGGGGCGGGCGGTGACACGGGCGCCAGGCCCCGCCGGTCGTGGCCGGGCACGCCTCCCCCGTTCGGCGGCTCCGCCTCGCCGTGCGGGCTGACATGCCGTTGCCTGGAGCAATGGGGCACTGCACGCGGCCGGGCGCCGCAGGCTGGTGGTCTTGACCAAGCCGTCGGGAGCTGTTGTGAACAGGCCGCCTGAGTCTTTCCGTGACGACGCCCGACCGGGCCCGGACCGCACGCCCGGGCTCCGGCCGGGACCGCCCGTGCCCGCCGCCCGGCCGCGATGCCCGTGGCCCGGACCGTGCCGGAGCGTGCGGTGAGACTGCCCCGGCGGGGCGGCACCGGCCGGGCACGGGCGCGCGACGGCCGGCCTCCGATGCCCGCGCCTCCGGCCTGGCTGCGCTGGCTGCCGTTCGGGTACCTGGTCGTGGTGCTCGCCATCGAGCCGCTCACCCCGGTGAACTGGCCGGTGAGCTTTCTGCTGATCGCCCTGCCGCTGATCGCCGCCTACGCCTACGGTCCGCTCGGTGTGACCGTCCTGACGGCGCTGGCGATCGTCTTCGAGGGGGTGCTGGCGGGGACGCCGTGCTGCGCGGGGCGTCCGGTGGCGTATCTGTGGGACCGGCACTATGTGGCCAACTACCTGTGCACCGCGCTGGTGGGTGTGCTCGGCGGCCTCCTGGCCGTGCACCGGCTGCGCCGGGAACGCACCCTCGCCACGGTCCGCAGCGTCGCCGAGACCGCGCAGCGGGTGCTGCTGCGTCCGGTGCCGCGCCGGCTGCGGCAGGTGTCCGTGGAGACGCTGTACGTGTCCGCGGCGGCCGAGGCCCGCATCGGCGGCGACCTGTACGAGGTGATGTCCACGGAGTACGGCGTGCGGCTGCTCATCGGCGACGTCCGCGGCAAGGGCCTGGTCGCCGTGGAGACCGCTGCGGCGATGCTGGGCTCCTTCCGGGAGGCGGCGTACGAGGAGCCCGACCTGATCGCCCTGGCCCGGCGCATGGAGCGCAGCATGAGCCGCCACGCCGCCCAGCTGCCCGGCGACGAGGCGGCCGAACGCTTCGTCACCGCGGTCTTCGCGGAGATCCCCGACCACGAGCCGGTGGTGCGCCTGGTCAACTGCGGTCACCCGCCGCCGCTGCTGATCCGCAAGGGCGGGGCCACCGAGCCGCTGCACGGCGACCCGGCGCCGCCCATCAATCTGGGCGTGCTGACCGGCGACGGCTACCAGCTGCAGGTCGAGCCCTTCCAGCCGGGCGACCAGCTGCTGCTGTACACCGACGGGGTCACCGAGACCCGTGATGCGGACGGCCGTTTCTATCCGCTGGCCGAGCGGGTCGCTCCGTGGGCCGGGCTGCCGCCCCGGCAGCTCCTGGACCGGCTGCACGACGACCTCGTCGCCTACAGCGCCGGGCGGCTCGACGACGACATCGCGGCGCTCGTCGCCCACCGTCTGCCCGGGCCGGGCCACATCTGAGGTCCGTGCTCCGCCGTCCTCACCGCATCCGGCTCGGCGTGATCAGCCGGCCGGTGGCGGCTGCTGTCCGGCCCGGCGGTCGCGGCTGCGCGCGCGCCCCGCGCCGGTCCAGGTCCGGCGCAGCCGGTGCCGCAGGGCGGCGCGTGCGGCGTTGGCGCCCGGCGCCCCGTGCACGCCGCCGCCCGGGTGCGCCCCGGCGGACGCCAGGAACAGGCCGGGCACGGGCGTCGCGGGGCGCCCGGTGCCGGGCACCGGGCGGAACACGGCCTGCTGGTGCAGGGCGGTGGTGCCGCCGTTGACGGCACCGGCGTCCAGGTTGCGGTCGAGCGCCTGCAGTGTGGGCGGGGCGAGGACCCGGCGGGCGCGGACGACGGCGCGGAAGCCGGGGGCGAACCGCTCGACCTGGCGTTCCACCCGGTCCGCCATGATCTCCTGCTCCCGGGTGTCCCAGACGCCGGTCAGCCCTTCCCCGCCCGCGTCGCCGGTGACCTCGCGCGGTACGTGGGTGTAGGCCCACGCGGACTCGGTGCCGAGCGGCGAGCGGGTGGCGTCGGTGGTGGTCATCTGGCCGAACAGCGCGAACGGCCGGTCGGGCACCTGCCGCATCGCGATCTGCGCGGCGAAGCGGGTCAGCTCGTCCACGCCGTCGGCCAGGTGGACGGTGCCCGCGCCCGCCGGGCCCTCGGTGGCCCAGGGGACCGGCCCGTCCAGCGCCCAGTCCACCTTGAAGGTGGCGAAGTCCCACTGGAAGCGGTGCAGGTCGGCCAGCAGCCGGGCGGGCAGGTACTCGGCGCCGACGAGCCGGCCGTACAGCACCGGCACAGCGACGTCGGCGAGGACGGCGTGCCGCGCGGGGACCTCCTCCCCGCCGGCGGTCAGCACGCCCACGGCGCGGCCGCCGCGGACGACGATCCGTGCCACCCGCTGCCGGCAGCGCAGCACACCGCCGCGGGCCCGCAGGCGAGCGGCGAGAGCGGCGGTGAGGGCGCCGGCCCCGCCGACCGGGACGGGAAAACCGCAGGTCTGGCCGAGCATGGACATCAGCCAGCCGAATCCGCCGCTGATCGCGGACTCCGGTGCCAGGTCGGCGTGGAGCGCGTTGCCGGCCAGCAGCAGCCTGCCGCCCTCGCCGCGGAACTCCTCCTCGCCCAGCCGGCGCACCGGCAGCAGCAGGGTGCGGGCCAGCCGCAGCCCGCCCGCGGCGCGCACGCGGGCGGCGAGCCGCAGGGCGGGCCGCACCGGCGGGAACGGGCCGAGCAGCGCGTCGGTCAGTTCGGTGCCCACGTGCTGCCACATCCTGTGCAGGCGGCGCCAGGCGTCGCCGTCCCCGGCGGCGAAGGCGTCCAGCGAGGCGGCGGTGACGTCGACGCTCCGGTCGAGGACGGCGCACCGGCCGTCGCTCAGCGGGTGCGCCAGCACGTGCGGGGCGTGGGTCCAGCGCAGGCCGTGGTCCGCCAGGCGCAGGCGGGCGATGACCGGGGAGGCGGCCGCGAACGGGTAGAAGGAGCTGAACAGGTCGTTGACGAAGGCGGGGTCCACGCCGCGGTCGTGACGGACCGCGCCGCCCGGCTCGGGCTGCTCCTCCAGGACCTCCACGCTCCAGCCCGCGTCGGCCAGCAGGTTCGCCGCGACCAGTCCGTTCGGGCCGGCCCCGACGACCACCGCGTCAGGCATGCGCCGCCCCCGGCCCGGTGTGCGGTGCGGGCCCGGGCCCGGCCCGGTCCCGCGCTTGGGCGTCCTGCTCGCAGCAGCGGGCGAGCCGGACGAGCATGGCACGGTGCCGGAGCTGGATCAGTGCCTCGACGCCCACGTTGTGCAGCAGGCCGCCGGCTCCCTGCAGCGGGTGCTCGTCGACGATCACCAGGCAGTGCTCGCCCCACGGGCGCAGTTCCAGCGCGATCCGTGCCGTGCCGAGGAAACCCGCCTTGGCCTCCAGTTCGAGCAGGGAGCCCTCCACGCAGTGGCGGACGACGGTCTGGTCGGTCAGACTCACCGGGCCCAGGCGCACCTGGAACTCGAGCGTTGCGCCCAGCGCGGGCCACTGTCCGCGCACCGGTGTGGTGGAGGACGTGCCCACGACCCACTCCCCGTAGCGGGTGCCGTCCGCGAGGACGTTCCACACCGTCCCGGGAGCGGCCTTGATCAGACGGTGCCGGACTGCCACTCGTACCTCCGCGGGGTCGCTGCCGGCGCATGCCGTCGCCGAGTGCCCCGCACGGCACCCCGCCAACCGTGCACGCCTGGCACGCCACCTCGCCGGCCGTCACGCGCGGGGCGGGTCAGGGGCGCTGGTCCGGGCGGGACTCGGGCGGGGCGGCGGGCACCGGCGGCAGGGCGAGGTGGGCGAGGTCGTGCGGCGGCGGGGTGGACACCGGCCACAGGGGCGCCTGGGTGCCGTCGGCGACCGCGGCCGGGGCGTCGGTGAGGTTCATGCGGTCCCGCAGCCGCCCGTAGAAGTCCATCGGGCCGAGGCGGACGGCGCGCAGCCGGCGCGGCGCGGCGTACACGCCGATCCAGTCGCCCGGGTCGAGCACGCCGCGCAGCTGGCCGTCGATGCTGACGGCGGCCTGTCCGGAGTGCTGCAGGATGCGCAGGGCGAGGGGTTCGTCGGGGGCGGCCACGACGGAGCGGTCGAAGGTCATGTGCGGGGCGACGGGGGTGAACACCAGGGCGTCGGCGCGCGGGGAGACCACGGGGCCGCCGGCGGCGAAGCTGTAGGCGGTCGAGCCCGTCGGGGTGGCGACCAGCAGCGCGTCGGCGGAGTAGGAGGCCAGCAGCCGTCCGGCGATGTACACCGCGGCCGACACCTGCCGGTCGCGGGCGAGTTTCTCCACGACGACGTCGTTGAGGGCAGTGACGTTCAGGGCGACGCCCCAGTCCCCGCCGGCGGCGCAGTCGGTGCGCACCCGGGGCGGGGGCAGCATGGGCCGGCGGCCGTAGCGCATGAGTTCCCCGATGCCGGGGGGCACGTCCAGGCGGCGTGAGGCGCGCAAGGTGAGCAGCATGCGGCTCTCGACGTGCATCCGGTCCTGGGCGACGGCGTCCAGCGCGGTGTGCACGGTGGAGGCGGGCACCTCGGTGAGGAACCCGACCCGGCCGAGGTCGACGCCGAGGACCAGGGCGTCGTGTTCGGCGGCCAGCCGGGCGCCGCGCAGGAAGGTGCCGTCGCCGCCGAGGGTGACGATGAGGTCGGGGTCGCCGGCGGCCTCGACCTCCGCGTGGGCGTGGCGGCGGCCGTCCTGCCACACGTCGATGTCGGCGCAGGGCACGTCGTTCCCGGCGGCCCATGCGCGCACCACGTCCGCGGCGGCCACGGCCTCGCTCCGTCCTCCGTGCACGACCAGGCCGATACGGCGCACCGTCACATCCGTCTCCGAGTCGGCTCGCAGTGTCAAACGGACCCGGCGACATCCTCGCCGCACCGTCCGGCCGGGGCGGGCAACGCCACGCCGCCGTCTCGGACGAGGCGGTGCGGCGGTATCGCACCCGCCAGGCAAAGAACACGTATGGTCCAGCCCAAAAGACCCCCCGTGGTCCAGACCAATCTATTGACGTGCTCTCATCACACTAGGGAAGCTGGGGCCTCTCCCCGACCCCACTGGAGGCACGCAGTGAGACGTCTTCGCGCATGCCTGGGCGCGGCCGCCGCCGTCGGCCTGGCCGCCGCCGCGACCACCGCCCTGGCCGCCCCGAGCGCCTCGGGCGCCACCGCCCGGCTGAGCGACCGCTGGTATGCCGCCGCCCCGTACCTGATGCCGCTGGACAACGATCCACCGGACGCCGCCGCCATCATGGACGCCACCGGTCTGAAGTCCTTCCAGCTCGCCTTCGTGCTGGCGCCCGACGGCGGGGGCTGCACCCCGACCTGGGGCGGCAAGACTCCGGTCTCCTCCGACACGGCCGTCGAGTCCGTCATCGACACCATCCGCGCCAAGGGCGGCGACGTCTCGGTCTCCATCGGCGGCTACGGCGGCACCAAGCTCGGCCAGGCCTGCGCCGACCCGGCCGCCACGGCAGCCGCCTACCAGCAGGTCATCACCAAGTACGACCTGCACGCCATCGACTTCGATCTGGAGGAGCCGGAGTACGAGAACGCGGCGGCCGTCCACAACGAGATCGGCGCCGCGAAGATCCTGCAGCAGAACAACCCGGACCTGTACGTGTCGGTCACCACGGCCGGCACGGCGGACGGCACCGGCTGGTTCGGCAAGCAGATGCTGCTGGAGGCGAAGTCCCAGGGCTTCACCCCGAACAACTTCTCCATCATGCCGTTCGACGGCGGCTTCGACGGCGGCGCGGCCTCCCAGATCGACGCGCTGACCGACTTCAACCGGATCCTGCAGTCCACCTTCGGCTGGGACGAGGCCACCGCCTACGCCCACGAAGGCTTCTCCGGGATGAACGGCCGCAGCGACACCGGGGAGTTCTTCACCCAGGACGACTTCCGCACCGTGCTGGACTTCGCCACCAGCCACCACATGGACCGCTTCACCTTCTGGTCGCTCAACCGCGACCGCCAGTGCTCCCCGCCGGACAACGGCGGCCGCACCTCCGGCACCTGCTCCAGCGTTCCGCAGGAGTCCTGGGACTTCGCGAAGTTCTCGGTGACCTTCGCCGGGGCGACCCCGCCCACCGAGCCCACCGACCCCACACCGCCCGCCGGCACCGAGTGCAAGCCGGCCTGGGACCCGGCCACCGCATACACCGGCGGCAGCGAGGTGTCGTACGGCGGGCACAACTGGAAGGCCAAGTGGTGGACCCAGAACGAGACCCCCGGCGCCTCGCCGTGGGGGCCGTGGGAGGACGAGGGCGCCTGCTGAGGAACCCGCCCGGTCCCGCCGCGACCGGGCCCTGACACCGGCCGGGGCGTGCATCGGTGCGCCCCGGCCGGACGGCTCGGAGCCGGTTCCGCCAGGGACCAGTGCGGAACGGAACCGGCCTTGTCAGTCTTGGTCGCCTCGCCCGGTGCCGCAAGCAGCCGATCGTGTTGTCCGGCAAGAAGCCCGCTCCGCCCGGACCGCTTAGGGTGACCCTGTGGGGGGTTCGGTGGTACGCCGGGTTTTCCGAGCCGGCGGGAGGTGTCTGGCATGTCGGACGAACCGCGGGGTCCGGGGCCGCGCGAGACGGCGGACACGCACCGGACCGCGGACACGCACAACACGCCCGCACGGAGCGCGTCCGTGGAGCAGCTCAACGCCCAGGTGCAGCATCTCGCCTGGGGGCAGCGCAGGCTGCACCGCCTGCTGGACGCGGTGCTGGCCATCACCGCGGACATGGACACCCCGACCGTCCTGCGGCACATCGTGAACGCGGCGCACGATCTGCTGGCCACCCGCTACAGCGCCCTCGCGGTGCTCGGGGAGGACGGGGAGTTCACCGACCTGTACACCGTGGGCGTGGACGAGAAAAGGCTGCTGGCCGACGCCGGGCTGCCCCAGGGGCACGGACTGCTGGCCGGCCTGCTGACCGCCTCCGGTCCGGTGCGGGTTCCGGACATCCTCTCCGACCCGCGCTCGGTCGGTTTCCCGGACGGGCATCCGGTGATGACCACGCTGCTCGGGGTGCCGCTGACGGTGCGCGGCACCGTGTACGGCACGCTGTACGTCGCCGACAAACAGGACGGAACGCCGTTCACCGCCGACGACGAGACCCTGCTGGCCGCACTGGCCAGCGCGGCCGGCGTGAGCATCGAGAACTCCCGGCTGTACGACCGGCTCAAGCGGGCCACCGAGCAGTTCCAGCGCCGGCTGCTGCCCGCGCTGCCCGACCTGGCGCCGCTCGCGGTGGAGGCCCGCTACCAGCCGGCCTCCGAGCTGCCCCGGCTCGGCGGGGACTGGTACGACGTGGTGCCGCTGCCGGACGGGGCCGTCTTCGTGGTCGTCGGGGACGTCACCGGCCACGACGTGGAGGCGGCACCGGTGATGGGCCAGATCCGCAACATGCTGCGGGCCCTGGCCATCGACCGGTCCGGGCCGCCCGGCCGGCTCGTGGACCGGCTGGACCGGGCCCTGACCCCGTACGACGTCACCATGGCGGCCACGCTGGTGGCGGGCCGCGTCGAGCGGAGCCCGGACGGCGGGTACACGCTGTGCTGGACGAACGCCGGGCACCCCCCGCCGCTGCTCCTCACCGAGGACGGCACCGCCCGCAACCTGTCCGTCGCCCAGCACGGCATCCCGGTCGGCGTGGACCCCTCTTTCCCCCGCCCCGACCACACCCACCCGCTGCCCCCGGCGAGCACCCTGCTGCTGTTCACCGACGGCCTGATCGAGCGCCGCGGTGAGGACATCGACGCCGGGCTGGAGAAACTGGCCGCGCGCGCCGCCCCGCTCGCCACGGCCCCGCTGGAGCAGCTGTGCGACGCGCTGATGCCCCGGCAGCAGACGTACGACGACGACGTCGTCCTGCTGGCGCTGCGCGTCCCGGACACGTCCGGTGCCGCCGGTTCGGCCGGGGAGGCCGACGGACCGGGGCGGCACACCTAGGTTCTGCCGTTCTCATCGGGGTGTCCGCCGGCGTCGTCGTGCGGGTGGGCGCCGGTGTCCTCGTGCGGGTAGGGGCCGATGTCCTCGTGCGGGTGGGCGCCGGTGTCCTCGTGCGGGTGGGCGCCGGTCTCGTCGTGCGGCGGCGGGTCGAAGTGGACGGTGATCTTTTCGAAGCCCTTGAAGGACTCCGTGGACGCGTACGACCGGTAGGCCCGCTGGTCGCCCGCGCTGAGATGGACCCGGTCGGTGAACGGGCTGAGCAGGCTGCGCGGCCACAGCCTCATCCGGCGCACGGCGGTGATCTCCGCGGTGACCAGGTAGATCAGCGCGCCGAGGTACAGCCAGGCCAGCAGGCCGAGCACGATGCCGAACAGGCCGTAGGTCGCCGTGGCACCGCGCAGCACATGGCCGACGTAGTACGTGCCGCCCCACAGCACCAGCTGCCAGGCGCACGCCCCGGCCAGGGCCGCCCCGTACGTCGTCCGCAGCGGCAGCCGGCGCCGGATCAGCACCCGGTAGCTGGCCACCAGCAGAGCGGCGTTGATCAGCACGGCCCCGATCACCGCGGCCACGCGCACCCCGACGGCCAGCCGGGCGCCGAACAGCCCGGCCGCCGACTCCGCCGCCGTGGACAGCACCGTGGTGATGCACAGGCCCAGCGCCAGCAGCGACAGGAACTTCAGCCCCTTGACGCGTGAGCGCAGCGGGTCCGGGCGGGCGTGCCGGGGCACGGCGAAGATCTTGTTCAGCGCGTGCTGGGCGGCCTGGGCGACGTTCAGCGCACCGTAGAGGCTGCCGGCCACACCCACGGCCACGGCGAAGGGGCTGCCGTGGAAGGAGCGGATGTTGTGCACGATCTGGTCGCCGATCACCGGGAACTCCCGCAGCGCCGAGTTCAGCAGTGCCTGCTGCACCTGAGGGTTGCCGCTGAGCACCGAGCTGAGCACCGCGACCAGGAAGAGCAGCAGCGGGAACAACGCGAGGAAGCCGTAGTAGGTCATCAGGGCGGCCAGGTAGGCGGCCTGGTCGTCGTAGAACTTGTAGGCCACGGCCAGCGGGAGCCCGGCCCAGCGGTGCCGTCGCTGGTACGCGTCCAGCCGGGCCAGCACGTCCATGCGCTCTCCCACACCGTCGGCGGTGACTCGGCCCGCACCCGCCGTCACTCTTTTCCAGGTGCCCTGACCTGGAGCATGCATGCGACGCGGGATGCGTCACGGGCCTGTGGGGATGTCAGTCACGGGCCTGTGGGTGTCAGGGGGGCCTGCGGGGGTGTCATGGGCCTTCCGGAGGCGGCTCCGGGTCGCGGTCGGACCGGGGCCAGACGTAGGGCAGGTCGTCCGGCACGTCCGGGAACAGCGGGCGGTACCGCTCGGGGTCCTTGCGCACCAGCGCCGAGCGGTGGCTGAGGTGCACGGCGTCGTCGCCCAGCCAGGGCGGCAGCTCTCCGGCCGCGGCCAGCTGCCGCTGGTCGCGGACGGGGTGGCCGGGGCGGTGCGCGGCGAGACCGGCGACGAGCGAGGCCGCGCAGGTGTCCTGGTGGCCCTGGTCCCGCCACACCCGGCACACCTCCAGCCCGTAGCGCACCAGCGCCTCCTCGTAGCCGATCCACATGCGGACCGCCGGGTGCCGGCGCCAGCCGTATCCGGGCACCGTCAGACCGCGCAGCACCTGCAGTGCCTCCACCCGCTGTTTGCCCAGTCTGCGGCGGTCGAGCACCTGCGCGCACTCCGTGAAGCCGGGGTAGGGCAGGAAGGTCTGCATGGCACCGTCCGCGCAATGGCCGGGGCGGGCCGGGCACGTGTGCCGCCGGCCTGCTCGCAGGTGTGCCGGGCCGCCGGCCGTGTCCGCGGCGCCGGTCCGGGCGTCCATACCTCAGTGTGCCGCCGGCCGGCATCCCGCGCGTGCGGGAAGTGCGCCGGACGGTCGACAACTGCGCGCCGCTCGGGGGCGGCGGCGCGTGGAAGACACGCCGGGGTGGAAGGGATGGCGCACACCCCAACCGAGGAGGCCGGATGCCCGATGCCGTGGCCGCGCGGAGCGCTGCCCGCGCCGTCGCCGTGGACGCCCCCGAGCCGCCCGCGGACGGCCCGTCCCCCGGGCCGCTCGCCGACCGGCTGAGCGCGGTGGCGGACGCCGTCCTGTACGAGGGCTACCTGCTCTACCCCTACCGCCGCTCCTCGCCGAAGAACCGGGTGCGGTGGCAGTTCGGGGTGCTGCTGCCCCGGGCCTGGGTGGAACGCGACGGTCCCGTCACGCCGGGGGTGTCCGGCTCCGCGGACTCCTGGTACCAGCGCACCGAGTGCCTGCTGCGGGCCGGCCGGGACGACGCCGCCGTGACGGTCCGGGTGCGGTACCTGCAGATGCAGCACAAGCAGGTGGAGCAGGCCGCCCCCGGCGGGCACCGCCCGGTCGACTCGCTGCGCACGGCGGACGGGGTCTGTCATCTCACCTTCGACGAGGCGGTGCCGCGCGAGACCCGTCTCACCGTCGCGCTGGACGACCTGCTGCGCCGGGAGCTGACCGTCGAGGCGGGCGCGGCGGCCGGGGAGGAGACCGAGGATTTGCCGTCGGGCGCCGGACGTGTGGTGCGCAGCCGCCGGCAGGTCCACGCCCGTGTCACGCTGACGGCACAGCGGCTCGGCACGGACCTGGTGCGGCTGCGGGTGCGGACGGAGAACACGGGGCGGTGCCCCGATCCGTCGGTTCCGCGCGACCGGGCGCTGCGGCAGGCGCTGATCGCCACGCACACCCTGATCACCGGCAGCGGTGTGCGGTTCGTGTCGCTGATCGACCCGCCGGCCGGGCTGGCGGACGCGGCGGGCGACTGCCGCAACGAGTTCACCTTCCCGGTCCTGGGCGGCGGCCCGGACTCCGGCCCGGGCGGTGACGGCCAGGCCGCTCCGGCCGTGCTGTCCGCGCCGATCCTGCTGCCGGACCATCCGCAGGTGGCGCCGGAGAGCCCCGGCGATCTGCACGACGCCGCGGAGATCGACGAGATCCTGACCCTGCGCACCATGCTGCTGACCGACGAGGAGAAGGCCGAGGCGCGGGCCACGGACCCGCGGGCCGCCGAGATCCTGGACCGGGTGGACACCATGCCCGCCGAGGTGCTGGCCCGGCTGCACGGCGCCATCCGCTCGCTCGCACCCGCCTCGGCCGGTGCTCCCGCCGCCGCCCCCGACGGCGCACCCGAGCGGCCCGCCTGGTGGCAGGAGGACGCCGCCGGGCCGTCCCCCGCGACGGACACCGTGCTCGTCGACGGGGTGCGGGTGGGCCGCGGCAGCCGGGTCCGGCTGCGTCCCCGGCGGGGCGCGGACGCCCAGGACATGTTCCTGGCCGGCCGCACCGGGCACGTCGCCGGGGTGTTCCGAGACGTGGACGGCGGGGTGCAGGTGGCCGTCACCGTGGACGACGACCCGGCGGCGGAGCTGCACACCTGGTACGGCCGGTTCCACTACTTCCGCCCGGACGAGCTGGAGCCCGCGGATCCGTCACCGCCGCCGGCACCGGCCCCGGACGGCGACGCACACACCCGCACGACGACTCCCCCCACCCCATCCCTGGACCACGGACAGTGAGGCAGTAGCGAACATGACCGCCACCGAAGCCCGCCCGGCCGCACGCAAACCTCCGCAGATCGTGGACATGTCCTGGGACCCGATCACGCGGATCATCGGCAACCTGGGCATCTACACCAAGATCGACTTCGCCAACCGGGAAGTGATCGACTGCCGCTCCACCTCGTCCCTCTTCCGCGGCTACTCGGTGTTCATGAAGGGCAAGGACCCCCGGGACGCCGGGTTCATCACCTCGCGGATCTGCGGGATCTGCGGCGACAACCACACCACGTGCTCGCACTACGCCCAGCAGATGGCCTACGGCATCAAACCCCCGCCGCTGGCCGAGCTGATCACCAACCTCGGCGAGGCCGCGGAGTACATGTTCGACCACACGATCTTCCAGGACAACCTGGTGTTCGTGGACTTCTGCGAGGCCATGGTCAAGGCCACCAACCCGGGGGTGCTGGCCCGCGCCGAGCGCACCGAGGCCCCCCGCGGACACATCCACGGCTACCGGACGATCGCCGACATCATGCGCGCCTTCAACCCGTTCGAGGGCGAGGTGTACAAGCAGGCGCTGAAGGTGTCACGGGTGACCCGGGAGATGTTCTGCCTGATGGAGGGCCGCCATGTGCATCCCTCCACGCTGTATCCCGGCGGGGTGGGCACCATGCCGCAGCCCACCACGTTCACCGACTACCTCTCCCGCATGCTGCGCGTGCTCGACTTCGTCAAGCAGGCCGTGGCGCTGAACGACGACGTCTTCGACTTCTTCTACGAGGCGCTGCCGGGGTACGAGGAGGTGGGCCGCCGCCGGATCCTGCTGGGCTGCTGGGGAGCCTTCCAGAACCAGAACACCTGCGACTACCGGTACGAGACGATGAACGAGTGGGGCAAGGACATGTATGTCACCCCCGGCATCGTCGTCGACGGCGAACTGGTCACCAACAACCTCGTCGACATCAACCTCGGGCTGCGGATCCTGCTCGGCTCGTCCTTCTACGAGGACTGGGTGAACGAGGAACCGTTCGTCACCCACGACCCGCTGGGCAACCCGGTCGACATGCGGCACCCCTGGAACCAGACCACCCTCCCGGTGCCGCAGAAACGCGACTTCGAGGGCAACTACAGCTGGGTGATGAGCCCCCGCTGGTACGACGCCCGCACCGGCGACCACCTCGCCCTGGACACCGGCGGCGGCCCCCTCGGCCGCCTGTGGACCACCGCGCTGAGCAACCTGGTCGACACCCCGTACGTCAAGGCCACCGGCCGCAGTGTGCGGATCATGCTGCCCAAGAGCGAGAAGCTGCCGGAGATGACCCTGGAGTGGCACATCCCCCGGTGGTCCAACACCATCGAACGCGACCGGGCCCGGCCGTACTTCGTCGCCTACGCGGCGGCGATGGCCTTCCAGTTCCTTCAGGAGGCCATGCAGCTGGTGCGCGCCGGGGACACCCGGGTGTTCGAGAACTTCGAGGTGCCGGAGGAGGCGATCGGCTGCGGCTTCCACGAGGCCGTCCGCGGGGTGCTCTCCCACCACCTGGTGATCAAGGACAAGAAGATCGCCAACTACCACCCGTACCCGCCGACCCCGTGGAACGCCAGCCCCCGCGACCACTACGGCACCCCCGGCCCCTACGAGGACGCCGTCCAGGGCCAGCCGATCTTCGAGGAGAACGGGCCCGACGACTTCAAGGGCGTCGACATCATGCGCACCGTCCGCAGCTTCGATCCGTGTCTGCCGTGCGGGGTGCACATGTACATGGGCAACGGCAGGACGCTCACCACCACCCACTCCCCCACCTACGGAGCGGGCCATGGCGGCTGAGGCCGCGCCGGCGCCGGTGCGGCTGGCGGACGCCGACGTGGAGGCGCGGCTCGCCCGCATCGACGACCTGCTGGAGACGCTTCAGTCGGCGCCCGGGCCGACGGTGCGCGGTGCCGTGGAGGCGGTGCGGCTGCTGACCGAGGTCTACGGGGAGGCGCTGGCCCGGGTGCTCGAGCACGCGGACGCGCCGATGCGGCGGCGCATGGCGGAGGACGAGCTGCTGGAGCATCTGCTGGTGCTGCACGCCGTGCACCCGGACCCGGTCGAGGTGCGGGCGGCCCGCGCGGTCGAACGGCTGCGTCCCGCGGTTCGGGCGAGCGGCGGCGACGTGGAGTTCGCGGCCGTGGACGGCGAGGTGGCCCGGGTGCGGGTGCGCACGGGCGGCGGGTGCGGTGCCGGCTGCGGCGGCGGTGGGGCCGATGTGGCCGGCGCGGTGCGCGAGGCCGTCCTGGCCGCCGCGCCCGAGCTGTCGGACGTCGAGGCGGTGCCCGAGCAGCCGGCCGGGCGGCCGGCGCCCGCCTTCGTGCCGCTGGAGGCTCTGGCGCGGCGCGGCCCGGATGTCTCCGGTGTACGGGAGGCGGGGTGAGCGCGCAGGGGGCTCTGGCCCGGCTGATCCGTTCCTCGGCCGCCCGGTCGGCGCCGGCCGCGCGGGAGGTGTGCGAGCTGTGCGCGGCGCCGGTGCCGGAGGAGCACCGGCACCTGTACGACCTGAGCGAGCACCAGGTGCGGTGCGCGTGCGAGGCGTGCGCGGTGCTGTTCGCCGGTGACGGTGCGGGCGGCGGCGGGACGTTCCGGCTGGTGCCCCGGCGCCGGATGCGGCTCGGCCGGGTGGACACCGCCCCCCTCGGGGTGCCGGTCGGTCTGGCGTTCTTCGTGCCGCACGCCGACGGCACGGTCACCGCACAGGGCCCGAGCCCGGCCGGCGCCATGCGCTGGGAGGTGGATGCGCGGGCCTGGCGGCGGGCGGCCGGGCAGTGTCCGGAACTCGCCTTGCTGCAGCCGGAGGTGGAGGCCCTGCTGGTGAACACCGTGCGGGGCATGGACCACCACTGGATCCTCCCCGTGGACGACTGCTTCCGGCTGGTGGCCCTGGTCCGGCGGGAGTGGCGCGGGCTGTCCGGCGGCGGCCGGGTGTGGCCGGCCGTGGAGGAGTTCTTCGCCGGCCTCACCGAACGCGGCTGACGATCCGAGGAGAGGACGGACCGCGCGTGCACGAGTTGTCGGTCGCGACCGCGATCGTGGAGCGGGCCGGGGAACTCGCCCGGGCCCAGGGCACGGACACCGTCGGGGAGGTGCGGGTCCGGGTGGGCGAGCTGTCCGGGGTCGTGCCCGACGCGCTGGACTTCGCCTTCGAGGTGGCCCGGCAGGGCACCGCCCTGGACGGAGCCCGGCTCGTGGTGGAGCACGTGACCGCGCAGGCGTACTGCGGGCCGTGCGGTGAGATGTTCCCGGTGGGCATGCCGCCGTTCTTCTGGTGCCCGCGCTGCGACCGGCCCTCCCAGGAACTGCGCCGCGGGCGGGAGCTGGAGATCGTCGCGGTCGAGCCGGGGCCGCCGGACTGAGCCGGGGGGCGCGGACGACGGCGGCCCCGCGCACGGCGTGTGCTGCGCGGGGCCGCCGGTCGGGTCAGCAGATGCGCGGCAGCTGCTCCCCGAGCGGCAGGTCCACCACCCGGGTGCCTCCCAGGCCGGTGGCCACGACCACCATGCCGGGGTGCTCGGCGACGCACTCGCCGACGATCGCGGCGCCGGTGCCCTGCGGGTGGGCCTGCATCGCCGCGAGCACGGCGTCGGCGTGGGCGGGCGGGACGAAGGCGACGAGCCGACCCTCGTTGGCCACGTACAGCGGGTCGAGGCCCAGGAATCCGCAGGCGTTCGCGACGGCCTCCGGGACGGGCAGCGACCGCTCGTACAGTTTCACTCCGGTGCCGGAGGCGCGGGCGATCTCGTTCAGGGACGCGGCGAGCCCGCCTCGGGTCGGGTCGCGCAGCACATGGATGTCCCGGGTGACGTCCAGCATGGCGGCCACCAGGTCGGCCAGCGGTGCGGTGTCGCTGGTGACCTCGGCGCCGAACTCCAATCCCTCGCGCACGCTCAGCACGGCGATGCCGTGCAGTCCGATGGGGCCGCTGACGATGACCGCGTCGCCGGGCCGGGCCCGCTGCGGGCGGATGTCGACGCCCTCGGGGACGAGGCCGATGCCGGCGGTGGTGACGTACACGCCGTCGCCGTGTCCGGACTCCACGACCTTGGTGTCGCCGGTGACCACGGTGACCCCGGCGGCCTCGGCAGCGGCGCCCATGGCCTGGGCGACGCGGTCCACCACGGCCAGTTCGGTGCCCTCCTCCAGGACGAAGGCGGCCGACAGACAGGCGGGCCGCGCGCCGCTCATGGCGAGGTCGTTGACCGTGCCGTTGACCGCGAGGTCGCCGAGGCTGCCGCCGGGGAAGAACAGCGGCCGGACGACGTGGGAGTCGGTGGAGAAGGCCAGCCGGACACCGCCGAGGTGGAGCACCGCGGAGTCGCCCATGCCGGCCAGGACGGGGTTGCCGTAGGCCGCGGCGAACACGTCGTGGACCAGCTCGGCGGACAGGGCGCCGCCTCCGCCGTGGCCCATCACCACGACCGGCTGGTCGCGGATGGGGGCGGGGCAGGTCCAGTTCGCCGGGTCGACGGGGGTGCCGGTCTGCGGGGATGCGAGATCAGCCAACGGGGTTCATCTCCTCCTGCGCGGTGCGCGAGCCCTGCGGGACGGGGGTGTCCGCGGGTGCCGGGGCACCCTGCGGGCGCTGTCCGTTCATCCGGCGGTACAGGTAGTAGGCCGCGCAGGCTCCCTCGCTGGAGACCATGGTGGCGCCGAGCGGGGTGCGCGGGGTGCAGGTGGTGCCGAACGCGGCGCACTCGGTGGGTCTGATCAGGCCTTGGAGCACCTCGCCGGCCCGGCAGACGGCGGGTTCCTCGGTGCGGATGCCGCCGACGTCGAAGCGGTGCGCGGCGTCGAAGGACCGGTAGTCCTCGGTGAGCTGCCAGCCGCTGGCGGGGATGGGGCCGATGCCGCGCCAGGTGCGGTCGGCGACCTCGAAGACCTCCTCGATCATGCGCCGGGCGGCGGGGTTGCCCTGCTCGCGCACGGCCCGGGCGTAGGCGTTCTCCACCCGGTGCTCGCCGCGTTCGAGCTGGTGCACTGCGCGGCGGATGCCCTCCAGGACGTCCAGCGGTTCGAAACCGGTGACGACGATGGGCACCCGGTGCCGGTCGGCCAGCTCCGGGTACTCGGCGGTGCCCATCACGCTGCACACGTGTCCGGCGGCGAGGAAGCCCTGCACCCGGCAGCCGGGGGCGGTCATGATGGCCTCGATCGCCGGAGGCACCCGCACATGGGACACCAGCAGGCTGAAGTTGTCCAGGCCCAGGCGGCGGGCCTGGTGCACGGCCATGGCGTTGGCGGGGGCGGTGGTCTCGAAGCCGATGGCGAAGAACACCACCTGCCGCTCGGGGTGTTCGCGGGCGAGGCCGAGGGCGTCGAGCGGCGAGTACACCACGCGGACGTCGCCGCCCTCGCTCTTGACCCGGAACAGGTCGCGGCCGGTGCCGGGCACCCGCAGCATGTCACCGAAGGAGCAGAAGATCACCTCGGGGCGGGAGGCGATCTCCAGGGCCTTGTCGATGACCTCCAGCGGCGTCACGCACACCGGGCAGCCCGGGCCGTGGATCAACTCCACTTCGTCGGGCAGCAGTTGGTCGATGCCGTGGCGGATGATGGAGTGGGTCTGGCCGCCGCACACCTCCATCAGAGCCCAGGGCCGGGTGACGGTGGCGCGGATCTCGTCGAGCAGCCGGCGGGCCAGCTTCGGGTCGTTGAACTCGTCGATGTACTTCACCGGGCCTCACTTCCGCTCTCCTGCAGGGCCGCCTGCTGCCAGGCGTCACCGAACTCCTCCTCCAGCAGGCCGAGTTGCTCGAACAGTTCCAGGGACGCCCGCGCCGAGGCCTCGTCCAGCCGCTGCAGCGCGAACCCGACGTGGACGATGACGTACTCGCCCACCTGCACGTCGGGCAGGTATTCCAGGCACGCCTGTTTGCGCACCCCGCCGAAGTCGATCAGGCCGGTGAGCGGGTCGGCACGGTGGTCGATGGACACGACCTTGCCGGGCACTGCCAAGCACATGGGTCACTCCGTTGCGTCGCTGTCGGGAACCGTCCGCGGGCCGCGGGGCCGGTCGGGGGCAAACCGGTGGGCCGCCACCATGAGCTGTCCCAGCGCCAGTCCGCCGTCGTTCGGCGGCACCTCGCCGTGGCACAGGACGGTGAAGCCGTCCCGGGTCAGCAGCGCGGTGCACTCCTGTTCCAGCAGGCCGTTGGCGAAGACCCCGCCGGTGAGGGCGACCGTGGTCAGGCCGGTCGCGGCGCGGGCGCGCCGGCAGATCTCCGCCACGGCCCGGGCCACGCCCCGGTGGAAGCGGGCGGCGAGGACGGGCGCGGGGACGCCGCGCCGCACGTCGGCCGACAGGGCGCGCAGCAGGGGTGCGGGATCGCAGTCCAGCAGGCCCGCCCGGTCGGTGAGAGCGAAGGGGTAGGCCGCCGTGTCCGCCTCCCACGCCTGCCCGGCCGCCGCCTGCAGTTCCAGCGCGGCCTGTGCCTCGTACCCCGCCCGGTGGCACACCCCGGCGAGGGAGGCCACGGCGTCGAAGAGCCGACCCATGCTGGAGGTGGGCACACAGGCCACGTCGCGCTCCAACTGGCGTCGCAGCAGGGACAGTTCGCCTTCCGTGCAGGCGGCGACGCTGGGCAGGTCCGCCGCCCAGGGCAGGTGCGCGGCCCACAGCCGGGCCAGCGCCAGACGGCAGGGGTTGGCCACGCCGGCGTCGCCGCCGGGCAGCGGGGCCGGTGCGAGGCGGGCGAAGCGCCGGTGGCCTGTGTAGTCGGCGAGCAGCACCTCGCCGCCCCAGACGGTGCCGTCGTCGCCGTATCCGGTGCCGTCGAAGGCGACGCCGATGACCGGTGCGGTGCCGTCCCGGCCGTGTTCGGCCATCGCGGAGGCGATGTGCGCGTGGTGGTGCTGGACCAGGACGGGGGTTCGCGCGGGCAGGTCGGCCGAGCGGCGGCGCGCCCACCGGGCCGAGTGGTAGCCGGGGTGCCGGTCGGCGGCGACGGTCTCGGGGGCCACGCGGGTGAGGTCGAGCAGGTGCCGTTCGGCCCGCCGGGCGGCGTCCAGGCCGCCCAGGTCGGCCAGGTCGCCGATGTGCGGGCCGAACCAGGCCTGGTCGCCGTCGCCGGCGCACAGCGCGTGCTTCAGGTCGCCGCCGACCGCGAGGGCCGGGCGCACCGGCACGGGCAGGGTCAGCGGGCGGGGCACGAAGCCGCGGGAGCGGCGCAGAACCTGGGTGGTGCCGTCGGGGCGGACCCGGAGCACCGAGTCGTCGCAGGGGCAGGCGATGGGCCGGTCGTGGGCGAGGAAGGCGTCGGCGATGCCGGACAGCCGGGTCAGGGCCTCCTCGTCGTCGGTGACGATGGGTTCGCCGGAGCGGTTGCCGCTGGTCATCACGAGCAGCCGGGGGCCGGGCGGGTCGCCGGGCAGCCCGAACAGCAGGGTGTGCACGGGGGTGTAGGGCAGCATGACGCCCACGTGCGGGCTGCCGGGGCACACCGCGTCGGCGGGGCGGGGGCCGGTGCCCGGGGTGCGCGGGCTGAGCAGGACGACGGGCCGCACGGGCGAGGTGAGGGCGGCGCGTTCGTGCGCGGTGAGGTGGGCGATCGACTCGACGGTGGCGAGGTCGGGGCACATCACGGCGAAGGCCTTGCCTCCGCGTTCCTTGCGGGCGCGCAGTGTGGTGACGGCGCGGGCGTCGGTGGCGTCGCAGGCCAGGTGGTAGCCGCCCAGGCCCTTGACGGCGACGATCCGTCCGGCGGCCAGCAGGGCCCGGGCCGCCGCGAGGGCGTCCGCGTCCCGGGCCGGGCGGACGTCGCTGCCGGGGGCGGGGACCAGGCGCAGCCGGGGCCCGCAGTCGGGGCAGGCGACGGGCTGGGCGTGGAAGCGGCGGTCGGCGGGGTCGGTGTACTCGCGGGCGCAGGCCGGGCAGAGGGGGAAGCCGGCCATGGTGGTGGCCGCGCGGTCGTAGGGCAGGGCGGTGGCGATGGTGAAGCGGGGGCCGCAGTGGGTGCAGGTGATGAAGGGGTGCCGGTGGCGGCGGTCGCCCGGATCGGCCAGCTCGCGCAGGCAGTCGGCGCAGGTCGCGGTGTCCGGCGGCAGCTGGGTGCGGCCGGCGGAGGAGGTGCTGGGCCGGATGGTGAACGGCTCCGGGGCGCCGGTGGCGGGCAGGTCCTCGGTGCCGATCGCGGTGACCGTGGCCAGCGGCGGCGGCTGCCGGGCCAGCAGCTCGCAGAACCGGTCGACGTCCTCCGCCGGTCCCTCGACCTCGATGAGCACGCCGCCGGCGGTGTTGCCGACGAAGCCGGCCAGGGCGAGGTCGGCGGCGAGCCGGTGCACGTACGGGCGGAAGCCGACACCCTGCACCGTGCCGCGCACGGTGAGCCGGCGGCGCACACGTCCGGTGGCGGGGGCGGTCACGAGGCGGAGGCCGGCTGCGGACGGGTGTGCGGGGCGTGGGCGGGTGTGCCGGCCGGGGCGTCGGCGGCCGGCGGCTCGGCGTCGTGGCTGTGGGGGTGCGGGGCGAGGGGCGGGCGGTGGGCCGGGCCCGTGGCGCGTGCGGCGAGGACGCGGTCCAGGAGGGTGTCCACGCCGTCGCCGGTGCGGGCGCAGGTGCGGACGGTCTCCACGCCCGGGTTGACCCGCCGCACGTTGGCCAGGAACGTGTCCTCGTCGAAGCCGGCCGCCGCGGCGAGGTCGGTCTTGGTGGCGACGACGAGGTGGGCCGAGCCGAAGGCGGTGGGGTACTTCAGCGGTTTGTCCTCGCCCTCGGTGACCGCCATGAGCACGATGCGCAGGGTTTCGCCGAGGTCGTAGGAGGCGGGACAGACCAGGTTGCCGACGTTCTCGACGAACAGCACGGCGGTGTCCCCGGGCAGCCAGCCGGTGAGGTGGCTGCGCAGCTGGCGTGCCTCCAGGTGGCACAGCCCGTCGGTGAGCACCTGGCGCACGGGTGCGCCGGAGCGGGCCAGCCGGCTCGCGTCGTTCTCGGTGGCCAGGTCGGCGGTGAGCGCGGCCACCGGCACGCCCCGTTCGACCGCGCGGGCCAGGACGCGGCCGAGGAGTTCGGTCTTGCCGCTGCCCGGGCTGGACAGCAGGTTGACCACGGCCACGCCGCGCCCGTCGAGTTCGGCGCGCAGGGCGCGGGCGAGGTCGTCGTTGTGGGCGAGCACCGCCTGCTTGACGTCGGCGGACCGGCACATGGCTCTCCTCAGGGCGGGTTCGGCACGCTGGAGCGCGGCGGGCGGGCACGGCCCGCCGGGGGGCGCGCCGCGGGCGGGGTGTCGCCTCGATCCTGCGCCGTGCCCGCGACCGGGGGCGGCAGCGCAGCCGTGCCGGGCGGCCCGGATTCGTCCGGGCGGCCCAACGACGGGGTGGCCGCGGGATCGGCGAGCAGGACCGGGACCATGGCGTGCAGCGCCTGGACGGCGTGGTCGACGGCCCGGCGGACCGGGGCGCTCAGTCCGGGCGCGATGTCCTCCTCGCCGCGCGGCAGGGTGTGGGGTTCGCAGGCGAGGACGAGGACCCGTGGCAGCGGTTCGTCGCCGAGGTGTGCGGCCAGGGCGAGCACCCGGGCCGGGTCCATGCCGTGGGCCTCGGGCGGCACCGCGTGGGTGCCGTCGGGAGGTTCGGCCTCGATCAGGGACAGGGTGCCGGGGCGGTGGCCGCGCGGTGCGGCGTCGACGAGGACGGCGGTGTCGTAGCCGTCCAGCAGGGTGTAGGCGAGGTCGAGGCCGCGGATGCCGAAGTCCTCCGCGCGCACCTCGGGCGGCAGCGGGCGCGCGGCGAGGGCACGCAGCACCTCGGGACCGAAGGCGTCGTCGCCGAGGAAGATGTTGCCGACGCCCGCGACCAGCAGCCGGGCGGTCACCGGATTCTCCCGGCGAGCGGGTCGGGGGCCGTAGTCAGGGGGCGGGCCGGGCCGGAGGGCTGTTTGCGGACGAAGGCGGAGCGCAGCGTGTGATAGGGGGCGGTGGGGTCGAAGAAGATGGCGTGCATGCGGGCGAGTTCGGCGCGGCGGTAGTCGTCCAGGGGGCGTCGTGCCTCGTCGCGTGCGCGGGCGGCGGCCTTGGCCGCGATGCGCCGGCCGAGGCCGGAGCTGCCGGCGAGGTCGGCCGCCCGGCGCAGGGTGGCGGCGGTGAACGACTCGGCGGGGACCGGCAGCAGCCGGTCCACCAGGCCGAGGGTGCGGGCGGTGGCGGCGCTGACCGGCAGGGCCTCGGTGGTGAGCCGTTCGGCGGTGGCGGCGCCGACCCGGCGGGGCAGGCTGTAGGTCCACAGCTCGGAGCCGTACAGGCCCATGCGGCGGTAGTGCGGGTTGAGCATGGTGCCGGTGCGGCACCACACCTCGTCCGCGGCGAGCGCGAGCATCACCCCGCCGGCGGCCGCGTTGCCGCCGAGCGCGGCCACCACCAGCCGGTCGGTGGTGCGCAGCACGGCCTCGACGAGGTCGTTCATGGCGTTGAGGTTGGCCCAGGACTCGGCGGCGGGGTCGTCGCTCGCCTCGATGACGTTGAGGTGGATGCCGTTGGAGAAGAAGTCCCGGGCGCCGCCGAGGACCAGGACGGTGGTGGGACGGGTCAGGGCGTGCCGGTAGGCGGCGAGCAGCCGGCGGCAGTGGGTGGTGCTCATCGCCCCGCCGGGGAAGGAGAAGCGGAGCAGGCCCACGTCGCCCTGCTCCTGGTAGCGGATGTCGGTCCAGGTGCGCCGGCCGGCGGGCAGGTCGAGCGGGACGGGATCCTCCGGCAGCCCGCAGTCACCGAGCACGTGGGTGGCGGGGCGGCGGAACGGGGCGGGGTCGCCCGAGTTCTTGCGGGGCCGCAGTTCCTGGATCCACACGGCGCCGTCGCGCGTGGCCCTGCACACCGCTCCGGCGCGGGTGGCGAGCAGCTCGCCGGGGCGTCCGCGCAGCCGGTCCTCCTCGTGTCCGCCGTGCAGGAACACCTCCCGGCCGAGCAGCCGGTCCAGCACCCCGGGCTGGGAGTCGGCCGCCCGCAGGGCGCGCAGCACGGTCACGGTGTCGTCGTGGTCCCAGTCGATGCGCCGGTCGGTCTGGCGCATGGCCTCGCGCCAGATCACCCGGATCTCCGGGTCGCTCTGCGGCCGGGGTTTGAAGTCGCCCGCCGCGTACCGCTCGACGGCCAGCAGGACGGCGGTGACGGCGGCGTCGGAGACCTCGTTGCGGTACAGGTCGCTCTTGCCGACGGGGGCCGTCCCGAAAGGCACCGCCGCCCAGATGTCGCCGGCGTCCATGGCCTCCTCGGCCTGCAGGACGGTCACCCCCCAGTGGGTCTCCCCGGCGGCGACGGCCCGGTCGAGGGAGGACGGGCCGCGGTCGCCGGGCGGTCCCGGGTGCACGATCAGGCAGGTGTTCTCCCGCCACAGATCCTTGGGCAGTGCGGTCTTCAGCATCGGCGCGACGATCAGTTCCGGCCGCAGCTCGGCGACGGCGGCGCGGACGGCGTCGGTGCCGTGCGAGGCGAGGACGACGTCCACCCGGTGCCCTCGGTCGGAGAGTTCGGCGTACACACGCTGGGTCAGGCTGTTGAACGCGCTCGCGACGAGCAGGATGTCCATGGTGCGGCATGCTGTCCCGCTTCCCCAGGGAGGCGAAGGACGCCCGGCCGGGGGTCGCCCGCCGGTGTCAGGTCTCCTCCTCCATCCGGATCGAACGGCGCAGGTCCTCGAAGGCGGGGCTGTGGTCGTCCTTGTTCATCTCGGCCAGCGCCCGGGCGAGGGCGTCGAGTTTGCGCTGGATGGCGTGTTCGGCGCGCATCTCGGAGTTCTTCAGCAGCGCGAGCAGCAGCAGGGTCACGGCGGTCATGGACCCTCCTGCCGCCAGCCCCAGCTCCACCCCCAGGTGTGCCACGTGGGCGGCGACGAAGAAGCCGACGACGAGCAGGCACAGCAGGAAGAACACCGGGGAGCTGGTGAAGTTCGAGGCGTACTCGGCGAGCTGCTCGAACCGGCCGCGCCGGGGGCCGCCGCGCTGTGCGGGATCCTTGAACGTCATGAGCGAGCCTTACCCGGCGTGCGGCGCACGGCGCGTCACGCCGTCACTTTGCGTTCATATGATGTAACAGTCTGCTCATGATTCAGCAGCAGAGCATCGACAGCGCCTCCGTCGAACGTGACGGGGCATCGGACCACCACCTGCGCCGTCGTGGCCTGCGGGGAGCCCTGCTGGCCGCGGCGGCCACCGCCGCGCTGGCCGGCGGGCCCACGGCCGCGGCCGCGCTGCCGTCCGCCGCCCATGAACCCGACTGGGACGCCATCGCCGCCTGCGAGTCCAGCGGCAACTGGCACGCGAACACCGGCAACGGCTACTACGGCGGGCTGCAGTTCCGTCAGTCCAGCTGGGTCCTGGCCGGCGGCCTGAAGTACGCGGCGCGCGCGGACCTGGCCAACCGCCGGCAGCAGATCGCCATCGCCCGCAACCTGGCCCGCATCCAGGGCATGTCCGCCTGGGCCTGCGCCTGAGGGTCCATCACCCGTCACCGTATCCGCGTCAGCAGAGCATCCGCAGCGCACCCGGCAGCACCCGGGCCGTGACCGGCAGGACGGCGTCGACCTCGCCGTCGGCGCCCCAGGGCACGGCCCGGTCGGCTTCGATCCGGACCGTGCGGCCGCGCAGCACCCGCACCTCGGGCCGAGCCAGGTGCCGGCCGGTCTTCAGCTCGTTCATCAGCGCGAAGAACAGCCGGCGCGGCGCGGCGGCGATCAGCACCACGTCGAGCACCCCGTCGTCGACGCGGGCGCCGGGGGCGATCATCCGGCCGGACCCGTAGTAGGCGGAGTTGGCGGCCACGACGGTGTATCCGCGATGACGGTGCACGGTGCCGTCGACGGTGATCCGGTAGCCGGCGTGCCGCCAGCCGGCCACGGCCCGCAGCCCGCCCGCGTAGTACGAGGCCGCGCCGCGCAGCAGCCGGGCACGGTTGGCGTACCGGTTGGCGAGCGCGTCGACGCCCGCGTAGACACTGCCCAGGACCACGGTCCGGGGCCCTCCGTCGCGCCGCACCTCTATGGTGTCCACCGCTTTCGGCTCGTGCCCCAGCAGGATGCGGGCCAGCGCCGGCGGGTCGTGGGGCAGCCCCAGGGCGCGGGCGAAGTCGTTGCCGCGTCCGGCGGGGATGAGCCCGAGGACGGTGCCGGTGCCGCTGAGCGCCCCGCCGATCCCGCCGGCGATGCCGTCACCGCCCACGGCCAGGACGATGCGGCCGCGGTCGCCGGCCCGGCGGGCGAGGTCCTGGGCGTGGGTGAGGCTGCGGCTGTGCACGGTCTCCAGCCCGGCGCCCGCCTGCCGCAGCAGCCGGCCCACCCCCAGCAGCGCACCGGCCCCCGTGGCCGCGCCCGCCGTGGGATTGACGATGGCGGTGAACTGTCGCAACGGCAGATCTCCCGGGCGGCGCGGACGTGGGCGGGCAGCGGTGCGCCGGGCGGGCGGAGGCTCGATGCACGAACTCCCGTGCCCCATGCCGTCCGCGGGGCGCGGTCCGGTCGCACGGCCGTTGCACTGTCGCAGATGACGGCGGTCCGTCACAAGATCTCGGGAGGCCGGTTGGTGCGGCGTTCGCTGCGGTGACCGCTCCGGAGCTGCCGCCGGGCCGCAGCACCCGGATGCCGCGGACGGCACCAACGGTGTGCCCGTGCCCCGGCCGGGGTGCCGGTCAGCCCGGCCTGCGCTCAGGCTGCCAGGGAGGTGCCCGGGGTGAGGTGGTCGAGGAGCTGGGTGCGGTGCAGGGAGGCGACGGGGGCCGTCAGGTCGGGGTGACGCAGCAGGGCGGCGGCACGGGCGTCGCGGTCGTCCGGGGCGAGCAGACGCCGGAACTCGACGAACGCGGCGACCGGGTGGCCGCTGTCGGTGAGCGTGGCCACCGCGCGCTCGGCCAGGCCGGGTTCGGTGAGCAGGCAGACCGCCCAGCTGGCGACGACCTCGTCCACCCAGGTGCGCCAGGCGTACGCCTGAGAGTCCTGCTCGATGCCGTCGGCGCCGGTGATCCAGTCGAGCCGGGCGGATCCGCCGGCGCCCGCCATCCCGACGAGGGCGGCGTCCATGGGCGTCGGGTAGCGCAGCCAGGCCGCGGCCGTCACCGCCTGGCGGGCCTGGACCTCGCACAGGGCGGACGCGAGCGCCCCGCCGGTGGCGGGGTACGCGCTGGTCAGCCATCGGGTGGTCGCGGCGATCAGGGGGGAGAGGTCTTCGAGCACTGCCGGGCCGTTCGGACTGTCCCCGCGTTCCGCGGTCCGCGGCGGTGCGGACACCCGGGTGCGGGGGCGACGGATTCACAAGGACGTCCGCCACGGTAGTCCGCACCCCGCGCCCGGCAGTGTGGCCCAGACCTCTTCCGAAAGGTGGCATCTGCCACATTCATCCGCCGGTCGTCGTTCATCCGCCAGTCGTCGCGGCCGGGCGGCCGGTGAGAGGCCAGGGCCCTGGGCAGGGTGCCGGTCAGACCCCGGCGGGGAAGCGTGCCCAGACACGGTGGGCCGCCAGCAGTCCGACGACCTGCTCCAGGGTGGCGGTGCCGCTGTCGCCGACGATCACTCCCGGCGCGTCGACGGGGACGCCGGCCGCCTCCAGTGCGGCCTCGGCGCCCTTCCAGCCGCCGATGGCCTTGCCGTGCCGGAAGGCCTCCGACAGCAGCAGGCTCACCCTGGGGTCCTGGGTCGCCTGCCCGACGGACGGCAGAGGCGACTTCGCGTCCCGGGCGCCGTAGGCGTCGGCGCCCACTCCCGGTGCGCCGGCGAGCAGGACGGCGTCGAACTCCACCGACCGCGCGGTGGCGTAGGTGCGCTGCACGGTCAGCGCGTCGGCGCCGTCGCCGAGGGTGCCGCCGGCGGGCGAGACGACGAGGGGCACCATGCCGCCCGCGAGCACCGCCTCCCGGACCGCCCGCACCCCGTCCAGGTCGCCGTCCGGCCCGGTGACGATGCCGATGACCCGCCCGTCGGTGGGCCAGGTGCGGCCGACCTGGGACAGTGCCGGACTGGGCTGGACGTCGGCCGGCGGCACGGTGGGCTCGGGCACCGGCAGACCGAGGCCCTCGGCGACCCGCGCGCACAGATCGGCGTCGATGTTGGCGAGCACCTGCAGGGCGCGTTCCTTGACGGCCCGCTCGTAGCACTTGCCGAGCTCGAAGGTGTAGGCGCCGATGATGTGCTCGCGTTCCACCGGGCTCATGCTCAGCCAGAACCGGCGGGGCTGGCTGAAGTGGTCCTGGAAGGACTCCGGCGCCGCGCGCACCTTGGTGGCCTCCGGGACCCGTACCGGTGTCTCGACGAAGGCGCCGTTCGCCCCGTCCGCGGTGAACGGGCAGCCGCCGTCGAGCGAGTTTGGGCGGTAGGGCGCCACCCCGCGGTGCACGGCGGTCTGGTGGAAGCTGTCCCGCAGCATGTCGTTGACCGGCGCGTGCGGGCGGTTGATGGGGATCTGCGGGAAGTTGGGGCCGCCCAGGCGGGTGATCTGGGTGTCCAGGTAGGAGAACAGGCGCCCGGCGAGCAGCGGGTCGTCGGTGATGTCGATGCCGGGGACGAGATGGCCGACGTGGAAGGCGACCTGCTCGGTCTCGGCGAAGAAGTCCGACGGATTGCGGTTGAGGACGAGGCGCCCGATGGGCTGCACGGGGGCCAGTTCCTCGGGGACGATGTTCGTCGGGTCCAGCAGGTCGATGCCCTCGAAGGTCTGCTCGGGGGTGTCGGGGAAGGTCTGGATGCCCAGCTCCCACTCGGGGGCAGGCGCCGGCCTCGATGGCGTCGGCCAGGTCCCGGCGGTGGAAGTCGGGGTCGACGCCGCTGAGGATCTGTGCCTCCTCCCACACCAGGGAGTGCACGCCGAGCTTCGGCTTCCAGTGGAACTTCACCAGGGTGGTGGCGCCCTCGGCGTCGACCAGCCGGAAGGTGTGCACGCCGAAGCCCTCCATGGTCCGGAAGGAGCGCGGGATGCCCCGGTCGGACATGTTCCACAGGGTGTGGTGGGTGGCCTCGGTGTGCAGGGTGACGAAGTCCCAGAACGTGTCGTGGGCGCTCTGCGCCTGCGGTATCTCCCGGTCGGGATGGGGTTTGCCCGCGTGGATGACGTCGGGGAACTTGATGGCGTCCTGGATGAAGAAGACCGGGATGTTGTTGCCGACCAGGTCGAAGACGCCCTCGCTGGTGTAGAACTTCGTCGCGAATCCCCGGGTGTCGCGCACGGTGTCGGCCGAGCCGCGCGATCCCAGCACCGTGGAGAACCGCACGAAGACCGGCGTCTCGACGTCCTTGGCGAGGAAGGCCGCCTTGGTGATCGAGGCCGCCGTGCCGTAGCTCGTGAAGACGCCGTGCGCCGCCGCGCCGCGGGCGTGGACCACGCGCTCGGGGATGCGCTCGTGGTCGAAGTGCATGACCTTCTCGCGCAGGTGGTGGTCCTGCAGCAGGACGGGTCCGCGGGGGCCTGCCTTGAGGGAGTGGTCGGTGTCGTACAGCCGTGCGCCTTGCGCGGTGGTGAGGTACTCCCCGCCCTGGGCCACCGCCGCCCGGTCCGTTCCCGTCTTCTGCCCGGTGGGCGAGACGGTGGCCGGGCCGGACTGGTCCGGCTTCGGCGGCAACGGCTCCCTTGGCCGCGTCGGCTCGGAGACGGACGGTGAACGGGACCCCGGCTTGCCCGGGATGCCGTCGGCGGGTCCGCTGCCGCCGTGCGGCGCGCCGTCGGCCCGGTGGGCTGCCTGCTCGATGCGGTTGGCGTCGCTCATCGCTGCTGTTCCTCCGCTGGTGGCCGCGTGCGGTGTGCCGCGCCACGGCCTCGTGCTGTCCGGTTGCCGGTCGTATGCCGTCGGCCGCCCGCCGTCCGGTCCGCGGCGGGGCGTGCTCCGTGGGGCTCGTGTGCGGGCCGGTCCTGGGCGGCTCCCGGCGCCGAGTGCCCCGCGATGCCGGTCCCGATGCGGGCGGGAACCGGGGGCGTCGTCGCTCCCGTACGGGGTCTGCGGGGCGCATGGCCGTCCTGTGCGCCGGCGCGGACCGCGTCCGGCTCGCCGCCGGGGAGCCGGCTCTCAGCCGGGAGGCCGCCGGCCGCCCGGGGGCCGGCGTCCGGGCGGTGGCGCGCCCTCTACCCTGGGGCCGTGCACATCTGTTTCGTCTGCAGCGGGAACATCTGCCGGTCGCCGTCAGCGGCCCTGGTCTTCGGCGAGCATCTGCGCCGGGCGGGGCTGGCGGAGTCGGTGCGGGTCACCAGCGCCGGGATCGGCCCCTGGCATGTCGGGGAGTCCATCGACGAGCGGGCCGCCGAGGTGCTGGCCCGGCACGGCTACCCCGTGGAGCACGTCGCCGCGCAGGTGGGCGACGGCCATCTGGACGCCGACCTGCTCCTGGCCATGGACCGCGGCCACGAGAAGGCCCTGCGCCGCCTCGTCGACGACCCGTCCCGGGTGCGGATGCTGCGCTCCTTCGACCCGGAGGCCACCGGCGACCTGGACGTGCCCGACCCGTACTACGGCGGCCCCGAGGGGTTCGAGGAGGTGCTGGGCTTGATCGAGGCCGCGGTGCCCGGCCTGCTCGCCTGGGTCCGCGAGCAGCTGCCGTCGTGACCGCGGGCCGGTCCGGCGACGCGCCCGCCGCCCCGTCCGGCCCGCAGGCCGCGGCGTCCCGTGTCACCGTGCGTGCCGTGACCGCGTCGCGCCCGCTGACCGCGACGCTCACCGAGGTGTCGCTGGACGACGGCCACGTGGTCATGGTCAAGCGCGGCGACCAGCCGGACGCCCTGCGCGCGGAGGCCGCGGGCCTGCGCTGGCTGGCCGCCGCCGGCACGGTGCGCATCCCCCGGGTCCACGGGCACGACGGGCGCTGGCTGGTGACCGACCGCGTCCCGGACGGCCGGCCGAGCGAGCGGGCCGCGCTGCGGTTCGGCCGTGACCTCGCCGCGCTGCACCTGTCCGGGGCGCCCGCCTTCGGTTCGCCGCCTCCGGGCGGATGCGAGGACGCGTACATCGGGCTCGCCCCGATGCGCAACGCCACCGGCGACGACTGGCCCCGCTGGTACGCGGAGCACCGGGTGCTGCCCTATCTGCGCCGCGCGGTCGACGACGGTGTGCTGCGCCCGGCCGAGGCGGCCGTGATCGAGGACGTCCTGGAGCGGCTGCCCGAGCTGGCCGGGCCCGCCGAACCGCCCGCGCGGCTGCACGGCGACCTGTGGAACGGCAACGTCCTGTGGGGTGCGGACGGGCACGTCCATCTGATCGATCCGGCCGCGCACGGCGGTCACCGGGAGACCGACCTGGCCATGCTCCACCTCTTCGGCTGCCCGCATCTTCAGCGGGTGCTGGACGGCTACCAGGAGGTCGCGCCGCCGGCCGACGGCTGGCGGGAGCGGATCGGGCTGCACCAGCTGTTCCCGCTGCTGGTGCACGCGGTGCTGTTCGGACGCGGGTACGCCGAGCAGGCGCTCGCGGCGGCCCGCACCGCCCTTCGCTGACCGCCGGCCGCCCGGGGCGGCCCGCCCGGACCCGCGGCCGTGCCGCCGGGCGGATGCGGCCGCCCTCGCCGTACGGGCCCGGGCGGGGTAGACATGGCTCATGGTGCGACTTCCGGGGCGTTCCGGCACACGGCCGGAACGCCGTCCGGGCGGCCGGCGCCCGTGGCAGGCGTCCGGCGCCGCCGTGCGGGCCCGTGCGTGCGCCGAGCGGCGCCGGGCCGCCGACGACGCGGCCTCCGGCGGGCGGTCCGGCAGGCTGCGTCCGGCCCTGCGCCGGCGCACCGTGGCCGGCCAGGTGTTCGTCCTGCAGGTCCCGATCGTGCTGCTGCTCGTCCTGGCGGCCGCGGTGGCGCTGGTGCTGCAGGTGGAGCACGACGGCACGCAGGAGGCGCGTCGTCGGTCGCTCGCCGTGGCGGCCGCCTTCGCCCACTCCCCCGGCGTCGCCGCCGCGTTCACCGCGCCGGACCCGACGGCCGAGCTCCAGCCCCGGACGGAGGCCATCCGCACACAGGCACGCGTCGACTTCGTCACGGTGCTGAGCACCAGTGGGGTCCGCTACACCCATCCGGTGCCGGAGCAGATCGGCCGGCAGTTCGTCGGCCACTTCGAGCCCGCGGTGCACGGCCGCACCGTGGTGGAGGAGGTCCACGGGGCCCTCGGGCCCCTGGTGCAGGCGGTGGTGCCGATCCGGGCGGCGGACGGCACCGTGGTGGGGGTGGTGGCGGCCGGAGTCACCACCGCACGGGTGGGCGGCCTGGCCGAGCGGCAGCTGCCCGTCGTCCTGGCGGCGGCCGGCGCCGGACTGGCGCTGGCCACGGCGGGCACCGCGCTGGTCGGCAGACGGCTGCTGCGCCAGACCCACGGGCTGGGGCCGGGCGAGATGACCCGCATGTACGAGCACCACGACGCGGTGCTGCACTCGGTGCGGGAGGGTGTGATCATCGTCGGCGCGGACGGCGGACTGGTCCTCGCCAACGACGAGGCGCACCGTCTGCTCGGCCTGCCCGAGGACGCCGAGGGGCGCCGGGTGTCCGATCTCGGTCTGGACCCGGAGATCGCCGGTCTGCTGGTCTCGGGACGCATCGCGACGGACGAGGTCCACCTGGTCGGCGACCGGCTGCTGGCGGTCAGCCAGCGGCCCACCGATGCGGGCGGCGGCCCGTCGGGCAGCGTGGCCACCCTGCGCGACTCCACGGAACTGCGCGCGCTGTCCGGCCGCGCGGAACAGGCCCGTGAGCGGCTGAGCCTGCTCTACGACGCCGGGGTGGCCGTGGGCACCAGCCTGGACGTGCGGCGCACCGCGCAGGAGCTGGTCCGGGTGGCGGTGCCGCGTTTCGCGGACTTCGCCACGGTGGATCTGTACGACGCGGTGCTGCGCGGCGACGATCCCGACCAGGGGTCCGTGCTGCGGCGCACGGCGTCCGCCGGCGTCCGCGACGACGCCCCGCTGTACCCGGTGGGCCAGGAGATCCGCATCGCGCCCCTCTCCCCGCAGGCGGACAGTCTGCGCACCCGCCGGCCCGTCCTGGAGCCCCGTCTGGAGGCAGCCCCGGGCTGGCCGGCCCTGGATCCGGAGAGGGCCGACCGGGTCGTGGCATACGGCATCCATTCGCTGATCACGGTGCCGGTGCGGGCGGGGCCGGCGGTGCTGGGCCTGGTGAGTTTCTGGCGCGCCGAGCACCCCGAGCCGTTCGACGCCGAGGAGCTGGCGCTGGCCGAGGAGCTGGTCGCGCGGGCCGCGGTGGCGGTCGACAACGCCCGCCGGTACACCCGTGAGCACGGCATGGCCGTGACCCTGCAGCGCAGTCTGCTGCCGCGGACCCTGCCCGTGCAGAACGCCCTGGAGATCGCCTACCGCTATCTGCCCGCGCAGGCGGTGGGCGGTGACTGGTTCGACGTGCTGCCGCTGCCGGGCGCGCGGGTGGCGCTGGTCGTCGGGGACGTCGTCGGGCACGGGCTGCACGCGGCGGCCACCATGGGCCGGCTGCGGACCGCGGTGCACAACTTCTCCTCGCTGGATCTTCCGCCCGAGGAACTGCTGGGGCTGCTGGACGAGCTGGTCGCGCGCATCGACCAGGACGAGCAGTCCGGCGGGCCGAGGGCGCCCGCCGTGGTGGGGGCGACGTGTCTGTACGCCGTCTACGAACCGGTCAGCCGCCGGTGTGCGCTGGCCCGCGCCGGTCATCCGCCGCCCGCGGTGGTCTCGCCGGACGGCGAGGTGACCTTCGCCGACGTGCCCGCCGGTCCGCCGCTGGGGCTGGGCGGCATGCCGTACGAGACGGCCGAGCTGGAACTGGCCGAGGGCAGCCGGCTGGTGCTGTACACCGACGGTCTGGTGGAGAACCGGCGGCAGGACATCGACACGGGCCTGGCCGAGCTGCGCACCCTGCTGGCCGCGGCGGGTCCGTCGCCGGAGGAGACGTGCCGGGCGGTCCTCGACGCCCGGCAGCCGCTGCGGGCACCCGACGACATCGCACTGCTGGTGGCCCGGACCCGGGCGCTGGGTCCCGGCCGGGTGGCCGAGCTGGACGTCGCGCCGGAGCCGTCGGCGGTCGGCGAGGTACGGGCCCGGGTGACCCGGCACCTGGTCGCGTGGGGTCTCGAGGAGCTGGCGTTCACCACGGAGCTGATCCTCAGCGAGCTGGTGACCAACGCGATCCGGTACGGCAGCCCGCCGATCCGGGTGCGGGTGCTGCGGGACCGGGCGCTGATCTGCGAGGTGTCCGACAGCAGCGCCACCTCGCCGCATCTGCGGTACGCCGCCTCCACCGACGAGGGCGGCCGGGGCCTGTTCCTCGTGGCGCAGACGGCCGAGCGCTGGGGCACCCGCTACACACGCTCCGGCAAGGTCATCTGGGCGGAGCAGCCGTTGCCCCTGGCCGCGGAGCTGCCCGTGCCGTGACACGTGACACCTGGTGCGGGCGGCCGGCACGTGACATGTGTGCGGGCGGCGGGGCAGGTGGAGGCCCGGGGCCTGTCGTGGGTCCCGGGCCGCCAAGTGCGGGTGTCAGGTGTACGTTCAGGCGGCGCCCAGCCGAGTGCTCAGCAGGGCCTTGCCGAGTTCGGCACCCTTGCGGCTGTCGGCCTGGGCCTTGAGGAACAGCTCCGTCAGTTCGTTGTCGCCGTCCCGTTCCGCGTCCTGGATGTACTGCTCGAGCCGGAGCGCGTTGCTCAGGCAGGACTCCACGTACCAGATGAGGTTGTAGTCCTTGTCCCGTGTGCCGGTGACGTGACCGGTCTCGGCACTGATCGTCATGCGGGCCTCCTGCTCGGTCGGATCGTGGACTCGCGTCGTCGCGGGCCGGGTACCCCCGGCCCGCGGGCACACACCGTCTCAGCCCAGGGCGCGGTCGAGGTTGTAGGCGGCGCTGATCAAGGACAGGTGGGTGAAGGCCTGCGGGAAGTTGCCCTGCTGTTCGCCGGTGCGGCCGATCTCCTCGGCGTACAGGCCGAGATGGTTGGCGTAGGTGAGCATCTTCTCGAAGGCGAGCCGCGCCTCGTCGAGACGGCCGGCCCGGGTGAGGGCCTCCACGTACCAGAACGAGCAGATGGAGAACGTCCCCTCGTCGCCGTGCAGCCCGTCGGGGCTGGTGCGCGGGTCGTAGCGGTAGACGAGGGAGTCGGAGACCAGGTCCTCGGTGAGCGCGTCGAGCGTGGACAGCCACTTGGGGTCGGTGGGGGCGATGAACTTCGCCAGCGGCATCATCAGCACGGCGGCGTCCACCACCTCGCCGCCCTCGTACTGCACGAACGCCTGCCGCCGCTCGGACCAGCCGCGTTCCATGATGCGGCGGTAGATCGCGTCCCGGGTCTGCCGCCAGTGCGGCAGATCGGCGGGCAGTCCCCGGTGGGTGGCGAGCCGGATGGCGCGTTCGATGGCGACCCAGCACATCAGCCGCGAGTACAGGAAGTTCTTCCGGCCGCCGCGGGTCTCCCACACCCCTTCGTCGGGCTGGTCCCAGTGCTCGCACACCCAGTGCACCAGCCGGCACACGTCGTCCCACTCGCCGCTGGAGATCGGGTGCGCCCACTTGTCGTAGAGGTAGATGGAGTCGATGAGCGCGCCGTAGATGTCCAGCTGGAGCTGGTCGGCGGCGGCGTTGCCGACGCGGACGGGGGCCGAGCCGTGGTGGCCGGTCAGGTGGGTCAGTTCCCGCTCGGGCAGATCGGTGCGGCCGTCGATGCCGTACATGATCTGCAAGGGGCCGTTGGCCTTGCCGTCGCCCGGGCTGATGTGGGAAGTGACGAAGCGCATGAACGCCTCGGCCTCGCCGCTGAAGCCGAGCCGCAGCAGCGCGTAGACGGCGAACGCGGCGTCCCGCACCCACACGTAGCGGTAGTCCCAGTTGCGCTCGCCGCCGATGCGTTCCGGCAGGCTGGTGGTGGGGGCGGCGACGATGGCGCCGGTGGGTGCGTAGGTGAGCAGCTTCAGGGTCAGCGCGGAACGGTGCACCATCTCCCGCCACCGCCCCCGGTAACGGGACTGTGCGAGCCACCGCCGCCAGTAGGCCACGGTGGCGTTGAACTGTGCCTCGGCCTCCAGGTGGGGGCACCGGCGCGGCGCCACGTCGCCGCCGATCTGGTCCAGGGCGAAGACGGCCGAGTCACCCTCGGACAGTTTGAAGTCCGCGCGCACGTCCGGCTCCTCGATCTCCAGGGGGACGGTGGCCGTGAGGGCGAGGGACAGTGAGGGCGACTCGAACAGGACCGCGCAGCCGTCGCTGCGGACGGTGTGCGCATCGGCGGCGTAGTGGAACCGGGGGGCGATCCGTGCCCGGAAGGACAGGGTGCCGCGCACGCACAGCACACGGCGGATGAGCCGGTGCCGGTCGGCCTCCCCCGGGATGCCCGTGGCGCCGGCCACCGGCATGAAGTCCTGGACCTCCCCGGCGCCTTCCTCGGTGTAGAACCGGGTGATCAGCACATTGGTGTCGGGGAAGTAGAACTGCTTGGTGCGGAGTGCTTCGGCAGCGGCGAGTTCGAAACAGCCTCCGTGGTCGGCGTCCAGGATGGACGCGAAGACGCTCGGGGCGTCGAAGGCCGGGGGGCAGTACCAGTCGATCGTGCCGTCGCTGCCGACCAGGGCGACGGTGCGCAGGTCGCCGATGAGTCCGTGTTCGGCGATCGGCACATGCCGGCCGCCGTGGAAGGGCGGCAGGCCCGGGGATCCGGCCATCATGGCCTCCCTGTGCGTCGGGTTCCTCCAGCTTAGGACGCCGGGCACCCGGGCGGCCGTGGCCGCGGGCGGGCGGTGCGGCGACGGGACGCGCAAGCCGCGGCGACGGGGGCGTGCGCGGCCGGTGCGGGCGCCGGCCGTTCCGGATGCAGTCGGCGGCGCGGCGGGCAATGGTGGGAGAAGGTTCCGGTCCCGCGACACGGTCGGCGCAGTCCGGAACCGGGCGGGGACCCGGCCCCGGAGCGAGGAGGACACATGTCGACATCACGACCCGAAGCATCCGGCAGGTCCGGGGGGTGCACCCCGGACGAGGTGCTCCACGCCCGCACCGGCAACGACGTCTCGCCCGAGGACGTCGTGCTGGCCGCGGGCCGGGACGTCACGCCGCAGAACCTGGAGTGGGCCAAGCGCAAGATCGAGAAAGAGGGTCCGGCTGCCCTGGACAAGCTGCTGCCGTAGAACCGGCCCGCACACCTGCGGGCGCAAAGCGCCTAGGGGGCGGGCCCGGGTCGTCGAACCGGTACCCGCCCCTCCTGCTCGTCGCCTCGCCTTTTCCCTTCCCGCCGCGCCTGTCCGCGCCTGTCTCCTCCTGCCGCCTTGGCATCGTCCGGGTCGTCCCGCGCCGCACGGCTCGCGCGGTCCGCCGCGCCTCACCGCCCGCCCGGTCCGCCGCGCCTCACGGCGCCCCGTCCCTCACGGCTCTCCCGGGCCGTCGCGCGTCACGGCCCGCCCGGTTCCTCCGGGAGCGTGCCGTCGTCCTCCACGATGTGCATGGCGGCCTCCTCCGCCCCGGCCGCCCCCGCGTCGATACCGGCGTCGGACGCCACCTCCTCGGCGGTGGTGTCGGCGTGCGCGCCCTCGTCCGGTGCGACCAGCCGGCCGGCCCGCGGACCGCCGGCCTGGGGGTCGACCGGCTCGCCCTCGCCGCCGGGCAGGTCGCCGACGGAGTCGCCCTCCTGTTCCGTCACCTCGGGCTGTTCCCGGGCCAGGCGGCGGTCCAGGGTCTCGCCCGTGTGCTGTTCGGCGGCGGTGGTGCCGTGCTCGTCGACGCCGAGCGGCTTCTCCGGCGGGGAGTACCCCTCGTCGAGGATGTCGTCCAAGGTCCGTTCGTCCACCGCGTCCTGCAGGTCCAGCGGCGCTGCGTCATCCTGCTCCTCGTTGCTCCCGGTGGGCTGGTAGGCGTCGTCCGCCATCGGATCGGTGCTCACGGGTGCCTCCCTCGCGGCGGCGTACGTACGGTGTCGTGATCCGCGTTTCCCGCAAGGCCCGCCCCAATCCCCCCACCGGGATCCGGCTTCCCCGGCGGCCGCCGCGTGCGGCCCGGCCCGCCGGCCGGGCGTGGATCCGTCAGGTGCCGGCCGCCTCACACGGCTCTGCGGCGGATCAGGAAGCCGAGGACGACGAGGCCGGGCAGGAGCGGGGCCCACACGGTCAGCAGGCGGTAGCCCAGGACGGCCGAGGCGGCGGCGGAGCCGGGGGCGCCCGCGGTGGTGAGGGCGAAGGCGAGCGCGGCGTCCAGGGAGCCGAGGCCGCCGGGGGTGGGCAGCAGGGCGGCGGCACTGCTCGCGGCGAGGTAGAGGAGCGCCACCCGCAGCGGGGACACCGGCAGCCCGACGGCCTGCCCGACCGCGACCACCACCAGCGCGTGAGCCGTGGCGAAGGCCAGCGAGCCGCCCCACAGGGCGGCCGCGCGGCACGGCCGGGTGTGCACGGCCCGGATGTCGGCGAGCACCGAGCCCAGCGCGCGCCCGCACCGCGCCCGCAGCGGTCCGCGCAGCAGCACCGCCACGAGCAGGACGAGGGCCGGAAGTGCGGCCAGGGCCGGGGGGGACACGGGCGGGAGGCGGAGCAGGCCGGGGCAGGCGACGGCGAGCACGGCGATCAGGGCGGTGCGGGTGAGGGCGCCCGCGGCGGCCTTGACCGCCAGTGCGCTCGCCGAGCGGGCCGCGGACAGCCCGCACCGCATCAGGAAGCGGAGGTTGACCGCGCCCGCGCCGAGGCCCGCGGGCAGGACATGGTTGGCGGCGGAGGCGGCGAACTGGGCCGCGATCAGCCGGCCACGGGGCAGCCGCTCGGCCACCGCGCCCTGCTGGGCGAGCGCCGCGCACATCCAGGTGGCGACGGCGGCCGCGGACCCGGCCAGCAGCCACCTCTGGTCGGCGCCGGCGAGCTGGCCGGCGCCGTCCTGCAGCACCGGCCAGTGCCGCCGGCCGAGCCAGGCGGCGCACAGCAGCACCACGCACAGGGCCGCGGTCTGCCACCGGTTCCGGCGGCGCAGGACGGTGGCGGCGGCCGCCAGCGGCGAGGTCATGTGTCACGTCCCCCTCGCGCCGGGACGGCTCCGGCGACGCCGGTGACCGGGGTGCCCGGACTCTCCGCGGAGGCGGACGCGGCGCCCGGTGCGGCCGACGGGGCGACGTACAGACGCAGATCGCCGAACCGGTGGACGGCCCAGGCGCGGGCGTACGCCGGCGGCGAGCCGTGGCCGGCGACGAGGGCCGCGGCCGGCATGCGCCGGGCGGCCTCCGCGATGCCCGCCGCGGTGGCGTTGGCGTTGGGGCCGGTGGTCGCGGCGGAACGGCAGCCGGTGTAGAACGCGATCGGCAGGGCGTTGTCACCGGTGAGCAGGCAGGGCGGGCGTACCCCGAGCCGGTGCAGCTCCGCCGCGGTGCGGTCCCATTCCCGGTGGGCGGCGGTGGTGCGCGAGACGGTGTGCGCGAGGACCGCGTACTGCACCGCGAGGTGGGCGGCGACGGCGAGGACGACCAGGCTCAGCACTGCGGGGCGCCACCGTCCGCGGGGCGAGCGCACGAGATGCGGCAGCGCGTCGGCGACCGGGAGGACCAGCAGCGCGTAGGCGGGCAGCAGGAAGCGTGGCGCGGCGTAGCCGATGAGGAACAGGTAGGGGAAGGCGGCGGTGGCGGCGCAGGCCGCCGCGAGCGCGCTGGGCGTGGCGCGCCGCTCGCGCCGGGCGACGGTGAGACCCAGCAGGGCGAGCAGCGGCAGCACGAACCACCAGACGGTGACCACGGGGTGGGGCGGGGCGCCGGTGCAGGGCCGGCACAGGGTCCGGCCGCCGAGGCTGCGCAGCTGGTCCGGCACGGCGAAGTGCCAGCCCAGGCCGCCCTGGACGGCCGAGCCGTCGGACAGCCGTCGCAGCAGCCCGCCGTAGCTGACATAGGCCTCGATCACCCACTCCGCACTGCCGGCGGCCAGGCCGGCGAGGAGGGTGACGAGGAGCGGGTGCCGGCGGCGCGGCAGGGCGAGCACGAGCAGCGGCAGCACCACCCACACCGCGTCCATGGGCCGCATCAGGGCCATGAAGGCGGCCGAGCCGGCCAGGCCGTACCGTGCGGTCCGGTCGTGCCGGTCCGCACGGGCGCGCAGGAAACAGCCGGCGCAGGCCAGGGCGCCGACGGCGACCCAGTAGTTGGGCATGGCCTGAGGGCCGTAGAACAGCGTCACCCACAAGGTGGCGAACAGTGCGCCGGCGAGGGCGAGGACGCGGACGGGGAAGAAGGCCCGCCACACGCGCAGCGCCGCCCACAGGGCGAGGCCGGAGAGCACCGCGAGGTAGACGCGCAGCAGGGCGGTCGAGGAGGACCAGGAGGCGACGGGGGCCACCAGCAGCGAGATGCCGCGGGCGCGGGGGGCGCTGAAGTAGGCGGCGGGTGCGTGGGCGGAGACCTGGCTGACGTAGACGGTTTCGTCCCAGCCGAGGCCCATCCCGGGGCGGACGAGCAGCAGTTGGGCGAGGGTGAAGGCGGCGGCCACCGCCGCGAGGGGGGTGTCGCCGCGTCGCCGGAGCATGCGGCCGGCTCCCGGCACGGGTCCGGGCCGCCGGCTCCCGGCGAGTACGGCGTGCGCACCGTCGGCCATCTCCACCCCTCCCCTACGCACTGTAGGGTATCCGGCTGCTCGGTCCCCGGACCGGACACAGGAGCCGGGCACGGCACCAGCGGGTCGCCGGGAGGGCATCCGGGCAGGGCCTGCCGGTGCTCGCCCCGGGACGAATCAGGCACAACGTACCCCGCGTCGGGGTGCGGTGCCGGGTGGGCTGCGCCGGACGCCGGACTGTTCACGCACTGCAAAGGGTGAGGGCATGGCTGGTGGAGAGCCTCATGACAGACCGGGACGGCGCGGCCCGGGCGAGCTGGAGAGCGACATCCTCGCGACGCTGTGGGCGGCCCGGCGGCCGCTGACCCCGGCCGAGATCCAGGTGCGGCTCGGCGGCGGACTGGCGTACAACACCGTGCACACCGTTCTCGGCCGGCTGTGCGGCAAGGGGCTGGTGCTGCGCCAGGCGGACGGGCGGCGCGGCGCGTACCGCCCCGCGAAGAACGCGGCCGAGGTGACCGCCCAGGCCATGCACGACGCCCTGGGCCGCGGCCCCGACCCGGTCGCCGCGTTGCGGCAGTTCGTCACCCGCCTGACCCCCGAACAGGAACGCGTGCTGCGGGACCTGCTCACCGGCGATGCGGCGTGACGGCAGGCGCGGCGCCGGTGCCTGACGGCCGCGGGCGCGGCGCCGGTGCGTGAGGGCGCCGTCGCGTCCGCGCGTGCGGGGATGGACCGGCCGGTCAGCGGTGCCTGCCGCGGCCGGCCTGGGGGCGGCGGTGCGGCGGCTGTTCCAGGGGCGGCAGATGCGGCTGCGGCGGCACCGGGCGGGCCACGGGTGCACCGGGTTTCAGCTCGACCTCCTCGCCGTGGTGACGGACCGTCACCGGCGGCCCGGACAGCAGCGTGTAGGCGGCCTGCTCCTGGGTGATCTCCACGGCCAGCCGGCGTCCGCGGAACAGCAGACGGAAGGCGAGGCGGCTGAACCGCTCCGGCAGCCGCGGGGAGAATTCCAGCACGGTCCCCGAGCGCCGCGCGCCGCCGAACCCGGTCACCAGTGCCATCCAGGTGCCGGCCAGCGAGGCGATGTGCAGCCCGTCGCGGGTGTTGTGCTCCAGGTCCTCCAGGTCCATCAGGGCCGCCTCGGCCGTGTAGTCGTAGGCGAGCCGCAGATGGCCGGTCTGCGCGGCGATCACCGCCTGGATGCACGCCGACAGGGAGGAGTCCCGCACCGTCAGCGCCTCGTAGTAGGCGAAATCGCGGGCGATGTGCTCCTCGTCGAACTCGTGCCCGCAGGTGTACAGGGCCAGCACCAGGTCGGCCTGTTTGACCACCTGTTTGCGGTACAGGTCGAAGTAGGGGAAGTGCAGCAGCAGCGGGTACTGGTCGGCGCGGGTGCCGGCGAAGTCCCAGCGCTGGTAGCGGGTGAAGCCCTCGCTCTGCTCGTGCACCTTCAGTTCGGGGTTGTACGGGATGTTCATGGCCTCGGCGGCGTCCCGCCAGGAGGCGCTCTCCTCGTCGTCGGCGCCGAACCGCTGCGCCTGTTCCGGGTACCGTTCGACGGCCTCGGCGGCGGCCAGCAGGTTCCCGCGGGCCATCAGGTTGGTGTAGACGTTGTCGTCCGCGATGGCGCTGTACTCGTCGGGGCCGGTGACACCGTCGATGTGGAAGGTGCCGCGGTGGTCGTGGTGGCCGAGCGAGCGCCACAGCCGGGCCGTCTCCACCAGCACCTGGAGCCCGGTGTCCCGGGCGAACTCCTCGTCCCCGGTGGCGGCTACATAGCGCACCAGGGCGTGCGCGATGTCGGCGTCGACGTGGAAGGCCGCCGTGCCGGCGGGCCAGTACGCCGAGCCCTCCCGGCCGTCGATGGTGCGCCAGGGGAAGGCGGCGCCGCGCAGCCCCAGCTGGGCGGCGCGTTCCCGGGCCGCGGGCAGGGTGTTCTGCCGCCAGCGCAGTGCCTCTGCCACGGCCTCGGGCGCGGTGTAGGTCAGCACGGGCAGCACGAACATCTCGGTGTCCCAGAAGGCGTGCCCGTCGTAGCCGGAACCGGTCAGTCCCTTGGCCGGGATCGCCCGTTCCTCGGCGCGTGCGCCGGCCTGCAGCACATGGAACAGGCCGAACCGGACGGCCTGCTGGATCTCCTCGTCACCGTCCACCTCGACGTCCGCACGCGCCCAGAAGTCGTCCAGGCAGGCGCGTTGTTCCTGCGCCAGGCCCTCCCAGCCGTCCAACGCGGCGGCCGCCAGGGCGGCGTCCACCTGGTCGCTCATCGCCGGCAGCGAGCGGGTGCCGGACCAGCCGTGCGCGACGATCTTCTCCACGCGCAGCACCTGCCCCGACCGCAGCACGGAGGCGATGGTCAGCCGGGCCAGGTCGGGGTGGCTCTCGCTCGCGGTGGTGATGTGGCCGGGGCCGGTGACGACATGGTCGGCGGCGACGGCGACCCGCAGGCCGCTGCGGCGGGTGCGGTGCACCAGCCGCAGCCGGTGACCGCAGGCGAAGTTCTCCTCCGGCTCCAGCGGGGACTGCAGGGCGAGCGCGGCGCGCGGGTCGCCGCCGGACTCGGGCAGCTGCTCGTTGGCGACGAGTTCGGACTGCACGACGATGCGGACGTGGCAGTCCACGGGCTCCACCTCGTAGGCCACCGCGCCGATGGACCGCTGGGTGAGGGAGATCATCCGGGTGGAGCGGACCTTGACCCGGGTCCCGGCGGGCGAGCACCACTCGCAGGTCCGCTCCAGCACCCCTCGGCGCAGGTCGAGGACGCGCTGGTGGGACAGCAGCCGTCCGTAGCGCAGGTCGAACGGCTCGTCGTCGACCAGCAGCCGCAGCACCTTGCCGTTGGTGACGTTGATGACGGTCTGCCCGGACTCCGGGTAGCCGTAGCCGGCCTCGGCGTACGGCAGGGGATGCAGCTCGTACACCCCGTTGAGGTAGGAGCCCGGCAGGCCGTGCGGTTCGCCCTCGTCGAGGTTGCCGCGCCAGCCCACGTGGCCGTTGGACAGCGCGAACACGGACTCGCTCTGGGCGAGCACGTCCAGGCTCAGCTCGGTCTCGCGCACGCTCCATGGTTCGACGGCGTACGAGCGGTGGGTGATCATGCTGTGCCTCCCTGGTCGCCGAGGAGTTGGGCGAGGTCGTCGACGACGATGTCGGCTCCGTGCCGGTACAGGGCGTCGCGCTGCCCGGCGCGGTCCACTCCGACGACGTATCCGAACCGGCCCGAGCGGCCGGCCTCCATCCCGGCCAGCGCGTCCTCGAACACCGCCGCCCGGTCCGCGTCGACACCGAGGTCGTGCGCGGCGGCCAGGAACGTGTCCGGGTGCGGCTTGCCGGGCAGATTGCGCTCGCGGGCGACGACACCGTCGACGCGGACGTCGAAGAGGTGCTCGGCGCCGATCGACCGCAGCACTTCGACGGTGTTGGCGCTGGAGGAGACGATGGCCGTCCTCAGCCCCTCCGCACGCACCGCGTCCAGGTAGCGCAGGGTGCCCTCGTACGCCTCCACGCCGCCGGTGCGGATCTTCCGCAGGACCAGCTCGTTCTTCCGGTTGCCCACCCCGTTGACGGTCGCGGCGTCCGGCGGGTCGCCGGGGCTGCCCTCGGGCAGCCGGATACCGCGGGAGGCGAGGAAGGTGCGCACCCCGTCGGCGCGGGGCCGGCCGTCGACGTACCGGTCGTAGTCCGCGACCTGGTCGAACGGGCGGTATCTGGGGCCTTCCCGCTCCCGCAGGAAGGCGTCGAAGGTCTCCTTCCAGGCGGCCGCGTGCACGGCGGCCGTCCTGGTGACCACCCCGTCGAGGTCGAAGAGGCAGGCGAGGATCTTCCGGGGCAGACCGAGCTGTGTCATACAGGCCGCGTTTCCCGGATCGCGGAGTTCACCGGGATCGTCACGGAGTTCCCCGGCTTCGTCACGGAGTTCTCCGGGATCGTCCACGTTCCCCGGCGTCCTCCCGGCCGCTCACGGCCCCTCGGCCGCCTCCGCCGCCGCGGAACCGGTCCGGCCGGGTGACAGCGGGTGACACACTGGGGCGCGTGCCGCTGACCTTCGACGATCTTCTTTGCCGTGCCCGGTCCCTCGTCCGCGACGGCCACCGGGCCGTGCTCGGTGTCGCGGGCAGCCCCGGCGCGGGCAAGTCCACCCTGGCCGAGCAGCTCGTACGGGCCCTGAACGGCGACGGGGAGCCGTGGGCCGCCCACGTCCCGATGGACGGCTTCCACCTGGCCGACGCCGAACTGGCCCGCCTGGGGCGCCTGGACCGCAAGGGTGCGCCGGACACCTTCGACGCGGCGGGCTACGCGGCGCTGCTGCGGCGGCTGCACGAGGAGTACAGGGCGGACGGCAGCGGCGAGACCGTCTACGCGCCCGGCTTCGAGCGCGTGCTGGAACAGCCGCTGGCGGGCGCCGTGCCCGTGCCGCCGGCCGTCCGGCTGGTGGTGACGGAGGGCAACTACCTGCTGCTCGGCACCGGCGCCTGGGCCCGGGTGCGCCCGCAGCTGGACGAGGTGTGGTTCTGCGAGCTGGACGAGGACGAGCGGATCCGCCGGCTGATCGCCCGGCACGAGCGGTTCGGCAAGGACCACGAGGCGGCCGTCGCCTGGGCGCTGGGCCCCGACCAGCGCAACGCGGACCTGGTGGCGGCGACCCGCGGCCGCGCCGACCTGGTCGTCCCCGCCTCGGCGCTGCCGTTCCGCCCCGCCACCGACCCCGCCACCACCGGCTGAGCCCGGCCGCCCGGCGACACCGGGGCGGGAGACCGTCCAGGGCACGCCGGCCGACCCCGGCACGGCGAGGAGTGCCGCGCGCCCGCGCCGCACGGTGTCCCGCCGGCCGGTGACCGGACGGCCGGTGACCGGCAGGAGAAGGCCGCAGGAAGGGCCGGCAGGAAAGGCCGCAGGAAGGGCCGCGGGGAAAGGCCCTGCGCGCCCTGGCGGCGAGGGCCGGTGAGCTATGTTGAAACGCTGTGGGAGACAAGTCAGGCGCCTCGGTGCCCTCGCCGCAGCAAACTCGCGCGCAGGCGTCCGCCATCACCGCGCACCGGCCTGCCGCACCGGCCGAGCCGGCCCCCGCGTCCCAGCTCAGAGCGCTCTTCGACCGGCCCCGGCTGTCTCCCGGGCACCGCCGCATCGCCCAGTACCTGATCGAGAACATCACCGAGGCGGCCTTTTTGTCGATCACCGAGCTGGCCGACCGGGTCGGGGTCAGCCAGCCCTCGGTGACCCGGTTCGCCGGCGCGGTGGGCTTCAGCGGCTACCCCGCCCTGCGGGAGAAGCTGCAGGCCATCGCCCTGCGCACCCTCGCGGGCGGCACCGAGGCGGAGCGGGTCAACGAGCTGCAGGCGGCGGTCGACGCCGAGATCGAGAACCTGGAGAACCTGCGCCGTGACTTCGCCGACCCGCAGCGGGTGATCACCGTCGGGCGCGAGCTGTCCCGCTCGGAGCCGCTCACCGTGCTCGGGCTGCGCATCTCGGTGTCGCTGGCCGAGTACTTCGCCTACGCGGCGCGGCGCATCCACCCGGACGTGCGGCTGGTGACCCGCGGCGGCAGTGTCGCCTACGACGCGCTGCTGCAGTCCCGCGAGGCCGGCGGCACCTGGGTGCTGGCCTTCTCCCTGCCCCGGCACGCCCAGGAGACGCTGTCCGCCATCCGGGTCGCCCGCAGCGCCGGGCTCAAGGTCGCTCTGATCACCGATCTGGCCCTGGGCCCCGTGGCCGACGAGGCCGATGTGACCTTCGCGACCGGCACCGGGTCCCGCCTGGTCTTCGACTCCTACGCCGCACCCGGCGTGGTGTGCGCCGCCCTGCTGCAGGCCATGACCGACGCCGACCCGGAGCGGACCCAGGCCCGGCTGGAGGAGTACGAGCAGCTCGCCGAACGACACCAGTTCTTCCTGAGGGACTGAGCGGGCACCGCGAGAGCCTTCCGTCGTCCCGCCGGACAGGGGCGTTGCCATGGCTCCGGCGGCACACCCTGCGCACGGACCGGACCGCGACCGGACGTGCGCTCACCCCTCCCCGCACATGAAAGTTTTCATGCGTCTTGCCAAGTGAACGGCATATATAAATACTGCTCTCGGATCACGGCCCGACCCCTCAGGGCCGGCTCCACGGGGCGTTCCGGCCGGGCATCACCCGCGCCGACGCTCCCCGGCGGACCCGGCCACCCCCTGGGCCGGGGCCGCCGCCTGGCTGGACGGCCACGCCAGGACGCACACCGGAAGCGACGATCATGCCTGTGACCACCCCGCGCCTCAGCCCGGACTGGCCCTGCCAGGTCAAGCCGCCGGGCAGCTACGACTGGCAGCGTTCGGCGACCAGGTGGCTGCGCGAACTTGTGCCCGCACGCTACGGCGGCTACCCCGCACTGGTGCGCCACCCCGTGCTGCTGGCCCGCCACGCCCATCTGCAGGTCCAGCAGGAGATCCGTGTGGCCCGCACGGCTCTGCAGACCGCGCGCACGGACCTGCCCGGCCTGGGCATGCCCGAGTCCGTCATCGAGCACACGATCAAGCTGTACGCGGCGGAACTGGCACAGTTGCAGCACATCGCCCGCAGTGTGCGGGCGGTGACCCGGGCCCTGGTGGAGCACGGCACCACCCGCTGAGTCCCACGCCCGCGTTTCCCGTCCGGCCCCGGCCGGGGCCCGTCCACGAAACGAGGCCCATGCATCCCGACCGGTCGCGACCCGGCCGGCCGTGCACCCCGGCCGGCCCGGACGGTGCCCCCTCGGACCGAGGAGCACACGACGTCCCGGATCGGACAGAGGCCGGTGGATTCCCGGACCAGGCCCTCATCGGTCCCGGGGCGGGCCCTCATCGGTTCCGGAGCGGGTCTTCGCCGGGTCCCGGACCGGGCGCAGGGTGCATGGGCCCTGCCCCGGCGCGCTTCCGTCTCACACACTCCGATACGCCGATGACGTGATCCGACCGCCCGTGTGTGCGATGCTCGTCCCGTGGCGAGCGAACGGTGCTCCTCCTCGGCGTCGGGCGACGCGGTACCCGGTCTGGCGGAGCTCGCCGAGGTGGTGGCCAGACAGCGGGCCGAGATGGACCGGCTGCAGGAGCAGGCGGCCATCTCCGCCGTGGTGGAACGCGCCAAGGGCGCTGTGATGGCACTCACCGGCTGCACGTCCGAGGCCGCTCACGAGGAACTGGTCCAGCGGGCCAAGACCGCACGTCACACTCTGGTGGAGGAGTGCTGGATCACCCTCGGCAGCCTGGTCCCGCCGCCGGACTGGTCCCCCTCTCGTGCGTCCCCGGCGCAGGCCTCCGGCCCGGACGACACCCAACCGGCCGGTCACCGGCCGGCTCCCGTCGCGGCGCCGGCACCGGCGTCCGACGGGGACGACAGCGACGATTTCGCCGCCCTGGCCCTGCTCGGGCGGGCGCTGGTGCATGTCGGCAGCCCTCACGATCTGGCCCGCTGTGTGCACAGGCACCTGGCCGGGCCCGTCGGGGCGGACGCGGTGCTGCTGTACCGGCGGCTGCCGGGCGGAGGACTGGACCTGATCGGGCACGCCGGCATCGACGAGACACTGGCGCACCAGTGGCATCACATACCGCCCCTCAGCGATGTCGCCGCGTTCGAGGCCCTGGAGGCCCACGAGCCGCGCTGGCTGGAGGATCGCGTCCGGGACGGCAAGCGGTACCTGCTGATCAACTCCCCCGGACGGCACTGGTCGTCCCGGGCCTGGCTGCCCATGCGCGGCGACGGCCGGGCGGACGTGGCCATGGGGGTGCTGCGCACCCGCGACGGGCCGTTCGACCGGCACTCCCGTGCACTGCTGCGCGGCGCCGCGCGGTTGTGCGCCGGCCGGCTGCGTGCCCTGGACACGCGTCCCGAGCACGCCACGGGCGCACCTGAGGAGGTCCGTGCGCTGTTCTCCGGCCTGCCCGTGCCCACCGCGCTGCTGACCCCCCTGCGCTCCCCCTCGGGCGAGGTGGACGACTACCGCGTCGACGCCGCCACCCCGCAGACCGTGGACGTACTGGGGCGCAGCGGCCCCGACCTGGTCGGGCGGCGCGCCCTGGAGTGCTGGCCGACGCTGGCGGAGGAGCCGCTGTGGCAGGGCCTGCAGGGCACCCTCGACGACGGTGAGCCGTACGAGAGCGAGCCGTACGCGCAGCAGGAGGTCGCCGCCGGCGGACGGGAACTGTCCCTGTACTCGGTGCGGGCCTCGCGGGCCGGCGACGGGCTGCTGGTCACCTGGCTGCGCCAGGAGTCCTCGGACCGCCAGGTGCAGCGTCTGGCGGACGTGCAGCGCCTCGGGCGGCTCGGCTGGGCCACGTGGAACCTGGTCACCCGTGAGGCCGCCTGGTCCTCGCAGGCGTACGAGCTGTGCGACCGCTCCCCCGAGCAGGGCCCGATGCGTTTCGAGGAGCTGGCCCGCCTCCCCGTGTCCGACGACGCACCGGCGCTGGCCCGCGCGGTGCGCGCACTGCTCGACCACGGCGAGCCCTTCAGCGTGCTGTTCCGCAAGAAGTCCGGGTCCGGCCTGCGGCATCTGCGCATCGTCGCGGAAGCCGTCCTTGACGCCGACGGCACTCCGGTCCAGGTCCACGGCTTCGTGCAGGACCTGACCGCGCAGCGCAGCGCGGAACTGGCCCTGCGGGAGAGCGAGCGGGCGATCGCGGCGCAGCAGGGCGTCCTGCATGCCGAGCGGATGCTGGCGGGACGGCTGCAGCACGCGCTGCTGCCGATGCCGCGCCGGCCGCTGCGGCTGGCCGGACTGCGGGTCGACCTCGCCTACCTGCCCGCCCAGTCGGGCCTCCATGTCGGCGGTGACTGGTTCAGCGCGATCGACCTGCCGAACGGCGACGCCCTGTTCGTGGTCGGTGACGTGGCCGGGCACGGTCTGGACGCGGTGGCCACGATGGCCCAGCTCCGGTTCACCGCCAAGGGCATGATCCTCACCGGTTCCTCGCTGACCGACGCACTGGTTCGGCTGAACACGCTGCTGCTGCACTCCCTGGACACCAGGGGCACGGCCACGCTCGTCCTGGCCCATTACCAGCCCGCCGAACACCGGCTGGTGTGGGCGCAGGCAGGGCATCTGCCGCCGCTGCTGCTGCGGGAGGGCCGTCCGCGCTATCTGAAGCGTCCGCTGGGCATGCTGCTGGGCGCGACCGAGGAGCCGCCGTTCGAGGAGGCGGAGTGCCGGCTGCAGCCCGGTGACCGGCTGCTGCTGTTCACCGACGGGCTGGTCGAGCGGCCCGGCGAGGGCATCGGGACGGGCCTGGCACGGCTGGCGAAGACCGTGGCGGAGCACCACCGCACGGACGCGGCCGGCTCCCTGGATCCCCTGCTCACCGCCATGCTGCAGGGCGAACGCCGCGACGACGTGTGCGTGCTGGACATCCGGGTGCCGCGGGAGACGGCCTGACGCTCTCCCCTTCGACGGGAGGATTCCCGCCGTGCCGCCGCTGCGTCCAGGCGTCAGGCCGGGGGTGATGCGCTCGTCGTCGGTGCCGAGCACGGTACGGGCGATCCAGCAGGCGGAGAAGCGGTGGCCGCTCGCGTACGTGCGCAGCGCGGCCGGCAACAGTCATGCGGCGCCGATGTGTTCACCGCGGGAGAGGGCGAGCACCGCCCATCCCGCGGTCCCCGCGCTCATCACGCCGGTCCACAGCGCGGTACGGCGTACAGGGCTGCCGCGCAGGCGCCGCCCCTGGAGGATCATGCATGCACTGCTTCGGATGCGCGCCGGACGCCGCGGTGCTACGTGCCGGTGTGCTCAGCAGGTGCTACGTGCCGGTGTGCTCAGGAGCGGACGCGGAGGTCGCGCCGCCGCATGAGACACACCATGAGGTGGCGATCTGCTTCCGTTCCGCACGGAGTGAGGCGTTTTCACGTTGCAGCGCGGCCAGCCGGATGTAGGCGTCCTGCGGCAGCACGGTTTTGTGACCGCCGAGTTCCGGACGCTGTTCCAGAATTCTCTGTTCCAGGGCCCGAAGACGCTGCGACGGATCTAATCCGAGTTCTTCGGCGAAACGCCGTTTGACATCCCGGTAGACATTCAGCGCGTCCGCCTGCCGGCCCGCGTGATAAAGAGCCCTCATGAGCTGGGACTGGAGAGTCTCCCGGAAAGGATGCTCCGCGGCGCTCGCCATCAGCTCCGGAATGATGCGATGATGCCGGCCCAGTCGCAGCTCCAGTCCGAAGCAGCGCTCCAGTGCGCTCATGCGCTCCTCGTCGAGCCGGGCCGCAGCCGCCCGGACGAGCGGCCCGGTGAGCCCCTCGGCGGCGGGACCGCGCCACAGGCCGAGCGCCGAGCGCAGCAGCCGTACCGCCTCCGCATCGTCCCCTGCGGCCTCGGCCCGGGCGGCCCGGTCCACCAAGGCGGTGAAGCGCCGCACGTCGACACGGTCTTCGGGAACGGTAAGGCGGTAGCCCTGACTCTCGGTGCTGATCACATCCGGCAATCCGCCCTCGGCCAGCACGCGCCGCAGCCGGGAGACGCAGATCCTCAGCTGCACCTCCGCGGTCTGCGGAGCCCGGCCGCCCCAGATGCCGTCGATCAGCCGCGCGCCGGTGATCGTCTTGCCGACGTCCAGCAGGAGCAGCGTGAGGAGCGTCTGCTGGCGGGCCCCCGCGACAGCGATCTCCTTACCTGCCGCAATGATTTCCAGCGGGCCAAGGATATTGCAGGAAAACTCGCCGTCAGCGATGTCCGGTCGCATTCCACTCCCCCTCCTTGGCGATGCTTCGGGCGACGCAACGCTACCCTGCTACCGGTCAGTAACAGCCTGTGACGAGCGCCATGAAAGAAAGTTGCGTGGCACGGTAAACCAGAGGGGCGGGTCGGGCAACGTGAAGTCGGGTGAGGTGCAGGAAGAGCAATGCGCCGGTTGCCGAAATCCATATTCTGTGGACATAGTGTGCCGGTTCGGAAAAGGTGCCCGGCCGCGACTCAGCCCAGCAGCCGGGCCAGCTCGACCCGGGAGGCCACGCCCAGCTTCCGGAAGATCTGCCGCAGGTGGTAGTTGACGGTGTGCGGCGAGCACGACACCCGCGTCGCCACCTGCTTGTTGGTCAGCCCCTGCGCGACCAGCCGCGCGATCCGGTGCTCGGCCGCCGTCAGCGTGCTTCCGGCCGGTGCGCCGGCCTGCTCCGGGCGGGCCGCGGGCTCGGCACCGGCGGGCCGCTGCCGGCCCTGCGCGCTCTCCCGGAGCAGCGCTTCCAGGCGGGCCACGGCGGCGTGCGCGCCGATCGCGTGGTATCGCTCGGCCGCGGCCCGCAGATGGCGGCGCGCCATGCCGGTGTCGCGTCCGCGCCGGCCGAGCAGCAGCGTCCCCAGGTCCTCGCTCGCCGCGGCGGCGGCCCAGGGCGCCCGGTGCTCGGCCGCCGCGTGCTCCAGGGCGTCGGGGTCCTCGTGCAGCAGCCCCCGGGCATGGGTCGCGGCGGCGGCCAGGCCCGGGTGCGCGGGGTTCCGCTCCGCGAGCCGCTCGACGCGCCGGGCGACCGCGGCGGCCAGGGAGTTCTCCTCCGCGGCCAGGCTCAGCCGCACCAGCTGGGCCGCGGCTGCGGGGTCGCGCACGAACAGCGACGGCCTGGTGAGCAGATCGGGGTAGCGCTCCACCAGCAGGCCGACGGCGCCGCGCGCGTCCATGCCGGCCGTGGCCACCTGGAAGTCGGCCCAGGTGTGCCGCAGGGAGAGGAACGAGCCGGGCTGGGCGACGAGTTCCATCCGGGCCCGCCACACCTGGTCGGCGGCCTCGCCCCGCCGGCCGCGAGCCAGTGACAGCAGCGACAGCAGGGACAGGCCTTGCGAGGCGGTCAGCCGGGCGTGGGTGCGCTGGGCGAGCGAGACCCCGGAGGAGATCTCGGCCTCCGCGGCCTCGGTGCGGCCCGCCCCGAGCAGCAGCCGGCCCCGTACGATCGCCGCCTCGGCCCGGGCCCGCTGGTGCCCTGGGCGCTCGGCCAGCTCGCTCGTCCGTGTCAAAGCCGCCTCCGCCTCGGCGAACCGGCCGAGCTGGGTCAGCTTCACGGCCAGCGCGAGCGAGGAGTACGGGCGCCAGCCGGGCGGCAGGACGGCCTGGTCCGCAGCCAGCGCCTCGCGGGCGCACCGGAGCGCCTCGTCCAGATGTCCCGCCGCCCACTCCAGGTTGGACAGCACCACGGCGGCGACGACCGGGACGGCCCCCGGTCCGCCCGCCCGGACCATGGCCCGGGCGCGCTCCCGCCGCCCCTGCTCGTCAGGGCCGAACAGCGAGAGGACCCGGGACGCCTCGGCCTGGGCGGACGCGGGGTCACCGGTGAGGGAGAAGCTCTCGGCCAGGGCCTGGTGGGCCGCCTCCGCGGTCCGCGGGTCCAGTGGGCCGCTCGGGTTGTCGTGCGACAGGAACAGGGCGGACACCAGGGCGTCCGGGGTCGCGTGCGCCTCCGTGGCCGGCTGCCCCGACGGCCGGGCGGCCTGTGCCCCGCGCAGCAGAGTCCGGCGCACCGGTGCCGGGATCCGGGCGTGCAGCGCCATACGGACGTCGCGGGACCGGAAGGCGAGGCGGTCACCGGAGAACCGGATGAGCCCGGCCTCGACCGTCTCCTCCAGGGCGGGCAGCATCGACAAGGTTGTCACCGACTGCAGCCGGGCGATCTCCTGCAAGGTGAACACATCGCCGACGAGCGCGGCTGCCTGGGCGAACTGCCAGGCGGACTCGGACAGTTCAGCGTAGACCGAGGCCGCCTCGAGTGGTGCTTCGTGGGGGACTGCGTGGTCCAGCATGCGGGTTCCATCAGCTTCGCTCGGCCGAACTCCTGGGTCGTCCCGAGAGTCTGCGGGCCGGCGGGGAAGCCGGACAAGCCGGAACGGCCGTACCGGGCGCCGCGGATGCCGCGGTGATACGCCCGTGATACACGGCGGATACACGATCGTCACTGCGCACGGGCCACCGTGGTCACCCGATGCCGGCAGCACGGGGAGAACGACACGGTGGCCCGGCGGGTTCGTATACGAACAGGCGAACGGACGGACGGAGGAGCCCGTCTCACGCCTCGGCGGTCTTCTCCTGAGCGGCGATCCGCCGGAAGACCCCCATCATGCCCATCACGACCAGCACCATCGCCAGGCACACGGAGGTGGCCGTCACCATCGCGTCCGGGTAGCCGGTACCCGGCCTCTCGTCCCCCGCGACGGCGAAGAACACCGCACCGACGGCCGCGACGCCGGCCGAACTCGCGAACTGCTGCGCCGTGGTCAGCGCACCCGACGCCATGCCGGCCTTCTGCGGCGGCACGCGCAGCAGGGCCGCGCCGATCAGCGAGGGCAGGACGACACCGTTGCCGAGGCCGACCAGGCACAGGCAGCCGCAGATCCAGGCGACCTCGGAGTCCGCGCCGGCCGCCTGCACCCGCAGCAGCAGCGCCAGCAGCCCCAGGGCGATCACCGCAGAGCCCCCGATCAGAGCGTTCATGCCGAAACGGGCCGTCAGGCGCTTGCCCACCAGCGACGACACCATGTAGCTCGCCCCCATCGGCGTGAACGTCAGACCGGCTTCGACGGGGCTGAGCGAGAGGCCGCCCTGGAGCAGCAGTGTCAGCGTGAAGATGAAGCTGCCGAAGTAGATGTAGAAGGCCGCGCTCGCGATGATGCCGGCCCGGAACGACGAGCCGTGGAACAGCGTCAGGTCGAGTACGGGGGAGCCGCCGCGCGTCCCCAGCGCCCGCTCCCACCACAGGGTCAGCGCGCCGAGCAGCACACCGCCCGCCATGGACAGCCAGGTCCACACCGGCCAGCCTGAGGAGTGACCGAGCGCCAGCGGCACCAGAAGCAGGGCGAGGGCGGCACTGAGGCCGACCGCGCCCACCGGGTCGAGGCCGGCGCCCCGGCCGGAGTGCGCCGGGGGCAGCACCCGCGGGGCACACAGCGCGACCAGCGTGCACACCGGCACGTTCACCAGGAAGATGACGCGCCAGCCCAGTCCCGCGATGTCGGCGTCGAGCAGCAGCCCGCCGAAGAGCTGCCCGGCGATCGAGCCGATGCCCGCCGTCACGCCGTAGGCGGCGATCGCCCGGGGCCGCTCCGCCGGGGCGAACGTCGCCGTGATGGTCGCCAGCACCTGGGGCGCCATCAGCGCCGCGGTCAGCCCCTGGAGCAGCCGGGCCGCGATGAGCTGCCCCGGGCTCACGGCGATGCCGCACAGCAGCGAGGCGAGGCCGAACCCGGCCATACCGATCGTGAACAGCCGCCGGTGACCGTACAGGTCACCGAGCCGGCCGCCGGTGACCATGCCGCTGGCGAGGGCGAACGCATAGCCGCCTACGATGAGTTCGAGGGCCGTGGCACCGGCCCCGAGGTCGCTTTGTAACGACGGCGCCGCCACGTTCACGACGAAGAAGTCGAACTGGGTGACGAAGGTGCCCGCCAGCAGAACGGTGAGCATGGCCGCGGTGGACGCTCTGCGCGGTGACGTCCCGTCGGGCGTGTGGGTGTGCGCGCGGGTGGATGGAGCCGCTTCGGTCATCTTTTTCCTCGTTGCATGCGCTGAGCGGTGTTGGGGGCAACGGTGATCCGCGCGGTGCACGTACGCCGGCCCGCCTCATCGGTGATCACCACATCGTACGAGGCAAGGGTCGGCCCGAGGGCCAGTGCGGTCGCCACCGCGGTCACCACACCGCTGCGCACCGGCCGGTGGTGCGTGGCGTTGACATCGACCCCGAGGGCGATATGGCCACCGCCCGCGTGCATGGCCGCGCCGATGGACCCGAGGGTCTCGGCGAGCACCACGGACGCGCCCCCGTGCAGCATGCCGTACAACTGCTTGTTGCCGTTCACCGGCATGGTGGCGACGAGCCGTTCGGGCGACGCCTCGACCAGCTCGATGCCCATGCGCGCGGCGAGGGTCTCGGGGCCGCCGGGCCGGGTGATCCACGCCGACAGGTCGGCGCTCTCGTCCGGCCCGGCGGCGGAGGACTGGGTCATCGGGCCGCCGCTTCCTTCGTCTCGGTGGCGAACCGGCCGGTGGCCGAGGCCGTGTAGGCGTCGAGGTCCGCGTACTTCTCCCGTAGCTTGCGCTTGAGCACCTTGCCGGTGGGGCCGGTCGGGATGGCGGCCTCGTCGAGGGCCGTCTCCAGCAGCGCCAGCGGCGGCTGGCCGGCTTCGCGCAGCGCCGCGTTGGCCCGTGCCAGCAGCTCGGCCGGGTCCGCGTCGGCGGGCGCCCGGACCACCGCCACCGGCACCTGGACGCCCGCGCGCCCTCCCGCGGCCACCGCGCAGTCCGCCGCCTCCGGCAGGGCGAGCAGCAGGATCTCCTCCATCAGCACCGAGTAGCCGGCGCCCTCGGGGGTGTGGATCGTGTCCACCGCGCGGTCCACATGGAAGAAGTCCTCGCCCTTCCGGTAGGCGAGATCACCCGACAGCCAGTAACCGGCAAGCTTGCTGCGGTAGTACGTGTCGGCGTCGTTCCAGTACCCCGGGATGACGGACTTGCTGCGCAGCCCGAACAGGCCGACCTCGCCGTCGGCGGCCGGGGTGCCGTCCTCGCGCAGCACCGCGACCTCGCCGGCCGGCACCGGGTTGCCCAGGAAGCGGGGGCGCGGCGGGGTGTCCTGGGTGACATAGCGGCGCAGCGTCGCCCAGCCCAGCTCCGACGATCCGAGGCCGTCGCTGAAGACCGAGCCCGGCCGGCGCTCGCCGTCCACCACATGGTGGCCGTACCGGATCAGCTTGCGGATGTGCGCGTCGTGCGCCGAGTCACCGGTGTTCTGCCACTCCCGGACCGAGGCGAAGTCCTCCGGGTCCAGCTCCATGGAGGCCAGCTCCGAGTACGTCTGGTTGAACGCCAGGATGCGGGTCGGACGGTGCTCCCGGGCACCCCGCGCCACCCCGGGCCCGGTCTGGTCGGAAAAGGAGATCAGCGGCAGGCCGCACAGCAGCGAGTAGAAGGTGTACGCGATCGCCGACGAGTGCGACTGCGGCACCGCCGACAGCATCACCGTCGGGTCCTCCGGCACGGACAGCCGCCAGCCCGGACCGGCCAGGCTCTGCCGGTGCGCCCAGATGACCGGCTTCGGGGTGCCGGTGGTGCCGGAGGAGTGGCACAGGAACACCGGGTCGTCGTCGCCGTGCCGGTACAGCGCCCGGTCGGGCAGGCTCCGCCGGCCGAGGACCCGCACGTCGTCGGCGGTGACGGTCCAGCGCAGCGTCCCCAGCTTCTCCTGGCGGCCGTCCAGCAGTGCCAGGTGAGCCGCGTCGGTGTACAGCCCGACCGGGTCGGTGCGCGCCATCAGACCGAGGGCCGGCTCCGGGTCCATGCGCCCGTTGACGAGCAGCGGTATCGCGCCGATCCGGGCCAGGGCCGCCAGATGGACCTGGTCGTCGAAGGAGTCCTCGATGTAGACCGCGACCCGGTCGCTGCGCCGCACCCCGCGGTCCCAGTAGAACGACGCCCAGGACTCGGCCAGTTCGTCGAGCTGCCGCAGATTGAATTCCGACTGCGGCACACCGTCGACATTCATGACCGGGCGATCGGCCACAAGGCAGGTCAGGTCCGGATGCGGACTGAATTCGAGCGCCTTTCTCCACGCATTCCCGCCGCCCACGGACGTGTCTTCGTAAATGCGCCGGCGGGCGTCCTGATCGAGCATGGATCGCGTCGTGAGCGGCATGTTCACCTGGCCTTGGTCGGGTGCAGGGAGACGCGCGGCGAGGGGGCGCGCCACGTCGGTGACGACGGTAGACGCCGGCCCTTGGCGGCCGTAACTACTCGAACGAGTAGGTGAGTCGGTGGGGCGCCTACTCGTTCGCGCGGTGTGCGGGCACCAACTGCCGGGCTAGCTTCTCGGACATCGGCAGAAGGGAATCCGCCAGTGACCACGCAGAGGAACCTCGCGAGCGAAAAGCTACGCGAGATCGTGGCGACAGTTCTGGAACTGGAACCGTCCGAAGTGGGCGAGTCCGCCCCCTGGGTGGATGAACTCGGCATGGCGTCCCTCGAAAAGGTCGAGGCCATCACACGCATTCAGGAGACCTTCGGCACCGCCCTGACACCGCAGCAGGCGGCGGCGATCGGCTCGGTGGCCGACGCGCTCGCCGTCCTCGCCCCGGAGGACGCCGCGGCCGGGCAGGCCGCCCTGGTCGGGCGTCTGGTGCGGCACCGGATCGACGCCGGAGAGGGTGACCGGACAGCCTACATCGACCCTGACGTGGGCCGGGTGTCATACACCGGGCTGTACGCGGCGGCCCGTGACTACGCCGCCGAGCTGCGTGCGACGGGCGTCCGGCCCGGGGAGCGCGGCGTGGTGATCGCCGAGGACTCCGTGGCCACGGTGGCAGCGGTCCTCGGTCACTGGTGGCTCGGTTCCGTGCCGGTCGTGGTGAGCCCGCTCCTCGACGACGCCGACATCGCCTTCGCGGTCGAGGACTGCGGGGCCCGCGTGGTGCACGTCGACGGCTCCGACGCCAAGCGCGCCGCCCTGCATGAAACGCTCGCGCACCTCCCGCGCGTCGACGGCGAGGACACCCGCCGCAGGATGTCGGAAGGCCGCGCGCCCGCCGACGACATCCCGCCGCCGCACACCGGGCCCGCCGACGCCGAGGCCCTCGTGCAGTACACCTCCGGCAGCACCGGCACCCCCAAGGGCGTACGGCACTCGGCGGCCGGTCTGCTGGCCATGATCGACGGCTTCGGCGGCGTCCTGGGGCTGCGCCCCGACGACACGCTGTTGACCACCGCCCGTCTCTCCTTCGGCTACGGCTTCGGCAACGCGGTGCTCTGTGTCCTCGCGGCCGGCGCGAGCGCGGCCCTGATCCGCGGAGCCGTCGACCCGTACACCGCGGCCGAGGCCCTCGCCACCCACCGGCCCACCGTCTTCTGCTCCGTACCCCGGCTCTACGCCGCCCTGACCCAGCTGCCCGGCCAGGACAGCGCCGCGTACGACGCCGTACGGCTGTGCACCACGGCCGGGGAGAACTGCCCGCCGGCGCTCGCCGAGCGCATCCGGGCGGCCTTCGGCGCCCCGCTCGTGAACTGCTTCGGCGCCACCGAACTCATGCACGTCGCCCTGGTCGCACCGGCCGACCGCACACCCGAGGGTGCGCTCGGCTTCCCCGTCCCCGGGGTCCGGGCCACCGTCCGCGACACCGACGGCACCGAACTGCCCGACGGGCAGGAGGGCCGTCTGCACATCGCCGGCCCCACCGTCGCCCTCGGCTACGTCAACCGGGCCGAGGCCGAGCGGGCGGCCTTCGCCGACGGCGGCGCCTACACCGGCGACCTGGTACGGCGCGCCCCGGACGGCTCCTTCGCCTACCTGTGCCGGACCGACGACATCCTCAACATCGGCGGCTACAAGGTGGTTCCGGCCGAGATCGAGGGCGTCCTGCGCGCCGTCGAGGGTGTCGCGGCCTGCGCGGTCGTCGCCGGCCGCGACGCCGACGGCCTGGAGCAGGCGGTGGCCTGCGTCCAGCCGGCGGACGGTGCCGACCCGGCCCGGGTGCGCCGCGCCGTGATCAGCGCCGCGCGGCGCGGGTTGCCCGCGCACAAGCGGCCCTCCCGGGTGGAGCTGTTTCCCGAACTGCCGACGACCGCCAGCGGCAAGACCGCGGCCCACACCCTGCGCACCCGGGTGGCCGAGATATGACCTGGGACATCATCGGCCTGGGCGCCGTCAGCAGCGTCGGCGCCGACGCCCGCGCCACCTACGACGCGCTGTGCGCGGGCCGCGACGGCCGCGCCCCGGTCCGCGTCTTCGACCCGGCCTTCTACCAGGCCCGGTACGCCTACGAGATCGACGACCGCGGCCCCGGCGGCGACCGCCCGCTGCGCGCCACCGGCTGGCTCCTCACCGCGGTGGAGCAGGCCCTCGCCGACGCCGGACTCGACGACGACCTCAGCGATGTGCCTGTGCTCGTCGGCACCACCCTGCGCGAGCAGCGCAGCGTGGAGCTGTGGTGGAGCGAGGGCGCTCGACTGGCCACCGACGAGCTGCACTTCGGCAACGCGCTGCGCCGCCGCTTCAACGCACGGACCAGCTACACCTTCGCCAACGCCTGTGCCGCCTCGCTGTACGCCCTCGGCATGGCCGCCGACCTGATCTGCCTCGGCCAGGCCGACACCGTCGTCGTGGCCGGCACCGACTCCATCGCGGAGTCCACCTTCGCCGCCATGGACCGGGCACAGACCCTGGTACCGGATGCCGCACGTCCCTTCGACCGCGGCCACAAGGGCATGGTCATGGGCGAGGGCGCTGTGGCCGTGGTCCTCACCCGGGCCGGAGCGCGGCGCACGGGCGTCGCGGCCCGGCTGCGCGCCGTCGGCCTCAACTGCGACGCGGGCCACCCCACGGCGCCGGACCCGGCGGGAGTGGAGGCCGGCATCCGCGACGCCCATCAGCGGGCCGGGGTGCGCCCCGGCGACATCGACCTGGTGATGCTGCACGGCACGGGCACCGCCCGCAACGACGAGACCGAGGCGGCGGTCATGTCGCGGCTCTTCACCGACGCCCCGGGCCCGCTCATGACGGCCGTCAAGTCGGGCGTCGGGCACACGTTGGGCGGCTCGGGGCTGCTGAGTCTGGTGACGGCCGTGCTGAGCATGCGGCACGGCGCCGTACCGCCGGTCATCGGACTGACCGACCCCATCGAACAGGCGGCGGAGCTGCGTCTGGTGCAGGGCGCCGCGGCGCCCGCCCGGATCGCGCTCGCCCAGGTCAACGCGTTCGGGTTCGGCGGGATCAACGCCGTCGCGGTAGTGGAGAAGGCGTGAACAGCGAACCGACAGCGGGGGTGGAACAGGCGTGAACAGCGAATCGACGGCACACCCGACCTCGGTGGTGGTCACCGGAGCCGGGCTCGCCGTACCCGGCATCGCGGGCCCCGCTGACCTCCTGCACCGCGACCGCGGCGGCACGCCGTTCGACCCGGAGACCGGCCTGAAGGGCCGCGAGCTGCGGCACAAGGACCGCGCCACCCGCCTCGCGCTGCGCGCCGTCGAACCGGCGCTGCGCGACGCGGGGCTGTACGGCCCGAACGGCCCGGACCTCGACGGCGCCCGCGCCGCCACCGTCGTCAGCTCCAACACCGGCAACTACGACAGCGTCTGCGCCTACGTCGACACCGCGGCCCAGCACACTTCGCGGGCCATCAGCGCGACCGGTCTGCCGCAGACGTCCACCAGCGCCATCGCGGGCTGGATCGCGGCCGGCTACGGGCTGCGCGGGCCCGCGGTCACGCTGTGCAACGGAGCGACGAGCGGACTCGACGCCCTGCACTGGGGCCGCAACCTGATCGCCGCGGGCCGCGCCGACACCGTCGTCGTGACCGGCGTCGAACCGGCCAACGAGGTCGTGGCCGAGCTGCTGGGCGCCGATCCCGTGGACGGCGCCGCCACGATCGTCCTGGAGTCCGCCGCGCACGCGGCCGGGCGGGGCGCCCGCGTCCGCGCCCGGTGGCGGGGATACGACCGCGGGCACGACCACGCGGAGGTCCTGCGCGCCGCGGCCGACCCGCGCGCCGAGCCGATCGGCCTGTGGCTGAGCGGAGCCCCCCGGGCCGACCGGCCGCACCTGCCGGAACGGGCCCGACTCACCTGCCTGGCCGACCGGTTGGGTGAGTGCGGCGGAGCCCTCGGGGTGCTCCAGTGCGCCGCCACGGTCGCCTACTACGACGACGGCGGTGACGGCCTGGTGCTGGCCACGGCCCGCGGCACGGACGCGTCGGCCGCGGTGGCCTTCCTGCCGCCCCGGGCGGCGGCCCGCACCGCCCTGTGACCCCACAGCCTCCCGAGAAAGGAACACGACCGTGCCCGACAGCACCTCCGTCTCCGTCGACCTGGAAGAGCTGCGCGCCCTGATGGCCGTCACCTTCGAACTGGCGCCCGAGGAGGTCACCGACGACGCCCACTTCACCCAGGACCTGGGCATGGACTCCCTCATCACGCTGGAGATCGCCACCCGGCTCGAGGACCGCTACGGCATCGACGTCACCGACGACGAGCTGAAGACCATCAACACTCTGGCCGGCGTGCACGAGCTGGTCCGGCAGAAACTCGCCGCCGCATGAGCGCGCCGACCGCCCCGGAGGGCACCGGCCGGCCCGTGGCCCTGGTCACCGGCGGCTCCCGCGGGATCGGGCGCGCCGTCGTGGCACGGCTCGCCCGGGAGGGACACGACGTGGCCTTCTGCCATCGCTCCAACGAGTCCGCCGCGAAGGAGGCGGCGGACGCCGCGGCCGAGGCCGGCGCCCGCGTGCTGCACCGCACCCTCGACATCGCCGACCCCGAGCAGGTCCGGCGGTTCGTGACCGAGACCGAACGCGAACTCGGCCCGGTGCGCACGCTCGTCAGCGCCGCCGGCATCACCCGGGACCGGCCCCTCGCCCTCATGTCCGACGACGAGTGGCACGACGTGCTGTCCACCAACCTGGACGGCACCTACGCGGTCTGCCGCGCCGTGATCACCCGCATGATGCGCCGCAAGGCCGGCTGCGTCATCACCCTGTCCTCGGTCGCCGGGGTTCACGGCAACGCCCACCAGACCAACTACTCGGCGTCGAAGGCCGGGATCATCGGCTTCACCCGGGCCCTGGCCAAGGAGTGCGGCCCCTACGGCGTCCGCGCCAACGTCGTGGCGCCGGGCTTCATCGACACCGACATGACCGCGGCACTGACGGACACGGTGCGCGAGCGGCTCAGGGAGCGGATCCCGCTCGCCCGGTTCGGCCGCCCCGACGACGTCGCCCACCTCGTCGCCTTCCTCGCCTCCGACCGCGCCGCGTACATCACCGGCCAGGTCCTCGGCGTCGACGGCGGACTGGTCGTGTGACCGGCCCCCCGACCGCAGTACGCCCGCACCTCGCATGGGAGTTACATCAGTGGACAACGCCCTGCTCGACCTCCGTCACCAGGAGGCCCGGCAGCAGCCACCCTGGGAGGACCTGGCCCAGCTGGCGCGGGTGCGCCGGGCCCTCGCCCAGCGCCCCGCCCTGGTCCGTGCCGAGGACGTCGCCGTCCTGCGCACGCTGCTCGCCGACGTCGCCGCGGGCAAGGCCGAGATCGTCCAGGCCGGCGACTGCGCCGAGGACCCCGACGACTGCACGGCCCGGCACGTCGCCCGCAAGTGCGCCGTCCTCGATCTGCTGGCCGGCGCGCTGAAACTCACCACCGGCCGGCCCGTGGTCCGGGTGGGGCGGATGGCGGGACAGTTCGCCAAGCCCCGCTCGCAGCCCACCGAGACCGTCGGCGGACGGGAACTGCCCGTGTACCGGGGCCACCTGGTCAACGGACCGGAACCCGACCCGGAGAGCCGCCGCCCGGACCCGCTGCGCCTGCTCACCGGGTACATGGCCGCCGCCGACATCATGGGGCACCTCGGCTGGACAGCAGGCCCGCGGCCGGCCGGCGGCGCCGAGGCCGTGGTGTGGACCAGCCACGAGGCGCTGCTGCTCGACTACGAACTGCCCCTGCTGCGCCGCACCGAGGACGGCGCCCTGCTGCTCGCCTCCACGCACTTCCCGTGGATCGGCGAACGCACCCGCGGGCTCGACGGCGCCCATGTCGCCCTGCTCGCTGAAGTGGTCAACCCGGTGGCCTGCAAGGTCGGTCCGGGCATGACCCCCGACGAGCTGGTCGCCCTGTGCGAGCGGCTCGACCCTCTGCGGCAGCCGGGCCGGCTCACCCTCATCGCCCGCACCGGCGCCGACCGGGCCGCGGCCGTGCTGCCCCGCCTGGTCGCCGCCGTCCGGGCCGAGGGCCACCCGGCGATCTGGCTCACCGACCCCATGCACGGCAACACCGTCACCGGCCCCGACGGGCGCAAACGGCGGCACACGGACACCATCCGGCGGGAGATCGAGGCGTTCCAGACGACCGTGCGCGAGGCGGGCGGTGTGGCCGGCGGGCTGCACCTGGAGACCACCCCGGACGACGTCCTGGAATGCCTGCCCGGCGACCCGTCCACCGCCACCGGCGCGCCGGCCCGCGGCCCGTACACCAGCCTGTGCGACCCCCGGCTCAACCCCGCCCAGGCGCTGGCCGTCGTGGCCGCCTGGCGGCCCTGAGACATCCCGGCAGCGAAAGGAAGAACATGCAGGACAAGACAGCCATCGTCACCGGAGCCGCAGGCGGGATCGGCGGCGCGGTCGTCGCCGCCCTGGTCCGGGCCGGCGTCCATGTCGCCGCCGTCGACCGCGAGGCGGACCGGCTGCACAAGCGCGCCGACGAGGTGACCGGGGGACCGGGCACGGTCACGCCGTACCCCGCGGACGTCACCGATTCCGGCGCCGTCCGCGACCTGGTCGACTCCGTCGAACGGACGCTGGGCCCCGTGGACTTCCTCGTCAACGCCGCCGGGGTGCTGCACGTGGGACCCGTCGTCGGATACGGCGACGAGGAGTGGGCCCGTACGTTCGCGGTGAACGCCACCGGTGTCTTCCTCATGTCCCGTGCGGTGGCCGAGCGGATGGTGCCCCGCCGCTCGGGCGCCATCGTGACCGTGGCCTCCAACGCGGCCCGCACTCCGCGCGCCGAGATGGCCGCCTACGCCGCCTCCAAGGCCGCCGCCGCCCACTTCACCAAGTCGCTCGGCGTCGAGCTGGCGCCGTACAGCATCCGCTGCAATGTGGTGGGCCCGGGCTCCACCGACACGCCGATGCTCACCTCGATGTGGCGGGACGAGTCGGACCGCGAGGCCACCCTGCGCGGCCGCCCGGAGACCTATCGCCTCGGCATCCCGCTGGGCCGCATAGCCCGGCCCGAGAACATCGCCGACGCCGTGCTGTTCCTGCTGTCCGACGCCGCCGCGCACATCACGCTGCACGACCTGACGGTCGACGGCGGAGCCACCCTCGGCGCCTGACGCCCTGCTCCCCGCCCGCCCTTCGAGAGGACCGCCATGCCAGGCATCCCGCCCATCACGCCCTACCCGATGCCGACCAGCGGCGAGCTGCCCGCCCGTATCCCTCGCTGGACGATCGACCCCGCCCGCGCCGTGCTCCTCGTGCACGACATGCAGCGGTACTTCCTGCGCCCGCTGCCCGACGCGCTCCGCGCCGAACTGGTCCGCGGCGTCGCCGCGTTGCGCGACCACTGCGCCCGGGCCGGCATGCCCATCGCCTACACCGCGCAGCCCGGCGGGATGACCCCCGAGGAGCGCGGACTGCTCAACGACTTCTGGGGGCCGGGCATGCAGGTCAGCCCGGCCGACCGGGAGATCGTCGAACCGCTGGCCCCGGCCGGCGCCGACTGGGTGTTCACCAAGTGGCGCTACAGCGCCTTCTTCAAGTCCGACCTGTTGCAGCAGATGCGCGGGGCCGGACGCGACCAGCTGATCGTCTGCGGTGTGTACGCGCACGTGGGCGTCCTGATGAGCGCCGTGGAGGCCTACACCCACGACATCGAGACCTTCCTCGTGGCCGACGCCGTCGCGGACTTCAGCGCCACCGACCACCGCATGGCCCTGGAGTACGCGGCCCGCACCTGCGCCGTCGTCACCACCACCAAGGAGGTCCTCGGATGACCGGTGTGCCCCCAGCCGATCCGCTCGGCCGCGTCCTGTCGCCCGAGCCCGGACCCTTCGCGCTGCTGCACCGTCCCGGCTCGGCCGGCCCCGGTGTCGTGGATGTGATCCTCGGCAAGGTGTCCACCCCCGGCACGCTCGCCGCACTGCCGCTGCCCACGACGCCCCGGCAGCCCGGAGCCCACCACGAACTGCTCACTGTCGTGCCCTTCCGGCAGGTCGCCGAGCGGGGCTACGCCTGCGCCGACGACGGGGCACCACTCATCGCGCTGGAGGTGCGCGAGCAGGCGGCCGTAGCGCTCACCGACGTCCTGACCCGCGTCCCCGACCGGGGGATCCAGCTGTCCGGCGGGGACTTCGACGTGTCCGACGAGGCGTACGCCGACATCGTGAGCAGGGTCGTCGCGGACGAGATCGGCACCGGCCAGGGCGCCAACTTCGTCATCAAGCGGTCGTTCGTCGCCGAGATCGCCGACTACGGCGTGGCCGACGCACTGACCCTGTTCCGGCGGCTGCTCGAGCGCGAGTCGGCCGCGTACTGGACCTTCGTGATCCACACCGGTGAGCGCACCTTCGTCGGTGCCTCGCCGGAGCGGCATGTGAGCCTGCGCGACGGCACCGCCGTGATGAACCCGATCAGCGGCACCTACCGCTATCCGGCGGGCGGACCCACCCTCTCCGGCGTCCTGGACTTCCTCGCCGACCGCAAGGAGGCCGACGAGCTGTACATGGTCGTCGACGAGGAACTCAAGATGATGAGCCGGGTCTGCCCGGACCAGGTGCGCGTCGTCGGCCCTCATCTCAAGGAGATGTCCCGGCTCGCGCACACCGAGTACTTCATCGAGGGGCGTACGACCCGAGCCCCTCAGGAGATCCTGCGCGAGACGCTGTTCGCCCCCACCGTCACCGGCAGCCCGCTGGAGAGCGCCTGCCGGGTGATCGCCCGGTACGAGCCCGGCGGCCGCGGTTACTACAGCGGCGTCGCCGCGCTGATCGGCCGGGACGCGCAGGGCGCCCGCACCCTGGACTCCGCAATCCTCATCCGGACCGCCGACATCGACCGCACCGGACGGCTCGCGATCGGCGTCGGCGCCACCCTCGTCCGCCACTCCGATCCGGCCTCCGAGGTGGCCGAGACCCGGGCCAAGGCGGCCGGTCTGGTCGCCGCGCTGCGGGACGCCGCGCCGACGGGCTTCCGGGACCACCCGCAGGTCCGCTCGGCGCTGCTCCGGCGCAACGACCCCCTCGGCAGGTTCTGGCTGGCCGACCGCGCGGAGCCGGCCGCCGAGGGCGCCCTGCTCGGCGGCCGGCGGGTCCTGGTGGTCGACGCCGAGGACACGTTCACCTCGATGATCGAGAAACAGCTGCGGTCGCTGGGCCTGGAGGTGACCGTACGGCGCTTCGACCAGCCGTACGCCTTCGACGAGCACGACCTCGTCGTCATGGGGCCCGGCCCCGGCGATCCACGCGCCACGGCCGATCCGAAGATCGCCCACCTGGACGGCGCGGTGCGTGAACTCCTGGGCAGCGGGCGGCCGTTCCTCGCCGTCTGCCTCAGCCACCAGGTGCTCAGCCGGGCGCTCGGCCTCGAGCTGATCCGCAGGGCGGTGCCCAACCAGGGCGTGCATCGGGAGATCGACCTCTTCGGCCGCCGTGAACACGTCGGCTTCTACAACACCTTCGCCGCCCGCAGCACCCGCGATGTCATCGACGGGCCGTACGGCGCCCGGGTGGAGGTCAGCCGGGACCCGCGCACCGGCGAGGTGCACGCGCTGCGCGCGGAACGCTTCGCCTCGATGCAGTTCCACGCGGAGTCGGTGCTCACCCGGCACGGCCCGCGCATCATCGGCAGCTTCCTGGCGGGCCTCGTGCGGGACACCGCGCCCGCCTCCCGCCGGACCCCCGTATCCCTGGCCGTCGCAGCCGCCGACGGCGTACCGAGCAAGGACCGTTGAGGACATGAGCGGAATACTCCACGGCAAGAACATCCTGATCACGGGGATGCTCAGTGAGAAGTCGATCGCCTTCCACGCGGCACGGCTCGCCCAGCGGGAGGGCGCGCGGGTCGTCCTGACCGCCTTCGGGCGGCGCAGCCTCGTCGAGCTGACCGCCAAGCGGCTGCCCGAGCCCGCGCCCGTCGTCGACCTGGACGTGCAGAACCAGGAGCACTTGGACACCCTCGCCGACCGGGTCGCCGAGCACCTCGGCGAGGAACCGGCGCTGGACGGCGTTGTGCACTCCATCGCCTTCGCCCCGCAGGACGCACTGGGCGGCAACTTCCTGAACACCGGCTGGAGTTCGGTCGCCACCTCGCTGGAGGTGTCGGCGTACTCGCTCAAGGCGCTGACCATCGCCGTGCTGCCGCTGCTCGAGCACCGCGGCGGAGCGGTCGTCGGCCTGGACTTCGACGCCCGGCAGGCCTGGCCGCACTACGACTGGATGGGCGTCAGCAAGGCGGCGCTGGAGGCCGTCAACCGCTATCTGGCCCGCTATCTGGGCGGCCGGAGCATCCGCTGCAACCTCGTCTCGGCGGGCCCGATCCGCTCCATGGCCGCCAAGTCGATCCCCGGCTTCGCGGAACTGGCGGAGGCGAGCACCTCGCGCGCGACGCTCGGCTGGGACCTGGAGGACCCCGAGCCGGCCGCCCGCGGGGTGGTCGCTCTGCTGTCGGACTGGTTCCCGAGGACCACCGGCGAGATCGTCCACGTCGACGGAGGCACCCACATGGTGGGGGCGTGAGCGCGGACTCCCCGCGCGATCCGGTGCGACCTCCCCCACACGCCCGGCGACACAACGGCCGCGACCGGACGACCGACAGAATGTCCGCGATGCGGAGATCTCGTCCCGGAGCCGCTTGCGCCGGGTGCAGAGGAACCCCTAGCGTCAACCGCCATGGCGTCTGTGAGTGGCAGTCCGTTGCCCTTCTTCGCCTTGGTGGTGACGGGCGTCGCGGTCGCGGCACGGGCGCTCTCCGGCCGCCGGGACCGCGAGGAGCTGCCCGATCCGGCCGGCTGGGCCCTGGCCCGGCGCGGCCTGGGCCTCGGCGCCACGGTGGTAATCCTCGGCGGCACGGTGTACACGGCGTACACAGTCGTCGCAGTGCCCGGACTGACGTACGCCACCGGCGGGTTCGGGCTCTACGCCCTCACCTACACCCTGCTGCTCACACCCGCCGCCCTCTTCGTGCTGCCGCGCCTGCACGCCATGGCGCGCCGGTACGACCTGCTCACCACCGCGGACTTCGCCCTCGCCCGGTACCGCTCGCACGCCCTGGCCCTGGCGGTGGTGCTGTCCGGGCTGCTGGCCACCATGCCGTATCTGGCGCTGCAGGTCGTGGGCCTGGGAGCGGCGTTGCGGGCGATGGGTGTCGACCTCGCGGACCCCCGGGTGGTGCTGGGGATCGTGCTCCTGTTCGCCCTGGTGACCGCCGCCCTGCTGCCGCGCGGCCTGCGGGTGTGCGTGCGCGTCGCCGGGTTCAAGGCGGTCCTCATGGCGGTGCTGCTGGTCGTCTCGCTGACGCTGGTGGCGCAGGGCGGCGCGGGCGCCGGACGGGTCTTCGAGGAGGCCGGACGGCGCCTGGCCGGCCAGGGGATGAGCCTGGTGCCGCCCGTGGGAACCCGTACCGCCTATGTCACGCTCGCCTGTGGCAGCGTGCTCGCCCAGCTGATGTACCCCCAGGTGCTCACGGTCGCCCTGGCTGCCCGTGGAGCGGACACCGTCCGGCGGGCGGTCCTCGCCCTGCCGATGTGGACCTTCGCCCTCGGCCTCTTCGCCTACCTGGGCTTCGCCGCGCTCGCCTTCGGCGTGACCACCCCGCCCGGCCACGCCGAACTCGCCGCGCCGGAGCTGTTGCGCCGGCTGGCCGAACCCTGGCTGGCCGGACTCCTCCTCGGCGGCCTCGCCGTCGCCGCCCTGCTGCCCGGCGCCGTCATGGCCGTCTCCATGGCCATGCTGGTCACCCGCAACGTCTACACCGAGTACTTCAACCCGACGGCGACCCCCAAGCACGAGGTGCGCATTGCCCGCTTCGCCGCCACCGCCTTCGTCCTGGGCGCCCTCGTCTTCGCGCTGCTGCTGCAACCGCAGGACGCGGTCAACCTGCATCTCCTGGGCGGCGTCTGGATCATCCAGACGGTGCCCGCCGTCGGATGCGCGGCCTACACCCGCTGGTTCCACCGCCGGGCCCTGCTGGCCGGCTGGGCGGTCGGCATGGCCAGCGGCACCCTGCTGACCGTCGTGGACGGCTTCGACTCCGTGGTGACCCTCGGCTCGGGAACCGGGCGGATCTCGCTCTACACCGCCCTGGTCGCACTCGCCCTCAACCTGGCCGTGGCTGTGCTCCTCACCCCGGTCCTGGACCGCCTGGGCGTGGTCCGCGGCCCCGACGCGCTCGCACCCGGCGACCCCGTGGCGCGGCGCGGCTCCCGCTTCGCCTTTCGCATCGACTGACCCTTCGAGCCGCGGTGAACCAGGAGGAGTAGCGGATGAACCCCACCAGACCACTCACCCGTGCCGATCACCGCGGGGAAGCGGAGGAGGGGGCGGTGGCCGAGCACACCGCCGCGGTCACGCCGGACACCGACCGGGACACCGCGGTCGCCGCCCTGTTCGAGACCCACCACGCCGGTCTGCTCCGCCTGGCCGTCCTGCTCGGCGCCGGGCCCGACGCGGAGGACGTGGTGGCCGAGGCCTTCTACCAGCTCCAGCGCCGCTGGGGACGGATACGGGACAAGGACGCCGCCGTCGGCTATCTGCGCGGGGTGATCCTCAACCTGACCCGGATGCGTTTCCGCCATCTGCGCGTGGTGCGCCGGCACGCCCAGCAGAACGTGGAGTTCACCGAGGACTCGGCCGAACAACACGCCTTACTCCGCGACGAACACCGGCACGTGGTCAGCGCGTTGCGCACCCTGCCGACCCGGCAGCACCAGGTGCTCGTGCTGCGATACTGGCTGGATCTGAGCGAAGCGGAGATCGCCCGGACCATGGGCATCTCCCAGGGCGCCGTGAAATCCCACGCATCCAGAGGCATGGCGAGACTCAGCAGCATCCTGAAGGGAGCCGAGGCATGAACGGGGGTACGGAAGAACGGTTGCGGTCGGCTCTCGCCGGGCTCGCGGACACGGTCCAGGAGTCACCGGACGCCTACCAACGGGCGCGCCGGCAGTGGCGCCGCCGGGACCTGCGGCGCCGCGCCCTCACCGTGGCGATCGTGCTGGTCATGGTCGTCATCGCGTGCGGAGTCGGCATCTGGGCCCTGTCCGGCGCCTCCCCGGCCCGGCACGTCATCTTCAACGGCGACCGGCAGGACTCCGCGCAGGACCGCAGCATCTACCCGCCCGGGTCCCCCTGAGGGCACCTGCGCCCAGCCGCGTCGGCCCGCCGTGACACCGGCGGGCCCACGACCAGGTCGGCGGCTCAGGCGAGCGAGACGGTCGCGTGAACGTGTGCTCTTCCGGCTCAGCCACGCCGCACCCTCGGACGATCACCGCCATGCCTCCAAGTTGCGTCCGACACCCGCATCGACAGCCGGTTCGTGGACCGATCGAGAGCCCTGCTCGCCTGCTCGCCCGGATCGCGCCGTGCGCACCGCCCCTGCCGTCGCACACCGCATCGCCCGATCACATCCCCGGCACCCACATCCCTGGCACCGCTCCCCCGCCCCGTGCACACCTCGCCCCGGTGCGCTGCCGGTGCGGTGTGCGCGATGTGCGGTCCCCTGGTTCTCCGTCTCCTTCCTGCTCGACGGCCGTGCGGCCGGGGCTGCCGTGCCTGCTCGACGGCCGTGTCGTCCAGGGCCGTCCCGGGCCGGGCACGCCGGAGGGTACGCAGTGCCTTTACCGGCGGCACTCAGTGCCATAATCTGATGGTGTGCACGGTGGCGCCGTCGTACCGCGCACACCCGTACGCGGGTGCTCCGCCGCGTGCGGGATCTCCGGCTCAGCGCAGGGAGTTGACCAGCGTGTACCACCTGTCAGGAAATGCCGCTCGTCCGGTGGCCGGCTCCGCGACCGGCCTGCTGGAGTCCGAGGCCCGCGACACGGAGGCCTTGTACTTCCAGCGCTGCACCTGGTGCGGTACGGCCATGTACCACCGGCTGCTGTGTCCGGTGTGCCGGGGCAGCGACCTGCGTACCGAGCGCAGCGAGGGCCTCGGCACGGTCCGCCACTCCACCGTGGTGCACCGCAACTCCCCGGCCGCGCGCAATGTGTCCCTGATCGAGATGAACGAGGGCTTCGTCGTCCGCGGCCGGGTCATGGGCCCGCCCATCGGCATCCACGGCGGTGACCGGGTGCGGCTGATCACGGCGAAGGACCCGGTGCGGGGCGAGCCGGTCTTCCAGCTCGTCGACGACCCGTCCCCCGCCCGGAACTGAACCGGGCCGCCCTGCCCGGCCGGTGCGGGTCAGGGCAGCGGCGAACGGTCGGGCGCGCGGTGCGGGCGAGAGGCGGCGGGGACGGCGGGGCGTCGCCGCCCGCTGTCGGCGCGGGCCAGCGCCAGGAGGGTGAGCACGGCGCACACGGCGTAGACCGTGCCGGGCCAGGCGAGCAGCGCCGGATAGGGATCGTGCCGCGGCAGGCCGTCCTCCACCCCGGTCAGCCGCGGCACCAGGCGGGTCACGGTGACCAGGGCCCACAGGGCGAGGGTGACACGGCTGAGCGTGTGCCCCCGGCCCGGCCCGTGGGCCAGCCAGATCATGGCGGGCACACACCAGATCCAGTGGTGCCCCCAGGAGATGGGGCACACCAGCAGCCCGTACAGCTCCACGGCGACCAGGGCGCCGAGCCGATCGCCCCGGCGCACGCAGGAGCGCAGCGCCCAGGCAGCGGCGAGCGTCACCCCGGCGAGCGCCGCCCACCACAGCGGTGAGGCGGTGACGTCCGGGCCGAGCAGCCGGGTCAGGGCCCCGCGCAGGGACTGGTTGCGCATCGTCCAGACCGGACCCACGCGGCGCGTGTCGGTGACCAGCTCCGTCCAGTAGCGCACCGACTCGTGCGGGGCGACGCACCAGGCCAGCACCACGGTCGCGATCCCCGTGCCGACGGCCCACACCGCCGCCCGCCACTGCCGGGTGACCAGCAGATACAGACCGGCGACGGCCGGGGTCAGTTTCACCGAGGACGCCAGTCCCACCGCCGCGCCCCGCGCCACCGCGCTGCGGCACAGTGCGAGACCGCCCAGGACGACCGCGCCCAGCAGCAGATTGACCTGCCCCTGGTCGAGGGTGTGGCGCACGGGCGCCGTCCACAGTCCGGCGGCGGCCCACAGCAGGGCGAGGTCCCGGGTGCGCCCGCCGGGGCGCGGGGTGAGCAGCCCGAGGGCGCCCGCCGCGAGGACGACCAGGGCGGCGATCGACAGCGCCTGCCACAGGGCGAGCAGCACCGTCCAGGGCAGCGGGGACAGCGGCAGGAACAGCAGGGCCGCGAACGGCGGATAGGTGAACGGCAGGACGGGGATCGGCGGCTTGGTGTGCAGCGCGTAGTCGTACAGGCCGCCGGTGAGCACATGCGGTGCACCCTCGCGGTAGACCCGCAGGTCCAGGGGTGCGGGCGGATGGGCGGCGAGGACGAGGGCGTGCAGCACCAGGGAGCCGGCGAGGACCCAGCCGGCGTGCCCGGAGAGCCACGCGACGCACCGGCGCCCTCGGTCCAGGGCCGCTCCGACCGGCTCGGCCCGGCTCGCGATACCGGTCCGTCCCTCGACTCCTCGGCGCTCGTCCGCGGCGCCTGCTCCCTCCGCCCTCACGCGCCCGCAGCCTAGCCCGTCGGACACGGCCCCGGGGTCCGTCGCACGAGGGATACGGGAGGGCCAGGCGTTGACGGAACCGGGCGACGGGGCCCGAGGCGCACGGTGGGCATGCCATCGGGAGAGACGAGCGCCTCGAGAGGCGGGCAGGCGCCCGGAGAAGCGGGCGCCTTCGCCGGTGCAGGCGGCGGGACGACTACGGACGAACGGACGAGCTGCGGATGCCGTGAGAACGGGAACAGCCCCGAAGGCCGGAGGAGCGGGCCTCGCCCGGGGACGGTGCGGGCGGACGACGCGGACCGCGTCCGCTACGGGGCCCGGCCGGGCCGTCGCACGGGCCGGGCCGGTGCGTCGGAGCACGGGCAGGCCATGAGGCCGGTGCGGGCCGGCCGCGTGCGCGACACAGACGCGGCGGGCACCTCGGCGGGACCTACGCGGCCCGGCCCGAGTGCCATGCGGCCGCGGCCCACTCCATGACCAGGCGCTGGTACTGCTCACGCTGCTCGGTGGTGAGCCTTCCGCCCGCCCGGCGCCACAGGGCACGGATCTCCTCGTTGACCTCCGCGGCCGATCGCTCGGAGGCGGGTTCAACAGTGATGGACATGCTGTGAAGCATATGCCGGTCGGCGTGAAGACGGCGTGAGTAAGTAGGAGTGATTCGGGCATATCGGACCGTGGTGCTCATCACGTCAAGGCCACTCCGCGAACGGGCAGTTGATGACCGGCCGCCGGGACGGGGCGGACGGGGGCAGTGCGGTGACAAGCGTCACGTGGGACAGCCCGGCAACGGCAGCGGGCTGCCCCGGCTCACCCGCGCACGGCGGCCGGCGGCGGCAGCCGGGCCCCGCGGACCGGCCGTCCACGACGGCCGCACCCCGTCCACCACGGTCACGGGTCGCCCGCGGCCGTCGCCGCCCCTGGTGCCGCTGCGGGGGCGGCCCTGATCCGCCGGACCGGGGAGCCCCGCCGTCGCATGCGGCGGCGCCGCCCGCCTCAGTGACCGCGGGCGATCCACTCGTCGAGGTGGGGTGCCTCGTCGCCGATGGTGGTGGCGTCGCCGTGGCCGGTGAGCACCCGCGTCTCGGGCGGCAGGGTCAGCAGGCGGTCGCGCACGGACTCGATGATCGTCGGGAAGTGGGAGTAGGAGCGGCCGGTGGCGCCGGGGCCGCCCTGGAAAAGGGTGTCGCCGGTGAAGACGGCGCCGAGACCGGGGTCGTACAGGCTCACCGCGCCCGGGGCGTGCCCCGGGGTGTGGATCACCCGCAGGTCGGCTCCGGCGGCCTCGATGACCTGACCGTCGCTCAGATGCTCGTCCGGGTCCCGGTGCGGGTGGGTCATCTTCCACAGCGGCAGGTCGTCGGGGTGCAGCCAGATCCGCGCGCCGGTCCGGTCGGAGAGCGCGGGTGCGGCGTTGACGTGGTCGTTGTGGGCGTGGGTGCACACGATCGCGGTGAGCCGGCGGTCACCGACCGCGGCGGCGATCGCGTCGGCGTCGTGGGCGGCGTCGATGACGATCACCTCGTGGTCGTCGCCGACGAGCCACACGTTGTTGTCCACGTCCCAGGTGCCGCCGTCGAGCGTGAACTGCCCGGAGGTGACGAGGCGTTCGATGCGGGCGGTCATCACAGCACCACCACCGAGCGCAGCACGTCGCCGTGGTGCATCCGCTCGAACGCCTTCTCCACCTCGTCCAGCTGGATGGTCTCGGTGACGAACTTCTCCAGCGGCAGCCGCCCCTGCTGGTGCAGGTCGATGAGCATCGGGAAGTCGCGGGAGGGCAGGCAGTCCCCGTACCAGGAGGACTTGAGCGCGCCGCCGCGTCCGAAGACGTCCAGCAACGGCAGTTCCAGTTTCATCTCCGGAGTCGGCACGCCCACCAGGACGACCGTGCCGGCCAGGTCGCGGGCGTAGAAGGCCTGCCGGTAGGTCTCGGGGCGGCCCACGGCCTCGATGACCACGTCGGCGCCGAAACCGCCGGTCAGTTCGCGGATGGCCTCGACCGGGTCGGTGGTGCGGGAGTTGACGGTGTGGGTGGCGCCCATGGAGCGGGCGGTGTCGAGCTTCCGCTCGTCGACGTCGACCGCGATGATCTTCGCGGCGCCGGCCAGGCGGGCGCCGACGATCGCCGCGTCCCCGACGCCGCCGCAGCCGATCACGGCGACCGAGTCGCCGCGGGTGACGTTGCCGGTGTTGATGGCCGCGCCGATGCCGGCCATCACGCCGCAGCCCAGCAGCCCGGCCACGGCCGGGGAGACGGACGGGTCGACCTTGGTGCACTGCCCGGCGGCCACCAGGGTCTTCTCGGCGAACGCGCCGATGCCGAGGGCCGCCGACAGTTCGGTGCCGTCGGTGAGCGTCATCTTCTGCCGGGCGTTGTGGGTGTCGAAGCAGTACCAGGGCCGGCCCCGCAGACAGGCCCGGCACTGGCCGCACACCGCGCGCCAGTTGAGGATCACGAAGTCGCCGGGGGCGACGTCGGTGACCCCGTCCCCGACCGACTCCACCACGCCTGCGGCCTCATGGCCCAGCAGAAAGGGGAACTCGTCGGTGATGCCGCCCTGTTTGTAGTGCAGGTCGGTGTGGCAGACACCGCAGGCCTGGACCCGCACCACGGCTTCTCCCGGCCCGGGGTCGGGCACCACGATCGTCTCGACCCGCACGGGCTCGTTCTTGCCGGGTGCGATCACGCCGCGTACGTCCTGCGCCATGAGGAGGTCCTTTCCCTCGGCCGTTGTCCGTTCCCGACACTACGCCGCAACTGATCGGTAAGGGGACGGATCGGCACGCGAAGATCGCGGAACGAGGGCGGCGGCCGGTCTCAGCGCCCGGTGCCGCGGGCCAGGGCCCGGAACGCCGCCGGGGTCTCGCCGGTGCGGCGCCGGAAGAAGCGTGCGAACACGGTGGCGTCCGGGAAGCCGAGCCGGTCGCCGACGGCCGCGGCGGGCAGGTCGGTGTGCCACAGCAGCCTGCGGGCCTCCAGCAGGACGCGGTCGTCGATGAAGCTCTTGGCGCCGGTGCCCACGGCCGCGCGGGTGGCCCGGGTGAGGGTGCGCACGCTGTAGCCGAGGGCCCGGGCGTAGTCCTCGACGCGGTGGGTGCGGGTGAAGTCCCGCTCCACGGCCCGTTGGAAGCGGCGGAACGCCTCGCCGCCGCTGCCGGCGGCGCGCTCCGCGCCCCGGGCGTGGGTCAGGCGCAGCACCAGGACGGACAGCAGATGCCGTACCACGTCGATGTGCACGGTCAGCGGCAGGCCGGTCAGCTGCCGGTACTCGGCCTCCAGCAGGTCCAGCACCCTGCGCAGTGCCTCCGCGTCCCGCCCGGTGGGGGTCAGCGGAGCCCGCCACACCGGCTGGTCGACCCGTGCCGCCTCGGCCGTGGCGGAGGTGAGGAAGCCAGGGGTGAACAGCACGACGGTGGCCTCGGCGGCGGTCAGGTCGGAGTCGTACTGGTGGACCTGTCCGGGGCGCACCCACAGCCAGTCGCCCGCCCGCAGCTCGTGGGCGCTGAAGTCGAGCGAGCAGCGCAGGGTGCCGCGGCGGACGGCGATCAGTTCGTGGAAGGCGGGCCGCTTGGCCGCGTACACGTCGAGTCCGTGGCTGCGGGCCCGTGCCTGCAGTCCGGGCAGGTCGAGCACCTCGGCCCCGGGCGGGGCGCCGGCGGCGGCACGGTAGGGGATCCGGGTGACGTCGGCCCGCCCGGCACGGCCCCGGTGTCCGTTTCTGTCCATGGCGTGTCTCCACGATACGCCGTTGTGCTCCGGATCCGCTCCTAACGTCGGATGGGTAAGGGCGCAGGTGACCGAAACGGTCGGCACGTGCCGTCTTCGGCGGAAGGAAGTCCTCACCGTGCGACTCATCGTGGGCATGACCGGCGCGGCGGGCGCAGTGTTCGGTGTCCGGCTGCTGCAGATGCCGGCCGAGCTGCCGGAGGTGGAGACCCACCTGGTGCTCAGCCGCTGGGCGCGCGCCACGATCGAGCTGGAGACCGGGCTGTCGGTCGCGGACGTCACCGCGCTCGCCGATGTCTCCTACGCCCCCGAGGACCAGGGGGCGGCCATCTACTCGGGCTCCTTCCGCACGGACGGCATGGTGATCGTGCCCTGTTCGATGAAGACACTGGCGGGCATCCGCGCCGGGTACGCCGACGGGCTGGTGGGACGGGCCGCCGACGTGGTGCTCGAGGAGCGGCGCCGGCTGGTCCTGGTGCCGCGTGAGACGCCGCTGAGCGAGATCCACCTGGAGAACAGGCTGTCCCTGACCCGCATGGGCGTGCAGGTGGTGCCGCCGATGCCCGCGTTCTACAACCACCCGCGGTCGGTGGACGACATCGTCGACCACATCGTGACCCGGGTCCTGGACCAGTTCGGCCTGCCGGCTCCGGCGGCCCGCCGCTGGGAGGGCATGCGCGCCGCCCGCACGCTGCGGCCCGCGGGCTGATCCCCGCCCGTCCGGCACCACCGGCCACCGGGCCCGGACAGCCACCCGCCGCTCCGTCCTCTCTTCGCTCCGACCACGAGACATGTCTCGGCACCGAAAGGCAGACCTTCATGCCGTACGACGATCTGCGCGGCTTCCTCACCGCGCTCGAGGACGCCGGCCAGCTGCTGCGCATCACCGACGAGGTGCGGCCCGAGCCGGACATCGCGGCCGCCGCGAACGCCGCGCCGCGCCTCGGTGACGCCGCGCCCGCGCTGTACTTCGACAACGTGCGCGGTTTCACCCATGCCCGTATCGCCATGAACGTGCACGGCTCCTGGGCCAACCACGCCCTGGCCCTCGGCCTGCCCAAGGAGACGCCGGCCAAGGAGCAGGTGGCCCAGTTCATCCGCCGCTGGGACGACTTCCCGGTCGCCCCCGAGTGGCGCGAGGACCCGCCGTGGGCGGAGAACACCCTGGAGGGCGACGACGTCGACATCTTCGAGGTGCTGCCGCTGATCCGCCTCAACGACGGCGACGGCGGCTTCTACATCGACAAGGCCGCGGTCGTCTCCAAGGACCCCGACGACCCGGAGAACTCCGGCAAGCAGAACGTCGGTGTCTACCGCATCGAGGTCAAGGGCAAGCGCAAGCTCGCCCTGCAGCCGGTGCCCGTGCACGACATCGCCCTGCATCTGCGCACCGCCGAGGAGCGCGGCGAGGACCTGCCGGTGGCGATCACGCTCGGCAACGACCCGGTGATCAGCATCGCCGCGTCCACGCCGATGAAGTACGAGGAGAACGAGTACGAACTGGCCGGTGTGCTGCGCGGCGCGCCCGCCCCGATCAGCCGGGCCCCGCTGACCGGCCTGCCGGTGCCATGGGGTTCGGAGGTCGTGATCGAGGGTGTGATCGAGGGCCGCAAGCGCGAGATCGAAGGTCCCTTCGGCGAGTTCACCGGCCACTACTCGGGCGGCCGCAGCATGCCGGTGATCCGCATCGACCGGATCTCCTACCGCACCGACCCCGTCTTCGAGCACCTCTACCTCGGCATGCCGTGGACGGAGTGCGACTACCTGATCGCCGCGAACACCGCGGTGCCGCTCTACAAGCAGCTCAAGGCCGACTTCCCGGAGGTGCAGGCGGTCAACGCGTCCTACACCCACGGCCTGGTGGTCATCGTGTCCACGAAGAAGCGGTACGGCGGCTTCGCCAAGGCGGTCGGGCTGCGGGTGCTGACCACACCGCACGGCCTCGGCTACGCCTCCACGGTGATCGTGGTGGACGAGGACGTGGACCCGTTCGACCTGCCGCAGGTGATGTGGGCGCTGTCCACCAAGATGAACCCGGCCGGCGACCTGATCCGGATCCCGAACCTGCCCGTGGTCGAGCTGGCTCCGCAGGCCCAGACCCCCGGTGTCGTCGACAAGCTGGTCGTCGACGCGACGACCCCGGTCGGAGCCGACCGGCGCGGCAACTACGGCACCCCGGTGCACGACCTGCCCGAGACGGCCGAGTGGCTCACCCGGCTGCAGGCCCTGGCCGCGCGCCGCTGACCGCCGACGCCCCGACGAGCCACGCATCGAGGAGATCACCATGTCCGCTGCCCCGACCGTCTGCCCGCGCTGCGCCCACGACGGCATCGAGCACGTGCACTCCTCGCCCGTGCCCGGTGTCTGGGAGGTGCTGCAGTGCGCGCGCTGCCTGTACATGTGGCGCACCAGCGAGCCCGCCCGGCGCACCGACCGCGACGCCTACCCGGCCGGTTTCCGGATGACCGCGGAGGACATCGCCGCGGCCACCGAGGTGCCCACGGTGCCGCCGCTGCGGCCCACCGCCTGACCGGCAGGTCCGCAGCTCCCCTCGCGGTGCCCGTCCGCCCTTCGTGGTGACGCCCCCGCAGCCGGACGCCCCCGTACCCGGACGCCCCCGCGCCGGCGACCGGTGCGGAGGCGTCCGGCTGCTGCTGCGTTTGCCGGGGCCGCCGCAGCGCAGCACGCTCGGAGGAGCTGGTGAGGAGAGTTCCGCCGGCGGGTCCGCTCCGGCCGGGCCGCCGGCCGGTGAGGAGGTGCCCATGGGGACCGCAACGGCATTCGTCGCCGGCCCCGGCACGCGCACCCCGCTGCGGGGCGCCGGGGAGCGCATGGCGTCCGCCCTGCTGCCGCCGTTGGCACAGGCTTTCGGCGCCCGCCGGGACCGCGCCGGGACGATCACGGTCCGGGCATGGCACGCGTAGGCAGAAAGGCCGCGCGGGTCCAGGTCAGCTCCCGGCTCACCTGGACCTTCTCCGCGCGTGCCGGGCTGGGCGGGGCGCACTCGGCCGGGCCGCGCCGCGCGCCGGCCGCCGGTGCCGTGCTCCGTCCGTCGGCCGCGGCCGTGGTGCGCGCGCTGCTGCGGGCGGCCCTCCCGCGCCGCCGTGTCCCGGCCCCGGGGATCCGCCGCAGACGGCGGGCCGGGGCGGTCCGTCTGGTCCCGGGACGCGCCCGGCGCCGGGCCCGCCGGGTCCGGGCCCGCCCGGCCGCCACCGTGCGGCGCCCGCGCAGGGTCGCTCTCGTGCCGCCGGCGACCTGCGCGGCCCCTGCCGCCGGCGTCCTACGCGGGCCGTTCGGTCACCGGGCGCGCCGCCGTGCCGGGCACCGGGTCCGGGCGGGAGACGGCCCGGACCACCGCGTCGGCGCGCTCGTCCGCCTCCGGCCACAGCAGGCCGAGGCCGGCGTAGACCACGAGCGAGGTGACCAGCGGGGTGACGACGACGGCGGTCTGGGAGGCGCCGTCGATGCCGTACTTGACGAGGAAGTACCCGGCGAGGCCGAGCGCCCAGGAGGTGAGGGCGGCCCGGGGCCCGCAGCGCCGGAAGGCCGGCAGCAGCCCCAGCAGCATGGGGATGGAGATCGGGCCCATCACGGCCGCGACCATGCCGACGATGATCCCGAGGACGCCGCCGAAGTGGTCGGCCTCGATGGCGACGACCATGGACACGGTGATGAACAGGACCGTGAACACGCGGGCCGCCCGCAGGCCGCGCTCGGTGCCGGCGTCACGGAAGGAGGGCAGGAGGGCGGGCAGGATGTCCCGGGTGACCACGGCCGAGATGGCGTTGGCGTCGGAGGAGGCCATGGCCATGGTGTGGGAGAACATGCCGGCCAGGGTGAGACCGACCAGACCGGCGGGCAGAAAGGACTGCGCCATCAGCGCGTAGGTCTGCTCCGGATCGGCGATGTGCGGCATGAGCACGGGCGCGGCGACCGCGGGCAGCAGCAGCACGGCCGGCCAGACCAGGTACAGCCCGGCCGACAGCGCTGCGGATCGGCGGGCGGCGCGCGGGGAGTCGGTGGCCATGTAGCGCTGGGCCAGGTTCCACATGCCGCCGTTGTACTCGAAGAGCTTCACCACGACGTACGCGGTGAGGAAGCCGGCCGTGTAGGGGCCGACGAGCGGGTCGGTGTGCCCGGCGGGCAGCCGGTGCCACAGGGTGCCGAGGGAGGAGATCCCGCCGAGCCGGTCGAGGACGATCCCCATCATGGACAGCGCGGCCACGCCCTGGATGACGAACTGGCCGAACTCCGTCAGGGCGTCCGCCCACAGGCCGCCGACCGTGCAGTACAGCAGGGTGACGGTGCCGGTCAGCAGGATGCCGTGGGTCATCGACATGCCGGTGAAGACCTTCAGCAGCACGGCCACCGACGCCCATTTCGCGGCGACGTCGAACACCTTCAGCAGAGCGCCGCTCCAGGCGAGGGCCTGCTGGGTGGGGACGTTGTAGCGGCGGGCGAGGTACTCCAGCGGGGAGGCGACCTGGAAGCGCCGGCGCAGCCGGTTCCAGCGGGGCGCGAACAGCCAGGCGCCGACGCCGGTGCCCAGGGCGAGCGGCAGGAACGCCCAGACGTAGACGGTGATGCCATAGGTGTAGGCGACAGCGGCGTAGGCGACGAACACGGCGGCGCTGTAGCCGGACATGTGGTGCGAGATGCCGGTCAGCCACCAGGGCATCTTGCCGCCGCCGGTGAAGTAGTCGGAGACGTCGGCGACGCGCCGGTGCGACCACAGGCCGATGAGCAGCATGATCAGGAAGTAGGCGCCGACGGCGGCCCAGTCGAGCCAGTGCATGGGGAGACCTTCTTCTCGCGGGGCGGGGAGGCGAGTCGACAGATCCGCCGGCCAGACCGAAAGTTTCGGCCTCGTGATCCGCCGAGCGCGACGACCGCACTCCCAAGGTGATCACATACATGAACGTGCATCAGAAATACGAATGACTCGTGGGAATCTAAGGGCGCGCGCTCACGAGGGTCAAGGGGTGCGCACAGGGGAAGCGGCGAGTCGCACCAGGGAGGGAACGCACCCGTCCTGCGGTCGGTACCGGCGCCGAAACTTTCGACTGGGAAGCCCCTTCGGTCACTCTGCTGGACACGGCACCGCCGCCGACGGACCGTCACCGCGCCCTGAACGGGCCGTCACCCGCGCCGCGGAGGAATCCCGGACAGTTCCCTTCACACCACTCGCCCTGCCCGCGGCCCGGCCATAGAGTGACGTACACCACGCTGGTCGCTGAACTCCCTCACACACGCCCATACGGTCCCTGGAGGGCACATGACCCATATCTCGGTCACGGTGGACGGCACGACGTACGAGGACGACGTGGAACCGCGCCTGCTGCTGGTCCACTATCTGCGGGACCGGCTCGGCCTGACCGGCACCCCGGTCGGCTGCGACACCTCCAACTGCGGGGCGTGCACGGTCGAGATGGACGGCGCGAGCGTCAAGAGCTGCACGGTGCTGGCCGTCCAGGCCGACGGGAGCGAGGTGACCACGGTGCAGGGCCTGGCCCGCGACGGCGCGTGGACGCCGTTGCAGCGGGCCTTCCACGAGCATCACGCGCTCCAGTGCGGCTACTGCACCCCTGGGATGATCATGGCCGCCCGTGATCTGCTGCGCGAGAACCCGCACCCCACCGCCGAGGAGGTGCGCGCCGGACTCGAAGGCAATCTGTGCCGCTGCACCGGCTACCAGAACATCGTCCGGGCCGTGCTCGCCGCCGCGGAGCAGTCCGCGGCCCCGGCACCGGCCGCGCCGGCCCAGGAGGTGACGGCATGACCGACCAGGCCGTCGAGCGCGAGGTCGGCCGGGCCCGGCTGCGCAAGGAGGACGCCCGGCTGGTCACCGGCCAGACCATGTGGACGGACAACATCACCGTCCCCGGGCTGCTGCACCTGGCGTTCCTGCGCAGCCCCATGGCGCACGCCCGCGTCGAACGCATCGACGTCTCCCCCGCCCTGCGGCGGCCCGGCGTGGTCGCCGCGTTCAGCGGCCGGGACCTCGCCGACGGGCTCGGCTCGCTGCCGTGCGCGTGGCCGGTCACCGAGGACATGGTGCTGCCCGCCCACCCGCCGCTCGCCGTCGACGAGGTGCGGCACGCGGGCGACCCGGTGGCGGTCGTGGTGGCCCGCGACCGGTACGCGGCCGCGGACGCGCTGGAGGCGATCGAGGTCGACTACGAGCCGCTGCCGCCGGTGATGGACCTCGAGGCGGCGCTCGCCGAGGACGCCCCGCTCGTCCACTCCGACAAGGGCACCAACCGCGCCTATGTGTGGCCGTTCGAGGCCGGCGAGGACTACGAGACGGTCAGGCAGCGGGCGGACGTCGTCCTCACCCGCCGCTACGAGCAGCAGCGGCTCATCCCGAACGCGATGGAGCCGCGCGCGGTCGTCGTCACCCCGCTGGCCGCCTCCGGGGAGTACACGGTGTACTCCGCGACGCAGATCCCGCACATCCTGCGGGTGATGCTGTCGACGGTCACCGGCGTGCCCGAGCACAAGCTGCGGGTGGTGGCGCCCGACGTGGGCGGCGGTTTCGGCTCCAAGCTCCAGGTGTACGGCGAGGAGGCCGTCGCCCTGGCCGTCGCGCGGAAGCTGGGCCGCCCGGTGAAGTGGACCGAGTCCCGCTCCGAGGGCTACCTGGCCACCCACCACGGCCGCGGCATGATCCAGGACATCGAGATCGCCGCGACCCGCGAGGGAAAGCTGCTCGGCCTGAAGGTGGACCTGCTCGCCGACATGGGCGCCTATCTGATGCTGGTCACGCCGGGCGTGCCCATCCTGGGGGCGTTCATGTACCCGGCGATCTACAAGATGGACGCCTACGCCTTCACCTGCACCGGCGTGTTCACCACGAAGACCCCCACCGACGCCTACCGGGGCGCCGGGCGTCCGGAGGCCACCTACGCCATCGAGCGGATCATGGACGAGCTGGCCGCGGAACTCGGGCTCGACCCGGTGGAGCTGCGGCGCCGCAACTGGATCCGGCACGAGGAGTTCCCCTACACCTCGATCGCGGGCCTGACCTACGACAGCGGGAACTACGAGGCGGCCACCGACAAGGCGCTCGCCCTGTTCGGCTACGACGCGCTGCGCGCCGAGCAGCGCGAGCGGATCGAGCGCGGCGACCGGGTGCTGCTCGGCATCGGCGTCTCGACGTACACCGAGATGTGCGGGCTCGCCCCGAGCCGGGTGCTGCGGGACCTGCGGTACTCGGCCGGCGGCTGGGAGGCGGCGAGCATCCGCATGCTGCCCACCGGCAAGGTCGAGGTGGTCACCGGCACCAGCCCGCACGGGCAGGGGCATGTGACCAGCTGGAGCCAGATCGCCGCGGACGTGCTCGGGGTGCCGTTCGAGGACGTCGAGGTGGTGCACGGCGACACCCAGGCGGCCCCGCAGGGCATGGACACCTACGGCTCGCGCTCGCTGGTCGTCGGCGGCGCGGCGGTGCACCGGGCGGCGCAGAAGGTGGTGGACAAGGCGCGCAAGGTCGCCGCCCATCTGCTGGAGGCCGGCGAGGACGACCTGGAGTTCAAGGGCGGCGTGTTCTCGGTGAAGGGGTCCCCGGAGGCCCGGAAGACCATCCAGGAGGTCGCGTTCGCCACGTTCACCTCGCACGACGTGCCCGACGGCATGGAGCCCACCCTGAACGCCGAGCACGTCCTGGACCCGGAGAACTTCTCCTACCCGCACGGCACCCACCTGTGCGCGGTGGAGGTGGACACCGAGACCGGGCACACCCGGATCCGTTCCTATGTGTGCGTCGACGACGTGGGCCGGGTGGTCAACCCGATGATCGTGGAGGGGCAGGTGCACGGCGGACTCGCCCAGGGCATCGCGCAGGCCCTGTACGAGGAGGCGGTGTACGACGCGGAGGGCAACCTGGTGTCCGGCACGATGGCCGACTACCTGGTGCCGTCCGCGGCCGACCTGCCCGAGTTCGTCACCGACCGCACGGAGACCCCCGCCACCTCCAACCCGCTGGGCGTCAAGGGGGTCGGTGAGGCCGGCACCATCGCCTCCACCCCGGCGGTCGTCAACGCGATCGTGGACGCGCTGCGCCCGCTGGGGGTGCGCGACGTCCGGATGCCGTGCACACCGGAGCGGGTCTGGCAGGCGATCCGCGCCGCGCGGAAGGAGGCCGCGGCATGATTCCCCCCGCGTTCGACTACGTACGCCCGGCCGGTCTGGACGAGGCCGTGCGCGCCCTCGCCGATGCCGGGGAGGACGCCAAGGTGCTGGCCGGCGGGCAGAGCCTGCTGCCGCTGCTCAGGCTGCGGCTGGCGTTCCCGGACCTCGTGGTGGACATCGGCCGGATCCCCGGGCTGCGCGGGGTGCGCGAGGAGGACGGCCGCCTCGTCATCGGTGCGCTGACCACCCATCACGAGGTGATGCGCGATCCGCTGGTGCGGCGGCACGCGGGTCTGCTGGCGCAGGCCACCGCCACGGTCGCGGACCCCGCCGTCCGGCACCGGGGCACCCTCGGCGGCTCCCTGGTGCACGCCGACCCGGCCGGTGACCTGCCCGCGGTGGCCCTGGCGCTGGACGCGGAGCTGGTGGCCGTGGGGCCGGGCGGGCGGCGCACGATCCCGGCGGGCGCGTTCTTCGCGGACTATCTGCAGTCCACCCTCGCCCCGGACGAGCTGCTGGTGGAGATCCGGGTGCCGAAGCGGGAGGGCTGGGGCTTCCGGTACGAGAAGTTCCACCGGGTCGCCCAGTCCTGGGCGATGGTCGGGGTGGCGGCGCTGGTGCGGCGGGAGAACGGACACGTCGCCGAGGCGCGGATCGGCCTGACCAACATGGGCGCGACACCGCTGCGGGCCACGGCCGCCGAGGAGGCGCTCGGCGGCGCCGGGGACGCGGAGGCGGTGGCGCGGGCGGCCCGGCTCGCGGCCGAGGGGACCCGGCCCTCGCAGGACGCCTCCGCCTCGCCCGAGTACCGGGCGCATCTGGCGCGGGTGCTGACCGAGCGGGCGGTGCTGGCCGCCGCCGGAATGGGGTGAGCGCCGATCATCGGTGTGGACAGCCCCGCACAGATGCGGGCCCGCCTGGAGGAGACCGGCTACCTCGTCGACGACGGGCTGGCGGTGGCGTGCTTCCTGGCGCTGAAGCTGCACCGGCCGGTGTTCTGCGAGGGCGACGCGGGCGTGGGCAAGACCGCGCTCGCCTCCGCCCTCGCCGAGGCACTCGGTGCCCCGCTGATCCGGCTGCAGTGCCACGAGGGCATCGACGCCTCCCAGGCCCTGTACGAGTGGGACTTCCCGCGGCAGCTGCTGCACCTGCGGGCCGCCGAGGCGGCCGGGGTGCGGGACGCCGACCGTCTGGAGCGGGAACTGTACGACCGCAGGTTCCTGCTGGCCCGGCCGCTGCTGCGGGCGCTGCAGACCCGGCCGTCGGTGCTGCTGGTGGACGAGATCGACCGTGCCGACGACGAGTTCGAGGCGTTCCTGCTGGAGGTGCTGTCGGAGTTCCAGGTGACCGTGCCCGAGCTGGGCACGCTGCGGGCCGAGGAGCCGCCGGTGGTCGTGCTCACCTCCAACCGCACCCGGGAGGTGCACGACGCGCTGAAGCGGCGCTGCCTGTACCACTGGTTCGGCCATCCGGACTTCGCCCGGGAGCTGGCCATCGTGCGGCGCCGGCTGCCGGAGGTCTCGGCGCGGCTGGCCGAGCAGGTCACCACGCTGGTGCAGGCGCTGCGCGGCAAGGAGCTGCTCAAGCCGCCGGGCGTGGCCGAGACCCTCGACTGGGTCCGTGCCCTGGACGCGCTGGGTGCGAGCGAGGTGGACGCCGAGCTGGCGGTGGCCACGCTGGGCGCGGTGCTGAAGTACCGGGAGGACACCGACCGGGCCCGGACGCTGGACTTCGCGGCCGTCCTCGCGGGGCGGGCGACATGAGCGGCGCGGCGGCCCCCGGCGGCGCGGCGGGCGCGGGCGAACGGCTTCGCGCCGATGCGGCGCTGCTCGGGTTCGCGCGGGCGCTGCGCGCGGCCGGGGTGGACGCCGGGGCCGAGCGGACGCAGGCGTTCCTGCGGGCGGTGGACGCGCTGCGGCCCGGGGTGCGGAGCGACGTGTACTGGGCGGGACGGCTGACGCTGTGCGGGGACCGGGACGATCTGGACCGCTACGAGCGGGTGTTCGCCGCGTACTTCGACGCCGCCGCCCCGCCGCGCCGCCCGCCGCGCCGGTCCGCTCCCCCGCCCCGGCTGCGCCCCCTGGTGCGCGAGGCGCCCGCAGGGTCGCGTCCGGGCGAGGGGGACCGTGAGCCGCAGGGGCCGCCCGTCGCCTCGCTCGCCAGCTCCGCGGAGGTGCTGCGCCACCGCGACGTGGCCACGCTGGACGCCGCCGAACGTGCGCAGCTCGACCGGCTGCTGGCGGCGTTCTCCCTGCGCGGCCGGTCGCGGCGCAGCGCACGCCGGCGGCCGGCCCGGCGCGGCGCCGTCGACCCGCACCGCACCGTGCGGGAGATGCTGCGGCACGGCGGCGAACCGGCGCTGCTGCGGCGGCACGCGCGGGTGGACCGGCCCCGTAGGGTGGTGCTGCTCGTCGACGTCAGCGGCTCCATGGGGCCGTACGCGGACGCGCTGCTGCGGTTCGCGCACGCGGCGGTCAGGGGGCGGCGCACCGAGGTGTTCACCATCGGCACCCGGCTGACCCGGGTGACCCGGGAGCTGTCCCACCGGGATCCGGACCTGGCGATGGCCGCCGTCGCCGAGGCGGTGCCGGACTGGCGGGGCGGCACCCGGCTGGGCGAGCTGCTGCGCGCGTTCCTCGACCGGTTCGGGCAGCGCGGCATGGCGCGGGGCGCGGTGGTGGTGCTGCTGTCGGACGGCTGGGAGCGGGGCGACCCGGCGCTGCTCGCCGAGCAGATGCGCCGCCTGCACCGGCTGGCGCACCGGGTGGTGTGGGCCAACCCGCTCAAGGCGCGGCCCGGTTACGCGCCGCTGGCCGCGGGCATGGCGGCGGCGCTGCCGAGCGTGGACGCCTTCGTCGCCGGTCACAGTCTGGCGGCGCTGGAGCGTCTGGCGGCGGTGGTGCGGGGCGCGGACGCCGGGCCGGCCCCGGTCCGCACGGCCGGCGGGAAAGGAGCGGAGTGTGCGTGACATCCTCCCGGTGCTGGAGCGCTGGTACGCCGCGCGCGTGCCGTTCGGTCTGGCCACCGTCGTCTCGGTGAGCCGCAGCGCCCCGCGCGATCCCGGCGCGGCGATGGCGGTCGGCCCGGACGACGAGGTGGTGGGCAGCGTCTCCGGGGGATGCGTGGAAGGAGCCGTGTTCGAGCTGGCCCGGCAGGTGGTGGCCGACGGCGAGGCACGGCTGGAGACCTTCGGCTACAGCGACGAGGACGCGTTCGCGGTCGGGCTGACCTGCGGCGGCGAGATCGGTGTGCTGGTGCGGCCGGTCACCTGGGAGTCGGATCCCGCCTTCGGGGCGGTGGCCGCGTCGGTGGCCTTTGGGGAGCCGGTGACCGTGGCCACCGTCGTCGACGGGCCCGCACCGCGCGGGGCGGTGCTGGCGGTGTGGCCGCAGACGGTGGCGGGCAGCCTCGGCAGCTCCGGGCTGGACGCGGCGGTCACCGCGGACGCCCGCGGCGAGCTGGCGCTCGGCTCGACGGGGCTGCGCCACTACGGGCCGCGCGGTGAGCGCCGCGAGGACTCCGTCACCGTGTTCCTGCAGTCCTTCGCCCCGCCGCCGCGCATGCTGGTCTTCGGTGCGATCGACTACGCCGCCGCGGTGGCACGGATCGGCTCTTTCCTCGGCTACCGGGTCACGGTGTGCGACGCCCGTCCGGTGTTCGCCACCCCGAAGCGGTTCCCGGACGCGGTCGAGGTGGTGGTCGACTGGCCGCACCGCTATCTGCACGGCACGGACACCGACGAGCGCACCGTGATCTGCGTGCTCACCCACGACCCGAAGTTCGACGTGCCGCTGCTGCGGGAGGCGCTTGTCCGGCCGGCCGCCTACATCGGGGCGATGGGCAGCCGGCGCACCCACCACGAGAGGCTGGAGCGGCTGCGGGAGGCCGGGGTGACCGAGGAGGAGCTGGCCCGGCTGCGGTCCCCGATCGGCCTCGATCTGGGGGCCCGGACCCCGGAGGAGGTGGCCGTCTCCGTCGCGGCGGAGATCGTCGCGCTGCGCTGGGGCGGCACCGGGGCACCCCTGACCGCGACCACCGGAGCCATCCACGCCAACGGTTCGGCCTGAGCGCCCCGCCACCACCGGTTCCGCCCGAGTGCCAGGAGGAAGTCATGGAGCTGCGCCACGAGTTCACCGTTCCCGTCCCGGTCGAGGACGCCTGGCGGGCCCTGCTCGACATCGAGGGCATCGCGCCGTGCCTGCCGGGTGCCACCGTCGAGGAGTACGACGGCAAGACCGTGACCGGTTCGGTGAAGGTGAAACTGGGCCCGGTCACCGTCTCCTACAAGGGCACGGCGGTCTTCGAGGAGCAGGACGCGGCGGCGCACCGGCTGGTGCTGACGGCCAGCGGCCGGGAGACCCGCGGCCAGGGCACGGCACGGGCCACGGTCACCGGCACGCTGACGGAGCGCGGGACGGGCACCGCGGTGACGGTCGTGACGGATCTGACCGTGACCGGCCGTCCCGCACAGTTCGGGCGGGGCGTGCTGGCCGAGGTCGGCGACCGGCTGGTGGGGCAGTTCGCCGACTGCCTGGCCCAGCGACTCGCCGGACCGCCCGCGCAGGCCCCGCAGGAGACCGGCCCCGAGGAGACCGGACCGGAGGAGACCGGTCCCGCGCCGGAGCCCGCGGCCGGCCGCCCGGAGAAGCCCAGTGGGCAGCCGGCCCCTGGTGCGGAGGCCGCCGCACGCACCCCGGCAGGCACCGGGCGGGCGCACGACGAGACCGAACCACTGGATCTCCTGCGTGCCGCCGGCGTCCCGGTGGCCAGGCGTGCCGCGGCGGCGGCCGGAGCCGTCGCGGCGGTGGCGCTGCTGGTGGTGTGGCTGCGGCGGCTGCGGCGCAGGTGACGCGGCACGCGGGCCCGCGCATCCCTGGACATCCGAGATCCGGGTGAATCGGGTGATTGAGGTGGCGCATCAGGGGTATGCGCGCACCGGCGGACGAGGTGGCATGCACGCCTCTGCCCGCACATGCGCGGCACACATCCCTGGAAGGAGGTCCGTGACAGCGCGATGTCGCAGTCACCGGGCCGATTCCGCGGACGGAGCGGCCCGGTTCTCGCCGGGAAGTCGCACACGAGAAGGGGAAGAGTGACCCCGGGGCGGCCCCTGACAGCGGGCCGCCCTCCGTACGGAGCCTCCGCATGAGTGCCCCCTTGGATGCCCGGGAGCGGTCAGCGTGCGGGGCGCGGCGGCAGCCGGTGGAGTTCGACCCCGGTGAGACGGCCGTCGGCGACGGTGGCGGTCATGTAGGTGCAGTACGGCTGGCGGCGGCGGTCGGTGGGCGATCCGGGGTTGAGCAGCCGCAGCCCTCCGGGAGCGACGCTGTCCCACGGGATGTGGCTGTGCCCGAAGACCAGGACGTCCAGGTCCGGGAAGCGGGCCGCGCAGCGCGCCTCACGGCCCCGGGCGGGCCCGGTCTCGTGGACCACGCCGAAGCGCAGTCCGCCGAGTTCCGCGCGGGCGACCTCGGGCAGGCGGGCGCGCAGCTGCGGACCGTCGTTGTTGCCGTGGACGCCGATCAGTCTGCGGCTGCGCTGCTCCAGCAGATCGAGCGTGGCCACGTCCACCCAGTCGCCGGCGTGGACGACGACATCGGCCCGCGGCAGGTCGGCCAGCAGCCGCGCGGGCAGCTGCTTGGCACGCTTGGGCAGATGGGTGTCGGACATCAGCAGCAGCGAGATACCCATGGGTTCACGCTAGGCCGTGTCCGCGCCCTCCCGCCTGCCACCCAGTGCCCTGCCGCTCATCGCCGTACCCGTCCGGGGCACGCGGGACCGCACACATGGCTCGTGCCGGCCCGGTGGGCGCCTGCCTCAGGGCTGCGGGTCGTCGACCTTGAGCGGGTCCCCGGTGTCGGAGACGAAGACGACGAGGAGCCTGGCCGGCTCGGTCCGGCTGGTGTTCTCCGTGAGGACGTGGTGGGCGCCCGGTTTCTCGACCCAGTTCTGGCCTTGGTGGTATGTGCGCAGGGGCTCGCCTTCGAGTTGGCTGCGCACGGTGCCCTCCAGGACGTAGGCGTAGACGAACGCCGTGCCGTGGCGGTGCGGCTTCGCACGCGCCCCGGGCGGGAAGTCGACGATCGACGAGGTGAATGTCTTGCCCTCGACGTTCGGCAGGGCCTGCTGGAGGAGGGGCTTGAGGGTTTCGGTGGGCTGCTGCGACGCCTCGGCCGCGGTGAGCTTCTGGGCGTGAGGCTGCTCCGGGGCGGAGCAGGCGGCCGTGGCCGTGGTCAGGGCGGCGACGGCCAGCAGGCCGCCGGCGATCCGCGATCCGATCATGAGGGGTCTCCTGTTCGGTCGTCGGCGACGCGGATGATCGTCTTGCCGGGGGTGCGCTCGGTGAAGGCGGCGGGTGCCTCGGCGAGCGGCCGGACGGTGCCGACGACGGGTGTGAGCCGGCCGTCCCTGACCCGCTGGGCGAGGTCGGCGAGCCGGGCGCGGTCGGGTTCCACGACGAAGAAGACGGCCCGGCCGTCCTGGGGCCGGATCCTGGGCGGCTCGGCGATGGTGACGAGTGTGCCGCCGGCTCGTACCAGGGCCGCGGAACGGTCGAGGATCTCCCCGCCGATCACATCGAACACGAGGTCGACCTCTCCGGCGTCCTGAAGCTTCTCGGCCTCCAGGTCGAGGAAGGTGTGCACGCCGAGACCGACCGCCCGCTCCCGGTCCTTGGCCCGGCCGGTGCCGATGACGCGGGCGCCGGCCTCGCGGGCGAGCTGGACCGCGAGCGAGCCGACGCCGCCCGCGGCACCGTGGATCAGGACGGTCTGGCCGGCGGTGAGACGGCCGTGGTCGAACAGGCCCTGCCATGCGGTCAGCCCGGAGATCGGCAGTGCGGCGGCCACGGTGTGGTCGATGTCCGCCGGGAGCGGTGCGAGGTTGCGGGCCTCCACCGCGACGTATTCGGCGAGTGTGCCGTTGCGGGCCCAGTCGGTCAGGCCGAACACCCGCTGTCCGATGCTCAGGCCGGTGGTTCCGTAGCCCAGCCCGACGACGACACCCGACACCTCGTGGCCGGGCACGCTCGGCGTCCGGTCGCGGCCGGCCCGGTCGGTCCAGGTAGCGGGCCAGTCCAGCTCGCCCGGGGTGAAGCCCGCGGCGTGCACCCGTACGACGACGTCGTTCTCGGCCGCGTGGGGGTAGGGCAGGTCGGTCAGGGACAGTCCGGCGGTACCGGCGTCACGGTCGTTCACCGTGATGGCTTGCATGACAGCTCCTCACTGAGCAGGCGGCGGCCACGAGCGCCCGTCCCGCGCGCAGCCGCAGATACAGCGTTGCGTGACCGGGAGCACACAGCAAGTGAGGGACGTCCGGTCATGACCGGTCCCACCTGCCGTCGCGCGTTCCTCCGCCGCCCTCTTAAGGGTTTACACCGAGGAGACGGGGCAGCCCCGGCAGGTGTGACAGCTCAGAGGTGCTGAAGTTTCTCCGGGTTGACGACCCTGCGGTACGCGGTGATCAGACCGTCGGTGATCTGCGCGGTGTCGACGGAGTAGACCCGGCCCTCCCGGTGGAAGACGAGGGCGAGTTCGCCGCCGACCTCGGCGAGGTCGATCCGGTCCGGACGCCACTGGCGTCCCACGCGCACCATGACCTCGGCGACCCGCTCGCCGCCGTGGATGAGCCTGCGGGCCGCCGGGACCTGGCCGCCGCCGTCGGTGACATAGACGACGTCCGGATGCAGCAGCCGGACGAGGCCGGCCAGGTCGCCGGCCTCGTAGGCGGCGCGGAAGGCGGCCAGCACCCGTTCGCGCTCCGCCTTGGGTGCCTGCGGTGCGGACTGCTTCGCCCGGGCCACCCGCCGCCGGGCCCGCGAGGCGAGCTGCCGGGCAGCCGGCACCGACACGTCCAGCACCTCGGCGATCCGCGCGAACTCCAGGCCGAAGACGTCGTGCAGTACGAACTACACCCGCTCCGGCGGGCTCAGCTCCTCCATGATCAGGAGCATGGCCGAGGTGACGGACTCGTCGACGAGCACCGGCTCGGCGGCGTCCGGGCCCGTCAGCAGCGGCTCCGGCAGCCACGGCCCGACGTAGGTCTCACGGCGGACACGGGCGCTGCGGAGGATGTCGTAGCACCGCCGCGCCGCCACCGTGACCAGCCAGGCCCGCAGATCACCGACCTGCCGCAGATCCGCTCCGGCCGCGCGCAGCCACACGTCCTGGGTGACGTCCTCGGCGTCGGCCACACTGCCCAGCAGCCGGTAGGCCACGCCGAAGACCGCCGGGCGGTATGTCTCCCACCCGGCCCCGAGCCTGTCCTGCTGCCCCGACGGCCCAAACGGCCCGGACGTGTGACCGTTGTCCATGCCGACGCACTCTCCTCCCTCGTGCGGGCCCAGCGTAACCACCCGGACACGTGCGTCGGCCACCGGGAAAAGAACAGGCAAACTGTTCAGTCACAACTGGACAGTCTTTCTACACATCCCTAGGGTGACGGGCATGGACCGGAAGCCCGACGAGGTGTCCGGAGGCATCTCCGTCTCCGCCGCGCAGGCCGCCCGCGACCTGCGGGTGACCGTCAGCCGGCTGCGCCGCCGGATCCGTGAGGTCGCCCGCGACGACGACCTCACCCCGCCGCAGGTGTCGGCGCTCACCCTGGTCGGCAAGCACGGAGTGGCCACGGCCAGCGCCCTGGCCTCGGCGGAGGGGGTCCGCCCGCAGTCGATGGCCGCCACGCTCGCGGCCCTGGAACAGCGGGGACTCGTCCGGCGGAGCCCCGACCCGGACGACGGACGGCGTCAGCTGGTGACGCTCACCGACAGCGGCCGCCGGCGCCTGGAGGGTGACCGGCAGGTCCGTGAGGAGTGGCTGGCCCGCACCCTGCAGGACCGGTACACCGAGGCGGAGCGGCGCACCCTGCTGGAGGCGTTCTCCCTGCTCGAACGGCTCACGCGGCCCTGACACCCGAGGCACCTTCCGCGTCCGCACCCGCACTTTCCCGAAAGGCCCGAACGTTCATGGCACTGACCACCCTCGACCCGCGTACCGCCCTCGTCGTGATCGACCTGCAGGCGGGCATCGTCGGCGCTCCGACCGCCCCCTACCCGGGCCCCGACGTGGTCGCCCGCACGGCGGAGCTGGCCGACGCATTCCGCGCCCGCAACCTGCCCGTGGTGCTCGTCCGGGTCTCCTTCGCCCCCGACTTCTCGGACGTGCCGCCGGGCCGCACCGAGGCGGCCACCTCCGGCGGCAGCCGTCCCGAGGGCTGGGACGTCATCGTGCCCGAGCTGGCCGGGCACCCGGAGGACATCGTCGTCACCAAGCACAACTGGGGCGCCTTCCACGGCACCGACCTCGACGTGCAGCTGCGCCGGCGCGGGGTGACGCAGATCGTGCTGACCGGCATCGCCACCAGCATCGGTGTGGAGTCCACCGCCCGGGCCGCGTACGAGCACGGCTACCACGTCACGCTGGCCACCGACGCCATGACCGACCTGGACGGGGACGCGCACGCCAACAGCGTGGCGTGGGTCTTCCCGCGTCTGGGCGAGACCGGCACCACCGAGGAGATCCTGCAGCTGCTGGCCAAGACCCACAGCTGACCGGCGGACACACGACGGACCGGGGCCCGGCGCCGCGTGCGCCGGGCCCCGGTTCCGTCCCTCAGGGCGCCCGTCCGTCCATGCGTCCGTCCATGTCTTGTATGCATGTCTTCGGGCAGCGTCCGGACAAGGTCTCCGGACATCGAGGCGTGCGACAGGCGGGCGGTCACCCGCCGCCGGAGCCGCCGCTGCCGAAGGAGCCGCTGGAGCCGGAGTCCCAGCGCGGGCGACTCTGGTCGTCGCTGCGCCGGCTACCGGAGGAGAGTTCGTGCGGCGACAGACGGCGGCCGGTCTCCCCGGCGTCGGGCACCTCGTTCGGTTCGCGCTGCTGCCGGGTCTCATGGACCGGACCGGAGGGCGGCGGCTTCGGGTGCCCGCTGTGCCGCGGGGTGGCCGATTCGCGCTGCATCACGGTGATGCCGAAGCGGAAGGCCCAGATCAGCAGGCCGACGACGACGAGGCCGCCGATCACGACCAGAGCGATCCCGGCGCCCGAACCGGCGGCGACTGTCTGATATCCGGTGGTGTCCATGCGCGCCGGGTACCCGCCGGGCTGCTACGGATGCCACCCGGTCTCCGGCCCGCCGGGCAGGACGGCCGGCGGGGCGGTCCGGCTCCTCGCACCGGCGGTGCGTTCAGTCCCCGGCCTGGTCCGAGGCGGCGCCGTCCTCCGTGTCCGCACCACCGTCCGCAGCGTCGCCCGGCCCGGCGGACCGGGCGGCCCGTGCCACCTCCTCCTCGACCTCGGTGCGGGGCCGTCGCTCGGCGCTCGCGTACTCGCCGAGCGCCGCCTGGAGGTCGCGGGCGAGGTCGCGCCAGGCCCGCCAGGCCGTCTCGTACGTCTCGCTCTGCAGCCCGGTCCACCGCTCCTGCGCGGGCGGGCCGTAGGTACGCCGGAGCTGCTCGACCCGGGTGTGCGCCTCGTCCGCCGCTCGCTGCAACGCCACCAGCTCTTCGAAGGTGTGTGACACAGCCAAGGACCCTAAGCACCGCGGCACGCACGGTCCCCGCGACCTGCCGTGACCGCGGCCCGGCACACACCCGTTAGGGGCAGTGCACCAGGGGCGGTGCGCAGGCGGGCGCGTCACCGGCCGGGCAGCGGTCCGCTCGCCACCTGCGGGCCGCTGCCGGCCGGCAGCACGGCCCACGCGTCGCAGCGGCCTCGGCCGGAGACGGCGGGCCCGGCCCAGGGTGACGGTGACCACCGGGTTCATCCCCGCGCCCGCCAGTGAGCGGGGCGGCTGGGCCCGGGGGCAGCACGGTGGCCGCGTCGCCCCTGGCCGCGTTCACCTGGGCCCGGGTGAGGAACAGCGGCGCCGGTGAGGTCCGCGCCGCGCAGATCGGCGTCGCGCAGACCGGCCCCGAGCAGGTCGGCGTCGCGCAGACCGGCCCCGCTGAGGTCGGCCGGGACGAGGAGGGCTCCGCGCAGGCTCCCTCCTTGGAGGGCGGCGCCGGACAGCTTCGCGCCCGGGCGGCCGGTGGTGTCCCGGGCGAGCGCCCGCCGCCCCGGTGCGCCGCCCCTGTGGCCGTTGTGTGCAGATCGCGCGTACCTGGTACGGATGCCGTGCCGCCCTGCATCAACCACCCGCCCCGCACGCGCCGGGCACCGAGGGTTCCACGTCCCCGGACACCACGGAACGAACACGGAAGGTGATCATCCAGACACCGATCGTCTCCGTCTCCCGGGTTTCGCGAAGCGGAAATCCGGCTCCAGTGAATCTGCACAGCGGCCACCCAACCGCCGCACCGCCATCGAGGGATCTGCACAACCGAAGCAGCGTCACACGTGTTACCGGCGCGTCACTCGCGCAGACCCGCGTCCCGGCAAGAGAGCGGACGCGTACATGCGGTGACGCATGTGAAGAACTGGCCGACGACTCGTGCCCAGGTGTGCACGCACAACGCTGCAGTGCATGCAACTTCCCTGGTGACAGGCGCCGTTGAGTGGAAGCGACGGGCCGTTGCGTGCTTTCATCCATCGCACCGCGGGGCCCGCCGGACATCCGGACCAACGGTGTCCGGGCCCGTGGGTCACGGCTGTACCGCCTTTCGGGCGAGGGCCGTCCCTCTTGTTGTGAAGTCCCATAGGAAGGGAAGTTCTGTCATGAACTCCACCCCCCAGGTCGAGACCGCTGAGATCTCCGACGCCGAGCTCGACAACGTCGCCGGCGGCCTGACCGTGAACACCCTGGGCACCGTCACCAACCTGGTGGACGGCGTCGCCCCGGTCACCGGCCTGGTCAACGGCGTCGTGGACACCGTCGAGGGCGTGACCGGCCTGAACACCGCCCCGGTCACCAACCTGGTCGCCGGTCTCTGACGGCAGCACACGCGCGTGGGTCCCGGAGCCGCTCGCCGGTTCCGGGACTCACCGGTGCCGTGACACACCCCCGACGTGCCGTGGCCGCACCCGCGGCTGCGCACCCCTTCTTCCGCAGGTGAGACAAGTTCCGTGCAGTTCCGTCAGCAGGCCCTCGCCAAGCTGAACGCACCCGAGGAGCTGGACCTTCCGGTGCGGCTCGCCCGGCCGCAGGGCTGGCTGGTGCTGTGTGTCACGCTCGTCGCCGTGGCCGCCGCCTGTGTGTGGGCCGTGGCCGGCTCGGTCGCCTCCACCGTCACCGCGCAGGCCGTCCTCACCCACGGGCAGGGCAGCTATGTGCTGCAGAGCCCGGTGGCCGGTCAGGTCACCGCCGTGCACGCCGAAGCGGGGCAGCGGCTGCCCGCGGACGCACCCGTCATCACGGTGCGCACCGCGCAGGGCGAGTCGGTCGTCAGGACCGTGGCCGCGGGCCGGATCACCGCGCTCGCCGCCACCATCGGGCAGATCATCTCCACCGGCGCGAACGTGGCGGCTGTGGAGAAGGTCGCCCACGCCTCCGACCCGCTGTACGCGACCGTGTACGTCCCCGCGCAGAACGCCGCCGGCATCGCCGAGGGCAGCGCCGTGGACCTGACCGTCTCCTCGGTACCGGCCGACCGGTACGGCGTACTGCGCGGCCATGTGAAGTCGGTCGACCGGGCCGCCCAGTCCGCCCAGCAGATCGCTGCCTTTCTCGGGGACAGCCAGCTGGGCGAGCAGTTCACCCGGCAGGGCCGCCCGGTGGCCGTTCTCGTCCGGCTGGACACCTCCCGTGACACCAAGAGCGGCTACCGCTGGTCCACCGACGGCGGTCCGCCCTTCCGGCTTCAGTCCATGACCCTGGCCACGGCCTCGATCCGCCTGGCCGACCAGCATCCCGTCGACTGGCTGCTGCCCTGAGCACGGAGCAGAACACACCCGCATGACCACCACTGAGGACACCCGCGGCCGCCGCGCAGCCCGGTCCCGGCGCCCGGTGCGCCCGCCCAAGGGCCGCCCGGGCCGCCGCCGCACCGTGCGCACCCCCACGGTGCTGCAGATGGAGGCCGTGGAGTGCGGCGCCGCCTCGCTCGCGATGGTCCTCGGCCACTACGGCCGCCACGTCCCGCTGGAGGAGCTGCGCATCGCCTGCGGCGTCTCCCGGGACGGCTCGCGCGCGAGCAACCTGTTGAAGGCGGCCCGCAGTTACGGGCTGACCGCCAAGGGCATGCAGATGGACACCGCCGCCCTCGCCGAGGTGCGGGCGCCGGCCATCCTGTTCTGGGAGTTCAACCACTACGTCGTCTACGACGGCATGGGCCGTCGGCTGGGCCGGCGCGGAGTGTACGTCAACGACCCCGGCAAGGGCCGCCGTTTCGTCCCCATGGAGGAGTTCGACACCTCGTTCACCGGTGTGGTGCTGGTGATGGAGCCGGGCGAGAACTTCACCCGGGGCGGGCGCAGGCCGGGCGTCCTCGGTGCCCTGCCGGCCCGGCTGCGCGGCACCGCCGGGGCGCTGCCGGCCGCGGTGCTGGCGAGCCTGCTGCTGGTGGCGGTGGGCGCGGCGCTGCCGGCGCTGAGCCGCACCTGGATCGACACGTATCTCATCGGCGGGCAGACCTCCCTGTTGGGGGTGCTGTTCGCGTCCATGGCCGCATGTGTCGTGCTGACGGTCGTGCTGACCTGGCTGCAGCAGGCCAATCTGCTGCACGGCCGGATCGTGTCCTCCACGCTGGGCAGCGCCCGTTTCCTGCGGCATCTGCTGCGGCTGCCGGTGACGTTCTTCGCCCAGCGCAGCCCGGCCGACCTGGTGCAGCGGCTGCAGTCCAACGACCAGGTGGCGGAGACGCTGGCCCGCGACGTGGCGGCGGCCGGTGTGGACGCGGTGGTCGTGGTGCTGTACGCGGTGCTGCTGTACACCTACGACCCGCAGCTGACGTTCGTCGGCATCGGTGTCGCGCTGCTGAACGTGGTGGCGATGCGCGTCGTGGTGCGGCTGCGGGCGACCCGGACGGCGAAGCTGCGGGCGGACACCGCGCGGCTGACCAACACCGCCTACACCGGGCTGCAGTCGATCGAGACGCTGAAGGCCACCGGCGGCGAGGACGGCTACTTCCGCACCTGGGCCGGGCAGCACGCCACCACCCTGGAGGAGCAGCAGCGGCTCGGGGTGCCCGGCGCCTGGCTGGGCGTGGTCGCACCGACCCTGGCCACGGTCAACAGCGCGCTGATCCTGTGGATCGGCGGGATGCGGGCGGTGGAGGGCCACATCTCGGTGGGTCTGCTGGTGGCCTTCCAGTCGCTGGTGGCCCGGTTCACCGCGCCGCTGACCCGGCTCAACGGCGTCGCGGGCCGCATCCAGGACTTCGCGGCGGACGTGGCCCGGCTGAAGGACGTGGAGAACTTCGGTGCCGACCCGCTCTACACCCGGCCCGGCGCCGGCGAGTCCACCCGGCGGCTGCACGGCCATGTGGAGCTGCAGAACATCAGCTTCGGCTACAGCCCCCTGGACAAGCCGCTGCTGACCGGGTTCGACCTGACGGTGGGTCCGGGGCAGCAGGTGGCGCTGGTGGGCGGCTCGGGCAGCGGGAAGTCGACGGTGTCGCGGCTCATCTCCGGGCTGTACACCCCCTGGGAGGGTGTGATCCGCATCGACGGGCAGCGGCTGGAGGACATCCCCCGGGGCACGCTGGCCGCCTCGGTGTCCTTCGTGGACCAGGAGGTGTTCCTCTTCGAGGGCACGGTCCGCGACAACGTGGCGCTGTGGGATCCGTCGATCCCGGACGACGCCGTGGTGGAGGCGCTGCGCGACGCCGCCCTGTACGACGTGGTGATGCGCCGCCCCGGCGGCATCCACAGCCGGGTCGAGCAGGACGGCCGGAACTTCTCCGGCGGGCAGCGGCAGCGGCTGGAGATCGCGCGGGCGCTGGTGCGCCGGCCGAGCGTGCTCGTCCTGGACGAGGTGACCAGCGCGCTGGACGCGGAGACGGAGCAGGTCGTCATGGACAACCTGCGGCGGCGGGGCTGCGCCTGCGTGGTGATCGCGCACCGGCTGTCCACGGTGCGCGACAGCGACGAGATCGTGGTACTGCAGCACGGCACGGTCGTCGAACGCGGACGGCACGAGGAGCTGCTGGCGCTCGGCGGCGCCTACGCGGCGCTGGTCAGGGAGCGGTGAGATGACGACCGTGGAAGACGGCGACCTGGTTCTCGGTGCGCTCGCGTCGGTGGGCACCCCGGTGGACTGCGCCGGCCTGAACCGGCTGGACCTGGAGGGTCCGCAGGTGCTGTGGCTGGTCGCGGCGGGCGCGGTGGACCTGTTCGCGGTGGACGCGGCCGAGCAGGGGCACTGGCACCACCTGGGCCGCCTGCGGGCGGGCTCGCTGCTGCTCGGCCCGGTGCCCGGCCCCCGGCACACCCTGGTGGCGCGTCCGCTGCGCGACAGCGTGGTGCGCCGGATCGGGCTGCGGGAGCTGTACCAGCCGGCGACCACGCACACCTGGTCGTACGACGAGTGGGGCAACCCGCAGTACGTGCCGCCCGCGAGCAGTCCGCTGGAGCACGCGCTGGCGCTGGGTGTGGGCCGCAGCATGTCCGTGCTGTTCCAGGCGCCCACCGCGCAGGACCGCACCACCCCGCCCGGCGACGACGACGTGTTCTGGATGCAGGTGCCGCCCGGCAGCGTGCGGTACGGGGCGCTGTACGGCGCCGAGGCGGCCGGGGACCTGCTGATGGACCCGGGTGTCTGGCAGGGCATGGTCGACCAGCAGTACCGGCTGCTGACCGCGCTGGACCGGTGGATCGAGGAGCTGGAGCGGGCCCACGAGACCCGGGCGGCGGCCGGCATCAAGGCCGGCGAGGCGGTCCGCGCCCAGGCCGACCGGACGCTGCTGGCCTCCATCGGGCGGGCCTCCGGCCGGCGGGTCACGGCCGCGGACGCCGACGCCACGTACGCGGCGTGCGCCCGGGTCGCCCGGGCCGCCGGGATCACCCTGGCGGACCCGCCGCAGACGGGCACGGTGAGCGAGCGGCTGGACCCGGTGGAGCGCATCGCCCTGGCCTCCCGGGTGCGCACCCGGGCCGTGCGGCTGCGGGGCCGCTGGTGGCGGGAGAACGCCGGCCCGCTGGTGGGCCGGCGGGCGCTGTCGGGGGCGCCGGTGGCGCTGCTGTGGCGGCGCGGCGGCTACGTCTCGGTCCATCCGGCGACCGGGCGGGAGACCCCGGTGGACAAGGGGAACGCCGGGGAGTTCGAGGACCGGGCGGTGATGTTCTACCGCCCGCTGCCCGACCGGCCCCTGTCCCGGCTGGGGCTGCTCCGCTTCAGTCTGCGCGGCAGCACTGGCGACCTGGTGAACCTGCTGGTCGCCGGGCTGGTGACGGTGGTGATCGGGGCGCTGGTGCCGATCGCGACGGGCAAGGTGCTCGGCCAGTACGTGCAGCGGGCGCAGACCGGGCCGATCACCCAGGTGTGCGTGGCGGTGATGGCCGGCGGCGTCGTGGCGGCGGCGTTCATGCTGCTGCAGAACCTGACCGTGCTGCGGGTCGAGGGACGGATCGAGGCGGCGCTGCAGCCGGCCGTGTGGGACAGGCTGCTGCGGCTGCCGACGGCGTTCTTCGCCCGGCGTTCCACCGGCGAGCTGGCGAGCGCCGCCATGGGCATCAGCGCGATCCGCCGGCTGCTGGCGGGGCTGGCTCCGACCGTCGCGCAGTCGGTGACCGTGGGCGTGGTGAACCTGGTGCTGCTGTTCTGGTACAGCGCCTCCATGGCGCTGGCGGCGCTCGGCATGCTGACGGTGATCGCGGCGGTGTTCCTGGCGCTCGGGCTGTGGCAGGTGCGCTGGCAGCGCCGTCTGGTGGTGCTCACCAACAAGCTGAACAACCAGGCGTTCCAGACGCTGCGCGGGCTGCCGAAACTGCGGGTGGCGGCCGCCGAGAACTACGCGTACGCGGCGTGGGCCGAGCAGTTCGCCCGCAGCCGTGAACTGCAGCAGAAGGTGGGCCGGATCAAGAACCTCACCGCGGTGCTCGGCGCGGTGTATCTGCCGGTGTGCACGCTGGTGATGTTCATGCTGCTGGCCGGGCCGGCCCGCGGCACCATGTCGGCGGCGTCGTTCCTGGCCTTCAACACATCGGTGACGATGCTGCTGACCTCGGTGACGCAGCTGACCGGCGCGTTCGTCTCGGCGGTGGCGGCGCTGCCGCTGTTCGAGGAGATCCGGCCGGTGCTCGACGCCAGGCCGGAGGTGCGCACGGGCAGCAACCGGCCGGGTCCGCTGTCCGGGGCGATCGAGGCGCGGCGGCTGTCGTTCCGCTACACCGACGACGGTCCGCTGGTCCTCGACGACGTGTCGTTCCAGGTGAAGCCGGGCGAGTTCGTGGCGATCGTCGGGCCGAGCGGCTGCGGCAAGTCGACGCTGCTGCGTCTGCTGATCGGTTTCGACCGGCCGCTGTCGGGGAGCGTGCTGTACGACGGCCAGGACCTGGCGGCGCTGGACCAGTCGGCGGTGCGCCGGCAGTGCGGGGTGGTGCTGCAGCACGCCCAGCCGCTGAACGGGTCGATCCTGGACGTCATCCGCGGCACCGAGCCGTGCTCGCCGGAGGAGGCGATGGCCGCGGCCGAGATGGCGGGGCTCGCGGAGGACATCCGGCGCATGCCGATGGGCCTGCACACGATCGTCTCCGGCGGGTCGTCGATCTCCGGCGGTCAGCGGCAGCGGCTGATGATCGCCCAGGCGCTGGTGCGCAGGCCGCGCATCCTGTTCCTGGACGAGGCGACCAGCGCCCTGGACAACGACACCCAGCGCACGGTCATCGACAGCACCCGCAAGCTGAACGCCACCCGCGTCGTCATCGCGCACCGTCTGTCGACGGTGCTGGACGCGGACCGGGTGGTCGTGATGGAGGACGGGCGCATCACCGAGCAGGGCACCCCCGCCGAGCTGCTGGCGGACACGAGCGGCAGGCTGCACGAGCTGGTCCGCCGCCAGATGGCCTGAGCGCACGGGCGGCGGGGGCGGCAGCACGCCGGAGGATCAGGCCGGCGGCGTGCGGGTACCCGCAGGCCATGAACGACGACCGTCGAGGACCCGGACTGCCCGCGGCCCGGGGGCCGCTGTCCGCCGCCGTCCTGGCGTATCTGTGCGACGGCGGTGCGCTGCCGCCCGTTGAGGCCGCCGCCGGTGCCCCGCCGTACGGCGACGACCTGCAGCTCGCCCTGTATCTGTGCTACGAGCTGCACTACCGCGGCTTCGCCGGTGTCCCCGCCGACCGGGAGTGGGACCCCGGGCTGCTGCGGCTGCGGGCCGCGCTGGAGCAGCGTTTCCTCACCGCCCTGCGCGCGGACACACCCGTGCACGGCAGCCTGGACGACGCGCTCGCCGCGCTGCTGGTGGAGCCGGTGCACGGCACCGGCGTGTCGCACTGGCTGCGGGACGAGGGCGAGCTGTGGCATCTGCGCGAGTACGCCGCCCAGCGCTCCCTGTACCACCTGAAGGAGGCCGACCCGCACGCGTGGGTGCTGCCCCGGCTGTGGGGCCGGGCCAAGGCGGCGATGGCGGCGGTGGAGTTCGACGAGTTCGGCGGAGGGCGCGGCGACCGGGTCCACGCCCGGCTGTTCGCCGATCTGATGGCCGACCTCGGCCTGGACACCTCCTACGGCCGTTATCTGGACGCGGCCTGCGCCGAGGCGCTGGCGGTGGTGAACATGATGTCGCTGTTCGGCTTGCACCGTGCCCTGCGCGGCGCGCTGGTGGGCCATTTCGCCGCGGTGGAGATCACCTCCTCCCCCGGCTCCCGGCGGCTGGCGGAGGCGATGCGCCGTACGGGGGCGGGCGCGGCCGCGGAGTTCTTCTACGACGAGCACGTGGAGGCCGACGCGGTGCACGAGCAGGTGGTGCGCCACGAGGTGATCGCGGGGCTGCTGCAGCAGGAGCCGCACCTGGCGGCCGACGTGACGTTCGGCATCGACGCGACGGGGCATCTGGAGGACCGGTTCGGCGAGCGGCTGCTCCGGGCCTGGCGCGCGGGCCGCTCGTCGCTGCGCGCACCGTGCGGCCCGCCCGCGGCCGCACCGGCGGCGGTGTCCTGAGTGCCGTCGTCGCCGTCCCGGGTGCCGCGCCCGTTCGGGGGTACCCGCGAGAGGGTGAGTCGGCTGCTGCTTCCAGGTGTGTACGCCCCGCAGGACGACACCGCGCTGCTGGCACAGGCGCTGGCAGGCGAGACGCTCCGGCCCGGTGCGCGGGTGCTCGACGTGGGCACCGGCAGCGGTGCCCTGGCGCTGGCCGCCGCGCGGCGCGGTGCCGAGGTGACGGCCGTGGACGTCTCCCGCCGGGCGGTGTGGACCACCCGGCTGAACGCATGGCGGGAGCGGGCCGCGGTGCACGCCGTGCGCGGGAACCTGTTCGCCCCGGTCCGGGGCCTGTCCTTCGACCTGATCCTGGCCAATCCGCCGTACGTCCCGGCGCCCGGCACCGGCTCCGGGCACGGCAGGTCCCGCGCCTGGGACGCCGGGTGCGACGGGAGATACGTGCTGGACCGGATCTGCCGGCAGGCGCCGGGAGTGCTGCGTCCCGGAGGTGTGCTGCTCCTGGTGCACTCCGTGCTCAGCGGCCCGGACCGCACCCTGGAACTGCTGCGCGCCTCGGGCGCGAAGGCGGCCGTGGTGCGGCGCCGGTGGATCGGTTTCGGTCCGGTGCTGCGCGCCCGGCAGGAGTGGCTGCGCGAGCGAGGCCTGCTGGACCCGTCCGACGACAAGGAAGAGCTGGTGGTCATCCGTGCCGAACGCCCCTGCTGACCCGCCGTGTCACACCCGTGCCCATCCGCCCTGCCGGCTGCGGGTGCAGCGCCGCGGGCCGCTGCTCGTCGACGGCCCCGTCGAGGTGGAACTGGAGGACGGCACCACCGTCCGCTCCGACCGGTTCCGGGTCGCGCTGTGCACGTGCCGGCGCAGCCGGCGCTATCCCTGGTGCGACACCAGCCACCGCGAGCGGGTCCGGAACCCCCCGCCGTGAGGTGCACGGCACACGTGTCCCGAGATACACACGTGTCCCAGGTACCGCGTGTGCACGGCACGCCCCTGTGACGGAGGCACACAGGTGGTGGACCAGGGGCGCCGGGCGGCCCCACCCCGCCCGGCTCGCCCCTGATGAGGGACCGTCGCCGTTCCCGGACCGGACCCCGCGCTCCCCAGCCGCGGGGCCCTGTCGTACCGCGTGGCACGTGGCACGCCGGGACGACGCACGATCCCGGCTCGTCAGAACGCGAGGACGCTGTGCGCGGCCGCGTTCTTCAGGCACGTGTTGGCGAAGGTGCGCTCCTGGGCGACGCGTTCGCCCTGCCAGACACCCTGCGCGGTGACCACCACCGGGCGGTAGTCCTTGGTGCACACCACGTCGCGCCGTGCGGCCAGGGCCGTCAGGTCGCCGCCGGCGGCGCGCAGTTCCTGGCACGCCCGCGCCGCGTCGGGGTGGGTGCCTGAGGGCTTCGGTGCGCAGACCAGGGTGACCGCGCGCTCCGGGGCGGTGGTGGCCGCCCGCTCGCCGTGGCCGACGGTGAGCACCAGCGCCGAGGGCGCGTACAGGGAGGCGGGGGCGGCGAGAGCGGGCCCGGCGAGAGGTCCGCAGACGGCGGTGGCCGTCAGGCCGAGGGCTGCCGCCCGGCGCGTGCTGGTCCGCATCGGGTGTGCTTCCTTCCGCAGGTCGTGACGGAGATCGCCGGCTCCGGGACGGGTGTGCCGGAGCGGCGAGCGGGAGTCTGCCGACTCCGCCGCGGAAACTCACGTCGCACCCACAGGTTTCAGTAACCTTTCGTATTGAACCAGTGGCGTGATGTCACAGCCGGCGGGCGCCGCCATCGCTGGATCTTGAGCCTGCGGGTCACCGGATCCGGCCGGATGTGTGCGTTCTCCCCGCTCGGCAATCGGCCTGAAACATTCCGCTTCCCGGCCGGCCGCCCTCCCCCTACTGGCCAGTATGGTTCGGGGCGGCACTGCAACGGCGAGCGTCGGGAGACACCTGCATGGGCAAGCACTGGGCGGACTTCCAGTACGAGATCTACCTGAACGGCACGACGGGTGCGGTGCCCCGGCTGCCCACGGACCTGTCCCGGCTTCAGGAACTGACCGAGCAGCGGCTCGGCCCCGGTCCGGTGGGGTATGTCGCGGGCAGCGCGGGCGACGGCAGCACGGCACGCGCCAACCGGGCGGCCCTCGACCGCCGCCGCATCGTGCCACGCATGCTCCGGGACGTGCACGAACGCGACCTGTCGGTCACGGTGCTGGGCCGTGCGCTGCCCGCGCCGCTGGCACTCGCGCCGGTCGGTGTGCTGTCGATCCTGCACCCGGACGCGGAGTGCGCCGCCGCACGGGCCGCGGCGGCGCAGGGGGTGCCGTACGTGCTGTCGTCGGCGTCCAGCACGCCGATGGAGCAGGTGGCCGAGGCCATGGGCGACGCCGAACGCTGGTTCCAGCTGTACTGGGCGAAGGACCGCGAGGTGACCCGCAGTTTTCTGCGGCGGGCGAAGGCGGCCGGGTTCTCCGTCCTCGTGGTCACCCTGGACACGCCGCTGCTGGCGTGGCGGCCGCGCGATCTGGACCAGGCATATCTGCCGTTCCTGCACGGGGTGGGCACCGCCAACTACTTCACCGACCCGGCCTTCCGGGCGGGCCTGGCCAAGCCGGTGCACGAGGACCTGAACGCGGCCGTGCTGCACTTCGTCGGCATGTTCGCCGATCCCGGCAAGACGTGGCCGGACCTGGCGTTCCTGCGCGAGCAGTGGGACGGTCCGATCGTGCTGAAGGGCGTGCTGCACCCGGACGACGCCCGCCTGGCCGCCGACGCAGGGATGGACGGCGTGGTGGTGTCCAACCACGGCGGCCGCCAGGTCGCCGGGGCCGTCGCGGCCGCCGACGCCCTGCCACGGGTGGTGGAGGCGGTCGGTGACCGGCTGCCCGTGCTGTTCGACAGCGGGGTGCGCACCGGTGACGACGTGTTCAAGGCGCTGGCCCTGGGCGCGCGGGCGGTGCTGCTGGGCCGGCCGTACGCCTACGGGCTGGCCCTGGACGGGCAGGCGGGTGTCGAGCACGTGATCCGCTGTCTGCTCGCGGAGTTCGACCTGACCATGGCGCTCGCCGGTCATGCCACTCCCGCCACGCTCGGCCCCGGCGACCTCGTCGAGGACCCGGCCTGACCGGTACGCGCCCGCTGCGGCCCGTCCCCGTGCGCGCACCGCGCGGCGAGCGGGCCGCGGCGGCCTGACCGGGCGGTTCGTCCCGGCGGTGCGGAGGGACGCGGACACCGGCGCGCCAGGGCGCGGGGCAGCGGACGGCGCGGGTCAGATCTGCCAGGACCGCAGCCGGTCGGCGGCGCCGTAGACGTCGGTCTTGCCGGTCATCAGGTCGCGGGCAAGGTCGACCAGGGCGCCGTAGGGCGGGTCGATCCCCGCGCCGCTGATGAACATGTACGCCACGGCCGTGGCGCAGGCGAACCGGGCGTTGGCGAAGGGCAGCGGCCTCAGCGCGACCAGGGTGTGCAGCAGGGCGGCGGCGCGCCAGGCGGGGTCGGAGTCCACGCCCAGGCGCGGCGGGTCCACGCGGTGCCGCGCGACGGCGGCCACCAGCGCGGAGAAGTCGTCGATCGCGGGCTGCTCCGGCAGGACCTCTTCGTGGCGCTGGAGCAGCCAGGGCACATCGATGTGGATGACGGCGGTCATCGGTCAGGCGGCTCGTCCCTCGCCCCGGGTGGGCGGCTCGTCGTCGGGGAACGCTGCGGCGAATTCGTCGGCGTGCGCCCGGAAGAACCGGCGGAAGACCTCGGCCCCCTCCTGCAGCGCGCGGTGCCGGGCTATGTCCGCCGCGGCCGCCTCCCGCACGAGCGCCTTCATCGACGTACCGCGCTCCTTGGCGATCTGTCGCAGATCCTCCAGCTCGCGGTCACTGAACTCCACATTGAGCGCCGGCATGCGGCACACCGTAGCGCGTGCGGTACTCGCTCGTAAATGCCCGCAGGTCACCGGGGTCGTGCCGCGGTACCGGCAGGGGCGGGCCGGGCCCGTGCCGCCGCATGGCACGGCGGAGGCACGGGCCCGTCGCCGTCCGGGAGGACGCGGCCGCCCCGGACGGCAGATCCCGGACCTCAGACCTTCAGTTCGCTGATCCGCACCGCGCCCTCGGGCCGGCCCGGGGCGCTGCTGGTGAGGGTGAGGCGGATCCGGGAGCCGCGCACCGGATCGAAGGTGATCACGGTGGGTTCGTCGGAGGCGGTGGCCCAGTCCGTCTTCGCCCCCGTGACCGGTGTCCAGCGGCGGCCGTTCCACACCGCTGCCTCGACGGCGGCGGGCCGCGTGTGCGTGGCGTCGACGGTGAAGGAGACCGCCACCCGGTCGAGGGTGCGTGTCCGGCCGAAGTCGAGCGAGACCCAGTCCTCGGCCCGGGCACCGTCGAAGGCCGGCAGCAGGGCGGTGGCCGCCTTGACGAAGGCGTTGGACCAGCCGGTGGCCGGGTCGCCGTCGATCATGGCGGCGGGCAGGGTGTCGGGACGGCCGGAGTAGCTGGCGTCCGCGCGGGGGTGGGCGGGCGGCTCGGGGTGGTCCGGCCGGAACGCCGGGGCGGGGGTGTTCACCAGCGTGGTGGCCGAGGTGGTGGGCACGGTGACCGTGCCGGTGCGCAGCCCGGCCGCCCGCGCGGTCACCTTCAGCGTGCCCGTCCGGGTGCCGGCGCGGACGACGGCGAGTGCCTTGCCGTGGAAGGCGGTGCGGGTGCTCGCCTGGTAGCGTTCGGCGCTCTCCTGGCGGCCGTTGTCGACGCCGGCGAGGAAGCCGCCGGTGACGTCGAAGGTGAGCAGGTGCTCGGCGTCCGGGACGACCGTGCCGTGGGCGTCGACCACCTCGGCGGTGACGAACACCAGCGAGCGGCCGTCGGCGGGGAGCGAGGTCCGGTCGGCGGTGAGCCGTACGGCGTGCGGCTCGCCCGCGGTGCGCAGCACGTCGGTGGCGACGACCTTCCCGTCGCGCCGTGCCACCGCCTTCAGGTCGCCCGGCCGGTACGGCACCTTCCAGGTCAGGTGGAGCCGGCCGGCGCTGCCGTTGGGGCTGGTGTAGCTGCCGGGCCAGGGGCCGCCGGTGACGGTCTTGTCGTCGCCGGTGGCCTCGGTGGTCTCCAGGTAGGTGCGGCCGTCGGTGGTCCGCTTGACGTCGAACTTCCTGGTGCCGAGGGAGCGGCCGTCGAGGAACAGCTCCACGGACTCGACGTTGGAGTACGCCCAGACCTCGACGACGTCGCCCTCGGTGTGGTTCCAGGTCATGGGCACCAGGTGGACCATGGGTTCGCTGGTCCACTGGCTGCGGAACAGGTAGTAGGTGTCCTTGGGGAAGCCGGCCGTGTCGACGGCGCCGAAGAAGGACGCCTTGACCGGGAACACGTCGTACGGGGTGGGCTCGCCGATGTAGTCGGTGCCGGACCACAGGAACTGCCCGGCGAACCACTTCCGGTCGCGGTCCTTCTTCAGGCTGTACTCGCCGCTCATGGTCCAGGAGGCGAGGTTGTTGTCGTAGGAGGAGGTGGCCCGCCGGCCCGGGGTGTGGTTCTCGCCGGTGTTGAGGTGCTCCGGCTCCTGGTAGGTGCCGCGGGTGGAGGTCGCCGAGGACGACTCGGACTCGAAGAGGAACAGGTGCGGGTAGGCGGCGTGCAGGGCGTCGACCGAGGCGGCGGTGTTGTAGTTCAGGCCCAGCCCGTCGAGCTTGGCGAGCATCAGGTCGGCCGGTGAGCCCTTGGCCGGCAGGCTGCGGTACTTGTCGGAGCCGATGACGACCGGCCGGGTGCTGTCCGCCGCCCTGACGGCCGCGATGACGCGGTCGGCCATGGCCAGGCCCTCGGTGCTGGTGGAGTCGGGTATCTCGTTGCCGATGGACCACAGCACGACGGCGGGCGAGTTGCGGGCCGCGCGGACCATCTCGGTGGCGTCCCGCTCGCACCACTCGTCGAAGAAGCGGCCGTAGTCGTAGCGGTTCTTGCCGGTGCGCCAGCAGTCGAAGGCCTCGACCGTCATCACGATGCCGAGTTCCTCGCACAGCTCGACGAGCTGCGGGGCGGGCGGGTTGTGGGAGGTGCGCAGGGCGTTGACGCCCATGGATTTCATCAGGGTCAGCTGCCGGCGCAGCGCGTCGGTGTGGACGGCGGCACCGAGCGGACCCTGGTCGTGGTGCAGGTTGACGCCCTTGATCTTGGTGGGGACGCCGTTGAGGAAGAAGCCCTCGTCCGGGTCGAAGCGGACGGTGCGGATGCCGAAGACGGTGTCCACCGCGTCGGTGGTGCGGCCGCCGGCGCGCAGTTCGGTGCGGAGGGTGTAGCGGTGCGGGGCGTCGACGTCCCACAGGTGCGGGCGGGGGACGGTCACCTCGTGCTCCGGGGCGGCCCGGCCGTGGGCGCCGACCGTGACGGTGGAGGCGGTCCGGGCGACCGTACGGCCGTCCGGGCCGAGCACGGTGGAGGTGACCTCGACGCGGGCGGGGGTGCCGGAGTCGTCGGCCACCTCGGTGCGCACCCGGACCACGGCCCGCTCCTCGGTGACCTGCGGGGTGGTGACGTACGTGCCCCAGCGGGCCACGTGCACCGGGTCGGTGACGATCAGACGGGCCTCGCGGTAGATGCCGCTGCCCGAGTACCAGCGGCTGCTGGGCAGCTGGTTGCGGACCTCGACCGCGAGCACGTTCTCGGTGGATCCGTCGGTGTGCACCAGGTCGGTCAGGTCGACGGCGAAGCCGGTGTAGCCGTAGGGGTGGCGGCCCGCCTCGGTGCCGTTGCAGTAGACGCGGCAGTCCATGTAGACACCGTCGAACTCCACCGAGATCCGCTTGCCGGCGCAGGAGCGCGGCAGGGTGAAGGAGAGCCGGTACCAGCCGAGGCCGCCGGGCAGGAAGCCGGTGCCGCCGCTGGTGCCGTGCTCGGTGGTGGGCGTCTGCTCGATGCTCCAGTCGTGCGGGACGGCCACCTGCCGCCAGTCCGAGTCGTCGTACGCGGGATCGGCGGCGTCGGCGTACGCGCCGGTGGGGTCGGTGATGCCGCCCGGGTCGGCCAGCGCGAAGCGCCAGCCGTCGCGCAGCGGGACCGTGCGGCGGCCGGGGAGGCGGCCGGTGGTGTCGGCGGCCTCGGCGGCCAGGGCTGCGGGGCCGCCGAGCAGGACGCCCGCGGCCGGGGCCGCCGTACTCGCGATCAGGACCGATCTGCGTGTGATCGCCATGCTGGTGCTCCTTCGTTCCCCACAGAGGATCAGAAACGATCAGAACTCATCGAGACCAAACAGAGTCTGACGTGTGCACGCAGGAGATCGTCAAGGGTGCCGCGCGGTGTCCTCCCCGCGCGACGGGCCACGACGGCAGCCGGCCGGGGCCTGGGGCCGCGCGGGACCGGCGTCGCACGGGGCCGCCTGCCACTACGCTGGAGAGCGAGTGACACACCTGATCACCGTGATCACTGTGAGTGTGCACGATGGAGCGGCCACGATGAGACCGGCGTATCCGTTCGACGAGGGGGCGACGGCGCGTGCCGTCGTCGACGGGCGCGGGGTCCTCGTCGAGTGGAGCGAGGGCGCCCGCCGGCTGCTCGGCTGGGCACCGGAGGAGGTCGTCTCCCGGCCCGCCGCACGACTCCTGGCGGACGGCACCCGGGTGGAGCCGCCCGACGGCCACCGCTGGTCCGGCACACTCCCACTGCGCCACCGCGACGGACACGCCGTGCGGGTGTGGCTGCTGGCCCACCGGCAGGACGCCGGGGACAAGGCCGGTGACTGGTTCGTCGTCTCCCCGCTGCGCGAGGACGACAGCCGCACCGACGACGACCTCCTTACCCGGGCCCGGCTGGTGCAGTCGCCGTGCGCGATCGCGATCTGCGACGACCGCCTCCGCCTGCACACGCTCAACGACGCCATGGCCCGGATCCTCGGCGCCCCCGGCGAACAGCTGCGCGGCCTGCGCCTGCCCGAGATCGGCGGACGGCCGGACGACAACGACGACATCGAGCGGCACATGCTCCAGGTGCTGCACACCGGCCACGGCACGGACGTGCACACCGACAGGCGGGGCGGCGACGGCGGGACGGTCTCCTGGCTGGCCCGCCTGTCCCCGGTCACCGACGACGACGGGCGGGTGCACGGGGTGTGCATCGCCGTCCACGACCTCACCGACCAGTACCGGGCCCGCCAGCGGCTGCAACTGCTCAACGAGGCGAGCATGCGCATCGGCACCACCCTGGACGTGACCCGGACGGCCCAGGAACTCGCCGACGTCTGCGTGCCCGCCCTCGCCGACTTCGTCAGCGTGCATCTGGTGGACCCGCCCGAGCCCGGCGGCGAGCTGCCCCTCGGACCGCCGCACATGCCGGTCACGCTGCGCCGGGTCGCCCACCGCTCGGTCCGGCCCTACGCACCCGAGGCGCTGGTCGACATCGGTGACAGCGAGGTCTACCCGGCCGCCTCGCCGCAGGCGGTGGCCCTGCTGACCGGGGAGGCGATCGTGGTGGCCCGAACGTCCGACGAGATGGAGAAGTGGTACGCCTGGGACCCGGGGCGCCTCGAGCGGATCCGGCAGCTGGGCATCCACTCCACGATGTCGGTGCCGATCCGGGCCCGCGGTGTCGTGCTCGGCGTGGCCGTCTTCACCCGGTACGAGCAGGCCGCCGCCTTCACCGCCGACGACGTGCTGCTCGCCGAGGACGTCACGGCCCGCGCCGCCGTCTGCGTCGACAACGCCCGCCGCTACTCCCGCGAGCGGGAGACCGCCCTCGCCCTGCAGCGCAGCCTGCTGCCGCGCACCCTGCCGCGCACGGCCGCCGTGGAGGCGGCCTCCCGGTACCTGCCGGCCGCCCGCTCCCGGATGGGCGGCGACTGGTTCGACGTGATCCCGCTGTCCGGGATGCGGGTCGCCCTGGTCGTCGGGGACGTCCTCGGTCACGGGGTGCAGGCGTCGGCGACCATGGGCCGGCTGCGCACCGCCGTGCGCACCCTCGCCGACATCGACCTCGCCCCGGAGGAACTGCTCACCCACCTCGACGACGTGGTCTTGCGGATGTCGACGGAGGCGGGCAGCGAGGGCCGGCCCGGCGAGGTCGGCGCGACCTGCCTGTACGCGGTGTACGACCCGGTCTCGCGCCGCTGCTCGCTCGCCCGCGCCGGCCACCCGTCCCCCGTGCTCGTCCCGCCCGGCGGCCCCCCGCGGGTGATCGACCTGCCCGCCGGTCCCCCGCTGGGGCTGGGCGGCCTGCCGTTCGAGGCCGTGGAGATGCACCTGCCGGAGGACAGCGTGCTGTCCTTCTACACCGACGGACTGATCGAGCACCGCGGCCGCACCGCCGAGACCGGACGCCGGCTGTTGTGCACGGCGCTGGCCGAGCCGACGTCGGGTCTGGAGGAGACCTGCGACCGGGTGCTGCAGACCCTGCTGCCGGCGGTCGGCTCCAGCGACGACGCGGCCCTGCTGCTGGCCCGCACCCGGGGCCTGCCCGCCTCCCAGGTGGCGACTTGGGACATCCCCTCCGACCCCGCGCTGGTCGCCCCGGTCCGCGGCAAGGCCCTGGACCAGCTGGACGCCTGGGGGCTGAGCTCGGTGGCGTTCACCGCCGAACTGGTGGTCAGCGAGCTGGTCACCAACGCCATCCGCTACGGCACCCCGCCGATCCGGCTGCGCCTCATCCACGACGACGCCCACCTGATCTGCGAGGTGTCCGACACCAGCAGCACCGCCCCGCACCTGCGGCGGGCCAAGACCTGGGACGAGGGCGGCCGCGGGCTGCTGCTGGTCGCCCAGCTCACCCAGCGCTGGGGCAGCCGGCACACCGCGGACGGCAAGACCATCTGGGCGGAGCTGAATCTGTGGGAGGAGAACTGACCCGCTCTCAGGCGCCCGCCAGCCAGGGCCTGACCTGACGCCGGGCCTGGTGCAGCCGCGACTTGAACGTGCCCAGCGGGACCCCCGCCCGTTCGGCGGCCTCGGCGTACTCCAGCTGGCAGATGTCCCGGTACACCAGCGGCGCCACCAGATGCGGATGCTCGCGCTCCAGCCGTTCCAGCGCCTCCAGCAGGTCCACCCGGGAGCCCGCGATGACACTGGTGGTGCGCGGGTCGATGTGCTGGGCGGGCTCGATCGTGGCGGGCTGCTCGGCGGCCCGGCGGCGCAGCTCCCGGTACTTCTGCCGGCAGCAGTTGGCGACGACCGTGTACAGCCAGGTGGAGAAGCGGCTGCGGCCCTCGAAGCCGGTGATGTGCCGGGAGAGCGTCAGCAGCACGTCCTGCGCGGCCTCCTCGGCGTCCTCCCGGCACGGCAGGAAGCGCCCGCAGCGCCGCACCACCTCGGGGCGGATCAGGGCGAGCAGTTCCGCCAGGGCGGCACCGTCCCCGGCGGCCGAGCGCCGGGCCAAATCCTCGGTCAGCACCGCATCCGGCACGGCAGGGCCCCCTCCGGAGTCGATCTCTGGGCAGGCATGATAGTCCCATGCACTCAGCCCGGCGGATCGGCCGCTACCGGATCGAGCGGTGCCTCGGCACCGGTGCCTTCGGCACGGTCTGGCTGGCCCGGGACGACGACCTCGACGCCCAGGTGGCCGTGAAGGTCCTCGCCGAGAACTGGGCGCACCGCCTGGACGTGCGCGAGCGGTTCCTGTCCGAGGCGCGGATGCTGCGCAAGGCCGGCTCGCCCCGGGTGGTGCAGGTGCACGACATCGGTGAGCTGCCCGACGGCCGGCCGTACTTCGTCATGGAGTACGCCGACGCCGGCACCCTCGCCGACCTGGTCGCCGACGGCCCGCTGCCCGTGCCCGAGGCGCTGCGGCTGACCGCGCTGGCGGCACGCGGCGCCCACGCCCTGCACGAGGCGGGCATCGTGCACCGCGACGTCAAGCCGAGCAACGTCCTGCTGAGCACCGCGCCGGACGGCACCCGGCGGGTGCTGCTCGCCGACCTGGGGCTGGCCAAGAGCCTGGCCGAGGCCTCCGGGCTGACCCTGGCGGCCGGTTCGGCCGGGTACCGGCCGCCCGAGCAGGCGAGCCCGGGCAGCGGTATCGACGCCCGGGCCGACGTCTACAGCCTGGGCGCGGTCGGGTACGAGCTGATCACCGGTGCGGTGCCGGCCGAGCCGGGCAGTGTGGTGCCGCCCCGGCGGCTGCGGCCCGGTCTGGACGCCGCCGTCGAGCGGGCGCTGCTGCGCGCACTGGAGGCCGACCGGGCGAGGCGCTGGCCGGACGCCGGGGCGTTCGCGGACGAACTGGAGCGGGCGGCCGGTGCCGCCGCGGGACGGCGGCGGCGCCGCG
>NZ_BNBV01000022.1 GCF_014656135.1 Streptomyces thermodiastaticus
TACCCCAGCCGAGCGTCTACGTGATCTACTCACCACCTGAAACCAAGTGGTGTTGCGACGACCCCTTGAACCCAAGCTCCCGGGGGCCGCGTGGCCGTCACTCCTCACACGTGGCCGTCACCCGTCGCCCCGGGGGGGCGGGCCGCACGTGCAGGTGAGGCGGTTCAGCTGACGTTGACCGCGGACCAGGCCGCCGCCACCGCCTTGTACTCGGTGCTGCTCGAGCCGTACAGGTCCGCGGCCGCGTTGAGGGTCGCGGTGCGGGCGCCCTTGTAGTTGGTGGTGGACGTCATGTACTCGGTCAGCGCCTTGTACCAGATCTGCAGCGCCTTGTCCCGGCCGATGCCGGTGACCGTGGAGCCGTCGTACGTCGGCGAGTTGTAGCTCACGCCGTTGATCGTCTTGGCGCCGCTGCCCTCGCTGAGCAGGTAGAAGAAGTGGTTGGCGACACCGGACGAGTAGTGGACGTCCTTGTTGCCGAGGCTGGAGGACCAGTAGTCGGCCGAGGCGCCGTCCTTGCTGGGCTTGTCCATGTAGCGCAGCGGGCTGCCGTCGCCGTTGATGTCGATCTGCTCGCCGATCAGGTAGTCACCCGGGTCGGACGGGTTGTTCGCGTAGAACTCGACACCGGTGCCGAGGATGTCGGAGGTGGCCTCGTTCAGGCCGCCGGACTCACCGGAGTAGTTGAGCCCGGCCGTGACGGAGGTGACGCCGTGGCTCATCTCGTGGCCGGCCACGTCCAGCGCGGTCAGCGGGTGGGTGTTGCCCTGGCCGTCGCCGTAGGTCATGCAGAAGCAGCTGTCGTCCCAGAAGGCGTTGACGTAGCCGCTGCTGTAGTGGACGCGGGAGTAGGCCGCCTTGCCGTCGTTGCGGATGCCGTTGCGGCCGAAGGTGTTCTTGTAGAAGTCCCAGGTCTCCTGCGCGCCGTAGGCGGCGTCGGCGGCGGCCGTCTGGTCGGAGGAGGAGCTGGAGGCGGTGCCGGTGCCCCAGACGTCGTCGGCGTCGGTGAACAGGGTGCCGGTGCCGGAGGTCCTGCGGGCGAGGTTGTAGGTCTTGTGGCCGCCGCGCGAGGTGTCGTACAGCTGGTACGTCGAGCCCGACTTGTAGGTGCCGAGCGTCACCGTGCCCGAGTACAGCGTCTTGCCGGTGCCGGTCTTGATGCCCTGGTACTCGTAGAGCTTCTCGCCGGTGGCGGCGTCGGTGATGACGTGCAGCTCGTTCGGGGTGCCGTCGTCCTGCAGGCCGCCGACGACGGTCTCGTAGGCGAGGACCGGCTTGCCGGTGGCCGCCCAGATGACCTTGCGCGGAGCCTGGTCGGCGGTGGTCTGCGCGGAACCGGCGTCCTTGGCCAGGCTCACGGCCTGCTTCTCGGCGGTGGCCGCGGCGACCTTCGGGGTGAGCGAGGCGATCTTGATGGACGCGTTGGTCGCCTTGGTGACGCCCTCGGTCCTGCCGGCCGGGGAGGTGTGCACGACCAGGTCGCCGCCGAGGACGGGCAGGCCCGCGTAGGTGCGCTCGTACCGGGTGTGCACCGTGCCGTCGGCGTCTCTGACGACGTCCTTGGCGACCAGCTTCTCCTCGGACCCCAGGCCTATCTGCTGTGCGGTGTCGGCGGCCTGCGCCTGCGCCTGCTGCAGCAGGGAGGTGCGGGCCGCGGCGGACAGAGCGGTGGGAGCGGCGGCCGGCGTGCGGACCTCGGAGGCGGCCGTGGTCTGGGCCGAGGCGCTCGCGGCCACACCCGTGCTCAGCAGGGCTCCGGCGGCGACGGCGGTGGCGATGGCCAGCGTGGTGCGCTTGTGACGCGCGTAGCGGGGAGTCACACAAGCTCCTTCTGTGGGGGAGTCCGGCCGGCGTGGGGCACCGGGCCGGAGCGGATGTCAGGTTGCTGTGCTCGTGCGGCGGGTGCTGGAAGAGTGGCACCGCAAGCGTGTTCATGTCATGACCCCCTCGTGATGTTGGCCGAAAATGGTCTGTCCGACATGTGTTTCAAACATGTGAACGGGCGGCGTTTCGGGAGTCGTCACGGGCCGGTGGCCCAGTGTTCGCACAGTGTTTGACGACTCGTCGGCAAGCCGTCCGTCGGTCACGGAAACGTCCGTGTCCTGGCCGGACTTCGCAGCCCACACCGCGGATCGGCGCCGTACGGGACCGCGTGCCGCGGGGTGGTGAACGCGCCGGGCCGCAAGCGCGCCCGGTGGAGTTCGGCCGCCGGACGTCAGCCGCCGGGCGGGATTGGGCCGGGCGAGGAGAGGTGGGACAACTGGCGCGCCGTAAGGTTGCGTTCCGCAGGGAACGTTGGCCGGAAACCGTTCGTTGACCGGGAGTGCATGTCCGCTATACGGACCGGCACGGGACCGCTCCCGCCGGGCGCGTCCCGTGCCGCTCGTGCCGCCCGTCCGTCTCCCGGGCACCGGCCGCCGCGCCCCCTGCCGCCCCGCCCGGGCGGGCTTTCCCGGCACCACGGTGCTGGTGCCGTCACGGGCAGCGGCTCACGCGCCGTCCGGCCGTTGTGTCAGCGCAGGACGAAGAACACCCCGTGCACGCGGGTGCCGTCGGGGAGGGCCCAGGCGCCGGTGACGTGGCCGGTGGCCCCGGCCGGCGCCGGAACGGGGTGCTCGGCGGCCGGCCGCAGAATGCGCAGCACCCGCAGGACGGTGCCGTCCGGGGCCGTCAGGTCGGTGTGCTCGGCGGTGTCCGTGGCGGTGAACCCGGCCGGCAGCGGGCCCGTGCCGGTGAAGGAGCGGGCGACCTCGTGGTCGGGAGTGTTGCTGATGCTTTGCGCCTGAGGCTGGGCGCGGCCCTCGATCAGGGCCGTCACCTGGGCCACCAGGACCGGGTCGTGGCAGCCGTCGTAGATCCAGCGCCGGCCCAGGACCCCGTGCTCCGCGGTGCCGAGCAGTGCGTGCCCGGCGCCGTCGAGCGGGGCGCCGCGGTAGGTGAGCGGCACCAGATAGGTGGTGGGCTCGGCCGTGGAGGCGTCCTCGACGACCATGAACTCGATCCCGACCTCGCCCTCCGGGTCGTCGAGACGGAAACCGCCGGCCTTGGTGAGCTTCGGCTGCGCCTTGTCGCCCCGGTACCACGGGCGGGAGGGCAGCCAGGAGGCGAGCAGCTCCAGCTTGGTGGGCTGCAGGGTGGTCTTGTGGATGACGGACATGTCCGGTGCTCCTCGTCGGTCAGCTGCGGTCGTATCGCTTCGTGCGGAACCCTGTCACGTCCGGCCGCGGGGTGTGTGCCACGGGCCGGGCGACGGCGCGCTCTCGTCGCCGCTGTGCGCAGCCGCTCGTTCCGGATTGCCGCCACCCGGCCACGCCGTCACTCCCGAACTCCCCCGCTCCGGAAGTCCCTCACTCCGGAAGTCCGTCACTCCGGAAGTCCGTCACTCCTGATTCCGTCGCCTTGGAACTCGGTCGCTCCGGAGCGTCAGGAGAGTCACGCCAGGCTGTCCCGCCACGCCCGGTGCAGTCCCGCGAACGGGCCGGTGCCGGCGATCAGTCCGGACGGTGAGCCGTCCTCGACGATGCGGCCGTGCTCCATCACCAGCACCCGGTCGGCGATCTCGACCGTGGACAGCCGGTGCGCGATCACCACCGCCGTGCGGCCCCGCAGCACCGTCGCCATCGCCTGCTGCACGGCCTGCTCGCCCGGGATGTCGAGCGAGCTGGTCGCCTCGTCCAGGATCAGCACCCCCGGGTCGGCGAGCAGCGCCCGGGCGAAGGCGACGAGTTGGCGCTGGCCGGCGGAGATGCGGCCGCCGCGCTTGCGGACGTCGGTGTCGTAGCCGTCGGGCAGGGCGGTGATGAAGTCGTGCGCGCCGATCGCCTTCGCGGCCTGCTCGATCTCCTCCCGGCTCGCCTCGGGCCGGCCGATGGCGATGTTGTCGGCGACCGTGCCCGAGAACAGGAACGCCTCCTGCGTCACCATGACCACCCCGCGCCGCAGCTCCGGTGTGGCGAGGTCGCGCAGGTCCACCCCGTCCAGCAGCACGCGGCCCTCGGTCGGGTCGTAGAACCGGGCCAGCAGTTTCGCCAGCGTCGACTTGCCCGCGCCGGTGGAGCCGACCACCGCGACCGTCTGCCCGGCCGGGATGGTCAGGTCGAAGCGGGGCAGCACCTCGCCGCCGGTGCGGTAGCCGAAGCGGACACCCTCGAAGACCACCTGACGGCCGGGCAGCCGCGAGCGGGCCGGCGGCAGCGGACGCGGGCGGGCCGGTTCCGGGACCGAGGGGGTCTGCGCGAGCAGGCCGGCGATCTTCTCCAGGGAGGCCGCCGCCGACTGACAGTAGTTGAGGAACATCCCCAGCCGGTCGATCGGGTCGTACAGCCGGCGCAGATACAGCACCGCCGCGGCGAGCGACCCCAGCGCCAGCGAACCGTCCGTCACCCGCCAGGCGCCCCACAGCACGATCCCCGCCACCGCCGTGTTGGCCACCAGCCGAGAGCCGACCACATAGCGGGCCATCTCCAGCAGCGCGTCCCCGTTGGTGCGTTCATGACGCCGGTTCAGCTCGCGGAACTCGGCGTCGTTGGCGGCCTCGCGGCGGAACGCCCGCACCGGCCGGATGCCGTTGACCGTCTCCACGAACTTCACGATCACCGCGGCGATCGCCGTGGACCGCTCGCGGTAGACCCGCGCGGCACGCCGCCGGTAGCGCCGCACCAGCAGCGTCAGCGGGCCGAACGACGCCACCGCGACCGCGCCCAGCCCCACGTCCAGCCACAGCAGCAGCACCGAGATGGACACGAAGGACAGCGCGATCGTGACCAGTTCCTGCAGGCCTTCGTTCGTCAGCTCCCGCAGCGACTCCACGTCCGTGGTGGACCGGGAGATCAGCCGGCCCGAGGTGTAGCGCTCGTGGAAGTCCACGCTGAGCGCCTGCGCGTGCCGGAAGATGCGGCCCCGCAGATCCAGCAGCACGTCCTGGCTGACCCGGGCGGAGGTGACGGTGAACGCCCACTGCAGGGCGCCGGAGGCCGGTGCGCACAGCAGAGCGCCGGCCGCCACCGCGACCAGCGGCCCCGTGTCATGGCGGCGCAGCGCCGGGACCGCGGTGTCGATCGCATACGCCACCAGCAGCGGGCCTGCCTGCACCGCGGCCTGCTGGAGCAGCAGCAGGACGGTGGCCAGGGCGACCCGGGCCTTCCTCGGCGCCAGCAGCGAGCGCAGCAGGGCGGCCGTGGCGCCGGGCGGAGCGGGCAGCACGTCCCGGTCGAAGGGGTTGCCGTCCTGCCCGCCCGGTGCGCCGCCGGTGCCCGCGCCGGCCGGGGCGGGCGTCGTCGGGGCCGTCATCGCGCCTCCTTCGCCGGCCGTCCTCGGCCGGTACCGTCCGGCTGCGCCCCCGCCCACGGCCGGCCCGACATCAGACGGGCGTACTCGGCGTTGGTGCGCAGCAGTTCGTGATGGGTGCCCACGGCGGCGATCCGGCCCTGCGACAGCAGGGCGACCCGGTCGGCCAGCAGCACCGTGGACGGGCGGTGCGCCACGATCAGCGCGGTGGTGCCCGCCAGCACGTGGCGCAGCGCGGCCTCCACCGCGGCCTCCGTGTGCACGTCCAGCGCGGACAGCGGATCGTCCAGGATCAGAAAACGCGGGCGGCCCACGACGGCACGGGCCAGCGCCAGGCGCTGACGCTGCCCGCCCGACAGGCTCAGGCCCTGCTCGCCGACCTGGGTCGCCGTGCCCTGGGGCAGCGTGTGCACGAAGTCCGCCTGCGCCACGGCGAGCGCACGGTGCAGCTCGGCGGTGCCCGCGGTCCCGTCGCCGCCCATGAGGACGTTGTCGGCCACGCTCGCGGAGAACAGCGTCGGCTCCTCGAACGCGACGGCGACCAGGGCGCGCAGCTCCTCGCGGGGCATGGCGGTGATGTCCCGTCCGTCCAGGGTGATGCGGCCCTCGGTCACCTCGTGCAGGCGGGGCACCAGCGCGGTCAGGGTGGTCTTGCCGCTGCCGGTCGCGCCCACCAGGGCCACGGACTCGCCGGGCCGGATGTGCAGGTCGACGCCGTCGAGCAGCGGCGGGGAGCCGGGCGGGGCATCGGGGTAGCGGAAGCGGACGCCCTCGAACCGCAGGCCCGTGGCGGCCGGTGACGCCCGCACAGCACGGCTGCGGCATCCGCCCGTCGGCACCGGCGTGCGCCCGCCGGCGGCCTGCTGATCCTCGGTGGGCGCGTCCAGCACCTCGAAGTACCGTTCCGTCGCCGTCGCCGCCTCCTGGCACATCGCCAGCAGGAAACCGATGGACTCCACCGGCCACCGCAGGGCCAGTGCCGTGGACAGGAACGCCACCAGCGTCCCCGCCGACAGGGTGCCGTCGGCGACCTGGACCGCGCCCACCACCAACGTGGCGCCGATGGCGGTCTCCGGCAGGGTCACGATCACCGCCCAGATCGTCGCCAGCAGACGGGCCTTGCGCAGTTCCGTGCCGCGCAGCCGCCGGGACAGCTGCCGGAACGCGCGGGCCTGGCTGCGGTGCCGGCCGAAACCCTTGACGATGCGGATGCCGAGGACGCTCTCCTCGATCACCGTCGTGAGGTCACCGACCTGGTCCTGTGCCTGCCGGGCCGCCCGCGCGTACCGCTTCTCGAACACGGAACTGAACGCGACCAGCGGGACGGCGGGCGCCAGCATCACCAGCCCCAGCGTGAAGTCCTGCAGCAGCATGACGACCACGCCCACCACGATCGTCACGCCGTTGACCAGCAGGAACGTCAACGGGAAGGCGAGGAACTGGCGCAGCAGCATCAGGTCGGTGGTGCCCCGGGACAGCAGCTGCCCCGACGCCCACCGGTCCAGGAAGGCCACCGGCAGCCGCTGCACATGCGCGTACAGCCGGGCCCGCAGATCCGCCTCGACGCGGGCCAGGGGGCGGGCCACCAGCCACCGCCGCACCCCGAACAGCAGCGCCTCCGCGACCCCGAGCAGCAGCAGATACAGCGCGCCCAGCCACACCCCGGCCGTGTCCCGGCCGGCGACCGGGCCGTCCACCAGCCACTTCAGCACGAGCGGGATCACCAGCCCCACGCAGGAGGCGATGATCGCGACGAACGCCGCGGTGAACAGCCGGACGCGCACGGGCCGGACGTGGGGCCACAGCCGCAGCAGGGCGCGGACGGCCGAACGGCCGGTCGGCTCGTCGGGGCGGCGGTCCGGGGGCGGGGAAGGGGGTGGTGTGGGCATCAGGGGTGAGCGTACGGTCCGTCGGCTACCGCTCACACCGGATTTTCCGGCCCGCCCGCGCACCGTCGTCCACGGTCCGCGGGGCGGGTCAGGCCGAGGCGGCCGTGCGGTCTCCCCGGTGTTCTGCCCACCGGGCCACGCCCCCTCACGTCGCACGGGAGCGGGTCGGTCGCCGGGCGGCCCGCACGGCACGCGGCGGGGCGCACCGGAGTGCGCACGAGGCGCGTACGCGACGCTCCCGCGCAGCACGGAGCCGGCCGGGCGCCGACGCGCCGGCCAACGGACGCGAGCGGTCCCGAAGTTGGGACACAACAGTGACAATCGCCGGACGCACCGGCTCTGACCATGCGGTTACCATGCGTATGCGTGTGTGACACACGCCGCGGGGATCCGGGCCGGACCCGCTCGGGGAGGGAGAGTCGACGTGAACGTGCGGCCGATATCGGGGGCGTCGGTTGACGCGAACGTCCGGCGTGGACGGCGGAGCATCAGAAGTCTGCCCGCACTGGCCTGTGCGGCGCTGCTGCTCACGGTCACCGCGTGCGGCGGCGCCGGCGGCTCGGGGGCCGGACACGGCAAGGGCAAGGCCGCCGCGAGCGCGGCGAGCAAGCAGTCGCAGGCCGTCGTCACGATAGCGCCGAAGGACGGGGCACGGTCCGTCGACACCACGGGCGCGCTCAAGGTCACCGCGAGCAAGGGCACGCTCACCCAGGTCGTCGTCAAGGACGCCAAGGGCACCGAGATACCCGGGCGGACAACCGGCGGCAGCTCCTGGACGCCCTCCACCCACCTGGCGGCCTCGACCCGGTACACGGTCCACGCAGTCGCCCAGGACTCCGCCGGCCGCAAGGTCACCCAGGACACCAGCTTCACCACCCTGACGCCGAAGAACACCTTCGTCGGCGTCTTCACCCCCGAGGACGGCTCCACGGTCGGCGTGGGCATGCCGTTCTCGCTCCGCTTCACCCGGGGCATCACCCACCCGGAGGCCGTCGAGCAGGCCATCCGGATCACGACCGAGCCGAAGGTCGAGGTCGCGGGCCACTGGTTCGGCAACGACCGCCTCGACTTCCGCCCCGAGCACTACTGGAAGCCCGGCACCAAGGTCACCGTCGAGCTGAACCTCGACGGCGTCGAGGGCCGCCCCGGCGTCTACGGCAAGCAGTCCAAGACCGTCTCCTTCACCATCGGCCGCAGCCAGGTGTCCGTCGTGGACGCCGCCAAGCACACCATGAAGGTGATGCGGGACGGCAAGGTGATCAAGACGATCCCGGTGACGACCGGCAAGCGCGGCTACGACACCTGGAACGGCAAGATGGTCATCAGCGAGAAGCTCCGGGTGACCCGGATGAACGGCGAGACGGTCGGCTACGGCGGCGAGTACGACATCCCCGACGTCCCGCACGCCATGCGCCTGACCACCTCCGGCACCTTCATCCACGGCAACTACTGGGGCGGCGGCGCCTTCGGCCACTACAACGCCAGCCACGGCTGCGTCGGCCTGCGCGACGTGCGCGGCGGCAACGACCCCGACGCGCCGGCCGCCTGGTTCTTCAGCCACTCGCTCGTCGGCGACGTGGTCGAGGTCAAGAACTCCCACGACCGGACCGTGTCCCCGGACAACGGGCTCAACGGCTGGAACATGTCCTGGGCCGAGTGGAAGAAGTGAGCCGCGGCCGAAGACCGTGCGGGCGACGGGCCCGGTGCTGTGACGGACGGCACCGGGCCCGCCCGCGTTAGTGGCCGTTAACCTGCTTGCCATGACCGTAACTCTGGAAGTCGCCGAGGGCGTCGGCACGCTGCGCCTGGACCGCCCGCCCATGAACGCGATCGACATCGCCACCCAGGACCGGCTGAAGGAGCTGGCCGAGGAGGTCTCCCGCCGCGACGACGTGCGGGCCGTGGTCCTCTACGGCGGCGAGAAGGTGTTCGCGGCGGGCGCGGACATCAAGGAGATGCAGAGGATGGACCACACGGACATGGTCCTGCGTGCCCGCGCCCTGCAGGACTCCTTCACCGCCGTGGCCCGCATCCCCAAGCCGGTGGTCGCCGCCGTGACCGGCTACGCCCTCGGCGGCGGCTGCGAGCTGGCGCTGTGCGCGGACTACCGCATCGCCGCCGACAACGCCAAGCTCGGCCAGCCGGAGATCCTGCTCGGCCTCATCCCCGGTGCGGGCGGCACCCAGCGGCTGGCCCGTCTGATCGGCCCCTCCAAGGCCAAGGACCTCATCTTCACCGGCCGCCACGTCAAGGCCGACGAGGCGCTCGCCCTGGGCCTGGTGGACCGGGTCGTCCCGGCCGCCGAGGTGTTCCAGGAGGCACACGCGTGGGCCGCCCGGCTCGCCCAGGGGCCGGCGATCGCGCTGCGCGCCGCCAAGGAGGCGATCGACACCGGGCTGGAGACCGACATCGACACGGGTCTGGCCGTCGAGCGGACCTGGTTCGCGGGCCTGTTCGCCACCGAGGACCGCGAACGGGGCATGCGCAGCTTCGTCGAGCAGGGACCGGGCAAGGCGAAGTTCCGCTGAACCGTTGCCGGCACCACGACGAAATCGCGCCAAAAAAGCCTTGCAATTGACACGGTGTCTGACCCGCGTCCCCCGCAGAAGCGGACCGTCCGGCACGGCCCGCCGCTGCGCGACCTCGTCCGGTGAGCCGTCTCGCAGCCACCGGCCCGGACGTCGGTGCAGGTCGCGGCGGGTGACGCGGGCATCCGGCGTCCGAAGGCGCCCCCCGAGCGCACGTGGCCGAACACCGGCGCTCGAGGGGCGCATTCCGCTTGAACGGCCACCGTGCCTGCCGTGTCCCGTCATGATGGGGAGCATGGCGGGGCTGGAGAGCATCGAACAGCCGCGGGGGCATGCGGCCGCGGCACGGTGGTCGCCCGGGACGGAGGACGAACGGGCGCTCACCGCACTCAACCGGTACGGCAATCCGGCGGAGCAGGAGATCTCGCTCCCGTCCCGGCCCCAGTCCGCCGCCACCGCGCGCCGCCTCGTCCAGGCCGTCGTCTCGCGCCAGTGGGGGCTGGCCCCCCGGCTGACGGAGGACGCGGTGCTGCTGGTCTCCGAACTCGTCGGCAACGCCGTCCGGCACACCGGTGCGCGGGTCTTCGGACTGCGGTTGCGGCGCTCCCGCGGCCGGCTGCGCGTGGAGGTGCGCGACCCCTCCCGCGCGCTGCCGTGCCTGCTGCCGGTGTGCGAGACGGACGTCAACGGGCGCGGCCTGCTGCTGGTGTCGAAGCTGGCCGACCGCTGGGGCGTGGACCTGCTGCCCCGGGGCAAGACGACCTGGTTCGAGATGCGGGTCGCGGACCGCTGAGCGCCGCCCGCCGAACCGGCGCTCGGCGAGTGCCGCAGCAGCCCGCACTGCCGTCCCTGGCACTGAGCCGTACTCGTCCCGTCGCCGTCGCCCCTCTTCCCTCGGCCGCCGCACCGCCGGTACCACCGGACCGTTAATCTGACCTGCTGTGCGTACGACAACCGGACGCGCAGCAGATCAGAACCGACGACAAGGGGCCGACCCGTGGCGGACATCGAGGAAGCACGCAAGCAGTTCCAGCGGATCGACGCGGACGGCGACGGATTCATCACTGCCGCCGAGTTCAAGTCCGCCCTGGCCCAGGGGGGCGACTGGCACGTCACCGACACGGTCGCCGAGGCCGTCATCGCCAGCCGCGACCTCAACGGCGACAAGGTCCTGTCCTTCGACGAGTTCTGGGCCTACCTCAACAAGTGACCCGCGGCCGAGCCGCACGCACGAGGGCGCCCGCCGGCCCGGCAGGGCGCCCTCGCCCGTGCGGCCGCACGGTCGGCCGCACAAGAACTACTTGTTCGCCCACTTGAGCAGGGCGTCCTTGCTGGCGAAGTTCGCCACGTTCTTGTCCAGCGGGTCGTCGGTGTACTGGTGGAAGCGCCACGAGGCCTTGATGCGCGGCTTGCCGGCGGTGACGTAGTCGGCGATCCACAGCCCGTCCCCGGCGTAGGACGTGGTGTCGATGTTCAGCCAGAAGTGGCGGTTGCAGTACAGGATCACCCGGTTCTTCGGCCGCAGTTGCTTCACCTTGCGGATGAAGGCGTCCTTCTCCGCGTTGCTCGCGTGGGTGCCCTCGCCGGTGGTCTCCCAGTCGACGGCGAGGATGTCGCCGGCCTTCTCCGGGGCGTGCGAGACGAAGTACTCGGCCTGCGCGGTGATGTTGCCCGGCCACAGGAAGTGGTAGAAGCCGACCACGAGCCCCGCGTCCCGGCCGTGCTTGGTCTGCGCGGTCAGCCGAGAGTTGACGTAGGAGCGGCCCTCCGTCGCCTTGATGAAGACGAAGGAGAGGCCGCTCGTGCTGTAGTCGGAGGACTGATAGGCACTCACGTCGATGCCGTGCAGCATGGGAACTCCCTCTGATGCCGTGGGGGGAGGAGTCGTCGCTTGAGTTCTGCCCCGCGTCCCCGGCAGCTGATCCTCCACAACGTCCGAACTTGTGCGTCAACGAGTCCCCGCACGGGTGTCACGGGCGGCCGGACATAGCCGCTCAGCAGGCGCGCGCCAGGACCGCCACGTTGCCCGGCTGGTCCTCGCTGCCGGGCACCGAGCCGTCCGCAGCGACCAGGCACCGCACTGACACGCCCAGCCCGGCGAGCCTCTCCTCGCCCTCAGGACCCAGCGCGGCCCAGGGCATGCGCGCCCACCCGGCGCGCGGCCTCGGCCGCCTCCTCGACCGTGGTCATCTCGACGGTGCGGCTCTCCCGGTGCTCCCGGGACTGCGCCAGCAGCAGCGCCTGGTCCTCCTCCAGGATGCCGGGCAGCAGCGCGGCCACGGCCTCGACCCGCACCGGTTCTTGCCGCCGGGGACACGTCGGGCCAGCGTCTCGGTGCCGTTCTTCACCTCGCGCGGCCCCACCTCGATCCGGATCGGCCCCCCTTGAGGTCCCAGCCCACGATCCGGCATCCGAAGACGCGGCCCCGGATCCGGCAGCCGCCTCCTCAGGTGTCCGGCCATGCCGTGTTTTCCGGCGCCCACGTACAGCCCGCATTCTCTGTCGCTCCCTATTCACCAAGGCCAGAGCTTCTCTGTTCCTGCAAGGGCAGGAAAGGGCTGGGCCTGCCGTGCCACGAGATGCGCAATGCGTCGCGGGCACGCGTGGCGGCCACGAAGAGCTGATTACGGCTCTTCTTGAGTTCGCGTTCATACCGCTTGGGGTCGCTTGTCTCGTACTTCTCGACAACTGCAGTGCGTGGGAGGATGCCGGCGCTCGCGCCGACGATCGCTAGTTTCTGGTATTCGAGCCCCTTGAAGCGGTGCATCGTGCCGATGTGGACCTCGCCGCTGCCCTGTGGGCCGTCCTTGGTGAGGGTGGCCGTGGTGATGCCATGCTTGAGCTCCAGGTCGGCAGCGACGCGGCCGGCCATGTCGCCATCAGCGACACAGACCGCCATGGTGCCGCTGGGGTCACGTACGGTGCCGTCCTCGGCGGGGTGCATGATTTCCTCGCGCCACCTCTTGAGGGCCTCGGCGAGCTGGGTGATCTCGTCGGTCCAGTCGTCGCAGGCAACGTACTCGGGGGCCGGGCCGTGCAGCAGAGAGTGGTAGCCGTTGAGGGTCTCGGTGCCGTCGTCGAGGTCGTCGTAGGTGACTCCGCGGACGACCTTGGCGGCCTGGTCGAGGATCTCTTGGGTGGTGCGGTAACTGAGGGTCAGTTTCGAGGAACGGCCGCGGATGTTGATGCCGACTGTGGACAGGGTGACCTGCCGGTCATAGATCCGCTGGTGGGTGTCGCTCGCGATGAACAGGTCGTTCGAACCGGGGGCGACCATGGCGCGCAGCATCTTCCAGTGAGCGGGGCTGAGGTCCTGAGCCTCGTCGACGACGATGTGCCGGTAGCGGTGACGCAGGTAGCGCATCGCGGAGCTGTTGTCGTCGAGGTGGGTCAGGTCACCACCGCCGATGTCCTCCTTGCGTTCGGCCCGGAGCTGAATCTTGCGGGCGCGTTCCATCTCGTAGCGGGCTGCCCGCTCGGCAGCCTGCGCCCAGGTCTCACGGCCCAGCCCGTTCAGGCGCAGGGTGAACTGTTCGAGCAGCTTCCAGATGACGGCGCGTTCGGGACGGCTGAGGGCGCGCCCCATACCGGCGCGGCGGGCCTTGAAGTAGTCCTGGCGGGTGGCAAGGGACTGGCCGAGGACGATCTGTTCCCATTCGTCGAAGAGGAACTCGGCGTCCCAGCGCTGCTCGTCGTGTTCGAAGAGGACTTCACGCAGCACGTCCAGGGCCGCGTCATCGGTGATCAGGCTGCGCTGTGAGCCAGGGGCCGAGTTCTCGTTGAGGACGCTCTGGGCGAGCTGGTCGATGTGCTTGATGTCGACCCGGCTCAGCAGCGCCGGATCCATGAGCGAGGTGAGCCGGGAGCGCAGGTCGGCGGTGAGGTTCTTGGTGTAGGTCGTCAGCAGGATCGGCTTGCCGTGGCCGGGTGGCAGAGCGGCGGCGAGACGGGCGACGCGGTGCAGGGCGACGATGGTCTTGCCCGTGCCGGGGCCACCGCTGACGCGGGCGGGACCGCTGTAGTTCCGCTCGACGATCTTGCGCTGGGTGGGGTGGAGATAGACCTTCCAGGCGCGGAAGTCGCCCTCGGCGAGGACGTTGCGGATGTCGTCGTCGACTGTGGTGACCGCGGTGCGGGTCAGGGCTGCCGCCATGTCGTTCTCGAAGCCAGGTTCGAGTTCGGTGGAAGCAGGCTGGGTGATCTCGCGTTCGACTTCCTCGACGGACATGCCGGAGCCGAGCCCGGTGAGGACCTCGGCGGTCAGGCGCGGTGCACCGGCGATGAGTTGGTCGAGTTCCTCCTCGGTCGTGACGGCGAGTGCGAGGTCGATGAGGGCGTCGGCGACACCCAGCCGGCGCAGGTCCTCAGGGGTGCAGACGAGAAGTGGTTCGGCAGGGGTCGGCGGTTGATCTGCTACGACGGGCGCGGGTGTGGGCTCCGCCGCGGGTGCGGCTTGCTCGTCCGGGGCCGGAGTGAGCTGGAGTCCCGCCCGCTGAAGGACACTTTGGCCGACTACACCGAGGTCGACGAACTCGATCTCACCAGTGATCCGGTTGATGGCGACGCTGAGCTCTTCGTAGACGTCCTTGCGGTGGCGGACGGCGACGATCAGCCACTGCTGCACGCCGTCGGCGCCGACACCGGCACGAGCGAGAAGGGCCCGGTAAGAGCGGTCGATCTTGGCGCGGAAGATGCGGCCGTCGCCCTTGAGGGGCCTCAGATCGAGGCTCGGATGATCGGGGTCACGGCGGAACTGGTGACAGAAGTCGTAGAACTTCGTCTTGACCGACGAGTCCATCCTGTAGAGCTCGTTTTCGGCCTTCTGGTAGAGGCTGAGACGTGCGGTCATCGTGCGGCACTCTGTTCGTCGGAGGCGGGGCGGGTAGTGGCGTCGGGGAGAGTGGCCAGGAGAGCGTCGAGGTCGGCGAGCCAGTCGTCGGCCGAGCGGATGGTGAATCCGGCGTTGCGGTAGGCGCGCCAGGTCTTCTCGCTCTCGTCGTCGTCCTGGTCGTACGGCTCGGCCATGACGGCGATGCGCAGGTCGCCGTGGTCCCAGGCGAAGTCGGCGAGCCAACCGCGTTCGCCGAGCTCGTAGCCGTATGCGGGGGCCTTCTTGCCGCCGTCGGCCAGGGCATGGGCGAGGCGGGTGAGGGGAGCGTCGGGTTCGTCCTCGTCGAGGTATACGAGGATTTCCCGGTCCCACAGCAGATCCCGCAGCGCCGCTTCGAGGGGTGTGTCGCTGGACGCCTCCACGGGGGACATCTGCGCGGGCACGGGCAGTGGCACGGGTCCGCCGGTGCCGTACCGCACAATCAGGGACTCGAGTTCGCCGACTCCGCCGAAGGCCTTGAGTATTGCGGTGTCGAAGCGACCCGCGGTTGCGGTGGTCAGCTGGACGCCGTCACCGCCGTCGTGGGCGAGGAACTGCAGGATGTTGGACCACTGGAGCCAGGCGCGCCACCGCGTCTTGTGCTCGGGTGTGCCGAGCTGGTCGGGCTCTGTGTCGTCCAGGCAGGCCAGGGCGGTCCAGTAGCCGGTGGCAGCGTCGACCAGAAAGGCGACGGGCAGACCGGACTGGTCGCGGGTCTGGAACAGGTTGAGCGTGCCGGTGCCCTGGACGGGTACCGGGGCGATGCCGTCGGCGCGGCCCCAGGCGCCGAGAAGCAGGTCGAGCATCCGGCGCGTCTGGTCTGGGGTGCCGTTGCCGACGAGAATCTCCTGGCCGGTTCCGAGGAGCCCGCCCACCACGGCTGCCGCCCGCTTGCCCCAGGCAACGTCGTCGGGGTTGCGCAGGTAGGCGAGGAGCATGCTCATCGGGTCGGTGAAGGCGGTGGAGGCGAGGTCGTCACCACCACGCTCGGCGTAGAGCTGCTTGGCTACGTCCTGCGCACTGGCCGGGTAGGGCGGCCAGACCGGCTCGGCCGGCTCCCGGTCCGCCGACGACTCGGACGTGTTCGTGAGTCGTTCGAAGGCGTCGAGGTCGTCCCAGGTGAGCTGGAAGACGGTACGCCCCTCGGCCCGGAGCCGATTGCGTTTGTCGGCATCTCCGGCAAGCCGGTTGTGGCGCCGGGTGGCGTGGAAGCGGTGTCCGTCGAGATAGACGGTGATCTTCTGCTTGGGCCCGTCAACGCGTTCGAAGGTGAAGTCGGTACGAGTGTAGCCCTCGTTGCGCTGGGCGGTCAGACGCCATCCGTGCACGGTGCCGACCTTGTTCAGACGCAGATAGGCACTGTTGTCGCCGCTCTCCTCCAGTACGGCGTCGGCGCGCTGTCCCGCCCACCCGCGCAGGGCCTTGAGGAAGCGTGCTTCGAGGTCGGACTCGACCTGTCCGTCCAGCCCGATCTGGTCGGTGTTGCCGACCGGTTCGGTGTCCCAGGCGTCGGTCTCGGTGCCGAGAAGTTGATCGAGGATCTCCAAGGCGGCCTGGCGGGAGACCCGCTCGATGTGCTGTTCGTCGGCGTAGCGATAAAGGCAGCGGTGGCAGGCCGGCCCGCCTTCTCCTTCGCAGGGGCACTCCAGGAGGAGCCGGCGCGCCCCTTCGAGCACCTGCCGGAAATTCGCGGGGTCGGTGAGCCGGTCGAGGTAGCCGGTGCCGTGCGGAAGACGGTCGTACAGGACGAGGAAGTGCCGCTTTTCCGCGGTGTCACGATCCGGCATGGTGGCGAGGGTGGTGTCGAGGTGCTGTGGGTCGCCGCCGAAGGCATCGTCCACGCCTAGACGCAAGGCAGCCTGGAAGGAGTGGACCTTCTCGTCGACGAGCACGGTCGCCGCGGGCAGCAGGATGCGCAAGGCTTCGGTCTCCAGCTCGTGAGCGAGCAGGACCGGCTCCTGGGGTACGCCTTTCTTGCCGCGCCGCAGCGGGCACCACGGGGTGTGGTGCTTGAGGTCCCGCCGGCGATTGGCGGAATTGTCCACGGCATCGCGGTCGTCGTCGAATACCGGACGGCCGTCGGCGCTCGCGGCCCCGCAGGCGGTACACACATGGAACGGAGCGATACGTACGCGCCGCCCGGCGAGCTGGTCGCTGTCCTGGGCGCCTACGCTGAGCGGTCCCGTGTTGACGCGGCGGATGACAGCCCGGCGGGTGTAGTCGACGCCGAAGATCTCCTTGGTGTGCCGCCACGACTTGCCCACTGCGAAGTGCTCGGGATCGATGTCCACCATGTCGACGACTGAATAGAAGCGGTGATCGCGCTCGTCGCTCTCGTCGCCGATCCTGGCGTCCTCACGCTTCTCGCGGGCTGTGACGACACGGGGCTGGACGATCTGCCACAGACAGCCGGAGTCAGCGATGCCCGCCTCCCCGCAGCGCGGGCAGGGCGCCGTGTCGGCCTCGGCGTTCTCGGTGCGGACATAGCCGCACGAGGGGCAGAAGCGCCAGTAGCGCCAGTCCTGATCACCACCGGTGACGATGTCGATACCGGTGATGCGGTGCTTGTAACCCTCGGCGTAGAAGGTGTTGCCGGGGGCCAGCTCCGAAAGGGCGTAACCGCGCGGCCGGTCGTAGGAGAAAGACTTCGACTTGTAGCGGACGCGCCCCTCTGACGTGCTGCCCTCAGGCCAGAAGACGGTGGAGTGCAAGGTGGTCGTGGCATCGAGCAGCGCGTAGTTGGGCAGCAGACCGAGGTCGCACAACACGGTTTGGGCGGGCCGGCGCTGACGTTCGGCGCCCTTCCGGGACAGGGCTCCCAGCTCGGCCTCCAGCTCCGCCTTCGTACGCGCCTGATCGTCGTCGCCCTCCTTGAGCTCGTCGATCGCGGAGCGGATGGCTCGGATACGCGTGCGCAGCTTCTGGTTTTCGCGCTCCCACTCGCGTTCGGCCTTCTCGATCGTGCTGCGGATGCGGCGCACAGCGTACTTCTTCAGCTCCTCCTTGGCGGTGTCGTCCACGCCGGTCGGGAAGAGCGCAAGGAAGTCTGCGACGAGTTCCTCGCCGTGGGCGAGGGCGGCCTCGGTGAAGTCGGCCAGGTAACCGGAGGGACCGAACAGTTCATCGACGCGACGCGGCAGTGCGGCGAGCGGTCTGCCGTCCTCGCGCAGCAGACGGCCGCGAGCCGCGAGGTCGAGGAGGTGGGCGGTGTACTGACGGCGCAGGATTTCGATGGCTGACAGGTACGAACCAGGCGGCACGATCCGGCCGTCGATCATGTCGCGTGGCCGGTCGAGGAAGTACAGGTCGCGCCGGGAGCGGTCGGGGATGGTCAGCAGAAAGGCGTTGCCGGTGCGACGTCCGGCACGGCCCGCCTGCTGGGCGTAGTTGGCCGGCCGCCGCGGCAGGGCACCGAGGACGACGGCGGAGAGGTCGCCGATGTCGATGCCCATTTCCAATGTAGGTGTGCAGGACAGCACGTTGGGGTCGTTGAAGCCCTCGCCGCTGCGGAAGGCCTCCTCGACGCGTTCGCGCTTGCCGCGGGAGAGCAGGCCGGTGTGCTCGGCGGTGATGACCTGGTAGGTACCCGCTCGCCGATACAGGCTGCGGTAGTAGTCGTCACGGTAGTCGCGGTCCCGGTCGTGCCGGTCGACGGTCTCCAGCCACCGGTCACCGGCGACCAGCCGCCCGTTCGTGCAGCGGTACGCCTGACAGGGCTGATCGTGGTACTGCGCCAGCAGCGAGGGGTGGACCGTCTGCTCCCAGAAGCACTTCGGGCAGCGTACGTACGCCACGTTGACCTGCGAGTCCGACAACAACTGAAGTCGCACGGCGCCAGGTTGGAGGCCGTACAGCCGGGCAGTCGTATCGCCGGGGGTGCGTGCCGCGAGCAGTCCCGCATCGGTGAGTCGAGGCAGCAGCCGCACCCAGAACTCGTCGGCCTGTTCACGGGTCATGTCGAAGCAGCGCTGCGCCCAGGTCTGGTACCAGGACAAACGCCCGGCGGCGAAGTCGAACTCGCTGCCCTGCTTGGGGCGCGCGAGCAGGAAGGTCGGCGCGGAGACGCCCTTGGGGAACGCCTTCATGCCGCGCGGGCGGCCGCCCCAGATGTAGTAGCGGCTGGTGCCCGCCTCGTCGAGAAACCTCTCCAGCCACCGGTGCCCGACCGCTCCCCGCGTGCGCAGCCGTTCCACCAGGCCGCGCAGGAAGGCCAGATAGCGGGCGTCGTCGTGTTCGGTGAGGGCCAGTCCACGGTGCGTGGCTTCTTCATGAGCGGCGCGTACGATCGCCACGGCCTCCCGCTCGTCAGGGATGTCAACCCAGGCGGCTGCAGTGCGGGTCAGTTCGAGGGTACGGCCGTTGCGGGACCGGTGGCCGAACTCCATCACGGCCTCGAATGCGAACCGTTCACCGATCAGGTCCCAGGTCTTCTTGTCTCCGCCACGGCCCTTGCCCGACAGCAGACGCGCCACACCCGTGTCGTCGTGCAGGTCCGGAGGGACGACCGCGGCGAGCGTCTCGCGATCAGTGGTGGCCGCGACGACGTCGGCGACGAGATCGTTGAGCGCGCTGGGTCGCTCCTCGCTCAAGTGCTTGGCGAACAGTGCCCGCAGGGAGAACGTGTACGAGCGGGAGGCGACGAATCCGGCCCGGTGCGCGGCGTCCTGCACCGAGTCGTTGAACATCAGCGTCTTGGTCTCACCCTGCTCCTTGTCCATCTCCCCGCCGGTGAACAGCTGGGTGACGGACGCGGCCGCGAGCGCGGCGGCTCCGGTACCGAGAAAGCGGATCGCGTTGTGCGTGCCGCACGCGGGGCACCAATCGTCCTTGGCGGCACGTTCCGCGGTGTCGCCGAGCTGCACGAGGACGAATGCCGAGTCGGGACCGGCAGGCTGAGGGTTGCCCTCGTCGTCGTAGTCGGCCCGGGGGTCGGGCAGACGCAGACGCCGCGAGGGCCCGTCGAGGACCATCAGCACACCTGCGCCGCCGGTGGTCAGCGACCTCTGCGCCGCCGGGGCCATGGCTGTACGGCCGTTGCCTTCACGGGCCTCGCTGTCGGTGGCCGCCACCAAGGTGCGTACTTTGGCCTTCTCGGCGGTGACGGTGGCGCGGCGGATCTTGTGAGCCTCGAACTCCAGCTCCTCCAGGTCCGACTCCGGAGCCAGAACCGACCATCCGGATCGCCCGCACTCACGGCAGTACACGGCGGGCAGGAAGATCCTGGTGTCGCGTGAGGTGGTCGTGTCCGGCGTGGTACGCAGTCGGCTCTGAGCCCCGGTGGTGTCCCAGGCGAACTCTGCTTTCGGCCACGGCAGTACACCACGCAGCACGCGTGTGACGGACCGCGCCCACTGGTGCACCTCGACCTGCACGAGAGGACGGCTGAGCGCGGCCGGTGCGTCCGGGTCACGTGCCACGGACAGCAGTGCGACGAAGCGGGCGAGCGCCAGGGCGGCGATCTGCGGCCGTGTCGTGATCGCCTCGTCCCAGCTCTTGGCCCCGCTGCGGCGCATCACGTCGAGCACCTCGTCGTACGTGCGCACGGTCCCGTCGAAGGCCTTCAGCACCGCGTACGTGAGCCGGTTGCGCTTGAGCGTGGCACCGAGGGTGACCGGATCGGCCGTACGGGTTCCGGTGACGGCCTCGGCGAGGTCCGCGAGCGCTTCGGGACCGGAGGCGGGATCCGGCAACGCGGTCAGCGTCTCGGGGGGCGTGGCCTGGCCGGGCAGGAACTTCGCGTCCGGGATCGACGCGTCGAGCATGAACTCGTCGACCGTCAGCCGGTCCTCCCCGATGATCGCGTCCTCGGTGAACTCGGTGCCGAAGACGTTGGTGGCCACGGAGAGAAGCCGGCGCACTCCGTCCTCGTCGGTGCTGGAGGCCAGGGTCGCGGACGTGGCGACCGGAGTGATCGTGCCGAGCGGACTACCGGGCCTCGTGGCGCCGACGGCGATGGCGAGTCGGCGCAGCAGCATGGCCACGTCGGTCCCCTGCGCGCCGTCGTAGGTATGGAACTCGTCGACGACCACATAGCGGATGTCGCTGCCGTCCCACAGCGGTGCGTCGGCGGCACGCTGGAGCAGCAGGTCGAGCATCTTGTAGTTGGTGATCAGGATGTCCGGCGGGGACAGTTGCATGTCCTGGCGGCGGGTGTAGACCTTGTCGTAGTGCGTGGCCGCCTTGTCCCCGATGTACAGGCCGGCGCGTACGCCGCTCAGCTCGGCGTACTCGGTGAGCAGTCCGTTGATGCGGGCCGCCTGGTCGGTGGCGAGGGCGTTCATCGGGTAGAGGAAGACCGCCTTGATCCCGCCGTTCCCGGCGGCGCGCTCGCGGGCACAGTGGTCGAGCACGGGGTAGAGGAAAGACTCCGTCTTACCGGACCCGGTGCCCGTGGTGACCACCGTCGGTTGAGGCGTGTGGCCGTCCTTCGAGGTGAGCCGGGCGAAGGCGCGGGCCTGGTGCGCGTACGGCCTCCAGCCGTCGGTACGCACCCAGTCCAGGTGCTGCTGCCAGCCGTCCTCGGCCGGGGTGAAGGGCGTACGCAGCCGCAGGAACGGGCCGCGGAACATGCCTGTCGTCTCGTCCTCGAGAAAGGCGTGCAGGGCCTTGCGAGCGCCCTCGTCCGCGAGGCCGTACGTCGTGGACAGGTACTGGAGCAGGCTCTCCTTCAGCCCTTGTGCTTCGAGGGTCGGTCTCACTTGCCCGGGACCTCCATCTTCTCCGGGTCCCACAGACCCTTCGCGACGGCTTCGTCGAGACGCTGTGTGAAGTAGGCGTGTGCTTCCCGCATCTCGCGCTCACGGTCGGCTTTGTAGAAGGGAGCGGTGTATCCGTCGGGGACCGGGGCGGTCTCGGGATCCTTGAGGTAGGCCTCGAACTGGGTCCAGTGCTCCTTCGTCTGGTCGAATCCGTACGTGTACCGGTCCCCGGCGATCTTCCGCTCCTCGGCGTCGAACCACGTCACCCGGTCGAAGTCCTGCATGATCGGGAAACGAGCACGGTACATGGCGATGAGCGTGTCGGCGTCGATTCCGAGCCACACGGCCACGAGCGCGTCGATCTCGACGAGGGCGGCGCGTCGGGCGTACTCGGTGCGCAGGGGGGTGTCGCGCTGCCAGGTGGGGGTGACCTCGTGCAGCTCGGTCTTCATGTGGGGCCACTTGATCGCCCAGGGCTCATAGCCGGGCCACTCGGGGTCGTACAGCTCGGCCCAGAGGTCGGCGTAGGCGGTGGTGAGGGCGTTCAGGCGGAGGGTGCGGAGGATGAGGGCGGGGGCCAGGGGGTGGTGCTCTTGGGTGGCAGGCATCGTGCGAGCGCCAGCTACTTGGAGGTCAGACCGCCCGGAAGTGCGCAGCAGATAGTCGAGCGGTAGAGAAGCCCAGAAACCAGCATTAAGTGTTGTAAGGCGCTCGTTCTTGACCCGGGCGCTGTGGACCATATGGACGTGAGAAACGCCAGGCGGAATCAACGCTGCGTAGAGGGCGCGCTCCGTATCGGGCGCGATCTGCCGCCGCCACGCAAGCCGATAGTCCTCGGTATACCGATGACTCGCCTGCGCCAGTAGGAACTTCTCCACCTGCTCGTTCTCGATTTCCTCCGGCAGCATCTTGCGCTTCTCTGCGACCCGTAGCCGCGTCCGCTCCCGCTCCTCCTCCGACGCGAGAAGCGCCTCGTACTTGTCCCAGTGGACCCATCGGTCCTGTTCCCCCAGGAAGACATCGCGAGGAGCCACACACCGGTACTCGGACTCCGGCACGGCGTCATCCGCGAGCGCCCTCGGGTCGAGGCCTCGGACCTCTCCGCCGCCCTGGCTGGGCTGCTTGAACATCGGGTTGGCGACGCCGATCTGCGGCCCCTTGAGGATGACGTCGCTCCACGTCTTCGCGTGGTAGTCCTCCTGGCCGACGACGCCGGTGTTGTAGTCGATGAGTCGCTGCTTCTTGTCCGGGCCGAACTGTGCCACCTTTGACGTGGTTTCGTTGTAACCCTGTGTGATATCGGGTTTGAAACTTCCAAGACGCAGGGGGTATGTTCCCAGCGCGTCGATGGCCGGGTCCTCGGCCGTACTCACTGGTGTGAGCAGACGCGTGTGCTCCAGTGGTCCTTCGTCACCCGTCAGCCGACGCCACCGCGCGAGGGTGTCGCGGGTGACGCGGATGACACGCTTCGGATGGGGGCGTTCGTCCCAGTCTCCGTCGTACTTTACGCCGGGATCGACCCCGGCGTTCTCGGCGGAGGCGGACAGGCGAAGCGAGTCGACGGTGAAGAGCCACGACAGAGAGTCAAAGGAGATCTCCCCTTCGGTGCCGTAGATGTGCACACCGAAGTGACTGGACCGACCCACCGGCGGCGGGAAGAAGCGGTTGCCCGCGTTGACGAAGTCACCGTGCACGCGCAGCCGCCGGTACGCCGCCGCCCGCAGCTCGGTTTCCGCGTCACCCGCGAAGTGGGTGTCGGGGTGAACCATGCCGGCCGTACCACCGCGCCCGGCGTGGTCCCACACCTCGCACATGAACGCTCGATAAAGGTCCGGACGGCTACCTGAGATCAGCGGGTAGACAGGCGAGGCAGACAGATAGCTGGCCACTGTCACCGTGTTCGTCACCTCGCCGAGCAGATACTCCTGCACCTCCTTCCGCGCCAGCTCGGCCTCCCGTCTCCGGTTCTTGTCCTCCGCCTTCGGCTTCTCCGTGAGCATGAACCACGGCTCGTACTCTGCGAGGACCGAGTTTTCCTTCCATTCCGGCCGCACCCACGGCGGGTTTCCCACCTGGAGGTCGAAGCCCCCGGACTCGCCGGTGAAGATGCCGGCGAAGTCCAACTCCCAGTGAAGAAAACCCTGTTCATCAGCGATGTCGCGGACGATCCGCATCCACGGATAGCGCGTCTCCACCGCCTTGCGGGCGTCGTCCATGCCCATCTCGGCCTGGATCAGGTCTTCGAGAGCCTTCAGTTCCTCGAGGGAGTCGACGGCCGTGGCGAAGGTGTTCTCCGGGATCGGTCCCGTGCCCACCATGGACTCCAGGAAGGCGATCCAGTCGTCCAGGCTCGCGAGCGGGATGACGTCCCGGCGGCGCGTCACGCCTGCGGGCTTCCTGGGGCTGGATGAGCCACGCCCCTTTTTGATCTCCTTCTTCACCACGAGTGCGTCGTCGTCCCCGCTCTCGCCGAAGGACATCTGGTCACCGTCCATGGTGAACAGCGGTCTGTTCTCGACGAACTGAGGTGCGGGTCTCGGCGCAGGCACTGGCTGCTGCCCGGTCTGGACGGACTGCCCGGCCACCGACGACAGCAGCGCATCCAGGTCGGCGCCCGTTTGTGCCGTCACCACCGGGGCCGTGGCGTACTCCGCGTCCGACCCGTCCAGCAGGCCCACCTTGTCCAGCGGCCAGAACCACAGCGCGCACCAGGCGTCCATGACCTGCTTGAGCCGCCAGTACGGGGAGCCTTCTGCGTCGAAGAGGTCCTTGAAGACCTGCTCCTTGGTCATCGGCAGGCTTCGGTCCGCGTTCTGCTTGTCGCGACGGAGGAAGGCGTACTCCTCCGCGTCCTCCGCGCGGTCGGTACCCCATACGTCGATCGTGCGGGCGATCTCCCGTTCGCTCAGCTCCATGCGCTTGGCCACCAGCTGCCACAGGAACTCGACCCGACGGGCCGCAGCCTGCAACCGGGCGAGTTGGCTGCTCTTGCCACCAGTCGACTTGGGCTTGGTCAGGATGCCCTTCTTCCAGGTCTTCAGCTGCTCCGCCTGCGGCCCGGCGAGCTGCTCGACCAGCTTCTTCGCATCGCCGCTGGCCCCTGCGACCGCACCCCAGCCGGGCGTGGGCAGAAGAAACTGATGCACAGCCCCTTCGGGCAGCAGTTGTTTCGCACCGTCCTTTGGCGCTCGGAAGGGCAGCTTGGTCGGCGTCTGGGCGCCGATCGTCCGCTCCTTCATGATGCGCTCCGCCTCGTACACCCATCGCCGCGCGCCGATCAGCGAGTTGCCGCGCCGCAGGTGCAGACCGAACCACGGCGCCCGCATGCCCGGGTGCATGGTGTTCAGCCAGAGGGACACCTCGGCCAGCTCCACACCCGTCGCGTTCAGGTCGACCCCGTACGCGTTGTGGAGGGCGATGTACGCCTTCACCTTCTGCTTGGCGTCCAGGGCCTTCGAGGTGTCCAGGCTGACGCCCAGTTCCTCCTGGCGGCGTTTGAGGTACTCCTCGGCGACCTGGTTGATCGCCTCGTTGAGGAACGCGCCGGATCCCAGGGCGGGCTCGCAGATCGTGTAGCGCAGCAGCTCGCTCGCCCGTGTCCGGATCGTGTTGCCGTCCGCGTCCTTTTCCTGGTCGAGGCGGTGTTTGAGAGCCAGTTCGACGGTGACCTTGGTGAGGGACTCGGGGGTGTAGTACGAGGCGGAGGTCTCTCGGTCACGGCCGGCCAGGCGGTAGACGAACGTGCCCGGATCGTACTTCTTCGGGCCGCGCAGACCGTACTGTTCGGCATCCTGGGCGGAGTACACAACATGCGTGTTCTCCGGGTAGTCCTTCAGCCGGTCCGCGGGGATGAGCCAGGAGCCCTTCTCCGGGTCGCCGTACTGCTTGCCTCCCTTTTTCGCGCCGGGCTTGGCGACCTCGGCCAGTTCTTCCTCGGCGATGATGCCGGTGTAGGACATCAGGCCCTCGTAGACCGCGCCGAGCTGGTTGATGCCGAGGTTGCGGTAGGAAATGAACCCGCCTTGCCGCCCCTTCCGACTGGCCTCCTTCATGGTCAGCAGACGCAGCACCTGGTGCAGGGCCTCATTGCGCAGGCGCAGGTCGAGCCACCGAGGCTGCTCGTCCCCGTCCTCGTCCCACCGCGGGTCGAGGACGTGCCGGCCGATGAGAGTGATCGCCTTCGGGTCGAACAGCTCGCTGCGCAGCGCCTCGAAACGCAGGCCGCGTTGCTCGCTGCGCTCGGCGGCGGGCTTGTGGTCGTCCGGTTCGGTGCCGTGCGGACGGTGACCGTAGTTGACCTTGTTGAACAGAACGTCCAGCGAGGTGTACAAGTGGAAGCCCTTGCGGCTCTCCTCGTCGGCCAGCTTTCGCTCCCGCGCCACCAACTCGCGCAGCCGGGCGATCGAGTAGCCGGCCTCGTACGTGGAGTCCTCGACGGGCAGGATGCCCAGCTCGGGGCGTGCCTCCGCGTACAGAAGGAAGAGGATGCGGTAGAGGTAGCGCAGCGATTCGCGGGTGAGCTGCTTGGCGAACGGTCCCTGCTTGGGGTCCTCGATCTCCCGTGGCTCGACCCCCGCCTCACGCAGACGGGCCAGGACCTCGTTGGCGATGATCTCGACCGAGCGCTGGAGTCCCTTGCGCAGCTCGGAGTTGACTCCGACGGCGTTGTCGCGGGACGCCTTCAGCAGGTCGTCGATGCGTCGGCCCTTGCCGTCGGGACGGGGCGCGAGCATGTCGTGCGAGAAGAGGGCGGCGAGCAGGGCGAGTTCGCCGGCCTTCGCTGTGTCATTACGGGCGAAAGCCGTGTCGAGGCTGACGGCGAGGTAGCGACCCTCGGCCCAGGCACTTCGGTCGGCAAGGACGAGGACGCCGCCGCAGAGCAGCAGAACGAAGCGAGGGGCGTCGCCGCCGGGCTCGTGCAGTTCGCTCTGGAAAAGCCAGCTGGCCAGCTTCTCGCCTGCTTCGAGGAGACCGTCGGCGGTCTTGAGGGGGTGGAGGAGCCGCCCTGCCTTGTCGGGGTCGAGTGCGTGGTCGAGCGTGGCGGTCCAGCCGCAGTCGAGGGCAACGATGCCATCTCCGTGCCAGGCGGTCTGAAGCTCGTAGTCGCGGCCGGCGTTGTGCACGGTGATCGGTTCGGGCCGGTCACCGCCGTAGCCGAGGGCCTTGAGCACGGCGGTGTGCCAGGTGGTGAGGTGCTCGGCCCACTCGCCCGTCGGGTCGTCGTAGGTGCTGCCGGGTTCCTCCCGCTGGGCGCGGGAGGCCAGGAAGGGACGCACGGTGGCTTGGTACTCACCGCGGAGCCGGGGGAGCAGTTCGCGGGGGGTGGGACGGGGGTCGTGCGGGTCGGTCTCGCGGCTGGTCCAGAGGGTGAACAGACCTTCTTCACCCGCCTTGCTCTTCTTGAGGGTGTACTCCAGCTCCTCGCTGAAGTAGTGGGCGGAGAGGTATTCGCCGCGATTGGCGAAGGAGTCGTAGGTGTAGCTCATCGTGCGGGCTCCTCGGCCTGCGCGGTGGACGCGGTGATGTGAAGGGGCTCGAGAACGGCGAGGACCCGCAGCATCGGGTCGCCGTCGGTACGCAGGCGGCGTACGAGGTTGCGGCGGCGTGCGGCTGTGTCGTACACCTGCCGACGCCGGCGCTCCTGGTTTCCTACGGCGATCAGGGCGCCCTGCTCCCAGGCCTGCACGCGGTTCTCGTAGGGCGCCAGGTAGGCATCGACCTGCTTGTCGTAGTCGGCGCGGCGCTCGCGCAGGTGGGTCTCGGCCGCGTCGACGGCCGCCGGGACCAGCGTTTGAAGGAGGTCGGGGTTGACGGGGCGGCCACGGCCGGGCATGTCGGGGCCTACGCCGCAGGCGGCGAGGAAAGCCGAGTCCATGCGCCATACGCGGGGCGCGGCCTCAGCGAGGCCGGTGACGGCCATCCACTCGACGACCGTCGGCTTGCCCGCTGCGTTGGAGTAGACGCCCTGGAGGAGGCAGACCGGACCGGTGAGTGCCGCGGGGAGGGCGGCGTCGATCCGTTTGGCCTTGTCCACATCGGGGTGGTAGGCGAGTACGAACGCTTCGTCGTAGCGGAGTTTGGCGAGGACCTTGTCCGTCACCCAGTCGAGCACGGGGTGGATGTCGGAGACATAGGAGACGTTGGGCCACTGGGAGGTGGGGTGGCCGGTCTTGCCCTGCTTGGCGTTGCGGGCGGCTTCCAGCCGGTCCGCCGCGTACTTCTTGTCGAAGGTGATGCGCAGCGTGCCCTCGTGCTTGGGGGTGGTGAGGATCTTCTCCTGCTCCAAGTACGACTTCGGCAGTTCCCGGAGGCGGTACTGGAGATCGTCGGGCGGAGTGAACTCGATGCGCCCACCCGCCGTCTCGGGCTTCCAGTTCAGGGCCTCGCGCTCAGCCGCCGGGTAGATGAGCTCCACCGCGGCCTGAAAGTACGCCTTGGTGTTCGCGAACACATGGGGAACGTCCGCTTCGGGAACCGGGGCCCTGCCGACGGTGGCCGGGGCAGCCGCCGGGTCGGCCAGCCGGGCGTTGGCACCGGCGAGCAGTCCGGCGAGGACACCGCCGGACTCCTGCCGGGACTGCTTGAGGGAGCGTTCGACGGTGCCGCCCTTGATGAGGTCACGGGTGAGACGGTCCTCTTCCTTCTTGTCGTTGTAGAGGCCAGTGACAGCCTCGGCGCTGCCCTCGCCGGTCTCGATCTCGTGCGCCTGGGCCTCACGCCGCAGCAGACGAGCGCCGACGAGCCGGTCGTCGAGCGTGAGCATCTCGCCGCTCTCCTCGTCGCGGCGCCAGGGCACGTCGGCGGTCAGGATGAGCGCACGGAACTCGGGGCTGACCGCCTGTCCGTAGCGGTCGATGCGTCCATTGCGCTGCTCGATCCGGATGAGGGACCAGGGCAGGTCGTAGTGGATGAGATCGTGGCACTGATGATGCAGGTTGACGCCCTCGGAGGCGATGTCTCCGGTGAAGAGCAGCCGCACCGGTTCCTCACGCCGGCCGAAGCGGTCGACGATCTCCTGCTGCTGCTGGTCGTTGGTGATGTCACCGTGCATGACCTCAACGGCGCCGTCGTACGCCTTCCACGGACGCGCCTCGTCCGGCTTGGCTTGGTGCTTCTTCTTGAAGCCGAGGCGGGCCGGAACCACCTGGGCCAGCCAGTTCAGCGTGTCGACCCGCTCGGAGAAGATCACGACGCGCCGCTCGGAGGCCGGTCCGACACCGAGGTCGTCCCTGAGCGTGCGTACGAGTGTGTCGAGCTTGGCGGAGTCCTCGTCGGTGAAGTCCGAAACCAACGCCTCCAGCTCGGTGAGGGCCTTGCTCTCGGCGGCGAGAGCGGCGCGGCGGGCGTCGTCGTCCGCCGCGGTCTTGGCCTTGCCGCCTTTCGCGGTGCCGTTCTTCCGATTGTTCATGTACTCACGGCGCCTGGCGAGGGACTCCCGCAGGGCGACATGGGAGGAGAGGAACGCCTTGAGGAAGTTGTAGCCGACCAGCGGGTCGGCGCAGACCGACGCACGATTCGGGTCACCAGGGGTCCACTCGCGCGCCAGCTTCTCGAGGATGGCGATTTCCTTCGGCGTCGCGTGCGCGGGCACCGGCAGCGAGGGACCGCGTTCGGCCCACGGTTTGTCCTTGAGGCCGTCGCGTACTTCGCGGTCGGTCTTGGTCCGCCTGATGTAGAGGTGGTCGAGGTCGGCGACCTTGTAGTTCTTGGGATCGGCGATCGCCGCCGGGTCGAGCATCCGGATCAGCTCGGCGAAGGATTCGGCGTCGCCGTTGTGCGGGGTGGCGGAGGCCAGGATCAGCGCATCGGTCTGCTCGGCGAGACGGCGGGCGAGGGCGTTGTTCCGGGTGCCCTTGTTCACAAGGTTGTGTGCCTCGTCGATGACCACCGCGTCCCAGGTGATGTTCTCCAGGTGGTGCGCGTACGTCGCCGACTTGAGGGTGTCGACGGAGACGATGACTCGTTTGAAGTGGGCGAAGGGGTTCCGGCCCGCAGGGATCTCCTGCTGGATGCGCTGGATACCGGTGGAGTCCAGGCGCACCAACGGCAGGGAGAAGCGGGTCCACAGCTCGCGCTGAAACTGCTCCAGCACATGGGCGGGCGTGACCACGAGGATGCGCTCGCCACGCCCGCGCCGGATCAGCTCGGCGAGCGTGATGCCGATCTCCAGGGTCTTGCCCAGGCCGACCACGTCGGCGATCAGCAGCCGCGGCTGTGGGTTCCGCATCGACAGCGCCAGCTCGGCGGGACGCAGCTGATGCTCCTGCCGGTCCATGAGGAAGGAGTCGGCGAGGGCGATGCCGTGCTCGGTCTGCGGCAGCGCAGTCTTTCGGATGACCGCCTCCAGATAGAGGCGGGCTTTGGCGTGCTTGGAGGTGTCGTCGGGAACGAGCCGGGTCTTGCGCGGATCGAGTACGTCGATCTGGTCCAGGCCGGAGTAGAAGACTGCGTCCGTGCCACGGACGAACGCGGAGACCCCGCTGACCTCGACCATGAGCCCGTCACGGGACTCCGCGACGGACTTCACGAGCCACTGCTCGTCCCGGATGCGCACCTGGGCACCGGGGGCCAAGGCCGGCCTCGTGCCGGCCGGATACGCGAACTCCGTCGCCTCGGCGTCGCGTGCCTCAGGAACCTCGGGCTGCATCGCCGTGGTCACGTGGTGCTCCTCTGTGGACTGTGATCGGTGATGTGCAGTGTGCACGTATGGGGCGCGAGGTGATCAACGCCCTGAACCGGCCCCCGTCGCTGACAGACGGGGGGAGTGGATCAACGCTTCGACCAGGCAAGCGTCGGCTTGGCCGCGTAGCGCTCGCGCAACTCCTCGGCGACCCTGCGGGAAGCGGGAGGACGGCCCCTTCGGGGTGCGGGCTTGTCCGGGCTTCCCCTCCTGGACCCCGGCTCGTGCCCGGATGCCGCGCCCGGAGCCGATTGCGGGCCCGGCGCGGGGACAGGAACGCTCTCCGCCGGAGATTCCGACTCTGCGCGCAGCTGCCGTTCCAGCGAGTCGAGCCGGTCCAACATCCGCGCATCAGGTTGCGGCAACACCATCGTCGGATGGTCCGTCGCCGTCGTCTCCTGGATGAGAGCGCGCCGGGCACGGGCTGGACTCGTTCCCAGCAGACGGAGGAGATCGGTACACTGCCGGATCACCTCCTCCAGGGAGGGCCGGTCGTCCGCCCTGTGCGCCAGCATGGTCGTCACGACGGGCACCAGTTCATCGGGCAGCCCGGACAGATCGGGGCCGACCTCCGGGTTGACCACCTGCGCTGCGACAGCCTCCCACCGGGCGCCGTCGTACGGGTAGTGGCCGGTCGCCGCGTACAGGAGTACGGTGCCCAGGCCGTACACATCGGCGGCCTGCGTCACCTCCAGCTCGCCCATGGCCTGCTCGGGTGGCATGCAGCGCACCGTGCCGATGACCGAGCCGGCTTGCGTCAGCGACCCCTTGGACGCCCCGATGAAAGCGCCGAGGCCAAAGTCGATGATCACGGGTCCGAAGTCACCGAGGATGACGTTCTGCGCCTTCAGGTCACGGTGCACCAGGCCTGCTGCGTGGACGGCGGCGAGCCCCTCGGCCAGAAGGGCGCCGAGGCTCGCCACGAGTGGCGCGGATAGTGGACCTTGATCCTTCACGACGTCGGAGAGCGGGCGCCCGGGGACGTAGTCCATGGCCAGCCAGGGCTGCTCGGCGAAAGGATCCGCGTCGATGAAACGGGCCACACGGCCTGTTCCCGAGATCGTACGCGCGATGGTCGCCTCGCGCTCGAAACGGGCACGCGTGTGCGGATCCGTGCGGTCGGGACGGATCACCTTGACGGCGACCGGTTCACCCGCGACGGAGTAAGCGAGGTACACCTCCCCCATCCCACCGGCGCCGAGCCGCCGCTCGACGAGATACGGGCCGATTCGCAGCGGCAGAGTCGCGCCGTGCACCACACCCCCCGAGACTTCCGCAACGACTGTGCGACCGCTACAGCCTACTTACTGATCGTGGTCGTACGAGTGTCGTACCAGTTGGCGACCCTACGACGCGTTCGGCCTTCCGGACGCACGCGTTTACTCAACACTCGATGATGTTCACCGCGAGACCGCCGCGCGCCGTCTCCTTGTACTTCACCGACATGTCGGCACCGGTCTCCTTCATGGTCTTGATGACCTTGTCCAGCGAGACCTTGTGGGAGCCGTCGCCGCGCAGGGCCATGCGGGCGGCCGTGACGGCCTTGACCGCGGCCATGCCGTTGCGCTCGATGCACGGGATCTGCACCAGGCCGCCCACCGGGTCGCAAGTCAGGCCCAGGTTGTGCTCCATGCCGATCTCGGCGGCGTTCTCCACCTGCTCCGGTGTGCCGCCCAGCACCTCGGCGAGCGCGCCCGCCGCCATCGAGCAGGCGGAGCCGACCTCGCCCTGGCAGCCGACCTCGGCGCCGGAGATGGAGGCGTTCTCCTTGAAGAGCATGCCGATGGCGCCGGCGGCGAGCAGGAAGCGGACCACACCGTCCTCGTCCGCGCCGGGCACGAAGTCGATGTAGTAGTGCAGGACGGCGGGGATGATGCCGGCCGCGCCGTTGGTCGGAGCGGTCACCACCCGGCCGCCGGCCGCGTTCTCCTCGTTCACCGCCATCGCGTACAGCGTGATCCACTCCATGGCGCGGGCGGCGGGGTCGCCCTCGGCGCGCAGCTGGCGGGCGGTCACGGCGGCACGGCGGCGGACCTTCAGGCCGCCCGGCAGGATGCCCTCGCGGGTCATGCCCCGCCGGACGCACTCGCGCATCACCTGCCAGATCTCGAGCAGGCCGGCACGGATCTCCTCCTCGGTGCGCCAGGCCCGCTCGTTCTCCAGCATCAGCGAGGAGATCGACAGGCCCGTTTCCCGGGTCAGGCGCAGCAGCTCGTCGCCGGTGCGGAAGGGGTACTTCAGGACGGTGTCGTCCAGCTTGATCCGGTCCGCGCCGACCGCCTCCTCGTCCACGACGAAGCCGCCGCCGACCGAGTAGTACGTCTTGGCCAGCAGCTCGTCGCCCGAGGCGTCGTACGCCCACAGGGACATGCCGTTGGCGTGGTAGGGGAGTGCCTTGCGGCGGTGCAGCACCAGGTCGTCGTCGAAGGAGAAGGCGATCTCCCGCTCGCCGAGCAGGGTCAGGCGGCCGGAGGTCTTGATCGCTTCCACGCGTGCGTCGGCGGTCTCCACGTCGACGGTGCGCGGGGAGGCGCCCTCCAGGCCGAGCAGCACCGCCTTGGGGGTGCCGTGGCCGTGGCCGGTGGCCCCGAGGGAGCCGTACAGTTCGGCCCGGACGGAGTGCACCGAGGACAGCAGGCCCTCCTTGTCCAGGCGGCGGGCGAACATGCGTGCCGCGCGCATCGGACCGACCGTGTGGGAGCTCGACGGCCCGATGCCGATCGAGAACAGGTCGAAGACCGAGATGGCCACGGTGACTCCTTGTGCGGAAGGACGCCCGCGAGGGGCGGCCGGTGCGCCGCGCACACGCCGGGGTGTCCGGAGGATGTGCGCGGCGCCCGAAGGGATGACTTACTTGTTCAGACCCGGGTACAGCGGGTGCTTGGCGGCCAGGGCCCGCACCCGGGCCGCGAGGGCCCCGGCGTCGTAGGACGGCTTCAGCGTCTCGGCGATCACGTCCGCGACCTCGGCGAAGTCCTCGGCCGTGAAGCCGCGGGTGGCCAGGGCCGGCGTGCCGATCCGCAGACCCGAGGTCACCATCGGGGGCCGCGGGTCGTTCGGGACCGCGTTGCGGTTGACGGTGATGCCGACCTCGTGCAGCCGGTCCTCGGCCTGCCGGCCGTCCAGCGCGGACTCGCGCAGGTCCACCAGGACCAGATGCACGTCCGTGCCGCCGGTCAGCACGTTCACGCCGGCCTCGCGGGCGTCCGGGGCCGTCAGGCGCTCGGCGAGGATCCTCGCGCCCTCCACTGTACGGCGCTGGCGCTCGGTGAACTCCTCGGACGCCGCGACCTTGAAGGCCACCGCCTTCGCCGCGATCACGTGCTCCAGCGGGCCGCCCTGGAAACCGGGGAAGACCGAGGAGTTCAGCTTTTTCGCGAAGTCCGTGCCGCGGGACAGGATGATCCCGCCGCGCGGACCGCCGAGGGTCTTGTGCGTCGTGGAGGTCACCACGTCCGCGTACGGCACCGGGTTGGGGTGCAGCCCCGCCGCGACCAGGCCGGCGAAGTGGGCCATGTCGACCCACAGGAAGGCCCCGACCTCGTCGGCGATCCGGCGGAAGGCGGCGAAGTCCAGCTGCCGCGGGTACGCCGACCAGCCGGCGATGATCACCTTCGGGCGGTGCTCCTTGGCGAGCCGCTCCACCTCGGCCATGTCGACCAGGCCGGTGGCGGCGTCCACGTGGTAGGCGACCACGTCGAACTGCTTGCCGGAGAAGTTCAGGCGCATGCCGTGGGTGAGGTGGCCGCCGTGCGCCAGGTCCAGGCCGAGGACGGTGTCCCCGGGCTGGGCGAGGGCGAACAGGGCCGCCTGGTTGGCGGAGGCGCCCGAGTGCGGCTGCACATTGGCGTACTCGGCGCCGAACAGCTCCTTGACCCGGTCGATGGCGATCTGCTCGGCGACGTCGACGTGCTCGCAGCCGCCGTAGTAGCGGCGGCCCGGGTAGCCCTCGGCGTACTTGTTGGTCAGGACCGAGCCCTGGGCCTCCATCACCGCGAGCGGTGCGAAGTTCTCCGAGGCGATCATCTCCAGCGTGGACTGCTGGCGGACCAGCTCCGCGTCGAGGGCCGCGGCGATCTCCGGGTCGAGCTCGTGCAGCGGGGTGTTGAGGGCAGTCATGCCAGGATCGCTCCTCAGCCCTCGTTCTGGGCCGCGTACTCGTCGGCGGTCAGCAGGTCCACCGGCTCCTCGGCGACCCGCACCTTGAACAGCCAGCCGCCCTCGAAGGGGGCGGAGTTCACCAGCGACGGGTCGTCGACGACGTCCTGGTTGATCTCGGTGACCTCACCGGTGACCGGCGAGTACAGGTCGGAGACGGACTTGGTCGACTCCAGCTCGCCGCAGGTCTCGCCCGCGGTCACGGTGGAGCCGACGTCGGGGAGCTGGGCGTAGACCACGTCGCCGAGCGCGTTCGCCGCGAACTCGGTGATGCCGACCGTCGCGACGCCGTCCTCGTCGGCGGGCGACAGCCACTCGTGCTCCTTGCTGTAACGCAGGTGCTGGGGGTTGCTCATGGCTTGAATTCTCCTGTACCGGGTCACGTGCTGATGACGGGGGCTGAGGGGAGCCGCCGGCGGGCGGCGGGCAGGCGCGCGCCGGCCCTGCGGCGACGCGCGCCCGACGGCTACTTCTGCCGCTTGTAGAACGGCAGGGCCACGACCTGGTACGGCTCGTGGCTGCCGCGGATGTCCACGCCGACGCCCGGCGTGCCCGGGGCGGCGTGCGCGGCGTCGACGTACGCCATGGCGATCGGCTTGCCCAGGGTGGGGGAGGGGGCGCCGGAGGTGACCTCGCCGATCACCTCGCCGCCGGCGACCACCGGGTACCCGGCGCGCGGCACACGGCGGCCCTCGGCGACCAGGCCGACCAGGACCCGCGGCGGGTTCTTCTCGGCGCGCTCGGCGGCGGCCAGCAGCGCCTCGCGCCCGACGAAGTCGCCCTCCTTGTCGAACTTGACCACCCGGCCCAGCCCCGCGTCGAACGGGGTCAGCTCGGTCGTCAGCTCGTGCCCGTACAGCGGCATGCCGGCCTCCAGGCGCAGCGTGTCGCGGCAGGACAGCCCGCACGGGACGACGCCGGCGTCCTCGCCCGCCTCGCTCAGCGCCTGCCACAGCCGCACCGCGTGCTCGGGGGCGACGAACAGCTCGAAGCCGTCCTCGCCGGTGTAGCCGGTGCGGGCGATCAGTGCGGGCACGCCGGCGACGGTGCCGGGCAGCCCGGCGTAGTACTTCAGGCCGTCCAGGCCGGCGTCGGTGAGGGAGGCGAGGACGGCGGGGGACGCGGGCCCCTGGATCGCGATCAGGGCGTAGGCGTCGCGGTCGTCGCGGACCTCGGCGTCGAAACCGGCCGCCCGCTCGGTCAGCGCGTCCAGCACCACCTGGGCGTTGGCGGCGTTGGCGACGACCAGGTAGGTGGTCTCGGCGGTCCGGTAGACGATCAGGTCGTCCAGGATGCCGCCGTCGGCCCGGCAGATCATGGTGTAGCGGGCGCGGCCGAGGGCGACCGAGGCGATGTTCCCGACCAGGGCGTGGTCCAGCACGGCGGCGGCCTGCGGGCCGGTCACGGTGATCTCGCCCATGTGGGACAGGTCGAACAGGCCGGCCTTCGTCCGCACGGCCAGGTGCTCCTCGCGCTCGGAACCGTAGCGCAGCGGCATGTCCCAGCCGGCGAAGTCGGTCATCGTCGCACCGAGCGAGCGGTGCACCGCGTCCAGCGCGGTACGGCGGAGCGGACGGGCGTCGGAACTGCTCATCGGGGTGGTCTCCCGGGCATGAGGGACGAGGACGGGACGGATCTGTGTCCTCCCCATCTGTCATCGGAACCTGAGAGGTTCGCCATGACCGCCGTCGGGCGGACGTCACGGCTTGCACCTTGGGTGGAGCCACTGCGGCAGCGGCCCGCTTTTCAGATGTGCCTCGCCCGCGCGGTAACGGTGCCTGAGAGATTCAAGGGAGGGACTTGCTCCTTCGGCGCCCCGGGCACACGTGCGGGTGACGTGCTGCCGGGAACTCTCCCGCGCGGATTCAAGCGGCCGGTATGCAGTTGGCGCGCACATCATCGCACGACCGGCCGCGTGGTGGCAGTGCCCCCTTTGTGACCGGGCTGTGGCAGAACGTGCACGGGACCGTGAGTACCACGCCATTACCTTCTCTTTACGCGCGATGGGCAGGTGAACCTCACCGCCCAGGGGAGGGACGATGACCTCGAACAGGACCGTGCCGGCGTACGCGGCGAGCCGGGGCGCACACTGCCTGGCCCTTCCCGCGGCGCACCGTCTCGCGGCCCGCGAGCGCGCCGGGCACCCCGCACCGGTCGTCCGCGACCTGCGGGACCGGGACGGCCGCGGGCCCCGCGTCCTGCTGTTCGGGCCCCGCGACGTGGTGGTGGTCACCGGCCTGCCCGGCGCCGGCAAGTCCACGCTGATGCGCCGCACGGTGTGCGGACCGGTGATCGACTCCCAGGACACCCGGGAGCGCTGGGACGCCCGCCTGGCCGGCCGGCTGCCCTACGCCGTCTACCGCCCCCTGGTCCGGCTCGCCCACTACGCCGGCCTGCGCCGCGCCCTGCGCACCGGGGAGGGGCTCGTCGTCCACGACTGCGGCACCCAGCCCTGGGTCCGTGCCTGGCTGAGCCGTGCCGCCCGCCGCAGAGGCGGCCTGCTCCACCTGATCGTGCTGGACGTCAGCCCCGAGCAGGCCCTGGACGGACAGCGCCGGCGCGGCCGCGGGGTGTCCCGCTACGCCTTCGGCCGCCACCGCCGCGCCACCGCCCGGCTGCTGCGGGACGTGGCGGCCGGGGAGCCGCCGGCGGGCTGCGGTTCGGTGACCGTCCTGGACCGGGACAGCGCGGACGGACTGCGGCGGATCGGGTTCACCGGCGGCCACGGTCGCATCACCCGATAGCCTTTCGATCACAGCAGTGTTGTTGAGCAGGCGGTGGAGATGGCTTACCCGGACTTCCCGGACTTCCCGGCACAGGCGCACCCTCAGCCGCACGGCGGCTGGCCCGGCAACGAGCTGGAGGAAGTGCTGTCCGCGTCCCTGGGCGTGCCGTCGGCCGCCGGCCGGATCGTCGAGGTGCTCGCCCGCAGCGACCTGTGGGTGCCGCTGCCCAATGGCGGCGGCCCCGACAGCGGCCCGCTCGACCTGCCCACGCTGGAGATCGACGGCCAGGCCTATGTGCCCGTCTTCAGCTCCGAGGGCCAGTTCCGCCAGATCGCCGGCTCCCACATGTCCTTCGCGGTCGCGCCCGCGGTGGAGTTCGCCCGAGGACTGCCTCCGCAGGCCGGCATCCTGATCAACCCCGAGGGCGTCGTCGGGATCCCGCTGCCCCCGGCGGCGGTGGCCGAACTGTGCCGGGCGGACCGCACCGAACTGGACGGTCCCGCGACCGGCGGCCGGGTCCGCCTCTTCGAACCCGACTGGCAGGACGACCCGGTGGACTTCCTGTCCGCCGCCGGCGCCGAGTTCGACGGCATCGGCGTGGTGCGCACCGCCCGCCGCTGCCTGGCCGCCGTCGAGACGGGCGACCCGCAGCTGTACATAGGCGTCGAACTCTCCCAGTGGGAGGGCGATCTGCGGGCCCTCCCACTGGAGGCTCTCGGCCGTGCGCTGGCCAAGGCGCCGGTCGCCTGGCCGGTCAGTCTCGTCCTGCTGGACGTGACCGACGACCCGGTCGCCACCTGGATGAGGGACACGATCCGGCCGTTCTACCAGTACGGTCAGCGATGACCCACCGCCCGCCGGCGCCCCTGCCGGCGGGCCCGCGAGCCCGACGGGGGAGTCAGGCCCGGTCCGGACAGGGCCTAAGCTGGACCCACGGCTCGGTCGAGACCTTGGAGCATGGAGGGGCGGTACAAGTGAGCGCCAGCGCAAGCGGCACCGCGACCGGGCACGTGGAGCAGATGCTGCGCCAGGTGACCCCCGGGCGCTACGACGCCTACGAGGCGCTGCTGCGCGCCCTCGCCACTCCCGACTCCGGCCAGGTCTGGATGCTGCTGTGGCAGGGGCAGGCCGGTTCGCCCGACGCCCAGTGGGGCCGCATGGAGGTCGACGGCCACGGCTACGCCCCCTGCGTCACCTCGGCCCAGGAGCTGTCGGCCAGCGGCTGGACCCGTTCCTACGAGGTGGTCGACGGACTCGACGCCGCCCGCGTCCTCTACCCCGGCCACTACGGGCTGTGGCTCAATCCGCACGCCCCCGGCGGCGGAGTCGGCATCCCCTGGCTGGATCTGCGCCGTATCGCCACCGGCCTGGACCGCCAGCCCGCCGGTCCGCTGCGGCTGTCGGAGCCGGTCGTGGACCTGTCGCACTTCTACGCCCTGCTCGCGCAGCACGCGCACCGCACCCCGGTGGTCCGTTCGCTGCGCCGGGCCTGGGTGCAGCCCGCGATCGGCGCGCCCTACCTGGCCATCGGCCTGGACCTGTACGACTCCTCGCCGGGTTCCGTCGAGGCGGTGCGGGCGATGATGCACCCCTGCACGAGCGCCCTCCCCGACGGACTGCCGGTGTCCACCGTGGCGATGGCCGACGACTACGACCCGGTCGCGATGTGGCTGCGGGCCAACGCCCGCCCGTTCTACGACCGCCAGGCGCACGCCGGCGCCGCGCCGAACCAGCCGGGCGGCTACGGCTACCCGCCGGCCGGCGTCGCGTACTGAGCCAGCTGCGGCGACCGCTGATTTCTCCCAACTCATCCCGAGTGCGGGCAGTTGATGCACCGCGGGTCTACGCGCGCAGCTGCGGCCGCATTGGTCCGCATCACACCCGGAAGGCCCAACTGGCCCTTGTCCGCCCCGCGTTACCCACTGTCCGCATAACGGATCCCCCCAGGGTGCATCACGGTTAGGCATCCTTTCGCCGACAGCTCTGGCACCGACTCGCCGTGGCGTTGAAGACTCCCGCTCCAAGGGGCCTGCGCCCCTTCGTACGACGGACTGATCATGCCGCCACTGCGGCAAGTGCGGGCCGGACACAGCCGGCTGAGAGGGGTCGCTGCCTGATGACGGCACCATTGCACGAGCCGGCCGCGGAAGCGGCCCCGAGCGCGGTCGACGAAGCGACCGTGGCGGCCACCGGCGCGACGGCCGTCCAGGGCCGCTCGCTGGGACGGATCGCCTGGGAGCGCCTGAAGCGGGACAAGCTCGCCCTGACGGGCGGGGTCGTCGTGCTCGTGCTCATCCTGGTCGCGGTGCTCGCCCCTGTGATCGCGCACCTGGTCGGCCAGGATCCGGAGACGCACCACGAGGACCTGATCGACCCGCTGTTCGGCACCCCGACCGGATCCCTCGGCGGCATCAGCGGCGAGCACCTCTTCGGCGTCGAACCGGTCAACGGCCGCGACATCTTCGCCCGCATCGTCTACGGCGCCCAGATCTCGCTGCTGGTCGGTTTCCTGTCCGCGGTCGTGGCGGTCGTCATCGGCACCGTCCTCGGCGTCCTGGCTGGCTTCTTCGGCGGCTGGGTGGACGCCGTGATCAGCCGGATCATGGACGGTCTGCTGGCCTTCCCGCAGCTGCTGTTCATCATCGCGCTGGTGTCCGTGATGCCCGACCGGCTGCTCGGCCTGACCGGGACGAGCGTGCGGGTGCTGCTGATGATCGTCGTCATCGGCTTCTTCGGCTGGCCGTACATCGGCCGCGTGGTGCGCGGCCAGACGCTCAGCCTGCGCGAGCGCGAGTACGTGGACGCGGCCCGCTCGCTGGGCGCCGGCCGCTTCTACATCCTGTTCAAGGAGCTGCTGCCCAACCTCGTCGCGCCGATCATCGTGTACACGACGATGATGATCCCCACCAACATCCTCACCGAGGCGGCGCTCAGCTTCCTGGGCGTGGGCGTCAAACCGCCCACGGCTTCCTGGGGACAGATGCTGTCCAGCGCCATCGACTACTACGACTCGGACCCCATGTACATGGTGGTCCCCGGCGTGGCGATCTTCATCACCGTCCTTGCCTTCAACCTCTTCGGCGACGGCGTACGTGACGCGCTCGACCCGAAGGGCTCCCGCTGAACCGCCGTACCCCCAAGCAACCCGTGGCACCGGCACGGGGTCTCTCATCTACTCCGGAGGATCCGAGACGTGACTACCCAACGCACCTCAGGGCGGCGCAAGCAGGCTTTGGCCGCTGCGGCCGTGGTCGCAGGGCTGCTGACCACGGCGGCGTGCGGCGGCGGCAAGGACGACGGCGGTGAGAACGGCGCGGCCGGTTTCAACGCGGCCAACAACAAGGTCGCCCAGGCCTCCCTGGTCAAGAAGGGCGGCGAGCTGAAGTTCGCGAGCACGCAGGACGCCGACTCGTGGGACACCACCCGCGGCTACTACGGCTTCATGTGGAACTTCTCGCGCTACTACAGCCGTCAGCTGCTGACCTACAAGGCGGCCCCCGGCGCCGCCGGTGCCGAGCTGACGCCGGACCTCGCCACCGACATGGGCCAGGTCTCGGACGGCGGCAAGACCTACACCTTCCACCTGCGGGACGGGATCACCTGGGAGGACGGCAAGCCGATCACCTCCAAGGACATCAAGTACGGCATCGAGCGTGTCTGGGCCCAGGACGTGCTCTCCGGCGGTCCCATCTACCTCAAGGACGTCCTCGACCCCAAGGGCACCTACAAGGGTCCGTACAAGGACACCAGCAAGGACCACCTGGGCCTGAAGGCGATCGACACGCCCGACGACAAGACGATCGTCTTCCACCTGCCCAAGCCCAACTCCGACTTCCTGCAGTTCGTCGCGCTGACCTCGGCGTCCCCCGTGCGCCAGGACAAGGACACCAAGTCGCAGTACGGCCTGCACCCCTTCTCCTCCGGCCCGTACAAGTTCCAGTCGTACTCGCCGGGCAAGTCCCTGGTGCTGGTGCGCAACCCCAACTGGAAGGCCTCCTCGGACCCGGTCCGCAAGGCCTACCCGGACAGGATCAGCATCAAGTTCTTCACCAACGCCAACGACATGGACCAGCGTCTGCTGGCCGGCGACTACGACCTGGACCTGGCGCAGACCGGCATGTCGCCGCAGGGCCGCACCACCGCCCTGAAGTCGCACAAGGCCAACCTGGACAACCCGGTCTCCGGCTACATCCGTTACGCGGTCTTCCCGCAGAGCGTGAAGCCGTTCGACAACATCCACTGCCGCAAGGCCGTCATCTACGGCGCCGACCACGTCTCCCTGCAGACCGCGCGCGGCGGCCCCGTCGCCGGCGGTGACATCGGCACCAACATGCTGCCGCCGTCCGTGCCGGGCGCCGAGGGCCAGTCGTACGACCCGTACGAGATCGCCGGTGCCAACAAGAACGGCAACGTCGCCAAGGCCAAGGAGGAGCTGAAGGCCTGCGGCAAGCCGAACGGCTTCAGCACCACCATCGCCGTGCGCAACAACAAGCCGGTCGAGGTCGCGACCGCCGAGTCGCTGCAGGCCTCGCTGAAGAAGGTCGGCATCAACGCCCAGATCGACCAGTACGACGGCTCCCAGACCGCCGGCATCATCGGCAGCCCCTCGAACGTGAAGAAGAAGGGCTACGGCATCATCATCATGGGCTGGGGCCCGGACTTCCCGTCCGTCCAGGGCTACGGCATGCCGCTGTGGGACAGCAAGTACATCCTGCAGAGCGGCAACAACAACTACGGCCTGATCAAGGACAAGACGATCGACGGCCTGTTCGACCAGTTCGTCACCACTCTGGACGAGTCGAAGAAGAAGCAGATCGCCACGGAGATCAACCACAAGGTCATGGAGGGCGGCTGGTACCTGCCCTTCACCTTCGAGAAGTTCATCAACTGGCGCTCCTCGCGCCTGGCGAACGTGTACACGTCGAACTCGTACAACGGCATGTACGACTTCGTGAACCTCGGCCTGAAGTCCTCGAAGTAGTCCCGGCACACCGGCCGTACGGCACGAAAGGCAGGTGAAGGCCGGCGCGGCGAGACCGCGGGCCGCCCCGGAGCCCCACCGCCGAAAAGGCGGGGAGCACCGGGCGGCCCGCGGCCCGCGGCGGGCCGCAAGCTGTGCTCGCTTACCTCATCAGGCGGTTGTTCGCCGCCGCAGTGATGCTCGTGGTCGTCATCCTGGCGGTCTTCTGCATCTTCTTCGTCTTCCCCAAGTGGGCGGGCGTCGACATCGCCAGCAGCTTCGTCGGCAAGCAGGCCGACCCGGCGGCTGTCGAGGCGGTCCGGGCCAAGCTCGGCCTGGACGACCCGGTCTACAGCCAGGTCTGGGAGTTCTTCAAAGGCATCTTCGTGGGCCGCACCTACGTGGGCGGCGGGGACGTCACCCACTGCGCCGCGCCGTGCTTCGGCTACTCCTTCCGCACCGAGCAGGCCGTCTGGCCGGTACTGACCGACCGGTTCCCGGTGACCCTCGGTCTGGCCCTGGGCGCCGCCGTGCTGTGGCTGGTCTTCGGCGTCGCCGCGGGCGTGCTGTCCGCCCTCAAGCGCGGCAGCCTGTGGGACCGCGGCGCGATGGTCGTCGCGCTGGCGGGCGTGTCCCTCCCGATCTACTTCACCGGACTTCTCTCGCTGGCGATCTTCGCCTACGGACTGGGCTGGATCGACGGCCAGTACGTGCCGATCGGCGACAGCTTCTCCGGCTGGCTCGGCGGCATGCTCCTGCCGTGGATCACCCTTGCCTTCCTGTACGCGGCCATGTACGCCCGCATCACCCGCGCCACGATGCTGGAGGTGCTCGGCGAGGACTACATCCGCACCGCCCGCGCCAAGGGCCTGAAGGAGCAGGTGGTCATCCGCAAGCACGCCATGCGCTCCACCCTGACGCCCATTCTGACCATGCTCGGCATGGACCTCGGCGCCCTGATCGGCGGCGCGATCCTCACCGAGACCACGTTCAGCCTCCCCGGCCTCGGCCAGAAGGTGCTGGACGCCATCAAGAACCAGGACCTGCCCTTCATCCTGGGCGTCACCCTGATCACCTCCCTGGCGGTGCTCATCGCCAACCTCGTGGTGGACATCCTGTACGCCGTGATCGACCCCCGAGTGAGGCTCGCATGACCGAACTCAGCAAGAGCGGAGCGGCCGTGGGGGAACCCACCACGGCGTCACCCGCCCCGACCGCCTTCCTGGAAGTGCGCGACCTGAAGGTGCACTTCCCGACCGACGACGGCCTGGTGAAGTCCGTCGACGGGCTCAGCTTCCAGCTGGAGAAGGGCAAGACCCTCGGCATCGTGGGCGAGTCCGGTTCCGGCAAGTCGGTGACCTCGCTCGGCATCCTCGGCCTGCACACCGCGGGCCAGTACGGCAAGCGCAAGCCGCAGATCTCCGGCGAGATCTGGCTCAACGGCACCGAGCTGCTGTCCGCCGACCCCGACGAGGTGCGCAAGCTGCGCGGCCGGGAGATGGCGATGATCTTCCAGGACCCGCTGTCCGCGCTGCACCCCTACTACACGATCGGCGCGCAGATCGTGGAGGCGTACCGCCTGCACCACGACGTCTCCAAGAAGGCCGCCCGCCGGCGGGCCGTCGAGATGCTCGACCGGGTGGGCATCCCGCAGCCGGACAAGCGGGTGGACAACTACCCCCACGAGTTCTCCGGCGGCATGCGCCAGCGCGCGATGATCGCCATGGCGCTCGTCAACAACCCCGAACTGCTCATCGCCGACGAGCCGACCACCGCACTGGACGTGACCGTGCAGGCGCAGATCCTCGACCTGATCCGGGATCTGCAGAAGGAGTTCGGCTCCGCGGTCATCATCATCACCCACGACCTGGGCGTCGTCGCCGAACTCGCCGACGACATCCTGGTGATGTACGCCGGCCGCTGCGTGGAGCGCGGTCCCGCCGAGAAGGTGTTCGACGAGCCCCGCCACCCCTACACCTGGGGCCTGCTCGGCTCGATGCCGCGCCTGGACCGCGAGCAGCAGGAGAGGCTCATCCCGGTCAAGGGATCGCCGCCCTCGCTGATCAACGTCCCCTCCGGCTGCGCCTTCAACCCGCGCTGCCCGTACGCCGACGTACCCAAGGACAACGTCACCCGTACGGTCCGTCCCGAACTGACCGAGGTCGGCAGCCGCCACTGGGCCGCCTGCCACATGACGCTGGAGCAGCGGGAGCGGATCTGGACCGAAGAGATTGCGCCGAAGCTGTGAGCGAGGACAAAGCCGTGACCACTCCCGCGAAGAGCGACGGTGCCGCCCTCACCAAGGACGCCGCAGGCGGCGAGCCCCTGCTGAAGGTGACCGGGCTCAAGAAGCACTTCCCGATCAAGAAGGGGCTCTTCCAGCGCCAGGTCGGCGCCGTGCACGCCGTCGACGGGCTGGACTTCGAGGTGCGCGCCGGGGAGACCCTCGGTGTCGTGGGCGAGTCCGGCTGCGGCAAGTCGACGATGGGCCGGCTGATCACCCGGCTGCTGGAACCCACCTCCGGACGGATCGAGTTCGAGGGCAAGGACATCACGCACCTCGGCGTCGCGGGCATGCGCCCGATGCGCCGCGACGTGCAGATGATCTTCCAGGACCCGTACTCGTCGCTGAACCCGCGCCACACCATCGGCACCATCGTCGGCGCCCCCTTCCGCCTCCAGGGCGTCGAGCCCGAGGGCGGGATCAAGAAGGAGGTGCAGCGGCTGCTGTCGGTGGTCGGGCTCAACCCCGAGCACTACAACCGCTATCCGCACGAGTTCTCCGGCGGCCAGCGCCAGCGCATCGGCATCGCCCGCGCGCTCGCCCTCAAGCCGAAGCTCGTGGTGGCGGACGAGCCGGTCTCCGCGCTGGACGTGTCGATCCAGGCGCAGGTGGTCAACCTGCTGGACGACCTGCAGCAGGAGCTGGGCCTGACCTACGTGATCATCGCGCACGACCTGTCCGTCGTCCGGCACGTCTCGGACCGCATCGCGGTGATGTACCTCGGCAAGATCGTCGAGCTGGCCGACCGGGACGCGCTGTACAAGACGCCGATGCACCCGTACACCAAGGCGCTGATGTCGGCCGTCCCGATCCCGGACCCGCGGCGCAAGAACGCCAGGAGCGAGCGCATCCTGCTCAAGGGCGACGTGCCTTCGCCGATCTCCCCGCCGAGCGGCTGCCGCTTCCACACCCGCTGCTGGAAGGCCACGGAGATCTGCCGCCGCGTCGAGCCGCCGCTGAAGGAGCTGCGCCCCGGCCAGCGGGTGGCCTGCCACCACCCGGAGAACTTCGCCGACCAGGCACCGCAGGACACGGTGCTGCTCTCGGCGGCGAAGGAGGCCGCGGGACCGGTGGCCAAGGACGCCCTGGCCACGTCCGACGCGACCTCGGCGGCGGTGAAGGCGGCCACGAAGGAGGACGGCACGGAGTCCGGCGAGAAGTCCGGCAAGGAGTCCGCCGAGAAGCCCGGTACGAAGTCCGGCGAGAAGCCCGGCACGGAGTCCGGCAAGGAGCCCGGCAAGGAGTCCGGCGAGAAGCCCGGCAAGGAGTCCGGCAAGGAGACCGGAAAGGAAGCCGCCGGGCAGGACACCGAGCCGGATGCCGGTGACGCCCCCGTCGTCATCGACGTGGAGAAGACCGGACCTGCCAGGGAGGCGGACCCGTCCGGCGCGGACCACGGCTCCGGTACCTCCCACGGCTCACCCGACCCGGAAGATTCCCACGACTCGGACGACATCGACGACGACTGACGCGCCTCGCCGGGCGACGCCGCGCACCCGGCGAGGCGGGAGAGCACGCGGCCGTCCCCGTCCGTGCGGTCCGCCGAGCCGCGCGCGGGCACGACAGGACGGCCGCACAGGCGCTCTCCCGTCCGGTGCGCCCGGCAGCCACGTAACAATGGGGGGTGCTTCAGCAACTGTTCAGTCCCTCCGTCCAGCACACGCTCGACGTCGTCGGCATCTTCGTGTTCGCCATCTCGGGCGCGCTGCTGGCCGTCCGCAAGAACTTCGACGTCTTCGGCATCGCCGTGCTGGCCGAGGTGACGGCGCTGGGCGGAGGTCTGTTCCGTGATGTGATCATCGGGGCGCTGCCTCCGGCCGCCTTCACCGACCTCGGCTACTTCCTCACCCCGCTGTGCGCCGCACTGGTGGTCTTCTTCCTGCATCCCCATGTCGAGCGCATCCAGACGGCCGTGCTGGTGTTCGATGCGGCCGGGCTGGGCCTGTTCTGCGTGACGGGCACCACCAAGGCCTACGACTACGGCCTCGGTCTGACCGCCTCCGCGACACTGGGCCTGGCCACCGCTGTGGGCGGCGGCGTCCTGCGCGACGTCCTCGCCAACGAGGTGCCCTCCCTGCTGCGCTGGGACCGCGACCTGTACGCGGTGCCGGCGATCGTGGGCGCCACCATGGTGGTGCTGTGCATCCACTACGACGTGCTGTCCCCGCTGACCAGCGCGCTGGCCGCCGTCACCGCCTTCGTGATCCGTCTGCTGGCGATGCGGTTCCACTGGCGTGCGCCGCGGGCGTGGAACCGGCGTTCGACCGTGCGGGAGGAGTAGCCGGGACGGACGTGCGGTGGGGCGGCGGTGCCCGCCGGGCAAGGGGCGACGGTACCCGCTGGGCGGGGTGGCAACACAAAGCTACCGCTTAGTAATTGCGTGTTGTACTGTTCTGGCATGTCAGAAGCAGCTTCCGCCCCGGCCGGCCAGGCCGCCATCGGCGACAGCGAGTTCGACCGGGACACCGCCCTGGTCCGGCGTGCCCCCGGCGTCTACGACATCGACCTCTCGGCCGGCTGGGCCATCGGCAACGCCGTCAACGGCGGCTATCTGCTGGCCGTCCTCGGCCGTGCGCTCGCGGACGCCCTGCCGCATCCGGACCCGTTCACCATCACGGCCCACTACCTCACCGCCTCCAGGCCAGGACCGGCCGTGGTGCGCACCGACGTGGTGCGCACCGGCCGCACCCTGTCCACCGGCCAGGCCTGTCTCGTCCAGTACGACGAGGACGGCAGCGAGGTGGAGCGCATTCGGGTGCTCGCCTCCTACGGCGACCTGGACGCCCTGCCGGACGACGTGCGCACCAGCGCGAAGCCGCCGGCGATACCGCCGCTGGAGCAGTGCGTCGGGCCCGAGGACGGCCCGGCCTCCGTCTCCAGCGGCTCGTCCATCACCGACCGGCTGATGCTCAAACTGGACCCGGCCACCGCCGGCTGGGCCGTGGGACGGCCCTCCGGCAAGGGCGAGATGCGGGCCTGGTTCGGCCTGGCCGACGGCCGCGACGCCGACCCGCTCTCGCTGCTGCTCGCGGTGGACGCGCTGCCGCCGACCGCCTTCGAACTGGGCCTGTCCGGCTGGGTGCCGACCGTGGAACTGACCGTCCATGTGCGCTGCCGCCCCGCACCCGGCCCGCTGCGCGTGTCCATCACCACCCGCAACCTGGCCGGCGGCTTCCTGGAGGAGGACGCCGAGGTCTGGGACGGCGCGGACCGGCTGGTGGCCCAGTCCCGGCAGCTCGCCCGGGTCCGGCTCGGCTGAGAGGGCGCGACGAAGGCGTCGTGTGGAGGGGTGTGCGGGGTGCGAGCGGCCGCGCCCCGCACATGCTCCGTGCCCACAGCCCGTACGGCGTGGCTCCTGCCGCGACAGGTGTGACATGGAGCGGGCCTGCTTGCCGGACGGCACGCCCGTCGGCGACCGGTGCGTCGATGCGGGCACCGGCGGCCGGCGCGCATCCCGGCCGAGGACCCGTCAGTCGAGCCAGTGGCGGCGGCCGATGCTGATCAGCCGCAGCTGCCGCCTGGCCAGCCGGGCGACCTGCTCGCGGGCGGACGCGGGCCCGTCCAGCGCCTCCAGGAACAGCGACGCGGTGATCAGCATCTGGTCGACGTAGAGGTGCGCGAGCATCAGCAGGTCCTCCTCGCTCCAGCCCGCCGCCTGCTCGTCCTTGGCCAGCTCCTCTTTCAGTTCGCGGGCGAAACGGGCCAGTTGGCCCTGGATCGCCTCCCGCACCGGCTGGACCCCGCCGTGGCGCTCCCGTGCGAGGAACCGCACATGCGCCGAATGCTCGTACACATGACGCGCGATCAGGTCGACCGCCCGCGCGATGCGTTCTTCGCTGTCCGCCGCCGGGGACATCGTCGTCCGGATCATCGGATGCAGGCTGCCCAGCGCCTCCTCGACCAGGGCCACGCCGAGATCCGCGATGGAGCGGAAGTGCCGGTAGAAGGCGGTCGGGGCGATGCCGACGGCCCGGGTGACCTCGCGCAGGCCCAGGCTGCTCAGGCTCTGCTCCTCCAGCAGAGCCAGCGCCGCGTCCAGCAGGGCCTGGCGGGTCCTGAGCTTTTGGGCCTGCCGGACGCCGAGGGTGTGACTCATGCCATGCAGTTAACAACTGTTCTCTGGAATTTCCAAGGGCTGTGTGACGCTAGACTCGGCAGTCAGTGAACAACTGTTACCGCAGCGTTCGTCCCGTGAACGCCGGAGGGGGACCACCACATGCTGTTCCTCGTCGCCTCACTGCTGCTGCTCGGCGTCGTCCTGGGCACCGTCGCCCACGCGCCGCTCGGCTTCACCGTCATCGCCGCCGCCGTGATCGCCGTCTGGCTCGGCATCTTCGGCCTGCGTGAGCGCCACGCCCGCAGGCGCGGCACCTCCCACTGACGCCGGCCCGCCGCCGACGGCGGTCCGCCGCGCATCCACCGTCCGAGAAGTCCGAGAACAGCCGGGAGTCCGCCCCATGCATCTGACCGCACCGGCCACGCGCCGCACCGCCGCCCGTGACGCCGACGGCATGGCCGTCGCCTCCTTCGTCCTTGGCCTGGTCGGCGTGCTGGTCCTCAACCTCTTCCTGGGCCCCGTCGCCATCGTGCTGGCCTTCGTCGCCCTGCGGCGCGGCACCGCGCGCCGCGGCCGCGCCCTGCTCGGCCTCACCCTCGGCATCGCCGACCTCGTCGTCCTGTTCGCCTTCATGCAGGCCGACCACACGGTTTCCTGGAGCTTCTGACCCCTTCCGGCACCGCCCGCGCGCCGTCCCCGCGCACGGTGACGGGCGGCGATATGGCGAGACCGCGATCCCGGTTCCGGGGCGGACGCACCGTAGAATCGGCCCCACCATGGCTTACCTCGACCACGCCGCGACCACCCCGATGCTCCCGGAAGCGGCGCAGGCACTGACCGCCGCGCTGGGCGTGACCGGCAACGCCTCCTCCCTGCACGCATCCGGCCGTCGTGCCCGCCGCACGGTCGAGGAGTCCCGCGAGACCCTCGCCGAGGCCCTCGGCGCCCGGCCCAGCGAGATCGTCTTCACCTCCGGCGGCACCGAGGCCGACAACCTCGCCGTCAAGGGCCTGTACTGGTCACGCCGCGACGCCGACCCGGCCCGCACCCGGGTCCTGGCCAGCCCCGTGGAGCACCACGCCGTCCTCGACGCCGTGCACTGGCTGGGCGAGCACGAGGGTGCCACCGTCGAGTACCTGCCCGTCGACCGCTACGGCCGGGTCCACCCCGACGCCCTGCGCGAGGCCATCGAGCGCAACCCCGACGACGTGGCCCTGGTCACGGTCATGTGGGCGAACAACGAGATCGGCACCGTGCTGCCGGTCCGCGAACTCGTCGACGTGGCCGCGGAGTTCGGCATTCCTGTGCACTCCGACGCGGTCCAGGCCTTCGGCCAGATCCCGGTCGACTTCGCCGCCTCCGGCCTGGCCGCGATGACGGTGTCCGCCCACAAGATCGGCGGCCCGTACGGCATCGGCGCCCTCGTCCTCGGCCGCGAGCACACCCCCGTGCCCGTGCTGCACGGCGGCGGCCAGGAACGGCATGTGCGCTCCGGCACCATCGACGTCCCCGCCGTCGCCTCCTTCGCGGTGGCCGGCCGGCTCGCCGCCGAGCGGCGCGAGGACTTCGCCCGGGAGATCGGCGCCCTGCGCGACGACCTCGTCGCCGCCGTCCGCGCCGCCGTGCCCGACGCGGTCCTCGGCGGCGACCCGTCCCCCGAGGGACGCCTCCCGGCCAACGCGCACTTCACCTTCCCCGGCTGCGAGGGCGACTCCCTGCTGCTCCTGCTGGACGCCCAGGGCATCGAGTGCTCCACCGGCTCCGCCTGCACCGCCGGTGTCGCCCAGCCCAGCCACGTCCTGCTCGCCACCGGTGCCGACCCGGACCTGGCGCGCGGCACCCTGCGCTTCTCCCTGGGCCACACCTCCACGCGTCAGGACGTCGAGGCGGTCGCCAAGGCCATCGGCCCGGCGGTGGAACGGGCCCGGGCCGCGGGCCTGACCTGACCCTCAGGCCACCGCCTGCCGCACCAGCCGCATGTACCGGTCCCAGTCCCAGTACGGCCCCGGATCGGTGTGGTCGGCGCCCGGCACCTCGGAGTGGCCGACGATGTGCTCACGGTCGACGGGTATGCCGTACCGCGTGCACACCCCGGCCGTCAGCCGTGCCGAGGCGGCGTACATCGCGTCGGTGAAGGACGAGGCCCGCTCGACGAAACCCTCGTGCTCTATGCCGACGCTGCGCTCGTTGACCTCCCGGTTCCCGGCGTGGAACGCGACGTCCAGCTCGCGGATCATCTGCGTGATCCGGCCGTCGGCGCCCACGATGTAGTGGGCGGCGGCCTGGTGCGCCGGGTTCTGGAACGCCTTCACCGCGCTCGACCGGCTGCCCTGGGTGACATGGATCACGACCATGTCGATCGCGTAGTCGTCCGGGCGGTCCGCCCGCCGGTAGTTCGCCGGGGAGGCCGCCAGCCACCGCGCACCCCGGAAGTCCACCGCGCCCGCCACCCGCGGCCGCTGCGCACCCGGCAGCTTCCACCACAGCCGCGCCAGCCGCTCACGCTCCAGCGCGGCCGTGCCCGCGACCACCGCCGTCGCCGCACCGCCGACGATCAGTGCCCGCCGTGACGGCCGCCGCCGTGTGTCGCCCTGGTTCTCCCCCATGCGCTGGGAAACGGATATCCGGCGTCCGCGGTTCCCGCGCACCCGTACCCTGAAAGAGCTATGACTGACACCCCGCAGCGCACCCGCCCCCTCCGCGTCCTCGCAGCCATGTCGGGCGGCGTCGACTCCGCCGTCGCCGCGGCCCGCGCCGTGGACGCGGGCCACGACGTCACCGGCGTGCATCTCGCGCTCTCCGCGAACCCGCAATCCTTCCGCACCGGCGCGCGGGGCTGCTGCACCATCGAGGACTCCCGCGACGCCCGCCGCGCCGCGGACGTCATCGGCATCCCCTTCTACGTCTGGGACCTCGCCGAACGCTTCCGCGAGGACGTGGTCGAGAATTTCGTCGCCGAGTACGAGGCCGGCCGCACCCCCAACCCGTGCCTGCGCTGCAACGAGAAGATCAAGTTCGCCGCGCTGCTGGACAAGGCGCTCGCCCTGGGCTTCGACGCGGTGTGCACCGGCCACTACGCGAAGATCGTCACCCGCCCCGACGGCACCCGCGAGCTGCACCGCGCCTCCGACCTGGCCAAGGACCAGTCCTACGTCCTCGGCGTGCTCGACGACCAGCAGCTCGCGCACGCGATGTTCCCGCTCGGCGACACCGCCACCACCAAGGAGGAGATCCGCGCCGAGGCCGAGCGGCGCGGGCTCGCGGTGGCAAAGAAGCCCGACTCGCACGACATCTGCTTCATCGCCGACGGCGACACCCGGGGCTTTTTGGCCCGGCGGCTCGGCACGGCCGAGGGCGACATCGTCGACGAGACCGGCAACAAGCTGGGCACCCACCAGGGCGCCTACGGCTTCACCATCGGCCAGCGCAAGGGCCTGCGGATCGGCACCCCGGCCCCCGACGGCAAGCCCCGCTACGTCCTGGACATCTCCCCGGTCACCAACACGGTCACGGTCGGCCCCGCCTCCGCCCTGGACGTGGAGGCCCTCACCGCGATCCGGCCCCGCTGGTGCGGCACCGCCCCCGCGGGCCCCGGCACCTACACCGCCCAGCTGCGCGCCCACGGCGGCGAGACCGAGGTCACCGCGGAGCTGGTCGACGGCGAACTGCGGGTCACCTTCACCGAGCCCGTCCGCGGCGTCGCCCCCGGCCAGGCCATCGTGCTCTACGACGGCACCCGCGTGGTGGGCTCGGCGACGATCGCGACGACCCGGCGTGTCGCGGCGGCCTCCGTCTGATCGGACGGGGCGGGACGCACCCCCCGGGACCGGCGGCCGCCGGACGGCGATACGCGGCCCGGCCTGCCGCGGCGGCCGCCCGAGCCGGTGACGCGGCCGCGGACCGCCCGGCCGCGCCGGGGCGGGTCCGCCGGTCAGGCGGTGAAGAACTCCGCCAGCACCGGGGCCAGCATCTCCGGCTGCACCGCGTGGCTCTGGCCCTCGATGACCCGGTAGGTGCCCTGCGCGACCGCCTCGGCCACCTGGCGGGCCGCCGTGCGCATCCACGGCGGGCTGGCGCCGCCCGCGACGGCCAGCACCGGCACGCCCACCGAGGCCAGCAGGTCCCGCGGGACCGGGCCGTCGCCCAGCACGGCGTCGTCGTGGGCCAGCGTCGGCGCCATCGCCTCCAGGCCACGCCACATGGGGGAGCGGCGCGCGTTGGCGATCATCTGCTCGGCCAGCCCGGTGAGCCGCAGGAACAGCTCCACCGCGTCCCCGCGCCGGCCCTCGGCCAGCGCCCGGTTCAGGTTCTCGGTGTAGGCGGCGCGCTCCCGCAGCCGGTCCGGGCGGACCTCGTACGGCGGCTCGTACACCGCCACCCGGGGCACCCGCAGGCCGGCGGCCACCGCGCGCAGTGCCAGCGCACCGCCGGAGGACATGCCGAACAGCGCCGCGTCGCCGCCCACCGCACCGACCACGGCCGCGAGGTCCTCCACCTCGCGCTCCACCGCGTACGGCGGTGTGTCACCGCTCTCCCCGCGGCCGCGGCGGTCGTACACCACCGCGCTGCACCGGTGGGACAGCGCGGCGGCGAGCGGCGCGGCCGTCGCCCCCGCCGACATCGCACCGCTCACGAGGACGACCACCGGGCCCTGACCGGTGCGCTGGTAGGCGATCGGGGTGCCGTCACGCGAGATGGTCTTTTTGTCCATGAATATGAAGACTGCCACGACAAGACCATCTCGCCGGGGCACAACACCGCTCCGGGTCACACCACCTCGGTGTCGTAGAAACACAGATGGTCCTTGAGCGCCGCCACGTCCGGCTTGGGGTCGGGGTACGCCCACACCAGGTCGGGCGCGTCCGGCAGGGACCAGTAGGACGCGGTGCCCTTGTAGGGGCAGTAGGTGTGCGTCCCGGAAGGGGTCAGCAGGTCGAGACGCACGTCGTCGCGCGGCAGGTAGTAGCGCGGGGGACAGCCGGTTTCGCGCAGCACCAGCGGGCGGCGGCTCTCCGCCAGCACCTCCCCGTCGTGGACCACGCGCACATGCGCGTCGCTCTGCTCGATACTGATCGTGTGTCCTTGGGCCATACAGGGACAGCGCACGACAGCGCGCGGTTCTTCCCGCGCTCCGTATCCCGTCCTCCGCTTCCTCCGGCGTCCCGCTTCCTCCTCCCGCGTCCCGCTTCCTCCTCCTGTGTCCCGTTCCTCCCGTGTCCCGCTTCTTCCTCCCGCGTCCCGCTGCGCACCGCGGCCCGCGCCGTCCCGGCCGCACACGCGCCGCCTTTCCGCCCGCGCCGCACGGGGTGCGCCCGGCGGAGGACGGCGCGCCGCTATGGTGAGGCGGGTGAACATCTGCGTCTTCCTCTCCGCCGCCGACCTCGACGACCGCTACACCCGTCCCGCCCGTGAATTCGCCCGTCTACTCGGCAAGGGCGGCCACACCCTGGTCTGGGGCGGCTCCGACTCGGGCCTGATGAAGGTGGTCGCGGACGGCGTGGAGGAGGCGGGCGGCCGCCTCGTCGGCGTGTCCGTGGACTTCCTGTCCGCGAAGGCCCGCCCCGGCGCCGACGAGATGGTGATCGCCCGTGACCTCGCCGAGCGCAAGAAGCTGCTGCTGCAGAAGGCCGACGCGGTGGTCGTCATGGTCGGCGGCACGGGGACGCTGGACGAGGCCACCGAGATCATCGAGCTGAAGAAGCACGGGCATTCCGACATGCCGGTGGTGATCCTGAACACGGCCGGCTACTACGACGGCCTGCGCGAGCAGTTCCGCCGCATGGAGGAGGAGGGCTTCCTGCCGCGGCCGCTGAGCGAGCTGGTGTACTTCGCCGACGAGCCCGTGGCCGCGCTGGCCCATCTGGAGGAGTCGGTCACCGGCCGCTGAGCGGCGGGTGCGAGCATGGCGGGCATGGCTACACATGTGATCACCGGCGCCGGATCCGGCATCGGCGCGGCCGTCGCCCGCCGCCTGCACGCACGCGGGGACCGGCTCGTGCTCCACGCACGCGACGCGGGCCGCGCCGAGGAGCTGGCCGCCGAGTTCCCCGGCGCCGAGACGCTGGTCGGCGACCTGGCCGACCCCGAGGCGCTGAGCGAGGCCCTGTCCCAGCAGACACTGCCGGACCAGGTGGACTCCCTGCTGCACATCGCGGGCGTGGTCGACCTGGGCGCGGTCGGTGAGCTGAGCCGCAAGGCCTGGCGCCGGCAGCTCGACGTCAACCTGATCGCCCCGGCGGAGCTGACCCGCCTGTTCCTGCCCGGGCTGCGTGCCGCCCGCGGCCACGTGGTGTTCGTCAACTCCGGAGCCGGCCTGAACGCCCACGCCGGCTGGTCGGCGTACGCCGCCTCCAAGCACGGCCTGAAGGCGCTGGCCGACGCCCTGCGCGAGGAGGAGCACGGCAACGGGGTGCGGGTCACCACCGTCTACCCGGGCCGCACCGCGAGCCCCATGCAGGCCAAGGTGCACCAGCAGGAGGGCAAGGAGTACGACCCGTCCCGCTGGATCGACCCCGAGTCCGTGGCCACCACCGTGCTGACGGCCCTCGACCTGCCCCGCGACGCGGAGGTCACCGACCTGTCGGTCCGCCCCGGCCGCTGAGCCCGGACCACGCCCGGCCGCCGCACCCGGTACCCGGGCCGCGGGCGCACGGCCGGGGGCGGCGGGCGCGCCGGCCCGCCCCGCCGGCGGCATACGCTTCTCGGGTGAGCGACAACAGCCAGTTCAGCTTCGGTGCCGCCACCGGAGTCGGGTCGATGCCCGGCGAGGACGTCCGCGAGGCCGTCAAGACCGTCACCGGCACCTTCGAGGACTTCCCCTTCCTGCCCGAGCTGCCCGCCCGGGGACCCGGCGCCGACATGATCGGGCGGACGGCCGGGATGCTCGTCGAGCTGTACGCGCGCGTCGAGCCCAGCGGCTGGCGGATCGGCGACCGGCCCGGCCGGGACACCCGGCGGGCGCGGTCCTGGCTGCGGGAGGACCTCGACGCCCTGGAGGAGTTCACCCAGGGCTACGAGGGCGCGCTGAAGGTGCAGGCGGTCGGCCCGTGGACGCTCGCCGCCCAGCTGGAGCTGAAGAACGGCGAGGCCGCCCTGTCCGACCCCGGCGCCTGCCGGGACCTGGCCGCCTCGCTCGCCGAGGGCCTGCGGCTGCACCTGGCCGAGGTGGCCCGGCGGGTGCCCGGCGCCCGGATCGTCCTCCAGCTCGACGAACCCTCGCTGACCGCGGTGCTGCGCGGCCGGGTCCCCACCGCCAGCGGCTACCGCACCCACCGGGCCGTGGACCGGCAGATCGTCGAGGCCGGCCTGCGCGAGGTCATGGCCGCGCACGACGGCGGCCCCGTCGTCGTCCACTCCTGCGCGCCCGGCGTGCCGTTCGCGCTGCTGCGGCGGGCCGGCGCGGCCGGGATCTCCTTCGACTTCTCGATGCTCACCGAGCGTGACGACGAGGCGATCGGGGAGGCCGTGGAGGGCGGCACCCGGCTGCTCGCCGGTGTCGTCGCGGGCACCGACCGCCCGTTGTCAGACCCTGCCGGTAGCGTCATGGGTGTCAGAACGCTGTGGCGCAGGCTGGGGCTGCAACCAGGGCTTCTCGCCCAGGCCGTCACCGTCGCCCCGGCGTGCGGGCTCGCGGGTGCTTCCCCCGCGTACGCACGCCGGGCGCTCGCCCACTGCGTCCGGGCGGCGAAGTCCCTCGCGGACGACCCAGAGTAACGGGAGGACAACACGGTGGCCGGTGACGAACAGCAGGCCGAGACGGCGGTGCCCGCCGAGGCCCGGGAGAGGCACGCGCACCTGGCGGAGCAGATCGAGGAGCACCGCTTCCGGTACTACGTCAAGGACGCTCCCGTCATCTCCGACGCCGAGTTCGACGAGCTCCTGCGGTCCCTGGAACAGCTGGAGGAGCAGTACCCGGAACTGCGCACGCCCGACTCGCCGACCCAGAAGGTCGCGGGGGCGTACGAGACGGAGTTCACGGCGGTCGAGCACCGCGAGCGGATGCTGTCCCTGGACAACACCTTCAACGACGACGAGCTCGCCGCCTGGGCCGACCGCGTCGCCCGCGAACTGGGCGACCAGGACTACCACTTCCTGTGCGAGCTGAAGGTCGACGGCCTCGCCGTCAACCTCACCTACGAGCACGGCCGGCTCGTCCGCGCCGCCACCCGCGGCGACGGCCGCACCGGCGAGGACATCACCCCCAACGTCCGCACCATCGCGGAGATCCCCGACCGGCTGCGCGGCGACGACGTCCCCGGCCTGGTGGAGATCCGCGGCGAGGTCTACTTCCCGATGGAGAAGTTCCTCGAACTGAACGAGCGTCTGGTGGCCGCCGGGGACAAGCCGTTCGCCAACCCGCGCAACGCCGCGGCCGGATCCCTGCGCCAGAAGGACCCGAGGGTCACCGCCACCCGGCCGCTGCACATGGTGGTCCATGGCATCGGCGCCCTGGAGGGCTACAGCGGGCTGACCCGCCTGTCGCAGGCCTATGAGCTGCTGCACGGCTGGGGCCTGCCCACCTCCCCGCACAACCGGGTCGTCGACGACCTCGCCGGCGTGCGGGAGTTCATCGCCTACTACGGCGAGAACCGGCACTCGGTCGAGCACGAGATCGACGGCGTGGTCGTCAAACTCGACGAGATCCGGCTGCAGGGCCGCCTGGGCTCCACCGCGCGCGCACCCCGCTGGGCGATCGCCTACAAGTACGCGCCGGAAGAGGTCAACACCAAGCTGATCGACATCAAGGTCGGCGTCGGCCGCACCGGCCGGGTCACGCCCTACGCCCAGGTCGAACCGGTCACGGTGGCCGGCAGCGAGGTCGAGTTCGCCACCCTGCACAACCAGGACGTCGTCAAGGCCAAGGGCGTCCTCATCGGCGACACCGTGGTGCTGCGCAAGGCCGGTGACGTCATCCCGGAGATCCTCGGCCCGGTCGTGGACCTGCGCGACGGCTCCGAGCGGACGTTCGTCATGCCGACCGAGTGCCCCGAGTGCGGCACCCCGCTGCGCCCCATGAAGGAGGGCGACGTCGACCTCAGGTGCCCCAACGCCCGCGCCTGCCCCGCCCAGTTGCGCGAGCGGGTGTCCTACCTGGCGGGCCGGGAGTGCCTGGACATCGAGCACTTCGGCGAGGTGGCCGCCGCCGCCCTCACCCGCCCGCTGGAGCCGGCCGACCCGCCGCTCGTCGACGAGGGCGACCTGTTCGATCTGACGGTGGAGAAGCTGCTGCCCATCAAGGCCCATGTCCTCGACCCGGACAGCGGCCTGCCCAAGCGGGACCCGAAGACGGGCGAGCCGAAGGTCGTCCGTGTCTTCGCCAACCAGAAGGGCGAGCCGAAGAAGAACACCCTGGCGCTGCTGCGGAACATCGAGGCGGCCAAGAAGCGCCCGTTGGCCCGCTTCCTCAACGGCCTGTCCATCCGGCACGTGGGACCGGTGGCGGCCCAGGCGCTGGCCCGCGAGTTCCGCTCGATCGACCGCATCGAGCAGGCGAGCGAGGAGGAACTGGCCCGCATCGAGGGGGTCGGCCCCGTCATCGCCGCCGCCGTCAAGGAGTGGTTCGCCGAGGACTGGCACCGCGAGATCATCCGCAAGTGGAAGGCCGCCGGCGTCCCGCTGGAGGACGAATCCACCGGCGAGGAGGAGGGCCCGCGCCCCCTGGAGGGGCTCACCGTGGTGGTCACCGGCACGCTGGAGCGCTACACCCGGGACGCCGCCAAGGAGGCGTTGCAGAGCCGCGGCGCCAAGGTGACCGGCTCGGTGTCGAAGAAGACCTCCTTCGTGGTGGTGGGGGAGAATCCCGGCTCGAAGTACGACAAGGCCGTGCAGTTGAAGGTGCCGGTGCTCGACGAGGCCGCATTCGGCGTGCTGTTGGAGCAGGGACCCGAGGCGGCGGCCCAGGCCGCGCTCGCGCCCGGCCAGTAGCGGTCGAAGGCCACCCGTACGCCGCATACCAGGTGCATACGGGTGGCCGGGGCGCATTCGGGCAACCGCCGACGACCGCTGCCCTGAACGGCCTTGAGCGGCCTACTGTTGAGGGGTGCGCCTGCCGCTCCCGGCTGCGGCCGGGGCATCCCCGTGCTCCCGCTCGGGCACGGGGGAGTTGTGCGGCGTGGTGCCCCGCAGGATCGCCGGGCACGGCGCCGGAACGAGGCGTGGCGCGGGCACCGCCGGCTGTGAGAGGGACGGGAATGGAACCGACCGGAAGCGCCGCCCCGCACTCACGGCTGCGCCGGATGACCGGCGTGTGGCGGGGGTGCCGGGGGCGGACCGGGAAGCGCACGGACGCTTCGCGACATCACGGGCAGGCCGCCCAGGGGCAGCCTGTTCCCGCCGGGCACAGGACGAGCGGGTCCAGGGCGCCGGCCGGCGCGCGGCCCGCCGCGCCGTCCGCCGCCGGGACGGGCCCCGTCCGGCAGACCCTGCCCGCAGTGGTGGTCGCCGTCGCCGCGCTCGCCCTGGGCTTCGGCTTCTACCGGGCCTTCGCCCGCGGCCACGCCCTCTTCCCCGCGGGCGCGGCCGGCTGGTCGCTGGCCGTGCTCACCGGCATCGTCGTCGGCCACCTGGCGATGCTCGGCCGCGCCCGCTGGTGGGGCGGCACGGGCTCCGGCACGGCCCTGACCCTGGCCGTGTTCCTGCTCTACGGCTGGGTGCCCGCGGGGCTGGTCAGCCTCACCGTGGTCGTCCTGGTCGGCATGGCCCGCCGCCACCGCTGGCGGCCCGGCGTGCTCGACGGCGCCGTGGACATCACCGGGCTGTGCGCCGCCGCCTGGGTCCTCGGCGCCCTCGACCGCGTCCCGAGCGTGGAGCACCCCTGGGACCCGGCCACCTGGACCGCCCGCACCGCCCCCGAGGTGGCGCTGGTGGCGGCCGTCTACCTCACGGTCACCCGCACCCTGCAGTGGTTCGTGCACGCGCCGCCCTCCGACGGCCTGCCCACCGCGGTCCGCACCGCCCTGGCCCGGCAGGGCCTGCTCGCCGTCGCCCTGCTCGGCATCGCGCCGCTGATCTGCGTCGTCGCGGTCGCCGAACCGGTGCTGCTGCCGCTGTTCGCCATCCCGCTCATCGCGCTGGACTCCGCGCTGTGGATCGCCCGCGCCCGCGCCGAGGAGCAGCTGCGCGACCGGCTGACCGGCCTGCCCAACCGGCAATGGCTGCTGGAACGCATCTGGACCGCCCTCGACGACGCCGAACGCCTCGGCGCCCGCTCGGCGTTGATGCTGATCGACCTGGACCGGTTCCGCTCGGTCAACGACACGCTCGGCCATCTCGCCGGGGACCGGCTGCTGCTGCAGATCGCCGACCGGCTGCGCCAGGCGCTCCCGCGCGGCGCGGAGGCCGCCCGCCTCGGCGGGGACGAGTTCGCCGTGTTACTGCCCGTCGCCGACTCCACCACCTCCGCGATCCGCATCGCCCGCGCCCTGGTCACCACCCTCAGCTCACCGCTCGACCTGGACGGGCTCACCCTGGTCCTGGAGGCCAGCGCGGGCGTGGCCGTCTTCCCCGACCACGCCCTGGACGCGGAAGGCATGCTGCGCCGCGCCGACGTGGCGATGTACCAGGCCAAACGGGACCGCACCGGCGTGGAGGTCTACGAGTCCAAGCGGGACTCCAACACCCCCGACCGGCTCGGGCTGCTCGGCGACCTGCGCCGCGCCCTGGACGCCCACGAGGTCCAGCTGCACTACCAGCCCAAGGTCCGCTTCGACGGCCAGGTCGCCGGGCTGGAGGCGCTGGTGCGCTGGATCCACCCCGAGCGCGGAAAGGTCCCGCCGGACGAGTTCATCGCCATCGCCGAGTCCTCCGGGCTGATGCCCCAGCTGACCGAGTACGTGCTGGAGACGGCCCTGGAGCAGGTCGCCGCCTGGCGCGCCCAGGGGCTGTACGTGCCGGTCGCGGTCAACGTCTCCCCGCGCGATGTGCACCTGCCCGGTTTCGCCGGCTCGGTGGCGGCGCGGCTGGCCCGGCACGGCGTCCCGGCCGGCTCCCTGCAGCTGGAGATCACCGAGCATGTGCTCCTGGAGGACCCGCAGCGGGCCGCCGACACCCTCGCCGCCCTGACCGGGCACGGCGTGAAGATGTCGCTGGACGACTTCGGCACCGGGTACTCCTCCCTGGTGCATCTGCGCCGGCTCCCGGTGAGCGAACTGAAGATCGACCGCTCGTTCGTGGCCCGGCTGGCGAAGGACACCGAGGACGCCGAGATCGTCCGCTGCACCGTCGACCTGGCGCACTCCCTGGGCCTGCTCGTCGTCGCCGAGGGCGTCGAGGACGACGAGACCTGGGAACGCCTGCGCGACCTGGGCTGCGACGCCGTCCAGGGCTGGCTGGTGGCGGCCGCCATGCCGGCGGAGGAGACCACGGCCTGGCTGCGGGCGCGCGGCTCGCGGGGCTGGGTGAAGCCCGCGAAGCCCGCCGCGGCCCTTCCCGCGGCGGCGAGCGACGAGTGACCCGCCGTCCGGGCCGCACCGTCACCACCGCGGCCGGGACGGACCCCGCACCACCGCGGCCGGGACACACTCCGTTCGGAGCCCGGTGCGAGGTGTGGCCCGCCCGCCGCGTGGCACTCGGGCCGCCCGCAGGGCCGCAAGCCCGAGGGACGCCCGCCCGGGGCGCCGGGCGGCCGGCGGCACCCCAGGGCGCACCCTTGAGCGTCCCTCACCGCGCCCGGCGCGCCCGTAGCACCCGGAACGGCGCGCCCGCCACCGCGCCCGCGGCCGCCGCACGGCCCGGACCGCACCACACCGAGGGATCGCCATGTCACTGTTCGTGCCGCACTTCGACGGCACCGTGCTCGTCCGCGAGGCCGACGCCGAGACCGTCGGCCGGGCACCCGTCACCGTCCGCCTGCTCGCCGACAGCAGCGCCACCGGCGGCGCCCTGTCCACCCAGCGCGTCACCCTCCAGCCCGGCGCCGACGGCGCCCTGCCGCACCGGCACACCCGCAGCGCCGAGATGTTCTTCCTGCTCGACGGCGCCGCCGACATCCTCACCGGCGAGGAGGTGGTGACCGCCGGCCTCGGCGACCTCGTCGTCGTCCCGCCCGGCACACCGCACGCCTTCGCGGCCGTGCCCGGCACCGGCGCCGACCTGCTCATCGTGCTCACCCCGGGCGTCGAACGCTTCGAGTACTTCCGGCACCTGCAGCGCGTCCGCACCGGCGAGGCCACCCGGGAGAGCCTGCTCGATGTGCAGGAGCGGTACGACAACCACTTCCTGCACAGCACTGCCTGGCAGGCCCGCCGCGGCTGAGCCGCGGGCGAAACCGTTTCACGGCCACCACCGCCCGCCCCATAGGATTGGCCCCAAACCGCACACACTCACCCCAGAGGATCGCTGCATGCCTGGCATCACGCGCGAGGAGGTCGCCCACCTCGCCCGGCTGGCGCGTCTGGAGCTGAAGCCCGAGGAACTCGACCACCTCGCGGGACAGCTGGACGACATCATCGGCGCGGTGGCCCGCGTCAGTGAGGTCGCCGACCAAGACGTACCGCCGACCTCCCACCCGCTGCCGCTGACCAACGTCATGCGGGCGGACGAGGTCCGTCCGTCGCTCACCCCCGAGCAGGCGCTCTCCGGCGCCCCGGCCCAGGAGCAGCAGCGTTTCAAGGTGCCGCAGATCCTGGGGGAGGAGTGACCGCCATGACGGACACCAACAGCATCATCAAGCTCACGGCCGCCGAGATCGCGGAGAAGATCGCCTCCGGCGAGCTGACGGCCGTCGAGGTCACCGAGGCCCACCTCGCCCGGATCGAGGCCGTCGACGAGAAGGTGCACGCCTTCCTGTACGTCGACCGCGAGGGCGCCCTCGCCCAGGCCCGCGCCGTGGACGAGAAGCGGGCACGCGGCGAGAAGCTCGGCCCGCTGGCGGGCGTGCCGCTCGCGCTGAAGGACATCTTCACCACCGAGGGCGTGCCCACCACGGTCGGCTCCAAGATCCTCGAAGGCTGGATCCCGCCGTACGACGCCACGCTCACCAAGCGGCTCAAGGCCGCCGACGTGGTGATCCTCGGCAAGACCAACATGGACGAGTTCGCCATGGGCTCCTCCACCGAGAACAGCGCCTACGGGCCGACCGGCAACCCCTGGGACCTCACCCGGGTCCCCGGCGGCTCCGGCGGCGGCTCCTCCGCGGCCCTGGCCTCCTACCAGGCCCCGCTGGCCATCGGCACCGACACCGGCGGTTCCATCCGGCAGCCCGCCGCCGTCACCGGCACCGTCGGCGTCAAGCCGACCTACGGTGCCGTGTCCCGCTACGGCATGGTGGCGTTCTCCTCCTCCCTCGACCAGGGCGGCCCGTGCGCCCGTACGGTCCTGGACGCGGCGCTGCTGCACGAGGTGATCGCCGGGCACGACCCGATGGACTCCACCTCCATCGACGCCCCGGTCCCGCCGGTCGTCGAGGCCGCCCGCAACGGCAGCGTGCAGGGCATGCGGGTCGGCGTGGTCAAGCAGTTCCGCGGCGAGGGCTACCAGGCCGGTGTCGTCCAGCGCTTCGACGAGTCCGTCGAGCTGCTGAAGGAACTGGGTGCCGAGATCGTCGAGCTCGACTGCCCGTCCTTCGACCTGGCGCTGTCCGCGTACTACCTGATCGCGCCCAGCGAGTGCTCCTCCAACCTGGCCCGGTTCGACGGCCTGCGCTACGGCCTGCGCGCCGGCGACGACGGCAGCCGCTCCGCGGAGGAGGTCACCTCGCTGACCCGCGAGGCCGGCTTCGGCGCCGAGGTCAAGCGCCGCATCATGCTCGGCACCTACGCCCTCAGCTCCGGCTACTACGACGCCTACTACGGCAGCGCGCAGAAGGTCCGCACCCTCATCAAGCGGGACTTCGACAAGGCCTTCGAGCAGGTCGACGTGATCGTCTCCCCGACGACCCCGACCACCGCCTTCCCGATCGGCGAGCGCGCCGACGACCCGATGGCGATGTACCTCGCCGACCTGTGCACCATCCCGGCCAACCTGGCGGGCAACGCCGCCATGTCCCTGCCCTGCGGTCTCGCCCCGGAGGACAACCTCCCGGTGGGCCTGCAGATCATCGCCCCCGTGATGAAGGACGACCGCCTGTACAAGGTGGGTGCCGCCGTCGAGGCCGCCTTCGTGGAAAGGTGGGGTCACCCGCTCCTGGAGGAGGCTCCGTCGCTGTGAGTGCACTGTCCAAGGCCAAGGGCTTCAAGCAGTCGAAGTCCGGCACGTACCTGTCCATGGCCACGACCGCGCTCGGCGCGATCGGTGTCGCCAAGCAGATCAAGAAGGCCCGCGCCGAGAGCGACACGCTGCGGCTGATCGACGCCGTCGTCACCGCCGCCGGCGTCGTCACCGGCCTCGCCATCCTCTACCGCGAGCTGAAGCGGCTGGGCGACGACGACGTCCTGCTGGGCTGAGAGGGAAGTTTCACCGTGACCACCACGACCGACCTGGTGTCGTACGAGGACGCGCTGGCGTCGTACGACCCCGTCATGGGCCTCGAGGTCCATGTCGAACTCGGCACCAAGACCAAGATGTTCTGCGGCTGTTCGACCGCGCCGGGCGCCGAGCCGAACAGCCACACCTGCCCGGTCTGCCTCGGCCTGCCCGGTGCGCTCCCGGTCGTCAACGCGACCGGCGTGGAGTCCGCCATCAAGATCGGCCTCGCCCTGAACTGCGAGATCGCCGAATGGTGCCGGTTCGCCCGGAAGAACTACTTCTATCCGGACATGCCGAAGAACTTCCAGACCTCCCAGTACGACGAGCCGATCGCCTTCAACGGCTACCTCGACGTGCAGCTGGAGGACGGCGAGGTCTTCCGCGTGGAGATCGAGCGCGCCCACATGGAGGAGGACACCGGCAAGTCGACGCACGTCGGCGGCGCCACCGGCCGTATCCACGGCGCCTCCCACTCCCTGCTGGACTACAACCGCGCCGGCATCCCGCTCATCGAGATCGTCACCAAGCCGATCGTGGGCGCCGGCGAACGCGCCCCCGAGGTCGCCAAGGCGTACGTCCGCGAGCTGCGCGAGGTCATCCGCGCCCTCGGCGTGTCCGAGGCCCGCATGGAGATGGGCCAGATGCGCTGCGACGTGAACCTGTCGCTCATGCCCAAGGGCGCGGACACTTTCGGCACCCGCAGCGAGACCAAGAACGTCAACTCGCTGCGCTCGGTGGAGCGCGCGGTGCGCTTCGAGATCCAGCGCCACGCGGCCGTCCTGTCCGGCGGCGGCACGGTCGTGCAGGAGACCCGCCACTTCCACGAGGACACCGGCTCCACGACCTCCGGCCGGGTCAAGGAGGAGGCCGAGGACTACCGGTACTTCCCCGAGCCGGACCTGGTACCGGTCGCCCCGTCCCGCGAGTGGGTCGAGGAGATCCGCTCCTCGCTGCCCGAGCTGCCGCTGGTGCGCCGCAACCGGCTGCGCGAGGAGTGGGAGATCTCCGGCACCGACATGCAGGCGATCCTCAACGCCGGCGCGCTGGACCTGATCGTCGCCACCATCGAGGCCGGGGCCGATGCCGCCTCCGCCCGCAAGTGGTGGATGGGCGAGCTGGCCCGCCAGGCCAACGAGTCCGGCAAGGCCCTGGACGAGCTGGCGATCACGCCGCGGCAGGTGGCGCGGATCACCGAGCTGGTCGCCAAGGGCGACCTCAACGACAAGCTGGCCCGCCAGGTCATCGAGGGCGTCCTCGCGGGCGAGGGCGGCCCGGACGAGGTGGTCGACAAGCGCGGCCTGAAGGTCGTCTCCGACGAGGGCGCGCTGACCGCCGCCGTCGACGAGGCCATCGCCGGCAACCCGGCCATCGCGGACAAGGTGCGCGGCGGCAAGGTCGCCGCGGCCGGCGCGCTGGTCGGCGCGGTGATGAAGGCCACGCGCGGCCAGGCCGACGCGGCCCGCGTCAAGGAGCTGATCCTGCAGAAGCTCGGCGTCGGCGAGGGCTGACCGGAGCGGACGACGCCCCAGGGCAGGGGGACGCATCGCGTGCGGTGCGTCCCCCCGCGCATGTCCGCGCCGCGCGGTCCGGCGGTACTCGGGGGCCCGGCGTTCGTCAAGAGCTTTCTCAGCAAGCGTCCGTACGCTGCCCGGCATGGAGACCACGACCGCGGACGCGACGACCACCGCAGACGACACCGCACCGACCACCACCGCCGGCGCCACCGGTACGCCGGACGAGACCGCCGGGGCCCCCGAGGCCGGGCAGCCCGGCGGGGCGGCCGAGGCCACCGGTGACGGCACCGGCGCCCCGGACGACGCCACCCCGGACAGCGCCGCCGACGCCCAGGAGGACACCAGGGAAGACACCGAGAGCGGGAAGCCCGGGCGGACCGGAGCCGGCCAGGGCGCCGGTGCCGTCGTCTCCGCGGCGCTCGGTGTGATCTCGCTCAGCGGCAGCTGGGTGGGGACCGTGGCCGGCGCCCGCGAACAGCTGATCGGCCAGCTGCGGACGTCCACCTCCGCGAGCGTCGCCAAGCAGCTCCAGGAGGTCTACGGCGACGCCTGGCACACCACCGCGGTGTGCGGCGGGCTGTTCGCGCTGCTCGCCCTCGTCGTCGGGGCGGCGGTGCTCGTCCGGCCCGCCTTCGGCACCCCGGGCCCGGCACAGGCGCCGTGGATCAGGTCGGTGTCCTGGGCCGGCGTCGTCCTCGGCGTGCTCGGCCTGCTGCTGGCCGTGCTGAAGTTCACCGACGCACTGCTCCCGCTGCCCTCCGCCTGAGCGGCCCCGGCCGGCAGCCCCCGCCGCACGGACGCACGGCCGGCGAACCCGGCGGCACCGGGCGGCGCGGGCGCCGCGCGCCGGCGTGGTGGCGCACACCGCGTGCCGGACCGCACCGGTGCCTTGTGGCGGACCCGCGTGCGATCCTCGACGCTGTGGAGTGCAGGTCCGTCAGCCCGGTGTTCGTCGGCCGTGCCGGTGAACTGGACACCCTGCACGGCGCGCTCGCCCGGGCCGGTGCGGGCTTGCCGCAGGCCGTCCTGATCGGCGGCGAGGCCGGCGTCGGCAAGACCCGGCTCGTCGAGGAGTTCACGGCCGCCGCCGCGCGCCGGGGAGCTGTCGTCGCGGCCGGCGGCTGCGTCGACACCGGCGCCGACGCCCTGCCGTTCACCCCCTTCGTCTCCGCCCTGCGCGCGCTGCGCCGGGCCCTGCCCGAGGACTTCGCCGCCGCGGCCGTCGGCCGGGAGGACGAACTGGCCCGGCTGCTGCCCGAAGCGGGCCCGCAACCCGACACGCCGCGCACGGGCCGGCACGGCGAGGAGGGCACGGCCCGGCTGTACGAGCTGACGGCCCGTCTGCTGGAGCGGACCGCCGCGCGGCACACCGTCGTCCTCGCCCTGGAGGACCTGCACTGGGCCGACGCCTCCACCCGGCACCTGCTGTCGTACCTCCTGCGCACCCCGCACACCGGCCGCCTGCTGATCCTGGCCGCCTACCGCTCGGACATGCCCCGCCGCCACCCGCTGCGCCCCCTGCTGGCCGAACTGGACCGGCTGCGCGGCGTGCGGCACCTCCGGCTCCCCCGCTTCACCCGGAGGAGACCGCCCGCCGGCTCGCCGGCGTCCTGGGCGCCGCACCGGACGCCGCCCTCGTCGACGAGATCTTCGAACGCAGCGACGGCAACGCCTTCTTCGTCGAGGAACTCGCCGTCGCCGCCCGCGAGCAACGCCGCACCGGCCTGAGCGACTCGCTGCGCGACCTGCTCCTGGTCCGCGTCGACGCGCTGCCCGCCCCGGCGCACGACGTCGTGCGCCTGGCCGCCGAGGGCGGCGCCACCGCCGGGCACCGGCTGCTGGCCGCCGCGGCCGGGCTCGCCGAGGACGACCTCGACGAGGCGCCGCGCAGTGCGGTGGACGCCGGCATCCTCGTCACCGCGCCCGCCGGGGACGGCTACCGCTTCCGGCACTCCCTGGTCCGCGAGGCCGTCGCCGGCGATCTGCTGCCCGCGAACGGACCCGCCTCAACCGCCGTTACGCGCGGGCACTTCAGGCCGACCCCACGCTCGTGCCGGACGGCGAGGCGTCGTACGGCTGGCCGGCCACTGGTACCGCGCCCACGATCCCGCCCGGGCGCTGCCCGCCGTCCTGGCCGCCGCGTCCGCGGCCCGCGCCCGCCACGCCTACGGCGAGCGACTACGGTGGCTGCAGCGGGCGATGGAACTGCGGGACACCACCCCCGAGGAGGTGCGCCGGCGGCTGCGGACCGACGACGGCACCGGCACCCGCCCGCCCTGCGGCGCCCGGCCCGCGACCCGCCCCCCGGACCTTGTGGACCTGATGGCCGGGGCCGCGGTCGCGGGCCGCCTGTGCGGCGAGCGGGAGCGCGCCCTGGAGAGCACCGAACGGGCGCTGCACCTGCTGGAGAAGGACCACGACCCCCTGCGCGCCGCCTGGTTCTGGGTGCAGCGCTCCCGGCTGGTGCGGGACGGGGCGCAGGGCGACGGCCGGGCGGAACTGGCCCGCGCCCAGGAGCTGGTGCGCGGACTGCCGCCGTCCGGGGTGCACGCCGATGTGCTCGCCGACGTCGCCGGCTGGTCCATGGTGCACGCCCCCGGTCCCGAGGCGTTCCGCGCCGCCGAGCACGCCGTGCGGTACGCGCGGATGCTGGGCCTGCGGGAGACCGAGCTGTCCGCCCGCCTCACCCTCGGCGGGCTCCTGGTCCACTCCGGTGACGTGGAGGCGGGCCTGGCCGTGATGTACGAGGTCAACAGGCGCAGCGTGGAGGAGGGGCCGGCCACGGTCGCCGGGCGTTCCTTCGCCGTGCTCTGCGGCGAACTGCAGGCCGTGGGCCGCTCCCGGGAGGCGATCGCGCTGCTGGAGCAGGGGCATCGCCCATACACGCGACCGCGGACTGCTCGACGAGGAGGCCCGGTTGCGGGGCAGCCTCGCCGACTGCTCCGGACCGAGGGGCGCGACGACCCCGGCACCTGGGCGTTGCTGGTCGCCGCCTTCGAGACGCTGGACCGCCCCTGGGACCTCGCCCGGCTCCGCTGCCGCCTGGCCGAGTCCCTGCTCGCCGGCGGGGAGGAGCAGCGTCCGCGCGCCGCGGAACTGCTCCGCCTGGCACGCGCCGTCGCCGAGCACCTGGGCGCCCGCCCGCTCGCCGACACCGTCGACGAGGTCGCCCGGCGCGGCCGCCTGTCCCTGACCTGTGCCACGCGGCAGGGTGCCGACCCCGCCGGGAGGCTGGGCCTGACCGGCCGGGAACGCGAGGTGCTGCGCCTGGTGTCGCTGGGCCGCACCAACCGCCAGATCGCCCAGGAGCTGTTCATCTCCCCGAAGACGGCCAGCGTGCACGTCTCCAACATCCTGGCCGAACTCGCCGTCTCCAGCCGCGGCGAGGCGGCGGCGGTGGCCCACCGGCTGGGGCTGTTCGACCGGGACACCGGGGACCGGCCGGCGGCACGGTGCTGGACCGTGTCCGGACAGTCCCGTCCGCCGCCCGGCACGCACCGCGCTGTCCCCGGGACGCCGGTGACACCGCCTAGGAGACCCGCAGCTCCAGGATCCGGTCGTCGCCCTTCTTCGGCTCGCCCCGGCCGTCGGTGGCGCTGGTGACCAGCCACAGCCTGTCGTCGCCCGCCGGGGCCACCGTGCGCAGCCGGCCGTAGGTCTTCGTGAGGAACGCCTGGGGAGTCGCGGCCGCCCGCGTGCCGTCCAGCGGGATGCGCCACAGGCGTTCGCCTCGCAGACTTGCCATCCACACCGAGCCCCGCACCAGGGCGATGCCGCTCGGGGAGGCGACGTCCGTGTGCCACTGGGCCACCGGGTCCCGGTACCCGCTGCGACGGGCCGTGCCCTCGACCACCGGCCAGCCGTAGTTGCCGCCCGGCGCGATCGCGTTCAGCTCGTCCCAGGTGTCCTGGCCGAACTCCGAGGCGAACAGCCGCTGCTTGCCGTCCCAGGCCAGGCCCTGCACATTGCGGTGGCCCCAGCTGTAGACGGGGGAGCCGGGGAAGGGGTTGCCGGGGGCGGGCTCGCCCTCGGGGGTCAGGCGCAGGATCTTGCCGCCCAGGGACGCCTTGTCCTGGGACAGGCCGCGCCGCCCGCTCTCGCCCGTGCCGGCGTACAGCATCCCGTCCGGGCCGAAGGCGATCCGGCCGCCGTTGTGGATGAAGCCCTTGGGGATCCCCTTGAAGACCGTGTCCGGCGCGCCCAGCTGCCGGCCGGCCGGTTTCGCCTGGTCGTACCGCATCCGCACGATGCGGTTGTCCGACGCCGAGGTGAAGTAGGCGTAGATCATGCGGTCGTCGGCGAAGTGCGGGGAGAGCGCGATGCCGAGCAGGCCGCCCTCGCCCTCCGGCCTCACTCCGGGGACCGTGCCCAGCTCCGTCTTCCGCCCGGTCTGCGGGTCCACCCGGGTGATCGTCGCCTCGTCCCGGGAGGAGACGAGCAGCGCGCCGTCGGGCAGCTCGGCCAGGCCCCACGGGGAGCGCAGGCCCTGCGCCACCGTGCGCAGCACCGCCACCGACCCCTTGGCCGGCGCGTCGCTCACCCGTTCGGAGGGCGACGGTGCGGCGGCGGTACGGCTCGGCACTCCGCCGCTCCCCCCGTCGGGTGAGGACCCGCCCGAGGAGCAGCCCGCCAGCAGCAGCACGGCGGCGGCCAGTGCACCTGTCACAGCTCGGCGTTGCTGCACGATCCCGTCCCTTCGTCGCGGGGGCGTGTGTCCCGATCGCACCGCCCATGCCCTCCAGGGTCGCGCCCCGAGGCGGACACCGCCACGCACCTAGTCACCCGGACGGTCAGTCCCACGACCCCCGTGCCGGCGGCAGCCGCCGCAGCTCCTGAAGGTCCTCGGGCGTCAGGCGCAGCCCGGCCGCGGCCGCGTTCTCCTCGGCCCAGCAGGCCTGCTTGGTGCCCGGAATCGGGATCACGTGCGGCCCCTGGGCCAGCACCCAGGCCAGGGCCACCTGCGCCGGGGTGACCTCCTCGCCGTGGCGGGCGGCCACCCGGCGCAGCCCGGCGACGATCGGCTGATTGGCCGCCATCATCTCGGCGGTGAACCGCGGGTGCCGGGCCCGCAGATCGTCCGGCTCGAAGCCCTGGCCGGGGGTGAGCGTGCCGGTCAGGAACCCGTTGCCGAGCGGCATCGCCGCCAGGAAACCGATCCCGCGCGCCGTGCACCAGGGCAGCAGCGAGCCGAGCGCCTCCGGCGACCACACCGAAAGCTCGGCCTCCACCGCGCTCACCGGGAAGACCTGCTGCACGCGTTCCAGTTGCCGGATCGTGGTGTCGAACAGCCCCGCCCCGGGCCGCCGCTCACCGCGCACGCCCACGGCGCACAGACCCAGCGCGCGCACCTTCCCGGCCCGCACCAGCTCCGCCATCGCCCCCCAGGTCTCCTCGACGGGCACCTCGGGGTCGGCACGGTGCAGCTGGTACAGGTCGATCACGTCCGTCTGCAGCCGCCGCAGCGACGCGTCGCAGGCCCGCCGGACGTATCCGGGCCGCCCGTTGGCCACGATGTGCTGCTCGCCCACCAGCAGGCCCACCTTGGTCGAGACGAAGGCCTCCGAGCGCCGCTGCCTGAGCACCCGCCCGAGGAGCAGCTCGTTGGTGAACGGGCCGTACATGTCGGCCGTGTCCAGCAGAGTCGAGCCCAGGTCCAGGGCGCGGTGCACCGTCCTGAGCGACTCCGCGCCCTGCTGCCGCGACGTGCTGTAGGCCCAGCTCATCGGCATGCACCCGAGTCCCACGGCCCCCACCGCGAGTGCCGTCGCGCCGATCGTCCTGCGCTCCACCTCGCCGCAATCCTCCCTCGCCTGCGCAGCACCAACCTAACCTCCGGCCCCTTCCCGCCTGGCATAGCCTCCTGTCATGACTGGTGACGTGTGGCTGCCCATACCGCCCGAGGAGATCGCGGCGCTCCCCGAGGGTTTCGACTACCTGTTCTGGAACGGGGGAGAGGACGGCACGCAGGAGTATCCCGGCGATCCGGCCGACTGCGTGTTCTACGTCGTGCCCTACATGACCCCCGCCGAGATCGTCCTGCGCCCGATGCCCCGCATGACCTCGGTGCGCGTGGTGCAGACGCTGACCGCCGGCACCGACCATGTCGAGCCCGGCTTGAAGGACCTCCCGCCCGGCGCGCGTCTGTGCAACGCGCGCGGCGTGCACGACGCGAGCACCGCGGAACTGGCGCTCACCCTGATACTCGCCTCCCTGCGGGGCGTTCCCGGCGCGGTGCGCGCCCAGGACCGCGGCGAGTGGCTGGGGGGCTTCCGGCCCGCGCTGGCCGACAGGAACGTCCTCGTCGTCGGGTACGGCTCGATCGGGGCCGCCATCGAGGACCGGCTCGCGCCGTTCGAGGTCGCGCGGGTGACGCGCGTGGCGCGCTCCGGGCGCACTACCGCGCGCGGTCCGGTGCATCCGCTCACCGAGCTCCCCGCTCTGCTTCCGGACGCCGACGTCGTCGTCCTCTCCACGCCCTTGACAGACGCCACGCGCCACCTGGTCGACGCCGGCTTCCTCGCCCGCATGAAGGACGGCGCGCTCCTGGTCAACGTCGCGCGCGGCGCCGTCGTCGACACCGAGGCGCTGCTGGCCGAGCTGGAACGCGGCCGGATCACCGCCGCCCTGGACGTCACCGACCCCGAGCCGCTGCCCGCGGACCATCCCCTCTGGCACGCACCCGGCGTGCTGATCACCCCGCACGTGGGCGGCGCCACCTCCGCCTTCCGGCCCCGCGCGGAGCGGCTGCTGGTGGACCAGTTGACGCGTTTTCTGCACCAGGAGCCGCTCGCCAACGTGGTGTTCACGACGGGCCCGGCCTGATCCGGGTGGCAGGCGCCGCCCCGCCCGGGCGGCGGCGCCGCGTCCGCGCGCGCCGCGGCCGGGTGCCCGCATCGCCTCGTCACGCAGAGTAGACGAACTATGTCCCTGAGTGACGGTCCTGGTGTATCGTCCCCGACAGGGACTGCGCCGCGACGGATCGGCGCCGGGGACGGACATCTCGAACTGCGAGGGGGGCGACGGGCGATGCACGGCCTAGGGACCAACCATCCGACGCGGCGGGGCCGCCATCACAGGCCCTGGCACGCGGCCGCACGCAGGCGCGGCCACCATGGCGGTCGGCACACCCGCCGGGGCGGACTGCCGCACTGTCACGGCCGTCCCGCGCGCTACAGCCATCATCAGCACCGCCGGCCGGGCGGCCGCAGGAGGCACACGGCCCACCGCGACGCGCCGGAGCCGGTGGCACCCACCGGAGGGGTCCGGTGAGTCCCCCGACCTCCGCCGGCACCACGTTCGACGCCGCGGTCGGCGGCCGCTCCGGGGCACAGGCGCCCCCGCTCGGGAAACGGGCCGCCGCCGGCCGCGCACGCCGGCTGGTACCGCAGCTCGCCCTGGCGCTGATCTGCGCCGGCTATGCCGTCGGCTCCGCCTGTGCCTGGGGATCCCCGCGAGTCGCGCGGATCATGGGCGACTTCGGCCTGGCGGCCGCGGCCGGCACCGCCGCCGTGTCCTGCGTGCTGTACGCCCGGGACCGCCGCGTCCGCTTCCGCTCCGCCTGGCTGCTGTTCGCCGCCTCGCAGGCGATGGTGTCGCTGGGCAACGCGGTCTGGGGCTGGTACGAGGTCGTCCTCGACCGGCGGGTGCCCCACCCCAGTTACGCCGACCTGTTCTACCTCTGCTTCGCGCCGCCCGCGATCATCGGCCTGCTGGTGCTCGCCAAACGGCCGGTGACCAAGGCCGGATGGGTGTGCCTGGCGCTGGACGCCTGGCTGATCGGCGGCTCGCTGCTCACCCTGTCGTGGAGCCTCGCCCTGGCCCAGGCCGCCGCGCTCGACGGGCCGAGCGTCGCCCACACCGCACTGTCGCTGGCGTACCCGCTGCTCGACATCGCCCTGGTGAGCATGGTGCTCGCGCTGCACTTCGGCCGCACCCCCGGAAACCGCACCGCGGTGAACACCGCGATCGGCGGTCTGGCCCTGACCGTGGTGAGCGACGCCCTGTTCACCTCCCCGCTGCTGCACCACAGCTACCGGTCCGGGCAGCTGCTCGACGCCGGCTGGTTCGCCGGCTCGCTGCTGCTGGCGTACGCCCCGTGGGTCACCCGCCGGTCCGCCGCCCAGGCCAGCGAACAGCACGACCGGGACGGCACCGGCACCCCGTGCGCCGCGCTCGGCACGGCCGCGGCCCTCCCGTGGCAGCCGGACGGCCATCAGGCACCGCCCCGCCGGGACGAGGGCCACGCGCGTGACCACACCGACGACCCTCCGGGAGACCACACCGGCACCCCCGCACCGGACCGGGGGGACACGCATCCGCGCGACGGGGACGGCCGCACGCCCGAGGCCGACGGCCACGCGCCCGCGGAGCCCGAGCAGGAGCCCGGACACCGCGCCGCACCGTTGTGCGGGGACCACGGTCTGCCGTCCGTGCCGGGCGGCGACCACGACCGCTATCCGGCGGGCCGGCCCATCGCCGGCTCCCTGGCCGCCCTCACCCCGTACCTCGCGGCCGCCGTGTGCACGCTGGGGATCCTCTACAACGTGCTCAACGGTCGCAGCGTGGACCGGGTCGTGCTGATCACCGCGGGCGCCGTGGTGCTCGCCCTCGTGGTGCGACAGGGCATCATGCTGCTGGACAACATCAGCCTCACCCAGGAACTGGCCGAGAAGGAGAACCACTTCCGCTCCCTGGTGCAGGGCTCCAGCGACGTCATCATGATCGCCGCACCCAACGGCGTCCTGCGCTACGTCTCCCCGGCCGCCGCCGGGGTGTACGGACGGCCGGCGGAGGAACTGGTCGGCACCGAGCTGGCCAGTCTCATCCATCCCGAGGACCTCGGCTGCGTCGTGCACGAGGTGCGCCGATTCCTCGTCGCCGGCCCGCAGGAGGAGCCCACCACCCGCATCGAGTGCCGCTTCCGCTCCGGCGACGGCGGCTGGCTCAACGTCGAGTCGACCATCAACCGCCACCGCGGCGGCCTGATCTTCAACAGCCGGGACGTCACCGAGCGGGTGCGCCTGCAGGCACAGCTGCAGCACAACGCCGAGCACGACCCGCTCACCGACCTGCCCAACCGCGTCCTGTTCACCAAGCGGGTGCAGCAGGCCCTGTCCGGCCGCCGCTCCACCGACCACGGCACCGCCGTGCTCTTCATCGACCTGGACGGCTTCAAGGCCGTCAACGACACGATCGGGCACCAGGCCGGGGACGAACTGCTCGTCCAGGCCGCCCGCAGACTGCAGGACGCGGTACGCCAGGGCGACACCGCCTCGCGGCTGGGCGGCGACGAGTTCGCCGCGCTCATCCTCGGGGACGGCACCAGCGACCGCAGAGCCCGCGAAGGGCACATCCTGGAGCTCGCCGACCGCCTCAGGGTGACCCTCTCGCAGCCGTACACCATCGACGGCAACGATGTCCGCGTCGCCGCCTCCATCGGCGTCGCCTTCGCCGAGCCGGGCCTCGGAGCGGGAGAGCTGCTGCGCAACGCCGACCTGGCGATGTACCGGGCGAAAGCCGCGGGCAAGGGCCGCGTCGAGCTGTACAAGCCGCAGATGCAGCAGGACGTCGTCTGCAAGGCGCAACTGGCCGGAAGACTCCGGGCCGCCCTGCACGACGGCGAGTTCACCCTGCTGCACCAGCCCGTGGTGGACCTGGCCGACGGCCGGATCGTCTCGGTCGCCGCCCAGGCCCGCTGGCGCTCCGCCCAGGGGGTGCTGTTCACCCCCGCCGAGTTCCTCCGGGTCTCCGAGGACAGCGACAAGACGGCCGAACTGGGCCGCTGGGTGCTGGAACAGGCCATCAGGCAGGCCGCGGAACGCGCCCGGGACGGCCTGAGCGTGCCCGTGGTCGTGCGGATGGGCGCCCGGCGCCTGTCCGAGCGCTCCCTGCCGCCCGGCACCGTGGAGTCGCTGCTGACCCAGCACGGGCTGCCCTCCGACGCCCTGGTGATCGAACTGTCCGACACCGACCCACGGGTCCCGCTGGACGAGCTGGAACGGCGGCTGTCCGCCCTGCGCCGGCTCGGCGTGCGGATCGCCCTGGACGGCTTCGGCAGCGGCCACGGCGCCATCACCGCCCTGAGGAAACTGCCCGTCGACATCCTCAAGCTCGACCGCGGGCTGGTGCAGGGCGTCGTCGAGTCCGCCCGGCTGCACAAGATCACCAGCGGGCTGCTGCGCATCGCCGGCGACCTCGGACTGCAGTCCGTGGCCGACGGCGTCGACCTGCCCGAGCAGGTCGTCGCCCTGCGTGCGATGGGCTGCACCCACGGGCAGGGCATGGCGTTCTCCGGACCGCTGGAGGAGTACCGGCTGCGCCGGGCGCTCGGCACGGGCCCCTACACCGTGCCGCACGGCCCGGCCGAACCGGCGCTGGCCGCGGGGGTGCGCGACGCGGAGGGACATGTCGGCGTCGACGGCGGCACGGCCGCGCGCCGGCCCGAAGGGCTGAGCACGGTCGTGGCGTCACCGCCGACCATGGCCCCCCGGAGGTGAGCCGGCCGCGCGGCTCCGGCGGCCGGCTCACCCCCTGCGGTACGGCGGTGGGCGAGCCGTGCCCGCCGGCGTGTCCCACGGCGCCTCATCACCCGTTCGTGGCAGGACAGAGCCCCCTTCGCCCATATCGTGAGACGCCTGTCCCACCCACTTGACACCGGGTGCGCGGCGGCGAGAGGGTCAATGCCATGCGCACCCGAATTCTCGTACTTGGACAGCGCGTCGGCTGAGCCGGGACCCACCGGAGATCCCTCCGGAAACTCCGGTGACCCCCCCGACGCGCTCCCCTCGCTTGCCCTGCGGCACGAGGGGTTTTTTGTTGCACGGGCATCTGCCGCACCGCAGCCGAACGTCGTGCGAACCTGGCGAAAGCCGTATCGCACACCCCCGCACACACCTCAGCATCGAGAAGAGAACGCCGATGACCGAGCAGGCCACCGGGGCCCATCATCCGCAGCCGCGGCCCCGAACCTCAGGACAGCCGTCCGCGCCCGTCGAGCACGTCACGGGTGCGCAGTCCCTCATTCGCTCTCTCGAGGAGGTCGGCGCCGACACCGTCTTCGGTATCCCCGGCGGTGCGATCCTTCCCGCGTACGACCCGCTGATGGACTCCACCCGGGTGCGGCACGTCCTCGTCCGGCACGAGCAGGGCGCCGGTCACGCGGCCACCGGCTACGCGCAGGCCACCGGCAAGGTCGGTGTCTGCATGGCCACCTCCGGCCCCGGCGCCACCAACCTGGTCACGCCGATCGCCGACGCGCACATGGACTCCGTGCCGCTGGTCGCGATCACCGGCCAGGTCGCCTCCTCCTCGATCGGCACCGACGCCTTCCAGGAGGCGGACATCGTCGGCATCACCATGCCGGTCACCAAGCACAACTTCCTGGTCACCGAGGCCAAGGACATCCCCAGGGTGATCGCCGAGGCCTTCCACATCGCCTCCACCGGCCGCCCCGGCCCGGTCCTGGTCGACATCGCCAAGGACGCCCTGCAGGCGAAGACGACCTTCTCCTGGCCCCCGGTGCTGGACCTGCCCGGCTACCGGCCCGTCACCAAGCCGCACGCCAAGCAGATCCGCGAGGCGGCCCGGCTCATCACCGCCGCCAAACGCCCCGTCTTCTACGTCGGCGGCGGCGTGCTCAAGGCCGGCGCCACCGCCGAGCTGAAGATGCTGGCGGAGCTGACCGGAGCGCCCGTCACCACCACCCTGATGGCGCTCGGCGCGTTCCCCGACAGCCATCCGCTGCACGTGGGCATGCCCGGCATGCACGGCAGCGTCACCGCGGTCACCGCGCTGCAGAAGGCCGACCTGATCATCGCCCTCGGCGCCCGCTTCGACGACCGCGTCACCGGCCGGCTGGACAGCTTCGCCCCGCACGCCAAGGTCATCCACGCCGACATCGACCCGGCCGAGATCGGCAAGAACCGCGAGGCCGACGTGCCGATCGTCGGTGACGCCCGCGAGGTGCTGGCGGACCTGGTCCAGGCGGTGCAGAAGGAGCACGCCGAGGGCCGCGAGGGCGACTACAGCGCCTGGTGGAAGGACCTGGACCGCTGGCGCGGCACCTATCCGCTCGGCTACGACCAGCCCGAGGACGGCTCGCTGTCCCCGCAGGCGGTCATCGAGCGCATCGGACAGCTCGCCCCCGAGGGCACGATCTTCGCGGCCGGCGTCGGCCAGCACCAGATGTGGGCGGCGCACTTCATCCAGCACGACACCCCCGGCACCTGGCTGAACTCCGGCGGCGCCGGGACCATGGGCTACGCCGTCCCGGCCGCGATGGGCGCCAAGGCCGGCCGTCCCGAGAGGACCGTCTGGGCCATCGACGGCGACGGCTGCTTCCAGATGACCAATCAGGAGCTGACCACCTGCGCCCTGAACAACATCCCCATCAAGGTCGCCGTCATCAACAACGGCGCCCTGGGGATGGTCCGTCAGTGGCAGACGCTGTTCTACAACCAGCGCTACTCCAACACCGTCCTGCACTCCGGCCCGGACGACGTCAACCCCGAGGCCCGCGGCACCCGCGTCCCCGACTTCGTGAAGCTGGCCGAGGCGATGGGCTGCCACGCGCTGCGCTGCGAGCGGCCCGAGGACCTGGACAAGGTCATCGAGGAGGCGAACGCCATCGACGACCGGCCCGTCGTCGTGGACTTCATCGTCCACGAGGACGCCATGGTGTGGCCGATGGTCGCCGCCGGCACCTCCAACGACGAGATCATGGCGGCCCGGGACGTGCGACCCGACTTCGGCGACACCGAGGACGACTGAGAGCACCGGGACACCCGAGGACTTCAGGAAGGTACGACCGACATGTCCACCAAGCACACGCTCTCGGTCCTGGTCGAGAACACCCCCGGCATCCTGGCGCGGATCGCCGCCCTGTTCTCCCGCCGCGGCTTCAACATCGACTCGCTCGCGGTCGGCGTGACCGAGCACCCCGACATCTCCCGCATCACCATCGTGGTCAGTGTCGAGGACCTGCCGCTGGAGCAGGTGACCAAGCAGCTCAACAAGCTCGTCAACGTGCTCAAGATCGTCGAGCTGGATCCCGCCCAGGCCGTCCAGCGCGAACTCGTCCTGGTGAAGGTGCGCGCCGACAACGAGACGCGCTCCCAGATCGTCGAGATCGTGCAGCTCTTCCGCGCCAAGACGGTCGACGTCTCCCCGGAGGCGGTGACCGTGGAGGCCACCGGGTCCAGCGACAAGCTGTCGGCCATGCTCCGCATGCTCGAACCGTTCGGCATCAAGGAGCTGGTCCAGTCCGGCACCATTGCGATCGGACGCGGCGCCCGTTCGATCACGGACCGTTCACTGCGCGCCCTCGACCGGTCGGCCTGACGGCACGACCCAGCGAGTCCGTCCCTCTGACGACGCATCCGGGCGGCCGGCGCACACCCCGGCCGCCCGCATACCGAGACCTCCGGACCCCTGTCCGCCCACCGGCATACGGTGGGACGCACAACCCGCACATCAAGGAGAGAACACAAGTGGCCGAGCTGTTCTACGACGCTGACGCCGACCTGTCCATCATCCAGGGCCGCAAGGTCGCGGTCATCGGCTACGGCAGCCAGGGCCACGCCCACGCGCTGTCGCTGCGCGACTCCGGCGTGGACGTCCGGGTGGGTCTGCACGAGGGCTCCAAGTCCAAGGCCAAGGCCGAGGAGCAGGGCCTGCGGGTGGTCACGCCCGCCGAGGCCGCCGCCGAGGCCGACGTCATCATGATCCTGGTCCCGGACCCGATCCAGGCCCAGGTCTACGAGGAGTCCATCGCCCCGAACCTGAAGGACGGCGACGCCCTGTTCTTCGGCCACGGCTTCAACATCCGCTTCGGCCTGATCAAGCCCCCGGCCGGCGTGGACGTCTGCATGGTCGCCCCGAAGGGCCCGGGCCACCTGGTGCGCCGTCAGTACGAGGAGGGCCGCGGCGTCCCCTGCATCGTCGCGGTCGAGCAGGACGCCTCGGGCAACGGCTTCGCGCTGGCGCTGTCCTACGCCAAGGCCATCGGCGGCACCCGGGCCGGCGTCATCAAGACCACCTTCACCGAGGAGACCGAGACCGACCTGTTCGGTGAGCAGGCCGTGCTGTGCGGCGGCACCGCCGCCCTGGTGAAGGCCGGCTTCGAGACCCTGGTCGAGGCGGGCTACCAGCCGGAGATCGCCTACTTCGAGTGCCTGCACGAGCTGAAGCTGATCGTCGACCTGATGTACGAGGGCGGCCTGGAGAAGATGCGCTGGTCGATCTCCGAGACCGCCGAGTGGGGCGACTACGTCAGCGGCCCGCGCATCGTCACCGACGCAACCAAGGCCGAGATGAAGAAGATCCTGTCCGAGATCCAGGACGGTTCCTTCGCCCGGGCCTGGATGGACGAGTACCACGGCGGTCTGAAGAAGTACAACGAGTACAAGAAGCAGGACTCCGAGCACCTGCTGGAGACCACCGGCAAGGAGCTGCGCAAGCTCATGAGCTGGGTGAACGAGGAGGCGTAAGCCTCGCCCGCGCGGGGCCGGAGCATCGCTCCGGCCCCTTTTGCCGCCTGCCAGGGGGTACCGTCGACAGCGACGGGGTGTGCGGCATTGTCCACCCAGTCCAGCCACGGACGGGTGATCCTTCCGCAGCGGCGCACTGCGACGCGCCCGGCGCCACTACACTGCAGAAGAACAACGCGTCAGGCCCACAGCGTCGTGCGTCTTCCACGCGGTAGCCCCCCTCCTCCGCCTGCGGCCGTCGGGACGGCCGTCCGCATCGCACATGTGAGGACTCACGTGAGCTCGAAACCTGTCGTACTCATCGCTGAAGAGCTGTCGCCCGCCACCGTCGACGCGCTCGGCCCGGACTTCGAGATCCGGTACTGCAACGGCGCCGACCGTGCCGAACTTCTCCCCGCCATCGCCGACGTCGACGCGATCCTGATCCGCTCGGCCACCAAGGTCGACGCCGAGGCGATCGCCGCCGCCCGCAAGCTCAAGGTCGTCGCCCGCGCCGGCGTGGGCCTGGACAACGTGGACGTCTCCGCCGCCACCAAGGCCGGCGTGATGGTCGTCAACGCGCCCACCTCGAACATCGTGACCGCCGCCGAACTGGCCTGCGGTCTGATCATCGCCACCGCCCGCAACATCCCGCAGGCCAACGCCGCGCTGAAGAACGGTGAGTGGAAGCGCAGCAAGTACGTCGGTGTCGAGCTCGCCGAGAAGACCCTCGGCGTCGTCGGCCTCGGCCGCATCGGTGCCCTGGTGGCCCAGCGCATGTCCGCCTTCGGCATGAAGGTCGTCGCCTACGACCCCTATGTGCAGCCCGCGCGCGCCGCGCAGATGGGGGTGCGGGTGGTCTCCCTGGACGAGCTGCTGGAGATCTCCGACTTCATCACCGTCCACCTGCCCAAGACGCCCGAGACGATCGGCCTGATCGGCGAGGAGGCCCTGCGCAAGGTCAAGCCGACCGTGCGCATCGTCAACGCCGCTCGCGGCGGCATCGTCGACGAGCAGGCGCTGTACTCGGCGCTCAAGGAGGGCCGGGTCGCCGGTGCGGGCCTGGACGTGTACGCCAAGGAGCCGTGCACGGACTCCCCGCTGTTCGAGTTCGACCAGGTGGTGTGCACCCCGCACCTGGGCGCGTCCACCGACGAGGCGCAGGAGAAGGCGGGCATCGCCGTCGCCAAGTCCGTGCGGCTCGCGCTGGCCGGTGAGCTGGTCCCGGACGCGGTGAACGTCCAGGGTGGCGTCATCGCCGAGGACGTCAAGCCGGCTCTGCCGCTCGCCGAGCGCCTCGGCCGCATCTTCACCGCGCTCGCCGGCGAGGTCGCCGTCCGCCTGGACGTCGAGGTGTACGGCGAGATCACCCAGTACGACGTGAAGGTGCTGGAGCTGTCCGCGCTCAAGGGTGTCTTCGAGGACGTCGTCGACGAGACGGTCTCCTACGTCAACGCGCCGCTGTTCGCCCAGGAGCGCGGCGTCGAGGTACGGCTGACCACCAGCTCCGAGGCGAGCGACCACCGCAACGTGGTCACCGTGCGCGGCACCCTCGCCAGCGGCGAGGAGGTCTCCGTCTCCGGCACGCTGGCCGGTCCGAAGCACGTGCAGAAGCTCGTCGCGGTCGGCGACTACGACGTCGACCTGGCGCTCGCCGACCACATGGTGGTCCTGCACTACGAGGACCGTCCGGGCGTCGTCGGCACCGTCGGCCGCATCATCGGCGAGGCGGGCATCAACATCGCCGGCATGCAGGTCTCCCGCTCGACGGTGGGCGGCGAGGCCCTGGCGGTGCTCACCGTCGACGACACGGTTCCCTCCGCGGTGCTGTCGGAGGTCGCCGCCGAGATCGGCGCGACGTCCGCCCGCTCGGTCAACCTGGTCTGAGACCTCCGTCCGAGGCATCGACGAACGAACGCCGGACGGGCTGATCCCTGTCAGCCCGTCCGGCGTTCGGCTTCGTGCTGCCGGTGCCCGTCAGTTCTGCCCGACCCGGATCGTCCGCAGCGTCACCGCCGCCCCCACCGCGGCCAGGCCCAGGATCACCATGCCGACCAGCGCGGCGCCGTGCATCGAGCTGGTGAACGCCTCCCGTGCCGCCGCGGCCAGTGACGCGCCGGTCCGGTCCGGCAGCCGGGAAGCGGCGGCCTCGCACCGCCCAGGGTCTCGCGGGCCTCGGCCGGGGCGGTGACCGGCGTCGTGTGGCGGTAGACCGCCGCACCGGCACAGCCGAGGACCGCCATGCCGAGCGCGCCGCCGAACTCGCTGCCGGTCTCCAGCAACGAGGAGGCGGTGCCCGCCCGCTCCGCCGGCGCGTTGCTCATCGCGAGGTCGGTGAGCTGGGACGTCACCATGACCACCCCGCTGGCGAGCACGCCGGCCGCGGCCAGCGCCGGCCAGAGGGAGTCGGTGCCGGCGAGCGCGAGCAGCGCGAAACCGGCGGCACCGACCGCGAAACCGCAGGCGACGAGGAGTCCGCGAAAGACGCCCCGCTGGACGAGCTGCGTGGTGACCGGCCCGGCGACGCCGATGAGGACCGACGGCAGCAGGCTCCACAGCGCCGCCTCCAGCGGGCTCCTGTCCAGGACGGACTGGAGGTACTGGGTGGTGAAGACGGCCGATCGGGCGCAGGTCGGCGCTGATCACGGGGGTCGCGACGTACAGGACCGAGACGTCCGTGGAGACCAGGAGCAGCGGCAGCATCAGCACGCCGAGCGCGGTCCGCTCACGGCGTCCGGCGCGGGCGGGTGCGCTCTGCGCACCGGGCAGGGCGGTGGTGCCCGTCGGGTTCGTCGTCATGCCGAGGACTGTTCAAGCGTATTAGACAAGCGTCTAGAACGCACGTTTAGATCGTCTGTCTAGGACGCCTGTATGGATCCCGGGTAGGGTGACCGCATGGGACACCGTGAGGATCTGCTCGGGGGCGCCAAGCGCTGCCTGCTTCAGAAGGGCTTCCTGCGCACCACGGCGCGCGACATCGTCAAGGAGTCGGGCACCAACCTTGCGTCCATCGGGTACCACTACGGCTCGAAGGAAGCGCTGCTGGCGCAGGCCTACCTGGACCTGGTGGCCGAGACCTCCGACGCCTTCGAGGGGCCGGGGAGCGGCGGCGTCACGGCCGGGCCCGGATCCCTGGAGCGGTTCCGGCAGGTGTGGGTGAACATCATCGGCACCATGCGGGAACCCGGCTCGGTGTGGCGGCTCAGCATCGAGATCGCCGCCATGGGCGACCAGCTGCCCGTGGTGCGCGACCACCTCGCGCAGCAGCAACGGGAGGCCGAACGGGACCTCGTCTCCCTGTTCATGGGCATCCCGGCAGATCAGGTGACGGACGACGTCCTGAACACGGCCGGCCGGTTCTACACCGCCCTGATGTCGGGCCTCATCCTGCAGTGGCAGTTCGACCCCGAGCGCGCCCCCGACGCCGACGCGCTCACCGAGGGCCTGCGGCGGGTGATCGAGGGCATGGGGCGAAACTGACGCGCCGGTGGCCGCGTCACGCCCGCCGCTCGCGCATCCGGCGCCGGTAGTGCAGTGGCGACACACCCATCTCGCGTTTGAACGCGGTGCTGAACGCGCTCTCCGAGCTGTAGCCCAGCTCGTCGGCCAGCGCCCCCACGCGGGTGTCGTCCGCCTGGAGCGCGCGCTGCGCCAGCAGCATCCGCCAGCGGTGCAGATACGTCAGCGGCGGCACACCGGCGACGGTACGGAACCGCTGGGCGAACGACGTCCGGGACATGGCCGCGGCACGCGCCAGCTCCTGTAGCCGCCACGGCCTTCCGGGCTCGGCGTGCAGCAGGCCGAGCGCGGGCCGCAGCCGCTCGTCGGACAGCAGGCGCAGCCATCCCGGCGGCAGGTCGGTCTGGTCGACGTAGGCGCGCAGCACGTCGAGGAGGAGCAGCTGGGTGTACTGCCGGACCGCGAAGGCCGACCCCATCCGGCCGGCGGTCGCCTCCTGAAAGAGCCGGTCGAGCGTGCCGCGCAGGTCGACGGCCTCGGCGGCCGACGCCCGGACGTGCCCCACCGGCGGCAGCGCCTGCCCCAGCAGCGCCTCACCGGCAGCGTTCAGTTCGACGCGGCCGCCCAGCAGGACGTCGTCGAGGGCGCGGTCGACCGCGGCGAGGGCGGCATCGAAGCCCTCCTCGGGCTCGACCTCGCGGGGCTGCCCCTCACCGGTGCCGCCCTCGACCTCCAGCCAGGACCGCCCGTTCAGGACGGCGACGTCGCCCGCCTCCAGCGGTACCGGTTCGTCGAGGCCGTCGGTGCTCAGCCGCGCCCGCCCGCACACCATCGCGAGGAACTTCACCGGGGCGTCGACCTTCGCGCGCGCCACCCAGGGGCCCCGTACCGCGAACCCGCCCGTCACGTGTCCGCGGACCTCGATCAGATCGAACACCTCGGACAGCTGGTCACCGGCCATAGTCGTACTCTCGCGCAAAAAGTGCGGACGGTCAATGATTCACAGTACGGGAGGTCCGGTCGCACAGTGGGGGCATGACTCACCGACAGCACCCCATCGGCACCGGATTCACCGCGGCCTCGACGGCCCTGGAGGTCGTCGAGGGCCTCGACCTGTCCGGCAAGCAGGCCGTCGTCACCGGCGGCCACCGCGGCATCGGCCTGGAGACCACCCGGGCCCTCAGCGCGGCCGGCGCGCACGTCACCGTGGCCGCGCGCAACCCGGAGCGCGCCGCCCGCGCCCTGGCGGGGATCGAGCGGGTGGAGACCGCCCCGCTGGACCTGCTCGACCCGGCGTCCGTCGACGACTTCGCCGCACGATGGAGGGCTTCCCGACGGCCGCTGCACATCCTCGTCAACAACGCCGGCATCATGGGCGGCGACCTCGTCCGCGACGCCCGCGGCTACGAGTCGCACTTCGCGCTCAACCACCTCGGCCACTTCCAGCTCACCCTGGGCCTGTACCCCGCGCTGCGGGCCGCGCACGGCGCCCGGGTGGTCACCGTCTCCTCCGGCGCCCAGCGTATCTGCGGCATCCGCTGGGACGACCCGCACTTCACCACCGGCGGCTACGAGCCGATCGTCGCCTACGCGCAGTCCAAGGCGGCCAACGTGCTGTTCTCCGTCGAACTGGACCGCCGCTGGTCCACGGACGGCATCCGCGGCTATGCCGTCCACCCGGGCATCGTCCACGGCACCGCGCTCGGTCCCCTCCTGGCCGAGGGCGAAGAGCGCACCCCCTGGCTGAGCACCGACGAACTGCGGGCCATGGGCATCGTCGACGCCGACGGCCGCCCGGTCCGCGACCCCGACCGGGAGCTGAAGACACCGGAACAGGGCGCGTCCACCAGCGTGTTCGCGGCGACCAGCCCGCTCCTGGACGGCATCGGCGGCGTCTACCTCATGGACAACGACATCTCCCCGCTGGACACCGACCCCCGGCCCATCGCCTTCGGTACCGAGCAGGACATCCCGTCCACGGTCGTCCCGCACTCCATCGACCCCGGCTCCGCCCGGCGCCTGTGGGAGATGAGCGAACGCCTCATCGGCAGGTGACCGGCCACCGTCCTACAGCCGCGCCGCCTTCAGCGCCATGTGCAGCAGCAGCCGGTCCTCGCCCTCGTTCAGGTCCAGGCCGGTCAGCTGCTCCACCCGGGACAGGCGGTAGTACAGGGTCTGCCGGTGGATGCCCAGTTCCGCGGCCGCCCGGCCGGCCTGGCCGGCGCAGTCGAGATAGACCTCTGCGGTGCGGGCCAGCTCGCGGTGGGCGGGGGCCAGCAGCGGTCCCACCACGGGATCGTGCGCGGACCGCGGCGGCAGCGCGGTCAGCAGCCGGTACGGGCCGATGCGCGCCCACTGCGCCACTGGTCCGAAGCGCGGCTCGGCCAGCGCGGCCCGTGCCGCCGCCGACGCCTGCGCCCAGGCCGTGCCCAGCCCGGCCAGGCCCGTGCAGCCGGCGGCGATCCCGGCCGCCGCCGCGCCGCCGGCCCGCTCCAGCAGCCGGGCCGCCGCCGAGGTCGCGGGGGCGGCCGTGTCCGTCGAGCGCAGCCTGATCAGCACGCCCAGGCACTGGCCCGCGGCTCCCCACGGCACCGTGCACAGGGCCGTCGCCCCCGGCAGGGTGCGCACCGACGGGGCGTCGTCGGGGTCGGTCGACGGCCAGGGCGCCACGCACACCATGGTGTGCGGGCCCTCGCCGCGCGCCCCCAGCGCCGTGCGCAGCTCCGCCACCGCCGCCTCCCGCGGCCAGCCCTCCTGCGCGGTGAGCACCGCGCGCAGCTCCCGGGTGAGGTCGGCGCCGTGCTGCACCTCGTCGGCGAGCAGCGCGCCGATCCGTGCCGTCACCGCCATCGCCGCCGCCAGCTGCTCCTCGCCGGGTCCGGGGTCGTCGTCCAGCAGCCACACGTAGCCGAGGACGACACCCCGATGGCGTACCGGCAGGCAGATCCGTCCCCGGTAGACGCCGGCCTCGGGGGTGGGCGGGATGCGCACCGGTCCGGTGGCGCGGGTGATGCCGAAGCTCTCGAACCAGCGGCGCACCGCGGCGGTGGACCGACGGGTGAGGATCGACCGGGTGCGCACCGGGTCCAGCGCCGACGGATCCAGGTCGCCCTCGCTGTCGTAGGCGCCGAAGGCGATCAGTTCGAAGGTGCGGTTCTCCAGGGTGGCCGGTGCGCCGAGCAGCTCCGAGATCTCGTCGACCAGCTCCTGGTAGTCACCCCTGTCGTCGGCCCTCACCCGGGCATTCTCCCGCATTCCGGAGCAGCCTTCATACACCTGTCTGAGATCACGGGCGCGGATGCGTGACAGCTGTCGATGGCCCACGATCACAGTGATCCATAGCTTTCACGGTGGTTCTCCGTGCCGACCCGGATCGCCGGGTTCGGCCCCTTGCTGACAGTTGTGGAGGTGCCCCGTGCTGGGTCCCGTGATTCTCGCCGCGTCGCGCAGCGACCGGATGCGACGGCTGATTACGGCGGCCCCGGTGACCAAGCAGGTCGTCGACCGCTTCATCGCCGGCGAGACCGTGGACGACATCGTCCCCGTCGTCGAGGACCTGACCGGCAAGGGTCTTCAGCTGACCATGGACGTGGTCGGCGAGGACATCACCACCCCGGAGCAGGCCACCGCCGCACGGGACGCGTATCTGACGCTGATCGACCGGCTCAAGGACCTGAACCTGGGGGAGAGGGTCGAGATGTCGGTGAAGCTGTCCATGTTCGGCCAGGCGCTGCCCGGCGGGCACGAGCTGGCGCTCGCCAACGTCCGACCGGTCGTCGAGGCCGCCGCCGGCATCGGCACCACGGTCACCCTCGACGCGGAGGACCACACCACCCTGGACTCGATGTTCGCCGTCCATGAGGAGCTGCGGAAGGACTTCCCGCAGACCGGCTGCGTCATCCAGGCGTACCTGTTCCGCACCGAGGCCGACGCGCGCCGCCTCGCGGCGAGCGGCTCTCGCGTACGGTTGGTGAAGGGGGCCTACAAGGAGCCCGCCGAGGTCGCCCACCAGAACAAGCACGAGATCGACAAGGCGTACGTGCGGATCCTGCGCACCCTGATGGAGGGCGACGGCTATCCGATGGTCGCCTCCCACGACCCGCGTCTGATCTCCATCGCGCAGGAGATGGCCCGCACCGCCGGCCGCAAGCTGGACGAGTACGAGTTCCAGATGCTGTACGGCATCCGCACCGAGGAGCAGCTGCGGCTGGCCGCCGAGGGCCACCGCATGCGTGTCTACACGGCCTACGGCACCGACTGGTACGGCTATTTCATGCGCCGTCTGGCGGAGAAGCCGGCGAACCTGCGTTTCTTCCTCCGCTCGATGGTCACCAAGGACTGAGCCCGGACCCGCGACGTACCCCGAACACCCGCTCACGTACAAGGAGCCACGGAACCCATGGACGCTGTGACCCAGGTCCCCATCCCCGTCAACGAGCCGGTGCACGGCTACGCCCCCGGCTCGCCCGAGCGTGCCCGTCTTCAGGCCAAGCTCAAGGAGCTGGCCGAGAACCCCATCGACCTGCCCTGCACCATCAACGGGGTGAAGCGGATGGGCGGCGGTGAGGCCTTCGAGGTCGTCCAGCCGCACAACCGCAAGGCCGTCCTCGGCACCTACCGCAACGCCACCAGGCAGGACGCCCAGGACGCCATCGACGCGGCCCTGGCCGCCGCGCCGGCCTGGCGGGCGATGTCCTTCGACGACCGGGCGGCGATCATCCTGCGCGCCGCCGAGCTGCTGTCCGGTCCGTGGCGCGAGACCATCGCCGCCTCCACCATGCTGGGCCAGTCCAAGACCGTCCAGCAGGCCGAGATCGACACCCCCTGCGAGCTGGTCGACTTCTGGCGCTTCAACGTCCACTACGCCCGGCAGATCCTCGCCGAGCAGCCGGCGGCCAACTCCCCGGGCGTGTGGAACCGCCTGGACCACCGCCCGCTGGAGGGCTTCGTCTACGCGATCACGCCGTTCAACTTCTCGGCGATCGCCGCCAACCTGCCCACCGCGCCCGCCCTCATGGGCAACGTGGTGATCTGGAAGCCGTCGCCGACCCAGACGCACGCCGCCGTGCTGCTGATGCGGCTGCTGGAGGAGGCCGGCCTGCCCGCGGGCGTCATCAACCTCCTCACCGGTGACGGCCTGGAGGTCTCCGAGGTGGCGCTGAACCACCGCGACCTGGCCGGCATCCACTTCACCGGCTCCACCAAGACCTTCCAGCACCTGTGGAAGACGGTGGGCAACAACATCGAGAAGTACCGCACCTACCCGCGGCTGGTCGGCGAGACCGGCGGCAAGGACTTCCTGGTCGCCCACCCCAGCGCCGACCGCGCGGTGCTCAAGACCGCTCTGATCCGCGGTGCCTTCGAGTACCAGGGCCAGAAGTGCTCGGCGACCTCCCGCGCCTACATCCCGGCGTCCATCTGGAACGACGGGTTCAAGGAGGAGTTCACCGCCGAGGTGGACGCGCTCACCATGGGCGACGTCACCGACCTGTCCAACTTCATCGGTGCGGTCATCGACGAGCGGGCCTTCGCCAAGAACAAGGCCGCCATCGACCGGGCCGCGCAGGACCCGGCGTGCACGATCGTCGCGGGCGGCACCTGTGACGACTCGGTGGGCTGGTTCGTCCGCCCGACCGTCATCGAGTGCACCGACCCGGAGAACGAGGTGTTCCGCACCGAGTACTTCGGCCCGATCCTCGCCGTGTACGTCTACGAGGACGACAAGTACGACGAGATGCTGACCCAGATGGAGTCGGTGTCGGACTACGCGCTCACCGGCTCGGTCATCGCCAACGACCGTGCGGCGGCCGCCTACACGGCGGAGAAGCTGCGCTACGCGGCCGGCAACTTCTACATCAACGACAAGTCGACCGGCGCCGTGGTCGGCCAGCAGCCCTTCGGCGGCGGCCGCGCCTCCGGCACCAACGACAAGGCCGGCGCCCCGCAGAACCTGCTGCGCTGGACCCTGACCCGGGCCATCAAGGAGGCCCTGGTCCCGCCGACCGACTACACCTACCCGCACATGGGCTGACCGCCGGCGAGCGGACGGACGGCACGGACGGGCCGGGTGCCGCGGCACCCGGCCCGTCCGGCATGTCCGGCACCGTCCCGCAAAACCCCAGGTCAGGGCAGCGGGCGGGGGAGTGCTGTCTCAGATAGTAGGAAGTCCGAGCACTTGTGCAGACAGCCGCGTGATCCTCCCCTAGCTTTGTAGGAGCCGAACGTCTCGCTCATCCAGCGAATGGCGGTCGTGAGCCGGGCCCCGCGCAGGCGATCCCTGCGGCTTCGCTGCTCCCCGCCGCATCCGGCGTCTCCCCTTTTCTTCTTCCGCGCTCCGTGCTGTCCCGAAGGAGTGGATTGCCATGGCCGAGACGACCGTCCGCCGCCGCGTCCGTCACGTCTCCCGTTCGAACGAGGCCGACCGCCGGAACGCCGCCGCCGCCCTCCAGCGCGCTCTTGACCGCCGCGACAACGGCGGCGCGACCGGGCGCTGACCCCTCCCCGGCCGTCCACGACCGGCACGGTGTCCGCATCGCGGACACCGTGTGTCATGTCATGGGACACGGAGTAGGGTGCGGGCATGTCTCGCAGCATCGACCTCGCAGTGATCCCCGGTGACGGCATCGGCCCGGAAGTGGTGGCCGAGGGCCTGAAGGTCCTCACCGCCGTCCTCCCGCAGGACGTGAAGCTGGAGACCACGGAGTACGACTTCGGCGCCCGGCGCTACCACGCCACCGGTGAGACCCTCACCGACGCCGACCTGGAACAGCTCAAGCGGCACGACGCCATCCTGCTCGGTGCGATCGGCGACCCGTCCGTGCCCTCCGGCGTCCTGGAGCGCGGCTTCCTGCTCAAGCTCCGCTTCGCCTTCGACCACCACGTCAACCTGCGCCCGAGCAAGCTGCTGCCGGGCGTGGCGACACCGCTGGCCGGTGACCCGAAGATCGACTTCATCGTCGTCCGGGAGGGCACCGAGGGCCCGTACACCGGAAACGGCGGCACGATCCGCAGGGGCACCGAGCACGAGGTCGCCACCGAGGTGTCGGTCAACACCGCCTACGGTGTCGAGCGCGTGGTCCGCGACGCCTTCGCCCGTGCCCAGGCCCGCCCCCGCAAGAAGCTCACGCTGGTCCACAAGAACAACGTGCTGACCTTCGCGGGCCATCTGTGGACGGACGTCTTCAACCGGGTCGCCCAGGAGTACCCCGAGGTCACCACCGAGTACATCCACGTCGACGCCGCCACCATCTACCTGGTCACCCAGCCGGAGCGGTTCGACGTCATCGTCACCGACAACCTCTTCGGCGACATCATCACAGACCTGGCCGCGGCCGTCTCGGGCGGCATCGGCATCGCCGCGTCCGGCAACATCAACCCGAGCCGGGCCTATCCGTCCATGTTCGAGCCCGTCCACGGCTCGGCCCCGGACATCGCCGGCCAGGGCAAGGCCGACCCCACCGCCACCGTCCTGTCCGTCGCTCTGCTGCTGCGCCACCTCGGCTACGAGGCCGAGGCCGGCCGGATCGAGGACGCCGTCTCCGCCGACCTCGCGGAGCGGGCCACGCTGCCCGCGCGCAGCACCTCCGAGATCGGTGACGCGCTCCGCGTACGCGTAGCCGCCGGCTGACCCGCCGCGCCGCTCGAAGTCTCGAAGCCGTCGGGTAGCCCACCGGCACCCGGCGGCTTTCCGTATGCCCGGCCGCGGCCGCGGCCATCGGAAGTCATCACCGCACTCACCCCCGTCCCTTATCGCCGCACGCCCCCGAGACGCACCCCTGTCCCTTGCCGCCGCACGCCCGAGCGCGATAATCCGACGTGGAGCCGCGACAAGAGGGAACACTAGGACGTCCAGGCGTCGGCCGCCGGTCGCACGGGCGTGAGCGCGGCCCGTCACGACAACGGTGAAGGACACGCACACATGACGACGCCCACGATCGCGCTCAAGCCCTCGTCCACCCCGCTTCCCGCGGCCGAGCGAGAGGCGATCCTGGCCAACCCCGGCTTCGGCCGCCACTTCACCGATCACATGGTGACGATCCGCTGGACGCAGGGCCGGGGCTGGCACGACGCCGAGCTCGTCCCCTACGGGCCGATCTCCCTCGACCCCTCCTGCCATGTGCTGCACTACGGCCAGGAGATCTTCGAGGGCCTGAAGGCCTACCGCCAGCCCGACGGCTCCGTCGCGGTCTTCCGCCCGGAGGCCAACGCCCGGCGCTTTTGCAACTCCGCCCGCCGCATGGCCATGGCCGAGCTGCCCGAGGAGCTGTTCATCGCGGCCCTGGACGCCCTGATCACCCAGGACGCCGACTGGGTGCCGCCGCACGGCGGCGAGGAGGCCCTGTACCTGCGGCCCTTCATGTTCGCCGCGGAGAACGGGCTCGGGGTCCACCCGGCCAACGAGTACCTGTTCCTGCTGATCGCCTCGCCGTCCGGTGCCTACTTCTCCGGCGGTGTCGCCCCGGTGACCATCTGGGTCTCCGAGGACCATGTGCGCGCCGTCCCCGGCGGCACCGGTGACGCCAAGACCGGCGGCAACTACGCCGCCTCCCTGCTGCCGCAGGCCGAGGCCGCGGCCAACGGCTGCGACCAGGTCGTCTACCTCGACGCGGCGACCCGCACCAAGGTCGAGGAGAGCGGCAGCATGAACGTCGCCTTCGTCTACGGCGACCGGATCATCACCCCGGAGCTGAGCGGTTCCATCCTGGAGGGCATCACCCGCGACTCCCTGCTTCAGGTCGCCCGCGACCTCGGCTACACCGCCGAGGAGGGCGTGATCACCCTGGAGCAGTGGCGGGCGGACGCCGCCTCCGGCGCGCTCACCGAGGTCTTCGCCTGCGGCACCGCCGCCGTGGTCACCCCGATCGGCCACGTCAAGACCAAGACGGACGCCTGGACGCACGGCGACGGCACCCCCGGCCCGGTCACCATGCGGCTGCGCGAGGCCCTGCTGGGCATCCAGCGCGGCCTCGTGGAGGACCGGCACGGCTGGATGCACAAGGTGTGCTGAGCCGGATCCACCCCTCCGGCCGACCCTCAGGCCGCCGCGGACGAGCTGTCCGCGGCGGCCTCTTCACATCTCCCGGCCCCGGCGCACACCCTTCTCCGACTACTGCATCTCCCTTCAGAGCAGTGATCAAGAGGGGCGGCGGCGCACCCTGTGGCGCATGCGCACGGCGAGTTCCAGCCCGTAAACCCCGACCGCTTCGCCACCCGGCTGCGCGCCCTCCTCGACGGCTTCTCCCTCCACGTGGTGATCGGCCTGCGCGGCACCGACCGGGAGCACGTCCCTCGCCCACGTCCGCGCGTTCCTGGACGACACTCTGGGACGGGCTCGGCTCGCGGACGCCTGAGCGACCGCCCCGGTTCTACGCCGACGAGCGCATTGACGCGGGCCCCGGGTGCGCTTGCATGCTGGTGGGGTCCTCGGTGCGGGACCGGGGACGACAGGGTTTCGGGGGGAACCATGTCCGTGACCGCACGTGCTGGCGCCCGAACGGCGGCCCGGGGCGCCCAGGTTTCCGGCACGCCGCCGCCCGGCGCCGGCGACCGCCGCCTGCGCACGCAGGCCTCGCCGCGCCCCGCGGACCTCCCACCGGCCGGCGTGTCCCGACCTCCCACCGCCCCGCGTGCGCTGACCTTCCGTCGGCCGCGTGTGCCGACCTCCCACCGGCCGGCGTGCGCTGACCGACCGTCGGCCCGCGCACGCTGACCTTGCGCGCTCACCCGTCCTGTTCGCCCGTTCGCCTCGGGGAGACACCCATGCCCACCTCTGCCTTACGCCGTACCGCGCTCACGGCCGTCCTGGCCGCCGCACTGGGCGCGACCACGCTCCTCGGAACCGCGCAGGCCCGGCCGCGGGCCCCGCAGCCGTCCCGCCCGTCACCCGGCCCGCGCATCGAGCGGATCAGCACCGCCGCCGACGGCACCCAGGCGGACGGCGCCTCGGGAGAGGCGGTGATCAGTGACGACGGCCGGCAGGTGGCGTTCTCCTCCAAGGCCCACAACCTCGGCTGCGGCAGGGGCGGGAGCCGGTGCCTGTTCGTCAAGGACCTGCGCACCGGCGCGCTCACCACCGTCGGACACCTCGACAACCTCGACCACTGGGCGCCGATGGTGATCAGCGGCGACGGCAGCCACGTCGGGTACTCCGAGGGCAGCCACACACCTTGGGGCTATGTCTACGACCGCACCAGCGGCACCACCGAGCGCATCGCACCCGCCGACCCGCCGCCGGACGCCTCCCAGACGGAACTGCTCGCCTTCGACCGCCACGCCCGCCACCTGGCCTTCCGCGCGGGCAACCGCTACGGCTCGAACGAGGGGTTGTACCTGTACGTCCGCGACACCGCCACCGGCACCGACCACCTGGTCTCCGGCCCCGAGGACCTTTCGAAGACGGCCGCCCAGCTCAGCGGCGACGGCCGCCGCGTGGCCTTCGCCACCCGTGCCACCGCCGACCGGCCCGGGAACGTCTATGTCGCCGACGTCCCGACCGGCGCCCGGATCCAGGCGAACCAGGGGCTCGGCACCGCCACGCTGGTCCGGCTCAGCGAGGACGGGCGCGCGGTCGTGTTCACCGCCCAGGGCGGCACGTACCTCCGTGACCTGCGCACCGGCCGGCTGCGCCGGGTCGCCGACACCCCGGCGGTCACCGCCGGCCCGCAGGCCCGCGAGGTGCTGCTGTCCACCGCGCAAGGGCTGAGCCTGCTCGACGTGCGCACCGGCCGCACCACACCCGTCGCGCCCGCCGGATCCACCGCGCAGCCCGGCGCCGTCGGCGCCCGGGGCCGCAGCGTCGCGTTCACCTCCGCCGCCGACGGCCTCGTACCCGGCGACACCAACGCCGCCGCCGACGTCTTCGTCCGCCGCGTCCCCTGACCCGTGAGGATTCGCCGCACGCACCCGAGCGGGAGGACCGGGCCGGCTCGTCCTCGCCGTCCGTCCGGCCGCCTTCGACTCCGGCGCCGGGGACCTCGTCGCAGGGACACCGGCGGAGCCACCGATGTGCCGGACCGCCCGCTGAGGTGACAACGCGCTGCTGGTGGGGCAGTTACGGCTCATGGGACGAGAGAACTGGAAGAGAATCTGGATCGGTTCGGCCGGCAACATGGTGGAGTGGTACGACTGGTTCGTCTACGCCAGCTTCGCCACCTACTTCGCCGGAGCGTTCTTCCCGCACGGGAACCCGACCGCCCAGATGCTGAACACCGCGGGCATCTTCGCCGTCGGCTTCTTCATGCGGCCGGTCGGCGGCTGGCTGCTCGGCCGGGTCGGCGACCGCCGGGGCCGCAAGGCGGCGCTGACCCTGACCGTCACGCTGATGTCCGCCTCCGCGGTGCTCATCGCCGTCGCGCCGACCTACGCGGTCGCCGGCTACGGCGGAGCAGCGGTCCTGCTCGTCGCCCGGCTGCTGCAGGGGCTGTCGGTGGGCGGCGAGTACGCGGCCAGCGCCACCTACCTCACCGAGGCCTCCGACCCCCGGCGCCGCGGCTTCACCTCCAGCTTCCAGTACGTCTCCATGACCGCCGGACAGATCATCGGCCTCGGCCTGCAGATCCTGCTCCAGCACACGATGTCCGACGACGCCCTGCACAGCTACGGCTGGCGCATCCCCTTCGTGATCGGGGCGCTCGGCGCTGCCGTCGTCTTCTACCTGCGCCGCAGCATGCTGGAGACCGAGATCTACGAGGCGGACGCCGGCGCGGACCCGGAGCGCGGCACGCTGCGCGCCCTGTGGCAGCACAAGCGCGAGGCGCTGCTGGTGATGGCCCTGACCATGGGCGGCACCGTGGCGTACTACACCTACACGACGTACCTGACGAAGTACCTGTCCAACACGGCCGGCCTGCCCAAGCGGACCGCGACCCTGGTGTCCTTCACCGCGCTGATCGTCTTCGCCTGTCTGCAGCCGCTGGCCGGCCGGCTGTCCGACCGGATCGGCCGCCGCCCGCTGCTGATCGGGTTCGCGGTCGGCTCCACCCTGCTGACGGTGCCGATCATGACCCTGCTGGGGCACGCCGGCAGCTTCTGGCCGGCCCTCGGGCTGTCCCTGCTGGCGCTGGTGGTGGTCACCGGCTACACCTCCATCAACGCCTGTGTGAAGGCCGAGCTGTTCCCCACCGGCGTGCGCGCCCTCGGCGTGGCCCTGTCCTACGCCCTGGCCAACGCCCTGTTCGGCGGCACCGCCGAGTACGTCGCCCTGTGGTTCAAGAACGCCGGCGCCGAGTCCGGGTTCTACTGGTACGTGGCCGGCTGCGCGGCCGTCTCGCTGGTGGTGTATGTCACCATGCGGGAGACCCGCGACCTGGACCTGACCCGGGTGCGGACCGCGGACGACGCCCCGGTCCGCAGCCGCGTGCACGGCTGAGCCAGGGACAGGCCGCCGACGCGCGGCCTGCCCGCACCGTGCCGTGGACCTACCGGGCCGGTGCCCGGCGGTCCCGGGCGGGTGTCCGGGGCGTCGCCCGCATGCTGAGACGCCGTGCGTGCGCGGGCGGACCTGTGCGAGACTGCCACCGTGCTCTCGTTCGCCATGATTATTGGCAGCAGGCGCGCCGGTCCGCAGTGACCGCCTCGTACGACCAAGTACGGGCGGCCGCCGTCGTCCTCGACCCGCGCGCAGACCTCTCGCACCCGCGAGAGGTTTTTCGTTTTCCTGGCCCACCTCAGCCGGGAACGAGGCGCGAGGGAGGATGGGGGGACGGTGGAACCGGTTATTCCGGTATGACCGAGATCCCACACCAGGAGCCTGAGACATGTCCGCATCCAGCCCGCTGGACGACTCGTTCCACGTCTTCGACACCACCCTGCGCGACGGCGCCCAGCGCGAGGGCATCAACCTCACCGTCGCCGACAAACTGGCCATCGCCCGGCACCTGGACGACTTCGGCGTGGGCTTCATCGAGGGCGGCTGGCCCGGCGCGAACCCGCGCGACACCGAGTTCTTCGCGCGCGCCCGTGAGGAGATCGACTTCCGCCACGCCCAGCTGGTCGCCTTCGGCTCCACCCGCCGCGCCGGGACCACCGCCGCCGAGGACCGGCAGGTGCGGGCGCTGCTGGACTCCGGCGCCGAGGTGATCACCCTGGTCGCCAAGTCGCACGACCGGCACGTGGAGCTGGCCCTGCGCACCACCCTGGAGGAGAACCTGGAGATGGTCCGCGACACCGTCTCCCACCTGCGCTCCCAGGGCCGCCGCGTCTTCGTGGACTGCGAGCACTTCTTCGACGGCTACCGCGCCAACCCCGAGTACGCCACCGCGGTCGTGCGCACCGCCGCCGAGGCCGGCGCGGACGTGGTCGTCCTGTGCGACACCAACGGCGGCATGCTCCCCGCCCAGGTCCACGCGACCGTCGCCACCGTGCTGGCCGACACCGGCGCCCGGCTGGGCATCCATGCCCAGGACGACACCGGCTGCGCGGTCGCCAACACCCTCGCCGCCGTCGACGCCGGCGCCACCCATGTGCAGTGCACCGCCAACGGCTACGGCGAGCGCGTCGGCAACGCCAACCTCTTCCCGGTCGTCGCCGCCCTGGAACTGAAGTACGGCAAGAAGGTGCTCCCCGAGGGCCGGCTGCGCGAGATGACCCGCATCTCCCACGCCATCGCCGAGGTCGTCAATCTCACCCCTTCCACCCACCAGCCCTATGTGGGCGTCTCCGCCTTCGCCCACAAGGCCGGTCTGCACGCCTCCGCCATCAAGGTCGACCCGGACCTGTACCAGCACATCGACCCCGAGTCGGTCGGCAACACCATGCGCATGCTGGTCTCCGACATGGCCGGCCGGGCCTCGGTGGAGCTGAAGGGCAAGGAACTCGGCATCGACCTCGGCGGCGACCGGGAACTCGTCGGCCGCATCGTCGACCGCGTCAAGGAACGCGAACTCGAGGGCTACACCTACGAGGCCGCCGACGCCAGCTTCGAACTGCTGCTGCGCGCCGAGGCCGAGGGCGGGCCGCTGCGCTACTTCGACGTGGAGTCCTGGCGGGCCATCGTCGAGGACCGCCCCGACGGCACACACGCCAACGAGGCCACCGTCAAGCTGTGGGCCAAGGGCGAGCGGATCGTCGCCACCGCTGAGGGCAACGGCCCGGTCAACGCCCTCGACCGCGCCCTGCGCGTGGCCCTGGAGAAGATCTATCCCCAGCTCGGCACCCTGGAACTGGTCGACTACAAGGTCCGCATCCTGGAGGGCCGGCACGGCACCTCCTCCACCACCCGCGTGCTGGTGTCCACCTCCGACGGCGCGGGGGAGTGGGCCACGGTGGGTGTCGCCGACAACGTGATCGCCGCCTCCTGGCGGGCCCTGGAGGACGCCTACACCTACGGGCTGCTGCGGGCGGGCGTGGAACCGGCCCGGTAGCCGAGTCGCGGCTTTCCGGCGCCGCGGGCCCCGGCGCGCGCCGGAGGGCGTCCGTCCCCCCGCCTGTCAGGGTGCCCGCCAGATGTTGTCGAAGGCGGCGTCCTCGATGCGGCGCCGCTGCCGTACGCCCTCCAGCTCGGTCACCGCGTGACCGACGGCGGCCAGCACGGTCTGCAGCGCCTCGTCGTCCAGGACGACGGGCTGCCCGGCCTCGATGCCCAGGGCGGCGGCCAGCGCGACCAGGACCGGCTCGCGCGCGGCCCAGCGACGGGCCGCCGCGCTCCGGGCCGGCGAGTCGGCCGGCTGCGGCGGCCCGGCCGGCATCCAGCGGTGGCGCGGGGCGGCCAGCTGTCCCTGGGCCCGCATCTCGGCCACGTACGCCGCGGCCAGCCCGCGGCCCCGGCGCCACAGCCAGTCCTCCACGGTCTCGTACGGCGCCTGGCGCACGAGCGCGGCGCTCGCCCGGCCCCGCAGCCGGTCGCCGGTGGCCGGGATCAGGCCGGGCACGATCCGGTCGTCCTGAAGGGAGACGGACTCCTCGGCGAGCAGATCGGCGAGTTCCGCGCCCGCCAGGGCCAGCGAGAGGTCCCCCTGCTCCACGGGACGGGTGCCCGGGACGTCCAGGGTGACGAGCAGCAGGTCCCGTGGTGTGGTCATGCCGTCCTCCCGGGCGTCGGTGCCGTCGGCCCGGGCCTGCCGGTCCGGATCCACCGCCGACCCTACGTCGCCGTGCCTGGCGCGCACACCCGTACGGGTGACCGTCTTGCCCGGATTTCGGGTAGTTTCGAACCATGAAGGCCGTCGTCCTGCCCCGAGCCCCTCTGCGGCTGCTGGTCGCGCTCGCGGTGGCCGTCCTGGCCGTGCTGTCGACCGGGCTGCCGCGCGCCGAGGCCGCCGACAGCGTCTCGACGGTCGCACAGGCCCTGCGCGAGAGCCCCGTCTACGTGGATCCGGCCGCCTCCGGCCAGCTGTCCGAAGAGGACGCCGCGGCACTGGCCCGGCGGATCGAGGACGCCGACAAGCCGCTGTTCGTCGCCGTGCTCCCGGCCGGCTACCCGACCGAGAACCTCTTCACCGACCTGCGCACCGCCACCGGCGTCACCGGTGTCTACGCCGTCCGCCTGGGCGACCGCTTCGACGCCCGCGCCGACTCCTCGGTGCTCTCCCGCACCGCCGTGCGCAACCTGGTCACCAGCGTGCAGGGGGAGGGCGCCGTCACCCAGCTCACCGACTTCACCGACCGGGCCCTGCCCGCCATGCGCGGCTCGGCCCCCGCGAGCTGGGGCAGCTCCGGCCGCACCGGTGTGCCCTCCACGACGCTGATCACCGTCGGGGCGCTGCTGGTGCTGTGCGGGGCGGGCGCCTACGCCATGGCGCGGCACACCCGGCGGCGCCGGGAGGAGGAGCAGCGGGCCGCCCTGGAGAAGCTGCGGGTCGTCGTGGACGAGGACATCACGGCCTTCGGTGAGGAGCTGGACCGCCTGGACTTCCATCCGGCCGAGCCCGGCGCCGACGACGCCATGCGCGCCGACTACGAACGGGCCCTGGACGCCTACGAGCAGGCCAAGCAGCACATGGCCGAGGCCCGCAGACCCGAGGACGTGCGCACGGTCACCGAGGCCCTGAAGGAGGGCCGGCTCAGCCTCGCCCAGCTCGCCGCGCGCCGCGAGGGGCGGCCGCTGCCCGAGCGGCGCCCGCCGTGCTTCTTCGACCCCCGTCACGGCCCCTCGGTGGCCGACGCCTCCTGGACCCCGCAGGGCGGGGTGACCCGCGAGGTGCCGGTGTGCGCCGCCGACCGGGTGCGGCTGGCCGAGGGCCGCGAGCCGCAGATCCGCGAGGTCGACACCGCCTGGGGCCGCCGGCCCTACTGGGACGCCGGTCCCGCCTACGGCCCCTGGGCCGGCGGCTACTTCGGCGGCGGCATCCTGCCCGGCCTGCTGGTGGGCACCCTGCTCGGCAGCATGATGGCCACCCCCTCGTACGCGGCGGACTACGGCTCGGGGTACGGCGACTTCGGCGGCTACGACGGCTACGGAGGCCACGGCGGTGACTTCTCCGGCCCCGACTTCGACCCCGGGGACTTCGGCGGGGGCGACTTCGGCGGAGGGGACTTCTCAGGCGGCGGCGACTTCGGCGGGGGCGGCGGAGGCTTCTGAACCGCCGTACGCGGCGGGGCCGGCGGGCCCGGCGGCGGACACGGATATGCTCGGGCATGTCCCCCGGCGGCTCGTGCCGCACCAGGACGCCCGTCCGGCCCTGTGCCGTCACCCCGACAGCGGCATGCACCGCCATCGGACGGGTGCAGGCGCGGCCCCGCCCGCTTTGTGGGTTCCCTACAACGCCGATCCCCTCTGAGCAGTCGGAAAGGCTGCATCGGCCCACGGTTCTGTTCGGTGGCACCAGGAAAACGCTCCGGAGACTGTACGAAGTCAACGGCTCGCTTTCCCCGGTCGGCTTCGTAAGGTCACTCCATGACCGTTTTGGAAGAGACGACGGGTGAGCCGACCGGCCAGCCGACGGACGCGCGCGGGCGGGTCGCCGAACTGCACGAGATCCGTGCGCAGGCGGTGGCGGGTCCCAGCGAGAAGGCGACCGCGGCCCAGCACGCCAAGGGCAAGCTGACCGCCCGGGAGCGGATCGAGCTGCTCCTGGACCCGGGTTCCTTCCACGAGGTCGAGCAGCTGCGCCGGCACCGTGCGACCGGTTTCGGCCTGGAGGCGAAGAAGCCGTACACCGACGGCGTCGTCACCGGCTGGGGCACGGTGGACGGCCGCACGGTCTTCGTCTACGCCCACGACTTCCGCATCTTCGGCGGTGCGCTGGGCGAGGCCCACGCCACGAAGATCCACAAGATCATGGACATGGCCATCGCGGCCGGTGCCCCGCTGGTCTCCCTCAACGACGGTGCGGGCGCCCGCATCCAGGAGGGCGTCAGCGCGCTGGCCGGCTACGGCGGCATCTTCCAGCGCAACACCAAAGCCTCCGGCGTCATCCCGCAGATCTCGGTGATGCTGGGCCCCTGCGCGGGCGGCGCGGCCTACAGCCCCGCCCTGACGGACTTCGTGTTCATGGTCCGCGAGACCTCGCAGATGTTCATCACCGGCCCGGACGTGGTCAAGGCCGTCACCGGTGAGGAGATCACCCAGAACGGCCTGGGCGGCGCGGACGTGCACGCCGAGACCTCCGGTGTCGCGCACTTCGTCTACGACGACGAGGAGACCTGCATCGCCGAGGTCCGCTACCTGCTCTCCCTGCTGCCGCAGAACAACCGGGAGAACCCGCCGCGGGTGGCGTGCACCGACCCGGCCGACCGCCGCTGCGACACCCTGCTGGACCTCGTGCCGGCCGACGGCAACCGGCCGTACGACATGGCCAAGGTGATCGAGGAGATCGTCGACGACGGCGACTACCTGGAGGTACACGAGCGCTGGGCGCGCAACATCATCTGCGCCCTGGCCCGCCTGGACGGCCAGGTGGTCGGCATCGTCGCCAACCAGCCGCAGGTGCTGGCCGGTGTGCTCGACATCGAGGCCAGCGAAAAAGCTGCACGTTTCGTGCAGATGTGTGACGCTTTCAATATCCCGATCGTCACCTTCCTGGACGTCCCCGGGTTCCTGCCGGGCGTCGACCAGGAGCACGGCGGGATCATCCGGCACGGCGCGAAGCTGCTGTACGCCTACTGCAACGCCACCGTGCCGCGGATCTCGCTGATCCTGCGCAAGGCGTACGGAGGTGCCTACATCGTGATGGACTCCCAGTCGATCGGCGCCGACCTCACCTACGCCTGGCCGACCAACGAGATCGCGGTGATGGGCGCCGAGGGCGCGGCCAACGTCATCTTCCGCCGTCAGATCGCCCAGGCCGAGGACCCCGAGGCCATGCGGCAGAAGATGGTCAAGGAGTACAAGGCCGAGCTGATGCACCCGTACTACGCGGCCGAGCGCGGCCTCGTGGACGACGTCATCGACCCCGCCGAGACCCGTGAGGTCCTCATCAGCTCCCTGGCGATGCTGCACACCAAGCACGCCGACCTGCCCTCCCGCAAGCACGGCAACCCGCCGCAGTGACCGGCGGAGTCGTCGCCGAGCCCTTGCGGACCTCTCACGTACGGAGAACGACACCCATGAACACTCCCGACATCCGCGTCGAGAAGGGCCACGCCGAGCCCGAGGAGGTCGCCGCCATCACGGCCGTCCTCCTGGCCCGCGCCGCCGCCCGCCCCGCTCCCACGGCCCACCGGGCCCGCGCCCGCGCCGGCTGGCGCCGCCTGGAGCGTGAGCGCGGCTTCCGCGCCCCGCACAGCTGGCGCTGAAGCCCGAACGCCGCACCGACGACACAAGCCGCCGGCTCCCCTCCACGGAGCCGGCGGCTTGCGCTGTGCACCGGGCCGGCACGGTACGGAATGCTGTGCACGAGGCCGGCACGGTCCAGGATCCGCAATCGGCGGCCGACGGGGGCGCGGGCCACGGCCTCCGCGTACCGGATCGCGAACTCCGCGACCATCACGTCCGTGATCGCGTCCGGCAACTCCAGGGTCCCGGACGACGTGGGCATGGTGAGCACAGTGCTCGTGGCCGGCTTTCGTGCTCGCGTTCCAGGGGGAGTCAGGGGGAGTGCCCGGGGCAGCAAAGAGGGCGCCCTCCGTGCCGGAGAGCGCCCTCTCGTGCCGCGCGGGACGTCACCGCAGTCGTGCCATGAGGGCGTGTTCGACCAGGGTGATCAGGGTCGACTTGGCGTCGGCGCGGTGGCGGGCGTCGGTGGTGATGATGGGGGTGTCGGGGCCGATCTGGAGTGCTTCGCGGACTTC
>NZ_BNBV01000023.1 GCF_014656135.1 Streptomyces thermodiastaticus
GCCGACCCGCGGGGCGGGCCGCCGCCGCGCACGGCACCGCCGGCCTTCGGCTGCGGGCCGCCGCGTGCGGGCGGCACGGCGCCCCGCGGCGTGGGCGTGCCGGGAGAGTGCGGCCCCTGCGGGCGCCGGCGCACCCGCTGCTGCCGTTCGCCGCGGGCCGCGCGGCGCGGATCCGCGGCCGTGTCGCGCAGGGTGTCCTGGCCGGTGTCCGCGAGCCGGCCGGTCGGCCGGTCGGCCTCGGCGGAGCGCGGCGCGGGCGGACGCAGCTCGCCGAGCCCCTGCGCCTCGCGGGCCGCGATCTCCTTCAGCCGCAGCGAGAGCTCCAGGGTGCTGGGCCGCTCCTCGGGGTCCTTCGCCAGGCAGGCCTGCACCAGCGGCGCCAGCGCGTCCGGGACGCCGCGCAGCTGCGGCTCCTCGTGGACCACGCGGTAGAGCATCACCTCGGAGCTGCCGTGCCCGAAAGGGGAGTCGCCGGTGGCGGCGTAGGCGAGGGTCGCGCCCAGCGAGAACACGTCGGTGGCCGGGGTGACGGCGGCGCCCCGCACCTGCTCGGGGGCGAGGAAGCCGGGGGAGCCGACCGCGGTGCCCACATGGGTGAGCGTGGAGGCGCCGGTGGCCCAGGCGATGCCGAAGTCGATGATCCGCGGTCCCTTGGGGGAGAGCAGGATGTTGGAGGGCTTCAGGTCGCGGTGCACCACTCCGGCCTCGTGCACGGCGACCAGACCCTCGGACAGGGCCGCCCCGATCGCCGCGACCTCCGCCGCGCTCAGCGGGCCGTCCTCGGCCACCTTGTCGTGCAGCGACGGGCCGGGCACGTACTGCGTGGCGAACCAGGGCCGTTCCGCCTCCAGGTCCGCGGCCACCAGCCGGGCCGTGCAGCCGCCCCGGATCCGCCGGGCCGCCGAGACCTCGCGTGCGAAACGGGACCGGAACTCCTGATCCTCCGCCAGATCCGGCCGGATGACCTTCAGCGCGACCCGCTGTCCCTTCCGGTCGGAGCCGAGGTAGACCACGCCCATCCCGCCCGCGCCGAGCCGTCGGTGAAGCCTGAACGAGCCGACGACGCGCGGGTCCTCGCGCCTCAGGCGCATCATCGCCATGTTCATCCCCGCTGCCCGGTCCCTGTGACGAGCCACAGCTTACGTTTCCGGGGCCGCTCGCGCGCAGAGGCCGCGCCCTGCCGACCCGATCGAATGCCGGTGCTTGACGCCGGACGTGAAGGTCGTTCAAAAGCGGTTGACGCGCCATGCGTTGATACGCATGGCATTGTCAACACCGCGTCAGTACAGGGGGGTTGAGCCTGCCGACCAGCGGTGTTCGCAGCGAAGCACGGAAAAACGGCACGAGGGGCGCAGGTAGGGAGAAGGGGTGGAAAAAGGGGTGTTTCGCCTGCTGGGGTCGGGGTCTCCGGCGGCCCGGCGGACGTGATCGAGATCACTCCGGCCAGCCGGGCGGCGGGCCGCCCCGCCGAACCCCCTCCGGGACGACCCCGAGACGCGCGCGCCGGTCTCCACCCAGGGGAGTACTCCGCACGGCCGCGGCTCATCCTCCCGGAGGCCCGGCAAGCGGTACGAGGGCATGACGTCCCCGGCCGGCCGCGCCCCTAGATTGGGTGCCGAGCGGCGGGTGCGGCACTCGTCCCCCGAGGCCGGACGCCCGCCGCTGCCGACGACACGTGCAACGGTCAAGGGGAAGGGGACATGGCCCGGACGGCACTTCGGACACCGCCGGGCGGCCTGCCGGGACGCCGCGCGCGGTCCCGCGGCGCGGGCCGCCGTCACCCCCTGGTGGCGACGGTGATGGCCCTTCCCCTCGCGGCCCTGCTCCTGCTCGTCTTCGACGGCTGGAACACGGTGGCCGCACAGGCGTCGTCCGTGGGCGTGATGCTGGGGCGCTGAGCGGCGGCCCCAGGCCCGGAAGAGCGGTCCGGGCGGGGACATCCACCCAGGAAACCCCGTGGGGACGGGGGTGTGGCGGACGGCGGGATGCCGGCGCGGCCGGAGAGCTGCGCCGGCATCGTCGTGCCCGCACCCGCCCGTCCCGCCGCACGTCGCAGGGCCGGTGTGCGCCCGGGCGCGCGGCTGCGGCATGATCCACCGGACCGGCCCGCACCCGAGGGCCGCCCTCGCACCCGGGGCCTTCCGTCCGGACCGGGCCGACGGCGAGCGCGGTGCCCCGAAGCGACCCGAGCGTGCCGGACCCGACGCCGACGATCCGCACGAAAGACCCTGGGAGCCCCCGTGACCGCCGACACTCTGCTGCCGCTGCTGACCGCGCGGGCGCACGGGGCCGCCCACCGCACCGCGGACGGCTGCACCTGCACCACGGCGGTCCTCGCCGACCGCCCGGACGCCACCGTCGTCCGGCACGCCGGCACCGTGGTGAAGGCCCACGCCCCCGGCACGGACCCCGCCGCCCTCGCTCTCCGCCTGGGCATGGCCGCCCGGCTCCCCGGCGTGCTGCTGCCCCCGCTCGCCCCCGAACCCGCGGTCCTCGGCGGCCGGCTCGTGACCGTGTGGCCCTACGGCACCCCCGTGGACCCCGACGCCCCCGGTGCCGCCCCCTGGGAGGCCGCCGCCACGCTCCTGGCCCGCCTGCACCGCACCCCTCTTCCGCCGAAGCTCCCGCCCATGCGGGGCCCCGCCAACGCCGCCCGCGCCGTCGCCCGGCTTCGTGCCGAGGCCCCCGCTCACCCGGCCGCCCGTCCGGTCCTGCGCGCCTGGGCGACCCTGCCCGGCTGGGCCCGCGCCGCAGAACCCCTGCCGGGTCCGCGGGCCCTGTGCCACGGCGACCTGCACCTCGGCCAGCTCGTCAGGCACCCGGCCCCGGACGGGCCCTGGCGGCTCATCGACGTCGACGACCTGGGCGCCGGCCCGCCGGTCTGGGACATGGCGCGCCCAGCCTCCTGGTACGCCTGCGGACTGCTGCCGCCGCAGGAGTGGAGCCGGTTCCTCGCCGCCTACCGCGCCGCGGGCGGTCCGGCCGTCCCGGCCGACGGGGACCCGTGGCCCGCCCTCGACCCCGTGGCCCGTGCCCTGACCGTGCAGAGCGCCGCCCGGGCCGTCGCCAAGGCGGCCGCCGCCGGCCGCCGGCTCGACGAGGTGGAACAGGCCGTCGTCGACGCGTGCGACCGCATGGGCCGCCTGTCCGCCCCGCCCGCCCGGCCCGTAGGGTGCAACCGGCCGGAGCCGGACAGCAGTCTGTCCGGGCGAGGTCACAAACCGATCCGACCGGCGAGGAGTTGAGCCGAGCATGCAGTGTCCGAAGTGTCATGCGCCCATGCACACCTACAACCGCAACGGGGTCCAGATCGAGCAGTGCAGCGGCTGCCGGGGCATCTTCCTCGACTACGGCGAACTGGAGGCGCTCACCCGCCTGGAGGCCCAGTGGGCCCAGGTGCCGCCGCCCGCGCCGCAGGCCTACCCGGCGCCGCCCGCCCCGGCCTGGGGTGCCCCGCACGGCGGCCACCACGGTCACTACGGCCACCGGCACAAGAGCTTCACCCACATGCTCTTCTCCAGCTGAGCCCCGCCCGGCCGGCCCGGACCCGGGCCGGCCCCGGGCCCGGCCCCGGGCCGCGCGAGCCCCCGGTGACGGCGAAAGCCCCTGGCCACGCGAGACGGCCAGGGGCTTTCGGGTGTGGACGATACTGGGATTGAACCAGTGACCTCTTCCGTGTCAGGGAAGCGCTCTCCCGCTGAGCTAATCGTCCTCGGGACCACGACCGCCCCGGTGTCACCCACCGGAGACGATCATCGGCTCTGCGTGCGCGATACTGGGATTGAACCAGTGACCTCTTCCGTGTCAGGGAAGCGCTCTCCCGCTGAGCTAATCGCGCGAGTGAGGATCTTCAACAGATCCAGTGGACGATACTGGGATTGAACCAGTGACCTCTTCCGTGTCAGGGAAGCGCTCTCCCGCTGAGCTAATCGTCCTTGGAGGTGGAGACGGGATTTGAACCCGTGTAGACGGCTTTGCAGGCCGTTGCCTCGCCTCTCGGCCACTCCACCAGGGCGGGGGACCGAAAGATCCCCTCATCCTTCGAGCGGACGACGAGGCTCGAACTCGCGACCTCAACCTTGGCAAGGTTGCGCTCTACCAACTGAGCTACGTCCGCCTGTCGTTTCGGTCCGCTGGCGCGTCCCGGCGACGTGTTGAACTCTAGCGGATTCCCCGGCCAGGACAAAAACGCGTTTGCGCAGCGTGCTGCGCGACCCTGCGGAAAGCCCCCGGTCACGCCCTCCCGGACGGGCCTGGTCCGGTTCCGGCGGCCCCTCCTACACTCGGCCGCGTGCTCGACCTTCCTCCGCTCGCGCGATTCGGCGACCGGCTCGCCACCGGCCTGGCCGACGTCACCGACGACCCCGCGGCGCTGGACTCGACGGGGTTCTGGGCCGTCGCCGCCGACTACGAGGGCCGGCTGACCTGCGCCCGCTTCCGCGACGTCCGCCGCGAGCCGGTGCCCCTGCCCGCACCGGGCCGGTGGCGCGGCCCGGCCGTCGGTGACTGGACGTCGTCCATGGACCGCGCCGCGTACACCGACGGCGTCCGGCGCATCCGCGCGCACATCGCCACCGGCGAGGTCTACCAGGTGAACCTCTGCCGCGTGCTGTCCGCGCCGGTCGACGCGGAGGCCGACGTGGACGCCCTGACGGCGGTGCTGGCCCGCGGCAACCCGGCGCCCTATGCAGGATCGATTCGTCTTCCGGAGCACGGCGTGGAGATCGCCACCGCGTCCCCCGAGCTGTTCCTGCGCCGCGACGGCCGCACGGTGGAGTCCGGGCCGATCAAGGGCACCGCCCCCACCGAGGCGGAGATGCTGGAGAAGGACTACGCCGAGAACGTGATGATCGTCGACCTGGTCCGCAACGACCTCGGGCAGGTCTGCACCACCGGCAGTGTCACGGTCCCGGATCTGTGCGCCGCCGAGGCCCACCCCGGCCTGGTCCATCTCGTCTCCACTGTCCGCGGCGAGCTGCGCCCCGGCGCCGGCTGGCCCGAGCTGTTCGACGCCGCCTTCCCGGCCGGGTCGATCACCGGCGCCCCCAAGTCCAGCGCCCTGCGGATCATCGAGGAACTGGAGACCGCGCCCCGTGGCCCCTACTGCGGCGCGGTGGGATGGGTCGACGCCGACCGGGGCACGGGCGAGCTGGCCGTCGGCATCCGCACCTTCTGGATCGACCGGATGCGGGACGGCACGGCGCTGCTGCGCTTCGGCGCCGGCGCCGGCATCACCTGGGGCTCCGACCCGGAAGGGGAGTGGCGCGAGACCGAACTGAAGGCCGCCCGGCTCCTCGCGGTAGCGTCGGGGGCGTACGACCCGTTTCGAGGGGACGTGACCGGGGACGTCGCATCGGCCCCCGGCGCGGCACCGCGGCCCCATGGGATGCGTGAGGTGGGACAACGATGAAGGTCTGGTTCGACGGTGCGCTGCGGGAGACCGACGCCGCCCGCGTCTCCGTCCTCGACCACGGGCTCACCGTGGGCGACGGCGTCTTCGAGACGGTGAAGGCGGTCGACGGCAGGCCGTTCGCGCTCACCCGCCACCTGGAGCGGCTCACCCGCTCCGCGCGCGGTCTCGGCCTGCCCGACCCGGATCTCGACGAGGTCCGCCGCGCCTGCGCCGCCGTCCTGGAGGCCGACCCGGTGCCGCTGGGCCGGCTGCGCATCACCTACACGGGCGGCTACGGGCCGCTCGGCTCCGAACGCGGCGACCGGGGCACCACTCTCGTGGTGGCCGTCGGCGAGACCACCCGCCGCCCCGACTCCACCGCGGTCGTCACCGTCCCCTGGACCCGCAACGAACGCGGCGCGCTCACCGGCCTGAAGACCACCTCCTACGCCGAGAACGTGGTCGCCCTCGCCCACGCGCACCGGCACGGCGCCTCCGAGGCCCTGTTCGGCAACACGGCCGGACGGCTGTGCGAGGGCACCGGCTCCAACGTCTTCGTCGTCCTGGACGGCGAGATCCACACCCCGCCGGTCGCCTCCGGCTGCCTGGCCGGCATCACCCGAGCCCTCACGATCGAGTGGACCGGCGCCAAGGAGACCGACCTGCCGCTCGAGGTCCTGCGGGAGGCCGAGGAGGTCTTCCTCACCTCCACGCTGCGCGACGTCCAGGCCGTGCACCGCGTGGACGACCGCGAACTGCCCGCGGCGCCGGGCCCGGTGACCGCCAAGGCCATGCGGATCTTCCAGGAGCGGTCCGGGGACGACCTGGATCCCTGACAGCCGGCCACCCCGTCCGGCGGTGCTCCCGCAGCCCCCGCGGCACGGCGCCGCCGCGGTGTGCCGGAAGGGTCCGGCGCACCTGCTGACACCGTCCGCCGCGGCGGGTACAACAGCCGTGATGACCACGACCCTGCGGCCGGCCGAGCCGCTTCAGCAGCACGAGGACGGGACGCGTTCACGCCGCTACCGGGTGTGCGTGAACAGCCGTCCCGTCGGCGTGATCCACCTCGCCACGCACCCCGTCTTCGGGCCGGCCGTGGCGCAGATCGTCGATCTGCGCATCGACGAGCCCGACCGCGGCCGGGGCCGCGGCACCGTGGCCGCGCTGGCCGCCGAGGAGGTGGTGCGCGGCTGGGGCTGCACGCGGATCGAGGCCGAGGTGCCGGCCGCCGCCGAGGGCGCGCTCCGGCTCCTGACGGCCCTGCAGTACACCCAGCGCAACCGGAACCTGGCAAAGGCCCTCGGCACCACCGCGCCGGCCCTGCCCGCCGGCAGCCGGGGCAGGCCCATGACGGACGACGAGTACGGGCCGTGGCTGGAGCACGGCAAGGCCGGCTACGCCCGCAGCTGGACGGAGCGCGGCGTCCCCGAGGCCGAGGCACGGGCCAAGTCCGCCGCCGACCACGCCCGCCTGCTGCCGCAGGGCCGGGCGACCTTCGGCATGCTGTTCAGCGTCCTGGAGCACGAGGGCACCGCGGTCGGCACGCTGTGGCTGGCGACCGGCGCGGCCACGGGCGACGGCAGGGCCTTCGTCTACGACGTCGAAGTCGACGCCCGCCACCGCGGCCACGGCCACGGGCGTTCCCTCATGCTGCTGGCCGAATCCCAGGCGCTGGCCGCGGGCGCCCGGAGCATCGGCCTCAACGTCTTCGCGGGCAACACGCCCGCCGAGAGGCTGTACGACTCCCTGGGGTACCGGCCGGTCCGGTACGTCCTGTACAAGCAGCTGCTGTGACGCCCTCGCGGGGACGGTCCCCGGGCCGGGGTTACCACCGGAGTGCGGCCGGGAAAGGTCAGCCGGCCTGTCCGGACCCGGCCAGCAGGCGGTCGGCGATCTCCTCGATGCGGGCGCGCAGCCCCTCCTGGCTCCTGCCGCCGTCCACACGCTCGCCGCCGATGACGTACGTCGGCGTCCCGGTGACGCCGATCGCCTTGCCCTCGGCCTGGTCGGCGTCGACGATCAGGATGTGCCGGCCGTCGACCAGCGCGGTGTCGAACTCCTCGGCGTCCAGCCCCAGCTCCCGGGCCACCTCCACCAGCAGCGGTTCGCCCCGGCGCTCCAGCTCGGCGACGCGCTCCAGCACCGCCTCCACGTACGGCCACAGCTTCCCCTGGGCGGCGGCCTCCTCGGCCGCCTGCGCGGCGGCGAAGGCGTGCCGGTGCTTGTCCAGCGGGAAGTGGCGCAGACGCAGCTCGAGCCGGTCGCCGTAATGGGCGCGCAGGGCCCGCAGATCGTCCAGGGCGGTGCGGCAGTCCGGGCACTGCAGCTCGCACCAGACGTCGAGAACGGCAACGGCGGATGCGGGGGAGGTCTCGCTCATGAGGACAGTCTCCCAGGCCCGCCGCGGCGGGACCCACTCCGCACCCGGGGCCTCGCCCGGCGTCCCCGCGCGGGCGGCGCCCGGCCGGAGGCGACCCGGAGATCCCCCCGATCCGCGGGCCGGACCGTGGCCCGCGGTGCGGGCGGCGGTGCACGATGGAAGGGACGAGATGCCCGAGCGGCGAGCAGTGCCTGGAGGACCGCATGATTGCCGAGACCGTCTGTTCCGCCGTCTCCGCGGCCGGCCTGGGCATCGCCGCGGTCACCGCCTACCGCAAGCGGTTCCTCGCGGCCGCCCGCATCGCGGCGTACGCCCTCGTCCCCGTCGCCCTGGTGATGACCGGCGCCGTGGGCTGGCTCGCCCGCACCGCGTTCAGCCCGACCGCCTGGGCCGGTTTCGGCCTGCTCGGCTGCGCCTGGGTGCTGTTCGCGGCGACCCGCGCGGTCGAGCGCCGCCGCGGCGGCACGCGCAAGGAACGCAAGGCTGCCGCCCGTGCGGCGGACCGGGGCGCGGTCGCCCCCGGCGCCTCGGCGCCCTCCCTCGGCGCCGGCGGCCGGGCGCAGGGCCGCGGTGCCGAGCGGCCCGCCGGATCCCGCGGCGACGACGACTTCAGCGAGATCGAGGCCATCCTCAAGAAGCACGGGATCTGACCTGAGGAAGCACGGGATCCGACCGTCGCCCGCACCGGGCGGCCTCGGGCCCCGGGGCGGACGGCCGGTCCGGCGAGCGACCAGGACCGGCGCCCAAATGGTCACAACCCGGGCCGGACCGAAGCGAAGATCACGTAAACGGTGAACACTCGTACATCCGGCGCGTGCTGATCGCATTCGCGGCATGACCTGCGTCATCATCGCCGCGAGATGGTGGACACAACACAGAGCGAGGCCGCGCCGCCAAAGGACGAGCGGCGCGGGTGCCTCTTCGCCCTATCCCAGCCACCGCTGATGATCTTCCTTGCGGTGATCGGGTGTCTGCTGCTCATGGCCGCGTTGCACGACCTGCTGCTGCTGTGAGCCTTGGTCCGTGGGTCCTCGGCGCCACCCGCCGGGGACCACGCGAGCCGGAGGCGTCGCACCGGGCCGGGGCGTCCGGGCGCCGGGTGTCCGGGCCGCTGCGTCAGCCCGTCGTCGTCGCCTCCTTGCGCCGCGCACGGTAGGCGGCCACGTGCAGGCGGTTGCCGCAGGTGCGGCTGTCGCAGTAGCGGCGCGAGCGGTTGCGGGACAGATCCACGAAGGCGCGCCGGCAGTCGGGCGCCTCGCACCGCCGCAGCCGCTCCTGCTCCCCGGCGACCATGATGAACGCGAGCGCCATCCCGCAGTCCGCCGCCAGGTGGTCGGCGACCGAGGCGCCGGGGGCGAAGTAGTGCACGTGCCAGTCGTACCCGTCGTGGTCCGTCAGCCGGGGCGTGGTCCCCGCGGCGGCGACCAGCTCGTTGATCATTCCGGCGGCGGTGCGGGTGTCGGGGGCCGCGAAGATCGCCTCGAACCGGCCGCGGACCCGGCGTACCGCTGTGAGGTCGGCCTCCGTCAGCACACCGACTTCGCTGATCTTGTGGTTGCGTACGAAGTCCTCGAGTGCCGCGACGTCCGCCAGGCCGTCGGGCGCCGCATCGCCCTCCGGCGCGGTGTTCACCAGATCCACCGCGGTGTCCAGCGCGCACCGGGTGTCGTGGGTGATCAGCACGTTTCGCTCCCTGCCCTGGGGATCGGGCACACGCCCGCCGATGCAGGCCGATGGTAGTGGCTCAGATCTCACCCGAGCAGCGCACGGGGCCCCGCACAGCACAGCGTCACCGCCTGGGCGCACAGCGTCCGCACCGGTGCGCGCACACCGGCACCGGGCCCTGGCGAAGGGCCGGGTGCCGGCTGTGTCCCGTATGCGGTTGTCCTGGCCCCGGCCGTCTCCCCGAGTGGACGGCAAGGGCGGCTCGAAGGGCCTTGACGGCCCACCGTCAACTTTCCGCGAGGATGTGCGACAGCTCCTGGTCCAGATCGAAGTGCCGATGTTCCGTGCCGGGGGGCACGGCCGCGTCCGTCCGCTTCAGGAAGGACTCCAGGGCCCGCGCCGGGGCCTCCAGGAGGGCCTCGCCCTCCGGGGAGCTGAGGGCGATGCACACGACGCCCTGACCATGGCTGCGAGACGGCCAGACTCGGACGTCGCCGGTCCCGGTCGGACGATGGAGCCCCTCGGCGAGGAGGTCGCGGGCGAACACCCACTCGACGGTCTCCTCGGCTCCGGTATGGAAGGTGGCGTGCACGGCGTAGGGGTCGGCCGTGTCGTACCGCAGGCCTGCGGGGACAGGCAGGGAGGACTCGCTCGACACAACGAGGCGCAGGTGCAGCTCGCAGCTGACCGTGGTGTTCATAAGCGCCAGGGCCTTTCGCTCAGTGTGCGCTCGGGGATTCGCACGTCGGCGAAATCGACATGCCACCTACAGTGCCGTTGTAAACCCCTCTGCGTGTTTTGCTTCGATTCGCGTAACTCTGACGGTCGAGACCGTGTACGCGTAGTACGTCCATTCTGGTGATGTGCTTCTTTGCGGCAGGATGCACACGCCGGAATACGGGGAGTGACCCGTTCGGAAACGGACATCAGGGGCATCTCGCGGAGCGATCAGGGAGGCGGCGGCGGACGGACCGGAGCGGGGGGAGGACCGGCGGGAGGACCGGCGGGGCCTGGGCTCGCGTGCGCCCGCGTTCGTCCGCTCGCGGCGCCTGCTGCACCTCGGCTGGAAGGGCGGCGTCTTCGTCTTCGGCCTCGCGGTGGTGGTCTGCGGAGTGATCCTGCTCCCGCTGCCCGGGCCGGGCTGGGTGGTGATCTTCGCCGGCATCGCGGTCTTGGCGACCGAGTTCGTGTGGGCGCAGCTGGTGCTGCACTGGGCCAAGCGCAGGGTCACCGATGCGGCGCACCGGGCCCTCGATCCGAGGGCGCGGCGCCGCACCGTCGCCCTGTCGGTGACCGGCGCCGTGCTCGCCGCCGCGGCCGCCGCCTACCTGTGGAGGTTCGGGCCGGTCCCGCCCTGGGGCCTGCGCGGCCGCTGACCCCGGCCGCCCCGGACACCCCTGGTCAGGAGCACCCCCTCACATGCGGTAATGTTCTTCCTGCGCCCGGGCGATTAGCTCAGCGGGAGAGCGCTTCGTTCACACCGAAGAGGTCACTGGTTCGATCCCAGTATCGCCCACTCACCCACGGTGGCCCGTCCGCGATCACGCGGGCGGGCCACGGTCGTGTGCGCGCCGTGAGGACCGTGTGCGCGCCGTGAGGACACGGACGCACAGCGCACCGCCGTCCCTCCCGCCCCGGCGGCACCTGCCGTGAACGCCGCGGCCCGTGCGGCGGCGCATTTCCCCGCACACGGCCCGCGCGAATTCACCGGCGCCCTTGTGCCGCCGCGTTCGTCCGCCGGCGAAAGCCCGAGAAGACTCCTTTCGCCGTTGCCCGCACGGAATGTGACCCGCTGTGGGAAAAGACATCCGTGACGCATTGCGGCCGACCACGCCCCCCTGACGCGGGCGGTGCGGAAAACACGGTTTCCGCGGCCCGGTGCCGGGCATCCTGGCGGCCATGGACCGGACGCACTACCGCTTCAGCAGCCGGTGGCATCTTTCCGCGCCGCCCGCCGCCGTGTACCGGGCGCTGGAGCGCGTCGAGGACTATCCGCGGTGGTGGCGGCAGGTCCGCGCGGCGCACCGCACCGGCGCCGCCACCGGTGTGCTCCGCGTCCGCTCCCTGCTGCCCTTCGACCTGACCCTCACCGTGCACGAGGTGCGGCGCGACCCGGCCGCCGGGATCCTGCACGGCGCGCTCACCGGGGACCTGGAGGGCTGGGCCCGCTGGACGGTCGGCGCGCACGGCTCCGGCACGCTGGTCCGGTACGAGCAGCAGGTGCGGGTGCGCGCACCGCTGCTGCGGCGGCTGGCCGTGCCCGGCCGGCCCTTCTTCCGGCTCAACCACCGGCTGATGATGCGCTCCGGACGGCGGGGACTGCGGTCCTGGCTGCGAGCGGTTTGAACCGAGCACGTCCGGGCCTGTATTGTTCAGTGCGTTCCCGGGCGATTAGCTCAGCGGGAGAGCGCTTCGTTCACACCGAAGAGGTCACTGGTTCGATCCCAGTATCGCCCACCGGACAGGGGCCGGTCCGCAGCGCGCGGACCGGCCTCAGGCTTTGTCCGGGAAGTCGCTTCGGACACGGCCTGGTGCGTTCTGGGGCGGCGCGCGGCCCCGGGGTACGCGGGCCGCCCGCCGGGGCGCGCGCCGCAGTCCTCAGGTCGTGGTGCACACCGTGCCGTTCAGCCGGAACACCGCCGGCGGCGAGTACGCCCCCGAGTTGGCCGCGGTGAAGCCGAACGACACCGCGTTGCCGCCGTGCGGGGCCAGCGTGGCGTTGTACGACTCGGGCGTGACGATCACGTTCCGGCCCGACTGGACGACCTTCGCGTTCCAGTACCCGGTCACCGTCACCCCGCTGTCCGGGAAGGCGTAGGACAGCGTCCAGCCGTCGATGGCGGTGTCCCCGGTGTGGGTGACCGTGATCTGTGCGTTGAAGCCGTTGCCCCAGCCCTCGGTCACCCGGTACGCCACCTGGCAGGTGGACTCGGCCGGGGACGTGGTGCGCACCGCGACCGGGTCCGAGGGGCGCGAGAGCCGGCCGTCGGTGTCGCGGGCCAGCACGGACAGGGTATAGGTGCTGCCCGGCGCGAGGTTGCGCACGGTCGCGGTCGTGCCCGTGGTGTCCGTCAGCAGCTCGCTCACCGCGCCGTGCTGCCGGTAGATCTCGTAGCGGACCGGGCTGCCGCCGGTGGACGCCGGCCAGGACAGCGTCGCCGTGGTGTCGGTGACCGCGGTGACCTCCGGGGTGCCCGGTGCGCTCAGCGCGGACGCGGTCCCGTCCTTCGGATGCAGGGTGACGGCGGTGACCGAGTAGGGCGGCAGGGTCACGCCGGCCGCGTCGCCGGTGGAGGTGTCGATGGAGGAGGCCCGGTCGCGGAAGACCGCCAGCTCGGCGGGCGAACCGTCCGGCGTGAAACCGTTCAGGCGCAGGCGCGCGGTGCGCGACGCCGACGGGTCCTTGTTGACCAGCAGCACGCTCAGGTCCCCGTCGGAGCGCAGCACGGCGTGCGCCGACACCAGGGCGTCCGCCGACCCCGCCGCGACCAGCTGGTCACCCGGCCGTGCCGTCCTGCTGACCAGCTGCAGGGCGTAGTAGGGCGGGAAGGGCGTGTTGACGGGCGGCTCGCAGACCGACCCGGTGCAGCCCCCGCTGGACAGCAGGCCCATGTCGCCGTAGTCGGTGGCCCCGTCCGGCGCGGTGGAGATCTCACCGACGCCGTTGTGGGTGTTCCACCAGTCCACCGTGAACACCCCGTTCTCCAGCGCCGTGAGATAGGTGTCGGCGGCGAACAGCGCGGTGGGCTGGGTGTCCATCAGCAGGTTGGAGTTGGTCTCGGTCAGCGCGATCGGCGTGTCCTCGGCGCCCGCCGCGTCCAGTTCGGCCCGCAGCTGCCGCAGCTCGCCCGCCAGCTGCGCGGGCGTGGTGAGCATGCCGGCCGCGTCCGAGCCGCCCGGGTACCAGTGCACGACGACGAAGTCCGCCTCGCCGGCCACGATCGGGATGACGGTGTGGTTCCAGTCGGCGCTGTCACCCTCCCCGATCACCCCGTCCGGCCAGTTGCCCGGCGTGGTGAGCACCGCGCCCACCTTGATGTCCGGATCCACCGCCTTCATCGCGGAGATGTAGTCCAGGACGCCGTGGGCGTAGGCGGCCGGCGAGGTGTCCTCGTGCTCGTCGGTCTCCCAGTCGGCGCCGTAATGGCCGTTGCCGTACAGCTCGTTGCCGACCTCCCAGTACGTCACGCCGTAGCCCTTGTCGACGTTGGCGTACCGCACCCAGCCGGCCGCCTCCTCGGGCGTGCCCGACCCGTAGTTGGCGATGACGATCGGCTGGGCGCCCGTCTTCTTCACGGTGCCCACGAAGGAGTCGAAGTCGGTCCCCGGCGCGACATAGCCGCCGGGGGCGGTGTGGGTCCGCCAGTGGTAGATGTCGCCGTAACTCCCGCCCGGGTACCGCAGCATGCCGACCCCGGCGTCCCCGATCAGGTCCTGGGTGGCGGTGGTGTTCATCTCCGCGTCCCAGATCGCGCTGTTGAGGCCGTACGCGGTGTCCGGAACGGTGCCCAGTCCGGCCCGGGTGTCGACGGTGACGTCCACGGCGGCCGGCGCGGCGGCCTCGGCGGTGCCGGCGGGCGCCAGACCGCCGGCGGCCAGCAGCGCGGCGGTCACCGCCCCGGCGGCGGTCCGGCGTACGGCCGCCGGGCCGCGCAGAAGTTGTCGGGCCAGGCGGCCCGGCGCTCGGTGCAGAAGGGATGCGGCAGCGTGCACGGTTCCTCACCTTCGTCGCTGAGGGGTCGAGGCGGAAGGAAGTGCCGGCGCGCTCCTCACCCGGCGGGGGAGAACAGGACGAGCGGGGGGAGCCAGTGTGTGGGAGCGCTCCCATATTGTGCGGAGGGGACGCCGAGGGCTGTCAATGGGCGTGCGGGAGCAGGACGGGGAACCGGGGGTCACCGTGCCCGCGGGGACGGACGGGACGCGTGACGAGCCCCGGCGGGTGGTGCGCCCGGTTCGCCGGGACGCGTGACGAGCCCCGGGACGTCGTGCACCCGGTCCGCCGCCCCGCCCGGGTGTCCGCCCGGCGCCGGCCGTCCCAGGTGATGCCGAGCCCGTCCCGCACGATCCCGAGCCGTCCTGCCCGGACCCGCGGGGCCCCTTCCCGCCGTGCCGGCTACGCCGCCGCGGGCAGCTGGGGGCGCAGCGGCCAGGACGGGGCCGCCGTCTCCTCGGTGCCGTTGCCCGTGAAGCGCAGGCCCCGGGCCTGTGCCGCGTGCCACCCCCGCTGCAGAGCGTGCAGCTCGGCCGGGCTCAGCCGGCCCACGCGGGCCGCGAAGCGCCGGCCGAGCGCGCGGACCACCTCCAGCGCGGCCAGCGCGTCGGCGGCCGCGTCGTGCGCCGCGGTCAGGGGCACCCCGTAGTGCGCGCACAGATCGGCGAGCGTGCGCCGGCCCTTGCGGGAGCGGTCCAGGTGCTTGTCCAGGACCAGGGGATCGAGCACCCGCAGCGGCGAGGACGCCAGCCACTGCTCCAGCGACCTGGCCCGGTGCCGGCGCAACTCCCGGTCCAGCAGCGTCAGATCGAACGGCGCGTTCATCACCACCAGCGGGCGCCCCAGGGCGCTGTGCTCGGCCAGCTGCTCGCCTATCTCGTACATCACCGGCGCCGGCCAGCGCCCGTTGCGCTGCAGATGCTCCTCCGTCAGCCCGTGCACGGCCGTCGCCGTCCGCGGCACCGGCACCCCCGGATGCACCAGCCAGCGGGTCACCCGCGGCCGCGTGCCGACCGCGTCCTGGACCACCACGGCGGCCGAGACGATGCGGTCGGTCTCCGGGTCGACCCCCGTGGTCTCCGTGTCGAAGGCGGCCAGCGGACCCTCGTACCAGCAGTACGTCATGACGACCCCAACCCCTCGCCCGTGCACGGCGGCTGACACGCCGTCGTCTGCTGCCGTGATACCCGGCCTGTTTGCGCCGTACGCCGGGCGGAGACGACGGCGGTTCGGATGCGCGCGGTTCACGGCGCGAGCCGGTGCCCGCAGCACCCGGCCCGGCAACCGGCAGGAACGGCAGCGCTGTCGGGCATGGCGACGGGGCAGCCCGGCCGGTCACCCCGTCACCGGCCGGCACCGCACCACCGTGCGCCTCCCCATGTCGCGGATCTTCGACGACCGGACCCTGTGCGAGATCACGACGCGAACCGGGGCGGGAGGCCGGCCATGACGCACCGCCCCCTCGGTGAACCACAGCGCCCGCGCGGCCGCACCCCGCCGGGACCGCCCCCACAGCCGCACCGGCCCGCCGGCGTCGACCCGGCTGTGCGTGCCGGTACGCCTCACCGGCCGCGTGGTCCGGCCGCACCGAGCCCGGCCGTACGGCGCGGGCACGGCCCGGCTCCGGATGCCGCCCGGTGCCGGCTCGCCCTTCGTGACCGTGCTGCCGCCATGACCCTGCTGCCGCCGTGACCGTGCTGCCGCGCGAGGAGGACGAGCGCGTCGCCGGGCACGCCCGCCTGGCCGGTCTGCCGCTGCGGATCAGCGGCAGCACGGACGGCAGCGGCGGCATCCCGCGGTTCACCGGCACCTGCGAGGTGGTGCGTGGTGCCGCAGCCGCCCGCCGGCACCGGAGGACACGGCCGGCCGGGCGAAGGCGGCACAGGGGGACGGCACGGACACCGGCGGCGTCGCGCAGAAGCGAGCGGAGGAGGACGGAGGGTGACCGTTTCGCGGTCGGCGCCAGCGGCTCGGTACCATCCCCTTCAACGCATCGCATCGCCCTGCCTTGCCGGGCACGGCGGAAATCCCCTTCAGTCAGGAGAGACCGGTGTCAGACGTCCGTGTGATCATCCAACGCGATTCCGAGCGGGAAGAGCGCGTGGTGACGACGGGCACTACGGCCGCCGACCTCTTCGCCGGCGAGCGCTCGATCGTCGCCGCGCGCGTGAACGGCGAGCTGAAGGACCTCGGCTACGAGGTCCAGGACGGCGAGACCGTGGAGGGCGTCGAGATCTCCTCCCCGGACGGGCTCGACATCCTGCGCCACTCCACGGCGCACGTCATGGCGCAGGCCGTGCAGGAGATCTTCCCCGAGGCCAAGCTCGGCATCGGTCCGCCCATCCGTGACGGCTTCTACTACGACTTCGACGTCGCCGAGCCGTTCACGCCCGAGGATCTCAAGCGCATCGAGAAGAAGATGCAGGAGATCGTCAAGCGCGGCCAGCGTTTCTCCCGCCGGGTCACCACGGACGAGGCGGCCCGCGAGGAGCTGGCCGGCGAGCCCTACAAGCTGGAGCTGATCGGCCTGAAGGGCAACGCCGCCCAGGCCGCCGAGGGCGCGGACGCCGAGGTCGGCGGCGCCGAGCTGACCATCTACGACAACCTCGACGCCAAGACCGGCGAGCTGTGCTGGAAGGACCTGTGCCGCGGTCCGCACCTGCCCACCACCCGGCACATCCCGGCGTTCAGGCTGATGCGGTCGGCGGCCGCCTACTGGCGCGGCAGCGAGAAGAACCCGCAGCTGCAGCGCATCTACGGCACCGCCTGGCCGTCCAAGGACGAGCTGAAGCAGTACCTGGACTTCCTCGCCGAGGCCGAGAAGCGCGACCACCGCAAGCTCGGCGCCGAGCTGGACCTGTTCTCCTTCCCGGAGGAGCTGGGCCCCGGCCTGGCCGTGTTCCACCCCAAGGGCGGGGTGATCCGCAAGGAGATGGAGACCTACTCGCGCAAGCGGCACGAGGCCTCCGGCTACGAGTTCGTCAACACCCCGCACATCTCGAAGGAGCACCTCTTCGAGATCTCCGGGCACCTGCCGCACTACGCGGACGGCATGTTCCCGCCGATCCAGTTCGACGAGCAGAACTATCGCCTCAAGGCGATGAACTGCCCGATGCACAACCTGATCTACAAGTCGCGCGGCCGTTCCTACCGTGAACTGCCGCTGCGTCTCTTCGAGTTCGGGACGGTATACCGGTACGAGAAGTCGGGTGTGGTGCACGGGCTGACCCGCTCGCGCGGCTTCACCCAGGACGACTCGCACATCTACTGCACCAAGGAGCAGATGCCGCAGGAGCTGGACACGCTCCTGACCTTCGTGCTGGACCTGCTGCGCGACTACGGCTTGAACGACTTCGAGCTGGAGCTGTCCACCCGCGACGACTCCGACAAGTTCATCGGCACCGACGAGGACTGGGAGGAGGCGACCGAGGCGCTCCGCCAGGCCGCCGAGAAGCAGAACCTGCCCCTCGTCCCCGACCCGGGCGGCGCCGCCTACTACGGCCCGAAGATCTCCGTCCAGGCCAAGGACGCCATCGGCCGCTCCTGGCAGATGTCGACCGTCCAGGTCGACTTCAACCAGCCCAAGCGCTTCAACCTGGAGTACACGGCCGCGGACGGCTCCCGTCAGCAGCCCGTGATGATCCACCGCGCGCTCTTCGGCAGCATCGAGCGCTTCTTCGGCGTGCTGCTGGAGCACTACGCGGGCGCCTTCCCGGCGTGGCTCGCCCCCGTCCAGGCGGTCGGCATCCCGGTCGGCGAGGCACACGTGGAGTACCTGGAGAAGTGGGCGGCGCAGGCCAAGGAGAAGGGCCTGCGGGTGGAGGTCGACTCCTCCTCCGACCGCATGCAGAAGAAGATCCGCAACGCCCAGAAGCAGAAGATCCCGTTCATGGTCATCGTGGGCGACGACGACATGAACGCGGGCACGGTGTCGTTCCGCTACCGCGACGGTTCGCAGAAGAACGGCATCCCCTGCGACGAGGCGATCGCCGAGATCGCCGACGTGGTGGAGCGGCGCGCACAGGTGTGACGTGATCTGCGTCACCGCGGGACGGAAGGCCTCCGAGGGCAGCCTCGGGGGCCTTTCCTCGTCCGCGGAGCGACGCCCTATGCTGCACGCATGACGAGTGAGCCGGAGCAGCAGATCGGAGTGGGAACGCAGGACGCGTTCCAGCGTCTGTGGACACCCCACCGGATGGCCTACATCCAGGGCGAGAACAAGCCGACCGGTCCCGGGGCCGGTGACGGCTGCCCCTTCTGTTCCATTCCGGCCAAGTCCGACGAGGACGGACTCGTCGTCAAGCGGGGCGAGCTGGTCTACGCGGTGCTCAACCTGTACCCGTACAACGGCGGGCACCTGATGACCGTGCCGTACCGGCACGTCGCCGACTACACCGACCTGACCGTCGCGGAGACCGCCGAGCTGGCGGAGCTGACCAAGCAGGCCATGCGGGCCCTGCGCACCGCCTCCGGTGCGCACGGCTTCAACATCGGCATGAACCAGGGGGCGGTCGCAGGCGCGGGCATCGCCGCCCACCTGCACCAGCACATCGTGCCCCGCTGGGGCGGCGACACCAACTTCATGCCGGTCGTGGGCCACACCAAGGTGCTGCCGCAGCTGCTGGCCGACACCCGCACAATGCTCGCGGACGCCTGGCCGGCCGACTGACGCCGCCGGACGGCAACGACAAGGGGCCCGTCCACCGGACGGGCCCCCGCCTTCGTGCCGTGAGGCGCTACGCGTTGTAGACGTCGGCCTTCTTCGGACCCACGTCCTGCACCGCCCCGCTCAGCGCGGACGAGCGGGAACCGAACTTCGTCACGTCCACGCCGTTCTCCTTGAGCGTCCTCAGCGCCGCCGCGTGCACCACGCGCAGCACCGGAGTGGCGGCGCGCAGCGCGTCGTCGGCCATGAAGCGGTGCCGCCACGGCTGTTCGGCCCAGGCGTGGCGCAGGCCGAACGGCTCCGGCAGGGCGATCTTGCCGCCGAGCCAGTGCAGCAGCGGCGGGTACCAGGTCAGCGGGGCGCGGGCGGCGAGCCGTACCACCTCGTCGGCGTCCACGAGCGGCAGCTTCACCGTGCGGGTCTCCCAGAACTTCACCGCCTTGGCCACCTGCTTCTCCTTGGCCGCCGGCTTCTGGCTGAACAGGCCGTGGACCGGGCCCAGCGCATGGCCGGTGACCTCGATGCGCAGCGTGTTGTGCAGCACGGTGACGGTGATCATCATCGTGATGACCAGCTGGCCGTCCCACAGCGTCCACTGCACGCCGAGGTAGTGCCGGTCGCCGCTGCCGAACTGCTGCCGGTTGCAGATGTCCTGCACCGCGTGCGTCTTGACCGTGTAGTTCTCCACGTCGGTGCCGCTGGGCCGGGAGACCTCCTTGGCGCCCTCGCCGACATGGGTGACGACCCAGTGCTTGATGCTCGGCTTGGTGAAACCGCCGGTGTTGATCGGCGTGCGCTCCAGCAGGCCCAGACCCCCCTGGATCGCGGTGATCACGTCCCAGCTGCGGAAGGGGTGGAACTCCTTGTCCGGGTCGGCCGACACCAGCTCCTCGGCCAGATGCCAGCTGCCCCAGCGGGTGCCCATGCCGAGGATGCCCTTGGGACCGGCGTAGAAGGCGGAGTTGGACTGCTGCTCGGCGCTGAGCCGGGCCAGCTCCTTGCGGATCTGCTCGGCGGCGTCCCCGGGACTGCCGGGCACCGCCTCGGGGATCTTGGCGCCCACGCCGCCGCCGGAGAGCAGGGCGCTCCAGCGCTCGCGCAGATCCCGCGCGGTGCGTTCGCAGATCCGCTTGGCCACGTACCAGCCGGCCACCGGCGCGACCACCGCCGCCCGCGCGTACCAGGCCCAGAAGCCGTGGAACGGCATCTTGACCAGGAACAGCACGGCGAGCACCCCCACGGCCACCAGCAGCAGCGTGGCGTTCAGCCCGGCCCGCTTGTCCTCGCGCCGGCGCAGATTGCCGCGCAGCGCGAACACCGCCAGCCACACCAGCAGACCGGGCAGAAACAGCAGCCCGAACACCACCATCACCGCGGTGAGCCGCATGTCGCGCTGGCGGCGGATGCGGTGGGCGGCCAGGCAGTGCTCCACGACGACCTGCGGCTCCAGCCCGAAGGACTGGATGACCGGCTTACGGCCGGCGCCGAGCATGCGGTCGATCACCGCCCGCGAGAAGGCCTCACCGAGATTCGGGCGGAAGATCTTCGCCCAGGGCCGCGGCGGGGTGACCGAGGTCTGGTGCCATTCGTTGTCGGCTTCCTTGATCTTGTCGACCTCGTCGTCCCGGTACGCGGCGGCCGCCAGCCAGTGGGTGGGCGCCGTCTGCCCCGCCGCGCCCGACAGGGGCACCTGCGCCCCGAGTCCGAAGTCGAATCCGTCTGTCACTGCCGCCCCCACTGCCGAGGTGTCCGCCGTGCGCCCTGTCCCGGGACAGGCCGCAGGGCCCCGCGTGCGGATCAGGCCCGGGCCCGCCGACCGCACGGAAAGCCCCTAGCGGCCTTCCCGACTTCCTTGCCCCGCACACCTGTTGAACAGGTCATCAGCGTATCCGCACCCGTCGGCGCGCACAGGCGGACGGCGAAAGCCGCCCGCCTGTACGACGGCGTCCCGCGCCGCCGGCCTCCCGGTGGGCGTGGGCACACCCACCAAAGGCCGCTAGGACGCCGCGCGCTCCTGCTCCAGCACCCGGTCGGCCACGTGCGGCGGCATCGGCTCGTGCCGGACGTAGCGGCGGTCGAAGCGGGCCGTGCCGTGCGACAGCGACCGCAGGTCCACCGCGTACCGGCTGATCTCGGTCTCCGGCACCTCGGCCCGTACCAGGGTCCGCCCGCTGCCGACCTGCTCGGTGCCCAGCACCCGGCCGCGCCGGGAGGACAGATCGCTCATCACGGCGCCCACGTAGTCGTCGCCGACCAGGACGCTCACCTCGGCCACCGGCTCCAGCAGGTGGATCTTCGCGTCCGCGGCGGCCTCCCGCAGCGCCAGCGCGCCCGCTGTCTGGAAGGCGGCGTCGGAGGAGTCGACCGAGTGCGCCTTGCCGTCCACCAGGGTCACCCGGACGTCCACCAGCGGGTACCCGGCGGCGACGCCCTTGGCCGCCTGCGCCCGTACACCCTTCTCCACCGACGGGATGAACTGCCGGGGCACGGCGCCGCCGACGACCTTGTCGACGAACTCGATCCCCGATCCGCCGGGCAGCGGCTCCACCTCGATCTCGCAGATGGCGTACTGCCCGTGCCCGCCGGACTGCTTGACGTGCCGGCCGCGCCCGGCGGCCTTCGTCGCGAACGTCTCCCGCAGCGCCACCCGGTACGGCACGACGTCCACCTGGACGCCGTAGCGGGTGCGCAGCCGTTCCAGGGCGACGTCGGCGTGGGCCTCGCCCAGGCACCACAGCACCACCTGGCGGGTGTCCTGGTTCTGCTCCAGGCGCATCGTCGGGTCCTCCGCCACCAGCCGGGCAAGGCCCTGGGACAGCTTGTCCTCGTCGGCCTTGCTGTGCGCCTGCACGGCCAGCGGCAGCAGCGGGTCCGGCATCTCCCACGGCGCCATCAGGAGCGGCTCGTCCTTCGCGGAGAGCGTGTCGCCGGTCTCGGCGCGGCTCAGCTTGGCGACGGACACGAGGTCGCCCGCGACGGCCTGGGGCACCGGGCACTGCTGTTTGCCGAACGGCATCGACAGCGCGCCGATGCGTTCGTCGACGTCGTGGTCCTCATGGCCCCGGTCGGTCAGGCCGTGGCCGGAGACGTGCACCGTCTCGTCCGGGCGCAGGGTGCCGGAGAAGACCCGCACCAGGGAGACCCGGCCGACGTACGGGTCGGAGGCGGTCTTGACGACCTCGGCGACCAGCGGCCCGTCCGGGGCGCAGGGCTTCGGCTCGCGCGGCGCACCGTCGACCGTGGTCACCGCGGGCGCCTCGCGCTCCAGCGGCGTCGGGAAGCCGCGGGCGATCAAATCCAGCACCTCCACCGTGCCCAGGCCCTGTGCGGCGCCCTCGGCGGCCGGGGCGGCCGGAAGCACGGGGAAGAACGCCGCACGGGCCACCGCCCGCTCCAGGTCCTTGATCAGCGTCTCCACGTCGACCTGCTCACCGCCGAGATAGCGGTCCATGAGGGTCTCGTCCTCGCTCTCCGAGATGATCCCCTCGATCAGGCGATTGCGTGCCTCGTCCATGCGCGGCAGCTGCTCCGCGTCCGGCTCCGACTCCGTGCACCGGCCGCCCGTGTAGTCGAACACCTTCCGCGTCAGCAGCCCGACCAGGCCGGTCACCGGCGCGTGCCCGTCGGGGCCCGCGGGGCCGCGCAGCGGCAGGTACAGCGGCAGCACCGCGTCGGGGTCCTCGGCGCCGAACGCCTCGGCGCACACCCGGGTCATCTCCTCGAAATCGGCCCGTGCCGCCTCCAGATGGGTGACGACGATGGCCCGCGGCATGCCGACGGCCGCGCACTCCTCCCACACCATCCGCGTCGAGCCGTCCACACCGTCCGCGGCGGAGACGACGAACAGGGCGGCGTCCGCCGCGCGCAGCCCGGCCCGCAGCTCCCCGACGAAGTCGGCGTAGCCGGGCGTGTCCAGCAGGTTGATCTTGATGCCGTCCCAGCTCACCGGCACCACGGACAGCTGCACCGACCGCTGCTGCCGGTGCTCGATCTCGTCGTAGTCCGAGACGCAGCCGCCGTCCTCGACGCGGCCGGCCCGCTTCAGCGCCCCCGCCGTCAGCGCGAGAGCCTCCACCAGGGTGGTCTTGCCCGCTCCGGAGGGGCCGACCAGCACCACGTTCCGTATGGACGCGGGGTGGTCGGCCGTCACTGCCCTGCCGGCGGCTCCGGGGTGGGTGTGCGCCTTGTCGCCCATGATCCTGCCTCCCGTTGACGGTGAGGTCACTGTGGGCGCGGACACGCGGCACCGCGTGCACTGGCGGCCCCTGCGACGCCCGCGGTTCTTCGAGCTTTCCACTCCCCTCGTGCCGCGTCCATACGAACGGCCCGGGCCCCCTGAGCCGCCCGCGCGGCCCGCGCCCGCCGGCACCGCCGCCGCCGGGTACGGGGGACGGGAACATCCCGCGCGCCCGCGTGGCTACCATGGGCCAGCCGGCGGCCAGCAGGGGCCGCCCGGCGACCGTGACCCTCGGGAAGGCCATGCTGAACAAGTACGCGCGTGCATTCTTCACGCGTGTCCTCACACCGTTCGCCGCGTTTCTCATCCGCCGGGGCGTGAGCCCCGACACGGTGACGCTCATCGGCACCGCCGGTGTCGTCGCGGGCGCGCTGGTCTTCTATCCCCGGGGCGAGTTCTTCTGGGGCACGGTCGTGATCACGCTGTTCGTGTTCTCCGACCTCGTCGACGGCAACATGGCCCGCCAGCTGGGCCGCTCCAGCCGCTGGGGCGCCTTCCTGGACTCCACCCTGGACCGGGTGGCCGACGGGGCCGTCTTCGGCGGCTTCGCCCTGTGGTACGCCGGGCGCGGCGACGACGATCTGCTGTGCGCGGTGTCGATCTTCTGCCTGGCCAGCGGTCAGGTGGTGTCCTACACCAAGGCGCGCGGGGAGTCGATCGGGCTGCCCGTCGCCGTCAACGGCCTCGTCGAGCGCGCCGAGCGCCTGGTGATCTCCCTGGTCGCGGCCGGTTTCGCGGGGCTGCACACGTTCGGGGTGCCCGGCATCCAGTACCTGCTGCCCGTCGCGCTGTGGATCGTCGCCGCCGGCAGCCTCGTCACGCTGATCCAGCGGGTCGTCACCGTGCGCAGGGAGTCCGCCGAGGCCGAGGCGGCCGCCGCCGGGCAGAAGGAGCAGGGGAGCGGAGCAGCCACGTGAGCCTGCCCGAGCGCCTCAGCGACGCCCTGTACGGTTTGGGCTGGAGCACCGTGAAGAAGCTCCCCGAGCCGGTCGCCGCACACCTCGGACGGACCATCGCCGACCTCGCCTTCAAGCAGCGCGGTGCCGGCGTGCGGCGGCTGGAGCGCAACCTGGCCCGCGTGGTGCCGGACGCGACGCCCGAGCGGCTCGCCGAGCTGTCGCGCGCCGGCATGCGCTCCTACCTGCGCTACTGGATGGAGTCCTTCCGGCTGCCCGCCTGGAGCGCGGAACGGATCCGCACCGGCTTCGCACCCGAGGACGTGCACCGCCTCACCGACGGCCTGGCCGCGGGCAAGGGCGTCGTCCTCGCCCTGCCGCACCTGGCCAACTGGGACCTGGCCGGAGCCTGGGTCACCACCGCGCTGAACACGCCGTTCACCACCGTCGCCGAACGGCTCAAGCCCGAGACCCTCTACGACCGCTTCGTGGCCTACCGCGAGGGCCTGGGCATGGAGGTGCTCCCGCACAGCGGCGGCAGCGCCTTCGGCACGCTGGCCCGGCGGCTGCGCGACGGCGGCCTGGTCTGCCTGGTCGCCGACCGCGACCTGTCCTCCTCGGGCGTCGAGGTGTCCTTCTTCGGCGAACCCGCCCGCATGCCGGCCGGCCCCGCCCTGCTCGCCCAGCACACCGGCGCCCTGCTGCTCCCTGTCACCCTCTGGTACGACGACTCGCCCGTCATGAAAGGCCGCGTGCATCCGCCTGTCGAGGTACCCGGGTCAGGCACGCGGGCCGAGAAGACGTCTGTCATGACACAGGCGCTGGCCGACACCTTCGCCTCGGGAATCGCCGACCACCCGGAGGACTGGCACATGCTGCAGCGGCTGTGGCTCGCCGACCTGGACGAGCGGCCCGGTGACGACAAGCGGCCCGGTGACCGGGAGCGGCCGTGAGGATCGGCATCGTCTGCCCCTACTCCTGGGACGTGCCCGGCGGCGTCCAGTTCCACATCCGCGACCTCGCCGAGTACTTCATCCGCCAGGGCCACGAGGTGTCCGTGCTGGCGCCCGCCGACGACGACACCCCGCTGCCGCCGTACGTCGTCCCGGCCGGACGCGCCGTACCGGTGCCCTACAACGGCTCGGTGGCCCGCCTGAACTTCGGCTTCCTGTCCGCGGCCCGGGTCAGGCGCTGGCTGCACGAGGGACGCTTCGACGTCATCCACATCCACGAGCCGACCTCGCCGTCCCTGGGCCTGCTGGCCTGCTGGGCGGCGCAGGGGCCGATCGTCGCCACCTTCCACACCTCCAACCCCCGCTCCCGGGCGATGATCGCCGCCTACTCGATCCTGCAGGCGGCCCTGGAGAAGATCAGCGCCCGGATCGCGGTCAGCGAGTACGCCCGGCGCACCCTGGTCGAGCACCTCGGCGGCGACGCCGTGGTCATCCCCAACGGGGTCGACGTGGACTTCTTCGCCCGCGCCGAGCCCCGCCCCGAGTGGCAGGGGCACACCATCGGCTTCATCGGCCGCATCGACGAGCCCCGCAAGGGCCTGCCGGTGCTGATGCGGGCGCTGCCGAAGATACTCGCGGCCCGCCCGGACACCAGGCTGCTGGTCGCCGGCCGCGGCGACGAGGAGGAGGCGGTGGCCACGCTGCCGGCCGAGCTGCGCTCACACGTGGAGTTCCTCGGCATGATCAGCGACGAGGACAAGGCGCGCCTGCTGCGCAGCATCGACCTGTACGTCGCCCCCAACACCGGCGGGGAGAGCTTCGGCATCATCCTGGTGGAGGCGATGTCCGCCGGCGCCCCGGTGCTCGCCTCCGACCTCGACGCCTTCGCCCAGGTGCTGGACCAGGGCACGGCGGGGGAGCTGTTCGCCAACGAGGACGCCGACGCGCTCGCCGACGCCGCCGTGCGCCTTCTCGGCGACCCGGAGCGCCGGGCCGAGCTGCGTGAGCGCGGCCGGGAGCACGTGCGCCGCTTCGACTGGTCCACGGTGGGCGCGGACATCCTGTCCGTCTACGAGACGGTCACCGCGGGCGCGGCGGCGGTGGCCGCGGACGACCGCACGACCGGCCTGCGGGCCCGGCTGGGGCTGGTCCGGGACTGAGCCCCCCGCCGCCGCGGTGCGTGAGCGGCGGACGGCGCCGTGCGCGACGGCCGGGGCCCGGACGGCGCCCCGGTAGCCTTGCGGCCCGTGACCGCAACGCTGATCTGGATCGTCGTCGCCCTGGTCGTCGTCGGCCTGTACCTGAGCTGGACCGCGGGGCGGCTGGACCGGCTGCACGCGCGGATCGACGCCGCCCGGGCCGCGCTCGACGCGCAGCTGCTCCGCCGCGCCTCGGTGGCCCAGGAGCTGGCCACCTCCGGGGTGCTGGACCCGGCGGCCTCCATCGTGCTCTACGAGGCCGCGCACGCCGCCCGGCAGGCCGACGAGGACCAGCGCGAGGTCGCCGAGAGCGAGCTGAGCCAGGCGCTGCGCGCGGTGTTCTCCGACCCCCGGCAGGTGGAGGAGGTCCGCTCGGCGCCCGGCGGCGCGGAGGCCGCCCGCGAGCTGTCCGAGGCCGTGCGCCGGGTGCCGATGGCCCGCCGCTTCCACAACGACGCGGTGGGCGCGGCCCGCCGGCTGCGCGAGCACCGCAAGGTCCGCTGGTTCCGGCTGGCCGGGCACGCCCCGTTCCCGATGGCGTTCGAGATGGACGACGAACCGCCGCAGGCCCTGGTGGACCGGGCCTGACCCGCCCACCGGACACCCCGCACCGGACCCCGCACCGCCGCGGACCGCCGGACGGACGGGTGCGTCACCGCCCGAACCGGACCCGGCACGCCAAAAAGGATCCACCGGCTCACTATTGGCCCTTGCCGTGGACTGGTCATGTCACGTTTGCTCGGTGCGCAACACATCCGCACTTCACCGAGTGAGGTCACCCGTGTCCACCACGACCCCCGAGTCCTCCCCGACCCCCGAGACCGGCACCGCCCGGGTCAAGCGCGGCATGGCCGAGCAGCTCAAGGGCGGCGTCATCATGGACGTCGTCACCCCGGAGCAGGCGAAGATCGCCGAGGACGCGGGTGCCGTCGCCGTCATGGCCCTGGAGCGGGTCCCGGCCGACATCCGCAAGGACGGCGGCGTGGCCCGCATGTCCGACCCGGACATGATCGAGGGCATCATCGACGCGGTGTCCATCCCGGTGATGGCCAAGTCCCGCATCGGCCACTTCGTCGAGGCCCAGGTGCTGCAGTCCCTCGGCGTCGACTACATCGACGAGTCCGAGGTCCTCACCCCGGCCGACGAGGTCAACCACACCGACAAGTGGGCCTTCACCACCCCCTTCGTGTGCGGCGCCACCAACCTCGGCGAGGCCCTGCGCCGTATCGGTGAGGGCGCCGCGATGATCCGCTCCAAGGGCGAGGCCGGCACCGGCAACGTCGTCGAGGCCGTGCGCCACCTGCGCCAGATCAAGAACGACATCGCCCGCCTGCGCGGCCTGGACAGCCACGAGCTGTACGCCGCCGCCAAGGAGCTGCGCGCCCCGTACGAGCTGGTCAAGGAGGTCGCCGAGCTGGGCAAGCTCCCGGTGGTGCTGTTCTCCGCCGGCGGTGTGGCCACCCCGGCCGACGCCGCGCTGATGCGCCAGCTCGGCGCCGAGGGCGTCTTCGTCGGCTCCGGCATCTTCAAGTCCGGCGACCCGGCCAAGCGCGCCGCCGCCATCGTCAAGGCCACCACCTTCTACGACGACCCGAAGATCATCGCGGACGCGTCCCGCAACCTGGGCGAGGCCATGGTCGGCATCAACGTCGACGTCCTGCCCGCCTCCGAGCGCTACGCCTCCCGCGGCTGGTAAGCACACTGATGAGCGAAAAAACCCCTGTCATAGGCGTCCTGGCCCTCCAGGGCGACGTACGGGAGCACCTCATCGCCCTGGCCGCGGCCGACGCCGTGGCCAGGCCGGTGCGGCGCCCCGAGGAGCTCGCCGGCGTCGACGGCCTGGTCGTCCCCGGCGGCGAGTCCACCACCATCTCCAAGCTGGCCGTCCTCTTCGGAGTGATGGAACCCCTGCGTGCGCGGGTGCGCGACGGCATGCCCGTCTACGGCACCTGCGCCGGCATGATCATGCTGGCCGACAAGATCCTCGACCCGCGCTCCGGCCAGGAGACCATCGGCGGCATCGACATGATCGTGCGGCGCAACGCCTTCGGGCGGCAGAACGAGTCCTTCGAGGCCGCCGTCGACGTCAAAGGCATCGCGGGCGGACCGGTGGAGGGCGTCTTCATCCGCGCCCCCTGGGTCGAGTCCGTGGGCGCCGGGGCCGAGGTGCTCGCCGAGCACGACGGCCACATCGTCGCCGTCCGCCAGGGCAACGCACTGGCCACTTCGTTCCACCCGGAACTGACCGGTGACCACCGCGTGCACTCCCTGTTCGTGGACATGGCGCGCGGCAAGAGGGCACCGGAGTCCTTGTAGGATCTCTGGAAGTTCGTACGCAGACGGGTTACGCGAAGGAGACAGGCAGATGTCCGGCCACTCTAAATGGGCCACGACGAAGCACAAGAAGGCCGTCATCGATGCCAAGCGCGGCAAGCTCTTCGCGAAGCTGATCAAGAACATCGAGGTCGCCTCGCGTCTGGGCGGCCCGGATCCTGACGGCAACCCGACGCTGTACGACGCCGTGCAGAAGGCCAAGAAGCAGTCGGTCCCGAACAAGAACATCGAGTCGGCGATCAAGCGCGGCGCGGGCCTGGAGGCCGGCGGTGCCGACTACGAGACGATCATGTACGAGGGCTACGGGCCGAACGGTGTCGCGGTGCTCATCGAGTGCCTCACCGACAACCGCAACCGCGCCGCCTCCGAGGTGCGCGTGGCCATGACCCGCAACGGCGGCTCCATGGCCGACCCGGGCTCGGTGTCGTACCTGTTCAACCGCAAGGGCGTGGTGATCGTCCCCAAGGGCGAGCTGACCGAGGACGACGTCCTCGCCGCCGTCCTGGACGCGGGGGCCGAGGAGGTCAACGACCTCGGTGAGACCTTCGAGGTCATCAGCGAGCCCGGCGACCTGGTCGCGGTCCGCACCGCGCTGCAGGACGCCGGCATCGACTACGAGTCCGCCGAGGCCAACTTCGTCCCCTCCGTCCAGGTCGAGCTGGACGAGGAGGGCGCCCGCAAGATCTTCAAGCTGATCGACGCGCTCGAGGACAGCGACGACGTGCAGAACGTCTTCGCCAACTTCGACGTCAGCGACGAGATCATGGAGAAGGTCGGCGCCTGACGCCCACGACACGCGGCACGGGCCGGCGGGACACGCCCCGCCGGCCCGTCGCCGTGTCAGTGGCACCCGATAGCCTGCACAAACAGGTGATCGAGGTGAGCCAGAAGGGGGGCGCGGTGCGGGTACTGGGAGTGGATCCCGGGCTGACCCGGTGCGGGATCGGCGTCGTCGAAGGGGTGGCCGGCCGGCCGCTGACCATGCTCGGTGCCGGGGTGGTGCGCACCCCCGTGGACGCCGACCTCGGCCACCGCCTGCTCGCCGTCGAGGAGGGCATAGAGCAGTGGCTGGACGAGCACCGGCCCGAGTGCGTCGCCGTCGAGCGCGTCTTCAGCCAGCACAACGTGCGCACCGTCATGGGCACCGCCCAGGCCAGCGCCGTGGCCATGCTCTGCGCCGCCCGGCGCGGCCTGCCGGTCGCCCTGCACACCCCCAGCGAGGTCAAGGCCGCCGTCACCGGCAGCGGACGCGCCGACAAGGCGCAGGTCGGCGCGATGGTCACCCGTCTGCTGCGGCTGAACGCGCCGCCGAGGCCCGCTGACGCCGCCGACGCCCTCGCCCTGGCCGTCTGCCACATCTGGCGCGCCCCGGCACAGAACCGGCTCCAGCAGGCCGCCGCCCGCCTGAGGGCCGCCGCCCCGACCTCACCGAAAGGCCGTACGGCATGATCGCCTTCGTCAGCGGCACGGTCGCCGCGCTCGCCCCCGACACCGCGGTGATCGAGGTCGGCGGCGTCGGCATGGCCGTGCAGTGCACCCCGGCCACGCTGTCCGGGCTGCGCGTCGGACAGCCCGCCCGGCTGCACACGTCCCTCGTCGTCCGCGAGGACTCCCTCACCCTGTACGGCTTCGCCGACGAGGACGAACGCCAGGTGTTCGAACTGCTGCAGACCGCCAGCGGCGTCGGACCGCGCCTGGCGCAGGCCATGCTCGCCGTGCACACCCCCGACGCCCTGCGCCGGGCCGTGGCGAGCGGCGACGAGAAGGCCCTGACCGCCGTGCCCGGCATCGGCAAGAAGGGCGCGCAGAAGCTGCTGCTGGAGCTGAGGGACCGGCTCGGCGAACCCGTCGGAGCACCCGCCGCGAGCACCCCGGCCGCCGCCGGCTGGCGCGACCAGCTGCACGCCGCCCTGGTCGGCCTCGGCTACGCCGCCCGGGAGGCCGACGAGGCCGTCGCCGCGGTGGCCCCGCAGGCCGAGGCCGCCGGCACCCCGCAGATCGGACAGCTGCTCAAGGCTGCCCTGCAGACCCTGAACCGAGCCCGCTGACCCCACGACGACGATCGAGGCACACCACATGAACCGGGACGACCCCAGCGGCACCGCCGCCCCCGAGCGGCTGGTCGGCGCCGCGGCCGACCGCGAGGACCAGGCCGTGGAGGCCGCCCTGCGCCCCAAGGACCTCGGCGAGTTCATCGGCCAGGAGAAGGTCCGCGAGCAGCTCGACCTGGTCCTGCGCGCCGCCCGGGCGCGCGGCACCACCGCCGACCATGTGCTGCTCTCCGGCGCACCCGGCCTCGGCAAGACCACCCTGTCCATGATCATCGCGGCGGAGATGGGCGCCCCCATCCGCATCACCTCAGGCCCCGCCATCCAGCACGCCGGCGACCTCGCCGCGATCCTGTCCTCCCTGCAGGAGGGCGAGGTGCTCTTCCTCGACGAGATCCACCGCATGTCGCGGCCCGCCGAGGAGATGCTGTACATGGCGATGGAGGACTTCCGCGTCGACGTCGTCGTCGGCAAGGGCCCCGGCGCCACCGCGATCCCCCTGGAACTGCCGCCGTTCACTCTGGTGGGTGCGACCACCCGGGCGGGTCTGCTGCCGCCGCCGCTGCGCGACCGCTTCGGCTTCACCGCGCACATGGAGTTCTACGAGCCGCACGAACTGGAGCGCGTCGTGCACCGCTCGGCGCGGCTGCTGGACGTGCACATCGAGCCGGAGGGGGCCGCGGAGATCGCCGGCCGCTCCCGCGGCACCCCCCGCATCGCCAACCGCCTGCTGCGCCGCGTCCGCGACTACGCCCAGGTCAAGGCCGACGGAGTGATCACCCGGGAGGTCGCGGCCGCCGCGCTCGCCGTCTACGAGGTCGACAGCCGCGGCCTGGACCGCCTCGACCGGGCCGTGCTGGAGGCCTTGCTGAAACTGTTCGGCGGCGGACCCGTGGGCCTGTCCACGCTCGCGGTCGCGGTGGGCGAGGAGCGTGAGACAGTGGAAGAGGTCGCCGAGCCGTTCCTCGTGCGCGAGGGGCTGCTCGCCCGTACGCCACGCGGGCGTGTCGCCACGCCGGCGGCCTGGGCGCACCTCGGCCTCACGCCCCCGCACTCACCGGCCGCGGGAAACGGACAACAGGACCTGTTCGGGACGTGAGTGCGTCAGCAGTGGCCCGGTGAGGAACCCGAGTGCCATGCTGAGCGTTGTTCCCTGCGCGCGGACTCGCCTAGACTCCGCCGATGCCGCCTGCGAAGGCGGTGCGACCACCCCACCCACACCAGGCCGCTCACCGTCGCGGTCGTGCGAAGGAAAATTCGTCCCGTGAATAGCCTCGTGACCCTCCTCCCGTTCATTGTGCTCATCGGGGCCATGTTCCTGATGACCCGGTCGGCCAGGCGCAAGCAGCAGGAGGCCGCCCGCATGCGTGACCAGATGCAGCCGGGCAGCGGTATCCGCACCATCGGCGGCATGTACGCGACGGTCAAGGAGGTCAACGACGACACGGTCCTCCTCGACGCCGGCCCCGGTGTGGAGCTGCTGTTCGCCAAGAACGCCATCGCGACCGTCCTGCCCGACGACGAGTACAACCGCATCGTCCACGGCATCGAGCACGACCTGAAGTCCGACGGCGACCTCGTGCCCGACGACGCCTCCTCCCTCACCGGGACCGACGAGCCCGCCGCCGGCGACGACAAGCCCGTGGATCTCGGCAAGAAGGACGCGGCCGACGAGCCGGCCGACGCCACCGCCGAGGCGAAGGCGGACGCAGAGCCGAAGAAGACCGACGGCGACACCGAGGCGAAGTAGTCCCCCTCCAGGGCGCGCGGCACCGGGCCGCGCGCCCTGGGACGTGTGCGCTTCGCACGCGGGATCGCTACACCATGCCATGGCCGCTTGCGGGCCCACCCTGGCGCCCAGCGGCCCGAGAGGGAGTACGAGAAGGTGGCAGCACCTAAAAAGGGCCGGAGCGCGGGCGCCCAGAGCAAGCCATGGCGCTCGCTGGTCCTGATCCTGATCGCCATCGTGGCGCTCACCGGAGGCATGTTCGCCTCCGGCAACACCACTCCGCGTCTCGGTATCGACCTGGCGGGCGGTACGAGCATCACACTGCGGGCGGTCCCCGAGCGCGGCCAGGAGTCCGCGATCAACAAGGCCAACATGGACACGGCCGTCAGCATCATGGAACGCCGGGTCAACGGCCTCGGCGTCTCCGAGGCCGAGGTCCAGACCCAGGGCAACGACAACATCATCGTCAACATCCCCAAGGGCACCAACTCCCAGCAGGCACGGGAGCAGGTCGGCACGACCGCGAAACTGTACTTCCGTCCGGTCCTCGCCACCGACATCTCCGGCGTCGCCGCCACCCCGTCGCCGGGCACCTCCGCGAGCGCCAGCCCCTCCTCCAGCCCCTCCGGCAAGGCGGGCGACGACAACGGGACCAGCGGCGGTGAGAAGGCCACCTCCACCGGCTCCGCTACCCCCTCGGCGACCGGGTCCCCGCAGGGCCGCGCCGTCACCGACGGCCTGAAGGCCGACGCCACCCCGTCCGCGGGCAGCACGGCGTCCGGCTCCCCGAAGGCCTCCGCCAGCCCGAGCGCCTCCGCCACCGCCGGCAGCGACTCCGGCGGCGACGTCCCGGCCGCGCTCCAGGCCCAGTACGCCACGCTGGACTGCACCAAGAAGGACGTCCGCGCCACCGCCGGCAAGGGCGTCAAGCCCTCCGAACCGACCGTGGCCTGCGGTCAGAACTCCCAGGGCCAGTGGCAGAAGTACATCCTCGGCCCCGCCGCCGTGGACGGCACCGACGTGAAGAAGGCCCAGGCCGTCTTCAACACCCAGACCGCCGCGGGCTGGACCGTCACCATGGAGTTCACCTCCAAGGGCGCCAAGAAGTTCGCCGACATCACCGGCAAGCTCGCGCAGAACACGACGCCGCAGAACCAGTTCGCCATCGTCCTGGACGGCAACGTCGTCTCCGACCCGTACGTCAGCCAGGCGCTGACCGGCGGCAACGCGGAGATCACCGGCCGCTTCAGCCAGGAGGAGGCGCAGAGCCTGGCCAACATGCTCTCCTACGGCGCGCTGCCGCTGACCTTCCGCGAGGACAGCGTCACGACGGTGACCGCCGCGCTCGGCAGCGACCAGCTGCGCGCCGGCCTGATCGCGGGCGCCATCGGCCTCGCCCTGGTCGTCGTCTACCTGCTGGTCTTCTACAAGGGCCTGTCGGTCATCGCGATCCCCTCGCTGCTGGTCTCCGCGATCCTCACCTACACGATCATGTCGCTGCTCGGCCCGGCCATCGGCTTCGCGCTGAACCTGCCGGCCGTGTGCGGTGCGATCGTCGCCATCGGCATCACCGCGGACTCGTTCATCGTGTTCTTCGAGCGCATCCGGGACGGAATCCGCGAGGGCCGCAGCCTGCGCCCGGCGGTGGAGCGTGCCTGGCCGCGCGCCCGGCGCACCATCCTGGTCTCCGACTTCGTGTCCTTCCTGGCCGCGGCGGTGCTCTTCGTCGTCACCGTCGGCAAGGTACAGGGCTTCGCCTTCACCCTGGGCCTGACCACCCTGCTCGACGTGGTCGTCGTCTTCCTGTTCACCAAGCCGCTGATGACCATCCTGGCCCGCAGGAAGTTCTTCGCCCAGGGGCACAAGTGGTCCGGCCTGGACCCGAAGTCGCTCGGCGCCAAGCCGCCGCTGCGCCGCACCCGCCGTCCGTCCGGTCCCGCCGCCGGCCCCGTCGAGACGAAGGAGGCGTGAGATGTCCAAACTCGGCACTCTCAGCGCCAAACTGCACCGTGGCGAGGTCGGCTACGACTTCGTCAAGAACCGCAAGATCTGGTACGGCATCTCCGTCCTGATCACCATCACGGCCGTCGTCGGCCTCGTGGTGCGCGGCCTGAACATGGGCATCGAGTTCCAGGGCGGTGCGGTCTTCACCACGCCGAAGCACATGACCACCACGGTCAGCCAGGCGGAGACCTACGCCGAGGACGCCTCCGGCCACGACGCGATCGTGCAGAAGCTCGGCGACGGCAGCCTGCGCATCCAGATCGCCGGCATCGACACCGACAAGTCCGACCAGATCAAGGAAGCCCTCTCCAAGGACCTGAAGGTCGACCCCGAGCGGATCAACGCCGACCTCGTCGGCCCCAGCTGGGGCGAGCAGATCGCCAACAAGGCCTGGGAGGGCCTGGCGATCTTCATGATCCTGGTCGTGATCTACCTGGCGATCGCCTTCGAGTGGCGCATGGCACTGGCCGCGCTGGTCGCCCTGATCCACGACATCACCATCACCACCGGCATCTACGCCCTGGTCGGCTTCGAGGTCACCCCGGGCACGGTGATCGGTCTGCTGACGATCCTCGGTTACTCGCTCTACGACACGGTCGTCGTCTTCGACAGCCTCAAGGAGCAGACGAAGGGCATCACCAAGCAGACCCGCTGGACCTACAGCGACGTCGCCAACCAGTCGATCAACGGCACGCTGATGCGCTCCATCAACACCACCGTGGTCGCGCTGCTGCCGGTGGCGGGCCTGCTGTTCATCGGCGGCGGCCTGCTCGGCGCCGGCATGCTCAACGACATCTCGCTGTCGCTGTTCGTCGGCCTCGCGGCGGGCGCGTACTCCTCGATCTTCATCGCCACCCCGCTGGTCGCCGACCTCAAGGAGCGCGAGCCGCAGATGAAGGCCCTGCGCAAGCGGGTGCTGGCCAAGCGGGCGCAGGCGGCTCAGGGCACGCCCGAGGACCCCGCGCCCGGCCGGGCGGCGGGGCCGGACGAGCCCGAGGACGCCGCACCCGCGGTGGTGGGACCGCGCGACCAGTCCGCCTCCCGCGGCCGGGGCCGCGGCCGCACCTCCGGGAAGCGCCGGTGACCGCCGTGACCGACATCAAGGAACTGCTGCTCAGCCGCATCCGGGACGTCGAGGACTACCCGGAGCAGGGCGTGGTGTTCAAGGACATCACCCCGCTCCTGGCGGACCCGGCGGCCTTCACCGCCCTGACCGACGCGCTCGCGGAGATCGCCCAGCGCACCGACGCCACCCGGATCGTCGGCCTGGAGGCCCGGGGCTTCATCCTCGGCGCCCCGGTCGCCGTCCGCGCCGGCCTCGGTTTCGTGCCCGTCCGCAAGGCGGGCAAGCTGCCCGGGGCCACCCTGCGCCAGGCCTACGACCTGGAGTACGGCTCGGCGGAGATCGAGGTGCACGCTGAGGACCTCACCGCAAACGACCGCGTCCTGGTCGTCGACGACGTCCTGGCCACCGGCGGCACCGCCGAGGCCGCGCTGCAGCTCGTCCGCCGTGCGGGCGCCCGCGTCGCCGGCGTCGCGGTGCTGATGGAACTGGGCTTCCTCGGCGGCCGCGCCCGCCTGGCGCCGGCCCTGGACGGCGCCCCGCTCAAGGCCCTGCTGCGGATCTGAGCGGCCGCCGCCCGTCCCGGGCGGCCCGCGGCACCCGGAGGACGGGCCCGGAGGAATCCGGCGCCCGTCCTTCGCGTTGTGTCCTATGTCGAACACCCTCTCGTCGGTCTGGAGGCGATCCTGGAGCCCCGGATCGCTACCATGGGGTCTCCGGAGCCTGACCGGGGGAGCCGGATCGCGCACGAGGAGCCCTCTTGCCAGACGAGGCCCAGCCACTGACCGCCGCCAAACCCGAGGCCGCGGCGGCGAAGCCCGCGCCGCAGGCGTCGCAGGCGACGAACGACGCCCGCGGGACGGTCGAACGCGCCCAGTCCGCGCCCGTGGAGAAGTCCGCGGAAGCCGCGCGCCCCAAGCCGGCGCCGCCCGTGCGCGCCGCCTCCGGCCAGCCCGCCCGCTCCGGTTCCTCCAACCGCGTCCGCGCCCGGCTCGCCCGGCTCGGCGTCCAGCGCGCCAACCCGTACAACCCGGTGCTGGAGCCGCTGCTGCGGATAGTGCGCAGCAACGACCCGAAGATCGAGACGGCCACGCTGCGCCAGATCGAACGGGCCTACCAGGTCGCCGAACGCTGGCACCGCGGCCAGAAGCGCAAGAGCGGCGACCCGTACATCACCCACCCGCTCGCGGTGACCACGATCCTCGCCGAACTCGGCATGGACCCGGCCACCCTCATGGCCGGTCTGCTGCACGACACCGTCGAGGACACCGAGTACGGCCTGGACCAGCTGCGCCGCGACTTCGGCGACACCGTCGCCCTGCTCGTCGACGGCGTCACCAAGCTGGACAAGGTCAAGTTCGGCGAGGCCGCCCAGGCCGAGACCGTGCGCAAGATGGTCGTGGCCATGGCCAAGGACCCCCGTGTCCTGGTGATCAAGCTCGCCGACCGCCTGCACAACATGCGCACCATGCGCTACCTCAAGCGGGAGAAGCAGGAGAAGAAGGCGCGCGAGACGCTGGAGATCTACGCGCCGCTCGCCCACCGCCTGGGCATGAACACCATCAAGTGGGAGCTGGAGGACCTCGCCTTCGCGATCCTCTACCCCAAGATGTACGACGAGATCGTGCGTCTGGTGGCCGAACGTGCCCCCAAGCGCGACGAGTACCTGGCCGTCGTCATCGACGAGGTGCAGCGGGACCTGCGTGCCGCCCGCATCAAGGCGACCGTCACCGGCCGCCCGAAGCACTACTACAGCGTCTACCAGAAGATGATCGTCCGCGGCCGTGACTTCGCGGAGATCTACGACCTGGTGGGCATCCGCGTCCTGGTCGACACCGTGCGCGACTGCTACGCCGCCCTCGGCACCGTGCACGCGCGGTGGAACCCGGTCCCCGGCCGGTTCAAGGACTACATCGCGATGCCCAAGTTCAACATGTACCAGTCGCTGCACACGACGGTCATCGGCCCCAACGGCAAGCCGGTCGAGCTGCAGATCCGCACCTTCGACATGCACCGCCGGGCCGAGTACGGCATCGCCGCGCACTGGAAGTACAAGCAGGAGGCCGTCGCCGGCGCCTCCAAGGTCCGCACCGACGCGCCCCGCACGTCGGCGAAGGACAAGGACGCCATCAACGACATGGCGTGGCTGCGGCAGCTGCTGGACTGGCAGAAGGAGACCGAGGACCCCAGCGAGTTCCTGGAGTCGCTGCGCTTCGACCTCTCCCGCAACGAGGTCTTCGTCTTCACGCCCAAGGGCGACGTCATCGCGCTCCCGGCCGGGTCCACCCCCGTGGACTTCGCCTACGCCGTCCACACCGAGGTCGGCCACCGCACCATCGGTGCCCGGGTCAACGGCCGCCTGGTGCCGCTGGAGTCCACCCTGGACAACGGCGACCTGGTGGAGGTCTTCACCTCCAAGGCGACCGGCGCCGGGCCGTCCCGCGACTGGCTCGGCTTCGTCAAGTCGCCGCGCGCCCGCAACAAGATCCGCGCCTGGTTCTCCAAGGAGCGCCGCGACGAGGCCATCGAGCAGGGCAAGGAAGCCATCGTCCGCGCGATGCGCAAGCAGAATCTGCCCATCCAGCGGATCCTGACCGGCGACTCCCTGGTCACCCTGGCGCACGAGATGCGCTACTCCGACATCTCCGCGCTGTACGCCGCGATCGGCGAGGGCCACGTCTCGGCGCAGCACATCGTGCAAAAGCTCGTCCAGGCCCTCGGCGGCGAGGAGGCCGCCACCGAGGAGATCGACGAGGCGGTGCCGCCCTCCCGGGGACGCGGCCGCAAACGCCGTGCCAGCGCCGACCCGGGCGTCATCGTCAAGGGCGTCGACGACGTGTGGGTCAAACTGGCCCGCTGCTGCACCCCCGTGCCGGGCGACCCGATCATCGGTTTCGTCACCCGGGGCAGCGGCGTCTCGGTGCACCGCAGCGACTGCGTCAACGTCGAGTCGCTGTCCCGGGAGCCCGAGCGCATCCTCGACGTCGAATGGGCGCCCACCCAGTCCTCGGTGTTCCTGGTCGCCATCCAGGTCGAGGCCCTGGACCGCTCCCGGCTGCTGTCGGACGTCACCCGGGTGCTGTCCGACCAGCACGTCAACATCCTCTCCGCGGCCGTCCAGACCTCCCGCGACCGCGTCGCCACCTCGCGCTTCACCTTCGAGATGGGCGACCCCAAGCACCTGGGCCATGTGCTGCGCGCGGTCCGCAGCGTGGAGGGCGTCTACGACGTGTACCGCGTGACCTCGGCCCGCACCCGGTCCTGACCGCGCAGCGTCCGCAGACGGCGGACTCGGCCGCACCACAGGCCTCGCACACGCCGAGAGGGCCCCGTACGCACCGCACGGGGCCCTCTTCCGTGGACTTCGAGGCGCGAAGCGTTCGCTCAGCCGCCGAGCTCCTGCAGGCCCTTGAGCGCCTGGTCGAGCAGCGCCTGCCGGCCCTGCAGCTCCTGCTCCAGCTTCTCCGCCTTGGCTGTGTTGCCCTGCGCCCGCGCCTGCTCGATCTGGGCCGTGAGCTTGTCCACCGCCGCCCGCAGCTGACCGGTGAGCCCCTCGGCACGCGCCCGCACCTCCGGGTTGGTCCGCCGCCACTCGGCCTCCTCGGCCTCCTGCAGCGCCCGCTCGACCGCGTGCATCCGGCCTTCCACCCGGGCACGGGCGTCCCGCGGCACATGACCGATGGTCTCCCAGCGCTCGTTGATCGCGCGGAAGGCGGCCCGGGCGGCCTTGAGGTCCGTGATGGGCAGCAGCTTCTCGGCCTCCTCGGCCAGTTCCTCCTTCAGCTTCAGGTTCTCCGCCTGCTCCGCGTCCCGCTCGGCGAACACCGCGCCGCGCGCGGCGAAGAAGACGTCCTGGGCACCGCGGAAGCGGCTCCACAGCTCTTCCTCGTGCTCCCGCTGCGCACGGCCCGCGGCCTTCCACTCGGCCATCAGCTCCCGGTAACGGGCCGCCGTGGGACCCCAGTCCGTGGAGTCCGACAGCGACTCCGCCTCCGCGACCAGCCGCTCCTTGATCCGGCGGGCCTGCTCGCGCTGCGCGTCGAGCTGCGCGAAGTGCGCCTTGCGCCGCTTGGAGAACGCCGAGCGCGCGTGCGAAAAGCGGTGCCACAGCTCGTCGTCGGACTTGCGGTCCAGACGCGGCAGGCCCTTCCAGGTCTCCACCAGCGCCCGCAGCCGCTCACCGGCCGCCCGCCACTGGTCGGACCGGGCCAGCTCCTCCGCCTCGGCGACCAGCGCCTCCTTGGCCTTGCGGGCCTCCTCCAGCTGCCGGGCCCGCTGCGCCCGGCGCTCCTCGCGGCGCTTCTCGACCGTCTCGACCAGCTTGTCCAGGCGGGCCCGCAGCGCGTCCAGGTCACCGACGGCGTGATGCGCGTCCACCTGCTCGCGCAGATGGCCGATGGCGGCCATCGCGTCCTTCGCCGACAGGTCGGTGGTCCGCACCCGCTTCTCGAGGAGGCCGATCTCGACCACCAGGCCCTCGTACTTGCGCTCGAAGTAGGCCAGTGCCTCCTCGGGGGAGCCGGCCTGCCAGGAGCCGACGACCTTCTCGCCGTCGGCCGTCCGCACGTACACGGTCCCCGTCTCGTCGACGCGGCCCCACGGGCTGCTGCTCACAGCGCCTCCTCCACATGATGCCCGCGAGGGGGCCTCGAAGCTCCCCCGGGCATCGTCCACAGTTTCGTCACGGCCAACATAGGCGACCGGCGGGTTGCCTGTCCGCATCCAGCGCGACCGAAATTCCGCAGGCGACGGTCAGGATTTCACGACCGTGGCCTTGTCGATCACGACGGTCGCGTTGGGCGCCCCGTCACCGGCACCGGTGTTCTCGCCCGCGTCGGCGATCTTCTTCAGCACCTTCATACCGGCCTCGGAGACCGTACCGAACGGCGTGTAGCTGGGCGGCAGTGGACTGTCCTGGTAGACGAGGAAGAACTGGCTGCCCCCGCTGTCCTTCTGCCCGGTGTTCGCCATCGCCACCGTGCCCGCCGGATACACGTTCCCCTTCAGGCTGGAGTCCTTCAGGTTCTCGTCGGGGATCGTGTAGCCGGGGCCGCCCGTACCGGTGCCCGTCGGGTCGCCGCACTGCAGCACGTAGATGCCGCTCGTGGTCAGCCGGTGGCACTTGGTGTGGTCGAAGTAGCCCTGGCCGGCCAGGAAGTCGAACGAGTTCACCGTGTGCGGCGCGGCCTTCGCCTTCAGCGCCACGTCGATCTCGCCGCACGTCGTCGCCAGCTTCAGCGTGTAGTCGGCGGAGGTGTCGATCGTCATCTCCGGCTCCTTCTTCCAGCTCAGCTTCTTCACCGAGCCGGGAGCCGGCTTGTCGCACGGGTCCGGCGCCTTGCTGGTGGCCGACGCGCTCGGGGTGACCTCCGCGCTCGCGTTCGCCTTGTCGTCGTCGCCGTTGTTCAGGACGCCCGTCGTGTACAGCGCCAGACTGCCGATGACGACCACGCCGAGCACCGACGCGATCACGGAGTTGCGCACACGGGCCCTGCGCCGCGCGGCGGCGCGCCGCTGCTGCTGCCGCAAGAACTTCTCCCGGGCGAGCTGACGCCGCCGCTGCTCCTGGCTGACCACCGGGTTCTCTCCTCAAGCGTCTCGTGTGCCGACCGGTGACTCATGGGTCTGGTGAGCCCACCGACTGCGTGTGCCCCGTACCGTATATGGGTTCGCTGAGGAAGCGGCAGCGCCGGGTAGGCTCGGATCACGACCAACACGCCCTGATCGACACGAACGAAGGACGAACGTGCTCATTGCCGGGTTCCCTGCCGGTGCCTGGGGGACGAACTGCTATCTCGTCGCCCCCGCCGCCGGTGAGGAGTGCGTGATCATCGACCCGGGCCACCAGGCCGCCGACGGCGTCGAGGAAGCGCTGCGCAAGCATCGGCTCAAGCCCGTCGCCGTCGTCCTCACCCACGGCCACATCGACCATGTGGCCTCGGTCGTCCCCGTGTGCGGCGCGCACGACGTGCCGGCCTGGATCCACCCGGCGGACCGCTACATGATGAGCGACCCCGAGAAGGGGATCGGCCGCTCCATCGGCATGCCGCTGATGGGCGAGCTGGCCGTGGGGGAGCCGGACGACGTCAAGGAGCTGGCCGACGGCACCGTGCTGCAGCTGGCGGGGCTGGAGTTCGCCGTCGCGCACGCCCCTGGCCATACCAAGGGGTCGGTGACCTTCCGGATGCCCGAGACCGCCGACGTGCCGTCGGTGTTCTTCTCCGGGGATCTGCTGTTCGCCGGCTCCATCGGACGCACCGACCTGCCGGGCGGCTCCATGGAGGACATGCTCGACTCGCTGGCCCGTGTGTGCCTGCCGCTCGACGACTCCACCGTGGTGCTGTCCGGCCACGGCCCCCAGACGACCATCGGCCAGGAGCGCGCCACCAACCCCTATCTGCGGCAGGTGGCCGCCGGCCAGGGAGCCGGGCAGGCTCCCCGACGAGGAATGTGACGAGAGGCTTCGTGAGCACCTTCAAGGCCCCCAAGGGCACGTACGACCTGATCCCGCCGGACTCCGCCCAGTACCTCGCGGTCCGCGAGGCGATCGCGGCCCCGCTGCGCAACTCCGGCTACGGCTACATCGAGACGCCCGGCTTCGAGAACGTCGAGCTGTTCGCCCGCGGCGTCGGCGAGTCCACCGACATCGTCACCAAGGAGATGTACGCCTTCGAGACCAAGGGCGGCGACAAGCTGGCCCTGCGCCCCGAGGGCACCGCCTCCGTGCTGCGCGCCGCGCTGGAGGCCAACCTGCACAAGGCGGGCAACCTGCCGGTCAAGCTCTGGTACTCCGGCAGCTACTACCGCTACGAGCGTCCGCAGAAGGGCCGTTACCGCCACTTCTCCCAGGTCGGCGCCGAGGCGATCGGCGCGGAGGACCCGGCCCTGGACGCCGAGCTGATCATCCTGGCCGACCAGGCCTACCGCTCGCTCGGCCTGAAGAACTTCCGCATCCTGCTCAACAGCCTGGGCGACCGGGAGTGCCGTCCGGCCTACCGGGCCGCGCTGCAGGACTTCCTGCGCGCCCTGGACCTGGACGAGGAAACCCGCCGCCGGGTCGAGATCAACCCGCTGCGCGTCCTCGACGACAAGCGCGAGTCGGTCCAGAAGCAGCTCGCCGGTGCCCCGCTGCTGCGCGACTACCTGTGCGACGCCTGCAAGGTCTACCACGAGGAGGTCCGCGAGCTGATCGCCGCCGCGGGCGTCTCGTTCGAGGACGACCCGAAGCTGGTGCGCGGCCTGGACTACTACACCCGCACCACCTTCGAGTTCGTCCACGACGGCCTCGGCTCCCAGTCCGCGGTGGGCGGCGGCGGCCGCTACGACGGCCTGTCGGAGATGATCGGCGGCCCCGCGCTGCCGTCCGTCGGCTGGGCGCTCGGCGTGGACCGCACCGTCCTCGCCCTCAAGGCGGAGGGCGTCGAGCTGGAACTGCCCGCTGCCACCAGCGTGTTCGCCGTGCCGCTGGGCGAGGAGGCGCGCCGGGTGCTGTTCGCGAAGATCACCGAGCTGCGCAAGGCGGGCGTGGCGGCCGACTTCTCCTACGGCCACAAGGGCCTGAAGGCCGCGATGAAGGCGGCCAACCGCTCGGGCGCACGCTATGCGCTGGTGGCGGGCGAGCGGGACCTGGCCGAGGGCGTCGTCCAGCTCAAGGACATGGAGTCCGGCGAGCAGGTGGCCGTCGGCCTCGACACGATCGTGGCCGAGCTGACGTCGCGGCTGGGCTGACGTCGCGGCTGGGCTGAGGACCAGCGGACGGGCTGGGGGCCGGGCGGCACGGACGCCCGGCCCCCAGCCCGTTCCGGCGATCACCCCATGAGCTGGTCCTGCGCCGGCCGGGTTGACGGCCCGCGGCCCGGCGGGACGGGCGCCGGCCGGTCCGCCGCGCTGCTGGCGGCGCCGTCCGGAACCGGACACCCCGGCCGCGGGCGCCTGCGCCTTTGTCCCGATCACCGGTGCACCCTCAGCTCCGTGCGGCACAATGACCGTGCCCGAAGCGACTTCGACCGACGGATCGGCGTGATGAGCAAGACGACAGTCAAGGACGTCACCACGGAATCTGAACCGGAGAGCGCGACGGCCTCGCCGCGCACGGTGGGCGGCAGCCGCGCCTTCGCCCTGCTGCTGGTGATCACCGGAGCGGCCGGACTGCTCGCCGCATGGGTCATCACGATCGACAAGCAGAAGATCCTCGAGGCCAAGGTCGTCGGCAAGACCTTCACGCCGGCCTGCAGCCTGAACCCGATCGTCTCCTGCGGCAGCGTCATGGAGAGCAAGCAGGCCTCCGTCTTCGGGTTCCCCAACCCCATGCTCGGCCTGGTCTGCTACGGCATCGTGATCTGCGTCGGGATGAGCCTGCTCGCCCGCGCCCGCTTCCCGCGCTGGTACTGGCTGACCTTCAACTTCGGCACGCTCTTCGGTGTCTGCTTCGTCAGCTGGCTGCAGTTCCAGTCGCTGTACCGGATCAACGCCCTGTGCCTGTGGTGCTGCCTGGCCTGGGTCGCCACGCTCACCATGTTCTGGCACGTGACCAGCCACAACATCCGCAACGACTTCCTGCCCGCCCCGCGCGCCGTGAAGACCTTCCTCGCCGAGTTCACCTGGGTCCTGCCGGTCACCCACAGCGGCGTCATCGCGATGCTCATCCTGACCCGCTGGGGCAGCAGCCTGTGGGCCTGACCGGCCGCCTCACGGGTCCACTGCGGACCTGACGGTCCGCCGCCCGGCTCCGCTGCGGGCCTGACCGGCCGCCGCCGGGCCCCGGACCGTGCTGTCGGCGGTGTGCCATAGGGTTTCAGCGTGGAGCCCGACCTGTTCACCGCCGCAGCAGAAGAACGCCAGGAGAAGGAGCCCTCCGCGAGCCCTCTGGCGGTGAGGATGCGCCCGCGCACCCTCGACGAGGTGGTGGGCCAGCAGCACCTGCTCAAGCCCGGCTCGCCGTTGCGCCGGCTGGTGGGCGAGGGCGCGGGCGGCCCCGCCGGCCCCTCCTCGGTGATCCTGTGGGGCCCGCCCGGCACCGGCAAGACCACCCTGGCGTACGTCGTCTCCAAGGCCACCAACAAGCGCTTCGTCGAACTGTCGGCGATCACCGCGGGCGTGAAGGAGGTCCGTACGGTCATCGACGGCGCCCGCCGCGCCTCCGGCGGTTACGGGCAGGAGACCGTGCTCTTCCTCGACGAGATTCACCGCTTCAGCAAGGCCCAGCAGGACTCCCTGCTGCCCGCGGTGGAGAACCGCTGGGTCACCCTGATCGCCGCCACCACGGAGAACCCGTACTTCTCGGTCATCTCCCCGCTGCTGTCGCGCTCCCTGCTGCTCACCCTGGAGCCGCTCACCGACGAGGACATCCGGGGCCTGCTGCGCCGCGCCCTGACCGACGAACGCGGCCTGAAGTCCGCCGTCGCCCTCCCCGAGGACACCGAGAACCACCTGCTGCGCATCGCCGGCGGCGACGCCCGCCGCGCCCTGACCGCCCTGGAGGCCGCCGCGGGCGCCGCCCTGGACAAGGGCGAGAGCGAGATCACCCTGACCACGCTGGAGGAGACGGTCGACCGCGCCGCGGTGAAGTACGACCGCGACGGCGACCAGCACTACGACGTGGCCAGCGCCCTGATCAAGTCCATCCGCGGCTCCGACGTCGACGCCGCCCTGCACTACCTGGCCCGCATGATCGAGGCCGGCGAGGACCCGCGGTTCATCGCCCGCCGGCTGATGATCTCCGCCAGCGAGGACATCGGCCTCGCCGACCCCACCGCGCTGCCCCTCGTGGTGGCCGCCGCCCAGGCCGTCGCCATGATCGGCTTCCCCGAGGCAGCGCTCACCCTCAGCCACGCCACCATCGCCCTGGCCCTCGCCCCCAAGTCCAACTCGGCGACCACCGCCATCGGCGCCGCCCTGGAGGACGTGCGCAAGGGGCTCGCCGGGCCGGTCCCCGCCCACCTGCGCGACAGCCACTACCAGGGCGCAGCCAAGCTCGGCCACGGCAAGGGCTACGTCTACCCGCACGACCTGCCCGAGGGCATCGCCGCCCAGCAGTACGCCCCGGACGCGCTGAAGAACCGCGAGTACTACACCCCGACCCGGCACGGAGCCGAGGCGCGGTACGCGGACGCCGTGGAATGGACCCGCAGACACCTGGGTCGAAAGCGGTCCTGAGCACCCTGTAGACTTCGCACAAGCGCTGCGTCCCGTGTCCGGAACCCCGCAAGGGAAACCGGCACCACCAGAGCGGGACATCCAGCCGGAACCCCATCGCCGCAGGGCAGCGGGGATCCAGGAGCGTCGCGCACCGTCGAACGGTGTCGCGGGCAGCCCACCACCACCCGGAGTGCCCGGAGCCGTCGGTGGGCCACTCGCGTGCTGCACGTTGTGCCCAGACCAGGGAGCGGCTGCCCCGCAGGTCCGCATGCGGACCCGCAGGGTTTCCCCGGCTGCGGATGCGACCTCCCCTAACCCTGGTGAAGCCGTATTCACACAGAAACACGAGGTGTTCGGTTCCATGGCGAACCAGTCCCGCCCCAAGGTCAAGAAGTCGCGTGCCCTCGGCATCGCGCTGACCCCGAAGGCCGTCAAGTACTTCGAGGCCCGCCCCTACCCGCCGGGCGAGCACGGCCGCGGCCGCAAGCAGAACTCGGACTACAAGGTCCGTCTGCTGGAGAAGCAGCGTCTGCGCGCGCAGTACGACATCTCCGAGCGCCAGCTGGTGCGCGCCTACGAGCGTGCGGCCAAGGTCCAGGGCAAGACCGGTGAGGCCCTGATCGTGGAGCTGGAGAAGCGCCTCGACGCGCTGGTCCTGCGTTCGGGCATCGCCCGCACGATCTACCAGGCCCGCCAGATGGTCGTCCACGGCCACATCCAGGTCAACGGCCAGAAGGTCGACAAGCCGTCCTTCCGTGTCCGCCCCGACGACGTCGTCCAGGTGCGCGAGCGCTCCCAGAACAAGACGCTCTTCCAGATCGCCCGTGAGGGTGGCTTCGCTCCCGACGGCGAGACCCCCCGCTACCTGCAGGTGAACCTCAAGGCCCTGGCGTTCCGCCTGGACCGCGAGCCGAACCGCAAGGAGATCCCGGTCGTCTGCGACGAGCAGCTCGTCGTCGAGTACTACGCCCGCTGACCCCGCGTCGGCAGGCAGCGACCGCCTCGGCCCGTCGTCCCCCCGCCCCTCGTGGGCGGGCGGGGCGGCGGGCTCGCGCGCATCCGTCCCCGGGCGCCGCGGCCGGTGCCCGGGGACGGGCACGGGTGCCGTGTCGGGCCGTGCGCGGTGCGTACGAACACCCGGCGGCCCTGCCGGCCCGTATTCCGGTACGGAGCGCGGTCCGCGGCGCGATAGGCTCGGAGCACGACTTTCTCGATGGTCCCGGTGTCTCGCGGCGCGCCCTGCGGCGCCCGGCGCACATCGGTCCAGGCACGTATCAGGGAGCGGGTGCGCACAGTGTCCGGTGGTGAGGTGGCCGGGATCCTGGTGGCCGTGTTCTGGGCGATCCTGGTCTCCTTCCTCGCGGTCGCACTGGCGAGGCTGGCCCAGACGCTCAAGGCGACCACCAAGCTCGTGGCGGACGTGACCGAGCAGGCCGTCCCGCTGCTGGCCGACGCCTCCCAGGCGGTGCGCTCGGCGCAGGCCCAGCTCGACCGCGTCGACGCGATCGCCTCGGACGTGCAGGAGGTCACCGCCAACGCCTCCGCGCTGTCCACCACCGTCGCCTCCACCTTCGGCGGTCCCCTCGTCAAGGTGGCCGCCTTCGGCTACGGCGTGCGCCGCGCGCTGAACGGCCGCAAGGAGGACGTGCCCGCCCGTGCCCCGAGGCGTACCGTGATCGTGGGCCGCACCGTCCCGGCCGCCCGGCGTGGGAAGCGGAACAACCGGGAGAGGTAAGGACTAGCGATGTTCCGCCGTACGTTCTGGTTCACCACCGGTGTCGCGGCCGGTGTGTGGGCCACCACCAAGATCAACCGGAAGCTGAAGCAGCTGACCCCCGACAGCGTCGCCGCCACCGCGGCGAACAAGGCGCTGGAGACCGGCCAGCGGCTCAGGGACCGGGCGGTGGAGTTCGCGCTCGACGTCCGCGACAACATGGCCCGGCGGGAGGCGGAACTCGGCGAGGCACTCGGTATCGGCGCCGACGCCGGCTCCGCACTCCCCGCGCCGCGGCGGTACGCCGCCATCGAGAACCGCGCCACCCCGCTGTACGCCGAGAAGCAGGTGCAGCGGACCTACCCGTACAACTCGTACAACCGGAATGAGGACCACTGATGGAGTCGGCTGAGATCCGCCGTCGCTGGCTGAGCTTCTTCGAGGAGCGCGGGCACACCGTCGTCCCTTCGGCGTCGCTCATCGCGGACGACCCGACTCTGCTCCTCGTCCCGGCCGGCATGGTGCCCTTCAAGCCCTACTTCCTGGGCGAGGTCAAGCCGCCGTTCCCGCGCGCCACCAGCGTGCAGAAGTGCGTGCGCACGCCCGACATCGACGAGGTCGGCAAGACCACGCGGCACGGCACGTTCTTCCAGATGTGCGGCAATTTCTCCTTCGGCGACTACTTCAAGGAAGGCGCCATCGAGCTCGCCTGGGAGCTGCTGACCACCCCCCAGGACAAGGGCGGGTACGGCCTGGAGCCGGAGAAGCTGTGGATCACCGTCTACGAGGACGACGACGAGGCCGAGCAGATCTGGCGTGACGTCGTCGGCGTGCCCGCCGAGCGCATCCAGCGCCTGGGCAAGAAGGACAACTTCTGGTCCATGGGCGTGCCCGGCCCGTGCGGCCCCTGCTCCGAGATCAACTACGACCGCGGCCCGGAGTTCGGCCCCGAGGGCGGCCCCGCCGTCAACGACGAGCGGTACGTGGAGATCTGGAACCTCGTCTTCATGCAGTACGAGCGGGGCGAGGGCACCGGCAAGGACGACTTCGAGATCCTCGGCGACCTGCCGAGCAAGAACATCGACACCGGCCTCGGCCTGGAACGGCTCGCCATGATTCTGCAGGGCGTGCAGAACATGTACGAGATCGACACCTCCATGGCCGTCATCAAGAAGGCCACCGAGCTGACCGGCGTGGCCTACGGCGACGCCCACGACTCGGACGTGTCCCTGCGCGTCGTCACCGACCACATGCGCACGGCCACGATGCTCATCGGCGACGGCGTCACCCCCGGCAACGAGGGCCGCGGCTACGTGCTGCGCCGCATCATGCGCCGCGCCATCCGCAACATGCGCCTGCTGGGCGCCACCGGCCCGGTCGTCAAGGACCTCCTCGACACCGTGATCGGCATCATGGGCCGGCAGTACCCGGAGCTGATCACCGACCGCGAGCGCATCGAGAAGGTCGCCCTCGCCGAGGAGGCCGCCTTCCTGAAGACGCTGAAGGCCGGCACCACCATCCTCGACAACGCCGTCACCGAGACCAAGCAGGCCGGCGGCACGGTCCTGTCCGGTGAGAAGGCCTTCCTGCTCCACGACACCTGGGGCTTCCCGATCGACCTCACCCTGGAGATGGCCGCCGAGCAGGGCCTGAGCGTGGACGAGGAGGGCTTCCGCCGCCTGATGCGCGAGCAGCGGGAGCGCGCCAAGGCCGACGCCCAGGCCAAGAAGACCGGCCACGCCGACCTCGGCGCCTACCGGGAGATCGCCGACACCTCCGGCGAGACCGACTTCATCGGCTACACCGACACCGAGGGCGAGTCCACCATCGTCGGCCTGCTGGTCGACGGCGTGTCCTCCCCGGCCGCCACCGAGGGCGACGAGGTCGAGGTCGTCCTGGACCGCACCCCGTTCTACGCCGAGGGCGGCGGCCAGATCGGCGACACCGGCCGCATCACGGTGGACTCCGGTGCCGTCATCGAGGTCCGCGACTGCCAGAAGCCGGTCCCGGGCGTCTACGTCCACAAGGGCGTGGTGCAGGTCGGCGAGGTGACCGTCGGCGCCAAGGCCCACGCCCGGATCGACGTGCGCCGCCGCAAGGCCATCGCCCGCGCCCACTCGGCCACGCACCTGACCCACCAGGCCCTGCGCGACGCGCTCGGCCCGACGGCCGCCCAGGCCGGCTCGGAGAACCAGCCCGGCCGCTTCCGCTTCGACTTCGGCTCCCCCTCCGCCGTGCCGCAGTCGGTGATGACCGACGTGGAGCAGAAGATCAACGAGGTGCTCGCCCGCGACCTCGACGTCACCGCCGAGATCATGGGCCTGGAGGAGGCCAAGAAGCAGGGCGCCATCGCCGAGTTCGGCGAGAAGTACGGCGAGCGGGTCCGCGTGGTCACCATCGGCGACTTCTCCAAGGAGCTGTGCGGCGGCACCCACGTGCACAACACCGCCCAGCTGGGTCTGGTGAAGCTGCTCGGCGAGTCCTCCATCGGCTCCGGTGTGCGCCGTATCGAGGCCCTGGTCGGCGTGGACGCCTACCAGTTCCTCGCCCGCGAGCACACGGTCGTCAACCAGCTCACCGAGTTGCTCAAGGGCCGCCCGGAGGAGCTGCCGGAGAAGATCTCCGCGATGCTCGGCAAGCTGAAGGACGCCGAGAAGGAGATCGAGAAGTTCCGCGCCGAGAAGGTGCTGCAGGCCGCCGCCGGCCTCGCCGAGTCCGCCAAGGACGTCCGCGGCGTCGCCCTGGTCACCGGCCGGGTCCCGGACGGCACGACCGCCGACGACCTGCGCAAGCTGGTCCTCGACGTGCGGGGCCGCATCCAGGGCGGGCGGGCCGCCGTCGTGGCCCTGTTCACCGTGAACAACGGCAAGCCGCTCACGGTCGTCGCCACCAACGAGGCCGCCCGCGACCGCGGCCTGAAGGCCGGCGACCTGGTCCGCACCGCCGCCAAGACGCTCGGCGGCGGCGGTGGCGGCAAGCCGGACGTCGCTCAGGGCGGCGGCCAGAACCCTCAGGCCGTCGGCGAGGCCGTGGACGCCGTGGAGCGTCTCGTGGCGGAAACGGCCAAGTGATGCGCAGGGGCCGACGGCTCGCGATCGACGTCGGGGACGCCCGGATCGGGGTCGCCTCGTGCGACCCCGACGGGATCCTCGCCACCCCTGTGGAGACGGTGCCCGGCCGGGACGTCCCGGCCGCGCACCGCCGGCTGACACAGCTCGTGGAGGAGTACGAGCCCATCGAGGTCGTCGTCGGCCTGCCCCGCTCCCTCAAGGGGGGCGAGGGCCCGGCGGCCGCCAAGGCCCGGGCCTTCGCCGGCGAGCTGGCCAAGAACATCGCACCCGTTCCGGTGCGTCTGGTCGACGAGCGGATGACCACGGTCAGCGCCAGTCAGGGACTGCGTGCCTCCGGGGTGAACGCCAGGAAGGGACGCTCCGTGATCGACCAGGCCGCGGCCGTCGTCATCCTGCAACAGGCCCTGGAATCCGAACGGGTGTCAGGCAGCGCACCCGGCGAGGGCGTCGAAGTGGCCCCGTGATCGCGATACGGTAACGTTCCGCGCGATGCGCCGGTGTTCGAACAGCGGGCGCACAGCAAGAGGCGGATCGGCAGCCGCACGAGGGGGCCATCTGAGTGCCGCCTCGCGGCTCTAGGGGATCGATGACTGAGTATGGCCGGGGCCCAGGCTCCGAACCGTGGCATCCGGAGGACCCGTTGTACGGGGACGTCGGGTGGAGGGGGCAGCAGGGGTACCCCGACCCGCAGTCCCCCTACGAGGGCCACCCGCAGCAGCCGCACCCGTCGCAGTACGGCGACTGGAGCCAGGCCCCGCAGCCCGGATACGACGGGCAGCACCCGCAGCACTACGACCCTCTGGGCGGCCACCCGCAGGCACCGTACGGCGGACACGAGGCACAGCAGTCCGGCTCGTACGACCCGCAGTACCCCTCCCACCAGGGCGGTCCGGAGCACCAGGGCTACCCGCAGCAAGCCTGTGAGCCGTACCGGCAGGACGGCTGGGACGGCACCGGCACGCACCAGCAGGTGCCGTACCCCGACCCGCTCGACCCGTACGGCCAGCAGCACGCGGCGGCCTCGGCCCAGGCGCAGCCCGACCCGTACGGCGAGGCCGCCGAGGGGTACCCGCCGCCGCAGCCGCCGAACCGCAGAGGGGAGGGGCCCGACGGCGACGCGGACCCCGGCGCCGGGTCCGGCTCCGACGAGCAGGACCACGCCTTCTGGTCGTCCGCCGAGGAGGAGACCGAAAAGGACGACAGCGACGGGAAGAGGACCCCGGACGCCGGCGACCCGGCCGGACGGCCCAGCCGGAGCGAGCGCCGGGCACGCGGCGGCAGGAGCAACGGGGGCCGCAAGCGCCGCAACGGCATGGCCTGCCTCGTCGTGGCCGTGGTGCTTGGCGGCGGCGCGGCCGGTGTGGTCTGGTACGGCTACCACTTCTACCAGAACCGGTTCGCCCCGGCCCCGGACTACGAGGGCGACGGCATCGCCGAGACGGTCACCGTGGAGATCCCCGAAGGGGCCGGCGGCTACGACATCGGGCGTGCCCTGAAGAAGGCGGGCGTGGTCAAGAGCGTCGACGCGTTCGTGGCCGCCCAGTCACGCAACCCGAAGGGCAAGCAGATCCAGGCCGGTGCCTATCTGCTGAACAAGCAGATGTCCGCCGCCAGCGCGGTGGCGCTCATGCTCGACCCCCGCAGCCAGAGCAACGTCCTGGTCAAACCGGGCGAGCGCAACGCCCAGGTGTACGAGGCGATCGACAAACGGCTCGGCCTCGCCGCCGGCACCACGAAGAAGGTCGCCGCCGAGGAGTACAAGAACCTCGGCCTGCCCAGCTGGGCGAACTCGAACCCGGACATCATGGACCCGCTGGAGGGCTTCCTTTACCCGGGCACCTATCCCGCGGCCAAGGGCATGAAGCCCGAGGCGGTGCTGCGGAAGATGGTCGAACAGGCGGGGAAGGCGTACAACCGCTACGACCTGGACGCGAAGGCGGAGGACTTCGGCCTGTCCAGCCCCCTGGAGCTGGTGACGGTCGCCAGCCTCGTCCAGGCCGAGGGCAAGACCCACGACGACTTCCGCATGATGGCCGAGGTCGTCTACAACCGCCTCAAGCCGACCAACACCGAGACCAACCGGAAGCTGCAGTTCGACTCGACCTTCAACTATCTGAAGGGCGAGAGCAACATCCACATCAGCGAAAAAGAGATCAACAGCAACACCAACCCCTACAACACCTACACCCACGCGGGCCTGCCGCCCGGGCCGATCGGCAACCCCGGCGAGGACGCCCTGAAGGCAGCCCTGAATCCGACCCACGACGGCTGGATCTACTTCGTGGCGACCGACGGTGTGGACAAGACCGAGTTCGCCAAGACCTACTCCGAATTCCTGAAGCTCAAGGACAAGTTCGATGCCAGCTCGGGCACCTGAGACCCGCCGGGCCGCCGTGCTCGGTTCGCCCATCGCGCACTCCCTGTCCCCGGCGCTGCACCGCGCGGCCTACGCGGAGCTGGGCCTGACGCACTGGACCTACGACCGGTTCGACGTCGACGAGGCCGCCCTGCCCGGCTTCCTGGAGCGGCTCGGACCCGAGTGGGCGGGGCTGTCGCTGACCATGCCGCTGAAGCGGGCCGTGATCCCGCTGCTCGACGAGATCAGCGACACCGCCGCCTCCGTCGAGGCGGTCAACACCGTCGTCTTCACCGAGGACGGCCGGCGCACCGGCGACAACACCGACATCCCCGGCATGGTCGCCGCGCTGCGCGAGCACGGCATCGAGCAGGTCGACTCCGCCGCGATCCTCGGCGCGGGCGCCACCGCCTCCTCCGCACTGGCCGCCCTGGCCCGGGTGTGCACCGGGGAGATCGTCGCCTATGTGCGCAGCGGGGCCCGGGCCGGCGAGATGCGCCGCTGGGGCGAGCGGCTCGGCGTCGAGGTGCGCACGGCCGACTGGTCCGACGCCGCCGAGGCCCTGCGCGCCCCGCTGGTCGTCGCCACCACCCCGGCCGGCGCCACCGACGCCCTCGCCGCTGCCGTGCCCGAGCGGCCCGCCACCCTCTTCGACGTGCTCTACGACCCGTGGCCCACCGAGCTGGCCGCGCGCTGGTCCCTGGCCGGCGGCGCCGTCGTCGGCGGCCTGGACCTGCTGGTGCACCAGGCGGTGCTGCAGGTGGAACAGATGACAGGCCGCGCCCCCGCCCCGCTCGCCGCCATGCGCCGCGCCGGCGAGAAGGCACTGGCGGAACGCTGAGCTCCGCGTCCGCCTGCTGGACCGGCGGCGAAACTCCCGATCCGCACGTGGGAGGATCGGAGGTGGCGGACCAGGGCAGCGCACCCGGTCGCGCCGTCGCAGTTCCAGGGCGCGAGGATGAGGAGCACCGTTGAGCAGGTTGCGTTGGCTGACCGCGGGGGAGTCCCACGGACCCGCACTCGTCGCCACGCTGGAGGGACTTCCCGCCGGCGTGCCGGTCACCACGGACATGGTGGCCGACCATCTGGCCCGGCGGCGGCTGGGCTACGGCCGCGGCGCGCGGATGACGTTCGAGCGGGACGAGGTCACCTTCCTCGGCGGCGTCCGGCACGGGCTCACCCTGGGCTCCCCGGTCGCGATCATGGTGGGGAACACCGAGTGGCCGAAGTGGGAGAAGGTCATGGCCGCCGACCCGGTGGACCCGGCGGAGCTGGCCGACCTCGCCCGCAACGCGCCGCTGACCCGGCCGCGCCCGGGCCACGCGGACCTGGCCGGCATGCAGAAGTACGGCTTCGACGAGGCCCGTCCGGTGCTGGAGCGGGCCTCGGCGCGGGAGACGGCGGCCCGGGTGGCGCTGGGCGCGGTGGCCCGGTCGTACCTGAAGGAGACCGCCGGCATCGAGATCGTCTCGCACGTGGTGGAGCTGGCCGGTGCCAAGGCCCCCTACGGGGTGTACCCGAAGCCCGCGGACGTGGAGAGGCTGGACGCGGACCCGGTGCGCTGCCTGGACCCGGACGCCTCCAAGGCGATGGTCGAGGAGATCGACCGGGCCCACAAGGACGGCGACACCCTCGGTGGCGTCGTCGAGGTGCTGGCCTACGGGGTGCCCGTGGGACTGGGCTCCCACGTCCACTGGGACCGCCGCCTGGACGCGCGGCTGGCCGGGGCGCTCATGGGCATCCAGGCCATCAAGGGCGTGGAGGTCGGGGACGGTTTCGAGCTGGCGCGGGTGCCCGGCTCCCAGGCCCACGACGAGATCGTGCCCACCGGCGAGGGCATCCGCCGGGCGACCGGTCGCTCCGGCGGCACCGAGGGCGGGCTGTCCACCGGTGAACTGCTGCGGGTGCGGGCGGCGATGAAGCCGATCGCGACGGTCCCGCGGGCCCTGCGGACGGTGGACGTCTCCACCGGCGAGCCCGCGCAGGCCCACCACCAGCGCTCGGACGTGTGCGCGGTGCCCGCGGCCGGCATCGTCGCCGAGGCGATGGTGGCCCTGGTACTGGCCGACGCGGTGGCGGAGAAGTTCGGCGGCGACAGCGTCGCCGAGACCCGCCGCAACGTGCAGGCCTACCTCGACCACCTGCACATCCGATGAGCGGGCCGCTGGTGGTCCTGGTCGGGCCGATGGGCGTGGGCAAGTCCACGGTCGGGCGGCTGCTGGCCGGCCGGCTCGGCACGGGCTACCGGGACACGGACGACGACATCGTCGCCGCCGAGGGGCGCAGCATCTCCGACATCTTCGTCGACGAGGGCGAGCCGTACTTCCGGGCGCTGGAGAAGGAGGCCGTCGCCCGGGCGCTCGCGGACTTCGACGGCGTGCTGTCCCTGGGCGGCGGGGCGATCCTCGACGCGGACACCCGCAGGCTGCTGGCCGGACACCGCGTGGTGTACCTGTCCATGGACGTGGAGGAGGCGGTGCGGCGCACCGGCCTGAACGTCGCCCGCCCGCTGCTCGCGGTCAACCCGCGCAGACAGTGGCGGGAACTGATGGAGGCACGCCGCCACCTGTACGAGGAGGTCGCCACCGCACAGGTGGCCACCGACGGCCGCAGCCCCGAGGAAGTCACCGAAGCCGTCCTGGAGCAGTGGAGTTGAAGCAGGCATGAGCGAGGCAGTCACCCGGATCCGCGTCGGCGGCACCGCGGGCACCGACCCCTACGACGTCCTGATCGGGCAGCGGCTCCTCGGCGAGTTGCCCGGCCTGATCGGCGACCGGGCCAAGCGGGTCGCCGTGATCCACCCCGAGGCGCTGACGGAGACCGGCGAGGCGCTGCGCACCGACCTGGCCGAGCAGGGCTACGAGGCGATCGCCATCCAGGTGCCCAACGCCGAGGAGGCCAAGACCGCCGAGGTCGCCGCCTACTGCTGGAAGGCGCTCGGCCAGTCCGGCTTCACCCGCTCCGACGTCGTCGTCGGCGTCGGCGGCGGCGCCACCACGGACCTGGCCGGTTTCGTGGCCGCCACCTGGCTGCGCGGCGTGCGCTGGGTCGCCGTTCCCACGACCGTGCTGGCCATGGTGGACGCCGCCGTGGGCGGCAAGACCGGCATCAACACCGCCGAGGGCAAGAACCTGGTGGGCGCGTTCCACCCGCCCGCGGGCGTGCTGTGCGACCTGGCCGCGCTGGAGTCCCTGCCGGTCCACGACTACGTCTCCGGTCTGGCCGAGATCATCAAGGCCGGCTTCATCGCCGACCCGGTGATCCTCGACCTGATCGAGTCCGACCCCGAGGCCGCGCGCACCCCGGCCGGACCGCACACCGCCGAGCTGATCGAGCGCTCGATCCGGGTGAAGGCGGACGTGGTCTCCGCGGACCTGAAGGAGTCGGGCCTGCGGGAGATCCTCAATTACGGCCACACCCTCGGCCACGCCATCGAGAAGAACGAGCGCTACACGTGGCGGCACGGCGCCGCGGTCGCCGTCGGCATGCACTTCGCCGCCGAACTGGGCCGTCTCGCGGGCCGCCTGGACGATGCCACGGCCGACCGCCACCGGACGGTCCTCGAAGCGGTGGGGCTGCCCCTGCACTACCGCTACGACCAGTGGCCCAAGCTGCTGGAGACGATGAAGGTCGACAAGAAGTCCCGCGGCGACCTGCTGCGCTTCGTCGTCCTGGACGGCCTGGCCAAGCCCACCGTCCTGGAGGGCCCGGACCCGGCCGTGCTGCTCGCCGCCTACGGCGAGGTGGGCCGGTAGGCCGCGCCGCGGCGTCCGTTCGATCCGCGCGCGCGTACACCGGTCGCTGAGCGCACGTCAGCGCCGCTGCATTTTCGGCGGTTGCGCCGAGTAAGCGCCGATTCGCCTGCGCGGAGGGGCACTTCGGACCATCCCCGGCCGCTTCACCATCCCACGGCCGGGGACGGTACCGTTCGAATGGCAGCGGGGATCGGGCCCGCTGCCAGCGCCCCTTGCCTTGTACGAGACGGAGTGGCACCGGATGCAGCACGCAGTGGGTTCTCCGCTGCCGCCGCCCCATCAGCCGGGGCACGGACCAGCCGCCGGCTGGCCGCCGGCCGCGCACCACCCGGGTCCGCACCATCCCGGTGCGTCGCACCCGGCTCCGCACGACGGCCCGGGCCCAGTGCCCTCGCCGCACCCTCCCGGTGCGCCGACGGGCCACCAGCCGCCCCCGCCGCCCATGCCTCCGGCTCCGCCGCCGGGCCACCAGGCACCGCCCATACCCCCGGCGCCCCCGCAGCCGGCCGCCGTCCACCCGGCCCCTGCGGCCCCGGACGCCACCGGCCACCTGCGGCTGCCGGCGGCCGGCCCGGTCACCGCGCCGAGCGCGCCGCCCGCCCGGTCCGCGCCCGACCCGACCACCACCACGCTCGCCGTGCTGCTGATCGGCCCTGCGGGCGCCGGCAAGACCAGCGTCGCCAAGCACTGGGCCGAACACCGCCCGGTCCCCACCGCGCACATCAGCCTCGACGACGTCCGCGAGTGGGTCCGCTCGGGCTTCGCCGATCCGCAGGCCGGGTGGAACGACGACTCCGAGACCCAGTACCGCCTCGCCCGCCGCACCTGCGGGTTCGCGGCACGCAACTTCCTCGCCAACGGCATCTCGTGCATCCTCGACGACGCCGTGTTCCCCGACCGTCCGGTGATCGGCCTCGGCGGCTGGAAACGGCACGTGGGCCCCGGACTGCTGCCGGTCGTCCTGCTGCCCGGCCTGGACGTCGTCCTGGAACGCAACGCCGAGCGCACCGGCAACCGCCGGCTGGCCGACGAGGAGGTCGCCCGCATCCACGGCCGCATGGCCGGCTGGTACGGGTCGGGCCTGCCCATCATCGACAACTCCCAGCTGGACATCCCCACCACCGCGCGGCTCCTCGACGAGGTCCTGGCCCGCGCCATCGCCAGCCCCCCGAGCTGGTAGGCACGGGCTCGTGCGGGCGCACCGGCGGGCGGCGCACCCCGCGCCTCCGGTCCGCCGGGCACGGCACGCCGGACGCGGCGGGCGGGGCACCCCGCCGGGTGCACCCCCACTCGGCCTCTCCCGAACGGCGACATCGGGCCATCGCCCTTACGCTCGGTTCATGTCAGAGGTCTACGCGGTCCGCCGCACCCGGCTCAGGGAGCGCTGCACTGCGGGCGGCAGCGCGGCGGCGCTGGTGACTCGACCCGCGAACGTGCGGTACCTCGCGGGGGCGGCCCCGCAGGGTGCCGTCCTGCTCCTCGGCAAACGCGAGGACCTGCTGGTGTGCCGCATCCCGCCGGACGACCGGCCCCACGAGGGCCGTCCCGACGAGGCTCTGCGGGTGCATGTGCTGCCCCAGCCCTCCGGCGACCCGGCCGTCGCCGCGGCCGGCCTCGCCCAGGCACAGGGCGCCGACTCGCTCGCCGTCGAGGAGCACCACCTCACCGTGGCCCGCCACCGGGCCCTCGCCTCGGTGGCGCCCCGGCTCCGCCTGACCGACCTGGGCACCGCGGTGGAACAGCTCAGGGTCGTCAAGGACGAGGAGGAGATCTCCTGCCTCAGGATCGGCGCCGAGATCGCCGACCAGGCCCTCGGCGAGCTGCTGGAATCGATCCTCGTCGGCCGAACCGAGCGGCATCTCGCCCTGGAGCTGGAACGCCGGCTGGTCGATCACGGCGCCGACGGTCCCGCCTTCCCGACCTCGGTCGCCACCGGCCCGAACTCCGGCCGCCGCGGCCACCGGCCCACCGACCGCCGGGTGGAGGAGGGCGACTTTCTCTCGGTCTGCCTGGGCGCCGCCTACCGCGGCTACCGCTGCGAGATCGGCCGCACCTTCGTGATCGGCACCTCTCCCGCGGACTGGCAGATCCAGCTGTACGATCTGGTCTTCGCCGCCCAGCGGGCCGGCCGTGAGGCGCTGGCGCCGGGCGCCGCCTGCCGGGACGTGGACCGTGCCGCGCGGCAGGTGCTGGACTCGGCGGGATACGGAGAGCAACTGCAGCCGCTCACCGGGCACGGGGTCGGACTCGAAATCCACGAGGACCCGCAACTGGCCCCCGCGGCCATGGGTAAACTGGACGCTTGCGTGCCGGTCACCGTCGAACCGGGGGTCCACCTCCCGGGGCGGGGCGGTGTCCGGATCGATGACACGCTCGTCGTGCGCCCCGAGGCGGACGGCGGACCCGAGCTACTCACCATCACGACCAAGGAGCTGCTCGCCCTCTAGGCAGGTGCGTGCCCCGGGGTCGTCCACGTAAGTCCAGGAGATTGAAGCAACCGTGGCTTCCACGAACGACCTCAAGAACGGCATGGTGCTCAAGCTCGAAGGCGGCCAGCTGTGGTCCGTCGTCGAGTTCCAGCACGTCAAGCCCGGCAAGGGCCCGGCCTTCGTGCGCACCAAGCTGAAGAACGTGCTGTCCGGCAAGATCGTCGACAAGACCTTCAACGCCGGCGTCAAGGTCGAGACGGCCACCGTCGACAAGCGCGACATGCAGTTCTCCTACATGGACGGCGACTACTTCGTCTTCATGGACATGGAGACCTACGACCAGCTCCACGTCGACCGCAAGGTCGTCGGCGACGCCGCCAACTTCCTGGTCGAGGGCTTCGAGGCCACCGTGGCCCAGCACGAGGGCGAGGTGCTCTTCGTCGAGCTGCCCGCCGCCGTGGAGCTGACCGTCGCCGAGACCGAGCCGGGCGTCCAGGGCGACCGCTCCACCGGCGGCACCAAGCCGGCCACGCTGGAGACCGGCCACCAGATCCAGGTCCCGCTGTTCATCACCACCGGTGAGAAGATCAAGGTCGACACCCGCACGAGCGACTACCTCGGCCGGGTGAACAGCTGACCGTGGCTGCCCGCAACACGGCCCGTAAGCGCGCCTTCCAGATCCTCTTCGAGGGTGACCAGCGCGGTGCCGACGTCCTGACCGTGATGGCGGACTGGATGCGGCTCTCCCGCACCGACCCCCGGCAGCCGCCGGTGAGCGAGTACACGATGCAGCTGGTCGAGGGGTACGCCCAGCACGCGGCCCGGATCGACGAGCTGATCGCCCAGTACGCCGTGGGCTGGACGCTGGACCGCATGCCGGTCGTCGACCGCAGCATCCTGCGGCTCGGTGCCTATGAGCTGATCTGGGTCGACGAGACCCCGGACGCCGTCGTCCTGGACGAGATGGTGCAGCTCGCCAAGGAGTTCTCCACGGACGAGTCGCCCTCCTTCGTCAACGGTCTGCTCGGCCGGCTGAAGGAGCTGAAGCCCTCGCTGCGCCGGGACACCGACGCCCAGGCCTGACACCGGACCGCACCGTCCGGTCACCCGCCTTGTGGAGGGGCCCGCAGCACTGCGGGCCCCTCTGCCGTGTCCGGGGCCGCTTCCCCGTCGTCCCGCGCACCGCTCACGGACGGGCGCCGGACGAGGACCCCGGGCAGGCGCCGGACACAGAAGCCGGCGGAGCAGACAACAGCCGGGGGCCGGAACACGGTGGTTCCGGCCCCCGGCGGCACGTTTCTGCTGGTAGCGGCGGGACCTGTCGGCACCCGCGGTGAGGGTGGGCTCAGGACTCCTCGTGGGACGCCACCGCACGGCGCGCGTCCGCGTCCAGCACACCCCAGCTGATCAGCTGCTCGGTCAGCACCGAGGGCGACTGGTCGTAGATCACGGCGAGGGTGCGCAGGTCGTCCTGGCGGATCGAGAGCACCTTGCCGTTGTAGTCACCGCGCTGGGACTGGATCGTCGCGGCGTACCGCTGCAGCGGGCCCGCCTTCTCAGGCGGCACGGTGGCCAGCCGCTCCAGGTCCAGAACCAGTTTCGGCGGCGGCTCGGCGGCGCCGCCCGGGGTGCTGCCCGGCAGCAGCTCCTGCACGGGAACCCCGTAGAAATCGGCCAGCTCGGCGAGGCGCTGCACGGTCACGGCCCGGTCGCCACGCTCGTAGGAACCGACCACCACCGCCTTCCAGCGTCCCTGGCTCTTCTCCTCGACACCGTGGAGGGAAAGGCCCTGCTGGGTGCGGATCGCCCGGAGCTTCGCCCCGAGCTGTTTGGCGTATTCGCTGGACATATAGCTCCCCGGCACTGTGTCGACGCGGGACTGGCTTTCGGGTTCCAGACCGCGCGGCTGGTAACTCACTGTGAGGTTACGCAGCGTTACACTGCCGCGTCAAGCCGAATGGTCCGGACCGCCTCATCCGTGGTATCGCCCCCGCGCTGCGCCACGGGAGTGACGGAGTGCGTCCGGGGGAGTGACGGGGGCGGTGGAGGGGGCCGCCCGGGTGCGTCTGTGCCACCTGGTAGCGTGGTCGGCGCAATGACGACGTCCTTTAATGTCCGTCCCGTGAGGCGGAGAAGGAGGTCCGTTTCGTATGGACACGCACGCGGAGGCGGACACGTCCGCCGCCCGGCCCGTTCTCGAAGGCCCTGACATCCAGCGGGTGCTGACCCGCATCGCCCACGAGATCGTCGAGCGCGCCAAGGGCGCCGACGACGTGGTGCTGCTCGGCATCCCCACCCGGGGCGTCCACCTCGCCCGCCGGCTGGCCGCCAAGCTGGAACAGATCACCGAACGCCCGGTCCCCGCCGGCTCGCTCGACATCACCATGTACCGCGACGACCTGCGCCTGCAGCCGCCGCGGGCGCTGGCGCGCACCGAGATCCCCGGGGACGGCATCGACGGCAGGCTCGTCGTCCTCGTCGACGACGTGCTCTTCTCCGGCCGCACCATCCGCGCCGCCCTCGACGCCCTGAACGACATCGGACGCCCCCGCGCGGTCCAGCTCGCGGTCCTGGTCGACCGCGGCCACCGCGAACTGCCGATCCGCGCCGACTACGTCGGCAAGAACCTCCCGACGTCGCTGCGGGAGACGGTCAAGGTCCAGCTCGCCGAGGAGGACGGCCGCGACAGCGTGCTGCTCGGCGCGAAGCCGGCCGCCCAGGGCGGGCGCCTGCACTGACACCTGCGCGCGTCCGGCCCGTCCGCACGCCCCCGCAGGCCCGTCATGCCCTCGCCTGCCCCAAATCTCCTCTTCATGAATTTCGTCACGGAGCCTGACAGATGCAGCGTCATCTCATCTCGGCCGCCGACCTCACCCGCGACGACGCCGTCCTGATCCTCGACACCGCCGAGGAGATGGCCCGGGTCGCGGACCGGCCGATCAAGAAACTGCCCACCCTGCGCGGCCGCACCGTCGTGAACCTCTTCTTCGAGGACTCCACCCGGACCCGGATCTCCTTCGAGGCCGCCGAGAAGCGGCTGTCGGCCGACGTCATCAACTTCAGCGCCAAGGGGTCCAGCGTCTCCAAGGGCGAGTCGCTCAAGGACACCGCCCAGACGCTGGAGGCCATGGGCGTCGACGCCGTCGTCATCCGCCACAGCGCCTCGGGGGCGCCGTACCGGCTGGCCACCTCCGGCTGGATCGACGCCGTGGTCATCAACGCCGGCGACGGCACCCACCAGCACCCCACCCAGGCCCTGCTGGACGCCTTCACCCTGCGCCGCCGGCTGATCGGCCGCGACGCCGGACTCGGCCAGGACCTGTCCGGCAAGCGCGTCACCATCGTCGGCGACGTCCTGCACAGCCGCGTCGCCCGCTCCAACGTGGACCTGCTGCACACCCTCGGCGCCGAGGTCACCCTGGTCGCCCCGCCCACCCTGCTGCCGGTCGGCGTGGAGAGCTGGCCCTGCGAGGTGTCCTACGACCTGGACGCCGCGCTGCCCAAGTGCGACGCGGTGATGATGCTCCGCGTCCAGCGGGAACGCATGAACGCCGCCTTCTTCCCCACCGAGCGCGAGTACTCCCGCCGCTACGGCCTGGACGCCGACCGCATGGCCCGGCTGCCCGAACACGCCCTGGTGATGCACCCCGGTCCGATGGTCCGCGGCATGGAGATCACCGCCGAGGTCGCCGACTCCGGCCGCTGCACCGCCGTCGAGCAGGTCGCCAACGGCGTCTCCATCCGCATGGCCGTGCTGTACCTGCTGCTCGGCGGCATGGAGCCCGCCGTCACCCACTCTCGTAGCGAGGAGAAGTAACCAGATGAGCACAACCCTGATCCGTGGCGCGAAGGTGCTCGGCGGCGAGCCGCAGGACGTGCTCATCGACGGCGAGACCATCGCCGAGGTGGGCTGCGGCCTGAGCGCCGAGGGCGCCGAGGTCGTCGAGGCCGGCGGCAAGGTGCTCCTGCCGGGCCTGGTGGACCTGCACACCCACCTGCGCGAGCCGGGCCGCGAGGACTCCGAGACCGTCCTGACCGGCACCCGCGCGGCCGCCGCCGGCGGCTACACCGCCGTCTTCGCCATGGCGAACACCTTCCCCGTCGCCGACACCGCCGGCGTCGTCGAGCAGGTCTGGCGGCTCGGCCGCGAGCACGGCTACTGCGACGTGCGGCCCGTCGGCGCCGTCACCGTCGGCCTGGAGGGCAAGCAGCTCGCCGAGCTGGGCGCCATGCACGACTCCGCGGCCGGCGTGACCGTCTTCTCCGACGACGGCACATGCGTGCACGACGCGGTGATCATGCGGCGTGCCCTGGAGTACGTCAAAGCCTTCGACGGAGTCGTCGCCCAGCACGCCCAGGAGCCCCGCCTGACCGAGGGCGCCCAGATGAACGAGGGCGCGGTCTCCGCCGAGCTCGGCCTGGGCGGCTGGCCGGCCGTCGCCGAGGAGGCGATCATCGCCCGGGACGTGCTGCTCGCCGGGCACGTCGGCTCCCGCGTGCACATCTGCCACCTGTCGACCGCCGGCAGCGTCGAGATCGTCCGCTGGGCCAAGTCCCGCGGCATCCAGGTCACCGCCGAGGTCACCCCGCACCACCTGCTGCTCACCGACGAGCTGGTGCGCACCTACAACCCGGTCTACAAGGTCAACCCGCCGCTGCGCACCGAGCGCGACGTGCACGCCCTGCGCGAGGCGCTCGCCGACGGCACCATCGACATCGTCGCCACCGATCACGCTCCGCACCCGCAGGAGGACAAGGACTGCGAGTGGCCCGCCGCCGCCATGGGGATGGTCGGCCTGGAGACCGCGCTGTCCGTGGTGCAGGAGACCATGGTGGACACCGGCCTGCTGGACTGGGCCGGCGTCGCCGACCGCATGTCCTTCGCGCCCGCGCGGATCGGACGGGCCACCGGGCACGGCCGCCCCGTCTCGGCAGGTGAGCCCGCCAACCTCACCCTGGTCGACACGTCATACCGTGGCCCGGTGGACCCCGCGCGCTTCGCCTCGCGCAGCCGCAACACCCCCTACGAGGGCCGTGAGCTGCCGGGCCGTGTCACCCACACGTGGCTGCGGGGCAAGGCCACCCTCGTCGACGGGAAGCTCACGTGACATCTGTATCCCCGTACGCAGCCGGGCTCGCGACCACGCTCGCCGCCCAGGAGAAGTCGGCGCCCGTGACCGACTGGGCCGCCCGCATCGGCTGGCTCGTGGGCCTCGCGCTGTTCGTCGCCCTCGTCTACTGGCTGATGCGCGAGGGCTGGAAGTGGCGCGGCACCCTCCAGAGCGACCTGCCCGAGCTGCCCGAGCCGCCCCAGGACCCCGGCCCGGCGACACTCACGATGACCGGCCGCTACCACGGCTCCACCACCGCCGGCCAGTGGCTGGACCGCATCGTGGCCCACGGCCTGGGCACCCGCAGCCGCGTCGAGCTGACCCTGACGGACGCGGGAGTGGAGGTCGTACGCCCCGGCGCGACCGACTTCTTCGTCCCCGCCGCCCAGCTGCGCGGGGCCCGGCTCGACAAGGCCATCGCCGGCAAGGTCCTCACCGAGGGCGGCCTGCTGGTCGTCACCTGGGAACACGGCGGGAAGCTGCTCGACTCCGGCTTCCGCTCCGACCGGGCGGACGAGCACACCGCATGGGTGAGGGCCCTGAACTCCATGACCGAGACACAGCGCGACACGCACACCAAGGAAGGCGCCGAACGATGACCACCTCCACCAGGGGAGCTGCACGGGTTCCCGCCGTACTCGTCCTGGAGGACGGCCGGATCTTCCGGGGCCGCGCCTACGGGGCCGTGGGGGAGACGTTCGGCGAGGCCGTGTTCTCCACCGGCATGACCGGCTACCAGGAGACCCTCACCGACCCCTCCTACCACCGCCAGGTCGTCGTGATGACGGCCCCGCACATCGGCAACACCGGCGTCAACGACGAGGACCCCGAGTCGCGGCGCATCTGGGTCGCCGGCTTCGTCGTGCGCGACCCCGCACGCGTGCCCTCCAGCTGGCGCGCCAAGCGCACCCTCGACGAGGAGCTCGCCGCCCAGGGCGTCGTCGGAATCAGCGGCATCGACACCCGCGCCCTCACCCGCCACCTGCGCGAACGCGGCGCGATGCGGGTCGGCATCTTCTCCGGGGACGCCGTCCGGGACGACGCCACGCTGCTCGCGCGGGTCGCCGAGGCCCCCGGGATGCTCGGCGCCGACCTGTCCGCCGAGGTCGCCACCCGGGAGCCGTACGTCGTCCCGGCGATCGGCGAGAAGAAGTTCACCGTCGCCGCCGTCGACCTCGGCATCAAGGGCATGACCCCGCACCGCATGGCCGAGCGCGGCATCGAGGTGCACGTCCTGCCCGCCGACGCCACCCTGGAGGACGTCTACGCCGTCCGACCCGACGGCGTGTTCTTCTCCAACGGCCCCGGCGACCCGGCCACCGCCGACCACGCGGTGGCCGTGATGCGGGGCGTCCTGGAGCGCGGCACACCGCTGTTCGGCATCTGCTTCGGCAACCAGATCCTCGGCCGCGCCCTCGGCTTCGGCACCTACAAGCTGAAGTACGGCCACCGCGGCATCAACCAGCCCGTGCGGGACCGCACGACCGGCAAGGTCGAGGTCACCGCGCACAACCACGGCTTCGCCGTGGACGCCCCGACCGACCGGATCTCCGACACCCCCTACGGCCGGGTCGAGGTCAGCCACGTCTGCCTGAACGACGACGTGGTGGAGGGCCTCCGGCTGCTCGACAAGCCGGCCTTCAGCGTCCAGTACCACCCCGAAGCGGCCGCCGGCCCGCACGACGCCGCCTACCTGTTCGACCGCTTCGTCTCCCTGATGGAGGGCCAGCGTGCCTAAGCGCACCGATATCCAGTCCGTCCTGGTCATCGGCTCCGGCCCGATCGTCATCGGCCAGGCCGCCGAGTTCGACTACTCCGGCACCCAGGCGTGCCGGGTGCTGAAGTCCGAGGGCCTGCGGGTCGTGCTCGTGAACTCCAACCCGGCGACGATCATGACCGACCCCGAGATCGCCGACGCCACCTACGTCGAGCCGATCACCCCCGACTTCGTCGAGAAGATCATCGCCAAGGAGCGCCCCGACGCCCTCCTGCCCACCCTGGGCGGCCAGACGGCCCTGAACACCGCCATCACGCTGTACGAGAGCGGCGTGCTGGACAAGTACGGCGTCGAGCTGATCGGCGCCAACGTCGAGGCCATCCACAAGGGCGAGGACCGCGACCGGTTCAAGGAGGTCGTGGAGCGGGTGCGGGAGAAGACCGGGCACGGCGAGTCCGCCCGCTCGGTGATCTGCCACTCCATGGAGGAGGTCCTCGCCGGCGTCGAGCGGCTCGGCGGCTACCCGGTCGTCGTCCGCCCGTCCTTCACCATGGGCGGCGCCGGCTCCGGCTTCGCCCACGACGAGGAGGAGCTGCGCCGCATCGCGGGCACCGGCCTGGCCCTGTCCCCGACCACCGAGGTGCTCCTGGAGGAGTCCATCCTCGGCTGGAAGGAGTACGAGCTGGAGCTGATGCGCGACAGCAACGACAACGTCGTGGTCGTCTGCTCCATCGAGAACCTCGACCCGATGGGCGTGCACACCGGCGACTCGATCACCGTCGCCCCGGCGATGACGCTCACCGACCGCGAATACCAGATCCTGCGCGACATCGGCATCGCCGTGATCCGCGAGGTCGGCGTCGACACCGGCGGCTGCAACATCCAGTTCGCGGTCAACCCCGCCGACGGCCGGATCATCGTCATCGAGATGAACCCGCGCGTCTCCCGCTCCTCCGCGCTCGCCTCCAAGGCGACCGGCTTCCCGATCGCCAAGATCGCCGCCAAGCTGGCCGTCGGCTACACCCTGGACGAGATCCCCAACGACATCACCCAGGAGACCCCGGCCTCCTTCGAGCCGACCCTGGACTACGTCGTCGTCAAGGCGCCGCGCTTCGCCTTCGAGAAGTTCCCGCAGGCCGACTCCACGCTGACCACCACCATGAAGTCGGTCGGCGAGGCCATGGCCATCGGCCGGAACTTCACCGAGGCCCTGCAGAAGGCGCTGCGCTCGCTGGAGAAGAAGGGCAGCCAGTTCACCTTCACCGGGGACCCCGGCGACAAGGACACGCTGCTGCGCGAGGCCACCCGGCCCACCGACGGCCGCGTCAACACCGTCATGCAGGCCCTGCGGGCGGGCGCGACCCCCGAGGAGATCGTCGAGGCGACGAAGATCGACCCCTGGTTCGTCGACCAGCTGCTGCTGATCAAGGAGATCGCCGACGAGCTGGCCGAGGCACCCGAGCTGACCGCGGACCTGCTCGCCGAGGCCAAGCGGCACGGCTTCTCCGACCAGCAGATCGGCGAGATCCGCGGGCTGCGCGAGGACGTCGTCCGCGAGGTGCGGCACGCGCTCGGCATCCGCCCGGTCTACAAGACGGTCGACACCTGCGCCGCCGAGTTCGCCGCGAGGACGCCGTACTTCTACTCCTCCTACGACGAGGAGACCGAGGTCGCGCCGCGCGAGAAGCCCGCCGTGATCATCCTGGGCTCCGGGCCCAACCGCATCGGCCAGGGCATCGAGTTCGACTACTCCTGCGTCCACGCCTCCTTCGCGCTCAGCGACGCCGGCTACGAGACCGTCATGGTCAACTGCAACCCGGAGACCGTCTCCACCGACTACGACACCTCCGACCGGCTCTACTTCGAGCCGCTCACCCTGGAGGACGTGCTGGAGATCGTCCACGCCGAGCGGCAGGCCGGCCCCGTCGCCGGGGTGATCGTCCAGCTGGGCGGCCAGACCCCGCTGGGCCTGGCCCAGGCCCTGAAGGACGAGGGCGTGCCCATCGTCGGCACCCCGCCGGAGGCCATCCACGCCGCCGAGGACCGCGGCGCCTTCGGCCGCGTGCTCGCCGAGGCGGGCCTGCCCGCCCCCAAGCACGGCACGGCCACCACCTTCGCCGAGGCGAAGACCATCGCCGACGAGATCGGCTACCCGGTCCTGGTCCGCCCGTCCTACGTGCTCGGCGGCCGCGGCATGGAGATCGTCTACGACGAGGCCCGCCTGGAGGCCTACATCGCCGAGTCGACCGAGATCAGCCCCAGCCGGCCGGTCCTCGTCGACCGCTTCCTCGACGACGCGATCGAGATCGACGTCGACGCCCTCTACGACGGCGAGGAGCTGTACCTCGGCGGCGTCATGGAGCACATCGAGGAGGCCGGCATCCACTCCGGCGACTCGGCGTGCGCCCTGCCCCCGATCACCCTGGGCGGCCACGACATCAAGCGGCTGCGCGCCTCCACCGAGGCCATCGCCAAGGGGGTCGGCGTCCGCGGTCTGATCAACATCCAGTTCGCGCTGGCCGGCGACATCCTCTATGTGCTGGAGGCCAACCCGCGCGCCTCCCGCACCGTCCCCTTCACCTCGAAGGCGACCGCGGTGCCCCTGGCGAAGGCCGCCGCCCGGATCTCCCTGGGCGCCACCATCGCCCAGCTGCGCGAGGAGGGCCTGCTGCCGAAGAGGGGCGACGGCGGCACCATCCCGCTGGACGCGCCGATCTCCGTCAAGGAGGCCGTCATGCCGTGGTCACGGTTCCGCGACATCCACGGCCGCGGCGTCGACACCGTCCTCGGCCCGGAGATGCGCTCCACCGGCGAGGTCATGGGCATCGACTCCGTCTTCGGCACCGCCTACGCCAAGTCGCAGGCCGGCGCCTACGGCCCGCTGCCCACCAAGGGCCGCGCGTTCATCTCGGTCGCCAACCGCGACAAGCGCTCGATGATCTTCCCCGCCCGTGAGCTGGTCGCCCACGGCTTCGAACTGCTCGCCACCTCCGGCACCGCCGAGGTGCTCAAGCGCAACGGCATCCACGCCACCGTGGTGCGCAAGCAGTCCGAGGGCACCGGCCCGAAGGGCGAGCGGACCATCGTCCAGCTCATCCACGACGGCGAGGTCGACCTCATCGTCAACACTCCCTACGGCACCGGCGGCCGTCTCGACGGCTACGAGATCCGCACGGCCGCCGTGGCGCGCTCCGTGCCGTGCCTGACCACGGTCCAGGCGCTCGCCGCCGCCGTCCAGGGCATCGACGCCCTCAACCACGGCGACGTAGGGGTCCGCTCACTGCAGGAACACGCCGAGTTCCTGACCGCGGCCCGCGACTAGCACCCGACGAGGGGGACACCACGAGCGGTGTCCCCCTCGTCATGAGGACCCCGAGGACTGACTTCCCCGAGATGTACGCACTCTTCTTCCGTCTGGTCTTCCGGCGGATGGACCCGGAACAGGCCCACCACCTCGCCGTCGGCTGGATCCGTCTGGCCGCCCGCATCCCCGTCCTGCGCACCTTCCTCGCCGCCGCCCTCGCGCCCCGGTACAAGGAGCTGCGCACCGAGGCCCTTGGGCTGCGCATGCACGGCCCCTTCGGGCTCGCGGCCGGCTTCGACAAGAACGCCGTCGCGATCGACGGGCTGTCGATGCTGGGCTTCGACCACGTCGAAATCGGCACCGTCACCGGCGAGCCGCAGCCCGGCAACCCGAAGAAGCGCCTGTTCCGGCTCGTCGCGGACCGCGCGCTGATCAACCGCATGGGCTTCAACAACGACGGCTCGCTGGCCGTCGCCGCCCGCCTGGCCTCCCGCACCCCGGTCTTCAGGACCGTCGTCGGCGTCAACATCGGCAAGACCAAGGTCGTTTCCGAGGAGGAGGCCGTCGCCGACTACGTGAAGTCCGCCGAGCGCCTCGCCCCGCACGCCGACTACCTGGTCGTCAACGTCTCCTCCCCGAACACGCCCGGCCTGCGCGACCTGCAGGCCACCGAGGCGCTGCGCCCGCTGCTGACCGCCGTGCGCGAGGCCGCCGACCGGGTCGTGCCCGCCCGCCGGGTGCCGCTGCTGGTGAAGATCGCCCCCGACCTCGCCGACGAGGACGTGGACGCGGTCGCCGACCTGGCCGTGGAACTCGGCCTGGACGGCATCATCGCCACCAACACCACCATCGCCCGCGAGGGGCTCGGCCTGCGGTCGGCGCCCGCGCTGGTGAAGGAGACCGGCGGCCTGTCCGGCGCCCCGCTCAAGGAGCGCTCCCTTCAGGTCCTGCGCCGCCTGTACGCCCGCGTGGGCGACCGCGTCACCCTGATCGGCGTCGGCGGCATCGAGACCGCCGAGGACGCCTGGCAGCGCATCCTGGCCGGCGCGACCCTCGTCCAGGGCTACAGCGCCTTCATCTACCAGGGCCCCTTCTGGGCCCGCGCCGTCCACAAGGGGCTCGCCGCGCGCCTGCGCACCAGCCCGTACGCCACGCTCGCCGACGCGGTCGGCGCCGATGTGAGGAACAAGCACGCATGAGCCGTCCGGAGCCCTTCGGCGCCCGGCTGCGCCGCGCCATGGACGAGCGCGGGCCGCTGTGCGTCGGCATCGACCCGCACGCCGCCCTGCTCGCCGAGTGGGGCCTGAACGACGACGCGGACGGCCTGGAGCGCTTCAGCCGCACCGTCGTGGAGGCGGTGGCCGACCGGGTCGCCGTCCTCAAGCCGCAGAGCGCCTTCTTCGAACGGTTCGGCTCACGGGGCGTGGCCGTGCTGGAGCGCACCGTGCGCGAGGCACGTCAGGCCGGGGCGCTGGTGGTCATGGACGCCAAGCGCGGCGACATCGGCTCCACCATGGCCGCCTACGCCGAGTCCTTCCTGCGCCCCGGCGCGCCGCTGTTCTCCGACGCGCTGACCGTCTCGCCCTACCTCGGCTACGGCTCGCTGAAGCCCGCCGTGGAGCTGGCGCGGGAGCACGGCGCGGGCCTGTTCGTGCTGGCGCTGACCTCCAACCCGGAGGGCGCCGAGGTGCAGCGCGCCGTGCGCGCCGACGGCCGCACCGTCGGCGCCGGCGTCCTCGCCCACCTGGCCGCCGAGAACGCCGGCGAGCAGCCGCTCGGCTCCTTCGGCGCCGTGGTGGGGGCCACGCTCGGCGACCTGTCCTCCTACGACCTGGACATAGGCGGGCCGCTGCTCGCGCCCGGGATCGGCGCCCAGGGCGCGCGGGCGGCGGACCTCCCGGCGGTCTTCGGCGCCGCGCTGCGCAACGTCGTGCCGAACGTCAGCCGGGGTGTTCTTCGTCACGGTCCCGGCGTCGCCGGACTGCGGGACGCGGCCCTGAGGTACGCGGACGAGATCCGCGCGGCCGTGGCGTCCGGCTGAGCATCGAGGAGCGGTCCGAGGTGCTCCGGAGTCCGGATACCTTTTCAAATACAGGGCGATATGTCCCGAATGTCCGGCCATGGCTGAGGCTGACCAGGACTTTTCCGCTGTTCTCGCTGACTCCGGCGCCCTCGACCGCTAGTCTCCGTCGAGTGGGGACGCCTCCCAGGCCCCGCAAGCCATGGGGGAGGACGGGCGAGCGTGTTGCTCGTGGCTCCCCAGGTGTGGGGCTACTAGGTTCCTCACCGGTCCGTATCCGACAGTTCGACATCCGAGGTGACGTAGGCGTGGCTCTTCCGCCCCTTACCCCTGAACAGCGCGCAGCCGCGCTCGAAAAGGCCGCCGCGGCTCGCCGGGAGCGGGCCGAGGTCAAGAATCGACTCAAGCACTCCGGCGCCTCCCTGCACGAGGTCATCAAGCAGGGCCAGGAGAACGACGTCATCGGCAAGATGAAGGTGTCCGCCCTTCTCGAGTCCCTGCCGGGCGTGGGCAAGGTCCGCGCCAAGCAGATCATGGAGCGGCTCGGCATCTCCGAGAGCCGTCGTGTGCGCGGCCTCGGCTCCAACCAGATCGCTTCCCTGGAGCGCGAGTTCGGCGGCACCGGTTCCTGAGCCCGGCAGGCCGCTCGGCCCGCCCTCCGGGCGGACGACGCGACGTTCCGGACATGGGGTGCCCGGCCCTCGAGTGCCGGGCACCCCGGGACAGCTGGAATAATCGCTGCATGGCTGGAACACCCCGGGGGGCGTCCCCCGTGCCCCCGGACGCACGTCCGCGACTGACCGTGCTCTCCGGCCCCTCCGGGGTCGGCAAGAGCACGGTCGTCGCCCACATGCGCAAGGAACACCCCGAGGTCTGGATCTCGGTGTCCGCGACGACCCGCAAGCCCCGCCCCGGCGAGGAACACGGCGTCCATTACTTCTTCGTCACCGACGAGGAGATGGACAAGATGATCGCCAACGGGGAGTTGCTGGAGTGGGCCAAGTTCGCCGGCAACCGCTACGGCACCCCGCGAGCGGCCGTCCTTGAACACCTCGAGGCCGGCGTGCCGGTGCTGCTGGAGATCGACCTCCAGGGTGCTCGCCAGGTGCGCGAGTCGATGCCGGAGAGCCGGCTCGTCTTCCTGGCCCCGCCGTCCTGGGACGAGCTGGTCCGCCGGCTCACCGGGCGGGGGACCGAGCCCCCCGAGGTCATCGAACGCCGGCTGGAGGCGGCCCGCACCGAGCTGGCGGCCGAGCCCGAGTTCGACCAGACCCTCGTCAACACCTCCGTCGAGGACGTGGCGCGCGAGCTGCTAGCCTTGATGGGTGTTGCGTGATCGTGACGGTCGCCGTGACGGCCCCGCCGACCACACCGACTGATTTTTTCCCATCCATCGGAAGGTAGAGCGTGTCCTCTTCCATCTCCGCGCCCGAGGGCATCATCAACCCGCCGATCGACGAGCTTCTCGAGGCCACCGACTCGAAGTACAGCCTCGTGATCTACGCGGCCAAGCGCGCCCGTCAGATCAACGCGTACTACTCGCAGCTCGGCGAGGGCCTCCTGGAGTACGTCGGTCCGCTCGTCGACACCCACGTCCACGAGAAGCCGCTGTCCATCGCCCTGCGTGAGATCAACGCCGGTCTGCTGACGTCCGAGTCCGTCGAGGGCTCCGGCCAGTGAGCTGCTGAGGACGCGTCGGCGCGCCCGAGGCGTCCCACGCCGGTCGTACCGGCAGACCGCCAGAAGGTTCCATCCACAGGCCCGGCATCACGACTGCCGGGCCTGTGGTGTGTCATAGAAGGCGTGCGCCGCACCGGGCGCACCCGGGCCGCATCGGGGAGTGACGGTGGACAAGCCGAAGGTCGTTCTGGGAGTGAGCGGCGGCATCGCCGCGTACAAGGCGTGCGAGCTGCTGCGCCGGCTGACCGAGTCCGGGCACGACGTACGGGTCGTCCCCACGGCCTCCGCGCTGCGCTTCGTCGGCGCCGCCACCTGGTCCGCCCTGTCCGGCCACCCCGTCGCCACCGAGGTCTGGGACGACGTCCACGAGGTCCCGCACGTCCGCATCGGCCAGCAGGCCGACCTGGTGGTCGTGGCCCCCGCCACGGCCGACATGCTCGCCAAGGCCGCGCACGGCCTCGCCGACGACCTGCTGACCAACACCCTGCTCACCGCCCGCTGCCCGGTGGTCTTCGCCCCGGCCATGCACACCGAGATGTGGGAGCACCCGGCCACCCAGGAGAACGTGGCGACGCTGCGCCGCCGCGGCGCCGTCGTCCTCGAACCGGCCGTCGGCCGCCTCACCGGCGCCGACAGCGGCAAGGGCCGCCTGCCCGACCCGGCAGAGATCTTCGAGGCCTGCCGCCGCGTCCTGGCCCGCGGCGTCCGCGAGCCCGACCTGGCCGGCCGGCACGTCGTGGTCAGCGCCGGCGGCACCCGGGAACCCCTCGACCCGGTCCGCTTCCTCGGCAACCGCTCCTCCGGCAAACAGGGCTACGCCCTGGCGCGCACCGCGGCGGCCCGCGGCGCCCGCGTCACCCTGGTCGCCGCGAACACCTCCCACCTGCCCGACCCGGCGGGCGTCGACGTCGTCCCGGTCGGCACGGCCGTCCAGCTGCGGGAAGCGGTGCTCAAGGCCGCCGCCGACGCCGACGCGGTCGTCATGGCCGCCGCCGTCGCCGACTTCCGGCCCGCTGCCTACGCCACCGGGAAGATCAAGAAGAAGGACGGCCAGGACCCCGAGCCCGTCGTGCTGGTGCGCAACCCGGACGTGCTGGCCGAGATGTCGGCCGACCGGGTGCGGCCCGGGCAGGTGATCGTCGGCTTCGCCGCCGAGACCGACGACGTCCTGGCCAACGGCCGCGCCAAGCTCGCCCGCAAGGGCTGCGACCTGCTGGTGGTCAACGAGGTCGGGGAGCGCAAGACCTTCGGCTTCGAGGACACCGAGGCCGTCGTCCTGGCCGCCGACGGCACCGAGACCCCGGTCCCGCACGGGCCGAAGGAAGCCCTGGCCGACACCGTGTGGGACCTGGTCGCCGCGCGACTGAGCTGACCTCGTGCCCGGTCCGAGGATCACTCGGGCGGCTCGTCGAGAGGTGTTCATGACCGGCGGGCATCGGGCAGAATGCCCGTGCCGCAGGTCACAGCGCTCCCGAGAGGCGAGACAGGTGGGCCCGTGGCAGAAGTCGACCGATAAACTGTCCACGGCCGGCGCCGGGTGCAGCCCCGTGCCGACCGTCAATGATCAGCCAGCAGCCGCTGCAACCCCAGGGAGCGTTGTGTCCCGTCGCCTGTTCACCTCGGAGTCCGTGACCGAGGGTCACCCCGACAAGATCGCTGACCAGATCAGCGACACCATTCTCGACGCGCTTCTGCGTGAGGACCCCACGTCGCGGGTCGCCGTGGAGACGCTGATCACCACCGGTCTGGTGCACGTGGCCGGCGAGGTCACGACCAAGGCCTACGCGGACATCGCGACCCTGGTCCGCAACAAGATCCTCGAGATCGGCTACGACTCCTCCAAGAAGGGTTTCGACGGCGCCTCCTGCGGCGTGTCCGTGTCCATCGGCGCGCAGTCCCCGGACATCGCGCAGGGCGTGGACGCGGCCTACGAGGCCCGGGTCGAGGGCGACGACGACGAACTGGACCGGCAGGGCGCCGGCGACCAGGGCCTGATGTTCGGCTACGCCTCGGACGAGACGCCCACCCTGATGCCGCTGCCGATCTTCCTGGCGCACCGGCTCGCCAAGCGGCTGTCGGACGTGCGCAAGAACGGCACGATCCCCTACCTGCGCCCGGACGGCAAGACCCAGGTCACCATCGAGTACGACGGCGACAAGGCGGTCCGCCTCGACACCGTCGTCGTCTCCTCGCAGCACGCCAGCGACATCGACCTGGACTCGCTGCTGGCCCCCGACATCCGCGAGTTCGTCGTCGAGCCCGAGCTCAAGGCCCTGGTCGACGAGGGCATCAAGCTGGACACGGACGACTACCGCCTGCTGGTCAACCCCACCGGCCGGTTCGAGATCGGCGGCCCGATGGGCGACGCGGGCCTGACCGGCCGCAAGATCATCATCGACACCTACGGCGGCATGGCCCGCCACGGCGGCGGCGCCTTCTCCGGCAAGGACCCCTCCAAGGTGGACCGCTCCGCCGCCTACGCCATGCGCTGGGTCGCCAAGAACGTCGTCGCCGCGGGCCTGGCCTCCCGCTGCGAGGTCCAGGTCGCCTACGCCATCGGCAAGGCCGAGCCGGTCGGCCTGTTCGTCGAGACCTTCGGCACCGCCAAGGTCGACCACGAGAAGATCGAGCAGGCCATCGACGAGGTCTTCGACCTCCGCCCGGCCGCCATCATCCGCGACCTCGACCTGCTCCGCCCGATCTACGCCCAGACCGCCGCCTACGGCCACTTCGGCCGTGAGCTGCCCGACTTCACCTGGGAGCGCACCGACCGCGTGGACGCGCTGCGCAAGGCCGCGGGCCTGTAGGCAGCAGCCCGACCGACCGTCACCGGGCCCGGCTCCGCGTTGCGGGGCCGGGCCTGTGTGCGATGACCCGGGCGGGCCCGGGGAAGAAGAGTCCCGAACGGCGGTGCCGGATCCCGGCCGCGTGTCAGTGCCGTTTGGTAAGAAGGCAAGCGTGAGCAGCGAGAACAAAGCGGGCAACGGCGCGGGGGCGCCGCCGGAGCAGCTCGCGCTCATCCGGGAGAGCGTGCGCAAGGCGAAGGCGCCCCGTGCCAAGCCGCGCACCTGGCGGGGTGCGGCGCTGGCCGAGCGGCTGCCCGTCGCGCGGGTGCTCGTCGACAAGGGCGTGCTCCATCTCGACCGGTACTTCGACTACGCCGTGCCCGCGGACCTGGACGCCGACGCCCAGCCCGGCGTGCGCGTGCGGGTGCGCTTCGGGGCCGGGCGGCACCGGGTGCGCGAGGGTCGCCGTGAGGGCGGGGGGCTCGTCGACGGGTTCCTGATCGAGCGGCTGGCCGAGTCGGACTACTCCGGGCCGCTGGCCGCGCTCGCCCAGGTCGTCTCGCCGGAACCCGTGCTCAGCGAGGAGCTGCTCCGGCTGGCCAGGGCGGTCGCCGACCGGTACGCGGGCAGCGTCGCCGACGTGCTGCAGCTCGCCGTGCCGCCGCGCAGCGCCCGGGCCGAGCAGCAGCCGTCGCCTCCCTTGCTGCCTCCGCCGCCCGGCCCGGACCCGGGCTCCTGGTCCCGGTACGAGCACGGCAGCTCCTTCATCGCCGCGCTGGTCTCCGGGGGCACTCCCCGGGCCGTGTGGAACGCGCTGCCCGGCCCCGGGTGGAGCGGGGAACTGGCCGTCGCCGTCGCCGCGACCCTCGCCTCCGGCCGCGGCGCGCTCGTCGTCGTGCCCGACGGACGGGCCGCGGCCCGGGTGGACGCCGCGCTCACCGCGCTCCTCGGCGAGGGCCGGCATGTGCTGCTCACCGCGGACGCGGGCCCCGAGCGGCGGTACCGGCAGTGGCTCGCGGTGCGCCGGGGCTCGGTGCGTGCCGTCGTCGGCACCCGGGCCGCGATGTTCGCGCCGGTGCGCGACCTGGGACTGGTCGCCGTCTGGGACGACGGGGACGACAGCCTCGGCGAGCAGCACGCCCCCCAGCCGCACGCCCGGGACGTGCTGCTGCTGCGGGCCGCGCAGGACAAGTGCGCGTTTCTGCTCGGCGGCCGGAGCTGCACCGTGGAGGCCGCGCAGCTCGTCGACAGCGGCTGGGCCCGGCCCCTGGTGGCGCACCGGGAAGAGGTCCGGCGGGCTGCTCCTGTGGTGCGCACCGTCGGCGACGCCGATCTGGCGCGGGACGAGGCGGCCCGCGCGGCGCGGCTGCCCTCGGCGGCCTGGCAGGTGGCCAGGGACGGGCTGCGGCACGGTCCGGTGCTGGTCCAGGTGCCCCGGCGCGGCTATGTGCCGCGGATGGCGTGTGCCCAGTGCCGGGCTCCCGCTCGCTGCCGTCACTGCCAGGGGCCGCTGCAGGGGCAGGACGCGTCGGTGCTGCGCTGCGGCTGGTGCGGCCGGGAGGAGTCCGCGTGGCACTGCCCGGAGTGCGGCGCGTTCCGGCTGCGCGCCCAGGTCGTCGGTGCCCGGCGTACCGCGGAGGAGCTGGGGCGGGCCTTCCCCGCGGTTCCGGTGCGCACCTCGGGACGTGAGCACGTCCTGGACACGGTGCCGGCGTCGCCCGCGCTGGTGGTGAGCACGCCCGGCGCCGAACCGGTCGCGGAGGGCGGGTACGCGGCGGCTCTGCTGCTGGACGGCTGGGCCATGCTGAGCCGGCCCGACCTGCGGGCGGGCGAGGACGCGCTGCGCCGCTGGATCGCGGCGGCCGCGCTGGTGCGGCCGCAGGCGGAGGGCGGCACGGTCGTCGTCGTGGCCGAGCCCACCCTGCGGCCCGTGCAGGCGCTGGTCCGCTGGGATCCGGTCGGCCACGCGATGCGCGAACTCGCCGAGCGGGCCGAACTCGGGTTCCCGCCGGTGTCCCGGATGGCGGCCGTGACCGGCCCGCCCACGGCGGTCGCGGAGTTCCTGCGCGCGGTCGAGCTGCCCGCCGAGGCGGAGGTGCTGGGGCCGGTGCCGCTGCCGGTCACCCCGCCCGGGCGGCCCCGGCGGCCGGGGGCGCCGCCGCCCGGGGAGCACTGGGAGCGCGCACTGGTCCGGGTGCCGCCGGGCCGCGGCTCCGCGCTCGCCGCCGCGCTGAAGACGGCGCAGGCGGCACGGATGGCGCGGGGGAGCGGCGAGCCGGTGTGGGTGCGGATCGACCCGCCGGACATCGGCTGAACCCGCCGGACATCGGCCGACCCGCGCAGTCGCGCTGCCGGACGTCGGCCGAGCCGCCGGATCCGCCGGTTCCGGCGAGTGGTCCGTCAAGGGCGGTCCAGCGGGCACTGGTGCTGCGCCGGACGGTGGCTGCGCAGCGGCGGCCGTCCGCCGGGCCGCTGCGGCCAGGGACACGGACCGCTCCCGGCCGTCGGGTGGTCTGCCCGGTCTCCGTCCGTGGGCCCGTGGCCACCGGTGTACCGTCCGCCCCGCGCCGGACGTCGGCGCTCTTCCGGACGTGCCGGAAGAGCGCCGGGTGCGGGGCCGTGGGGGACCGAGGGCGGGGGTGTGCTCGTGCCGGACCGGGAGGAAGACGGCAAGGGAGGCGTCCGGTCGGGACGGCGGCGTAACCGCTGCCGGGCCGGGACCGAAGGTGTCAGCCGTTGCGCGGACCGGGCAAGGGCGTGGCCCGCGACTCCTCGCGCAGCGCCGGGCTGCCCGCCGTCGGTTGCGCCGGCATGGAGCGGGCGGCGGGCACCACCGGCACGCCGCCCACGTTGACCGTCCGGGTGCCCGACGGCTCCGTGCCGCGCTCGGCCTCCGCGGCCGCCTGCGCGGCGGCGCGCCGCGAACCGTACCGGCGGTGGACCGCCTGCTTGGTGACGCCGAGCGCCGAGCCCACGGCGTCCCAGGAGAAGCCGAGCGAGCGGTCGAAGTCCACGGCGGCCGTGACCAGGGTCTCGACGCTGTCGCGGAGTTCCTGGGCGAGACGGACGGTCGGGGCGGGGGCGCGTCCGTAGACGACGAAGCCCGTGGAAGGGCCGGTGCGGCGCGGGCGGTAGACGTTGCCCAGCTGCGCGGTGAGCGTGCGCAGAGCGTCCACCTGCCGGCGGACCCGCTCGATGTCCCGCACCAGCAAGTGCAGGCTGGCCCGGGCCTGGGCGTCGTGGGTTGAGTGGTCGGCCATGAACAAGCCTCTCGAACCGGCGTGGAAAGGAAGCGGGCCGCGCGAGCGGCCCACGGGGTCAACTCTGTCTTGACCAACGCCCGTGCGTGCCGCGGGTCACGGTGCGGGGCGTGGACGCCGATCCGTACGCCCCCTCGCGGGCCGGGCGTGCGCTGCGCTTCCGCGACGCGCGACTGAGTCGTGTACCCGCGCGCGGGGCGTGCGCCGAGTCCGGCTGCCGCCCCGCGCCGTCCAAGGTCATAAACTGGTGGGCCGCCTGCCCACCCGCCCCCGACCGAGAGGCCCGCACCCGCCCATGAAGCTCGTCTTCGCCGGCACCCCCGAGGTCGCCGTTCCCGCTCTGGACGCCCTGCTCGCCTCCGGCCGGCACGAGGTCGCGGCCGTCGTCACCCGTCCCGACGCGCCGGCCGGACGCGGACGTCGGCTGGTCGCCAGCCCGGTCGCCGAGCGGGCCGAGGAGGCCGGTATCGAGGTGCTCAAGCCGGAGCGGCCCCGCGATCCGGAGTTCGTGGATCGGCTGAAGCAGATCGCCCCCGAGTGCTGCCCGGTCGTCGCCTACGGCGCCCTGCTGCCCCGCACGGTCCTGGACATCCCCCGGCACGGCTGGGTGAACCTGCACTTCTCCCTGCTGCCCGCCTGGCGCGGGGCCGCGCCCGTGCAGCACGCGATCATGGCGGGCGACGAGATCACCGGCGCGTCGACCTTCCTCATCGAGGAGGGCCTGGACTCCGGTCCGGTCTACGGCACGATCACCGAGCCCGTCCGGCCCACCGACACCAGCGGCGACCTGCTCACCCGGCTCGCACTGGCCGGAGCCGGGCTGCTCGCCGCCACCATGGACGGCATCGAGGACGGCACCCTGAAGGCCGTACCGCAGCCGGCCGAGGGCGTCACCCTCGCCCCGAAGATCACCGTCGAGGACGCCCGGATCGACTGGCACGCCCCGGCGCTGCGTATCGACCGCGTGGTGCGCGGCTGCACGCCGGCACCCGGCGCCTGGACCACGTTCCGCGGGGAGCGGCTCAAGCTGATCCAGGTCGCGCCGGTCCCCGAGCGCACGGACCTCGCCCCGGGCGCGCTCGCCGCGGGCAAGAACAACGTGTACGCCGGCACCGGCTCGCACGCCGTCGAGCTGCTGTGGGTGCAGGCGCAGGGCAAGAAGCCGATGCGGGCCGCGGACTGGGCACGCGGGGTGCGTATCGCGCCGGGCGAGAGCCTCGGCGGCTGACCGGCGCGCCGGCGCACCAGCGGGCGACGTAGGCTGGGGCGCGGTGGCCGGCCGCCCGGAGCGCGGCTGCGCGCGGGGCGGCGAAGCGGCACCCGCGCGGTCCCGTGGGGCGGCCCGTGCGGCGCCTCGCCACGCACCCGCGGGGACGGTACTCCCGGCGCAGTCGGTGACGCCGTGACGCCGTACCACCGCACGCCCCCGGCGGAACCCGCCGCCCCCGCACGCCCCTCGCCCGGCGACGCACCGCCCGCACACCCCGACCGGCGCACGGCTCCCCGGCCGGCGCACCCGCACAACCGGAGCACCTTTGTCGTGAGCGACACCCCCCGTCGGCCCCGCAGGCCCGCCAAGCCCTACCGGCGGCCCAAGAAGGACCCCGTCCGCATCCTCGCCTTCAAGGCGCTGCGCGCCGTGGACGAGCGCGACGCGTACGCCAATCTCGTTCTGCCGCCGCTGCTGCGCGCCGCACGCGAGAAGGAGGGCCCCGAGAAGTTCGACGCGCGGGACGCCGCGCTCGCCACCGAGCTGGTCTACGGCACCCTGCGCCGCCAGGGCACCTACGACGCGATCCTCGCCGCCTGCGTGGACCGTCCGCTGCGGGAGGTCGACCCGCCCGTCCTGGACGTGCTCGGCCTCGGCGTCCACCAGCTGCTCGGCACCCGCATCCCCAGCCACGCCGCCGTCTCCGCCACCGTGGAGCTGGCCCGGGTCGTCCTCGGCGACGGGCGGGCCGCGTTCGTCAACGCCGTGCTGCGCAAGGTGGCCCGCGACGACCTCGACGGCTGGCTGAAGCGGGTCGCCCCGCCCTGGGACGAGGACCCCGAGGAGCACCTGGCCGTCGTCCACTCCCACCCGCGCTGGGTCGTCTCCGCCCTGTGGGACTCCCTGGGCGGCGGGCGCGCCGGCATCGAGGAGCTGCTCCGCGCCGACAACGAACGCCCCGAGGTCACCCTGGTCGCCCGGCCCGGGCGGGCGAGCACCGAGGAACTGCTGCGCGAGCAGTCCGCGGTGCCCGGCCGCTGGTCGCCGTACGCCGTGCGGCTCACCGAGGGCGGCGAACCGGGAGCCGTGGAGGCCGTGCGGGAGGGCCGGGCCGGAGTGCAGGACGAGGGCAGCCAGCTGGTCGCGCTCGCCTTGGCGAACGCGCCGCTGGACGGCCGGGACGAGCGCTGGCTCGACGCGTGCGCCGGACCCGGCGGCAAGGCGGCCCTGCTGGCCGCGCTGGCCGCCGAGCGCGGGGCCGCGCTGGTCGCCTCCGAGAAGCAGCTGCACCGCGCCGGGCTGGTCGCCAAGGCCCTGGCCGGCAATCCGGGCCCGTACCAGGTCGTCACCGCCGACGGCACTCGCCCGGCCTGGCGGCCCGGCAGCTTCGACCGGGTGCTCGTCGACGTTCCCTGCACCGGTCTCGGCGCCCTGCGCCGGCGCCCCGAGGCACGCTGGCGGCGGCGCCCGGAGGATCTGGACGGCTTCGCCCCGCTCCAGCGCGGCCTGCTGCGCACCGCCCTGGAGTCGGTCCGCGTCGGCGGCGTCGTCGCCTACGCCACGTGCTCGCCCCACCTCGCCGAGACCCGCGCGGTCGTCTCCGACACGCTCAAGAAGATGCCCGAGGCGGATCTCCTCGACGCCCGTCCGCTCCTCGACGGCGTACCGGAGCTGGGCGACGGCCCGGACGTGCAGCTGTGGCCGCACCTGCACGGCACGGACGCGATGTACCTGGCGCTGCTGCGCAGGACCGGCTGACCGGGGGCCCGTGCACCCGATGCCGCCGCGCGGGACCGGCCGACCGGACCGGCCGCGCGGCGCACCGGCGCACGCTCGCCGGAGCGCACGGTCAGACCGCCCGCCGGGACACCGCGCACCCGCACCCTCGCCGGCGCCGGCGAGGGACACCCCGCGCCCCGGGAGGGCGTCGCCCCGCGCACCCAGGACCGCGTTCCGGCCGGGCCTCGCGGCATGGCAGGCTTGAGGGCATGGCCGTGCAGATCAACCCCAGCATCCTGTCCGCGGACTTCGCGCGTCTCGCCGACGAGGCGAAGGCGGTCGAAGGCGCCGACTGGCTCCACGTCGACGTGATGGACAACCACTTCGTCCCCAACCTCACCCTCGGCGTGCCGGTCGTGGAATCCCTGGCGCGGGCCACGGACACCCCGCTGGACTGCCACCTGATGATCGAGGACCCGGACCGCTGGGCGCCGCAGTACGTCGAGGCGGGCGCCTCCTCGGTCACCTTCCACGCCGAGGCCGCCGCCGCCCCGGTCCGCCTGGCCCGCGAGATCCGCGCCAAGGGCGCCCGCGCCTCCATGGCGCTCAAGCCCGCCACGCCCATCGAGCCGTTCGAGGACCTGCTCCCCGAGCTGGACATGGTCCTGATCATGACGGTGGAGCCCGGCTTCGGCGGGCAGGCGTTCCTCGACATCATGCTGCCCAAGATCCGCCGCACCCGGGAGCTGATCGCCAAGCACGGCCTGTCGCTGTGGCTCCAGGTCGACGGCGGGGTCTCCGCCGCCACCGTCGAGCGCTGCGCGGAGGCCGGCGCCGACGTCTTCGTGGCCGGTTCGGCCGTCTACGGCGCCGACGACCCGGCCGAGGCGGTCCGTGCCCTGCGCGCCAGTGCCGAGGCGGCCACGTCCCGGGCGGCCTGGGCCTGCGCCCACGGGGGTCCGCGAGGCGGACACGGGGCATCAGCTTCGTGAACGGTCCTCCACAGGGCTGATCGAGTGCGCCGTATCTGGAAGGATGAACGGCGAATCCAGAGTGTGAACAGCAGTGCAGTGAGGAGAGCGCCGTGTCGGGTATGTCAGCGGGCCGGTCAGCAGTGCGGATGGGACCCGCTGAGCTGGTTCAGGCGGCGGCCATGGCCCGCCGTTTCTACCTCGAGGGCAAGTCCAAGATCCAGATCGCCGAGGAGTTCGGGGTCAGCCGGTTCAAGGTGGCCCGGGTCCTGGAGACCGCTCTCGAACGGGACCTCGTCCGCATCGAGATCCGTGTGCCGGCCGAACTGGACGCCGAGCGCTCCGACGCCCTGCGCGCCCGCTACGGCCTCAGGCACGCCGTCGTCGTGGAGTCCCCGGCCGACGCCGAGGAGACCCCCGACCCGGAGAACCTCGGCGAGGTCGCCGCCGACCTGCTCGGCGAGCTCGTCACCGAAGGGGACGTCCTGGGCCTGGCCTGGGGCCGCTCCACCATCCACATGGCGGCGGCCCTGGACCGGCTGCCCCCGTGCACCGTGGTGCAGCTGACCGGCGTGTACGACGCCGGCACCGCCGAGCGCGGCTCGGTCGAGGCCGTCCGCCGCGCCGCCCAGGTCTCCGGCGGCGACGCGCACCCCATCTACGCGCCGATGCTGCTGCCGGACGCGGCCACCGCCGCAGCGCTGCGCAACCAGACCGGCATCGCCCGCGCCTTCGAGTACTTCGACAAGGTCACGGTGGCCTGCGTGTCCATCGGATCCTGGGAGCCGGGCATCTCCACCGTGCACGACATGCTCAGCGAGGAGGAGCGCGCCCACTACGCCTCGCTGGGCGTGGCCGCCGAGATGTCCGCGCACCTCTTCGACGCCGAGGGCCGCCGCATCGGACGGGACCTGGGGGAGCGGTGCATCACCGTCAAGGCCGACCAGCTGCGCCGCATCCCGGAGGTGGTGGCCATCGCGGGCGGGCAGCGCAAGGCGCCGGCGATCGACGCGGTGCTGCGCTCCGGCCTGGTCACCAGCCTGGTCACGGACACCTCGGCCGCCGACTACCTGATGACGGCCGGACCCGCGCCGAAGCCCGCCCTGAACCGGGCGGACCCCGACGGCGCCTGACGGACCCCGAAGCGGGGGCGCTGCCCGGCGTCCCCGCGGAGACGAAGACGACACCGAGATGAGCGAACACACCACGCGGACCGACCTCGCGGACCGGGCCGTGGTCACCCTCGACCTGGACGGCGTCACCGACAAGGCCGCCCTCATGGACCGCGTCGCCGCCGCGCTGCGGCTGCCCGACTGGTTCGGGCGCAACTGGGACGCGCTCGCCGACAGCCTCGGCGACCGGACGGTGTGGCCCGCCCCGGCCGCCGAGCGCGGGCTGCTGCTCGTGGTCCGCGGCTGGCAGGGGTACGCGCAGGCGAACCCGCGGGAGTGGCAGATCGCGCAAGAGGTCTTCACCCAGGCCGCGGACCGCAGCCGGGCCGTCGCCGTGGCCCTGGTTCTCGGAGGAACCTCCTGACGCGTCCGCGCTCCGCTGGGCGATGCGACAGGGCATGCCAGGCCCTGTCGCATGGGAGAATGAAGTACGTGCTTCTTCCCCCTGGCTGTCCCGTCGGGGGGCCACCTTTGATCCACTGGGATGTGCAGCACGTGCGTTTCCTCAACGACATCCAGCCCCCGTACGACCTGACGTACGACGACGTCTTCATGGTGCCGCGCCGCAGCGCGGTCGGCTCGCGTCAGGGCGTGGACCTCAGCTCCCCGGACGGCACGGGCACCACCATCCCGATCGTCGTCTCCAACATGACCGCGATCGCCGGCCGCCGCATGGCCGAGACCGTCGCCCGCCGCGGCGGTCTGGTGGTCATCCCCCAGGACATCCCGATCGACGTGGTCACCGACGTCATCTCCTGGGTCAAGAGCCGTCACCTGGTGCTGGACACCCCGATCGTCCTGGCCCCGCACCAGACGGTCGCCGACGCCCTCGCCCTGCTGCCCAAGCGGGCGCACAACGCCGGCGTGGTCGTCGACGACGACCACCGGCCCGTCGGCGTCGTCACCGACCAGGACCTGACCGGTGTCGACCGCTTCACCCAGCTCGAAGTGGTCATGTCCCGCGACCTGCTGCTGCTCGACGCGGACATCGACCCGCGCAAGGCCTTCAACACCCTGGACGCCGCCAACCGCCGCTACGCGCCCGCCGTCGACAAGGACGGCCGCCTGGCCGGCATCCTCACCCGCAAGGGCGCGCTGCGCGCCACGCTGTACACCCCGGCGACCGACGCCGCGGGCAAGCTGCGCATCGCTGCCGCCGTGGGCATCAACGGCGATGTGGGCGGCAAGGCCAAGCAGCTGCTGGACGCGGGCGTCGACACGCTCGTCATCGACACCGCGCATGGCCACCAGGAGACGATGATCGCCGCGATCCGCACGGTCCGCGCCCTGGACCCGCAGGTGCCCGTCGTCGTCGGCAACATCGTCTCCGCCGAGGGTGTCCGCGACCTCGTCGAGGCGGGCGCGGACATCATCAAGGTCGGCGTCGGCCCCGGTGCCATGTGCACCACCCGCATGATGACCGGCGTGGGCCGGCCGCAGTTCTCCGCGGTGCTGGAGTGCGCCGCCGAGGCGAAGAAGTACGGCAAGCACGTGTGGGCCGACGGTGGCGTGCGTCACCCGCGCGACGTGGCCATGGCCCTCGCGGCCGGCGCGTCCAACGTGATGATCGGCTCCTGGTTCGCCGGCACCTACGAGTCGCCCGGCGACCTGCAGCAGGACGCCGACGGCCGCCTGTACAAGGAGTCCTTCGGCATGGCCTCCGCGCGGGCCGTGCGCAACCGGACCGCCGAGGAGTCCGCCTACGACCGCGCCCGCAAGGCGCTGTTCGAGGAGGGCATCTCCACCTCCCGGATGTTCCTCGACCCGACCCGCCCGGGCGTGGAGGACCTGATCGACTCGATCATCGCGGGCGTCCGCTCCGCCTGCACCTACGCCGGTGCCGCCACCCTGGAGGAGTTCGCCGACAAGGCCGTCGTCGGCGTCCAGAGCGCCGCCGGCTACGCCGAGGGCAAGCCGCTGCACGCCAGCTGGACCTGACCGGCGCACCCCGCTTCCACGGCCCCTGTCCGCCCGCCGCCCGCGGGGAACAGGGGCCGTACGTATGCCCGCACACCGGGACACATCGCCCGTGCCGCACGCAAAAGTCCGTATCCTTGTGCGCAACGAAGATCCATTCACGGCCCGAGAACGCAATGATCGTGCGCAGGCACGCAAGGTTGCTGCGTTACGCTCGTGAAGCACGGCCTCGTAAGGTCTGCGCAGTACTCGGCGTGGCAGGGACCCCGCTCGGTGGTGCCCTGGGACGGGGCGCCGCCCGCCCCCGCCACCTTCCACCACCCAGCGACAAGGAGCCGCGCGTGCTCGATCAGGGCGCACCCCCGGACCACAGCAGCCCCGCCGTCCCCCTGACCGCCGGGGCGCGACTGATGCGGCGCAAGCCCGTGGAACGCCTGGTCGCCGAGGGTGGCCAGGGCGAGGGCGGCTCGCTGCGCCGCTCCCTCGGCCTGTGGCAGCTCACCATGATCAGCATCGGTGCCACCCTGGGCACCGGCATCTTCGTGGTCCTCGGCGAGGCGGTCCCCAAGGCCGGTCCCGCCGTCACCCTGTCCTTCGTGATAGCCGGCCTCACGGCCCTGTTCTCGGCCCTGTCCTACGCGGAGCTGGCCGGCACCATCCCGGTCTCCGGCTCCTCGTACTCGTACGCATACGCAACGATGGGCGAGCTGATCGCCTGGGTGTGCGGCTGGTGCCTGGTGCTCGAGTACGGCGTGTCGGTGGCCGCGGTCGCCGTCGGCTGGGGCGAGTACCTCAACGAGCTGCTGAAGGGCACCATCGGCGTCACCCTCCCGGCGTCGCTGTCGGCCCCGCCCGGCGACGGCGGCGTGTTCAACCTGCCGGCGCTGATCGTCGTCCTCCTTGCCATGGTCTTCCTGCTGGGCGGCGCCCGGGAGTCGGCCCGCGCCAACACGATCATGGTCTGTGTGAAGATCGCCGCACTGGTGCTGTTCTGCGCCATCGGCGTGCAGGGCTTCCGCTCCGGCAACTACTCTCACTTCATGCCGCTGGGCATGAGCGGTGTCAGCGCGGCGGGAGCCACGCTGTTCTTCTCCTACATCGGCTTCGACGCCGCCTCCACCGCCGGCGAGGAGGCGAAGAACGCGCAGCGCGACCTGCCCCGCGCGATCATGCTGTCGCTGGTCATCGTCACCGCCCTGTACGTCCTGGTCGCCGCCGTCGCCGTGGGCGCCAAGCCGTGGCGGCAGTTCAACGACTCCGAGGCGGCCCTCGCCCAGATCATGCGGGAGGTCACCGGGCAGAGCTTCTGGGGCACCCTGCTGGCCGCGTGCGCGGTCGTCGCCATCGCCAGCGTCGTGCTGACCGTGCTCTACGGCCAGACCCGCATCCTGTTCGCGATGTCCCGCGACGGACTGGTGCCCAAGGTGTTCTCCCGGGTCCACCCGAAGACCGGGGCGCCCCGCGCCAACACGCTGATCGTCTCGGCGTTCTGCGGGGTGCTGGCCGCGGCGGTCCCGCTGGGCCAGCTCGCCGACGCCACCAGCATCGGCACCCTGTTCGCCTTCGCCCTGGTCAACGTCGCCGTCGTGGTGCTGCGCCGGACCCGCCCGACGATGCACCGCACCTTCCGGGTGCCGCTGTCGCCTCTGCTGCCCGCGCTGGGCTTCCTCTTCTGCGTCTGGATGATGGGCAGCCTGTCCGCCGTGACCTGGGTGGTCTTCGGGGTCTGGATGGCCGTCGGGCTCGTGTTCTACTTCGTATACGGCTATCGCCGGTCCCGCCTCGCGGAACCCGCAGGTCCCGCGGCGGCGGAGCAGTAGAACCACCGAACACGAAGAAGTGACCCGTACCCCGTGCTGAACGATCTCGACGAACGCATCGTGCACGCCCTCGCCGAGGACGCCCGCCGCTCCTACGCGGACATCGGGCAGCTCGTCGGCCTCTCCGCCCCCGCGGTCAAGCGGCGCGTGGACCGGCTGCGCGCCACCGGAGCCATCACCGGTTTCACCGTCCGCGTCGATCCGGCGGCGCTCGGCTGGGCGACCGAGGGGTTCGTCGAGATCTACTGCCGCAGCAACACCTCGCCGGAGACCATCCAGCGCGGGCTGGAGCGGTACCAGGAGGTCGTCGCCGCCTCCACCGTCACCGGTGACGCCGACGCGATCGCCCACATCTTCGCCGCGGACATGCGGCACTTCGAACGCGTCCTGGAACGCATCGCCGGCGAGCCGTTCGTGGAACGCACCAAGTCGGTGCTGGTCCTCTCCCCGCTGGTGCGCCGCTTCAACTCCGGCTCGCCCGCCTGACGCCGGGGGCGGCCGGACGACACCCGCCCGCCCCGGCGAACAACCCCGGTGCCCCGGGGCGGCCCGATCCCGCGGACCGCCCCGGGGCACCGGCGTCTCCGGCCGACCCCGAGGCGCGCAACCCGACCGGTCGCCAGGCGTCCGCACAGGCCCCGGTCGGACGGCGTCCAGCGCGGCCCTGAGCAGCCCTTCCGCCCCCGCGCAACGAATCACCGCCGAGCCGCCCCGGCACGCAATGATCAGCGCCTCACCCCGCAACAGCTGACGCTTGTCCGCGCGAGCCGGCCGACCGTACCGTCGTAGCGCCTTCGTCAGGCGCCCCGATCACCCCCTCACCGGCGAGGATTCCGCATGCGCACCGCCCTGCTCCAGAGCTCCGGCCGTCCCGGCTGCGTCGCCGAGAACCTCAAGGAGCTGGACGAGGCCGCGGGCCGGGCCGCGGACGCGGGGGCCGCGCTGCTCGTCGCCCCGGAGCTGTTCCTGACCGGATACGCCATCGGCGACGACGTCGCCCGTCTCGCCGAGCCCGCCGACGGCACGGCCGCGGACGCGGTCGCACAGCTGGCCCGCCGGCACGGACTGGCCGTGGCCTACGGCTACCCCGAGCGGGACGGCGCAGCGGTCTTCAACTCCGCCCAGCTGATCTCCGCCGACGGCACCCGCCTGGCGAACTACCGCAAGACCCATCTCTTCGGCTGCTTCGAACGCGACCACTTCACCCCGGGCGAGCAGCCGGTCGTCCAGGCCGAACTGCACGGCCTGACCGTCGGCATCGTCATCTGCTACGACGTCGAGTTCCCGGAGACCGTCCGCGCCCACGCCCTGGCCGGAACGGATTTCCTCCTCGTCCCGACCGCCCAGATGCACCCCTTCCAGTTCGTCGCCGAATCCCTGGTGCCGGTGCGGGCCTTCGAGAACCAGATGTACGTGGCGTACGTCAACCGGACCGGCCGCGAAGGGGAGTTCGAGTTCGTCGGGCTCTCCGTCCTCGCCGGTCCCGACGGTGTGGCCCGTGCCCGCGGCGGGCGCGGCGAGGAACTGCTCCTCGCCGACGCCGACCCCGCCTTCCTGGCCGCCTCCCGTATCACCAACCCGTACCTGCGCGACCGCCGCCCCGGCCTGTACGGGTCCCTGGTCTGACCCGGCCGAACCGTTTCCCCGAACCTTCCCGAGTTCGTCTGTGCAAGGAGTCCGTACCCCATGACGTCCACGGTGCCCAACGCCGTCGAGCACGCCGACCCGCAGCAGCCGCCGATCACCATGTTCTGTCCGGACTTCCCCTACGCCTACGACGACTACCTCGCCCACCCGGCGGGCCTGGGCCAGATACCCGCCACCGAGCACGGCACCGAGGTGGCCGTCGTCGGCGGCGGCCTGTCGGGCATCGTCGCCGCCTACGAGCTGATGAAGATGGGCCTCAAGCCCGTCGTCTACGAGGCCGACCGGATCGGCGGCCGGCTGCGCACCGTCGGCTTCGAGGGCTGCGACGCGTCGCTGACCGCCGAGATGGGCGCGATGCGCTTCCCGCCGTCCTCCACGGCCCTGCAGCACTACATCGACCTGGTCGGCCTGGAGACCAAGCCGTTCCCCAACCCCCTGGCGGACGCGACCCCGTCGACCGTCGTCGACCTCAAGGGCGAGACGCACTACGCGAGGACCATCGACGACCTGCCGCAGGTCTACCGGGACGTCGCCGACGCCTGGACCGCGTGCCTCGAAGAGGGCGCCCGCTTCTCCGAGATGAACCAGGCCATCCGGCAGCGGGACGTGCGGCGCATCCGCGAGATCTGGTCGGAGCTGGTCGAGAAACTCGACAACCAGACCTTCTACGGCTTCCTGTGCGCGTCGGAGGCCTTCCGCTCCTTCCGGCACCGCGAGATCTTCGGCCAGGTCGGCTTCGGCACCGGCGGCTGGGACACCGACTTCCCCAACTCCATCCTGGAGATCCTGCGCGTCGTCTACACCGAGGCCGACGACCGCCACCGGGGCATCGTCGGCGGCTCTCAGCAACTGCCGCTCCGGCTCTGGGAACGCCGGCCCGAGAAGATCGTCCACTGGCCGCACGGCACCTCGCTGAAGTCCCTGCACCCGGACGGCGCCCCGCGTCCGGCCGTGACCCGCCTGCACCGCACCGCGGGCAACCGGATCACCGTCACCGACGCCGGCGGCGACATCCGCACCTACCGGGCGGTGATCTTCACCGCGCAGTCGTGGATGCTGCTGTCCAAGATCCGGTGCGACGAGGAGCTGTTCCCGATCGACCACTGGACCGCGATCGAGCGCACCCACTACATGGAGTCCTCCAAACTCTTCGTCCCCGTCGACCGGCCGTTCTGGCTGGACAAGGACGAGAACGGGCGGGACGTGATGTCCATGACCCTCACCGACCGGATGACCCGCGGCACCTACCTGCTCGACAACGGACCGGACAAGCCCGCTGTCATCTGCCTCTCCTACACCTGGTGCGACGACAGCCTGAAGTGGCTGCCGCTGTCCGCCGAGGAGCGGATGGAGGTCATGCTGGCGTCCCTGTCGGAGATCTATCCGAACGTCGACATCCGGGGGCACATCATCGGCAACCCGGTGACTGTCTCCTGGGAGAACGAGCCCTACTTCATGGGCGCGTTCAAGGCGAACCTGCCCGGCCACTACCGCTACCAGCGCCGCCTGTTCACCCACTTCATGCAGGACCGGCTGCCCGAGGACAAGCGGGGCATCTTCCTGGCCGGCGACGACATCTCCTGGACGGCCGGCTGGGCCGAGGGCGCCGTCCAGACCGCGCTGAACGCGGTCTGGGGCGTCATGCACCACCTCGGAGGCTCGACCGACCCGTCCAACCCCGGCCCGGGCGACGTCTTCGACGAGATCGCGCCGGTGGAACTGCCGGAGGACTAGATCCCCGCGCCTCGCGTCCGCGTGATCATGCCGGGCCCGCGGGCTGTGCGCCGGCGGGCCCGGCAGGACGTTGCGCGGGCACGCCGCGGAACACCGGGCCCTCTGGTGTCCGCCGGCACGGACAGCGCAGCTCCCGTGCCGGCGCGGACGGTCAGAGTCCGGCCGCCCGTGCCTTCTCGTACACCTCCGCGGCGACGTCCTTGAGTTCCTCGGCGTCGCGGACCCCGCTCTGCAGGTCCACCAGGATTTCGTCCAGGCCGATGGCCGCGTGGGCGAGCACGTCCTCGACGATCTGGTCCGCGCTGCCGTGGAACGGCGGCCGGTCGCCGCCCTGGTGGCCCTCGGGCGTGTAGCGCGTGTTGGCCCGCAGCACCGTCCGGATCGGCTGCGTGCGGCCGCGTTCGGCGGCCAGCTCCTGCAGTGCCTGCCACTGGCGGGCGATGTCGTCCACGCCCGAGCCGACGGGCAGCCAGCCGTCGGCGCGGTCCACCAGACGCTCACGGGCCTTCCGCGATGCGGCGGCCAGCAGAATCGGGATGGGCCGGGCCGGCTTGGGGCCGACCGCGGCGGACTCGATCGCGGTGATCCGGCCGCTGTAGCGCACCGGGTCGGGGCCCCACACCGCCCGGCACACGTCGAGCACCTCGTCGAGCACGGGCCCGCGCTCCTTGATCGGCCGCACGCCGGTGGCCGCGTACTCGTCCAGGGACCAGCCGGTGCCGAGCCCGGCGATCACCCGGCCACCGCTGGCCGCGTCCAGCGAGGCCAGTGCCTTGGCGAGCTGGAACGGCAGGTGCAGCGGCGCCACGAGCACGCTGCTGCCCAGCTCGACCCGTTCGGTGGCCGCCGCGGCCAGGGTGAGCGTGACCAACGGGTCGGCCACATGCCGGTAGGCATCGGGCCACGGCATGCCCTCGATGCCGTACAGCCCCTGGGCGGCGGGCTCGGGGAACAGGGCCCGCTCGTACACCCACAGGCTGTCGTAGCCGATGCGCTCCGCGGCGCGCGCGACGTCGGGAACGTCCCTGCCCAGGTGGAACTGATGATTCTGGGGGAGGCCGAGGCCCAGCCGAGTCGCCATGTGCCCTCCTTCGTCATCGAGCGTGTCGATGGTGCAACGTACAGTGACGACTGTGCATTCCCGGCAGCACCGCGGCCCGCGGTGCGATTGCGCGGGCGGTCACACGGGTGGCCGTACGGTCCGGCGGGCGCCGGCCGCCCGGTCAGGACGGCAGCGGGGTGAGCATCATGCGCCCGGCGAAGCCGACCGCCGCGTCCAGCCGCTGGGCGAACTCCTCCGCCAGGTCGGGCAGCCGGCGCAGTGCCCACAGTGCCCGCGCGGCCGACCAGGCGGCGCTGCGGGCCTGCTCCAGACTCCACGCGTCCACCAGATGGGTGAGCGGGTCGGCTAGCTCCAGCAGGTCGGGGCCGGGCATCAGATCCTCGCGGACCCGTTCCTCCAGGGCGACGAGCAGGTCGCCGACCCGGTCGTAGTCGCTCTCCAGGTCGGCCGGTTCGCAGTCCAGGGCGCGGCAGGCGTCCACGACGGCCAGCGCCAGGTCGTGACCGATGTGCGCGTTGATGCCGGCCAGCGCGAACTGCAGCGGTCGGATCCCCGGGTGCCGGCGGAACTGGATCAGCGGCCGCCAGCAGCCGGGCGGGCGCCGCCCCTCGGCCGCCGCGTCCACGGCGTCGAGATAGCGCACCGCGAAGTGCACGTCCAGCGTCGCGGTGGCCCGCGGGTCCCTGAACCGCCCGGTGGTCAGGCTCCGCGCCACTTCCTCGGTGACGGTGAGGTAGACCCGGTTGAACACCGCGATCCCGTCCCGCTCCGGCAGTGTGGCGGCCAGCTCGCGCATCCGGGCGAGCACGCTGTCCACTGTGTGCGGGCGGCGGATGAGTTGTGCCGATTGCCCCATGCGGGCAGATTCCCAGGCCCGGCCCGCGTCCGGCGCCCATCGGCCCCGCACTTCCCCGGAACGGGGGAAACACGAGCGTGTCGCGCGGGGCGCGACGGGAGCGGCGCACGGCTGCCGCACCCGCGCGTACGGCCGCCGGATCCGCGCGCACGCGGCGAGGGGGCCGGGCGGGTCGCCGGCCCGCGGTGGGCGCACCTCGATCGATTCGGCCGGGTGGCCAGGCATCTTGTATTTTCGTTCGACAGTAAAACGAACGGAGCGTTTCCAGATGTCGGGTTTCGGTTGGAAGCTGCACGGTGACGGGCGGCACCTGCATCCGGGTGAGGTCGTCCGGCCGGGAGAGCGGCTCACCTGGACCCGCACGATCGGCCTCGGTGCGCAGCACGTCGTCTCCATGATCGGTGCGTGTTTCGTCGCCCCGGTGCTCATGGGCCTCGACCCCGCCCTGGGCCTGATGGCCTCGGGTGTGGCGACGCTGCTGTTCCTGGTGATCACACGGGGGAGGGTGCCCAGCTACCTGGGGTCGTCGCTCTCCTTCGTCGGTGTCGCCGCCGTCATCGGCAGCCAGGGCGGAGGTCCGGCCGAGCTGACCGGCGCCCTGTTCGTCGTGGGTCTCGCCCTCGCGGTGGTCGGCGTCGTCATCCGGTTCCTCGGCTCGCGGGTCGTCCACGCCGTGCTGCCGCCCGCGGTGACGGGTGCCGTGGTCATGCTGATCGGCTTCAACCTCGCCCCGGTGGCCGCCTCCAGCTACTGGCCGCAGGACCAGTGGACCGCGCTCGCCACCCTGCTGTTCACCGGGCTCGCCCTGGTGGTGCTGCGCGGATTCTGGTCACGCATCGCGATCTTCCTGGGCCTGCTCTTCGGCTACGTGCTCTCCTGGATCCTGGACCTGACCGCGGGCAAGATCCACTCGGTGGACGGCAGCGGCAAGGTGACCGACCACTGGCGTCTGGACCTGACCGCGGTGAAGCAGGCCGCCTGGGTGGGTTTCCCCGACCTGCACGCGCCCGCGTTCAGCGCCTCCGCGATCGTCGTGGCCCTGCCGGTCCTGATCGCGCTCGTCGCGGAGAACACCGGCCACATCAAGGCCGTCGGCGAGATGACGGGAGACCCGCTGGACGACGAACTCGGCACCGCGATCATGGCGGACGGCGCGGCGACCATGGTCTCGACGGTGGCCGGCGGCCCGGCGACGACCACGTACGCGGAGAACATCGGCGTCATGGCCGCCACCCGCGTCTACTCCACCGCGGCCTACATGTGCGCGGCGTTCTTCGCGCTGCTCTTCGGCCTGTGCCCGAAGTTCGGCGCCTTCGTCGCGGCGATCCCGGGCGGTGTCCTCGGCGGCATCACCGTCATCCTCTACGGCATGATCGGCCTGCTCGGCGCCCAGATCTGGATCCGCAACAAGGTCGACTTCGGCCGCCCGCTCAACCTGATACCGGCGGCGGCCGGGCTGATCGTGGGCATCGGCGGCGTCAGCCTGAAGATCACCCACACCTTCGAGCTCAGCGGCATCGCCCTGGGCACCCTCCTGGTCCTGGTCGGCTACCACAGCCTGCGCTGGCTCTCCAAGGCGGCGGGCACCTACCAGCCCGCGCTGCTGGACGCCGGACTGACCGAGTACGACGACCAGAAGCGGCCGTAGCCGACGCCGGCCGGCGGCCTCCCGCGCGGCGGTCCGCGCACCTCAGAGGGCGCGAGCAGGTCAGGAGAGCCAATCGGTGTAGCGGGTGGGAGCGAGGTGGGCGTTCCTGTCGGTGAGGACGTCACCCTTGACGACCGCGAACATGCCGGCGGTGGGGTCGGTGACGACGGTGCGGTTGTCGCCCTTGTGGGCCAGGGTGATCCGGCCCAGCTCGTCCAGGGGGAAGACCTCGGGGCCGGCGATGGTGTGGATGCCGTTCACCGGGTCGCCCACGGCGACCTCCGCCACCGCCCGCGCCACGTCCTTGGAGGCGATCGGCTGGATCGGCGTGGCGGGCAACCGGACGGTGTCGTCGTCGGCTGTCCAGGACAGCACGGTGTCCATGAAGTCCATGAACTGCGTGGCGCGGACGATCGAGTAGGGGACCGGGCCGGCCGCGAGGATCTGCTCCTGGAGCGTCTTGGCCCGGTAGTAGTCCAGCTCCGGTACCTGGTCCACGCCGACGATCGAGAGGATGACGAAGTGACCGACACCGCCCTTGTGGGCCGCGGCCAGCAGGTTGTCCATCGACGTCCGGAAGAAGGCGAGCGAGGCTTCGTCGAAGGTCGGGGAGTTCGTCACGTTGACGACGACGTCGGCGCCCGCCATCGCCTCGTCCACTCCCCGGCCGCTGATGATGTCGACGCCGGTGGACTGCGAGTGGGGTACCGCCTCGTGACCGGCGGCGTTCAGGTTCGTGACGACCTGCGACCCGATGAGCCCGGTGCCGCCGATGACTGCGATCCTCATGACACGCCTTTCGTGGAGATGGAGATTACGTTGTCGCAGGCACATATGCCATATATGCCGCCATACGCCGGGGTGACATGCGCGTCGACCGACTGAGGAGGGGCGGCCTCGGAGACCGTCGCCGCAGACCGTCGACGAAGGTGACCGTCTCGACGAGCGGAGCCCGCCCGGTGCGGGCGTCACGTGCCGCGGCGTTTTCGAACCCGATCGACAGGCCTGACGCTCTTTCGCCGTGCGCCCGGCGCAGCGGCATGGCGAGAGCGACAGGCGCGGTGCTCCCGGACCGGTCTTCCGGGCGTCACACCAGCGATCTCGCCGGGTCAGCCTTCGGACGGACGCGGGGCGCGCAGGTGCGCCCGTTCGGTCAGCTCCTCCTCGTCGACCAAGGTGAGCATCGGCCGGCCCGGCGCGCACAGCATGGTCACCACGAACGTGGTCGGCGCGTCGGACAGTGCGTTGCCGTCCTGATAGTGGATCACGTCACCGCCCGGCTCCCAGAACGTCCCGCCGGCCTGGACCACACGCTCCGGCTCGCCCTCGAGTTCGAACCGGAGCGCGCCCTCCACAACGTAGCCGAACGCCGGGCCCGAGTGGCGATGCGGAGGGAGCCCAGGGTGGCCGGGAGGCCACTCGACGAGAATGGTCGTTCCCGAACCGCCTTCGGGAAAGAAGGGCGGAGTGACCTCCTGCAGCACCTGTACCTCGGGCGGCAGGGAGACCTCGTTGGTGGTTGCGTGCTCCGGGTTCATCTCCGACATGCGCCACACCTCCGTGGACCCGTCTCGAAACCACCCTGCCTTCCGTCGGCCATCGCCACAATCCGGGAGCCGGCGGCACGGCCTCCCACGCGGCACCGCTCCGGACACCGCGAGCTTCCCGGCGAACCTTCGCGGTCACAGCACCGGTGACAGGCGGACTCACAGTTGGTTGGATGCGGCAAGCGCCTTACGGTCGAGCCTTGGAGCGGCCCGTGCAGACCTCACGTCGTGCTCTGTTGTCGTTGTTCCCCGCAGCAACCCTGCTGGCAGTGACGCGGCCGCTCCGGGCATGGGCGGTGCCCCGGCCCGCCGACGCGGCCGCCGACCACGCCGTACTGCTCGACAACGTCGTCGCGATGTTCGCCGGCACCGCGGACTCCAACGCCCGGCCGGAGGTCAGTGGCAAACTCGCGGCCATCGACGCGACCGCCCGGGCCCGGCTGACCGCGATGGACGAAGCCGGGCAGGGGGAGCTGTTCCGGGGCGTCCCCCTCGGCACCAGCGACACGAACCTGACCAGATCGTTCCAGTACCTCTACGAGATCGCCCTCGCGACCCGCACGCCCGGCGCCACGGCGTCCTGTCTCCGCGACAACGTGGCCGTCCAGACACGGGTCGTCGACGGCCTGGCCCGGCTCTACGACGACTACTACGGCACCCCGTCGAAGGGCTACTACGGCAACTGGTTCACCTGGGAGATCGGCATCTCCTCCCACGTGAGCAAGATCCTCGTCCTGCTCAAGGACCACCTCGCAAAGTACCGGCCCGGACTCACCGCCGCCTACGTCGCCTCGATGGACGCCTACCTGCGCAACGGCAAGGACGGCGACGTCGACCTCGACTCGCGCTTCCACACCGGAGCCAACCTCGCCGACATCACCACGAACCGGATCCTGCAGGGCGCCGTGCTCGACGACGGCGCCCGCATCAGGAAGGCCATCACCGACCAGCTGACCGTCTTCGCGACGGTCGATCCGTACCACCCCCTGCACGGCGTCACCGACGGCTTCTACGCCGACGGTTCGTTCATCCAGCACGCCTCCGTCGCCTACACCGGCTCCTACGGCACCGGACTGCTCACCCGCGTCGTCCAGACCCTCAAGATCCTTCATGGCACGAGCTACGCCCAGGACATCGACGGCCTCGCCGGCACCGTACACACCTGGGTGGTCGACGGCTTCGCTCCCCTGATCTTCGAGGGCTGGATGATGGACATGGTCAAGGGCCGTGCGGTGTCCCGGACCGCCACCGGGTACGACTCCGTCGCCTCCGTCGTCGAGGCCGTCGTCGATCTCTCCGACTGCGCGTCCGGTACCGACGCCACGGCCCTGCAGGGCTACGTCACATACCTCGCGCGGACGTCGAAGGCCGCACCCGACCCCGTGAGCTTCGTCTCCCCGGTGAGCATCGCCCGCTACGCCGCCCTCCTCGCCGATGCGTCGGTCCCGGCCAAGGACCTCAACCCCCCTGCACGCAACGTGGCGTTCAATGCGATGGACAGGACCGTCCACCGGCGACCCGGCTACGCCTTCGCTCTGGCCCGCAGTTCCACGAGGATCAGCAAGTACGAGTACATGAGCGGCGAGAACCTCATGCCATGGTTCCAGGGCGACGGCGCCTACCACCTCTACCTGTCCGGTCAGGACCAGACCCAGGCCTTCGGCGTCGACTACTACACGGCCGTCCCGCCCTGCCGTCTCGCCGGCGTCACCGCTCCCGTCGAGAGCCGCAAGACGATTCCCGAGCTCTACGGCACTCAGTGGTACGACAACCCCGAACGCGGGTTCACGTCCTCCTCCGAGTCGCAGAACACCTACGTGTACTTCCCCCGCGGCACCAACACCTTCTCCGGCGGCGCGAGCCTCGGCGCGTACGGCGCCGCCGGATACGTCCAGGCCGACGACGTGGCGTATGCCGCGAAACAAGCCGGCACCCTTCCCGACGATTTCGTCGTCTACCGCAACGCCGAGGCGACGAAGTCGTGGTTCATGTTCGACGACGAGATCGTCGTCCTCGCCGCCGGGGTGGGTGACCGGGCGGGACGCCCGGTGACGACGACCATCGACAGCCGGATCGCCGACCCTTCGGACGTCGTCACTCTCACGGGAGAACTGCGCGACGGCAGGGCCTGGTTGGGACCGGGCACGGCCCCGCTGGCCTGGCTGCGCTACGCCGACACCGGCCAGGGCACCGCGGTCGGATACGTCTTCCTGGACGAGCAGCAGCCGACCGTCGCGCTCGACACGGTCACCCGCAGCCGCCGTCTCGTCCGCGCCGCCAACCCGGACACCATGGTGAGCAAGCAGGTCTTCTCCGTGTCCGTCGAGCAGGCGGCCGGCGCACCACCCACCTCGATGGCCTACGCCCTCGTCCCGAACGCTTCCGAAGCAGCGTTGAGGTCCTACGCCGGCGGCCCGGTGTCCGTTCTGGCCAACACCCCGCGGATCCAGGCCGTGCAGCAGGCGAAGCTGCGCATCGTGGCTGCCAACGTCTTCGCACCGGGCACCCACCACGCCGGGCGGCTCTCGGCCGACGGCCCGGCATCGGTGATCCTCCAGGAGATGCGCGACGGCACCACCAAGGTCGCCGTGTCCGACCCGACGATGGAGCGGGACACGGTCTCGGTCACGGTCCGCGGCCGGACGATGAAGGCGGTCTCGGCGGACGACGGGGTCAAGGTCAGCCCGGTCGGCGGCGGTACCCGGCTCGACATCACCACGCGACACGCCTACGGCCGAAGCTTCACGGCGACGCTGCGTCCGACGCCGTCCGCATCCGGCGTCGCTCGGTAGCGTCCGGGCGTGACGGTGGTGCGCACTCCGGTGCCCGACCGTCTGCGGCAGCTGCTCGAACGGGTGATGCCGGTGGCACCGGCCCGCCCGCTCCGGCGGCGGCCGGCGCGCGGCGCCGCGGTCGCCGCCGGAGCACCCTCGCGTGGCGGGGAGGACACCCGCCGGCCGAACGGGGCCCGAGGCGAGGCCGGGAGCACGTCCGCCAGACCTCCGGAAGGCGGGCGGCCGACGAGCGCGCCGGCTTCACCCGTCCCCTGCGGGACAGCACGGCCGAGACAGCCGCCGGTGGCGCATGCGCCGACGATGAGAATGCGTGTCATGTGTCCGTGTTCTCCACCGCGTCGCCGAGCGGCGGGGCTTTGGGGGAGAGCGGTTCAGTGCGTGTCGGTGAGGCGGGTGGCCTGGGTGGCTGCCGGAGCCAGGACCTTTCTCGTGCGTGTGGCGGCGCGGGTGATCCGCGCGCCGACGACGGCCGTCGCGGCGCTCAGTGCCGCCGCCACCAGCCAGGCGACGCGGAAGTCCTGTCGCTGCGCGGGGCCGACGTGCGCACCGACGGCGGCGACGTGGAGCGCGACGCCCACGGTCGCGGATATCTGGCGTACGGAGTTGACCAATGCGGACCCGGTGGCGGCCCGGTGTCCGGGCAGGGAGCACATTTTGCCGGACATGCAGCAGGTGATAGAGGAGTGGCGAGCACCCTTGTCCGACGTGCTGTGACTTCCCGAAGCACCTGGATTTCCCGCTACCACGAGTGCGTCCGTCCGGTTGACCAGCGACAGCTCCACGCACGGAGGGGCAGGGAGTTCCCCGTGATGTCCTGATTTCCGCCGAACCGGCTGACCGCAGGCCTCGAAGGGGGTGCGCACAGCCCTTGAGCTCGTAGGAGGGTCGGCGCACTCCGGTCGACCTTGCGTGTGCTGCCGGCTCCCGTGTCTTCAGGGCGCCGTCAGCACGTCAGTTCGTCGACGCGGCGGACTGCTTCGAGTCCTGCGACGGTTCGGAGCGGTCCTTGTCGGTGTCGTCGGCCGCAGCCTCGTTCGCGTCCGGGGCAGCGGAGGCCTCCGCCGACTTGCCGTCCCGGTCCTCCCCGGCCTTTCGGTCGGCCTCGGCCTTCCCGCTCTCCTCGGCCTTCTGGTCCGCCTCAGCCGGCTGCTCCCCTTCGGCCCCCTGCTCCGGCTCGCCCTCGCCGTCGTCGAAGTAGGCGTCCAGGACCGCGTCGAGCTGGGTGTCCCACTCCTTGATGCGGGCCTTGG
>NZ_BNBV01000024.1 GCF_014656135.1 Streptomyces thermodiastaticus
GGCTCCCGGTGTCGCCGGCGGACCCTCCGCTAGAGGTTGCGAAGTCCACTGAGCACCCTTTCGAGCAGTGTCACGTCCGGTGCGCCGCCGAGGCTCTCGTCGCCGCCGGGCTGGTGGATGGCCACGAACCCGGCCTCCGCCAGGTCCGCGACCAGGATGCGGGCCACACCCAGAGGCATCGACAGCAGCGCCGAGACCTCGGCCACCGACTTCACCTCGCGGCACAGATGGCAGATCCGCTGGTGCTCGGGGAGCAGCCCCATCAGCGCGGCCGGGTCGGCCGTGGTGCTGATCAGTGCCTCGATCGCGAGCTGGTAGCGCGGCCGGGTCCGGCCGCCCGTCATGGCGTACGGGCGGACCAGGGGTTGGTCGCCCTCGTCCCCGTACGGCTCGGCGTACGGATCATGATGGGCGGTGGGCGGGTTCATGGGTCCTCCGGGCGGGACAGCAAGTCGTTCGGGCTAGCCGTCTGACGGGGCCGGTGGGGGGGATTGTGGCGGCCGGACGGTGATGTGGTGAAACGGGTGGTGCCGCGGCCGGTCAGTGCAGCAGACTGCCTTGCAGCTCGGCGCGCAGGTCGGGAGTCAGCACTGCGCCCGCACGGTCCACGAGCAGGGCCATCTCGTAGCCGACGAGCCCGATGTCGCACTCCGGGTGGGCCAGGACCGCGAGGGACGACCCGTCGGAGATGGACATGATGAAGAGGAATCCCCGCTCCATCTCCACAACCGTCTGCGCCACGTTGCCGCCTTCGAAGATGCGCGAGGCGCCGGCGGTCAGTGAGGTCAGACCGGAGGCCACGGCCGCGAGCTGGTCGGCGCGGTCGCGGGGAAAGCCTTCGGACATCGCCAGAAGGAGTCCGTCGGCGGAGACCACCACGGTGTGGGACACCCCCGGGGTGTTGTCCACGAAGTTGGTGATCAACCAGTTCAGGTTCTGTGCCGCCTGGCTCATCGGGCTCACTGTCGCTCCTGCTGGTGAGTGGGGCTCGGGAAGGTGCCCGTCTGGCCGGAACCGGCCCGACGGCCCTGCGCGATGCCCCGGCGGAGATTGGTCAGCCGCCCGCGTACGTCGTCGGGCGCGCGCGACACCTGCGGACCGCTCTGGTGCTGTTGCTGCTGAGCCGTGCCCGGGACGAGGTTCGCCCGGGGCACCCGGCGCGGCAGACCGGAGGTGGTGACACCGCCCGAGGCGGGCTGCCGCACTCGCTCGGCCCGCCGCACGAGGTCGTCGTTCGGTGAGCTGCGCCAGGCGGTGGCGGCGTTGCGCTGGGGCGCAGGGGGCTGCTCCGGCTCCGGCGCCCGCTGCCGGCCACCGCGGAACCAGTCGGTCTCCAGGGTGTCGTACAGCGGAGTGCCCAGGTCGCTGCCGCCGGGGGCCGGCGGCAGCGCCTCCGGCTCCTGGCGCCGCGGCTGCGCGGGGCGCCGCGCACCGGCGGGATCGGCCGGCTGGGGCCGCGGGAAGGCGCCCGTGGCCGCAGGGTCCTGACGACCCGCCAGGGCGTGCCCGCCGGCTGCGGGGGCGTCGTGTCCGGGCCGCGGGTACCGACCGGTGGCGTCGGCGTCGTGCTCCCGGCGCACGGCGGGGTACTGGCCGGTCGCACCGGTGCCGTGCGACGGCCCGGCCGCGAACGGGTCCGCGGCGGCGGGCTGCCGTCCCGCGCCGCGCCCGCCGTCCGGCGCGGGCGGGCCGAAGACGTCGGAACGGACGAACGAACCCGTGTGCTGCCCGGCGCCCGGGCCGGGACGGGCCGGGGACGCGGTGTGAGCCGGGCCGCGCCACTCGCCGCCGCTGGGGAGCGCCGGCATCTCGGCCGTGGTGCCCGGGCCCTGGCGGTCGTCGATCCGCGGCATGGGGGAGGTCTGCGCCTGCGGGGCCTCGTCGTGGCCGCGCGGCGTGTCGGGGGTGGCGGGACCGCCCGCCTCGGTGCTGCCCCAGCTCGGCGTCCGGGACTGCGGGGCACCGCCCGGCAGCTCGGCCCGCGGACCGCCGCGGGAGGGCAGCTGCGGGGCACGGCTCTGCCCGGCGCCGCCCGTCTGCTGCGGGGACGCACCGCCCCGGGCGCCGCCGAAGACGTCCTGCCGGGTGCCGTCGGGCCGGCCGCCGAAGCCCTGGGCCGCACCGCCCGGAGCGGCGGTCTGCAGACCCTGCGCACCGGCCGGTGCCCGGTTGCCGGCCCCGGCGCCCGCCGGGAACGCCCGGCCCTGCTGCGGCTGCCCCGGACCCTGCGGACCGCGCGCCGCACCCGGACCGCCGGGACCGCCCGGACGGCCGCTGTTGCCCGGCAGCGCCGCACGCGGCCCCTGGCCGGTGCCGCCCTGGCCGCGCGAGCCGCCGGAGCCGCCGAACAGCCCGGCCTGGCCCGACTGCTGGGCCTGACGCCGCGCGGCGGCCGCACCGGCGGCGGCAGCGGCGGCCGCCGGAGCGCCCGAGGGACCGCCGCCCTTGCCGGGCGCGGGCTTCCGGCCGCCCTGGGCGACGTCCACGGGCAGCATGACCAGCGCGGTCGTGCCGCCGGAGTCGGACGGGCGCAGCTGGATGCGGATGCCGTGCCGCTGGGAGAGGCGGCCGACCACGAACAGGCCCATGCGGCGGGAGACGGAGACGTCCACGGTCGGCGGCGAGGCGAGCCGCTCGTTGATCGCCGCCAGGTCCTCCGGGGACAGGCCGATGCCGGTGTCGTGGATCTCGATCAGCACCCGGCCGTCGGGCAGGGCGTGACCGGTGACCTTGACCTTGGTCTGCGGCGAGGAGAACGAGGTGGCGTTCTCCAGCAGCTCGGCGAGCAGGTGCACCAGGTCGTTGACGACCCGGCCGGCGACCTCGGTGGTGGGCACCGAGGACAGCTCGATGCGCTCGTACTGCTCCACCTCGGAGGCGGCCGCACGCAGCACGTCGACCAGCGGCACCGGGCGGGTCCAGCGGCGGCCCGGCTCCTCACCGGCCAGAACGAGCAGGTTCTCGCCGTTGCGGCGCATACGGGTGGCGAGGTGGTCGAGCTTGAACAGCGAGGCCAGCTGGTCCGGGTCCGCCTCGCGGGACTCCAGTTCGGAGATCAGCGACAGCTGACGCTGGATCAGACCCTGGGAGCGGCGCGAGAGGTTGGTGAACATCGCGTTCACGTTGCCCCGCAGCATGGCCTGCTCGGCGGCCAGACGGACCGCTTCCCGGTGCACCTCGTCGAAGGCCGCGGCCACCTGGCCGATCTCGTCCCGGGAGTGCACACCGACCGACTCCACGGAGGTGTCGACGTCCTGCGGGTCGGCCTCCGACAGCTGCTTGACCAGCTCGGGCAGGCGCTCCTGGGCGACCTTGGTGGCGGTGTCCTGCAGCCGGCGCAGCGAGCGGATCATGGAGCGGGCCACCACGAACGCGCCGACCAGCGACACGCCGAGCACGAGCAGCACCAGCGCACCGGAGATGATGGCGTCCCGCTCGGTGGCGCCGCGCAGCTCGCGCGCCTTCTGCTCCATCTCCTCGAGCAGCGTGTGCTCGATCTTCTTCATCTGCTCGATCTTGGTCGAGCTGTCGTCCACCCAGTCGCGGTAGGAGCGCTTGTCCTGCTGGGACAGACCGGAGTCGCTGTCCAGCGCGCGCTTGGCGTAGACGTCCGCGGCCTGGATGGTCGGGTTGCCCTCCTGGACCGGCTTGAGCAGCTCGTCGACGCCGGAGCCGTAGATGGTGCGGAAGCTGTTCAGCTCGGAGTTCTCGCCGTCCAGCGCCGACTGGCCGTAGAGGCGGTCGTTGACGGAGAGGTGGCCGGAGCTGCTGTTGCTGGCCGGGAGGGCGGCCGCGATGACGGCGCGCTGGATGGAGGCGTACTCCTTGGCGGAGGAGAAGGCGGCCAGCGCGCGGGTGCGCTGGATCATCTCCGGGTTGCTGGTCGCCTCGGCCATGTCCTGGGAGAGGTCGAGCAGCTCGGTGATGAGCCGGTGGTAGGCCTCGATGGTCCGGGCCGAGTTGCCCTCGTCCTCGTAGGCGGCCTTGCGTATCCTGCCCAGCTCGTTGAGCTCGCCGGCCAGGCCGACGAGAGTGTCGCGCACGCCCTGGAGGTCGCCGTCCTTGCTGGCGGCGTCGATCTCCTCCGAGGCGTCGATGAAGTTCTCCTTGGCCCGGTCGGTCTTCTCCTGGTAGCCCTTGACCGTGATGGCGCTCGCGCTGGACGGGTGCGACAGCGGGCCCGCGGACTGGTCGCGCTCCTCCTGCAGCGCGGCGGCCAGCTCGGTGGCCTGCTTGGTCATGTCCGTCAGCAGCTTCATGTTGTCGAGCTGCTGGATGTCGTCCAGGTTCTCGTTGATGCGCAGCGCGCCCAGCGTGGTGGCCGCGACCACGGGAAGCGCGAGCAGCGACACCAGACGGGTGGAGATGCGCCAGTTGCGCAGAGCCATCCGGGAACCGGGCCCGACCACGCCCCGTCCCGTGGCCGGTTTGATCGTGGGGGCGGGGGCCGCGGCGGACGGTGCCGACCCCGCCGTGCCGGAGCGGCCGGCGCGCTCGCCGCGGTCACCGGCGGGTGCCGAACCCGGGTTCTGGGCGTGCTGGGGCGAGGAGCTGCCTTTCATGGGGCCAGTCCCACCATGGGGCTCCGGCTTCGCCGAAGCACTGCCATCCCTCTTGAAACGTCCCTGCACTAGCGTCGCAACCTCTGGACCAGGCGTCCGTCCGCGGCAGCGGACGGACGGTGTCGGCGTCGTGGGGAAGGTCCTCGGGCCTTCCCCGGTGGTCGTGGGTGACCGGCGCTGGTTCCCCCTTCTCGCCGCCACTCGGCGCTGCGTCGCGCCCCGTGTGCGCCGGCTCGATCCTGCGGCGGTCCGTCGCATTCCAGCACAGTGCCGGATCTCCAACAAGGCATCCGCGTCACCCTGTGACATGCGTGACGCCACGTGAGCGGCGGCTCACCGGTCGTGGAAAGCGATCTGTCCGTTACCGGACATATGAGCACGAGCCGACGACGGGCCGCTGGTGTCCCAGTCGCCATGATCGGGAGCGGAATGAGGGCTTCGGGGGGCCGATGTCCGGTTCGTGGAGGTCGGAGGAAGCCCGCACATGGCGCAGAATTGTCCCCTTTTGCCGATCGGCTCGTGAGCAAACTCACATGCCGTCGGCGGACTTGCCGGTCCGGTGGCCGGGAATGGCGCGTTTAGCCTGACGCTTTACAGAGATGGCAAAACCGACAGCGCGCCCGCGCGGGGGGCCGCGCCCCTCAGGGCGCCTCTAGACGACAGGGCCTTTGACCACCGTGAAGACGACGATGATGTTCCGCACCATAGCCAACCCCCGGCGCACCACGCTCGCGCACCTCAAGGACGCCGGCGCACTGCGGACGCCGGAGGTGCCGGAGCACCCCGTCACCCTCCCCACCCGCACCGCCAACCCGCGGCGCACCGTCCTGACCGAGATCCCGAAGCAGGCCGCGCCCGCGGAGTGACAAAGCCCGGCTCTCAGGCGCCGCCGTCGCACGGTGCCCGTCGCGGGCCGGAGGCAGGACCCGCGAGCGGCCTCGGGCCCCTGAGGCAGCGCACACCCTGTGCGGTGACCGGTGCTCCCGTGATGCACAGGGTGCCGCGCCCGCTCGCCCGGACCGCGCGACGGCCTCGGCGGGCAGGCCGATCGCAGCCGCGGACACAGGGGCGTCCCACCGCACGGGGCGCCCCTTCCGCGTCCCGGGCACCCGGCGCCGCCCGCCGGCGCACGCTCCCCTCGGCGCCGTCCCGGCGACGGGCAGGAGCCGGGCGTGCCCAGCCGGACGCGGGGCGCCCGCCGCGCCGTGGGCGCGAGGACGGGGCCCCTGCCGCGTTAGCCTGGAGCGTCAGACTCCTCCCAGTTCAGTCAAGGGGCCAAGCATCCCGTGCGCATCGCCAGGTTCTCCATCGACGGGAACGTCGCCTTCGGCGCGATCGAGGGCGACCAGCCGGACCAGCTCGTCCTCGACATCATCAAAGGCATCCCGTTCGCGGACTTCGAGCTCTCCGGCACCAAGGTGCCGCTGAGCAAGGTACGGCTGCTGCCGCCGGTGCTGCCCAACAAGGTCGTCGCCTTCGGGCGCAACTACGCCGAGCACGCGAAGGAACTCGGCAACGAGGTGCCCGAGGCCCCGTTCGCCTTCTTCAAGCCGTCCACCGCGGTGATCGGCCCCGGCGACCCCATCCAGTTCCCCTCCTTCTCCCAGGAGCTGCACCACGAGGCCGAGCTGGCCGTGGTCATCGGGCGGATGTGCCGCGAGGTCCCGCGCGAGCGCGTCCAGGACGTGATCTTCGGCTACACCTGCGCCAACGACATCACCGCCCGCGACGTCCAGCGCCGCGAGAAGCAGTGGGCGAGGGCCAAGGGCTTCGACACCTCCTGCCCGCTGGGCCCCTGGGTGGAGACGGACCTCTCGCTGTCCGAGGCCTCCGACCTGACCGTCCAGCTCACCGTCAACGGCGAGCAGCGGCAGCTCGGCCGCACCAGCGAGATGATCCACTCCATCGAGGACCTGATCGTCAACATCTCCGAGGCCATGACGCTGCTGCCCGGCGACGTCATCCTCACCGGCACCCCGGCCGGGGTCGGCCCCCTCAACGTCGGCGACGAGGTCGCCGTCACCATCGAAGGCATCGGCACTCTCACCAACAAGGTTGTCAAGCGTGGCTAGCGCACCCGTACGCGTCCGTTTCTGCCCCTCGCCCACCGGTAACCCCCATGTGGGCCTGGTCCGCACCGCCCTGTTCAACTGGGCGTTCGCCCGGCACCACCAGGGCACCCTGGTCTTCCGCATCGAGGACACCGACGCGGCCCGCGACTCCGAGGAGTCCTACCAGCAGCTGCTGGAGTCGATGCGCTGGCTGGGCTTCGACTGGGACGAGGGCCCCGAGGTCGGCGGCCCGCACGCGCCGTACCGGCAGTCGCAGCGCCGGGAGATCTACGCCGACGTAGCGCAGAAGCTGCTCGACGCCGGCTACGCCTACCACTGCTACTGCTCGCAGGAGGAGCTGGAGACGCGCCGCGAGGCCGCTCGCGCCGCGGGCAGGCCGTCGGGCTACGACGGCCACTGCCGCGACCTGACCGCCGAGCAGATCGAGCGGTACACGGCGGAGGGGCGGGCGCCGATCGTCCGCTTCCGCATGCCCGACGAGACGATCACCTTCACCGACCTGGTCCGCGGCGAGCTGACGTTCACCCCGGAGAACGTCCCGGACTACGGCATCGTCCGCGCCAACGGCGCTCCGCTCTACACGCTCGTCAACCCCGTCGACGACGCGCTGATGGAGATCACCCACGTGCTGCGCGGCGAGGACCTGCTGTCCTCCACCCCGCGCCAGATCGCGCTGTACAAGGCGCTGATGGAGCTGGGCATCGCCCAGCGCGTCCCCGAGTTCGGCCACCTGCCCTACGTCATGGGCGAGGGGAACAAGAAGCTCTCCAAGCGCGACCCGCAGTCCTCGCTGAACCTCTACCGCGAGCGCGGCTTCCTGCCCGAGGGCCTGCTCAACTACCTCTCCCTGCTCGGCTGGTCCCTCTCCGCCGACCAGGACATCTTCACGCTCGACGAGATGGTCGCGGCCTTCGACGTCAAGGACGTCAACCCCAACCCGGCCCGGTTCGACCTGAAGAAGGCGGAGGCGATCAACGCCGACCACATCCGCCTGCTCGACGTCAAGGACTTCGCCGAGCGCTGCCGTCCCTGGCTGAAGGCCCCGTTCGCCCCGTGGGCGCCGGAGGACTTCGACGAGGCCAAGTGGCAGGCGATCGCGCCGCACGCCCAGACCCGCGTGAAGGTGCTCTCGGAGATCACCGACAACGTCGACTTCCTGTTCCTGCCGGAGCCGGTCACCGACGAGGCCAGCTGGAACAAGGCGATGAAGGAGGGCTCCGACGCCCTGCTGCGCACCGCCCGGGAGAAGCTTCAGGCGGCCGACTGGACATCTCCCGAGGCGCTGAAGGAGGCCGTCCTGGCCGCCGGCGAGGCCCACGGCCTCAAGCTCGGCAAGGCCCAGGCCCCGGTCCGGGTGGCCGTCACCGGCCGCACGGTGGGCCTGCCCCTGTTCGAGTCCCTCCAGGTCCTCGGCAAGGAGAAGTCGCTGGCCCGGATCGACGCGGCCCTGACGAAGCTCACCGTTTGATCGCAGCGAACATGACAGGGGCGGCACCCCGGACCCCGGGGGCCGCCCCTGTCGCATGCGCGCACCCGGGCCGGGCGCGGCCGGCGCGCCGCCGCCCCGGCCGGACCGGTGCGGCATGCGGCCGCAGCCGCTCCGCGGCGGCCGCCCCGGCGGTACCGTCGGTGTCATGACCATCCGGGCCGTGCTCTGGGACGTCGACGACACGCTGTTCGACTACACCACCGCCGACCGCACCGGGATGCGGGCGCACCTGCTCGCCGAGCGGCTGCTGGACCGCTACGGCAGCGTGGAGGAGGCCCTCGCCCAGTGGCGGCGGATCACCGACGAGCAGTGGGCCAGGTTCTCGGCGGGCGAGGTCTCCTTCGATGAGCAGCGGCGCGAGCGGGTGCGGGTCTTCCTCGGCCGGCCGGAGCTGACCGACGCCGAGGCCGAGGACTGGTTCGCGCGGTACCTGCGGCACTACGAGTCCGCCTGGGCGGTCTTCCCGGACGTGCTGCCCGCCCTGGACCGCCTCGCCGTCGGGTACCGGCACGCCGTGCTGTCCAACTCCGGCCTGCACGTGCAGGAGCACAAGCTGCGGGTGCTGGGCCTGCGCGACCGTTTCGAGGCCGTGCTGTGCGCGGCCGAACTGGGCGTGTCCAAGCCCCGGGCGCGGGCGTTCCACGCGGCCTGCGAGGCCCTGGGGCTCCCTCCGCACCAGGTCGCCTACGTCGGCGATCACCCGGAGATCGACGCCCGGGGCGCCGCCGCGGCCGGGCTGCTGCCGGTCTGGATCGACCGCACGGACATGTCCCCGGACGGCGCCGCCGGCGGCCCGCCCGGCCCGGGCGTGCACCGGATCTCCTCGCTCGCCGAACTCCCGGCGCTGCTCGGTGCCCATACCCGTTTTGGAGCCCGGTCGACCTTCAGGTAATGTTCTTCCTGCGCCGCGGGGAGCGGGCCGGAAGGCCGGAGCCCCGAGGCGCAGAACGAGAACAAGATCCCCGAACGGGGCTTGCGTTCCAGTGGCCTATGGTGTAATTGGCAGCACGACGGATTCTGGTTCCGTTAGTCTTGGTTCGAGTCCAGGTAGGCCAGCTCGCAGAGCTCATCTGCATCGCGGATCTCATCCGCAAAGCCCCCGTTGTGTAGCGGCCTAGCACGCTGCCCTCTCAAGGCAGTAGCGCCGGTTCGAATCCGGTCGGGGGTACGGATCCCGGAGCACTCCGGGATCGAGGCCCCCGTTGTGTAGCGGCCTAGCACGCCGCCCTCTCAAGGCGGTAGCGCCGGTTCGAATCCGGTCGGGGGTACGCACCGGTGACGGCCTTCACTGGTCTGAACCACCTTGGTCTATGGTGTAATTGGCAGCACGACGGATTCTGGTTCCGTTAGTCTTGGTTCGAGTCCAGGTAGACCAGCTGATCTGCGCAAACGCAAGATCGCGCCCCCGTTGTGTAGCGGCCTAGCACGCTGCCCTCTCAAGGCAGTAGCGCCGGTTCGAATCCGGTCGGGGGTACAGGACAGAAGGGCCCTTCCGCTGAGGAAGGGCCCTTCTGGTGTCGTCGGAGCAGGTGCTCGCGCGGGGAACGGACCGGGCGGTGCCGAACCGGCGGTGCGGCTCCCGGCGGCCGGGCGGCCGCGTCCTCGGGGCTCCGGCGGGGCCGCCGCGGCGTTGAGGCGGTCCCGGCCGGCGCCGGGGAGGAGGCGAGGGGTGCCGGCAATGCGGCTTCGGTCAGCCGGAGCGGCGCAGGGCCTCCGACAGGCGCGCGGCGGCGTCGATGACCGCCTGGGCGTGCATACGGCCCGGGTGGCGGGTCAGGCGCTCGATCGGCCCGGAGACCGAGACCGCGGCCACCACACGGTTCGACGGACCGCGCACCGGCGCCGAGACCGAGGCCACGCCCGGCTCCCGCTCGCCGATCGACTGGGCCCACCCGCGGCGCCGCACACCCGACAGGGCCGTCGCCGTGAACCGGGCGCCCTGCAGGCCGCGGTGCAGCCGCTCCGGCTCCTCCCAGGCCATCAGCACCTGCGCCGAGGAGCCGGCCTTCATGGTCAGCGTCGAGCCGACCGGGACCGTGTCCCGCAGACCGGACAGGCGCTCGGCCGCCGCGACACAGATCCGCATGTCGCCCTGGCGGCGGTAGAGCTGCGCGCTCTCGCCCGTGACGTCCCGCAGATGCGTGAGCACCGGACCGGCCGTGGCGAGGAGACGGTCCTCGCCCGCGGCGGCGGCCAGCTCCGCCAGGCGCGGGCCGAGAATGAACCGGCCCTGCATGTCGCGCGCCACCATGCGGTGGTGTTCCAGAGCCACGGCCAGGCGGTGGGCCGTGGGACGTGCCAGTCCGGTGGCCGCGACCAGACCCGCGAGGGTGGCCGGACCGGACTCCAGAGCGCTCAGGACGAGGGCCGCCTTGTCCAGAACGCCGACGCCGCTGCTGTTGTCCATGCAACGATACTTGCGTCTCACTCTGTGAAACGCAAGTTCAATTTTCCGTGGAACGCGCCACTCTGGATGCCACGAAGGCACAGCGGCCCGCGAATCCCCGGGCCTGGTGGCGGATGCCCGGAAACGCAGGGCGCGGGCAACGCCTCCTCACGATCTCTAGTTGGGCCGGCGGATCCCTGCCGGCCGGAGGGAAAGCGATGGGTAGGACACTCGCGGAGAAGGTCTGGGACGACCACGTCGTCCGGCGCGCCGAGGGCGAGCCCGACCTCCTCTACATCGATCTGCACCTGCTGCACGAGGTGACCAGCCCGCAGGCCTTCGAGGGCCTCCGCAAGAGCGGCCGGCGGGTGCGCCGGCTGGACCTGACCATCGCCACCGAGGACCACAACACCCCGACCCTCGACATCGACAAGCCGATCGCCGACCCGGTCTCCCGGGCCCAGCTGGAGACGCTGCGCAAGAACTGCGCCGAGTTCGGGGTGCGGCTGCACCCGCTCGGCGACGTCGAGCAGGGCGTCGTGCACGTCGTCGGCCCCCAGCTGGGCCTGACCCAGCCCGGCACGACCGTGGTCTGCGGCGACTCCCACACCTCCACGCACGGCGCGTTCGGCGCGCTGGCGTTCGGGATCGGCACGTCGCAGGTGGAGCATGTGCTGGCCACGCAGACGCTGCCGATGGCCCGCCCGAAGACCATGGCGATCACCGTCAACGGCGAGCTGCCCGAGGGCGTGACCGCCAAGGACCTGATCCTGGCGATCATCGCGAGGATCGGCACGGGCGGCGGCCAGGGCTACATCCTGGAGTACCGCGGCTCCGCCATCGAGAAGCTCTCGATGGAGGCCCGCATGACCATCTGCAACATGTCGATCGAGGCCGGCGCCCGCGCGGGCATGATCGCCCCGGACGAGACGACGTTCGAGTACCTCAAGGGCCGTCCGCACGCCCCGCAGGGCGCCGACTGGGACGCGGCCGTGGAGTACTGGAAGACGCTGCGCACCGACGACGACGCCGAGTTCGACGCCGAGGTCGTCATCGACGCCTCCGAGCTGGCGCCGTTCGTCACCTGGGGCACCAACCCCGGCCAGGGCGCCCCGCTGTCGGCGTCCGTCCCCGACCCGGCTTCGTACGAAGACCCTTCGGAGCGCCTGGCCGCCGAAAAGGCCCTGGAGTACATGGGGTTGCGGCCCGGTCAGCCGCTGCGCTCCATCACCGTGGACACCGTCTTCGTAGGGTCGTGCACCAACGGCCGCATCGAGGACCTGCGCGCCGCCGCCGAGGTGCTGCGCGGCCGCAAAGTCGCCGACGGCGTACGGATGCTGGTCGTCCCCGGCTCCGCGCGGGTGGGCCTGCAGGCGGTCTCCGAGGGCCTGGACACGGTCTTCAAGGAGGCCGGCGCCGAGTGGCGGCACGCCGGCTGCTCGATGTGCCTGGGCATGAACCCTGACCAGCTGGCCCCGGGCGAGCGCTCCGCCTCCACCTCCAACCGCAACTTCGAGGGCCGTCAGGGCAAGGGCGGCCGCACCCACCTGGTGTCGCCGCAGGTCGCGGCCGCCACCGCCGTCCTGGGCCGGCTCGCCTCGCCGGCCGACCTGTCCGACGCCGCCACCACGCCCGCTGGAGTCTGAACGATCATGGAAGCCTTCACCACCCACACCGGCCGGGCCGTCCCGCTGCGCCGCAGCAACGTCGACACCGACCAGATCATCCCCGCTCACTGGCTCAAGAAGATCACCCGCGACGGGTTCGAGGACGGGCTGTTCGAGGCCTGGCGCAAGGACCCGGAGTTCGTGCTCAACCGCCCCGAGCGGCAGGGCGCCACGGTCCTCGTCGCCGGCCCCGACTTCGGCACCGGCTCCTCCCGCGAGCACGCCGTCTGGGCGCTGCAGAACTACGGCTTCAAGGCCGTGATCTCCTCCCGCTTCGCCGACATCTTCCGCGGCAACTCGCTGAAGAACGGCCTGCTGACGGTGGTCCTGGAGCAGCCGGTCGTGGACCGGCTGTGGGAGCTGACCGAGAAGGACCCGACCGCCGAGATCACCGTCGACCTCGAGCGGCGCGAGGTGCGCGCCGAGGGCATCACCGCCGCCTTCGAGCTGGACGAGAACTCCCGCTGGCGGCTGCTGAACGGCCTGGACGACATCTCGATCACCCTGCAGAACGAGGACGCCATCGCCGCGTACGAGGCGAAGCGTCCGTCCTTCAAACCGCGCACCCTGACGGTCTGATCCGCCCGCGGCCGCAACCCGCACCGTCGGGTTTCGGCCACCGCACATCACCGCTGTGCCCCCGGTCTTCGTGATCGGGGGCACAGTCGTTTCCGGGCCCGGGTGAGCCGGGCCGGCATCACGGACGGGGTCAACTTCCCACGTTAGAGCCGTGTTTGCCGGGGTACATCAGGTGCGGGACCTTTGCCGGAGCCGTCGTCCGCACGACCGTCCGCGCCGTCAGTTGCCCCCCTGCGCAGGCGACAACTCACCCCAGATGGCACAATCTGTGCATGGATGACGACGGCCAACTTCAGCTCTATACGGCGGTCGCAGCCCAGCTCAAACAAGCGCACGCACGAGTGCGCGCACTGCAAGTCCCGGAGGGCGTACGGATGGCGCTGACCCGGAACCTGCTGGTCATCACGGCCGCGGCCAAACACGATCTCGCCGGTGCTGCAAGGCGTCTGGAGCGGTTCACGGCAGACCTCGACGCAGGGCGAATCCCCGGCGAGGAACGCTGAGCCGCCGACGGCGCCGAGTCCGCTGCGGCACAAGGGTGATTAGCCCGTTTCGTGTTTGATTTGCGGTATATATCTGCCTAACGTGCGAAAAGCTTGAACACTTTCGTTCTGGCAAGGTCTCCGAAGGGGAAGACGTGAACAAGGCGCAGCTCGTAGAAGCGATTGCCGACAAGATGGGCGGCCGGCAGCAGGCCGCCGATGCCGTCGACGCGGTACTGGACGCCATCGTCCGCGCGGTCGTCGCGGGAGACCGGGTCTCGGTCACCGGCTTCGGGTCCTTCGAGAAGGTGGACCGTCCGGCGCGCTACGCCCGCAACCCGCAGACGGGTGAGCGGGTCCGGGTCAAGAAGACCTCCGTCCCCCGCTTCCGGGCCGGCCAGGGCTTCAAGGACCTGGTGAGCGGCTCCAAGAAGCTCCCGAAGAACGACATCGCGGTGAAGAAGGCGCCCAAGGGCAGCCTGTCGGGGCCGACCGCCACCATCGCCAAGGCCGCCGGCAAGAAGGCCGCGGCGAAGAAGACCACGGCGGCGGCGAAGAAGGCCACCGCGAAGAAGACCACGGCGGCGAAGAAGACCGCCGCCAAGAAGACGGCCGCCAAGACCACCGCGGCCGCCAAGAAGACGGCCGCGAAGAAGACCGCGGCCAAGAAGACCACGGCGAAGAAGGCGCCCGCGAAGAAGGCGACGGCCAAGAAGGCCCCCGCCAAGAAGTCGGCCGCCCGCAAGACCGCCGCGAAGAAGACGACCGCCCGCAGCAAGTAGGGGATCATCGAGGCACTCACGGCTCCGCACGGCAAGGGCGCCCGCCGCCCCTGGTGTCCGGAACTCTCACGCGCCGGGCCGGACTCCCGAGGGAGCCCGGCCCGCGGCGTGTCCGGGGCGTTCGGTGTCCAGGGCCTCTCAGAAGGTCTGCAGTGTCACGAGGGTGATCCGCAGCCCGTCGCCCTCGCCCTCGGTCTCGATCCGCACCCGCTGCCCCGGCCGCAGCAGCCGCAGCCCGCCGGCGTCGAACGCCGCCGCGTCGAACGGCACCGGGGTGCCGTCGTCCAGCAGCACCTGCCCGCTGCGGCTTTCGGGGTCGTACGTGTACGCGGTCGCCTGCATGACGGCAGCGTAACTCCCGCCCGCACGGCCGGGTGACCGCGCTCGCCGCGCCCCGGACACCGCCCGGCCGCCACAGCGACAGCGCCCGCACGGCCGCGCCGTCCCCCTGCGGCACCGCCCGGTCGCCGTGACTCCGGTTCCGCCCCTCCCGGCGCCCGCGCCCTGCCCGTGCGCCCCGCCGGTGACCCCTGCGCCTGTGTCCCGCGCCCCGCCGCGGCCCCGTCCCTGGCGCTCACGGACCCGGCCTGCCCGCCGCCTGCGGGGCCGCGCCGTCCCCTTCACGCGTCCGCATCCGCGCCCGGAGCCCGGACGTTCTCCGCCCGCCGCCGGGTCACGGTCACTGCAGGAGCAGCCGGGCCGCCTGACGCGCCGTACGGGGGCCCACGCCGAGCGCGAGGGCGGCGCGCAGGTCGTCGCCGGTGTCCACGTCCTGTCGCACGGAATCCACCGCGTCGAGATCGAGTTCCACCGCACCCGAGGCACGGTGCCGGGCACGGGAGTCCGGGCCGAAAGCGGGGAGCAGAGCGTGCCCGGGAGCGGCCGTGAGAAGTGTCGTGCCGACGCCCGCCGCATCGGCGAGAAAAGCGCGCGGAAATGCGGCGGCATCCGTCAGGACCCGGGCCAATTCACCGGGCCGCAGCGCCGGCAGATCCGCATTCAGGGCGGCCACCGCACTTCCGGGCCGCGCCGAGCGCACCGTCCGTGCGCCGTGCGCGAGCGCGGCGTTCAGACCGGCCGCCGGAGCGTCCGGCACGACCTGCGCGCCGAGCGCGGACAGCTCCCGGCCGGCCAGCGCGTCGTCCGTGACGACCGCCACATCCCTCACCTGCGCGCAGGCCAGCGCCGCCGCCACGGTGTCCTGCGCGAACGCGAGGGCCAGCGCCGGCCGCACGGTGTCGCCGGCGGCCTGTGACAGCCTGCTCTTGGCCAGGGCCAGGGGTTTCAGGGGGATGACCAGGGTCCAGTGCACAGGCGTTCGCCTCTCTCTCGTCGCGGACATTGTCCCCGTGCCGCCGGGTGGGCCCGGGCGGCGGGGCGGCACGGGGAGCGCGGCCGCGGCTCGGGGCGGGCGTACGGTGTTCTCGACAGACCGGCGGCCCGGGGCGACACTTGTGCGGCCCCGGTCCCGGGGGAACGTCCTAGAGGAAGGTGTCCGCGTGCCCCGCCGCAGAATCGGCTTCTGGTACCGCTTCGCAGCGGTGATCTGCAAACCGCCGCTGCTGGTTCTGATCAAGCGGGACTGGCGAGGAATGGAGCACATTCCGGCCGACGGCGGATTCATCACCGTGGTGAATCACAATTCCCACATCGACCCTTTCGCCTACGCGCATTTCCAGTACAACACCGGCCGTGTGCCGCGTTTTCTGGCGAAAAGCGGGCTTTTCAAGAAGGGCCTCGTCGGTGCCGTGATGCGCGGCACCGGGCAGATCCCCGTCTACCGCGAGAGCGCCGACGCGCTGAGCGCCTTCCGCGCGGCCATCGACGCCGTGCAGTGCGGCGAGTGCGTCGCCTTCTACCCCGAGGGCACCCTCACCCGTGACCCCGACGGCTGGCCGATGACCGGCAAGACCGGCGCCGCCCGGGTCGCCCTGCAGACCAAGTGCCCGGTGATCCCGATCGCGCAGTGGGGCGCCAACGAGCTGCTGCCGCCGTACGCGAAGAAGCCGAACCTGCTGCCGCGCAAGACCCACCATGTGCTGGCCGGCCCGCCCGTGGACCTCTCGCGCTTCTACGACCGGGAGATGACCCCGGAGCTGCTGAAGGAGGCCACCGAGGTCATCATGGCGTCCATCACGCGCCTGCTGGAGGAGATCCGCGGCGAGAAGGCCCCCGCCGTGCCGTACGACCCGCGCAAGGAGCGGATCGAGCAGCGCCGCAGGACCCAGGAGCAGACGCGCTCCCGCACCCGGGGCCGGGGCGGGGCCGTCGCCTCCGGCCGGACCGGGCCGGGTGCGCGCGAGGCCGTCCGGGAGGAGGGGCAGGGCACATGAGCCAGCCGGTCAAGGCGGCCGTGTTCGGCACCGGTTCGTGGGGCACCGCCTTCGGCATGGTTCTCGCCGACGCCGGCTGCGAGGTCACCCTGTGGGCCCGGCGCCCGGAGCTGGCCGAGGCGGTCAACTCCACCCGGACCAACCCGGACTATCTGCCCGGTGTCGAACTCCCGCCGAATCTGCGGGCCACCGCCGACCCCGCCGAGGCGGCCCGCGACGCCGACTTCACCGTCCTCGCCGTCCCCTCCCAGACCCTGCGCGCCAACCTCGCCGACTGGCGGCCGCTGCTCGCCCCCGGCACCGTGCTCGTCTCCCTGATGAAGGGTGTCGAGGTCGGCTCGGCGATGCGGATGAGCGAGGTCGTCGAGGACGTCGCCAAGGTGCCCGCCGAGCGCATCGCCGTGGTCACCGGCCCCAACCTGGCCCGGGAGGTCGCCGCCCGGATGCCGGCCGCGGCCGTGGTGGCCTGCACCGACGAGGCCGTGGCCCGGCGGCTGCAGACCGCCTGCCACACGCCGTACTTCCGCCCCTACACCAACACCGACGTGGTCGGCTGCGAACTGGGCGGCGCGGTGAAGAACGTGATCAGCCTGGCCGTGGGCATCGCGGACGGCATGGGGCTCGGCGACAACGCCAAGGGCTCGCTCATCACGCGCGGCCTGGCGGAGACCACCCGGCTCGGCATGGTCCTGGGCGCCGACCCGCTGACCTTCTCCGGCCTGGCCGGCCTCGGCGACCTGGTCGCCACCTGCTCCTCGCCGCTGTCGCGCAACCACACCTTCGGCACCAACCTCGGCAAGGGCATGACCCTGCAGGAGACCATCGCGGTCACCCGGCAGACCGCGGAGGGCGTCAAGTCCTGCCGGTCGGTGCTGGATCTGGCCCGCCGGCACGGCGTCGACATGCCCATCACACAGACCGTCGTCGCCATCGTGCACGAGGGCAAGTCGCCGATGGCGGCGGTGAAGGAGCTGATGTCGCGCAGCGCCAAGCCCGAACGCCACTGAGCGCTCGGCCGGACCCGGGCCCCTGGGGCGGGCACCTGGCACGGGCCCGCCCCAGGGGCCCGGGTCCGTGCGCGGCCGCGGGCCTGGCACCGCCCGCCCCCACGCCCGGCGCAACGCTCAGCGCCGTCTGTGCGACGTTGCGCGACGGCGGTCGAGCGGGCGCTGACGTGGTGGAGACCACCGGGTACTCTCGTCGCGATATGAGCACCGAGAACCTTCCCCTCAGCCCTGAGCAGCCGCCGCGCAAGCCGCGCGTGGCCGTCGTGTTCGGCGGGCGCAGCTCTGAACACGGCATCTCCACGGTCACCGCAGGCGCCGTCCTCAAGGCGATCGACCGGACCAAGTACGACGTCCTGCCGATCGGCATCACGCGGGAAGGCCGTTGGGTGCTCGCCGCCGACGCGCCGGAGCGCATGGCCATCACCGAGCGCCGCACCCCCGAGGTCGAGGACGTCGCCGAGTCGTCCGAGGGCGCCCTGGTGCTGCCGGCCGACCCGGGCAACCGCGAGATCGTCTACAGCGAGCCGGGGGCGGTGCCCAAGGCGCTCGGCGAGGTCGACGTCGTCTTCCCGGTGCTCCACGGTCCCTTCGGCGAGGACGGCACCCTGCAGGGCCTGCTGGAGCTGGCCGGGGTGCCGTACGTGGGGTCGGGTGTGCTCGCCTCGGCCGTGGGACAGGACAAGGAGTACATGAAGCGCGTCTTCGCCTCCTTCGGGCTCACGGTCGGCCCCTACACGGTGATCCGGCCGCGCGAGTGGGAGCAGGACGTCGCCGCTGCCCGCAAGAAGATCGTCGACTTCGCCGGCGACCACGGCTGGCCGCTGTTCGTCAAGCCCGCCCGCGCCGGTTCCTCCATCGGCATCACCAAGGTCGACGGCCTCGCCGGCCTGGACGACGCCCTCGAAGAGGCCCGGCGGCACGACCCGAAGGTGCTGGTGGAGGCCGCGATCCGGGGCCGTGAGATCGAGTGCGGGGTGCTGGAGTTCGAGGACGGCCCGCGCGCCTCCGTGCCGGCCGAGATCCCGCCGCCCGAGGAGCACGCGTACTACGACTTCGAGGCCAAGTACATCGACTCCACGCCCGGCATCGTGCCCGCCCCGCTGACCGCGGAGCAGACCGCCGAGGTGCGGCGGCTCGCGGTCGAGGCGTTCGAGGCGGCCTCCTGCGAGGGCCTGGTCCGCGCCGACTTCTTCCTCACCGAGGACGGCGAGTTCGTGATCAACGAGATCAACACCATGCCCGGCTTCACGCCCATCTCGATGTACCCGCAGATGTGGCAGGCCAGCGGCGTCTCCTACCCGGAGCTGGTGGACCGCCTGGTGCAGGCGGCCCTGCGGCGCCCGACCGGGCTGCGCTGAGCACCCGAGGGCGGTGCGCCGAGCGGTGGTGCCCCCGGCGTCAGTCGGCGATTCCCTCGGGGATCGTCTTCCTGACGGCCGGGGCCAGGTCGACCAGCGGGGCCACGCCGCGGTCCGTGCGGCCGGCGGGGATGGTCACCTCCACATAGGCCCGGCGCAGCGTGGTGGTGAAGCGAAACGATCCGTCGCTCTGCTTCTGCAGCAGCCAGCCGACGCCGTCGATCTCGGCGCCGTCCGCCTCCGGGTCGTTCATCGCGGCGGGCCGCGGGACACCGCAGCGCAGTATGATCGCCGGGCTTCCCCAGCCCGCGGTCAGCGCGGACGCGGGCCGGGGGTCCGTGCGGCTCAGCCCGTCCACCTTCTGCGGCAGCGCCCTGTCCAGATCCCGGCACAGCTTCGTCACCGCCGCGTCGGGGCTGGGGACCGCGGCGGCGGGGCTGCCGTCGCTCGCGGAACAGCCCGCGACGGTGGCCAGCAGGGCGGTGACCGGCACGGCGAGGGCGGACAGGCCGTACCGCCGGTGACACAAGGAACTCACCGGCCCAAGGGTAGACGGGGGCTACAGATGCACGACCGGACAGGTCAAGGTGCGTGTCAGGCCTTCCACCTGCTGGACCTTCGCCACCACCATGCGGCCCAGTTCGTCGACGGTGTCGGCCTGCGCCCGCACGATGACGTCGTACGGTCCTGTCACGTCCTCGGCCTGGATCACACCGGGCAGTTTGCTGATCGTCTCCGCGACGGCCGACGCCTTGCCGACCTCCGTCTGGATCAGGATGTACGCCTGTACCACGGAACCTCCAGGGCGGCCACGAGGATCATGGGGAAAAGGAACGCCACGGTACCGCGTCGCCATGTGCCGCGGACAGACCCGCGAAGGACATGGCCCGCGTGCCGGGGGTGCAGGTAGGACAGAGGGTGGCGGCTTTCTCGACCGTAGCGAGGACCGCGCCTACGCGCGACCGGGACGCGCTCGGGGGCGCGATCAGGGACGCACAGCGACAGCAGGGACAGAAGGGGCGAAAGGGTCATGAAGGGCACTGTTGGTGAGCTCGGCGAGTTCGGGCTCATCAGGGAGCTGACCTCCCGTCTCACCACCACCCCGGCGGTCCGGGTCGGCCCCGGCGACGACGCCGCCGTGGTCGCCGCCCCCGACCGCAGGGTCGTGGCGAGCACCGACATACTCGTCGAGGGGCGGCACTTCCGCCGCGACTGGTCGACGGCGTACGACGTGGGCCGCAAGGCCGCCGCGCAGAACCTCGCCGACATCGCCGCCATGGGCGCCGTGCCGACCGCGCTGCTGCTCGGCCTGGTCGTCCCCGCCGAGTGCCCGGTCACCTGGCCCACCGAGCTGATGGACGGCCTGCGCGACGAGTGCCAGGTCGCCGGCGCCTCGGTGGTCGGCGGCGACGTGGTCCGCGGCGACACGATCACGGTGTCCATCACCGCCCTCGGCGATCTGCGCAATCACGAGCCGGTCACCCGCGCCGGCGCCCAGCCCGGCGATCTCGTCGCCGTCACCGGGTGGCTGGGCTGGTCCGCGGCCGGGTACGCGGTGCTCTCCCGCGGTTTCCGCTCCCCGCGGGCCTTCGTGGAGGCCCACCGCCGTCCCGAGCCGCCGTACCATGCCGGTCCCGCCGCCGCCGGGCTCGGCGCGACCGCGATGTGCGACGTCAGCGACGGACTGATCGCCGACCTCGGGCACATCGCGGAGGCCAGCAAGGTCCGTATCGACATCCGCTCCGGTGCCATCGACATCCCCTCACAGATGAACGACATCGGGCAGGCCGTCGGTGTCGACCCGCTGCAGTGGGTGCTCACCGGGGGAGAGGACCACGCGATCGTGGCCACCTTCCCGCCGGACGTGAAGCTGCCGGCCCGCTGGAAAGTGATCGGCGAAGTGCTCAACCCCTCGGCCCTGCCGCAGGTCACGGTCGACGGCGCGCCGTGGACCAGAAAGGGCGGCTGGGACCACTTCGGGGACATCGAGTCATGAGCGCCGCTCCGCCCCGGGTCCTGACCGTCGCCGGCTCCGACTCCGGCGGCGGCGCCGGCATCCAGGCCGACCTGAAGACGATGCTCGCCCTCGGCGTGCACGGCATGAGCGTGCTGACCGCGGTCACCGCGCAGAACTCGCTGGGCGTGCAGGGCGTCTGGGACCTGCCGGCCGAGGCGGTGCGCGCCCAGTACCGCAGCGTCGTGGACGACATCGGCGTCCAGGCCGTCAAGACCGGGATGCTGTCCTCACCGGAACTGGTGGAGACGGTCGCCGCATTGATCGCCGGCACCGACGCCCCCGCGGTCGTCGACCCGGTCGGCGTCTCCAAGCACGGCGACCCGCTGCTGCACGCCGACGCCGTGGAGGCGGTCCGCGGCAGGCTGCTGCCGGTGGCCACCGTGGCCACGCCCAACCTCGACGAGGTGGCCCAGCTGACCGGCGTCCGGGTCACCTCGGAGGACCGGCTGCGCGAGGCCGCCGAGGCCGTGCTGGCCCTCGGGCCGGCCTGGGTGCTGGTCAAGGGCGGTCATCTGCCCGGCGAGGCCGTGGACCTGCTCACGGACGGCTCCGAGGAGCACTGGCTGCGCGCCCCGCGCCACGACAACCGGCACACCCACGGCACCGGTTGCACCCTCGCCTCCGCGATCGCCTCCCGGCTGGCCCTGGGCGACGCGGTGCCGGAGGCGGTCAGGGCGGCCAAGGAGTACGTCACCGGCGCCATCGCCGCGGGCTTCGCGCTCGGTGGGGGCATCGGCCCCGTGGACCACGGCTGGCGCCTGCGCGGGCCGCACACGGCCGGGTAGCGGTCCGGGCAGGGTGCCCGCACAGGAGCAGGGCGGCGGGGCGCTGGGGCCGGCCGGAACCCCGCCGCCGGCCACGGGCACCCGGCGGGCACGGACGCCCGGCGGGCCCCCGCGGACCGCACAGGGCACGCCAAGGGCCGCCAGGGCACGCCAAATAGGCCAAGGGCCGCCGGAGCACGCCGAAAAGCCGGCCCACCCGGAGGTGGACCGGCTCGATGCGGCAATGGACAGTGGCCGCGCGCTCAGCCGTAGCTGTGCGTCAGCGCGAGACCTTGCCGGCCTTGATGCACGAGGTGCAGGCGTTCACGCGCTTCGGCGTCCCGCCGACCACCGTACGCACACGCTGGATGTTGGGGTTCCAGCGGCGGGACGTACGGCGGTGCGAGTGCGAGATGTTGTTGCCGAAGCCCGGCCCCTTGCCGCAGACGTCGCAGGTGGCAGCCACGGGTCACTCCAAAGACTTCAGATGCACTTACGGTTGATCCCGGCATGCCGGGAACCAGACCTCGGGCTCCCACGGAGCGGTCTGACATCCAGGTGGCGTTGCCAGGGGATGAGCCCGATCAGGATCGGGCAACCGGAGCAGCATACATCGGCCGCTCCCGCCTAGGGAAACTACCATGACCGCCGCGAGGACCTCACCGGGCCTGTTCCTGAGGGCGGCCGCCCGGCCGATACCCTGCGTCCAGCTCGGCAGCACAGCAGCTCAGGGAGGCGCAGGTGGCGCAGGTGCCGCAGACGTTCGACGCGCCGGCGGTGCGCACCTGGTGCTCTCTGGCGCTGCGGGCGCTCGGGCGGGCGCGCGAGGAGATCGACGCGATCAACGTCTACCCCGTGGCCGACGGGGACACCGGCACCAACCTGTACCTGACCGTGGAGTCCGCGGCCGCCGCCGTGGAGGCCGTCTTCGCCGCCCACGAGGCCGGCCGGGGCGGCACGGCCGGTGCGCCGGGCCCCTCCCTGGCAGAGGCGGCGCGCGCGATGGCGCACGGCGCGCTCATCGGCGCCCGCGGCAACTCCGGGACCATCCTCGCCCAGCTGCTGCGCGGCATGGCCCAGGTGCTGGCCGGCGACGGCGACGGTGCCCGCGCCGACGGTCACGGCCTGCGGCGCGCCCTGCGGCACGCCGCCGACTCGGCCCGGCAGGCCGTCGCCCACCCGGTCGAGGGCACGGTGCTGTCCGTCGCCGAGGCCGCCGCCGAGGCCGCCACCACCGCCGACGGCGACTGCGGCACGGTCGCCCGGGCCGCCTACGAGGGCGCCCGCGCGGCCCTCGCCGCCACCCCCGGCCAGCTGGCCGCTCTGCGCCGGGCCGGGGTCGTCGACGCCGGCGGCCGGGGCCTGGTCGTGGTGCTCGCGGCCCTGGTGGAGACCTTCACGGGCAAGATGCCGCCGGCCCACCCGGCCCGCCGGCAGGCCGCGACGGTGCCGGCGGGCGCGGCGGGGCAGGGCGCCGCAGGACGGCCGGTCGTGCCGCACGCCCGTGCCGAGGCCGCCGGAGCGGACACACCGCGGACCGAGGAGGCCGCCGAGCCCTGCGCCCCGGGGGGCGGCCCGGCCTTCGAGGTGACCTACCTGCTGGAGGCCGACGACGCCGCCGTCGCCCGGCTGCGGCAGCGGCTCGACACGCTGGGGGACTGCCTGGTCGTGGTCGGCGGCGACGGGCTGTGGAACGTGCACGTGCACGTCGACGACGCCGGTGCCGCCGTGGAGGCGGGCGTCGAGGCCGGCCGCCCCCATCGCATCCGGATCACCCACTTCGGCGCGGACGACGCGCACATCACGCCCGCCGGCCGGCCGCTGCCGGAGCGCGCCCAGCGCGCCGTGGTCGCGGTCGTCCCCGGCGAGGGCCTGGCCCGGCTGTGCGCCGAGGCCGGGGCGACCACGGTGCTCGCCCGGCCCGGCGAGCCGCCGGCCAGCGGGGAACTCCTGCAGGCCCTGCGGCGCGCCCACGCCCACGAGGTGGTGCTGCTGCCGGGCGACGCCGAGCTGTACGACCCCGCTGCCGCGGCCGCCGAGCAGGCCCGCGCGGAGGGCGTCCGGGTCGCCCTCATCCCGACCCGCTCGCCGGTCCAGGGTCTGGCAGCGCTCGCCGTGCACGAGCCGGGGCGCCGCTTCGACGAGGACGTGGTCGCGATGACCTCCGCGGCCGGCGCCACCCGCCACGCCGAGGTGACCGTCGCCGAGCGCCGCGCGTGGACCACCGCCGGCATCTGCCAGGCCGGGGACGTCCTCGGCCTCATCGAGGGCGACGTCGCCCTGATCGGCTCCGACGTCGGCGACACCGCCGTGACCGTCCTGGACCGCATGCTGGCCGCCGGCGGCGAGCTTGTCACCCTGGTGCTGGGCGACGACGCCCCGGAGGACCTCGCCGGCCGGCTGGAGCGCCACGTCCGCGAGTCCTACCTGGCCGTGGACACGGTGGTCTACCACGGTGGCCGGCAGGGCTCGCTGCTGCTCGTCGGCGTGGAGTGACCCCGGAGCCCGACGGTTCCGGGACCGTCGGGAGCGAGCCCGCGGCGCCGTCGCCGGACTGTCAGTGGCGTGGTGTGCAATGGACTGCGTGCCCGCACTGGAAGAACCACTGAAGAAGGTGCTCGGCCCCGCCACCGCCAAGGTGATGGCCGAGCACCTCGGCCTGCACACCGTCGGCGACCTCCTCCACCACTACCCGCGCAGATACGAGGAGCGCGGCCGGCTCACCCGCCTCGCCGACCTGCCCATGGACGAGCACGTCACCGTGGTCGCCCAGGTCGCCGACGCCCGTCTGCACACCTTCGCCTCCTCCCGGGCGCCCCGCGGCAAGGGCCTGCGCCTGGAGGTGACGATCACCGACGGCAGCGGCCGGCTCCAGCTGGTCTTCTTCGGCAACGGCGTGCACAAGCCCCACAAGGAACTCCTGCCCGGCACCCGCGCGATGTTCGCCGGCAAGGTCTCCGTCTTCAACCGGCGGCTGCAACTGGCCCACCCCGCCTACGAGTTGCTGCGCGACGACGGCGACGGCGCCGTGCGGTCCGCCGAGTCCTGGGCCGGCGCGCTCATCCCCATCTACCCCGCCACAGCGAAACTGGAGTCCTGGAAGATCGCCAAGGCGGTCCAGACCGTGCTGCCCAGCGCCCAGGAGGCCGTCGACCCGCTGCCCGAGACGCTGCGCGCGGGCCGCGGCCTGCTCCCCCTGCCCGAGGCCCTGACCCGGATCCACCGCCCGCGCACCAAGGCGGACGTCGCCGAGGCCCGCGCCCGGCTGAAGTGGGACGAGGCCTTCGTCCTCCAGGTCGCCCTCGCCCGCCGCCGGCACGCCGACGCGCAGCTGCCCGCCGTGGCCCGCCGGCCCCGCCCCGACGGCCTGCTCAAGGCCTTCGACGACCGGCTGCCGTTCACCCTGACCGAGGGCCAGCGGAAGGTCTGCCGGGAGATCTTCGCGGACCTGGCCGCCGAACACCCCATGCACCGGCTGCTGCAGGGCGAGGTCGGCTCCGGCAAGACCCTCGTCGCGCTGCGCGCCATGCTCGCCGTCGTCGACGCCGGCGGGCAGGCCGCGCTGCTCGCGCCCACCGAGGTGCTGGCCCAGCAGCACCACCGCTCCATCACCGAGATGATGGGCGAGCTGGCCGGTTGGGGACTGTGGCGCGAGCCGTCCGCGGACGGCGACGGGCAGGGAACCGGCGAGGCGCGGCCGGGAGGCACCGAGCACGCCACCAAGGTGGTGCTGCTCACTGGCTCCATGAGCACCGCCGCCCGCCGTCAGGCCCTGCTCGACCTGGCCACCGGCGAGGCCGGCATCGTCATCGGCACCCACGCGCTCATCGAGGACAAGGTGCGGTTCCACGACCTGGGGCTGGTGGTCGTGGACGAGCAGCACCGCTTCGGCGTCGAACAGCGCGACGCCCTGCGCGGCAAGGGCCGGCAGCCTCCGCACCTGCTGGTGATGACCGCCACGCCCATCCCGCGCACGGTCGCGATGACGGTCTTCGGCGACCTGGAGGTCTCCGTCCTGGACCAGCTCCCGGCCGGCCGCTCGCCCATCGCCACCCATGTCGTCCCGGCCGCCGACAAACCGCACTTCCTCACCCGCGCCTGGGAACGCGTGCGCGAGGAGGTCGCGCAGGGACATCAGGCGTACGTGGTGTGCCCGCGCATCGGGGACGAGGAGGACGACGCGGCGAAGGGCGCCGGGAAGGCCGCGGACGCGGAGACGGCCGACCGGCGCCCGCCGCTCGCCGTGCTCGACGTGGCCGACCGGCTGGCCCGCGGACCGCTCAAGGGCCTGCGGGTGGAGGCGCTGCACGGCCGGATGCCGCCCGACGACAAGGACGCGGTCATGCGCCGCTTCGCGGCGGGCGAGACGGACGTCCTGGTCGCCACCACCGTCATCGAGGTCGGCGTCAACGTCCCGAACGCCACCGTGATGGTGATCATGGACGCCGATCGCTTCGGCGTCTCCCAGCTGCACCAGCTGCGCGGGCGAGTCGGCCGGGGATCGGCACCCGGACTGTGCCTGCTGGTGACCGAGATGCCCGAGGCGAGCGCCGCCCGGCAGCGGCTGAACGCGGTCGCCGCCACCGTGGACGGCTTCGAACTCTCCCGCATCGACCTGGAGCAGCGCCGCGAGGGCGACGTCCTCGGCCAGGCCCAGTCCGGCGCCCGGTCCTCCCTGCGCGTCCTCGCCGTCATCGACGACGACAAGATCATCGCCGAGGCACGCCAGGAGGCGGCGGCGGTCGTGGCCGCCGACCCGGAGCTGGAGCGGCTGCCGGCCCTGCGCACGGCCCTTCGGGCCCTGCTGGACGAGGAGCGGGAGCAGTACCTGGAGAAGGGCTGACAGACTGGGATCACCCACCCCAGTGCGCCGAGCGACAAGGATTCGAGAGCATGACCCGCGTGATCGCCGGCCGGGCCGGCGGACGCCGCCTGGCCGTCCCGCCCGGGAGCGGTACCCGGCCCACCTCCGACCGGGCACGGGAAGGGCTGTTCTCCACCTGGCAGTCCCTGCTCGGCGGCCCCCTGGACGGCGAACGCGTCCTGGACCTGTACGCCGGCTCCGGCGCCGTGGGCCTGGAGGCACTCTCCCGCGGCGCCGGGCACACCCTCCTGGTGGAGGCCGACGCCCGGGCCTTCCGCACCCTGCGGCAGAACGTGCGCACGCTGGGCCTGCCCGGCGCCGAGGTCAGAAGCGGCAAAGCCGAGCAGATCGTGCGCACCGCCCCACCGGCCGAGCCGTACGACATCGTCTTCCTCGACCCGCCCTACGCCGTTCCGGACGGCGATCTGCGGGAGATTCTCCTCACACTCAGCACCACGGGGTGGCTCGCACAGGACGCCCTCGTCACCGTGGAGCGCAGCACCAGGGGCGGCGAATTCCACTGGCCGGAGGGGTTCGTGGCGCTGCGGGCCCGGCGCTACGGTGAAGGAACCTTTTGGTACGGTCGCGCCGCCGCTACGTGCGAAGACGCACGATGACCGGACCGGAGAGCGAGGGATCACAAGTGCGCCGCGCCGTCTGTCCCGGGTCGTTCGACCCGATCACCAACGGGCATCTCGACATCATCGCCCGCGCCTCCCGCCTGTACGACGAGGTCTACGTGGCGGTGATGGTCAACAAGTCCAAGAAGGGCCTGTTCGAGATCGATGAGCGCATCGATCTCATCCGGCAGGTCACCGGCGAGTACGCCAACGTCCGCGTCGAGTCCTTCCACGGCCTGCTCGTCGACTACTGCAAGCAGCGCGACATCCCCGCCATCGTCAAGGGCCTGCGCGCCGTCAGCGACTTCGACTACGAACTGCAGATGGCCCAGATGAACAACGGCCTCTCCGGCGTCGAGACGCTGTTCGTGCCCACCAACCCCACCTACAGCTTCCTGTCGTCCTCCCTGGTCAAGGAGGTCGCGGCCTGGGGCGGCGACGTCTCGCACCTGGTGCCGCCGCAGGTGCTGGACGCCCTGACGCGCAAGCTGCGCAAGGACTGAGCCCGCGCGCGACCTGACCGGTCGTCACACCCGGTGTCCGGCGGCCGTCGCGTGGTCGTACAGTCGTCCCGTCCGTCTCCAACACCTCGGCAGGAGTGGCGAGCACACCGTGGACGTGCAGAAGAAGCTCGACGAGATCGTGGCCACGGTCTCCGGCGCCCGGTCCATGCCCATGTCGGCCTCGTGCGTGGTCAACCGCGCGGAACTGCTCGGGATGCTGGAGGAGGTCCGCCAGGCGCTGCCCGGCTCCCTCGCTCAGGCCCAGGAGCTGATCGGGGACCGCGACCAGGTCGTGGAGGAGGCCCGGCGCGAGGCCGAGCGGATCATCGAGTCCGCCCACGCCGAACGCGGCTCGCTGATCGCCGACACCGAGATCGCCCGGCGCGCCCAGGCCGAGGCCGACCGGATCCTCGCCGAGGCCCGCAGGGAGGCCGAGGAGATCCGCGCCGAGGCCGACGACTACGTCGACTCCAAGCTCGCCAACTTCGAGGTCGTCCTCACCAAGACCCTCGGCTCGGTCGGCCGCGGCCGGGAGAAGCTCCTCGGCACCGGCCCCGGCCTCGACGAGGACGGCTACGAGGACGAGGACGCGCCCGAGCGCAGCCACGACCCCGAGACCCTGCGCCGCAACGCCGACGCCTACGTCGACGCCAAGCTGGGCGCCTTCGAGGCGGTCCTGGCCAAGACCCTGGAGGCCGTCGGACGGGGCCGGCAGAAGCTGCACGGCCGCATCGCCACCGACGACCTCGGCGCCCTTGCCGACGACACCACGACCTACCAGCACTCCAGCGACGCCGACTACCTCGACGGCCTCGCGTCCCTCGCCGACTCCCCGGCGCCCGCGCCCGCCGGGCCGCCCGCCCCGCAGCAGCCGGCCTACGACCCGCAGCCGTCCTACGGCTACGCCCACGAGCAGGCGCAGAGCGACCCCTACGGCTACGGGCAGGGCTACGGGCAGCAGGCCGACCCGTACGGCTACCAGCAGGCCGACCCGTACGCCGCCGGCGGCTACGCACACACGCCCGGCTACGACCCGCAGCAGACGTCCGCCTACGACCTCCAGCAGGCACAGCAGGCACAGCAGGCGCAGCGGCCCCGGCAGGACTACGCCCTGGACGAGACGAGCCTGTTCGACACCAGCATGATCAGCGCCGAGCAGCTGCGGGCCTACGAGCAGGGGCGCGGGCTGTGACAGCGAGCCCGCACCGGCCCGCGCCGAAGCCGCGGATTGGGCCGGAGGCGCAAGGTCCGTTATCCTGATTGTTCGGTCGCGCCTACGTCCGCGATCAGCGCTGCCCGGACGACACCACCGCGGCGGCGTCCCCACGAGTTCGGAAAGCAGGAATGGCCCACAACGCCCGCCTCGACCACCGCAACCCTCTCGTGCTCGACACGCACGAGCTGGGACGGCGGCCCGGCGCGTTGCAGCGCCTGTCCCGCTCGGTCCCCGCACCGAAGGACCTCGGTCTCAAGGGAGTCATCGGGGTACCTCAGGACGTACCGGTCGAACTCGAGGTCCGGCTCGAATCGGTCATGGAAGGTGTCCTGGTGACAGGGACCGCCCGTGCACGGGCCGAGGGGGAGTGCGTAAGGTGTCTGGAGCCGCTCCGGCTGGACGTCGAAGCGGACTTCCAGGAGATGTTCTCGTACCCTGACGCCGACGACCGGGGTCGCGTGACCGCGGAACCGGGCGACGACGCCGAGGACGACGAGGACATGCTCTTTGTCGAGGACGGTCTGATCGACCTCGAACCTCTGCTGCGGGATGCGGTGGTGCTCGCACTGCCGATGCAGCCGGTGTGCCAGGAAGACTGTCCGGGACTGTGCTCCGAGTGCGGGGCACGGCTCGCGGACGACCCGGACCACCACCACGACGCCGTCGACATCCGTTGGGCGGCATTGCAGGGACTCGCCGACACCATGAGGGACGGCGAGAAGGACGAGACCAGCGGCGCCGATGCGAGCGCCGACGAGAAGCAGGAGAAGTAGCCGTGGCCGTTCCGAAGCGGAAGATGTCGCGCAGCAACACGCGCCACCGCCGGTCGCAGTGGAAGGCTGCGGTCCCCACCCTGGTTGCGTGCGAGCGCTGCCACGAGCCGAAGCTGCAGCACACCGCGTGCCCGTCGTGCGGCACCTACAACAAGCGCCAGGTCCTCGAGGTCTGAGCGGCTGGTGAGAGGCACCGTGTCCACGGCGAAGAAGAACTCTTCCCGCGCGAGCGGGAGTGGCCCATCGGACAACAAAGCCTCGTCCCACACGCTTCTGGAAGGGCGGCTCGGCTACAAGGTCGAGTCCGCCCTTCTGGTGCGAGCGCTGACCCACCGTTCCTACGCGTACGAGAACGGCGGTCTGCCGACGAACGAACGGCTGGAGTTCCTCGGTGACTCCGTCCTGGGCCTCGTCGTCACGGACACGCTGTACCGCACCCACCCCGACCTGCCCGAGGGCCAGCTGGCCAAGCTGCGGGCCGCGGTGGTCAACTCGCGCGCACTGGCGGAGGTGGGCCGCGGGCTCGACCTCGGGTCCTTCATCCGGCTCGGCCGTGGTGAAGAAGGCACGGGCGGCCGGGACAAGGCATCCATCCTCGCCGACACCCTGGAAGCGGTGATCGGCGCGGTCTATCTCGACCAGGGGCTGGAGGCGGCCGCCGAACTGGTGCACCGCCTGTTCGACCCGCTGATCGAGAAGTCCTCCAACCTCGGCGCCGGCCTGGACTGGAAGACCAGCCTGCAGGAGCTGACCGCGACCGAGGGGCTCGGCGTCCCCGAGTACCTGGTCACGGAGACCGGCCCCGATCACGAGAAGACCTTCACTGCTGCCGCCCGCGTCGGAGGCGTCTCGTACGGCACCGGCACCGGCCGCAGCAAGAAGGAGGCGGAGCAGCAGGCCGCCGAGTCCGCCTGGCGGGCCATCCGGGCCGCCGCGGACGAGCGCGCCAAGCAGGAGGCCGGCGAGGCCGCCGCGGACGGCGACACGTCGACCGCCACCGCCTGAGAGAGCAGTCCCGAGCGCCCGCATCCCGAGCCGCCCGGCTCGAGGTGCGGGCGCTCTCACTGTCCACCGGACCGCAGCCGGCTGCGGTCCGCCCCAGGGGTCCGCATGCCCGAGTTGCCCGAGGTCGAGGTCGTCCGGCGCGGCCTGGAGCGGTGGGTCGCCCACCGCTCGGTCATCGACGCCGAGGTACTGCACCCGCGCGCCGTGCGCCGCCATCTCGCCGGGCCCGAGGACTTCGTGCAGCGCCTGAGGGGCCGGCACATCGGCACGCCCCGGCGGCGCGGCAAGTATCTGTGGCTGCCGCTGGAGGAGTCCGGCGAGTCGGTCCTGGCCCACCTGGGCATGAGCGGCCAGCTGCTGGTCCAGCCCCACGAGGCACCGGACGAGAAACATCTGCGGGTGCGCATACGCTTCGCCGACGAGCTGGGCACCGAACTGCGCTTCGTCGACCAGCGCACCTTCGGCGGCCTGTCACTGCACCCCAACACCCCCGACGGACTGCCCGACGTCATCGCCCACATCGCCCGGGACCCGCTGGACCCGTTGTTCGATGAGGACGCCTTCCACCGGGCGCTGCGCCGCAAGCGCACCACGATCAAACGGGCCCTGCTCGACCAGTCGCTGATCAGCGGAGTCGGCAACATCTACGCCGACGAGGCGCTGTGGCGGGCCCGCATCCACTACGACCGCCCCACGGCCGGCCTCACCCGTCCCCGCACGGCCGAGCTGCTGACCCACATCCGCGACGTGATGAACGCGGCCCTGGCCGTCGGCGGGACCAGCTTCGACAGCCTCTACGTCAACGTCAACGGCGAGTCCGGCTACTTCGACCGGTCCCTGGACGCCTACGGACGCGAGGGCCTGCCCTGCCGCCGCTGCGGCACCCCGATACGCCGGCGCCCCTGGATGAACCGCTCCAGCTACTTCTGCCCGAGGTGTCAGCGCCCGCCCCGCGCGGCGTCGTAACGCGCGCGGGCCGCCAGCACCTCGTCCATCCGGCCCTCCACGCACTCGATGAGGGCCAGCAGCCGCTCGGCGACCTCACGCCCGAGCGGGGTCAGTTCGTAGTCCACACGGGGCGGGTTCGTCGGCTGCGCCTCACGGTGCACCAGACCGTCGCGCTCCAGCGCGTGCAGGGTCTGGGACAGCATCTTCTCGCTCACCCCGTCCACCCGGCGGCGCAGCTGGTTGAAGCGGAGGGACCCCTCGTACAAGGCGCCCATGGTGAGCGCCCCCCACCGTCCCGTCACATGCTCCAGCGTGCCGCGCGAAGGGCAGGCCCGGGCGAAGACGTTGTACGGGAGATTCGCCTCCGCGGCATCGCGCGCCGGGTGGTCCGGCGCCGGGTGCTCCTGCCGCGCGACCCACTCCGGTGTGATGCTCATGACCGAAGCGTACGCGACCCGGTCGCCGCCCCGCAGGGAGCACCGGCCCCGGCCTGCGTCCGCGACCGAGCCGCCGGTCACGCGGACCGGAGATCCAGCGGGAGCCGGTGGCCGGATCCGGTGAGCCGTCGACCATGTGCTGCGCCCACCAGTGGATCCAGGCACCACCGGTCCACCACCAGCAAGGACGCGGGCCGGCAGCGTGCCACGGCCGCACGTTGCCGGGCACCTGGATCGACGCCCGCCACGAGTCGATCGACGCCCGCCACGGGCCCAGGACCCCGTTCGTCCGCCCGGGCCGGACGGTCGCGTCAGTACCCGAAGTCCTGCGTCCACCACGGTCCGCCCGGGCCGTAGTGGACGCCCACGCCCAGGGTGGTGAAATCGCAGTTGAGGATGTTGGCCCGGTGGCCGGGGCTGTTCATCCAGGAGTCCATCACCGACTCGGGGTCGGGCTGGCCGCGGGCGATGTTCTCGCCGCCGAGGCCGGTGATGCCGGCCCGGGCCGCCCGGTCCCACGGTGTGGCGCCGCTGGGGTCCGTGTGGTCGAAGAAGCCCTGCTCGGCCATGGCCCGGCTGAAGTTCTCGGCCAGCGAGGTCAGCGCCTTGCTCGTGGTCAGCGGACGGCAGCCCGCCGTGGCCCGCTCCTGGTTGACCAGCGCCAGCACCTGCGCCTCGGCCGCGGCCGCCGAGCCGTCCTGCTGCGCGGAGCGGGCTGGTGCCGGTGCGGGAGCGCTGGTCGCACGGGACGGTGTGCCGGTCCGTTCCGTGCGGGAGTTCGTCGACGCGGTTGCCGGTCCGGTGGCGCGCGGGGTGGCCGGCGGTGCGGCGGAGGCGGATGCCGAGGCGGAGGCGGACGGGGTGGGGGAGGAAGGCGGGCGGGTGCTGCGGCTCGCGGCGGGCGTGCTCGGCCGGCTGCCGGGAACCGCACCGGCGGACGCTCCGCCCTGCGCGCTCGCGCTGTCCGGCGGCCCGCTCGCGGCCCGCACTTCCTCCGGGCCGCCGTTCGCGCCTCCCGGCAGGAAGGAGGGCAGGCCCGGAAGCACGCCGCTGGAGACCGCGACCGTGCCCAGGGCGACCGCGGCCGAGACACCGAGCAAGCCGGTGCGGACCGGCCTGGCGGCCCGCCGCGTGCGGTGGCCTCGACCCGCCCGGTCGTCGGCGTGCTGCGTCCCGGGCCCGTGCCCTGGTGCGTGGATGCCGTGGGTGTCCGTCGTCCCGGTGGCACGGTCCGTGGTGGCGCGGCCGGCGGCGGAGCGTCGGTGGCGTCCCATGTCCTGGCCCTCCCCGTCCCAGCGGCGGCGTCATGCGCACTGGGCCGTCGCGATCAACCGGACTCACTCGATCGAGTGAGTTTCAGATGAGATGCATCGGACCGGGACAGTACCGCATGGCGTGGGTGGCGGACGTGCTCTCACGCACATCGCCCGGTTAGGTTGCCGTCATGAGCGAGGATGTGCGACTGGTCGCCTGGGTGCGCGGACGGGTCCAAGGCGTGGGTTTCCGCTGGTTCACACGGGCGTGTGCGCTGGAGATCGGCGGTCTGCGGGGCTTCGCCCTGAACCTGGACGACGGCCGGGTGCAGGTCGTGGCGGAAGGGCCCAAGGAGGGCTGCGAGCAGCTGCTCGCCTGGCTGAAGGACGGCGACACGCCCGGACGCGTGGACGGGGTGACCGAGATCTGGGACACACCGCGCGGGGGCTACGACGGCTTCGCGATCCGCTGAGCGCACGCCCCGGCCAGGGCCGGCACAGCCCTCGCGTCTCGTCGCGCCGGCGGGGAAAGAAGCAGGTGACCGGGGGCGTGCGGGGTGTCGCGCACCCTGCGTCCCCATCGGACGGTCCCCACGGAGCGAGCCCGGCGGCCGCGGCGGGCGTCCGGGTGGGCTCCGGCGCGCGTACTCGGGGACACCGTTCGATACGGGGCGTGATCGTGTTGACCGTCAAACTTTTTGGTGAGACGCTGAAAGCCCGCGCACCTGAAGCTGTTTGGCATGGATGAAAGGCCGCACGACGACCAGTGCCAGGCACTGCGGGTGCGAATCCCTCACGACCCACACCGCATCGGTCGGTCACTCATTGTGGAGGACCATCCATCATGGCAAAGGCGCTTCTCGGTTACGTCGGCGGCTGTGACCCGCGACTCCTCGCCGAGATGCGGCGGCTCCAGCAGCGCGTCCAGGACCTGGAAGCCGAACTCGTACGGATTCAGGCGGAGAACGACGCGCTGACGGCCGGCGCTTCTCGCGACAGGGTCGTGGAGCGTGTCGACGCGAACCAGGCGGAGCCTGCGCTCACCTGATCACTGCATCGCACCACGACACTGTGGTCGGGGTGCCGTCGACCGCCCAGTTCTCACCGTTGCAAGGGGCGCCTCGGCGTCCCTTCTTCCCTGCCCCGCGCCTTGTCGTCCTCCCGGCGTCCCCCGGGTCCGCCGTCCGCCCTCCCCCGCGCACCCGTCCGGCTCTTGATTCTGATGTGCCCTGCAAGGTCATGCGCGAAACCGCGCGCTTGCGAGGGTTCGTGGAGTGCGGTAAAAGCGGCGGGTAGAGTGCGGCGGCGTGCACCTCAAGGCCCTGACCCTGCGGGGGTTCAAGTCGTTCGCATCGGCGACCACGCTCCGGTTCGAACCGGGCATCACCTGCGTCGTCGGCCCCAACGGCTCGGGCAAGTCCAACGTCGTCGACGCGCTCAGCTGGGTCATGGGCGAGCAGGGCGCCAAGTCGCTGCGCGGCGGCAAGATGGAGGACGTCATCTTCGCCGGCACCACCGGCCGCCCGCCCCTCGGCCGGGCCGAGGTGTCCCTGACCATCGACAACTCCGACGGCGCGCTGCCCATCGAGTACACCGAGGTCACCATCACGCGGACGATGTTCCGCAACGGCGGCAGCGAGTACCGGATCAACGGCGACACCTGCCGGCTGCTGGACATCCAGGAACTGCTGTCCGACTCCGGCATCGGCCGTGAGATGCACGTCATCGTCGGCCAGGGCCAGCTCGACTCCGTCCTGCACGCCGACCCCTCGGGCCGCCGCGCCTTCATCGAGGAGGCCGCCGGCGTCCTCAAACACCGCAGACGCAAGGAGAAGGCGCTCAGGAAACTGGACGCGATGCAGGCCAACCTCGCCCGCGTCCAGGACCTCACCGACGAGCTGCGCCGCCAGCTCAAACCGCTGGGCCGCCAGGCCGCCGCGGCCCGCAAGGCCGCCGTCATCCAGGCCGACCTGCGCGACGCCCGCCTGCGCCTGCTCGCCGACGACCTCGTACAGCTCCGCGAGGCGCTGCGGGCCGAGATCGCCGACGAGGCGGCCCTGAAGGAACGCAAGGACGCCGCCGAGGCCGAACTGAACAAGGCCCTCCAGCACGAGGCCCTGCTGGAGGAGGAGACCCGCCGGCTCGCCCCGCGCGTGCAGCGCGCCCAGCAGACCTGGTACGAGCTGAGCCGGCTGGCCGAACGCGTCCGCGGCAGCATTTCGCTCGCCGACGCCCGCGTGCACAGCGCCACCACCCAGCCCGTCGAGGAACGCCGCGGACGCGACCCGGAGGACCTGGAACGCGAGGCCGCCCGCATCCGTGACCAGGAAGCCGAACTGGAGGCGGCCCTCCAGGCGGCCCGGCGGGCTCTGGAGGACACCGTCGCCCACCGCGCCGAGCTGGAACGCGAACTCGCCGCCGAGGAACGCCGCCTGAAGGACGTCGCCCGCGCCATCGCCGACCGCCGCGAAGGACTGGCGCGGCTCGGCGCCCAGGTGAGCGCGGCCCGCTCGCGCGCCGCTTCCGCGCAGGCCGAGATCGACCGCCTGGCCGCCGCCCGGGACGAGGCCCAGGAACGCGCGACGCACGCCCAGGAGGAGTACGAGGCGCTGCGCGCCGAGGTCGACGGAGCCGAGGAGGACGATGACGCGCTCGCCGCGCGGCACGAGGCGGCGAAGGCGGCGCTCGCCGAGGCGGAGGACGCCCTGGCCGCCGCCCGCGAGGCCGCGGCGGATGCCGAACGCCGCCGGGCCGCCACCCGGGCCCGTCACGAGGCCCTCGCACTGAACCTGCGCCGCAAGGACGGCACGGGCGCCCTGCTGGAGGCGAAGGACCGCCTCGCCGGCCTGCTCGGCCCGGCCGCCCGGCTGCTGACCACCGCCCCCGGCAACGAGACCGCGCTGGCCGCCGCCCTCGGCGCCGCCGCGGACGCCGTCGTGGTGGCCACACCCGCCGCGGCCGCCGACGCCCTGCGCCTGCTGCGCGACCAGGACGCGGGCCGGGCCACCCTGCTCGTCTCCGGAGCGCCGGAGGCGGCCCCTGCCGTCCCGCACACGCCGTCTCTCGCCCATCCCTTCGCCGCCGACCTGGTCCAGGGGCCCGCCGAGCTGATGCCGGCGGTGCGCCGGCTGCTGCACGGCATCGTGGTCGTGGACACCCTTGAGGACGCGGAGAAGCTGGTGGCGGCGCACCCCCACCTCACCGCCGTCACCGCCGAGGGTGACCTGTTCGCCGCGCACCTCGCACAGGGAGGGTCGGCCGGAGCGCCCAGTCTGCTTCAGGTGCAGGCCGCCGTGGACGAGGCGGCCGCGGAGCTGGCGGACCTCGAGGTGCGCTGCGAGGAGCTGACCGAGGCCCGGCAGCGGGCCGAGGAGCGGCGCGCGCGGTGCGCCGCACTGGTCGAGGAGCTGGGGGAGCGGCGGCGGGCCGCCGACCGGGAGAGGTCGGCCCTCGCCCAGCAGCTCGGCCGGCTCGCCGGGCAGGCCCGGGGCGCCGCCGGGGAGGCGGAGCGCGCCGCGGCCGCCGCCGCCCGCGCGCAGGAGACGCTCGACGCCGCGCTCGCCGAGGCCGAGGAACTCGCCGAACGCCTCGCCGTCGCCCAGGAGACGCCCGTCGAGGAGGAGCCCGACACCTCCGTGCGGGACCGGCTCGCCGCCGACGGCGCCAACGCCCGGCAGACCGAGATGGAGGCCCGCCTCCAGGTCCGCACCCACGAAGAGCGGGTCAAGGCGCTGGCCGGCCGGGCCGACGCGCTGGACCGGGCCGCCCGCGCCGAACGCGAGGCCCGGGCGCGGGCCGAGCAGCGGCGCGCCCGGCTGCGTCACGAGGCGGCCGTCGCCCGGGCCGTCGCCGCGGGCGCCCGGCAGCTGCTGGCGCACATCGAGGTCTCCGTGACCCGTGCCGAACAGGAGCGGGCCGCCGCCGAGGCGGCCAAGGAACGGGCGGAGCAGGAGCTGGCCGCCGCCCGCACCGCGGCCCGCGACCTGAAGACCGAGCTGGACAAGCTGACCGACTCCGTCCACCGCGGCGAGGTGCTCGGCGCCGAGAAACGGCTGCGGATCGAGCAGCTGGAGACCAAGGCCCTGGAAGAACTCGGCGTGGAACCGTCGGTGCTGGTCGAGGAGTACGGGCCGCACCAGCCGGTGCCGCCCCCGGTGCCCGCCGACGGCCAGGCGCCGCCCGACGACCCGGACGACCCGCAGGGCCGGCCCCGGCCCTTCGTGCGGGCCGAGCAGGAGAAGCGGCTGAAGGCCGCCGAACGCGCCTACCAGCAGCTCGGCAAGGTCAACCCGCTGGCGCTGGAGGAGTTCGCGGCGCTGGAGGAACGGCACCGGTTCCTCAGCGAGCAGCTGGAGGACCTGAAGAAGACACGGGCCGATCTGCTGCGGGTCGTCAAGGAGGTCGACGAGCGCGTCGAGCAGGTCTTCACCGAGGCCTTCCGCGACACCGCGCGCGAGTTCGAGGGCGTGTTCAGCCGGCTCTTCCCCGGCGGGGAGGGCCGTCTCGTCCTCACCGACCCGGACGACATGCTCACCACCGGGGTGGACGTGGAGGCCCGCCCGCCGGGCAAGAAGGTCAAACGGCTGTCCCTGCTCTCCGGCGGGGAGCGCTCGCTGACGGCCGTCGCCCTGCTGGTGTCGATCTTCAAGGCGCGCCCGAGCCCGTTCTACGTGATGGACGAGGTCGAGGCCGCTCTGGACGACACCAATCTCCAGCGGCTGATCGGGATCATGCGGGAGCTGCAGGAGACCTCGCAGCTCATCGTGATCACGCACCAGAAGCGCACCATGGAGGTGGCCGACGCCCTGTACGGCGTGTCCATGCAGGGCGATGGTGTGTCGAAAGTCATCAGCCAGCGGCTGCGCTGACACGACCGGTCCACCGCTCCTCCTGACCAACGGCCCCGCCGCGGCCTTCGGAGCGCGGCGGGGCCGCCGTACGACCGGCCGGACCATCGCGTGTTTTTCACATGTCCGGGGTACGCGAGGCTCGCGCTTCCTACGTGATTTCACAAGTTGAATGCAAGTCCGATACGCGAGGGGGCCAACATCACAAGGTTCAACTATTGACTTCGAAACTTGAAGGCATAGTCTCTGCAACGTTGCTTTTACCTTCAGGTCATGCGATCTGAAGCGGATGACCCCCTCCCCGGCAGCGTTGCCGGTGTGCCCGAGGAGTACACGTGACCAGCACAGCGCAGGCGCCAACACCGCGAGCCGTTACGGCTCATCCCGACCATCTCGGGCACGTCGTCTTCATCGCTGCGGCGGCCGCCATGGGCGGGTTCCTGTTCGGCTACGACAGCTCCGTGATCAATGGCGCGGTCGAGGCGATACGTGACCGCTACGACATCGGCTCCGCGGCACTGGCCCAGGTCATCGCGATCGCCCTGATCGGATGCGCCATCGGCGCCGCGGCCGCGGGCCGCATCGCCGACCGGATCGGGCGCATCCGCTGCATGCAGATCGCCGCCGTCCTGTTCACCGTCAGCGCGGTCGGATCCGCCCTCCCCTTCAGCCTGTGGGACCTCGCCCTGTGGCGTGTCATCGGCGGTTTCGCCATCGGTATGGCCTCGGTCATCGGCCCGGCCTACATCGCCGAGGTCGCCCCGCCCGCCTACCGCGGCCGCCTCGGCTCCTTCCAGCAGGCCGCGATCGTCGTCGGCATCGCCGTCTCCCAGCTGGTCAACTGGGGTCTGCTCAACGCCGCCGACGGCGACCAGCGCGGCAAGCTGATGGGCCTGGAGGCCTGGCAGGTCATGCTCGGCGTGATGGTCGTCCCGGCCGTCCTGTACGGGCTGCTTTCTTTCGCCATCCCCGAGTCCCCGCGCTTCCTGCTCTCCGTCGGCCGCCGTGACCGCGCCCGCGAGATCCTCGCCGAGGTCGAGGGCGAGAGCGTCGATCTGGACGCCCGCGTGGCCGAGATCGAGGCCGCGATGAAGAGCGAGCACAAGTCCACCTTCAAGGACCTGCTCGGCGGCGGCTTCTTCTTCAAGCCGATCGTCTGGATCGGCATCGGCCTGTCGGTCTTCCAGCAGTTCGTCGGCATCAACGTCGCGTTCTACTACTCCTCGACGCTGTGGCAGTCGGTCGGCGTCGACCCGACGGACTCGTTCTTCTACTCGTTCACGACCTCGATCATCAACATCGTCGGCACCGTGATCGCGATGATCTTCGTGGACCGTGTCGGCCGCAAGCCGCTCGCCGTCATCGGCTCCACCGGCATGGTGATCGGCCTGGCCCTGGAGGCCTGGGCGTTCTCCTACGACCTGGTCGACGGCAAGCTGCCCGCCACCCAGGGCTGGGTCGCCCTGATCGCCGCCCACGTCTTCGTCCTCTTCTTCGCGCTCTCCTGGGGCGTGGTCGTGTGGGTCTTCCTCGGCGAGATGTTCCCGAACCGGATCCGCGCCGCCGCCCTGGGCGTGGCCGCCTCCGCGCAGTGGATCGCCAACTGGGCCATCACCGCGAGCTTCCCGTCGCTGGCCGACTGGAACCTCTCCGGCACCTACGTGATCTACACGGTCTTCGCCGCGCTCTCCATCCCGTTCGTCCTGAAGTACGTCAAGGAGACGAAGGGCAAGAAGCTGGAGGAGATGGGCTGAGCCGACCGGCCTGCCCACACGAACCCGGGGAGAAGGGCCACAGGACCCCGCTGCCCCTCTCCTCGCACTGTGCGCCGCCCCCGCCCGGCACCCCGCCGGCGGGGGCGGCGCTTCTTCGTCTCCGCTTCTTCCTCTCCGCTCTTTCGTCCACGCTTGGTCGCCCGTGCTCCGCGTCGCCGCTCGTCGTCTCCGCGCACGGCCCGGGCACGGCTCGCGCACGGCCCGGGCACGCGAGCGCCCACAGCTCCGTCCTGATCCCCTTCCGGCACGTTAGGGCGCGGCACGTGCGGGCGCGCGGTTCGGGGGGCGTCCCGTTGCTCCTTTGCGTCGACGCCTGCGGAGCGCCGGGGATCGGGGGAGGCAGGGGAGGAAGGGACAACCACGGCGCCGGGGATCGGGGGAGGCAGGGAAAGAAGAGACGACTACGCCCCGAGCCGCGCGAAGCTGGTCGTGCCCCCGCCCCACCGCACACGCGTCCTGACGTACACGGCGGAGGAGCGCCCTGACGCACGGCCAAGGACCTGGACGCCGCCGGCCGGCGGTCCCCGTACGACCGCACCGGACCGAACCCAACCGAACCGGCCCGCACCCCGGCGCCCGCACCGGACCGCAGGTGTCCGGGACGGGGACTGCCCGCCCGGCCGGCCGAGCCGTACAAGCCGCAGCCGTGTACGAACATCCGTCTCCCCGCATACGGACGTCCCCCTCCCACCGAGAGGCAAGAGGGGGACGTCCGTATGCGGAAATGGGGGGCGGACCGTACCCGGTCGTCAGACGCGCACGGCGGACTCCGTCCGGGCGGCGGACTCGGCGGCGGCGTCCGCAGGGGACGAGGTGACCACCGCCGGCTTGGGCAGCACCAGGTACAGCACACCGGAGATCACGACGGTGGCCACCCAGCCGAGGCCGTACTCACCGATGACGTTGTTGTTCGCCAGCGGGCCGGTGAACCAGTCGGAGGTGGTGAACATCAGGCCCGCGATCAGGCCGATCGCCCAGGAAGCCACGGCGGCGGGGGAGAAGCCGCCGGTGTACCAGTAGGCGCTGGTGCGCGTGGTGTCGGCCATGGCGCGGCCGTCGTACTCGGTGCGCCGCAGCATGTCGGCGCCGAAGACGCCCACCCAGGCGGAGAAGGCGACCGCGAGCAGCGACAGGAAGGCGATGAACGAGCCCATGAAGCTGGTCGCGGCCAGCATCAGCACGCCGCCGAAGCCCAGCGAGATCACGGCGTTGACCGACACCGCCCAGTGACGGGGGATCCGGAAGCCCAGGGTCTGCGCGGTGAAGCCCGCCGAGTACATCGACATCGCGTTGATCAGCAGCATGCCGATCAGGGCGATCAGCAGGTACGGCACCGCGATCCAGGTGGGCAGGATCTCGCCGAGGAAGGACACCGGGTCGGAGGCCGAGGCCAGGTCGGGCGTGGAGACCGCCATGACCGTGCCCATGAGCACCATGGGCAGCACGACGATGCCGGCGCCGCCCACCGAGTGGCCCACGATCGCCTTGGACGACGCGGTGCGCGGCAGGTAGCGCGTGAAGTCCGGCGCGGTCGGGATCCAGCTGACGCCGCCCGCCGCGATCATGCCGATGCCGGTGATGACCGCCGCGGCCGAGCCGGCGGGGCGGGAGAACACCTTCGACCAGTCGGTGTCCACGATCAGGTACACCAGGACCAGCACCGAGAACAGACCGAAGAGATAGGTCGCGTACGTGTTGCACTTCTGGACGGCGTTGATGCCGAGCCCGGAGATCGCGAAGGTCGCGACGACGAAGGCCAGCAGCATCACGATGTCCAGCACGCTGTTGGTCTTCAGTCCGAACAGGATGTCCAGGACGGTGAGCAGGGCGTAGGCGCCGGTGACCGCGTTGATCGTCTCCCAGCCCCAGCGGGCCACCCAGATCACCGCGCCGGGCAGCAGGTTGCCGCGCTGCCCGAACACCGCGCGGGACAGCGCCATGCCGGGCGCGCCGCCGCGCTTGCCCGCGATGCCGATCAGGCCGACCAGGCCGTAGGACACCACCGGCGCCGCGACGGCGCAGACGACCGCCTGCCAGAAGGAGAGGTGGTAGGCGACGACGAGACTCGCGCCCATGGTGAGCAGCAGCACGCTGATGTTGGCGCCGACCCAGGTGGGGAACAGTTCGCGGGTCCGGCCGGTGCGCTCGGCGTCAGGTACCTGTTCGATGCCGCGCGTTTCCAGAGCGCCTTCGGCCTGGACGGTCTTGCTCATGGAGAAAAATCCGTGCCTTGTCGTGAGGTGTGGGGGGCGGTTGTGCGAGTGGGGGGAGGAGAGGACGCCGCTGTGGCGGCACACCGCGGCCCAGCGTTGCCGTCCGGACTCTACGCGTGTTGATCCTCGGGTGCCATCGTACTTTGAGCCTACTCACGGCTGTACGTGGCCTTTGTCTCTTGGCGGAAGCCACAAACGGTGGGGCAAGCCACAAACGGCCTTCGGCCATGGCCCATGGCTGATACTGGACGCGTTATGGAAACCATCATCCTTGCTGTAGTCATCGCCGTGGTGGTGCTCGGCGCGCTCGGCGGGCTCGTCGTCGGCAGCCGGCGGCGCAAGCCACCGGTCGCACCGCCGCCCAGCCCCCCTGACCTCACCGCACCCGAGGCCGAGCCGCACGTCGGCGAAGAGGCCGAGACGCCGCGCGACGAGCCGCGGCGGACGATCGAGGAGGTGGACCTTCCGGAGGCCTCCGCGCCCACCGCCGTGGAGGAGCCGCCGGTCGTCGAAGAACTCGCCGCGCCGCCGATCGAGATCCCCGAGCCGACGGCCGGCCGTCTGGTCCGGCTGCGCGCCCGGCTGTCCCGGTCGCAGAACGCCCTGGGCAAGGGCCTGCTCACCCTGCTGTCCCGCGAGCACCTCGACGAGGACACCTGGGAGGAGATCGAGGACACCCTGCTCACCGCCGACGTCGGTGTGCAGGCCACACAGGAGCTGGTCGAGCGGCTGCGCGAGCGGGTCCGGGTGCTGGGCACCCGCACCCCGGAGGAGCTGCGCGGACTGCTGCGCGAGGAGCTGCTCACCCTGATCGGCCCTGACATGGACCGCACGGTGCGCACCGAGCCGGACACCGGCAAGCCGGGCATCGTGATGGTCGTCGGCGTCAACGGCACCGGCAAGACCACCACCACCGGCAAGCTGGCCCGCGTCCTGGTGGCCGACGGCCGCAGCGTGGTGCTCGGCGCCGCCGACACCTTCCGTGCCGCCGCCGCCGACCAGCTGCAGACCTGGGGCGAGCGGGTCGGCGCCCACACCGTGCGCGGCCCGGAGGGCGGGGACCCCGCCTCCGTCGCCTTCGACGCGGTCAAGGAGGGCAAGGAGCTGGGCGCCGACGTGGTGCTCATCGACACCGCCGGCCGACTGCACACCAAGACCGGCCTGATGGACGAGCTGGGCAAGGTCAAGCGGGTCGTCGAGAAGCACGCCCCGCTGGACGAGGTGCTGCTGGTCCTGGACGCCACCACCGGTCAGAACGGACTGGTGCAGGCCCGCGTCTTCGCGGAGGTCGTGGACATCACCGGCATCGTGCTCACCAAGCTCGACGGTACGGCCAAGGGCGGCATCGTCGTCTCGGTCCAGCGCGAGCTGGGCGTCCCGGTCAAGCTGGTCGGACTCGGCGAGGGCGCGGACGACCTCGCCCCGTTCGAGCCGGAGGCGTTCGTTGACGCCCTCATCGGCGACTGACCGGCCGGCACCGGCCGATCGCCTCGCCCCGCACCACGGCGCCCGCTCCCCTGATCACCACGGAAAGGGGAGCGGGCGCCGTCGTGTGCCGGGGCTCCTGCGCCGGTCGGTGCGCGCGGACCGGGTGACCGGGGACGGGCCCTGCGCCCGGGACCGGTGGGCGACGTACGCCAGAGTGCCCAGCAGCAGACGTGCCTGCGGCGGCCTCGCCGCGTGCAGGTCCGGCGGACGCAGCCAGCGGACGGGGCCGCGGCCGCCGCGGTCGGAGGGCGGCGCGGTCAGATAGTGGCCGGCGCCCAGCCCGCGCAGGTCCAGCGAGGCGGGGTCGTCCCAGCCCATGCGGTACAGCAGGCCGGGCAGCCGGGCCGCCGACCCGGGGGCGACGAAGAAGTGGGCGCGGCCGTCCGGGCCGGCCGTCACCGGACCCAGGGGCAGACCCATGCGCTCCATACGGGCCAGCGCCCGTCGTGCGGTGGACTCGGCGACCTCGATCGCGTCGAAGGCGCGCCCGAGCGCGAACATCACCGTGCCTCCCGGCTTGCCGGCCCAGGCCCGGGTGGCCTGGGCCGGCGTGGCGCCCGCCGGGACCTCGGGGGTGGACTGAAGGGGGTGCGCGCCGGGGGCGGGGCAGCTGCTGCGGCCGCAGGAGCAGGCCCCGGCGACGGCCCGTGCGCCGCGCACCACGTCCCAGCCCCACAGGCTGGTGTACTCGGCCACCGCCGTGCACTCCGCGGAGCGGTACGACCGGCCGCGTCGCCGAGTGCCGGTGCGGATCTCGCGCATCCCGCCGATCGTGAAGCCCATGCCCCCTCCAACGGTTCCGTCACCCGCTCGGTCACGGTAAGAATGCGGAACGTTACCCTCTGTGTCTGCCCCTTTCCGGCTCTGCCACGCCCGTGCGGCGTCCGGATGCACCCCAGGTGGCGAGGTTCTCGGCGCGCGCCCTTTCACGCTCCGGTCCACCTGATCGTCGGCGTGCTGTGTCAAGTGAAGCGCGGGAAGTCCACCGAGACTTCATTCGAAGGGGTGGCGAATGGTGGCGATTCTGTCATCCCCGTGGTGGGAGCAGTGATCGTAGGATTACTGTGAGTGTCTGGGTCTGCGGGGCACATGCACCCATGGGTATGCCGCAGGCAAGTCGTCCTTCCGTCCGGCGGGTGACAGCCGGGCGCGGGACGGCCGCACCGGCCGGCATCCCGTCCGGGCTCGGCGCACTCGGCGGCACAGGTTGTCAGGAAGGTGGGGGCGTTCCGGTGAGCGGCAACGGCGGCGGGACGAGCGCTGCGACGGACAAACGTCCGAACGAGCTGCTCGCGTCGTGGTTCACACGCAGCGGCTGGTCCAAGGGCGAACTCGCCCGGCAGGTCAACAGCCGGGCACGCCAGATGGGGGCCGGTCACGTCTCCACCGACACCTCCCGCGTGCGGCGCTGGCTGGACGGGGAGAATCCGCGCGAGCCGATCCCCCGGATCCTGTCGGACCTGTTCTCCGAGCGCTTCGGCTGCGTGGTCTCCGTCGAGGATCTGGGGCTGCGTGCCACCCGCCCGTCCCCCTCGGCCGTCGGGGTCGACCTGCCCTGGACGGGCCCGCAGACCGTGGCGCTGCTCAGCGAGTTCTCGCGCAGCGACCTGATGCTGGCGCGCCGCGGCTTCCTCGGCAGTTCGCTGGCGGTGGCCGCGGGCCCCGCCCTCGTCGAGCCGATGCAGCGCTGGCTCGTGCCCTCCCCGCCGGTGCCGCGCGACGACCCCGAGCCGTCCGCGGGACGCCGCCCCGGCCCGCTCTCCCGGCCGGAGCTGGACCTGCTGGAGACCACGACGAAGATGTTCCGCTCCTGGGACGCCCAGTGCGGCGGCGGCCTGCGCCGCAAGGCCGTCGTCGGCCAGCTGCACGAGGTGACCGACCTGCTCCAGGAGTCGCATCCCGAGGCCACCCGCCGGCGGCTGTTCAAGGTCGCCGCGGAACTCGCCCAGCTGGTCGGCTGGATGAGCTACGACGTGGGACTGCAGCCCACCGCGCAGAAGTACTTCGTCCTCGCCCTGCACGCCGCCAAGGAGGCCGGCGACCGCCCGCTCGGCTCGTACGTCCTGTCCAGCATGAGCCGGCAGATGATCCACCTCGGCCGCCCCGACGACGCCCTGCAGCTGATCCACCTCGCCCAGTACGGCAGCCGCGACTGCGCGAGCCCGCGCACCCAGGCCATGCTGTATGCGATGGAGGCGCGGGCCTGGGCCAACATGGGCCGGCCCGCCCGGTGCAAGCGGGCGGTACGCCTGGCCGAGGACACCTTCGCCGAGGCCGCCGACTGGGACGAGCCCGACCCCGACTGGATCCGCTTCTTCTCCGAGGCCGAGCTGTCCGCCGAGACCGCCCACTCCTTCCGCGACCTCGCCTACGTCGTCGGCCGCGGCCCGCACTACGCGGCCCAGGCGGAACCGCTGATGGACAAGGCGGTGCGGCTGTTCGCCGACGACCGGAACCACCAGCGCTCCTACGCCCTGAACCTCGCCGGCATGGCCACCGTCCAGCTGCTCAGGCGCGAGCCCGAGCAGAGCGTCCACTATGTGACCCGAGCCCTCAGGGAGGCCAGGAAAGTCCGCTCCGAACGCGTCAACACCCGCATCCGCAAGGCCGTCGACAGCGCGGTACGCGATTACGGCGACCTCGCCGAGGTCGTCGCCCTGAGCAACACCCTCGCCGAAGAGCTGCCCGACGTCGCCGAGGCCGTCTGACGACGGCCCTACGAGCCCCGGCCGCGGCCGGCCCTCCTGAACTGCCCGACTCGGCTCCCCCATGCCAGGTCATCGGAAGGCCGGTCCGCGGCCGGTCACTGTCCGCGCCGCGACCGGCGGTTCATCCACGCGTAACACACCGGGCGCCTTTGTCACCCCCGTGAAACACCGAGGCGCGCCCGCCGAAACCGTGCTGCGCCAACCTCGTCGGCACAACCGGCCCACCGCTCACCGCCCGGACGACGCGCACCCCTTCAGGAAACTTTTCAGGACCGCACCGTCCGGACCGCACGGCTTCGCCCGCACGGAGCCGTACGACCGACGAGGAGACGCCGATGGCACCAGCCATCCTGCTCGCGGCGGACACACCCACGCTGTCGTCCGCCGACACCGGCTTCATGCTGATCTGTTCCGCCTTGGTGATGCTGATGACCCCGGGCCTGGCCTTCTTCTACGGAGGCATGGTCCGCGTCAAGAGCACCCTCAACATGCTGATGATGAGCTTCATCAGCCTCGGGATCGTCACCGTCCTGTGGGTGCTGTACGGATTCTCCGTGGCCTTCGGCACCGACCACGGCTCGCTCGTGGGCTGGGCCGGCGACTACCTGGGCTTCGGCGGCATCGGCAAGACGGACCTGTGGCCCGGATACACCATCCCGGTCTTCGTCTTCGCGGTCTTCCAGCTGATGTTCGCGATCATCACCCCGGCCCTGATCAGCGGCGCCCTGGCCGACCGGGTCAAGTTCAGCGCGTGGGTGCTGTTCGTGGTGCTGTGGGCCACGATCGTGTACTTCCCGGTCGCCCACTGGGTCTGGGGCGAGGGCGGCTGGGCCTACGACCTCGGGGTGATCGACTTCGCGGGCGGCACCGCCGTCCACATCAACGCCGGTGCCGCGGCGCTCGGCGTGATCCTCGTCATCGGCAAGCGCGTCGGCTTCAAGAAGGACCCGATGCGCCCGCACAGCCTCCCCCTGGTCGTGCTCGGCGCCGGACTGCTGTGGTTCGGCTGGTTCGGCTTCAACGCCGGCTCCTGGCTGGGCAACAGCGACGGCGTGGGCGCCCTGATGTTCGTCAACACCCAGATCGCCACGGCCGCCGCCCTGCTCGCCTGGCTCGCCTGGGAGAAGATCCGCCACGGTGCGTGCACCACGCTCGGCGCCGCCTCCGGCGCGGTCGCCGGCCTGGTCGCGATCACCCCGTCCGGCGGTGCGGTCTCCCCGCTCGGCGCCCTCGCGGTCGGCGCCATCGCCGGTGCCCTGTGCGCCATGGCCGTCGGCCTGAAGTACCGCTTCGGCTACGACGACTCCCTCGACGTCGTCGGCGTCCACATGGTCGGCGGCGTCATCGGTTCCCTGCTGATCGGCTTCTTCGCCAGCGGCGAGGGCCAGTCCGACGTCAAGGGCCTGTTCTACGGCGGCGGCCTGGACCAGTTCTGGAAGCAGTGCGCCGGTGTCTTCGGCGTCCTCGCCTACTCCCTCGTCGCCTCCGCCGTCCTCGCCTTCCTGATCGACAAGACGCTCGGGATGCGGGTCACCGAGGACGAGGAGGTCTCCGGCATCGACCAGGCCCAGCACGCCGAGACCGCGTACGACTTCAGCGGTGCCGGTGGCGGTGTCCTCGCCTCCGTCACCGCGCCCCTCACTGCCGCCGGGCAGCCGAAGCAGACCAGGAAGGTGGACGCATGAGGCTCATCACCGCCGTCGTCAAACCGCACCGGCTCGACGAGATCAAGGAGGCTTTGCAGGCCTTCGGCGTCCACGGGCTGACCGTCACCGAGGCCAGCGGTTACGGACGCCAGCGCGGCCACACCGAGGTCTACCGCGGCGCCGAGTACACCGTCGACCTCGTCCCCAAGATCCGCATCGAGGTGCTGGCCGAGGACGAGGACGCCGAACAGCTCATCGAGGTCCTGGTCAAGGCGGCCCGCACCGGCAAGATCGGCGACGGGAAGGTCTGGTCCGTGCCGGTCGAGACGGTCGTACGGGTCCGGACCGGCGAACGCGGCCCGGACGCGCTCTGAGCGCGACGAGCGGCCCGGACGGCCCGAGGACAGGAGGTGCCGGATGACGTACACCGACGACACGCGGAAGGAAGCGGACGGCGTGGCATCCGGCGGCTACGCGGCGGCACGGCTGCGCCTCCTCACCGAGCAGGAGCCGTCCGGGCGGTCGCGCCGCGCCGCCCTCGCCCGGCTCACCGACGAGTGGCTGGCCGGCCTGTTCACCGCCGCCGCCGGCGGCGCGGCCCGGGGCATCGCCCTGGTCGCCGTGGGCGGCTACGGCCGCGGTGAACTCTCCCCGCGCAGCGACCTCGATCTGCTTCTGCTGCACGACGGCGCCGACGACGCCGGGGTCGCCGCCCTCGCCGACCGCCTCTGGTACCCCGTGTGGGACCTCGGCCTCACCCTGGACCACTCCGTGCGCACCCCGGCCCAGGCCCGCCGCACCGCCCGCGACGACCTCAAGGCCCAGCTCGGCCTGCTGGACGCCCGCCACCTCGCCGGCGACCTCGGGCTGACCACCGCGCTGCGCACCACCGTGCTGGCCGACTGGCGCAACCAGGCACCCAAGCGCCTGCCGGAGTTGCGGCAGCTGTGCGCCGACCGGGCCGAGCGCCGGGGCGAGCTGCGCTACCTGCTGGAACCCGACCTGAAGGAGGCGCGCGGCGGCCTGCGCGACGCCACCGCCCTGCGGGCCGTGGCCGCCTCCTGGCTGGCCGACGCCCCCCGCACCGGCCTGGACGAGGCCCGCCGGCAGCTGCTCGACGTCCGCGACGCCCTGCACCTGACCACCGGCCGCGCCACCGACCGGCTCGCCCTGCAGGAGCAGGACCAGGTCGCCGCCGCGCTCGGCCTGCCCGACGCCGACGCCCTGCTCCGGCAGGTCTACGAGGCGGCACGGATCATCGCCTACGCCAGCGATGTCACCTGGCGCGAAGTGGGGCGCGTGCTGCGCTCACGCGCCGTGCGGCCGAGGCTGCGCGCCGTGCTGGGCGGCGGCAGACCGGCCGCCGAACGGACCCCGCTCGCCGAAGGAGTGGTGGAGCAGGAGGGCGAGGTGGTGCTCGCCCGCACCGCGCGCCCCGAACACGACCCCGTGCTGCCGCTGCGCGCCGCGGCCGCCGCCGCACAGGCCGGACTGCCACTCTCCCCGCACGCCGCACGCCACCTGGCCGCCACCGCGCGCCCCCTGACCGTCCCCTGGCCCACCGAGGCCCGCGAACAGCTCGTCACCCTGCTCGGCTCCGGCCGCCCCACCGTCGAGGTCTGGGAGGCACTGGACGCCGAGGGGCTGATCACCCGGCTGCTGCCCGACTGGGAACGGGTCCGCTGCCGCCCGCAGCGCAACGCCGTGCACGTCTGGACCGTCGACCGGCATCTGATCGAGACCGCCGTGCGCGCCTCCGCCCTCACCCGCCGGGTGCAGCGCCCCGACCTGCTGCTGGTCGCCGCACTCCTGCACGACATCGGCAAGGGCCGGCCCGGCGACCACGCGGTGACCGGCGAGACCATCGCCCGCGACATGGCCGCCCGCATCGGCTTCGACCGCGCCGACGCCGACGTGCTCGCCGCCCTCGTCCGCCACCATCTGCTGCTCGTCGAGACCGCCACCCGCCGCGACCTGGACGACCCGGCCACCGTCCGCGCGGTCGCCACGGCGGTCGGCACCCGCACCACCCTGGAACTGCTGCACGCCCTGACCGAGGCCGACGCCCTGGCCACCGGCCCGGCCGCCTGGTCCGCCTGGCGCGCCTCGCTCGTCGGCGACCTGGTCCGGCGCGTCGCGGCCCTCCTCGCCGGAGAGACCCCCGAAACGCCGGAGCCCTCCGCCGAGCCCACCGCCGAACAGGAGCGGCTCGCCGTCGAGGCCGGCCGCACCGGCGGCCCGGTCCTGGCCCTGCGCGCCCGCGCGGAGCACCCCGGTGCCCCGCCGGAGGAGCAGGCGTCCCGGTACGAGGCGGAGCCGCAGCCCCTCGGCGTGGAACTGCTCATCGCCGTCCCCGGCCGGCCCGGCGTACTGCCCTCGGTCGCCGGGGTGCTGGCCCTGCACCGGCTGACCGTCCGCACCGCCGGACTGCGCACCCTCGACCTGCCCGCCGGCCTCGACGGCGGCCCCGTGCTGCTGCTCGACTGGCGGGTCGCCGCCGAGTACGGCAGCCTCCCGCAGGCCGCCCGGCTGCGCGCCGACCTGGTCCGGGCCCTGGACGGCTCCCTGGACATCGCCGCCCGCCTGGCCGAACGGGACGCCGCCCGGACCCGCCGACGCGGAGTCGTGGCACCGCCGCCGCGGGTGACGGTCGCCCCCGCCGCCTCCCGGCACGCCACCGTGATCGAGGTCCGCGCGCAGGACGCCCCGGGGCTGCTGTTCCGGATCGGCCACGCGCTGGAGCAGGCCGGGGTGCGGGTGCGGAGCATGCACGTGTCGACGCTCGGGGCCAACGCCGTCGACGCCTTCTACGTGACCGGCGCCACGGGTGCGCCCCTGCCCGACGCGGAGGCCGCCGCGCTGGCGGAGACGCTGGAGAAGACGCTGCGAACCTGACAGCGCGGCCACGGTGCGCGTGCTGCGGGGTGCCCCGGCGCCGGTGCGGACGATCCCGTGAACCGGGTCCCTCTCCGGCGCGGGCGAGCGCCGTCCCCCGGTTCGTCGCGGCGGGCGGGGACGATTGCCTTGCCGAGCCGGATACCCTGGAAGACGCTCAGACTGCCCCCGACACCGAGGACCGACGCCGCCGTGTTCGACACTCTCTCCGATCGCCTCTCAGCGACCTTCAAGAATCTGCGCGGCAAGGGGCGGTTGAGCGAGGCCGACATCGACGCCACGGCCCGCGAGATCCGCATCGCGCTCCTCGAGGCCGACGTGGCGCTGCCGGTCGTGCGCTCCTTCATCAAGCAGGTCAAGGAACGCGCGCTCGGCGCCGAGGTCTCCAAGGCGCTCAACCCGGCCCAGCAGATCATCAAGATCGTCAACGAGGAGCTGATCGAGATCCTGGGCGGCGAGACCCGCCGCCTGAGGTTCGCCAAGCAGCCCCCGACCGTGATCATGCTCGCCGGTCTGCAGGGTGCGGGCAAGACCACCCTCGCGGGCAAGCTGGGCAAGTGGCTCAAGGACCAGGGCCACTCCCCGCTGCTGGTCGCCTGCGACCTGCAGCGCCCCAACGCGGTGAACCAGCTCAGCGTCGTCGCCGAGCGCGCCGGGGTCGCCGTCTACGCCCCGGAGCCGGGCAACGGCGTCGGCGACCCGGTCAAGGTCGCCAAGGACTCCATCGACCACGCGAAGGCCCGCGTCCACGACATCGTCATCATCGACACGGCCGGCCGCCTCGGCATCGACCAGGAGATGATGCAGCAGGCCGCCGACATCCGGGACGCCGTCCAGCCGAACGAGATCCTGTTCGTCGTCGACGCGATGATCGGTCAGGACGCGGTGAACACCGCGGAGGCCTTCCGCGACGGCGTCGGCTTCGACGGTGTGGTGCTCTCCAAGCTCGACGGCGACGCCCGCGGTGGTGCCGCGCTGTCGATCCGGCACATCACCGGCAAGCCGATCATGTTCGCCTCCAACGGCGAGAAGCTGGACGACTTCGACGCCTTCCACCCCGACCGGATGGCCTCCCGCATCCTCGACATGGGTGACCTGCTCACCCTGATCGAGCAGGCGGAGAAGACGTTCAGCCAGGAAGAGGCCGAGCGGATGGCCTCCAAGCTGGCTTCGCGCAAGGGCCAGGACTTCACCCTGGACGACTTCCTGGCCCAGATGGAGCAGGTCCGCAAGATGGGCTCCATCTCCAAGCTGCTCGGCATGCTGCCCGGCATGGCGCAGCTCAAGGAGCAGATCAACAACATCGACGAGCGCGACGTCGACCGCACCGCCGCGATCATCAAGTCGATGACGCCGGCCGAGCGCCAGGACCCCGCCATCATCAACGGCTCGCGTCGCGCGCGCATCGCCAAGGGTGCCGGCGTCGAGGTCAGCGCCGTGAAGAACCTGGTCGAGCGCTTCTTCGAGGCGCGCAAGATGATGTCCCGCATGGCTCAGGGCGGTATGCCGGGCATGCCGGGGATGCCGGGCCTGCCGGGCATGGGCGGCGGCCCCGGCCGGCAGAAGAAGCAGCAGAAGAAGGCCAAGGGCAAGCAGCGCTCCGGCAACCCGATGAAGCGCAAGCAGCAGGAGCAGGAGGCCGCCGCCCGGCGTGCCGCGGCCCGGAACGGATCCCCCGCCGGGAACGCGTTCGGGCTGCCGCAGCAGGGCGGCAAGGACTTCGAGCTGCCGGAGGAGTTCAAGAAGTTCATGGGCTGAGGCCCGTCGCGCCGCGGGCGTGACGGCACCGAGGGCGTTCCCGGGCTTCCCGGGGGCGCCCTCTTCCGCCCCGGGCAACGCCCCGGCGCCGCGTGCCGGGCCGCGCCGAGTGCCGTAACGTCCAGATATGGGCAATGCCACGCCCTCACGCAACGCACCCGACCAGCCGTGGCGCACGGAAGGCGGCCGGGACGAGACACCCCGCCGGCCCCGGCGGCCGCGTGTGAGGTGGTGGGGACTGCTGGTCACGGCGGTCGTCGTCTTTCTGCTCGCCTACGCCGGCCTGAGCACCTACACCTCCGGCAAGGAGCCGACGATCTCCTACACGGAGTTCAGCCGGCAGGTGGACGCCGGCAACGTCGGCACGATCTACGCCAAGGGCGACGCCATCCAGGGGCAGCTCAAGAAGCCCCAGCCCCGGCCGGACGGGGACGGCACCTACACGAAGTTCACCACCCAGCGTCCGTCCTTCGCCGGCGACCGGCTCTGGCAGGACCTGACCAGCCACGACGTCACGGTGACCGCGCAGCCGGTGGTGGAGCAGCGCAGCCTGCTCGCCAATCTGCTGCTGTCGCTGCTGCCGATCGCGGTCCTGGCGGTGCTGTGGGTGTTCTTCGCCCGGCGCATCGGCGCCGGCCTGGGCCCCGGCGGTCTGCTGGGTCGCAAGGCACCGCCCCGGCCGGTCGAGCTGCGGCCCGGCACCCAGCGCACCACGTTCGCCGACGTGGCCGGCATCGACGAGGTCAAAGGCGAGCTGGACGACGTCGTCGACTTCCTCCAACGCCCCGACGACTACCGGCGCATGGGCGCGAAGATGCCCCGCGGGGTGCTGCTGACGGGCCCGCCCGGCACGGGCAAGACGCTGCTGGCCCGGGCGGTGGCCGGTGAGGCCAGGGTGCCGTTCTACTCGGCGTCCGCGTCCGAGTTCATCGAGATGATCGTGGGTGTGGGTGCTTCGCGGGTGCGGGAGCTGTTCGCCGAGGCCCGCAAGACGGCGCCGTCGATCGTCTTCATCGACGAGATCGACACCATCGGCCGGGCCCGCGGCGGCGGGGCGTCGATGGGCGGCCACGACGAGCGCGAGCAGACGCTGAACCAGATCCTCACCGAAATGGACGGCTTCTCCGGATCCGAGGGCGTGATCGTGCTGGCGGCCACCAACCGCGCCGACGTCCTCGACCCGGCCCTGACCCGGCCCGGCCGGTTCGACCGCGTGGTCAGCGTCGCCCCGCCGGACCGCGGCGGCCGGCAGGCCATCCTGGAGATCCACACCCGCGGCATGCCGCTCGCCCCGGACGTGGACCTGGCCCACGTGGCCCGGACCACCCCGGGGATGACCGGCGCCGAACTGGCCAACCTCGCCAACGAGGCCGCCCTGCTCGCGGTCAAGCGGCGGCAGCGCGAGGTGACCCGCAGCGACTTCTCCGAAGCCCTGGCGAAGGTCCAGCTCGGCGCCGAACGCGCCCTGGTGATGCCCGAGGAGGAACGGCGGCGCACCGCGTACCACGAGAGCGGGCACGCCCTGCTCGGCATGCTCCAGCCCGGCGCCGACCCGGTCCGCAAGGTCACCATCGTGCCGCGCGGCCGGGCGCTCGGCGTGACGCTGTCCACACCGGAGTCGGACAAGTACGCGTACACCGAGGAGTACCTGCGCGGCCGGATCATCGGCGCGCTCGGCGGCATGGCGGCCGAGCACGTCGTCTACGGCCTCATCACCACCGGCTCGGAGAACGACCTGGAGCAGGTCACCCGGATCGCGCGCGGCATGGTGGCCCGCTGGGGCATGAGCGAGCACCTGGGCCGCCTGTCGGCGCTGCCCGACGACCCGCAGCAGGCGTACGGCCTGGCCGCCGCCCCGCAGACGCTGGACGCCATCGACACCGAGATGCGCCGCATCGTCGACGAGTGCTACGAGGAGGCGTGCCGCAAGCTGCGGGACCACCGGGCACGCCTGGACGCGCTGGCCGAGGCCCTGCTGGCGAACGAGACCCTGGACGAGGCCGACGCCTACCGGGTCGCCGGCGTCCCCCGCCCGGCCAAGAACGGCGACGGGGAGGAGGCGCGCGACACGGCGGCACGCGGCGGCCGCACCGAACGGTCCGCCGGATGAGCAGGCGTGCGTCGTGCCGGCGGACCCCCGAGGCGACGAGTCAAGCCTCCTTCGCCGGCGCGGCCAGCGACGCTCCCGCCCCGTCAGCGGCCGGTCGGGCGGAGGCGCGTCAGGACAGGGCGAGGACGCAGCACTCGTGACCCTCGCTTTGCGCAGCCCGGGCGACTCTCCGCTCCCCGTCGCGTCCAGGTGCCCGCGAGCCGGTGCGCCGCCGTCCGCGAGCCGGTTCGGGACGCCGTGGACGGAACCGGTAACGTCACGGATGCCGCGCACGCTGACCGCAGTACAGGCTTCCGCCCGCCGGACGGCCGGAACCCCTCCTGCGCTGCGGCGGGCGGCTTGCGCTCCGGCGTGCGACCGAGCTCCGCACGCCCGTCGACGGCGCGGCCCGGGGGACCCGCGGCCGCACGGCGGCCGCGCCGCACAGGGGGACGTACGCGGCCTACGCACCACCTTGGGGTGAGCTGTGAGACTTCTCCGCAGATCAGCGCACCCGCCCTCGTCCGGACGCATCAGAGCCGACTGACGGGTACGTGCAAAATTATTTGGGATGCCCCGGAATAGGAACACAGTGGCACCCACGCTCGTTCCCATTACGTGAGCACGACACAGACACCACCTGTTCTCGCCGCGGAGCTGGCGCAGGCGTGGGCCGACATTCAGCGGCACCACCCCGAGCTGCCCGATCTGGCCGCACCCGAGTCCCTGATCGGAGAGTCGTCGTCCGCGTGCGGGCACGAACTGTCCTTCGAGCGACTGCTTCACGAGGCAGTCCACGGCATCGCCGCCGCACGAGGTGTGCGCGACACCTCGCGGGCCGGCCGCTACCACAACCGCCGCTTCCTCGCCATCGCCGAGGAGCTGGGCCTGGACCACCCCGAGGAGCCGCACCCGAGCAGCGGTTTCTCCCTGGTCACGCTGAGCCCCGAGGCCAAGCGGCGTTACCGTCCGACGATCGAGCGCCTGCAGCGGGCGCTGAAGGCGCACACCGCCGCCACCTCCGGCGACACCGGCCGCACCTTCCGCGGCCCGGCCGCCCGGCACGGCTCCTCCGGCGGCGGCGTCCGGGTCAAGGCGGTGTGCGACTGCGGGCGCAACGTCCGCGTCGTCCCGTCCGTCCTCGCGCAGGCCCCCATCGTGTGCGGCGGCTGCGGCAAGCCGTTCCGCATCCCGGAGGTCGCAGGGGTCGCGTGACGCCCGGCCGCCGAACCGGCATCTCGTGGATGCCGGGCCGCCGACGGTGACCGATGACCGCGCGGCGCCGGACAGCGCTCCCGACACGACCCCCGCCGGGCCGGGTGCGCCGACGCGCGCCCGGCCGCAGCCGGTCAACCCCCGGGGCGGACCGGTCCGCGGGGTATGGCAGAATGGCTGGCTGTACTCGACAGCCGCACAGGACCCCTCTCTCCTCCGGCTGACGCGTCCATCGGGCACCACGACTGCGCAACCCCACGCGGAGATCCGCCGTGCCCCACCACGTCAATTCCAGGAGAACCCACTCCCGTGGCAGTCAAGATCAAGCTGAAGCGTCTGGGCAAGATCCGTTCGCCTCACTACCGCATCGTCGTCGCCGACTCCCGTACCCGTCGTGACGGCCGGGCGATCGAGGAGATTGGTCTGTACCACCCGGTGCAGAACCCCTCGCGCATCGAGGTCGACTCCGAGCGTGTGGCGTACTGGCTCTCCGTCGGCGCTCAGCCGACCGAGCCCGTGCTCGCCATCCTGAAGAAGACCGGTGACTGGCAGAAGTTCAAGGGCGAGCCCGCCCCTGCGCCGCTGCTGCAGCCGGAGGAGAAGGCCCCGCGTCCGTCGTTCGAGTCGCTCGGCGGCGAGGACGACGCCAAGGGTGAGGCGATCACCCCGAAGAAGAAGGCCGAGAAGAAGGACGAGGCCGCGGCTGAGTCCTCCGAGTCGACCGAGGCCTGAGCAACATGCTCGAAGAGGCGCTTGAGCACCTCGTGAAGGGCATCGTCGACAACCCTGACGATGTGCAGGTCGCCTCGCGCAACCTGCGTCGCGGGCGCGTGCTGGAGGTGCGGGTCCACCCCGACGACCTCGGCAAGGTGATCGGTCGCAACGGCCGGACCGCTCGCGCTCTGCGCACCGTCGTGGGCGCGATCGGCGGCCGCGGCGTCCGCGTCGACCTGGTCGACGTGGACCACGTCCGCTGACGCTTCAACGCAACCGGCTCGGGCCGGGGAAGGCCTTCGGGCCGTCCCCGGCCCGCAGTCGTATGACAGGAGATCACCCACAGTGCAGCTGGTAGTCGCACGGATCGGCCGCGCCCACGGCATCAAGGGCGAGGTCACCGTGGAGGTCCGTACCGACGAGCCGGAACTGCGGCTCGCCCCGGGCGCCGTCCTGGCCACCGACCCGCCCTCCGCCGGGCCGCTCACCATCGCCTCCGGCCGGGTCCACAGCGGACGCCTCCTGCTGCGCTTCGAGGGGATCGACGACCGCAACGCCGCCGAGGCCCTGCGCAACACCCTCCTCGTCGCCGAGGTCGACCCCGACGAGCTTCCCGAGGAAGAGGACGAGTTCTACGACTACCAGCTGATCGACCTCGACGTGGTCACCGAGGACGGCGTCTCGGTCGGCCGGATCACCGAGATCTCGCACCTGCCCTCGCAGGACCTGTTCATCGTGGAGCGGCCGGACGGCGGCGAGGTGATGATCCCGTTCGTCGCGGAGATCGTCACCGAGATCGACCTGGAGGAGCAGCGTGCCGTCATCGCACCGCCGCCGGGCCTGATCGACGACCGGGCCGAGATCGCCTCCGCCCGCGACGCCGAGGCCGGGCAGGACGGTTCCTGATGCGCCTCGACGTCGTCACGATCTTCCCCGAGTACCTGGAACCGCTCGACGTCTCTCTCGTCGGCAAGGCACGCGCCCGGGGCCGCCTGGACGTGCACGTGCATGACCTGCGCGCCTGGACCTACGACCGGCACCACACCGTCGACGACACGCCCTACGGCGGCGGCCCCGGCATGGTGATGATGACCGAGCCGTGGGGCGAGGCCCTGGACACCGTCCTCGCCGACGGCTACGAGGCCGGCTCCCACGAGCCCGCGCTGATCGTCCCCACCCCCAGCGGCCGGCCGTTCACCCAGGAACTGGCCGTCGAGCTGTCCGAGCGCCCCTGGCTGGTGTTCACCCCGGCCCGCTACGAGGGCATCGACCGCCGGGTGTTCGACGAGTACGCCACCCGCATGCCCGTGTACGAGGTGTCCATCGGCGACTATGTGCTCGCCGGCGGCGAGGCGGCCGTCCTCGTGATCACCGAGGCCGTGGCCCGGCTGCTGCCCGGAGTCCTCGGCAACGCCGAGTCGCACCGGGACGACTCCTTCGCGCCCGGCACCATGGCCAACCTTCTGGAGGGCCCCGTCTACACCAAGCCCCCGCGCTGGCGGGCCCGGGAGATTCCCGAGGTGTTGCTCAGTGGCCACCACGGGAAGATCGCCCGGTGGCGCCGCGACGAGGCACTGAAGCGGACCACGGCCTTCCGGCCGGACCTGATCGAACGCTGCGACCCGAAGGCCTTCGACAAGAAGGACCGCGAGACGCTCTCCGCCCTGGGCTGGGTCCCGGACCCCGAGGGGGAACGGTACGGCCGATTTTGGCGCAGGGTGGACGACGTGGAAGAATAGGCCGCTGCCCCGCGTGCGTCCGGCGTGCGCCCCTGCCACAGGGGGACACGACGCCCGCCCCGACGGCGCGGCGGTCTCATGGAAGATCCCTAGTTGCCGCTGATGACCTGTGGCATCAGCGAAGAAAGCAGACGACATGTCTCACCTGCTCGACACCGTCGACGCCGCGTCGCTCCGCAAGGACATCCCGGCGTTCCGCCCGGGCGACACCGTCAACGTCCACGTCCGTGTCATCGAGGGCAACCGCTCCCGTGTGCAGCAGTTCAAGGGCGTGGTGATCCGCCGCCAGGGCTCCGGCGTGCGCGAGACCTTCACGGTCCGCAAGGTCTCCTTCTCCGTCGGCGTCGAGCGCACCTTCCCGGTGCACACCCCGATCGTGGAGAAGATCGAGCTGGTCACGAAGGGCGACGTGCGCCGCGCCAAGCTGTACTACCTGCGTGACCTGCGCGGCAAGGCCGCGAAGATCAAGGAGAAGCGCGAGAGCTGAGCGCTGCTCCATCGGGTCACATCGGGGCGGGATAGCATTCCGCCCCGATGGACACCGAACCACAGCAGACGGAGCGCGACCGCTCCTCCCGCCCCCGCGGCTCCGGAGCCGGACCGGCGCCGGAGCCGCAGGGGCCGGAGGACCGGTCGCGTTCCTCGTTGTCGCCCTCTTCACCGGCCGGACGGATCGCCGATTCACCGGCCGGACGGATCGCCGAGTGGCTCCCCGGCGGGCGGGCGACCCTCGCCGTCCTGATCTGCCTGGCGCTGCTGCTCCTGGTCAACACGTTCCTGCTGCAGCCCTTCCAGATCCCGAGCGGCTCCATGCAGCCGGCGCTGGACATCGGGGACCGGGTCCTGGTGAACAAGGTGGCGTACCGCTTCGGGGCGTCGCCGCGCCGGGGCGACGTCGTCGTCTTCGACGGCACCGGCTACTTCGGGCACGCGGACTACATCAAACGCGTTGTGGGGGTGGGAGGAGACCACGTCGTCTGCTGCGACAAGGAGGGCAGGATCCAGGTGAACGGCCGGCCGGTCGACGAGTCGGCCTTCCTGTACCCCGGTGACCGCCCGTCCACCGTGCCCTTCGACGTGGTCGTCCCCGACGGCACCCTGTTCGTCCTCGGCGACCACCGCGGCTCCTCCAGCGACTCCCGCGACCACCTGGGCTCACCGGGCGGCGGCATGATCCCGGTGGACGACGTCGTCGGCCGCGCCGACTGGATCGTCTGGCCCTTCGGCCGTCTCGCGCATCTGGCCCGGCCCGGCGCCTACGCACAGGTGCCCGCCGCCCGCACCGTGGACGGCGGCCATGGGTAGCCGCGGCAGGCCGCGCCGTGCATCCGGCCGCGCCGCCGGCACCCCGCCGCCCGCGGCGTCCCGGCGTGCCGTCGCACCGGCCGGCGGCCGTACCCGGGCCGAGCGGCGCAAGCTGCAGCGCAAGGTCAAGCGCAAGCGCAGGCGCTCGGCCGCCCGCGAGATCCCCCTCCTGGTCGGCATCGCGATCCTCATAGCCCTGGTGCTGAAGACGTTCCTGGTGCAGGCCTTCGTGATCCCGTCCGGCTCCATGGAGGAGACGATCCGCGTCGGCGACCGGGTCCTGGTCGACAAGCTCACCCCGTGGTTCGGCGCCACCCCGCACCGCGGTGACGTCGTCGTCTTCCACGACCCGGGCGGCTGGCTGGGCGACGAGCAGACCGCGACGAAGGACGACCCGGTCGTCGTCCGGCAGATCAAACAGGGCCTGACCTTCATCGGCCTGCTGCCCTCGGCCGACGAGAAGGACCTCATCAAACGGGTCGTCGGCGTCGGCGGCGACCACGTCAGGTGCTGCGACGCCCAGGGACGGGTGACCGTCAACGGCCATCCCCTGGACGAGGGAGATTACCTGTACCCCGGCAACGCACCGTCCGAGCAGCGGTTCGACATCACCGTGCCCCCGGGCCGCCTGTGGGTGATGGGCGACCACCGGGGCTATTCGGCCGATTCCCGGGTCCACATGAACTCCCCGTACGGGGGTACGGTCTCCGAGAAGTCCGTGGTGGGGCGCGCGATGCTGATCGGGTGGCCGTTCAGCCACTGGCGTGTGCTCGAAGAGCCCAAAACTTTCGCCGGGGTGCCCGACGCGGCCGCGGGGTCGGCCGCGGCCGAGCGGCTGTCGCATAGGGTTGCCCCTGACGGTCCACGCGGATCGGTTCAGCTCCCGAGCCCCGCGGAACTCCCGCTCGTTATGGGAGTGGTGGGCCTGCACCGGATACGGCTCAGGCGGCGGCACGGAGTAAGGAGTTGGCGTGGGGGATGTGGCGGCGGGCGCACGGTCCGGCAGCGACGGCGAGGAGTACCGCGGACGCACCGCGGACGGCGCCGTGACCGTGAGCAGTGAGAGCGACGCAGCCGAGGACGGCACGGTGACGGAGCACAACCAGAGCGCACAGCAGGACGCCGGCAAGCCCTCCCAGGAGGAGAAGAAGCCCCGGTCCTTCTGGAAGGAGCTGCCGATCCTGATCGGTATCGCTCTGGTGCTGGCGCTGCTGATCAAGACCTTCCTCGTGCAGGCGTTCTCCATCCCGTCCGACTCGATGCAGAACACCCTCCAGCGCGGCGACCGGGTCCTGGTCGACAAGCTGACCCCCTGGTTCGGTTCCGAGCCCGGCCGAGGCGAGGTCGTCGTCTTCCACGACCCGGACAACTGGCTGGCCGGCGAGCCCACGCCCCGTCCCAACCCGCTGCAGCGGATCCTCAGCACCATCGGCCTGATGCCGTCCGCGGAGGAGAAGGACCTGATCAAGCGGGTCATCGGCGTCGGCGGTGACACCGTCGAGTGCGAGGGCACCGGCCCGGTCAAGGTCAACGGCCACCCGCTGTACGAGCCGTACATCTACCCGGGCAACACCCCCTGCAGCTACGACGACCAGGGCGGCCAGTTCAAGGTGACCGTGCCCCAGGGCTATGTCTGGGTGATGGGCGACCACCGGCAGAACAGCCGGGACTCGCGCTACAACCAGAACGACCGGCACCACGGCATGGTCCCGGTGAAGGACGTCGTCGGCCGTGCCATCGTGCGCGCCTGGCCCGTCACCCGCTGGGGCACCCTGCCCGTCCCCGACACCTTCGACCAGCCCGGCCTCGGCCGGCAGACGACGCCGTCGGCGGCGTCCGCGCTGACGGTCGCTCCCGGCGCCGTGGCGCTCAGCGCGACCGTGCCGCTGGTGCTCTGGCGCCGCAGGCGGACCCCGCACACCGGCACCGCGCACGGCAGCGGCACGACGGCCGCCGGCTCCCGCTGACCCGGCGCACCGCCGGCGCCGTGAAGCCCCTGTGGAGCTGTGATCTTCCTCGGGGAGCGGGGCTGACCGCCGCGGGTACCGCCGGGTAGGGTGCGGGTCCATGGGCATGGGTGGCGAGAGCTCGACACGTACGGCCCCGCACAGCGGGGGCACCGGACGGACCCCCGCGGGCGGCAGAACCGGACAGCGGCTGTCCGGCCTCGCCGTGGCCCTCGGCCTGGTGCTGTTCCTCGGCGGCTTCGCGTGGGGCGCGGTGGTCTACCGGCCGTACACCGTGCCCACCAGCTCCATGACCCCGACTATCGGCGTGGGCGACCGGGTGCTGGCCCAGCGCGTCGACGGCGACGAGGTGCGCCGCGGGGACGTCGTCGTCTTCCACGACCGGACCTGGGCGGACAACGCCCCCGTGGTCAAGCGCGTCGTGGCCGTCGGCGGGGACACGGTCTCCTGCTGCACGCACGGCAAGCTCACCGTGAACGGCAAGCAGATCGACGAGCCCTACCTGAAGGGCGGCCCCGCCGAGATCACGGACTTCCCGGTGGTGAAGGTGCCCGAGGGACGCCTGTTCCTGCTGGGCGACGAACGCCAGGGCTCGCTGGACTCCACCGCCCACCTGCAGGACGCGGCCCGGGGCACCGTCTCCCGCGCCGACGTCACCGCCCGGGTCGACGCCGTCGTCTGGCCGATGAAGGGCATGCTGGAGCGCCCCAGCGGGTTCGCCGAACTCGGCGAGCTGTCCACGCCGGGACCGCTGCGCACCATCGTGTGGCTCGTCGTGGCCGGAGCCGTGCTGGTCCTCGGCGGAGCCGCCTACGGGCCGGTCGCGACCTGGCTGGGCCGCTCCCGGTCCCGCAACCGGACGGAGCCCGCCGGTGCCCGCTGACCAGCCCCTTCCGCTGGACGGAGAGATGCGCAAGGTGGCCCGGGTGGTGCTGCTCGACCCGGACGACCGCATCCTGCTGCTGCACGGCCACGAGCCGGGCGACCCGGCGGACGACTGGTGGTTCACCCCCGGCGGCGGCCTGGAGAGCGATGAGACCCGTGAACAGGCCGCACTGAGGGAACTCGCGGAGGAGACCGGCATCACCGACGTCCAGCTCGGCCCGGTGCTGTGGCAGCGCCGCTGCTCCTTCCCGTTCGCCGGCCGCCGCTGGAACCAGGACGAGTGGTACTACCTGGCCCGCACCACCCGGACGGCGACCACCCCCACCGCCCTGACCGAGCTGGAACGGCGCAGTGTCGCCGGAGCACGCTGGTGGACGTGTCAGGAACTGGCCCGCGCTCATGAGACGGTGTATCCGACCAGACTCGCCGAGCTGCTGCGCACGCTGCTCGACGAAGGTCCTCCGGCCGGGCCCGTGCTGCTGGACACCGAAATCGTCTAGTGGCTCACGGTACTGGCGCACAATGGGGGGACCGTACGGCTGAAGGGGAACATGCCATGAGCGCCGAGGACCTCGAGAAGTACGAGACCGAGATGGAGCTGAAGCTCTACCGGGAGTACCGCGATGTCGTCGGTCTGTTCAAATACGTGATCGAGACCGAGCGGCGCTTCTACCTCACCAACGACTACGAGATGCAGGTGCACTCCGTCCAGGGTGAGGTCTTCTTCGAGGTGACCATGGCCGACGCCTGGGTGTGGGACATGTACCGGCCGGCGCGCTTCGTCAAGCAGGTACGCGTCCTCACCTTCAAGGACGTGAACATCGAGGAGCTGAACAAGAGCGATCTGGAGCTGCCCGGCGGGTGACGGGTGGGGTGCTCGCAGTCGGGGTCTCGCCCACTGTGTCCTGGGGTCTGGCCTCTGTGTCCCGGGGTCTCGCCCCGTGTCCCAGGGCGTAAACCCCCCTTCCGGGTGACCGGGTTGTCCACAACCGCGGAGTAACCCACCAAGATCACCACCGGGGTCCGCCCGGCGCCATCGTGGACCCCGGAGGTGGTGCCGACATGAGCAAGGCACGCAACGGACTCGGCCGCTACGGCGAGAATCTCGCCGCCCGGCGGCTCGGCGGCGCGGGCATGACCGTCCTGCAGCGCAACTGGCGCTGCGGCAGGAGCGGCGAGATCGACATCGTGGCCCGGGACGGCGACGTCCTGGTGGTCTGCGAGGTCAAGACCCGCAGGACGGACGCCTTCGAGCACCCGATGGCCGCCATCACCCCGGCCAGGGCCCGGCGGCTGCGCGCCCTGGCCGAACGCTGGATCGCCCAGCACGGAGGCGCACCCCCGGGCGGCGTCCGCATCGACCTGGTCGGCGTCCTGCTGCCCCGCCGCGGAGCGCCCCGTGTCGAGCACGTGCGGGGGGTGGCCTGATGGGATTCGCCCGGACCTGCTCCGTGGCGCTCGTCGGGGTCGAGGGCGTGGTCGTCGAGGTCCAGGCCGACCTGGAACCGGGCGTCGCCGCCTTCACCCTGGTGGGCCTGCCCGACAAGAGCCTGAGCGAGAGCCGCGACCGGGTGCGGGCCGCGGTGGTCAACTCCGGCGCCGAGTGGCCGCAGAAGAAGCTCACGGTGGGCCTGAGCCCTGCCTCGGTGCCCAAGGGCGGCAGCGGCTTCGACCTCGCCGTGGCCTGCGCGGTGCTCGGCGCCGCCCAGCGGATCGACCCCCGCACGCTCACCGACGTGGTCATGATCGGAGAACTCGGTCTGGACGGCCGGGTGCGGCCGGTACGGGGCATCCTGCCGGCCGTGCTGGCCGCGGCGGACGCCGGCTACGAGCAGGTGGTGGTGCCCGAGTGCGCCGCCGCCGAGGCGTCGCTGGTGCCCGGGATGTCGGTGCTCGGCATCCGCAGCCTGCGGCAGCTGATCGCCGTGCTCGCCGACGAACCCGTGCCGCAGGAGGAGCCCGGCGAGGCCGGCCGCCCGGACCCGCTGCTGACCGGGCTGCGCATGCCCGGCACCGGCGAGGCCACCTTCCTGCACAGCGTCGGCGCCGCCCAGGACGACCACGGGCACGACCTCGCCGACGTCGTCGGCCAGCACGCCGCCCGCACGGCTCTCCAGGTCGCCGCGGCCGGCGGACACCACCTGTTCCTGGAGGGACCGCCAGGCGCAGGTACACAGTGATGGAGTAAGAGTACCAGCGGGCGGGGAACCGGCCCCTGACCTGCGGTTATGCCCTACAGGACGAACGACCCGATGCCGTTCTCAGTCCTGATGACGCCACGCTCCCGCAGGTCGGCCAGCGCCTTACGCGCCGTCACCTGAGCTACACCGAACTCCGCACACAGCGCGAGGATTCCTGGCAGCTTCGATCCCGCCGGATACTCGCCAGCGGCAATGCGCCGTTCAATCTCGGCGGCAATCTGCGTCCACTTCGCGCGGGTCGGGTCTAGCTCCACATGATCAAGCCTCAGTGCTACAGCGATTTACGGCTAGAGATAGCGAGCTATAGCAAGCTTCCACTAGGCTGAGTAGCCGAAAGGCAAGCGCCCCTGAACCATCCGGCCTAGGGACGGTCCAGGGGCTCAGACACGATCGGAGCGTGTCCTATGAGCGAGCGTACAGAAGCGATCCCCGGACTTCGCCGTCTTCCGTGGCGGACTGAGGGCGGCAAGCCCGCCTATCTCTCGTCAGACGACCCGAACAGCCTCCTGTCGCTGATGGCGGACAACGTGGAAGAGCAGACGCTGACGAACGCGGAAACCGTGCTGGGGCTTGTGAAGCCCATGTACGCACCGGGAGCGCGGCTGACGCGGGATGAAGCGCTGTTCATGCTGCGGCGCACCGCCGAGTGCCTGGCGGACGCGATCAACGTTGCGCGCATGAGGGGCGAACGGCTGGCAGCGGACTGAGTGAACCGCGAGGAAGCCCCTGCCTGCGGACCAGTGGGTAGGGGCTTCGCTGTGTACGCCTGAAGGCTCGTCAGAAGCCCTCTGGCGGCTTACGGCAGGCTGCCTGGCCCCTGGTCCCCGTAGGCCGTCCGCAGGCGCTCAGACGGCCGCTCAGGGCTTCTGCGGGCTGACGGTCGCAGCAGTGGCGGCCTGACATGCCATCAGGTAGCGCGCCGCCCTCATTCCTCGCTGAATGCAGCAACTGCGCCCGACGTTTCCGCCATGCTTAGTGACGGGCAGTCCAGCGCGACTCGGCGAGATGGGGAATGGGTGTTTCCGAGAAGAATCGAAAAATCCTGTGGGTGCAGGCGGGTGGTATGTGCGCCATCTGCAAAGCGCAGGTCGTTACACCCGGCACAGCTTCCGACGATCCATCCATATTCGGTGAAGAGGCTCATATAGTCGCCCGTTCGAGTGGCGGTCCGAGAGCGGGTGGACTTTCTGAGGACAAGCTCAATCACCACTCCAACCTGATCTTGCTTTGCAGCAAGGATCACAAGCGCGTAGACGATCAGCCCAATCACTACACAGTGGAGTTGCTGAAGAAAATCAAGTCAGAACATGAGGGTTGGGTGCGCTCCCTAACAGGCTCGTATGCGAACCGCCCGCGTCTAGTCCCAGACCCGCTCTACCCGCAGCCGAAGGTGTTGCAGCTAATCCTACGGGGAAACCCGTTGTGGAACATGCTTAAAGAAAGCGTCACGTTTGAGTTCGGCATCCCGGATCATCTGCCGGATGATGACGAAGCGATGGTCATTGAGTTTCTGGATCTGGTGAAAGATCTCATGGATATCTCCGGAGATCTTGTAACCGTCCGGGAGAGTCGTGACGCAGAGAAGATGATGGAGGCGCACATTAGTGGCCTAGCTGAGCGTGGCTTTGTGGTCGGTGCCTATGTCCGGCACATGCTTTTCCATGACGGCAACGAGACCGGACCCATGCCGTGGCCCATGCTGCGAGTTGAGGTCCAGAACATGACGGATGCTGAAGTCACCGACGAAAAAGGCACCCGATACCCCCGGAAGGAATAGCGTGCGCCGTTGCGGTCATCGCGCTGTACTCCATTCAGATCAAACCAGGGTTCTAGCCGCTCACACGCCAACGAAAAAAGCCCCGCACCGGCTCAGGTACGGGGCTTTCGTCATGCGGCCATTGCCAGATAGCGACGGCCGGTCCGCTCGGACACGCCGAAATGGTCGGCCAGAATTCGGCCGGTCACAGGGCGGCCATACCGCGACTCCAGAACGGCCACGGCAGCCCGAATGTCCTCAGCGGAAGGCGGGGTTGCCGTAGGCATGTCCGGCGCGCTGTCCGCTTCCGTGTTCTCGAAATCAGCCCACAGGTCATCCGGCGGCCAACTGTCGGCCACGGCCGTAAGGCTCTGTGCGGCCATCTGCGGGCCGTTGGCTGTACAGGTCCGGTCATTGTCCGTCTCGCTGTCCGGCAATGGCTCAGACGGGCGCTCAGGGCTTTCCGCGCGGTGCATTCGCCAGACGGTCAGCGGAAAGACCGCGTGTAGACCGGCCGCAACCCAAGTGCCCACAGCAGACAAGGATTCCGTCGTAAGGACACCGGCCACATTCGCGGCCACGGCAACGGCCACGCTTAGGGCAATGTCCTTACGCGACCGGACAGACCAGATCATATAAAGGTCAATGGCCAGCGGAACGGCAAACGCCACGGACTCGGGCACGCCGTGTGTCAGCGCTAGCTCCCGCTGTGTCGTAAACGAAATAGACATGGCCGCCAGCAAGGCCACGTAGCGGACAATGTCCGTGAAGGTCAGTCTCACTCGGTTGGGCTCCATTCCGTCACAATCTCCGCAGCCTCACTCGGCTGGTAAATTTCGCCATCCTCGGCGGTCAGCTTCCATCCGGCATAACGGCGACGTTCACGCGCTGACAGAAACGCCTTCCGCTGAGCCCATGGAATCTCCCACAGCGGGCGGCTCAACTCTTCGTCAGGCAGCGTAAGGAAGTGCGCTAGGCGCGCCTTGAAATCGGTAGTCACGCGCCTCAGTCCCAGATGTCTTCCTCATCCTCGCTGGAATCAGGCGCAACAAGCTTCGCAGCAGCGGAAGGGGTGAGCCCCAATTCGCCAGCAAGCCGAATAAGCGCCATTCGAAGCTGCGGCACACTCGACAGCAGCGGGTGACGAACCTTGCTTTCACCGCGAGCACCAGGAACCGTGAAACCGTCCGCGCTGATCTGCCGGTTAACCTCTCGAAGCTGAACGGCAGTCATCACGTACTCAACAGCGGCAAGAGCCTGCGTGTCCGTGAGGCCAGCCGAAGCAACCAGGGCCGGAACAGTGCGCGACCAGATATCGGCAGCATCGTCTCGCATCCTGCGCGCTGACTTGGTACGGCCGGGAATCAGATACTCCCAATCGGGTTCAACAGGAGTCGTGGGCGCGAAGCGAATACCTTCCGACTGCCGGTCCGGCCGGAAGGTTCCCTCACGCACAGCCTGAAGGTAGGGCTTTCGATGTGCGGGCATGGAAACGAGCCTTTCTCAAGTGACGGGACATGGGGAAATGCCGGAGCGCCACAGCGCAAGGGCAGTGTGATGACGGGTGGTGGAATTCCTGGGGGAGCGGCGCACCCAGAGGCCGTGACGAAAACAAGATGAATAGCCATGTGGGCGCGATGCCTCCCTGCCGGTTTCGCGCAATTTTGAAAGGGGCCATATGCCCAGGGGGGGGGTGACTTCAAGCGAGCATCTAGCCGACCGACGCTCAGGCAGCAATCAACCGAACCGCTTAGGCGTCTGCCGTTCGGCTGCCCAGCCTCCAGGCTGATTCCGTGCCGTCTCGCGGTCGTGGCAAGGCTTGCACAATGGTCGAAGATGCTTAGGCGCATCAGGGTTCGGCTCACCCATTGCTTTCAATTGCTTTCGACTCAGCGGCCAGTGGTCAGCGACCGTGGCTTGCCGACCGCACAGCGTGCACCACGGGTTTGCGTACAGGTAAGCCTTTCGCTTCCGCTGCCAAGCAAGGTCATAGCCTCGCTCGCTGGCACTGCCTCGCTGCGCTTCACGCTGGCGTCTGTGCTTTGGGCACGGACCGCCATTAGTCAGCTCACTGCATCCGGGCTGACTGCATGGTGTTCTAGGTTTCCTTGGCATTACTCCTGTCCGATGGACTCAGCGGGGGTCGGCGGGGGTGTCAGTGATGGCCCGGTATAGCTCCGCGTCGCTGAGCCCCCGTATCTCGGCTATGCCGTCCATAACCTCTTGGCAATCGTCCAGGGCGTCTAGTTCCTCTTCCGCAGCACACAACATGTTGCGGATCGCTTGCACCAGTTGTGCCGCTCTCTCAGGGTCGGGCTTTCCCTCAGCGAGGATGCGCCGCAATTCGTCGGCGTAATCGTGGGCGTAGGTAAGGCATTCGGCCAGGGACTCAGCGTGCGAGGGTGCGCAGTCATCAGCGATCACGAAAACTCTCCTTCACGCCAGCACACAGGCCAGCGAAGCTACGGATTGGAGTAATGCCAGGTCAGATGGGGTGGCCCAAAACGCCGGCATTCTGGGGTCCCTTGCGTCAGCGAACGCCTCTGCGCTCCCGATAGCAGTCGGCACACATCGACTTCCGGTAGCCAGGGAAGTCAGGGTTGCGACCAAGCGCTATCAGCTCAGCACGAGACAGCGGGTAATACGCAGAAACGACCGCTGGCTTATCCGGCAGGTGCGGCCGACTGCACATCTGGCAGAACGGGCTAACACTGTGATCTCTCATGGTCGAATCCAAAAAGGAAAGCCCCCCGGCCTGAACAGACCAGGGGGCAGAAACCATCAGGCACCAACGTTCGTCAGGCGAGCCGCAGCGCGACCACCGAAAACGGCAATGCCACAGTAGAACTCAACACGAGTGCGGAAAACCGGCTTGTCGTGGGCTTCGCCTAGGTCGTAAGCGTCAACGCCACCGTTCGTAAGCCCGCTCACCGCCTGGTCGGCCTCGCCGTTTCCATAACGGACCGCGTAAATCTCAGTGGCCGGGAGAATGTCCGTGCCGTCCGCACGCTGGCCAGCATCGAACATCGGAATGCCGTTCCAGGCCGGAGCGGACTTGCCGACGATATCGGTCATCAGCATTTCGCCTCCGCCCAGTCGCCGGTAGCCGGATCGCACCTTGGCCAGCAGAGCGCCATTCATGTAGATAGCGCCATTCTGCGCGTTGATACCGGGAACGGCACCGACAAGGGCGTCTAGCTTGTCGAAGAAGTCATATCCGCCAGAGACCGGCTCGACCCCGCCAGCGTCGAGAACCTGAGCGCCAGTAAGCCGCTTCCGAAGCCCATCAAAAGACTTCGGGTTCACGGCAGTGTCGCCGTTGAAGAAGGTGTCAGAAAACAGCATGCTCGCTGCCTTGACCTTCATCTGAGTCTGAACCGAGCGCTGGTCATTCAGGTCACTACGAGTCTTAGCAATGAACCGGTCAACGTCAGCGTCACCGCCGAGAATAACCAGGTTCTCAATGCGCTGGTTTACGGTACCGGTCGACTCGCTGTAGCCCTCATTCACAGCGCGGAACTCAACACCGGGAAGGGTCGCCTCTTCGTTGTAGGCGAAGTGCGTTCCCTCGACCTGAAGCATCGGTAGCCGGTCGAGAATGGGGGAGGTCTGAACGAAAGTCTCGATAACGCCCCGCTGTAGGTCATCCTGAGATAGCAGGGCGGACTGAGCTAGAGTAATAGCCATTCGTGATATCTCGATTCAGGTATTAGTGAACAGGTCGAAACGTCCACCACATGCCTGAGATCGCCTCAGCGCCGAGACATCGCATCTCGGATTCGCGGGGACAGTAGAAAGGCCCGTAGGCCAAAGACAGTGCCTCTTACCGGGCGGGCATCGCGCCCATACCCGGTAAGAGGCATGAGGAGTTACCGGGGCATGGCTCCCCGCTGAGCACCTACTTTTTTAGTAGGTGGTACTCGCCCCTACGGAACATACGGAGGCGAGTAAGCAGTTAGGGCAAGGCCGTGCACAATCTTGCCCCTTTTCGTAGACTGGATCTTGTAGCCAGCCTCGCGGATCAAAGCGTATGCGACGCCTAGGGGAAGAGTGCGCGTGCCGTTTTTAACAGCCCAATAGTTCATAGCGCGCCACAGCCTGCCGACACTGACCGATGCCCCTGGTCTATCCTCGGACACGTGGGGCAGAATCTCGCGGAAGGCCGGGAGGTATTCCCTCTGCCTATCGCTAAGAGTCATTCTCGGTCGCCTCCATATAGAGCTGTGCAAGCTCGCTGAGTACGGCGAGGGAGCGGAAAACCTCTGCGCGCTCCTTGGCGTCCGCTGGCGTGATCGTGTGGGCTTCCAGGACACTCAGGGCTTGATGTGCTGCATACGGGGCAAGCCCCTCACTGCCCGGCACGTTCCCGCTCCTGCGCATTCCGCTCGTAGGCACGCACCAGAAGCTTGTGAACGGCCTTCTCCCGACGCCGAGAAACCCGGCCGTAACGCTTACCTAGCCCCTCGCCATGCAGAAAGTCTCGCATCCTCATTCCTCTCGATTCTCAGCGCGTAGCTGCGCGTTGTGTTCGTACGCCCGCCTGATCCGCTCATGCGCGGCCTTTGCAGCAGCGCGAGACGGGATACAGGTAGGGCCGTCGTCCCAGCCGTTTTCCGCGTACCAAGTCTCTGCGGCCTCGATAGCCCTTGCCCGAGACTCCGCCATAGCCTTGCGCTTTTCATCGCTGACACGCGCGTCTGCCTCACGCTTGCGCCGCTCAAGTTCGCGCTGTAGGGCTACGCCGGAAAATTGCTTGTGTGCCCAGTCGAATGACGTATGACAGCGACGGCACATCGCAACGTAGTAATTCGTGTTTTCGGACCACACACGCCCGCCAGCGCGAATCTCGTTCGGGTCGTTGTGGGTGTAGGCGTGATCCTGGGCATCAAGTCCGCACCAGACGCAGGCGTTATGCCTGGCAAGGCCGTGTGCCTTGTCCACTCGACGGTGCGCCATCTGATACCTAGACCGGACGTTCATAGAAAGCTCGATTCTGGCCTTAAAAGAAAAGCCCCGCACTCAGGGAACGCGGAACTGTCAAGGCCAGAAGACAGACACGCGCTCAACCCAAGTGCGGGGCTGACGGGATGCGACTGATTACCCTGTCGCTTGGGGGGTCTGTGGTGCTGCGCATTCCTGGCCTTGCAGCGAGCGAGGGGGAGATACCTCAACCCCTCTCACTAATCCTCTAGCCAGTCGAAAGCCCCGAGACGGCCGTTTTGGCGGGATTTCTCGGATAGGCTCGGTAAAGGATTGGCAAAGTATTTTCAGCGGGGAGTGGTGAAGTGGTGATCTGAGGCTCACCCAGCCATCGGGCTATAGTTCTTTATCCTGGTTGCTGGCGGGACCCCATTTCACCACTTCACCACTCTGTGCAGGTCAGAGTACGTATCCGCTGATGACCGGCTGAGCACTTCACCACTCGCCGTTCCGCGCTGTAGAGAAATCCCATAAATCAGTTATGGGTTCCGCCTCGCTGCGTGTCCGGCCTTTCGCCTCGCTGGGAGCCCTGTACGGCTGCCTGAGTCGCTTTCACCGCGCCGCTGGACTTCTTGGTTGTGCGCCCCGCTCCTAGCAACTCAGAGCGGCGTAGCGCCTTCCTGACTGATCGTCAGGTCTGACAGTCGGCCGTTCCCGCCAACGGCCGTCTCAGCGCCGTTCCCTGCCGCCCCGGACAGTCAGTCGCGGGCTCCCCTGAACGGCCGTCACAGGGCCGTCTGAGGGCACGAGAAAGCCCCCTGCCCGGTTTCCCAGACAGGGGGCTTGATGGTCGGGGCCGTTAGGCCGCCAGCGCTTCAGGGAAGCCGCACAAGGCTTGCTGTAGGGCTTCCAGCCGCGCTATCCGCTCCCGCAGTACCGGCGAAGCCTCCCCGGCCCTTACGCGGGCGTACAGGACGTTAAGCCGCGCCGTCACGTACTGGAACTCAAGGTCCCGATATCCCGCCTCGCTGTTCATCGCGTCTCCAGCACGCTGCGCGCGTAGGCCGTCCAGTCGTCGCCCTGGAAGCCCGGCAGCGAAGCCCACAGCGCCACACGGGCCGACTGCCGCTCTTCCTCGCTGTCGGCGTATTCGCGGATCAGGCTTTCCGCTTCGCGCAGGACTTCGGCCGTAGCGTCAACGTCGCCAGCGGCAGCAGATTCGATGATTCGCACTTCGTGTGCCTCCCTTCGGAAATTGCCTGTTTCTATTTCAGCAGAATTCCCGCCTGCCGTTAAGCGGGAATATGAAAATGTGACGGAAATCACAAAAGGGGCCGGAATTCCGACCCCTTTTGCTTCAGTCGCTCAGGAATTCTTCGAGTAGGACGGCTTCCGCAGCCTCCGCCGCAGGGTCGTCAATGTGTACGCCGATGGCGACACGCTCAGGGTCCCAGCGCCGCTTAGTCGTAGGCCCCACGCTGGCGCGAATCCGCATAGACAGCAGCAACAGCCGCTTCCCCGCTGTATCGGCGGCAGCCCAGCGCTCAGCCACAGTTTCGCCGGTCGGCACCCAGCGCCATTCCGGCTCGCTCACCGGCTCCGCCTGCGCTTCCTCCAAGGCTTCCTGCCGGGCTTCGAGTTGAGCGAGCACAGCGGCTTTCGCAGCACCCCGCAGACCAACCAGGGATTCGGCCAACTCCGCGATATCTGCCTCTAGTTCCTCGATTTCCGCTGCCCTGTCGTTCCCGCCGACCAACACGCGTTCCGCATAGGGCATGTTCCCGAACGTGCGCAGCAGCCATTCTTCGACAGCGGATTCAAGGCGCTCGGCGTTCACGCTGTTTCCGCTACAGCGATGGCGCAGGCTCTTGTCTCGCGCAGCCTGGCAGACGTACTGATCCATGCGGCGGCCGTTGTAGACCCGTGTGTTGTAGTGCATGTGGCTGTTGCATGCGGTGCACCAGGCCACGTGCAGCAGCATGGTTGCCTTTTTCCGGGGGCGCTGTGTGGCTACGCTGTTCGCGTCCAACGTGGCTTGTAGCGTCCGCCACGTGCTGTCGCTGATCAGCGCAGGGCCGACCCGGACCGGCTTTCCCTCGCTGTCACGGACCACACGGCGCGAATCGCGCTTTCCCTGCACGCGATACCCGCGCAGCACTTCGCTTCGCAGATGCTGATACAGCGCGGAGTAGGTCCACTTAGCGCGTTTCTCGCCCAACTCTTCCCCGCGCTGAACCTTCCGATAATCGCCGGGCGATAGGATTCCCGAGGAATTCAGGCGCTCGATTTCGGCACTCAGCGTGTGACCGTCGCAGATACGATCGATTACCTCGCGCAGAACGGCGGCGGCTTCCTCATCTATGTCCAGCCGCTTGTTCCCTTCGCCATCCGGCACGATGCGATAGCCGTAAGGTGCGGCTCCGCCCAACCACTTGCCGCCCTGTCGCAGTTCCACGCGGCTGCGCAGAATCCGTTGTTGGATGGTCTCCCGCTCAAGCTGAGCGAACGCCACCATGAGCGTTACGACGAACCGGCCATACGGTGACGTCAGGTCGGCCTGTCCATGCACATCGGCAAGGGTCGTGCCGCGCTTGTCCAGTAGTTCGACCAGCGAAGCGAAGTGCGAAGTGACGCGCGAGAAACGGTCGATGCTGCGGGCAACCACAACGTCAATGCCGTTCAGCGCGGACAGAATCTCGCGGAACCCCTTGCGCTCTTCCGGCCGGATGCTCCCGCTGACCCCTACGTCATGCCGGACCATGACCACTTCGTAGCCGCGAAGCTGGCACCAGGCACGTGCGTCGGCTTCCTGCGTAGCTATAGAAGTAGAGGAGTCGTCGTCTCGCGAGAGGCGGCAATATATGGCGGCGCGCATCGGGCGGCCCTGGGCTGGTATCACGGTTCCCCTTCTCCTTCCTTGAAGACTGTGTACCAGCGGGCGCCGGCAAGACCATGCTCGCCGAGCGGCTGCCCGGCGTCCTGCCCCCGCTCGGCCGGCAGGAGTCCCTTGAGGTCACCGCCGTCCACTCGGTGGCCGGGCTGCTGCCGCCGGGCAGACCGCTGATCGACACCGCCCCGTACTGCGCCCCGCACCACTCCGCGACCATGCAAGCCCTGGTCGGCGGCGGACCCGGCGTCGCCCGCCCCGGCGCCGTCTCCCTCGCTCATCGCGGCGTGCTTTTTCTCGACGAGCCAAGAGATCCAGACTTACTCCGTGCGGCTTCGGTTCTCTCCTGAGTCGGTCGAGTCTGTCAAGCCCGAGAGAGCTCGATGTGATGCGGTTCACAGCGGTTGGCTGCGTCCGTCTGCGTCATGCCGCTGTGTGCCGTTGTACTGGCCGTTGAGTGAGTGGCTGAGGAGTTGGGCCGGTGTGTGAGTGATCGGCCGCGAGAGACGCGCTCAGTCCGTTCTCGGCCGTCCTAGTGGCTGTCGACGTGTGCCGAGTCGAGCGCGAGGGGTGGGGGATGACCCCCTGAGCGACGGCCAGAAGACCGACGCGTCTTAGCGCCTGCCATCGCGCCACCGTCCCAGGGTCATCGTGACATCCCCCGGACAGGCAGGGGTGGGGGTGCGAAACCGCAGGTCAACGCAGAGAAGACCCCCCGAACCGGCCGAAATTCTGGGGCCAGTCCGGGGGGTCAACGTGACATCGCTTGGGGTTACAGCTCTCCGGGGTGCTTCTCGGTCCGCCTGAACCGCTGCTCGATCTCCCGACGCTTCCGGGCCAGGGCTTGCCCACCCTCGCGGCTCGACTTCGCCTTGTGGCACGGGGAGCAGATCGCCCGAAGGTTGCTCATGCTGTGATCGTCGCCGGGCCGGATGTGGTCCACCTCGGTCGCGTGGTTCGGGCAACGGCCGCTCTCGGTCATGACGGTGCACTGGTGGCTGTCTCGCCGGAGCACCCGAGCCCGTATCTTCGCCCAGTCCTTCGGGAGTCGGCTTCGGCGGTTACTGGAAGACCACGCCATCAGAGAGCACCCCCCGAGGCGAAGCGGTGGTGTCTCTGTCGGCACGTCGCATCGCAGAACTGTCGGTGCGCGGCGGCGTCCTCGGGGAGCGGTCGAGCGCAGGCGAAGCACAGGGCTTCCAGCTCTCGGCGCTCCAGCTCGGTCGGGTCGTTGGTCAGTGCGTAGGTGCGGCGGGTGCTCACGCGGCATCCTCCTTCGTGTCGTGGGTTGTTGCGGCGTACAGGGCGATGTGCGCCAGGGACAGGCCAGTGCCAGCCGTCCGCTCCTTGGCTTCGTCCCAGAGCCGGTGACAGCTACGGCAGAGGGGTGCCAGTTGCTCGGGGTCGTCGGAGTACGGCATGCCCGCGTCCTTGCCGTCGAGCTGGACGAGCGGGCTCGGGTCGCCGTGGCGGTAAGCGAAGTCATCCGCCTGTCGTCCGCATCGCCAGCAGTCGTGCTCACTGGCCGGTCCCTCGGTAGACGCCTTCCGGTGGTGCACGGTCGAGTAGGCGGGGGTCGACGTGCGGCGCGGGTCGGGGTGGTAGTCCCTGCTCGAACAGTTCACGGTCTTGCCGTCGACTACCGCCCGGATGTGTAGGAGCTTCACGGCATGGTCGCCGCACTGGAACCAGGCCCGGTCACTGTCGCCGGGGATGCGCTTCACCAGGACCAGGCCGGACGGGTACGCCCTCCCCTCGAAGTGCTTCACGGCTCCAGGGCGCGGACCGTAACCCTTCCGGACGTACCGGGTTCGCTGCCGGGCGTTGTGCCGGTCGAGCTTGCAGGAGCCGCAGAACCGAGGAGCAGGGCCACGCTCGCCGGTGTGCTCGATCGGGTTCGGGCAGGTCTCACAGATCAGGGCCAGGGTCACGCGGCCACCTCCTCGGCGTGGGCGTACGAGCGGGTGTCGAGCGGGAAGCGGGGGTTCGGGTCGCCCTCGACGTACAGACGGAACGCCACGGACACGCCTTCACGGACAGGGCGGAGAGACGCCACACGGGCCGTGGAGACGATGCCGAAGCCGGGGACAGGCTCACCCTCGATCAGGTCGAGAACGAGGGGGAGGACGCCAGCCACGGCCTCGGGAGACTCGACGTCGGGGGCGTGGTGGTTGCGGGTGGCGTGCACCTCGACGACGAGCCAACGGGCAGACTCTCGGGACTGGTTGGCGTCGGCGGAGATCAGCCGGACGTCGACAGCCGAAGCCGTGAGGGAGTCGAGCAGGGTTGCCAGGTGCTCGCCGGCGTCTCGGGCAGCGTGGTGCAGGTGGGATGCGATGAACACGGGGGAGGTACCTCCAGACATGCAGGAAGCCGCCCCGTACGTGCTGGGACGGCTTGAAGACGGTTGGTGTGGTTGTGGGCCAGGGGGTGAGAGATCGCCAGGGAGACAGGCGCTCACGGGCTCTCGTCGGCCCATGCGTTGTAGTAGTCGACGACGTGCTGAGCCTCGGGGTGGATGTCGGCTCGGGTGGCGAACGAGATCAAGGCCAAGTCGGCGTAGAAGGTCTCGCCCAGGGAGGTCACCCGGAAGTCGCGCAACAGGTAGTGCGTGATCATCTCTCGGTCTTCACCTCCCTCGTAGACGGCCAGCACCTCGACGCGTCCGCCGTAGCTCTTGTGGTGAGCCTTGAAGCGGCGAAGGAGAAGGTCGAGCCGGTCAGCCTTGCCGATGCGGACCAGGCCGGAGGGAAGCCGTATCGCGTAGGTGAAGCCGGGGGCGAAGGGGCGGGCAGGGTCCTTCTTCCGGTACTCCAGCTCTCGCCTCCCGTGCTCGTCGGTCTTGGCGATCCGCAGAGCCGCACGGTGCCGGTCACACATCGGGCTCATGTCGGTCTCGCGGAAGTCGGCAGGCTCGCCACAGAGGACGCGTACGGGCTTGTCCTCGCGCAGCTTCAGGCGCCGGTGCTCGGAGTGTCCGCACTCGGCAGGCTCGGTCTTCAGCTCGTCGTCGAACGAGGGCGGGGTGATCCAGTCGTAGGCGCCACAGGCGAAGTCGTTCATCGAGTTCGGGTCTCCTTGGTTCGGTCGGTGCCGTGGTGGGGGTCAGCCACCGCGACGAGGAGCGCAGCGACGAGGGCGGTCCTCGGCGTGCGGAGAGAGTGCGTCGGCGGTTGAAGGAGCAAGCCGAAGCGCCAGAGGTTCAAGCGCAACGGCGGTAGGGAGTAAGGGCAACGGCGGTAAGGCTCTGGGGCGAAGTCGTCTTCGGCTTGTGGGGGCGAACGCGACCCCACTTCCTACCGCCGTCGCATCAGGCCGGTACGGCTTCCTTCGCCGCTGCCTTCAGGTCGACCATGCCGAGTCGGACGGCTTCCGCAGACTCGCGCTCCATCAGGTCGATACGAGCGGCCAACTCCCAGGGGTCTTCCTTCAACACACCTACTGTGTTGGTAGGTGTGTTGGTGGTGTGTTGGTCCTTGTGTTGGTACGCCGTCACCGCTGTCGGGTCTTCCTGACAGGGCTGTCGGGTCTTCCCGTCAAGGCTGTCGGGTGTCTCCGTCAGGACTGTCGGGTCTTCCTTCTCCTCGGAAACACCCGTCAGGGCTGTCGGGTCTTCGTCGGGGATCACGAAGCGCCAGTGACTCGCTCGGCCGGGGACTCCTCGGGTCAGTCGCTCGATGAGCCCCGCAGCCTCCAGCCCCTCGAACGCTCGCTCTACGGTTCGCTCGGACAGTCCGAGGTCTTCGGCGATCGTCTTCATGGCCGGGGGTCGCTTGTTCGTGCCGTCCGGGTTGGCGTAGCCGATGTACGCCAGACCCACCAGGGCGTGAGTTGAGTTCTTCAGCTTCGCTCGCCGGAGAACGTACTTCTCCCACTGGACCTTGAAGGGTGCGGGCTTCTTCTTGCCGTCGCTCACTCGGGCGTCTCCTTGTCTCTCAGGCTCCGTCGCCAGTCGGCAGAGCTGTACTCGGGGGCGTAGACCACACAGGCCAGATCTCGGCTCAGCTCCTCGTCGGTGAGCCCTCGGGCGTTCAGCCCCGGCACGCTCCACAGCTCGGCGCCGTACTCGCGTACGAAGGTGAGGCGAAGGGTTCGCCCATCGGCCAGGAAGCGGACGGCCGAGACAACAGCACCAGGGCCGAGCAGGGACAGGTACGCGGGCGTCACATCGCCGTAGACGAGATCGCCGGGACGGGACGGAGCGAGGAGCGGTCGGGTAGTCGCGGCGGTCGTGCTTGTCTGGTTGGGCAGCACGGAACGGACTCCTTCCGTAGGTGGGATGTTCGTCGGGGAGCTCGGCTCAGACCCGGAACGCAGAAGAGGACGCCGGGAGCCGTGACCCTGCTCGGGCCGGTAGCTCTCCTGACGTCCTCTCGAAGTGATCGCCCACTGATCGGGGCGGAAGCGGGACCTTACGTCATGAAGGCCCGGATGTCTACGCCGGCTCATCGGTTTTGCGGTCGACGTCACACCGTCCCGCCATCTCGGCAACGGCCCACGTAGGCAGGCAGGAGCCATGGACGGGAACCCACCTCCCATCCTTCGTGCGCCGTAGGACGAGCCGGACGCCGAGACCGAGGCTCAGTTGCACCAGGCTTCCGGGCTCGGTCTCGTTCAGCTCTTCCAGGGTCATGGTCGATACGTCGGGGTGGTGTCGTCGGCTCACTGTGCGGACACTCCTTCACGGTGCTCTCGGGTTGCTTGGGCTGATGTGCCACCGGTCCGCCCCGAGCCCCATCCACCAGGACGCGGGACGGGACTCGGCGACAGAGTCGGGCTCACGGTCAGAGGAGGTAGCCCCGACCGGAGCGGGGAGCGGCGGCGTCGAGAAGAGGGCTCTTCAGCTCCTCCTCGATCTCCTCGGAGATGCGGGCGTTGTGCTCCTCGAACTCCTCGCGGGTCATCACCAGGGGCTCGGCAACCTCGACGGCCGGAACCTCGACGGTGGGCTGAACCTCGGGCTCGTCGACTTCCAGCGCGGGGGCGAGGATCACGAACGCGCGGACGAGAAGGTCGGTGCTGATCAGGATCGAGACGACAGGAACGACCGAGGCAACGGCGAGTAGCCACGTCTCCGGAGCGCCCCACCATCCGAGCCCGTGGGCCAGGTTGAGCACGACCGAGGCGCCGGTCATGAGGGCCAGGTTCGCGAACGCCAGGCGCCGGGCCTTGACGTCGCCACGGAGGACGAGCAGGGAGACGACAGAGAGGGCGGCGCTCGCATCGGGCACCACGCTGTAGCCAACCTGCCCGAGGCCGGAGAGGTGCACTCCGTTCGCCGCAGCCATGAGGGAGGGCCAGGACGCCACGAACGCGCCGGACAGGACGAGCAGGATCAACAGGCCCAGTAGCGCGACGGCCACTCGGCGGATTCGGTTGTTACGCAAGGGGGTTCGGGTCTCCTTCGGGTTGTGGGCATGCGAAGGGGCGCCCCGCTCAGTGGTCGAGCAGGGCGCCCCGGAGTTGGGTCGGTCAGTTGGTGGTGTGGCCAGACTCGGCGGCGAGCCGGTAGAGGTACTGAGCCTTGGTATGCACGCCCCGGTAGCGCGGCCCGTGCTTCACCTCGGTCTCGGGCGCGATGGTGCGCACCGCGAGGGAGGCGACAGAGAAGGTCTCGACGAGCAGGGCGGCGTACAGGGCGGCGATGGCGTAGGCCATGGAAGTTCTCCGTTCGAGTTCGGTCGGGACCGTGGTCTGATCGGCCCCAGCAACACCCCCGAGGCGGACCACTCGGGAGCGAAGCTGAGGGATCAGGCGCCGGTCTTGGACTTCAGGGAGAACCGAACCGCCATGGTGTGCTCGACGCCGGACGCCGGGGAAGGGTCGCTCAGGTGCTTGATCTGAACCCCATCGGTCACGACTCCCGCACCGTCCAGGAAGCGGCCGGGCAGAGTCTGCGCAGCGTCGACGATGGCCTTCCGAACCTCGCCGGTCGGCAGGCTGAGCGCGTTGGTCTGGAACGCCACCTCGGCGATCACCTCGGTCGTGCGCTCACCCTTGACCGTGCGGGAGTCGTGCTTGACGCCCTTGACCCTGATCTGGAACTGACCGGTACGGACACCGCCACCGGAGATGGGCATCAGGTTGACCGGTCCGCCGACGTCGACTCGGGCGCCAGCCTCGTAGGCCAGGCTTCCCGCTGCCTGCCGAAGCGCGTGCTCGGTCGGGTCGTTCTTCAGGGTCGGGATCGCGTCGAACACGGACACGCCCTGAACCTTGATCTCGTCGACTCCGACGCCGGGGGTCTCGGTCATCTTGTCGCCGGGGACGTGAGAGCCGGGGATGTGCCAGCCTCGGGCCGTGATTGCGTTCGCCAGCTTCGGCCGGTCGAGCATCCGGGAGTACCGCTTGTTCCGGAAGACTCGGACGGTGACGCCTGCCGACTCGCGACCGCCAGTGAAGACGGTGGGGGAGTCCTGCACAACGACGACGGCTGCGTGATCGGTCTCGAAGGTGCGGACGTTGGCGAAGGTGGGGATCACCTCGACGTCGCTCGGGACGATGGCGCGGACAGCTTCGGCGATGCGCTCGGCAACGTGCTTGTCAGCGTGGGCCGGGGTGCGCTCCAGAGTGGCGAGCTTGCGCTTCGAGCCGTCCCGCAGGAGAGAGGTTCGCTCGACGTTGTGGAAGGCGGCGGCGAACGCCTCGGGGCTCACGGAGTCGTCGCCTCGGCCCAGGGTGGCGCGATGGCCGTTCAGCTTCTCCTCGGCCTGAGCGGCTTCGGTGGCGAACCGCTCGACAGCCTCACGGGTGGACAGCAGGTCGGACGCGTAGCCCTTGACCTTCTTGGCGTGCTCGGCCTCGGCCTGCTTGATGACGTCGGCGATGGTGTTGGTCTTGGTGGTAGCCACTGGTTCGGGTCTCCTTCGGTAGGTGTGGCGAGCCGGCGAACGGGCCGTGTGCCGTTCTCCGGGCATGAGAAAACCCCCGTGGTCATCGGGACCAGAGGGGGCGGGTGAGTCGGCGAGAGGGGCCGTTCTGTGGCTTCTCGCGGGGTGTTCAGTTGAGGGTGATCCAGCCGTCTTCGCTGCCGTGCTGCTCGGGCTCTTCGTCGGCTCCGTTGCCGTCGAGCACGTACAGGCGCTCTGTCTCGACCTCGGCTCGGTTGGGGATGAGTGCGCCAGGGTGGACGTCTCGGCCGTAGCTCGATCTCGTCGTTCCGTAGCGGCTCACTGGCCATGCCTCGGCGAGTACCAGTGATCCCAGGCTTCCGCCCACTCGTCCCAGTTGTCGTAGATGAACTGCCGGTCGAGCATGAGCTTCGGGGTGCAGTTCGAGTCGTAGTCCCAGGCGCCGGTCAGCTTCCGCAGGTCTCGCAGATGGAAGATGAAGGTGCGGACGAGGGCGTTGGACTGGCCGAGCCAGATTGCGGCGTTGCTGGTGCTTACCCAGTCTCCGCCGTTGTTGCGCTTCCAGCTCATCGGCCAGCCTCCCGCTTCTTGGCCAGCTCCTCGACCTCGGCAAGCGGGTAGAGGACGGCGTGCCCGACCTTGATGGTCTGGATGGTCTCGGTCCGGTCGGCGCGACGGTTGCGCAGGGTTCCGGGGTGGAGTCCGAGGATCGATGCTGCGGTGATGCTGTCGACGTACTGGACGCCGTTGATGTTGTGCGTGTGCACTGGCAGTACTCCGTTCGTTGGATTGGTTGTCATCAGGTGTTCGGGCCCAAGAGAGACACCCCCCGCCAGCACCAAGGAGGAGTGCCAGCGAGGGGTGTCCGTGTCTCGTCCGTGGTGACAGTGCCCAGGCGACCAACCTGCACGGACGAGACGGGGTGCGCCAGGAACCCGAACAGAACGAGCGCACCCACGAAGGGAGGAGTGAGAGGAGGTCTTGACAAGGGTGAGTCAGTGTGGTAACGGCCCTCATCTACTCATACGGAGAACGATCTTGGTTTTGGCAACAATCTGCCGAAACTGAGACGTGAATCACATGTCATCAGGAGGGATCGCCAAGAAGAAGGGGCCCGACCCGCAGGCCGGGCGAGCGAGGAGCGGAACCCTCTACTTACTGATACGGAGCTCGACCCTCGCTTGTTGCTCTCGATCGCGAGATTGAGACGGAGGTCACGTTGACAGTCGAGCCTTGATGTGCTCCTACCAAGAAGGATGCAGCCGGAGGGGTGATGGTCAGGACGCTTCAGCCGTGACGCCGGTCACTCGCCAGTCCCCGCAGCGAACGACCCTCTACTTACTGGTGGCAGCGAGCGGCCCGGAAGTCAGGGTGATCCGTCGAGACTGAGACGGAGGTCACGTTGTCGACATCGGGCCGGTGTGGTAACGAGCCTCTACATGTAAAGAGCCAGATGATCATGAAGTTGTCCGCATCGAATCCGAAACTGAGACGCGGCTCACATGAAGAGACCCCCACCGGCAAGGGGCGCCAGTAGGGGTCACGGTCGAGCGGGAGGCTACGCGCCCAGGTCTCGGCGCAGCGTCTTGCCGACTTCCAGCGCCTCGGGGTCAATGCCCAGCCGTTCGCCCCGGAGTCGTGCCACCTCGACCGCATCGGCGACGGCACGGGCCAGGTAGCGAACGGCCATCTTCAGCTCGGCTCGGGACGCGCGGACATCGTCGGCAAGGGTGTCCGCTCGCTCGGCGTCCACCTCGGCCGTGGTCAACATCCCCTCTTCCATCGCATCCGCCATCTCGGCCAGGAAGGAACCACCCTCGCCGGTCACCAGATACGCGGGCTTGCCGTCCTCGGTCCAGGGGAGTCGGCGGAGTCGTGCGGCTGGCATCATCTCGGTCATCGTCCTGCACTCCTTGCAGTGCTCGGCGTAGAGCCTCGGTCGGGTCGCTTCCGGCCGGGGCTCGCTCTGTTCTGAGCGGCTTCCAGTGTGCCGCAGCATGACGCAGTTGTCCGCAGCATGGCGCAGCCCGACCGAGCAGACTCCGCTACGCCGCCGCAGGATGAGCGCATGACCGAGGAGAGTGCAGAGCTTCCGCTGTACCGGTGGCAGGAGATCGCCCAGGACTTGACGGAGCAGATCAGGAGCGGACGCCTACCGGTCGGCGCTCGGCTTCCTGGTGAGCGTCTGCTCTGCGAGGAGTACGGGGATGCACTCGGGACCGTGAGGCGTGCCGTCCGGGAGCTACGGGAACAAGGGCTCATCGGCTCCGTACCGGCCAAGGGAACGTACGTGCTCAGGAAGCCGCAGACCCCGCCTGCCGGTGAGTGACAGACGAGGTCCGGTTACGTTGGGTCGACGGCCGGCTGAGCGGAGCGTAGTCGTCAGAGCGTTGCCGTCCGCTCCCTGAGTGCGTCGTAGAAGTTCCTCGGCATGGTGAGCTCGACCCTCCCGAACGTGCGCCGGAACAGTCCCTCCGTCTCTCCGAGGGTGACGAGCGGAAGCGTCTCGGGAAGCTCCTCGCCGTGGACGATGGCGCGTACGCCGGACTCCCGAAGCTCCTTGTTCCTGTCGGCCGGATCGGTCAGCCGCTCGAACCGCTCCCGGTAGGTCTCGCCGGTCGGCTCGTCCTCCCACCTGTCCGGCTCGCTCGGGGTCGAGAGCAGGGCTTCGCGCCGAGACTCCAGCCGAAGGAAGCTCTCCCGGTACTCCTTCTTACCGAGCTCCGAGGAGTAGAGACCCGCTTCCCTGTCCTCCCGCAGCTCGGCCAGTGCTCGCGTGACGTCCTCGATCGCTGCCCGGTTATCGGTACCGGGGATGAACCTGCGCTTCACGACTTCCAGGTGCCCGACCGACTGAAGGAACGCGTCCGTGACGGTCGACTCCAGGACGTCCGCCCGGATCGCTTGGTTCTGCCCGCACTCGGCGCCACCGATGTTCCGGGAGCTGCACCGGTAGTACATCCAGTTGCGGCCGTTGTTCCGGTACATCGCTCGGCCGCAGACGCAGAACGCCACCTGAAGGAGCGGGCTCCTGTCGTAGCGGTTGCCCGCGTTCGGTCGAGCGTTCTCCGTGAGCTTGGCCTGAAGCGCGTCCCACTCGGCCCGAGTAAGCAGGGGTTCGGCACGCTGCAACGGCTGTCCCTCGGAGTCCCTGACGAGCCGCGTACGGGTCTCCTTCTTGCCGTTCGGTAGCTCTACCTCCTCGGTCATCTCGACCTGTCCGAGGAGCGTGTGAGACCGGAGCATCTTCGTAAGGTTGCCGACCCTCCAGAGCGCACCCTTCGGCTCCTTGCCTGCCCGGATTCGTTGGGCGTCCAGGGAGCTCGGAACCTTCTCCTCGTTCAGCCACCGGCACACGGCGTTGATCGCGTCTCCGTCCTCGACGATGCGCCGGACGATCTCCCGCAGCGTTGTTGCCGTGGCCGTGCCGTACTCGTCCGGGACCAGCTTCCAGCCGTCGCCCTCGGAGTCCTTCTCTGCCCGGTAGCCGTACGGCACGAAGCCACCGCGCCACCTGCCGGAGCGCATGAGGTGAGCGAACGACGACTTCGCCCGGAACTTGATCGCCTCCAACTCCCCCTCGGCGAACGCAGCGATCAGAGAGAGAAGGATCTTCCCCATCGGCGAGGAGGGATCGAAGCCGTCTTCAGCAGAGGTGACCCGCTTCCCGTTCGCGGCGGCCCACTCCATGAGCTGATGGGTGTGGATGACTCGGCGAGAGATGCGGTCGAGCTTCCAGGCGCAAGCGATGTCCCATTCACCCGCTCGGCTCGCCTCCCACGCTCGACGCTCCTCGACCTCGGAGACGTCCTTACCGATGGTGGAGGGGAGCCACTTCCCGAGCTCGGGACGCTGCCACGGGGGAACCGCTCCCGATACGTCGGTGTCCTCGGCCCACCCGATCACCTCATGCCCGTTGCGCTGCGCCCATGCCTCGATGCTCGCGCGCTGCCGTACGACCGACGTGCTCTCGTCCGTCGCCCTGCTCAGTCGGACGATCCCCAGTACCCGCGCCACTGCCTGTCTCTCCTGTCGTGCTCTCGTTCGATGATGGGGGAGGGGGAGGCCAGCGAGAGCCGACCTCCCCGTGACGCTGGACACGCGAAGCCTCTTCGCGGTCCTCGCTGGTCTCAGAGACCGGCCGCCTGTCGCAGTGCCTCGACGGACACGGCCACCTCCTCGAAGTCGGGCTCAGTCGTGATGCAGTCCGAGACGTAGAGGCTGAAGACCTTCCGGCCATCCGGGGTGACACCCTCGACAGACAGTCCGCCGTCCTCCCCTTCCAGTGCCTCGACGCCGAGCGGGACGAGTCGGCGCAGAGCATCGGCGAGCAAGGCGTCATGCAGCGTGGCGCCACCGTCAGACAGGGTGACGTCCTCGATTGCCGGGGGAGAGATGAGGACGCCGGTACCGGCGATCACGTCAACGATCGCAGTGAAGGGGTGAAGGTCGATCACCTGTCCTGCCTCGGACTCCAGCCACTCGGTCCGGAGAATGTCCCGGTGCAGTCCCCCGTGACCGGCAGGGAGGATGCAGGGGAGGCGGTGACGGCCAGGGCCCGGACGCTCCCACCCGGAACGGCGAGTGCCGCAAGGGTTGGACTCCTCGGCGTCAAGGAAGGCGGCGACGGTGGGGAAGTGCCGGTCAACGAACGCAGCCGCTCGCTCCTCCTCGGCCGCCTCGGGCTCGACCTTGCGCAGACGCTCGAAGGTGGAGCCGGGGTAGACCGTGACGGTGTTGCGCTTGCCGTCGAAGAGGTACGTCACCCGAAGCTGTCCCAGGTTGTTGCCTACCTCCTCGACGGCCGTAACCGTGCCCTCCCCCTCGTAGAAGCGCAGGGTGTCCCCCTCGCTCAGGTACTCCGCACGGACCGACTCCCACCGCTGGTCTTCGAGCACTCGGGCCGCAACCTCCCGAGCCTGCCGGTACGTGCCGACCTGCCGGACGCGGTTGTCGTGCGCTACCTCGACGTGCCAGACGTTCCCTTCCTTGCGCGCCGTGGCTACGACCTGCCCGCTCTTGTTGGTGGCGAAGTAGCTTCCGGCCGCTTCCTTGCCCCAGGTGAGTTCCATGTGACTGCCTCCCGATCTTGGGAGTAAGTCCGTCTGACTCGACGAGGCCGCCGAGTTCAGCAGCCACGCCCTGGACGCCCTGCGCCAGCCCCTGGAGTGCGGGCACGTGGTGGTCGCCCGCAGCGCGGGGGTGGTCCGCTTCCCGGCGCGGTTCCTGATGGTTCTCGCCGCCAACCCGTGCCCCTGCGGCCGGTTCTCGCTGCGGGACGGCTCCTGCGAGTGCCCGCCCTCCGCGATCCGCCGCTACCAGGCCCGGCTGTCCGGGCCGCTGCTGGACCGGGTCGACCTGCGGGTCGAGGTCGACCCGGTGACCCGGGAGGAGCTGGCCCGGGGCGGCGCGCGCGGCGAGTCCACCGCCACGGTCGCCGACCGGGTGCGCGCCGCCCGGGAACGCGCCGCGGCACGGCTCGCCGGCACTCCCTGGCGCACCAACAGCGAGGTGCCCGGACGGGAACTGCGCAGCCGCTGGCAGGCGGCCCCCGGCGCGCTGGACGAGGCGGAACGCGGGCTGGAGCGCGGCCTGCTGACCGCCCGCGGGCTCGACCGTGTGCTCCGCGTCGCTTGGACGGTCGCGGACCTCGCCGGCCACGACCGCCCGGACGCCGGCGACGTGGCCCTGGCCCTGCAACTGCGCACCGGCGTGCCGCGCGGGGTGCCCATGACCCTCGAAGGTGCGGCATGACCGCCCCCGGCGGCACCGCGCCGCCCGGTGCGGACGACGCCTGCACCGCCGCCGGCGCGTCCGCCGCGGCCCTGCTCGCCGGCACCGGGGTCCGGGCAACCGCCGCCGACGGCCCCGCCCCGGCCGACGGCCCCGGCTCCCGCGGCCCGGACGGCGGCGACGACGAGCGGCTGGCGCGGGCCTTCCTCAGCCGCGTCGTCGAGCCGGGCGACGAGACCGCGGGGCGCTGGGTGCGGGAACTGGGAGCCGTGGAGCTGGCCCGGCGGCTGCGCACGGGCACGCACCGGCTGCCCGGGGTGTCCGACAAGCGATGGGCCGGGCTGCGGGCGCGGGCCGCACGCGCTGACCCCCGGCGGGACCTGGCCGCCGCCCGCGAGGCCGGTGTGCGGTTCGTGTGCCCCGGCGACACCGAGTGGCCCGCCCAGCTCGACGACCTGGGCGACGCCCGGCCCACCGGACTGTGGGTGCGCGGCAGGCCCCATCTGCGCATGTGGGCGCTGCGGTCGGTGGCCCTGGTCGGCGCCCGGGCCTGCACCGAGTACGGCGCGCACATGGCGACCACGCTCGCCGCAGGCCTCGCCGAACGCGGCTGGGTGGTCGTCTCCGGCGGCGCCTACGGCATCGACGGCGCCGCCCACCGCGGCACGCTCGCCGGCTCAGGTGCCACCGTCGCCGTGCTGGCCTGCGGCGTCGACCGGCCCTATCCGCGCGGCCACACCGAGCTGATCGACCGGGTGGCGCGGCAGGGCCTGGTGATCGGCGAACTGCCGCCCGGCGACCACCCCACGCCCAGCAGGTTCCTGGTCCGCAACCGGGTCATCGCGGCCCTCACCCGCGGCACCGTGGTCGTCGAGGCCGCCCACCGCAGCGGCTCGCTCGTCACGGCCCGCGCGGCACAGCGGCTGGGCCGGCACACCATGGGCGTCCCCGGCCCGGCCACCAGCGCCCTGTCCGCCGGCGTCCACCACCTGCTGCGCGAAGGGGCGGAACTGGTCACCGACGCCGCCGAGATCGTCGAGCTGGTCGGCGCCATCGGCGAGCTCGCCCCCGACCGGCGCGGACCGGTCCTCCCGCGCGACCTGCTCGACCCGGACGCCCGGCAGGTCCTGGCCGCGCTGCCCGGGCACGGCACCGCCCCGGCGGACGCCGTCGCCCGCGAGGCACGGACCACCGAGGACGACGCGATCGCGCGCCTGTACGAACTCAGAGCGCTGGGCTATGTCGAACGACAGGGCGGGGGATGGAGGTTGACACGCCAGGCGGTGATCTCGGCCCGCGCGGACCGCACCGGATGCTGACCGCACGTGTTCATCCGTCCGGGGGAACGCCGACACCTGCGCACATACCCGCAGTTGGGCGGTGCGCAGGTGACCGCGGGTGACACCGATGACCCCGTGGGGCGCCCTGCGGAACGCATCTGCGCACGCCTCGTGCCCTGAGGTTCGCGTACCGCGACACGTCAGTCACGCTACGCTCACGTGGTTCCGAGGCAGAACAATCGAATCCCGATCCCATACCGACGACTCACCCAGAAAGCCGCACCCCACGGCAGAACCGAACACAAGGCGACGAATGCCCCAGCACACCTCCGGGTCCGACCGGGCGGCGCCCCCCCCAGCCGCCCGTGACGGCGGCAGCGTGCGACCGCCCGCCCCCTCGACGCTCGACGAGCTGTGGCGGTCGTACAAGGCGACGGGGGACGAGCGGCTGCGGGAGCAGCTGATCCTGCACTACTCACCGCTGGTCAAATACGTGGCGGGACGGGTCAGTGTCGGCCTGCCGCCGAACGTGGAACAAGCCGACTTCGTCTCCTCGGGGGTCTTCGGACTGATCGACGCCATCGAGAAGTTCGACATCGACCGGGAGATCAAGTTCGAGACGTATGCGATCACCCGGATCCGCGGCGCCATGATCGACGAACTGCGCGCCCTGGACTGGATCCCGCGCTCGGTGCGGCAGAAGGCGCGCAACGTGGAGCGGGCGTACGCCACGCTGGAGGCCCGGCTGCGGCGCACTCCCACCGAGAGCGAGGTGGCCGAGGAGATGGGCATCGCGGTGGAGGAGCTGCACGCCGTCTTCAGCCAGCTGTCGCTGGCCAACGTGGTGGCCCTGGAGGAGCTGCTGCACGTGGGCGGCGAGGGCGGCGACCGGCTCAGCCTCCTCGACACCCTTGAGGACACCGCCGCGGACAACCCCGTGGAGATCGCCGAGGACCGGGAGCTGCGCCGCTTCCTGGCCCGGGCGATCAACACGCTGCCCGAACGGGAGAAGACCGTCGTCACGCTGTACTACTACGAAGGCCTCACCCTCGCCGAGATCGGCAACGTGCTGGGGGTGACCGAGAGCCGGGTCAGCCAGATCCACACCAAGTCGGTGCTGCAGCTGCGGGCCAAGCTGGCCGGTTTCGGACGCTGAGGACGGCCGGTTGGTCCGGTCCCCGGCCGCCGGTTCAGCGCCGCGGCGCCTGGCGTGCCGCGCCGGCCGCCTCCGTACAGTGGGGGCGTGCCAAGGATTCGAGCGGCCTCCGTGGCTGAGCACCGGTCGATGCAGCGCGCCGCCCTGCTGGACGCGGCCCGAACGCTGCTGTCCGAAGGCGGGACGGAGGCGCTGACCTTCCCCGCCCTGGCCGAGCGGACCGGGCTGGCGCGGTCCTCGGTGTACGAGTACTTCCGCTCCCGGGCCGCCGTGGTCGAGGAGCTGTGCGCGGTCGACTTCCCGGTGTGGGCCGCCGAGGTCGCCGCCGCCATGGCCGCGGCACACGGCCCCGAGGCCAAGGTGGAGGCCTACGTCCGCAAGCAGCTGGAGCTGGTCGGGGACCGGCGGCACCGGGCCGTGGTGGCGATCTCGGCGAGCGAGCTGGACGCCGGGGCGCGGGAAAGGATCCGCCAGGCCCACGGGGAGCTCGTCGCCATGATCGTCGAGGCCCTGGGCGAGCTGGGGCACGACCGGCCCCGTCTCGCGGCGATGCTGGTGCAGGGCGTGGTGGACGCGGCCGTGCGCCGGATCGAGGCGGGCGTGGCCAAGGAGCCGGGCACGGTCGCCGACGCGGCGGTGGAGATGGTGCTGCGCGGAGTGCGCGGCTGAGGCGGGACGCCCGCCGCCGGAGCCGATCAGTCCTTTGGCATCGGTACCCCCAGCACCGGCAGCAGTCTCGGCGGACCGCCGTCGCGCAGCCACGGCGGCAGGAGCAGCAGCGGATTCAGGTAGGTCCGCTCCCGCAGCAGCCCCCAGTGCAGGCAGCCGCTGCCGCAGTGCGACCGCGTCGCCGCCGTCTCCAGCGTGCCGACGACCTGCCCGGCGGTCACCGCCTCGCCCTCCCGCACCGACGCCCGCACCGGCTCGTACGTCGTCCGCAGCGCCGGTGTGCCCGTCCCCGCCAGCTCCACCGACACCACGCCCCGTCCGGCCACCCGGCCCGCGAACGACACCCGGCCCGCCGCCACCGCCCGCACCACGGCTTCCGGCGGCGCCCCCAGGTCCACGCCCCGGTGCCCGCGCCCGTACGTCGTCGCCGGCGGATCCCAGCCCCGCAGCACCGGCGGCCGCACCCCCACCGGCCACACCCGGCCCACCGCCGGCACCGACGCGTCCCCCGGCGCATCCCCCGGGGCGTCCGCCCCGCCGCCGGCGCCCGAGCCGCTCCCCGTGGTGCCTGTGCCGCTCAACGGGGAGCCCGCCCCGCTGCCTGTGCCCGCATCGCCCGGCGCGCCTCCGGTCACCGGCGCACCACCGGGCGCATCCTTCGTCCCCGGCGGAGCGCCGGCCGCCACGTCCACCCCTGCCGCCGCACCACCGGCCGCAGCGACCGCCGGGCCGCCGGCCGGTGGTGCGCCCGCCCACGCCGCCGACGCCAGCAGCGCCCCCGCCGCACCCAGCAGCAGACCGAGCCATCCGCTCAGCCGGCGCGCTCCGCACATCACCGGCCGCGTCCTGCGCATTCCAGACATGGACCCAGGCTCCCGCAGCCGGGCCGGACCCGCCGTGGCCTGGGGATTACTCGTCGGTTGTGGACATCTGCGTCACCCGGCGCGCTCCGGGTCCCGTACACTTCTCGTGGCGACCCGGGTCACCGGGTCGACTTCGCACGCCCCGACATCCGGTGGTCAGCGCCGGTGTCAGCACCCCTCGGTCCCTTGTGGCACGGTGCATCGCGGGCGTCAGGCGCGGGAGCCGTCCGGCCTCCGCGACACAACCGAGACTCAAGGAGAGTACGGCCATGGCCGTCGTCACGATGCGGGAGCTGCTGGAGAGCGGCGTCCACTTCGGTCACCAGACCCGCCGTTGGAACCCGAAGATGAAGCGCTTCATCTTCACCGAGCGCAACGGCATCTACATCATCGACCTGCTCCAGTCGCTGTCGTACATCGACCGCGCCTACGAGTTCGTCAAGGAGACCGTCGCCCACGGCGGCACGATCATGTTCGTGGGCACGAAGAAGCAGGCGCAGGAGGCCATCGCCGAGCAGGCCACCCGCGTCGGCATGCCGTACGTCAACCAGCGCTGGCTGGGCGGCATGCTCACCAACTTCTCCACCGTCTACAAGCGTCTGCAGCGCCTGAAGGAGCTGGAGCAGATCGACTTCGAGGACGTGGCCTCCTCCGGCCTGACCAAGAAGGAGCTGCTCGTCCTCTCCCGCGAGAAGGCCAAGCTGGAGAAGACCCTCGGCGGTATCCGCGACATGCAGAAGGTGCCGAGCGCCATCTGGATCGTGGACACCAAGAAGGAGCACATCGCGGTCGGCGAGGCCCGCAAGCTCAACATCCCGGTCGTGGCCATCCTCGACACCAACTGTGACCCCGACGAGGTCGACTACAAGATCCCGGGCAACGACGACGCGATCCGTTCCGTCACCCTGCTCACCCGTGTGATCGCCGACGCCGTCGCCGAGGGCCTCATCGCCCGTTCCGGCGGCGCCGAGGGCAAGGGCGAGAAGGCCGCGGGCGAGCCGCTCGCCGAGTGGGAGCGCGACCTGCTCGAGGGCGAGAAGAAGGCCGCCGAGGCCGCCGAGGCCGAGAAGCCGGCCGAGGCTCCGGCCGCCGAGGGCGAGAAGCAGGCCTGACCCGTCAGCGTCAGCGTTGACGGCGGGAGCGGTGCATGAAGTCCGCTCCCGCCGTTCACCCGTAGGTCAGCGGCAGGCCGCAGGCTCCCGGACGACGAGCGGCACGCCCGGCAGCGGCGAGGGACCCGCGGTCCACTGACCGTCGATCTTCAGACTTCGAGAAGGATTCACAGACTCATGGCGAACTACACCGCCGCCGACGTCAAGAAGCTCCGTGAGCTGACCGGCGCCGGCATGATGGACTGCAAGAAGGCGCTGGACGAGGCCGAGGGCAACATCGAGAAGGCCGTCGAGGCGCTGCGCATCAAGGGCCAGAAGGGTGTCGCCAAGCGCGAGGGCCGCTCCGCCGAGAACGGCGCCGTCGTGTCGATCATCGCCGAGGACAACTCCTCCGGTGTCCTCGTCGAGCTGAAGTGCGAGACGGACTTCGTCGCCAAGGGCGAGAAGTTCCAGTCCGTGGCCAAGGCCATCGCCGAGCACGTCGCCAAGACCTCCCCGGCCGACATCGAGGCCCTGCTCGCCTCCGAGATCGAGCCCGGCAAGACCGTCCAGGCGTTCGTCGACGAGGCCAACGCCAACCTCGGCGAGAAGATCGTCCTGGACCGCTTCGCGCAGTTCTCGGACGGCTTCGTCACCGCGTACATGCACCGCACGATGCCCGACCTGCCCCCGCAGATCGGTGTCCTCGTCGAGTTCGACAAGCCGAACCCCGAGGTCGCCAAGGGCGTCGCGCAGCACATCGCCGCGTTCGCGCCGAAGTACCTCTCCAAGGACGACGTGCCGGCCGAGATCGTCGAGAAGGAGCGCCGGATCGCCGAGGAGACCACCCGCGCCGAGGGCAAGCCCGAGGCCGCGATCCCGAAGATCGTCGAGGGCCGTCTGAACGGCTTCTTCAAGGACGCCACCCTGCTCGGCCAGCCCTACGCGCTGGACAACAAGAAGTCGGTCCAGAAGGTTCTGGAGGAGGCCGGTGTCACCCTGAAGCGCTTCACGCGCATCAAGGTCGGCATCTGAGTCCGTTGAGTCCGCCACCCGGCGGACATCCGACCCGGACAGGGTCGACAGCAGTCGTCCCCGTCGGCCGCGCCTGCCGGCACCCGTGCCGGCAGGCGTCAGGGCACCGCGGACGACGGCAGATCTGACGAGGAGGCCATTGCCGCTGCATGGGATGCGAGACACGCCCCACCGGCAATGGCCTTCTTCGTATGTGCACCATGTAACAGAGGCGGGATATACATGACCACCAAGGCCCAGAAGAGCGACGACGGCAAAGTACCCGGCCGGTTTCTGCTGAAGCTGTCCGGAGAGGCCTTCTCCGGCGGCGGGGGCCTGGGCGTCGACCCCGACGTGGTGCACGCCATCGCGCGCGAGATCGCGGCCGTCGTCCGTGACGGTGCCCAGATCGCCATCGTGATCGGCGGCGGCAACTTCTTCCGCGGCGCCGAGCTGCAGATGCGCGGCATGGACCGGGCCCGTTCCGACTACATGGGCATGCTCGGCACCGTGATGAACTGCCTGGCGCTGCAGGACTTCCTGGAGAAGGAAGGGGTGGACTGCCGGGTGCAGACCGCCATCACCATGGGCCAGGTCGCCGAGCCCTACATCCCGCTGCGCGCCGTGCGTCACCTGGAGAAGGGCCGTGTGGTGATCTTCGGCGCCGGTATGGGCATGCCGTACTTCTCCACCGACACCACCGCCGCCCAGCGTGCCCTGGAGATCGACGCCGAGGCGCTGCTCATGGGCAAGAACGGCGTGGACGGGGTTTACGACTCCGACCCCAAGACCAACCCGGACGCCGTGAAGTTCGACGCGCTCGGCTACGGAGAGGTCATCACCCGCGACCTGAAGGTCGCCGATGCCACGGCGATCACGCTGTGCCGGGACAACCAGCTTCCGATCGTCGTGTTCGAACTCCTGAAGGAGGGCAACATCGCCCGCGCCGTCAAGGGTGAGAAGATCGGCACGCTCGTGGGTGACCGGGTCGGCCAGAGCTGACCGGCAACCCCCGGGCACGGGTCCGCCGGGACGCCACCTGTCCGGGGGACGGACGGGACGGACCCGGGCCGGGGGATGGACAATGTCCTGCCGGTCGGGAACCGTGCAGGAAGAAGACGCGACGCAGCCGGCCGCCGGCCCCGATGGGAACCGCAGCCGGGCCTACTCAAGACACGCAGGAGCAAGTGGTGATCGAAGAGACCCTCCTCGAGGCCGAGGAGAAGATGGAGAAGGCCGTCGTGGTCGCCAAGGAGGACTTCGCCGCGATCCGCACCGGCCGAGCGCACCCGGCGATGTTCAACAAGATCATGGCCGACTACTACGGCGCGCCGACGCCGATCAACCAGCTGGCTTCGTTCTCGGTGCCGGAGCCGCGGATGGCGGTCGTGACCCCGTTCGACAAGAGCGCGCTGCGCAACATCGAGCAGGCGATCCGTGACTCCGACCTGGGCGTCAACCCGAGCAACGACGGCAACATCATCCGCGTGGTGTTCCCCGAGCTGACCGAGGAGCGCCGCCGCGAGTACATCAAGGTCGCCAAGGGCAAGGGCGAGGACGCCAAGGTGTCCATCCGTTCCGTGCGCCGCAAGGCCAAGGACGCCATCGACAAGCTGGTCAAGGACGGCGAGATCGGCGAGGACGAGGGCCGTCGCGCGGAGAAGGAGCTGGACGACACCACCGCGAAGTACGTCGCGCAGGTGGACGAACTGCTCAAGCACAAGGAAGCGGAGCTGCTCGAGGTCTGATGAACGACTCTTCCTGGGGAGCGCCGCAGCAGGCCGGGCACTGGGGGCCCGCGGACCGGTCACCCGGCGGTGGACCGGTCCCGGGAGCCGTCCCGGCAGGCCCCGAGTACGGTGCGCAGGGCGCCCAGCAGACCCGCCCCTTGCCCGTCGTGCCCGAGTGGCCGGCTCACGGCGGTGACCAGGAGGACCCAGGGGCCGTCCCCGCGGGCGGCCCCCCCTTCCACGACGAGATACCCCAGCCGCCTCCGGCCGGCCGGCCCGCCGCACCGCCTGGGCCGCAGCCGTTCGCCGAGCCGGCGGACGTCGCACCGCCCGCGCCGCAGCCGTACGACCCGCGGCACGCGCGGCCCACGCCGCCCCCGGGGCCGTACACGGCGCAGCCGCAACCGCAACCGCAGCCGTACGCAGGGCCGCAGCCACGGCCCCAGGACACGCCGCACACGCCGCCCGCTGCCGGGACGGCGTCGCAGAATCCGGAGCCCATGCCCGACGCCCCGCAGCCGGCGCCCGCACCGCAGAAGAAGAGCGCGGGCCGCGACCTGGGCGCGGCCATCGGGGTCGGCGTCGGCCTCGGCGTGGTGATCGTCGCGGCCCTCTTCGTCGTCAAGGCGGCCTTCGTCGGCGTCATCGCGGTCGCGGTCGTGGTCGGCCTGTGGGAGCTGACCAAGCGACTGGACGAACGCAAGGGCATCAAGGCGCCGCTGGTGCCGCTGGCCGTCGGCGGCGTGGCGATGGTGCTCGCCGGATACCTCCGCGACGCCGAGGGCGCGTGGGTGGCGATGGCGCTGACCGCGCTCGCGGTCCTGGTCTGGCGCATGGCACGACCACCCGAGGGATACCTCAAGGACGTCACGGCCGGTGTGTTCGCGGCGTTCTACGTGCCGTTCCTGGCCACGTTCGTGGCGATGATGCTCACCGCCGACGACGGCCCGTTCCGCGTGCTGACCTTCCTGCTGCTGACCGTGGTCAGCGACACCGGCGCCTATGCGATCGGCTGGCGCTTCGGCAAGCACAAGCTGGCCCCGCGCATCAGCCCGGGCAAGACCCGCGAGGGCCTGTTCGGCGCGGTCGCCTTCGCCATGCTGGCCGGGGCGCTGTGCATGGAGTTCCTCATCGACGGGGGCGCCTGGTGGCAGGGCCTCCTTCTGGGTCTCGCGGTCGCCGCCAGCGCCACCCTCGGCGACCTCGGCGAATCCATGATCAAACGTGACCTGGGCATCAAGGACATGGGCACCCTGCTCCCCGGCCACGGCGGCATCATGGACCGCCTCGACTCCCTGCTCCCGACCGCCCCCGTGGTCTGGCTGCTGCTGGTCGTCTTCGTCGGCGCGGGCTGACCCGCTGCCGTTCCCCGCACGAGAGGGACCCGCCGCCCGCAGGGGTGGCGGGTCCCTCTGCGTGTGTGTCTGTCGCGTGACGCGTGTGCCCGGGGGTCCGTGGCGTGGCGCGGGCGGACCCTGCGACTCCGGTCAGCCGAGCGGGTTGCGGGTGTCGCGCAGGGCGGCCAGCACCGAGGCGTACATACGGGACTTGATGGTGCCGAGGGTCTCGCCGGCCCTGTCCGCCTGGGCCCGGGCCAGCTCGACGGCCGTGGAGCGCACGGCGTCCTCGGCGACCGCCCGGTCGACGATGCCGGCGGCCGCGGCGTCGGTGCCGCCGTAACGGCGCGCGGTGACCATGGCCTCATGCGCGGTCTGCGGCGCCAGCCGTGCCTGGATCAGTGCCGCCATGCCGGAGGTGTAGGGGATGCCGACGTCCACTGCGGGCACGCACCAGTAGCCGCGGTCGGCGCGCATGACGCGGAGGTCGTGCGCGAGGGAGAAGATCGCGCCGGCGCCGAAGGTGTGCCCCTGCAGCGCGGCCACGGTGACGACGGGCAGGGCCAGCATCCGCGCCAGCAGCTCGTGCACGGAGACGACGTAGTCGCGGTACCGGTCGGCGTGCGCGGACAGCCACTCCAGGTCCAGCCCGTTCGAGTAGATCTTGCCCGCCGCGACGGTCACCAGGGCGCGGGGACCCTCGGCCTTCTCCACCTCGTCGAGCGCGGCGCCGACCGCGCCGATCCACTCGGGATGGAAGCGGTTCTCGCCGTCCCCCAGGTCGAGGATGAAGACGGTGTCCTGACGGTCGAGCGCGGGCATGACGGCTCCTTCGAGGCGGTGCTTGTGCGCCCGCAAGGTAGGTGGCGGAGTGCCGCCGCGCAAGGGAGGGTGCCGCCGCCCGGGGTGCCTGCGCGACGTCCGAGCCAGGGATGCCCCGGCGACGATCGTCTCCTCCGTCGCCGCCTCGGGCCGCAACCCGGCGCTCGCTGCGCGAGTCCGGTGCTCCGGCGGTCAGGCCGGGGCACCGGCATGAACACGCCGCGGGCGGTGGACAGCAGAGCAGACCGGTCGAGTGCCTCGGACAGGCGGTCCGAGGACAAAACGACTGCTCCGCCGGCCCGCCTCGCACGCAGGCCGGAGCATCGGGGCGGTGAGGGGTCGACGAGGCGGCCGACGAGCACACCCTTCGGCATGGGGGATCTCACCCTTTTCCGAGATCACACGTCGGTGACCGGCGTCCTCGACCTCCGTGGACAGAACAGCTGGACCAGTGTTCCGCCGGCCGTGATGGTGAACGTGCGGCCCTGGACACCGACGCTCGGGTCGCCGTCGGGACGGCTGTCGTCGGCCCAGGCGATGAGCGCGCCCTCCGGCCCGTTGCCGAAAGCCGTCGTGACGCACGTCTGGAACCGCGCACCGGTGGTCGCCGTACTGACCTGGACCTTCTCGCCGAGCGAGCTCTCGTGCTCGGAGTAGAGGCGCGCCATCGCTGTGGGGACGGTCTGATGGGTGTCCGCGCTCTCCTCGACCCAGGCCAGGAGGAAGCGACCGCTCGGCAGGTGCGCCACGGCGGGATCGTAGCGGGTGAAGTGCCGTGGATCGCCGGCCGTGAAGTGCACGGTCTTGGTGCCGTCCGGCTTGAAGACGTTCGCCACCACCGTGCTCTGATCCTTGCCCAGGTCGCTCGGCTGGATGTGGCTGACGCTGGTGACGACGAACTGCCCGCTGTCGAGCAGCGTGATCCCGTTGACGCCCGTGACATGGCCGACGTTCGGCTGGATCTCGGCTGTCAGGGCGTTCGCCTCGGAGTCGAAGAACCTCAACGTGAGCCGGTCGCCGCCGATCGCGAGGGGATCCGTCGACCAGGCACAGACCCAGTTGCCGCCCTTCAGGACCGTGGCCGCCGGCGCCCGGTGGAACCCTTCGGTGGTACTGAGCGTGAGTTCCCCGGTCGCCGGCGCGCCCTTTGAGGTGAACCGCCGTGCGCGGATGCGCTGGTCGGCTCGCGGGTCGGCCCAGGTGACGAGGGCACCGCCGTCGGTCATGAACGTGAGGAAGGGCCGGACCTCCGGGTCCACGTCCTCGCTGACCAGCACCGGCTCGCCGGCCGGGCGGCCGTCGGTGAACCGCTGCAGTCGCAGGCTCGGGTGGGGGCCGGGGATGCCGGGAGAAGTCTCCAGCCAGACGGCGAACTGGCCGCTGATGCCCGCGGACAGGACCGCGGGCCACTGCGGTCGCACCGGGGCGCCTCCGGCCGGCCGCGAGCCGACCGTGAACTCGTCGTCGAGCGTGTTGCCCTGGAGCCCCAGAAGTCGGCCCTTGACGGTGAAGTCGTGCTGGTCCGCCCACAGCGCCATGTACTGCGTGCCCAACAACGAGGCGACGGCGGGCTGCTTCTGATCACCGGCCTGGGGTGCGCTCACGGGGAAGTCGGCCATGACGGCGCTCCGGATCATCGCGATGGGGCATAACGAGGAGGGATGCGGTCGGCCGAGCCATTGAGATCAGTGAGTTTCTTCAGCGTTGCCGCTCCAGGGTGAGTACAGCTTTGGCGATTGACGTCATGCGGTTCGGGCTGCAGCGGGCTCTGCGGAAGATCCGCCAGGACTTCAGGCCGGCGACACCGCGTTCGACCGGTGCCCGCGCTGCTGCCAGGGTCCGGTTGACGGTCTTCTCGGTGGGGGTGAGTTCCTGCAGGGGCCTGCGTTTGATGCCCGTGGTCAGCCA
>NZ_BNBV01000025.1 GCF_014656135.1 Streptomyces thermodiastaticus
AGGGCGCGGGTGCGGGGTTGTCGAAGATCGGCGACATCGCCAAGGGCCTCAAGGGCGTCGGCACCATCGACATCCCCCAGCTGCCGGAGAACGCCATCACCCTGCCGGAGGGATCGCTGAAGCTGCCGGACGGCACGGTGCATCTGCCCGAGGGCTCCCCGATCCCGCAGGGCGCGACGAAGCTGCCCGACGGCAGGATCGAGCTGCCGCACGACGTCCCCGTGCTGCCCGAAGGCACCACCAAGCTGCCCAGCGTCGACGCCTCCCCGGCCCGGTACATGGACCCGCACGGCAACCTGCTCGACCACCAGGGCAACGTCGTCCAGCACGCAGACCAGGCGCCCACGGACTTCGCGGACCGGCCGACGACAGGCTCGGACGCACCGCACACCTCGTCACCGGTCAAGGAACCGGCGATGGCCACCGCGGGCACCCATACCGTCGAACAGGCCGGCGAACACGTCCGCCTCGGCAGCACTGGCCACGATCTGGGCGACATCAGCCGTTCGACCGACGAGGCGAGCGCCGCCCACACCATCCCCGAGGGCGGAAACGCGACCACGGTGCACGCGGGCGCCGACGCCCCCGCCGTCCACGGCGCCGGCGAGGGAGTGCCAGGCGACCATGTCCCCGGTGACCACGCAGGCGATCACGTGCCCGGCGGGCGGGCCGACGATGCCGCTCCCGGACCTCACCCCGCGCACGCCGGTGATCACGGCGGTACCCGCTCCGGTGGTCACACCGGTGACTCCACCACCTCGCACACCCACCAGCAGGAGCCGGCCGTCAGTCACGGCGACCACGCCTCCAGCGGCGGCGACCACCCCCTGGGTGACTCCGGCGGACACGAGCACGCGCCGGGGGGCGACTCCGGGGTTGGAGCGGACGCCCTGCCTCCGCACGGTGGCGACCTCGGCGACACCGGTGCCGCGCTGCCGGACGAGCCCCGCGGCAACCTGCCCGACGGCTCCTGGGCGGGAGAGAACGGGCTGCGTCTGGACCCGGAGGCGAACGCCGCCGCGGACGAGTTCATGCGTCGCTCGCGGGAGGCCGAGCCGCACATCACCGCATCGATGCAGGACATCGCCGGCCGCGTCGACGATGGGAAGCTGATCGGACTCGAGTACCGGCTCAAGGGCGAGGACTCGCTCAAGCGGAAACTCGCCACGGACATGCTCGAGGACATCGGCATGGACCATGGTGCCGTCCTGGGCGACATCAAGGACTCCATCCGCTACACCCTCGAAGTTCCCGCCGACAACTACACCCACGGCGTCCGGCAGACGATCGACGACCTGCAGGCCAAGGGGTTCGAGAACGTCACGTTCAAGAACACCTGGGACTCCGCCGGCTACAAGGGGATCAACTCCACCTGGCGCGATCCGGTCAGCGGTCAGGTCTTCGAGCTGCAGTTCCACACGGCGGACAGCTTCGCCGCCAAGATGGACGGCCACGTCCTGTACGAGAAGGAGCGCCTGCCCGGCGTCACCCCGGAGGAACTCGCGTCGATCAAGGCCGAACAGGCCGAACTGTTCGGCCGGGTTCCGGTGCCGCACGGCGCGGGGAATATCCGCCTCGGTACGCACGGCGTGGACGACATGGCGACCTGGGCCGGCAGGAACGCCGACACCACGGCGGGCCACGCCGGCTCCCACGGTGGCGATGCCGCGTCCCCGCCCCACACCGGCCATGAAGCACCCGCGGACCACACCGCCCCCGGCGACCACGGCACCCACGACCCGGCGCACGAGGCCGAAGGCTCCGGAACCGCTGGCCACGGCGACGACACGGAGCACACCGGGGACCAGGACGGCGCGCCCGGCGACTCGCCGTACACCGATGGGCCGCACGGTGGCTGGAGCGGCGCCGGCTGGGTCGAGAAGCCGGATCCGATCAACGACCCGGATTCCGTGGTCGCAGCCGAGATGTACGAGAACATCCGGGCGACCGACAACAAGGTCGAGCTGCCTGCGATCTCCCGTCACACCGGCGTGGACGAGGCGGTGCTCCGCCAGGTCAAGAGCCACCTCTTCCGCGCGCAGCACGAAGTGGCCATCGGCCCCGACACGTTCAAGAGGGGCCTGTTCACGCCCCGCCGGGACATCGGCGAGCTGTGGTACGCCGCACGTGAGGGCAAGCTGAGCGAGGAGGGCGTGCAGCAGTTCAAGCACCTCATGGCGCACGAGTACGTCGAGAGCCGCCTGATGAAGTCCGGCCTGCCCTACATCCGGGCACACGAGCACCTGTGGGAGCTGGACCCGTCCGACGGCAGGTACTACCGGCCGCAGTTCCCGCGGGACGTCCGGGACGCCGGCGCCCATGACCTGGCGCCGAGTGACAAGAACGGCAGCTTCCGGCACTGGCGCTCGCTGGAGATGGAGCCGCCGAAGGTCGAGCTGGCGGACGATTTGTCCAACATCGACGACCTGGTAAAGGCTATCCAGCAGCAGCTGCGTCAGAAGGGGATGGATCTGTAATGACTGCCGAACTGTCGCGTGCGGTTCTCGACCGTCTGTGCGCGGTCGACTGGTACGGCGATTGGGACGTGGCCAACGCGCACACCCGGTCGCGGGCGTTGCTGATGCGGGAGTACCTGCGGCGGGCCGCCCTGTGGGCGCAGGCGTACGGCGCCGAGGAAGACTGGCCCTTCTTCGACGTCACGGAACGCATCGCGCTCTCTTTCCTGCTCGATCCGGAGGTGGAGGCGGACCTGGAGGATTTCGTGGCCACCAAGGTGCCGACACCGTCGACGGCGCGGGTGTGCCGCGGCGCGGTGCGCTGGGCGGCCCTCTCCGACGAGGACAAGGCTGCCGCCGCGGACCTGCCCGACCCCTACGAGCCGCTGCTGCTCATGTTCGAGCGCGGAGGCGGCTATTCGATCGAGGAGTTCATCGACCTGTACGGGGTGATGATCCCGTACGGCACCTTCGCGTCCAACCGCGACACCGAGCCGTTCCTCACCCTCGCCCCCAGCACCCTGGACGCCCTCGACCAGGACGCCACGGGACGTATCACGTACTACGCCAAGATCAGCGAGGGTCACCCCCGCAGCAACCCCCGCGGGATCGTGCGCCGGCGCCTCGTCGGCCGGGAGAAGACCACCTACGACGAGGCCTTCACCCGCAACCTCCGCTGGGAGCCGACGGAGTACCTGCGCCGCTACGAGCTGGGGCACAACGAGGTCGACCACGTAGAGATCTCGGAGCGGGAGGCCGCTGCCTTCATCGAAAAGGCGATCGCCAAGCTCGGCGGCACCCGGACATCAAGGAGCGGACAGAACTGAGAAGACCCTCCGGAGAGTGACTCGGCCGCCTGGGACTGCACCGCACCGAGGCGTCCTGCCTTCTGCTTACCAGGACCTGGCCGAGCTCGATCACCATGCGACGTTTCGACACGACGTGGCCGTGATCCACGTGCTGGGCCTTTCCAGACGGAGGAATACGCTCGCGCTCTCTTCTCCTACATGAACCCGGAGTTTCCCCCGTCCGAGGTGGAGTTGAGGGTGGCGCACAGGATGAGGCGGACGGTCGTCATCGAGGACCCTGATCCGATGCCGTACGAGACCGTGATGCACGAGGCGGCACTTCGCATCAGCGTCGCCGGGCGGAGTGCCATGCGCGCTCAACTGCGGCGGATCTTGGAGATGTCGGAGGCGGAGCACGTGACCGTGCGTGCCGTTCCCTTCGCGCTGGACGACTTCGCGGGCGCCGGTTGCACGATGGTGTATCTCGGGGGAGCCGTCTCCCGTCTGGACACCGTGGTCCGGGACGCGCCGCATGGCACGGCCTTCGTGGACTCGGAAGCACAGCTGGAGCACTTCCGGAAGCTTTTCAACAGGGTGAGAGCAGAGTCGCTGTCCCCGGAACGGTCACGAGATCTCATCTACCAGTTGTCCGAAGACCTGTGAGGAGCAGCACCATGGCCATCCACGCGCAGTGGAAGAAGTCGTCCTATTTCGGTGGCGGCGAGGGAAACGACCGCGTCGAGATCGCACGCGTGCACCCTCACATAGCCATACGCGACTCGAAGGCCCCGTCCAGAGCCGCCCTCACCTTCCCCACCGGAGCTTTCGTCACCTTCGTCGAGGCCCTGAAGACGGCGGACGTGCGCTCCGCCGGGATGCGTTGACGTCGACCGGCGGGTGGCAACCCGCAGAACGCGTCGCCGCACTGCTCTTCGTGGACTTCGACGGCCTGGCCGCCGACCCCGATGATGTCATCAATGACGGGCTGGACGGAGGCTACCGCTCACGGACCGAGGCGTTGCGAGAAGTGCTGCGCGATCCGAGCGAGGATCCTGCAGGACGATTCCTGGCCTGCGTCGCGCTCACGCGCTGGGGGGATCCGGTCGGGTACGAGATGGTTGTCTGGGCCGCCGGCTCTCCCGAGTCGGTGCCGTGGCGAGGTGCTACGTACGACAGGCTGTACGGCCAGGACGACACCTTCGGTGTTCTGGCCGACGCCGTGGGAGACAGCTCCGACATGGTGGAGGAACGTGGCACGGCCACTCAACGGTTGAAGGCCGCTGAGTCGTTGCTGAACGTTGCGGACCGTGTCCCGTTCGACAGGCATATCAGCTCCCTGCTCCGCCAGGACTTGGTGACTGCCTGCTTGGACGTCATCAAGGCGACCGTGGCCCGCGGTGTGGTTCGACTGACTGAGGAGCCTCCGCGCTATGACCTCGGCCTCCAACTGGCGTTGATGATCAACGCCGCGGGGCGTGTCGATCGGAGCTGGTCCGAGGCTGCCGCGTGCCACCTCAAAGCCGCGAATCCGGGTGAGCGCGCGCTCAAGGAACTGTGAGCGGAGCGGAACGTGACGGCCGGGCCTACGCAACAGCGACTGGCTCGCCAAGACGGCTGGTACGAAGGACGAGGCATCGACGCGGAGGCGGAACACCTCATCGACATCAGGCTCCGAAATGCGCGAGAGCAGGGTGTCGTCTTGGCTGCGACAGATCCTGCGGTACGGGTGATCCGTAGCTATGGTGGATTACGGCTGAAAAGGTCCGCGCAGTCAGAGGGTGCCTGGGGCATGGAGCCGACTGTCGGCTACAGGAACCATGCCCTGGATATCAAGGAACTGGCCGAAGGTTTGGGCGCCGAGCTGTTTCCTGTGGGCTATGAGTATTCCGATTTCGGTGTCATATTGGTAGACGAGCGAGGCCGGTTTTTTCTACTGCAGCGTAGACAAGGGAAGAACTGTTGTCCTGGACGTCAGAAACGCGAACCAGGCAGCGATTGACGACATCAAATCAATCGTTGAAAAGAACGGCTGGGAAGACAATGTCATCTGGTACGCGTAAGGGATGGGCGCCGACGAGGTTCCCTGCTCCCGGATGGCGCCTGGATCATGAAGCCGACGTTCGGATACAGGGACGATGCGGCTGACATCAAGGAGCTCGCAGAAGCTCTAGGTGTCGAACTCTTCTCCGTCGGCTGCGAGTCCGCGGAGTTCAGTCTCATTCTGGTGGATGAGACAGGACGCTTCTTCCTGCTCCATCACACCGGCGGGTACTACGCGGGGGACAGCGACTTCGACGCCTTCCGTCGGTTTATCGAGGGCGAGATGCTGCCGGATGCGGAGGACTACTTCGTGTGAACAGACGTCGGCGGTAGCCTCGTCGTTCCTCATCGCCGGAGAGCTGCTGAAGCAGGAGCCGTCGTTCAGCTCCTGCCGGCCGGCGAACCAGCTGCTAGGAAACACCTGATGTCCATGCTCATGCGCGCACCGAGTGAGTGCGTCTCCTGGTTCTGGGACCTGGGGGACCTACGCACCGCCGGGACTTCGATCGGCGCTCATGACGGCTGCCCGCAGATCGACGGGCGTGGCCCCGACCTGACCGGTCGGCTGTGATCAGCAGGCGCCGGCATGACGGGGCGTCGACGGAGGTGCAGCGGCAGCCGACGCGGGACCGGGCGCCCGGAGTCCGCCACCCAGGTCCCTCCGGACACCCCCGTGACCCCCCCGGCTTCCCCACCGCCCCCACCGATGTCACCGCCCACAGGTACCGTCGCCTCATGACCACGGATGCACATCGGGCAGGACGATCCGCATCCTCCGCCCCGGCCCGCGCCTCCCGCACCGCGCCCGGCGCCGGGACCGGCGAGCGGCGTCTTGCCGTGCTCGAAGGCGTGCTGGAGCGGATCACGTACGCCAACGAGGAGAACGGCTACACCGTCGCCCGGGTCGACACCGGCAGGGGCGCCGGTGACCTGCTCACCGTCGTCGGGGCGCTGCTCGGGGCACAGGTGGGGGAGTCGTTGCGGATGGAGGGCCGCTGGGGGTCGCATCCGCAGTACGGCAAGCAGTTCCAGGTCGAGAACTACACCACGGTGCTGCCGGCCACCGTGCAGGGCATCCGCCGGTATCTCGGGTCGGGGCTGGTCAAGGGGATCGGGCCGGTCTTCGCCGACCGGATCACTCAGCACTTCGGGCTGGACACGCTCAGGATCATCGAGGAGGAGCCGCAGCGGCTCATCGAGGTGCCGGGGCTGGGCCCCAAGCGGACCAAGAGGATCGCCGAGGCCTGGGAGGAGCAGAAGGCGATCAAGGAGGTGATGCTGTTCCTGCAGACCGTGGACGTGTCCACCTCCATCGCGGTGCGGATCTACAAGAAGTACGGGGACGCCTCGATCTCCGTGGTGAAAAACCAGCCGTACCGGCTGGCCGCGGACGTCTGGGGCATCGGGTTCCTCACCGCCGACAAGATCGCCCGATCCGTCGGGATTCCGCACGACAGCCCGGAGCGGGTCAAGGCCGGGCTGCAGTACGCGCTGTCGCAGTCCGCCGACCAGGGCCACTGCTACCTGCCGGAGGAACGGCTGATCGCGGACGCCGTCAAGCTGCTCCAGGTGGACACCGGGCTGGTCATCGACTGCCTGGCCGAGCTGGCCGAGGCGCCGGAGGACGGCGGGGACCCCGGTGTCGTACGGGAGAAGGTGCCCGGGCCGGAGGGGGAGGCGTCCGAGCCTGTCACCGCCATCTATCTCGTGCCCTTCCACCGGGCCGAGCTCTCCCTCTCCTCCCAGCTCCTGCGGCTGCTGCGCACGGAGGAGGACCGGATGCCGTCGTTCCGTTCCGTCGCCTGGAACAAGGCGCTCGGCTGGCTCAGGCACCGCACGGGAGCCGACCTCGCGCCCGAGCAGGAGGCGGCCGTGAAGCTGGCGCTGACGGAGAAGGTGGCCGTGCTGACCGGCGGGCCCGGCTGCGGCAAGTCCTTCACGGTCCGTTCGATCGTGGAGCTGGCGCGGGCGAAGAAGGCGAAGGTCGTGCTGGCCGCGCCGACGGGGCGGGCCGCCAAGCGATTGTCCGAGCTGACCGGCGCGGAGGCCTCCACCGTGCACCGGCTGCTGGAGCTCAAGCCCGGCGGGGACGCCGCCTTTGACCGGGAACGGCCGCTGGACGCCGACCTGGTGGTCGTGGACGAGGCGTCCATGCTGGACCTGCTGCTGGCCAACAAGCTGGTCAAGGCGGTGCCGCCGGGCGCCCATCTGCTGTTCGTGGGGGACGTGGACCAGTTGCCGAGCGTGGGCGCCGGGGAGGTGCTCAGGGACCTGCTGGCCGAGGGGAGCCCGATCCCCGCGGTCCGGCTCACGCGGGTGTTCCGGCAGGCCCAGCAGTCCGGTGTGGTGACCAACGCGCACCGGATCAACGCCGGCCGGCACCCCGTCACCGAGGGCATGAAGGACTTCTTCCTCTTCGTCGAGGACGACACCGAGGCGGCGGGCCGGCTCACCGTGGACGTGGCGGCACGCCGGATCCCGGCGCGGTTCGGGCTCGATCCGCGGCGGGACGTGCAGGTGCTGGCGCCGATGCACCGGGGACCGGCCGGCGCGGGCGTCCTCAACGGGCTGCTGCAGCAGGCGATCACACCGGGCCGCCCGGACCTGCCGGAGAAGCGGTTCGGCGGCCGGGTGTTCCGCGTCGGCGACAAGGTCACCCAGATCCGCAACAATTACGAGAAAGGGAAGAACGGCGTCTTCAACGGCACCGTCGGGGTGGTCACCTCGCTCGATCCGGTCGAGCAGCGGCTGACCGTGCTGACGGACGAGGACGAGGAGGTGCCGTACGAGTTCGACGAGCTGGACGAGCTGGCGCACGCCTACGCGGTCACCATCCACCGCTCGCAGGGCAGCGAATACCCGGCCGTGGTCGTCCCGGTGACCACCGGCGCCTGGATGATGCTCCAACGCAATCTGCTCTACACGGCGGTGACCCGGGCCAGGAAGCTGGTCGTGCTGGTCGGCTCGCGCAAGGCGATCGGCCAGGCGGTGCGCACGGTGTCGGCGGGACGGCGGTGCACCGCGCTGGACTTCCGGCTCGCGGGCGGCTGAAGATGGGGCGAGGCGCCTGAAGATCGCTGACCGAAGCGGGCTAAGCGTGAAAAGTGCCCCGTAAGAGCCCTCAGATGGCGTAAATCCTCCAGGATCGCCCGCCTGGGCCCGGCTGCGCGTCACAATGATCGATCATTCGAGTCGCGAAGGTCACAGAGCCCTTCCCGTGGCCGGGGGAAAGGGGCAGGATGAGCAGGTTGGCGGCACTCAGTGCCGTCGATTTCCCAATGGTCGACCCCGAGTGCACTCTCCTGAGCCAAATGGGGGATGGTAGAGACAGTCAGGGCACCTCGAAGATGAGGCACTACGTCGGTGAGGGAAGACGTGAGCGACAACTCTGTAGTACTGCGGTACGACGGCAGCGAGTACACCTACCCGGTGGTCGACAGCACCGTCGGCGACAAGGGCTTCGACATCGGGAAGCTCCGCGCCCAGACCGGTCTGGTGACCCTGGACAGCGGTTACGGCAACACGGCCGCGTACAAATCCGCCATCACCTACCTCGACGGCGAGCAGGGCATCCTCCGGTACCGCGGCTACCCGATCGAGCAGCTGGCCGAGCGCTCCACCTTCCTGGAGGTGGCCTACCTGCTGATCAACGGTGAGCTGCCGACCGTCGACCAGCTGTCCGCCTTCAAGGACGAGATCACGCGGCACACCCTGCTGCACGAGGACGTCAAGAACTTCTACAAGGGCTTCCCGCGCGACGCCCACCCGATGGCCATGCTGTCGTCGGTCGTCTCGGCGCTGTCCACCTTCTACCAGGACAGCCACAACCCGTTCGACGAGCAGCAGCGCGACCTCTCGACCATCCGCCTGCTCGCCAAGCTCCCGACGATCGCGGCCTACGCCTACAAGAAGTCGGTCGGTCACCCGTTCGTCTACCCGCGCAACGACCTCGGCTACGTCGAGAACTTCCTGCGCATGACCTTCTCGGTCCCGGCCCAGGAGTACGAGCTGGACCCGGTGGTCGTGTCCGCGCTGGACAAGCTGCTGATCCTGCACGCCGACCACGAGCAGAACTGCTCGACCTCCACGGTCCGCCTGGTCGGCTCCTCGCAGGCCAACATGTTCGCGTCCATCTCCGCCGGCATCAACGCGCTGTGGGGTCCGCTGCACGGCGGCGCCAACCAGTCGGTGCTGGAGATGCTGGAGGGCATCCGCGACTCCGGCGGCGACGTCGACTCCTTCATCCGCAAGGTGAAGAACAAGGAGGACGGCGTCCGCCTGATGGGCTTCGGCCACCGGGTCTACAAGAACTTCGACCCGCGCGCCAAGATCATCAAGGCTGCCGCGCACGACGTGCTCTCGGCGCTGGGCAAGGAGGACGAGCTCCTCGACATCGCCCTCAAGCTGGAGGAGCACGCGCTGTCCGACGACTACTTCGTCGAGCGCAAGCTGTACCCGAACGTCGACTTCTACACCGGTCTGATCTACCGGGCCATGGGCTTCCCGACCGAGATGTTCACGGTCCTGTTCGCCCTGGGCCGTCTGCCGGGCTGGATCGCCCAGTGGACCGAGATGATCAAGGAGCCGGGTTCCCGGATCGGCCGTCCCCGCCAGATCTACACCGGCGTGGTCGAGCGCGACTTCGTCCCGGTCGAGGAGCGCTGAGTTCCGGCATCGTCATGGGGCCCCGCGTCCGCCGTACCGGCGGACGCGGGGCCCCGGCGTTTCGCGGCCGGTGCCGTCCGTCGTCGAGCCGCGCGCGGACAGCAGCCGGGCAGAGCGGAAGGCGCCCCGGGCGCGCCGGTCCCCCCACGGGCCGACGGCCAGGGCGCCTTCCCATGTCCCGGTGCGGATTCCCCCCACGGGATCCGGGCCGGGCGTCTGTGTGGACCAGCGCCTGAATCGCTGTACTGCATGCCGTGCACGTGCGGTGCGATCTGCCGGGACAGCGCACGCCCGGGAGGGCCGCTCAAAGCTTCCCTGCGTACGTGCCCCGGCACCGCAGCTTCGGGAAAGTCCCCCAAGACATCCCCGACTGTCAGTACGCGCCCCCCAAGACGCTTCCTGACATCGCCAACTTAGACCTTCGAACCCCTTCGATGGTTACGTTCATTCCACTGTGATCTGCGTCTCTTGCGCATGCCTGTCATGCGCAACAAACGCACCATAGGTGATCGAGGCCCAAGCGTAGGAAAGATGCGCGGGGTTTGTGAAGAGGTCATGTGAGGTCAGGATCGATTCTTGAGAACGCGCGCCCTCGGTTCCCTAAGGGCGCGTCGTTCCATGGCGGACCCGCCCCGGCCGGCCCCGGCCGCGTGCGCTCAGCTGAACCGGCGCAGCCGCAGGCTGTTGCTGACCACGAACACCGAGGAGAACGCCATCGCGGCGCCCGCGATCATCGGGTTGAGCAGTCCGGCGGCGGCCAGCGGCAGCGCGGCCACGTTGTAGCCGAAGGCCCACACCAGGTTGCCCTTGATCGTGCCCAGGGTCCGCCGGGAGAGCCGGATGGCGTCCGCGGCCACCCGCAGATCCCCGCGCACCAGCGTCAGATCGCCGGCCTCGATCGCGGCGTCCGTGCCCGTGCCCATCGCCAGGCCCAGGTCGGCGGTGGCGAGCGCCGCGGCGTCGTTGACGCCGTCACCGACCATGGCCACCGTCCGGCCCTCGGCCCGCAGCCGCCGGACGGCCTCCACCTTGTCCTCGGGCAGCACCTCGGCGACGACGTCGGCGGGGTCGATGCCGACGGTGCGCGCCACCGACTCGGCCACCGCCCGGTTGTCCCCGGTCAGCAGGACCGGCCGCAGGCCCAGCTCCCGCAGCTGCCGTACGGCTTCGGCACTGGTGTCCTTCACCGCGTCCGCCACGGCGACAACGCCCCGCGCGGCCCCGTCCCAGCCGACCACGACGGCCGTCCGCCCGGCCGCCTCGGCCTCCCGGCGGGCGCGTGCCACGTCCTCGGGCAGCTCGTCGAACAGGCGCCCCACGGCCACCTCGCGCCCCTCCACGCGCCCGCGCACGCCCCGTCCGGGGACGTTCTCGAAGTGCTCCACCGCGGGCAGCGGGCCGACCGTCTGCTCGGCGCCGGCGGCGATCGCGCGGGCCACGGGGTGCTCGGAGGCGTGCTCCAGGGCGCCGGCCAGCCGCAGCAGCTCCTTCTCCTCGGTGCCCTCGGCGGCGTGGACCTCCTGCAGGGTCATGCGGCCGGTGGTGACCGTTCCGGTCTTGTCCAGGACGATCGTGTCCACGCGCCGGGTGGACTCCAGCACCTCGGGACCCTTGATGAGGATGCCGAGCTGGGCACCCCGGCCGGTGCCGGCCATCAGCGCGGTCGGCGTGGCCAGCCCCAGTGCGCACGGGCAGGCGATGATCAGCACTGCGACGGCCGCGGTGAACGAGGCGGTCACATCACCGCTGACGAACAGCCAGGTCACCAGGGTGCCCAGGGCGATGAGCAGCACCACCGGCACGAAGATGGCGGAGATCCGGTCGGCGAGCCGCTGCACCTGCGCCTTGCCGTTCTGTGCGTCCTCGACCAGCTTCGCCATCCGCGCCAGCTGGGTGTCGGCGCCGACCCGGGTGGCCTCGACCACCAGCCGGCCGCCCGCGTTGACCGTGGCGCCGGTGACCGCGTCGCCCACGCCCACGTCCACCGGCACCGACTCGCCGGTCAGCATGGAGGCGTCGACGGCCGACGCGCCCTCGACGACCGTGCCGTCGGTGGCGATCTTCTCGCCGGGGCGGACGACGAACCGGTCCCCGACGGCCAGCGCCGACACCGGGATCCGCACCTCCCGGCCCCCGCGCAGCACGGCGACGTCCTTGGCGCCCAGCTCCAGCAGCGCCCGCAGCGCGGCACCCGCGCGCCGCTTGGAGCGGGCCTCCAGATAGCGGCCCAGCAGGATGAACGCCACCACGCCGGCGGCGACCTCCAGATAGATCGTGGAGGCCGCGTCCATCCGGGAGACGGTGATCCGGAACTCGTCGTGCATGCCGGGCCGGCCCGCGTCGCCGAGGAACAGCGCCCACAGCGACCAGCCGAACGCGGCCAGCGTGCCGATCGACACCAGCGTGTCCATGGTGGCCGCGCCGTGCCGGGCGTTGGTGAACGCCGCCCGGTGGAAGGGCAGGCCGCCCCAGACCACGACCGGCGCGGCCAGGGTCAGGGCGAGCCACTGCCAGTTGTCGAACTGCAGGGCCGGGACCATGGACAGCAGCACCACCGGGGCGGCCAGCAGCGCGGAGACGACCAGGCGCTGCCGCGCCGCGGCCTGCTCCGCCTCCGCCGCGGACGGTGCCGCAGAGGCTCCGGCCGGCGTCTGCCCGGGCTGGGGCTCGGGCTCGGGCGGCGGGGGCTCCTCGGCGGTGTAGCCGGTCCGCACCACGGTGTCGATCAGATCGGAGACCTCTACCCCTGGGGGGTAGCTGACCTTGGCTTTCTCCGTCGCGAAGTTCACCGTGGCGGTGACGCCGTCCATCCGGTTGAGCTTCTTCTCCACGCGGGCCGCGCACGACGCGCAGGTCATCCCGCCGATGCGCAGCTCGACCTCACGGGTCCCGGCGTCCGGGGGTGCCGCGGTGGGGGTGCTGCTGGTGCTGCTGGTCATGTCCGCTACTCCAGACGAACGGACCGGACCGTCCACAACCAGTATCGGCTGCTCACCACGGTCCGGTGCCGACGGATGATGCGACGCGCGCACGGATCGGCGCGGGCGCGTCGCGCGGGGGGTCAGGCGCGGCCGACGAGCTCGAAGCCCGCCTCGTCCACGGCGGCGCGCACCGCCTCCTCCTCGAGCGGCGCCGCCGAGACGACGGTGACCTCGCCGGTCGAGGCCACCGCCTTGACGGAGCTGACGCCGGGCAGCGCGGAGATCTCGGTGGAGACGGCGCCCTCGCAGTGGCCGCAGCTCATCCCGCTCACCTTGTAGACGGTGGTCACGGTGGTCATGTCGCTCTCCTCGGGGTCACGTGTGGGACCGGCGGGGCCTGGGCCTGCGCGACCGTCCGGACACGGCCCGGGGACCCGCACACCGCCCGACTATACCCCTAGGGGGTATAGGTCTCCAAAAGTGGCGCGCGCACCTGCTCCCGGCATGTCCCGGTGCGCTCTGGGCCGCGGCCGGCCGCGGGCGCACGCGCCCCTCGGGGACGCCGCCGGACGGCGCACCGCGTCCAGCGGTTAGCGTGGCGTCCGCCAACGGTGACCGGTGAAAGCGAGGCGGCGGATGCGCGCGGTGGTGTTCGAGCGGTACGGGGAGCCCGCACAGGTGCGCGACGTGCCTGACCCCGTGCCCGCGGAGCACGGAGTGGTGGTGCGGGTCGAGGCCAGCGGGCTGTGCCGCAGCGACTGGCACGGCTGGCAGGGCCACGATGCGGACATCACACTGCCTCATGTACCCGGCCACGAGCTGGCCGGGGTGGTGGAGGCCACCGGTGCCGGGGTGACCCGCTGGCGACCCGGCGACCGCGTGACCGTGCCGTTCGTCTGCGCCTGCGGGTCCTGCGCCGCCTGCGCGGCCGGCGACCAGCAGGTGTGCGAACGGCAGACCCAGCCCGGCTTCACCCACTGGGGTTCCTTCGCCCAGTACGTCGCGCTCGACCACGCCGACATCAATCTCGTCGCCGTGCCCGAGCAGCTCTCCTTCGCCACGGCCGCCGCGCTCGGCTGCCGGTTCGCCACCGCCTACCGTGCGGTGGTCCAGCAGGGGCGGGTTGCCGCCGGGCAGTGGGTGGCGGTGCACGGCTGCGGGGGAGTGGGCCTGTCCGCGGTGATGATCGCGGCCGCGTCCGGGGCGCGGGTGGTCGCCGTCGACGTCTCGCCGCGAGCCCTGGAGCTGGCCCGCGACGTCGGTGCCGCCGCCTGCGTGGACGCCTCCGGGGTGCCGGATGCGGCGGAGGCGGTCCGCGAGATCACCGGTGGCGGTGCCCACGTCTCCCTGGACGCGCTCGGCTCGCCCGTCACCTGCGCCGCCTCCGTGAACGGCCTGCGCCGCCGCGGCCGCCATGTGCAGGTCGGCCTGCTGCCCTCGGCCGACGGCACCACCCCGGTCCCCATGGCCCGTGCGATCGCGCTGGAACTGGAGATCCTCGGCAGCCACGGCATGGCCACGCACGCCTACCCGGAGATGCTGCGCCTGGTCGCGGAGGGCGTCCTGCGGCCCGATCTGCTGGTGACCTCGGTCATCGGGCTGGACGCCGCACCGGAGGCGCTCGCGGCGATGGGCTCGGCCGCGGGCGCGGGGGTCACGGTCGTCGAACCCTGGCGCTGAACCGGTGCCGCCGGCGCCGTCACCCGGGCGCGGACGCCTCACCCGGTTCCGCGGCCGCGCCCGCCGACCCGTGCGGCTGCCCACGTCGCACGGCACCCCGGCCGACCGGGGCCCCGCATGCCGGCGGCCTCGCACGGCCGAGGCCGCGCTGCTCTCCGTCTCCGGTTGTCCGCCCGCACCCCTTCTTTACTCGTCCGTATGTCCGGACAATCCATTGACAGGCGTTCTGATCGGGCATTAGAACCGTGGGAGTCGAACCCGGCAGGTGACACCGGGGAGCCGATGCGAGGGGAAGCCGATGCCCGACGACCCGGCCGCCGCGCGGTCGCACGACGCGTCGGCGTGCTGCGGTGCGCACGGACGGACGCACGCTTCCCGCGCGCGACGGCGCTCGGCGCGGCGCCCCGGCACCCGGCGGTTGTACCGTGCGGGTACACGACGGCACGGCGGACGACGACCTTTGGACACCGGGTGGTGGACGGAATCCGGGTGCGGGTACCCGGCCGTCCCAAGGCGCCCGGCCCCTGAACGCCTCCGGCGCGGCAGGCCGCTTCGCCCTGGCAGGAGCGAAGGCGAGCGCAGACTCCCCGCCCGTCACGGCCCCGCGCCGGAGGTGCCCGCCGGCCCCGCGCTTTCTCGGACCGTCCGCCCGCGCGCGGCCGTCCGCCTGCGAGCAGCCGTGTGTCCGCGGACGGCCGCGGGAGCCGCCTTCGCGGCGCGCCGTGCCCATGTGTCTACGCGGCGGCCGAAACCGCAGACACAGTGTCGGGCGCGTTCCGGGGCCGCGGACTGCTGGGATGTAAGGGTGGCCGAGACCGGGACCGGACGGTCGCCGGCCGAGGCCCACGAGCGTTGTGAACGGCACCTGCCGGCCCGAGGCCGCCATCTGCGAAGGAGTGACCCGGCATGACGAAGATCGTCAACCACTGGATCGGCGGGAAGACCGTCGAAGGCGCCTCGGGGACCTACGGGCCGGTCACGAATCCGGCCACCGGCGAGGTCACCACCAAGGTCGCCTTCGCCACCGTGGACGAGGTGGACGCGGCGGTGGCCGCCGCCAAGGAGGCGTTCACGACCTGGCGGCACTCCTCGCTCGCCCAGCGGACCGGCATCCTCTTCAGGTTCCGCGCGCTGCTGGACGCCCACCGCGAGGAGCTCGCCGAGCTGATCACCGCCGAGCACGGCAAGGTGCACTCCGACGCGCTCGGCGAGGTCGCGCGCGGCCTGGAGATCGTCGACCTGGCCTGCGGCATCCCGGTGCAGCTCAAGGGCGAGCTGTCCACGCAGGTCGCCACCCGGGTCGACGTCGCCGCGATCCGGCAGCCGCTCGGTGTCATCGCCGGCATCACGCCGTTCAACTTCCCGGCGATGGTGCCGATGTGGATGTTCCCCATCGCCATCGCCTGCGGCAACACCTTCGTGCTCAAGCCCAGCGAGAAGGACCCGTCGGCCTCCCTGAAGCTCGCCGAGCTGCTGGCCGAGGCCGGGCTGCCAGACGGCGTGTTCAACGTGGTCCAGGGCGACAAGGTGGCCGTCGACCGCCTGCTGGAGCATCCGGACGTCGCGGCGGTGTCCTTCGTGGGTTCCACCCCGATCGCCCGCTACATCCACACCACCGCCTCGGCGAACGGCAAGCGGGTGCAGGCCCTCGGCGGTGCCAAGAACCACATGCTGGTCCTGCCGGACGCCGACCTGGACGCGGCCGCCGACGCCGCCGTCTCCGCCGCCTACGGCTCGGCGGGCGAGCGCTGCATGGCCATCTCCGCCGTCGTCGCGGTCGGCTCGATCGGCGACGAGCTGGTGGCCAAGATCCGTGAGCGTGCGGAGAAGGTCAAGATCGGCCCGGGCGACGACCCGTCCTCCGAGATGGGTCCGCTCATCACCAAGGAACACCGCGACAAGGTGGCGTCCTACGTCAAGGGCGCCGCGGACGAGGGCTGCGAGGTGGTCCTCGACGGCACCGGCTTCACCGTGGAGGGCTACGAGAGGGGTCACTGGATCGGGCTGTCGCTGCTGGACCGGGTGCCGACCACCGCCAAGGCCTACCGGGACGAGATCTTCGGCCCGGTGCTGTGCGTGCTGCGGGCGGAGACCTACGAGGAGGGCGTGGCCCTGATCAACGCCTCCCCGTTCGGCAACGGCACCGCGATCTTCACCCGGGACGGCGGCGCGGCCCGCCGCTTCCAGCTGGAGGTCGAGGCCGGCATGGTCGGTGTCAACGTGCCGATCCCGGTGCCGGTGGGCTACCACTCCTTCGGCGGCTGGAAGGACTCCCTCTTCGGCGACCACCACATCTACGGCAACGACGGCACCCACTTCTACACCCGCGGCAAGGTGATCACCTCCCGCTGGCCCGACCCGTCCGAGACCCCGGCCGGCGTCGACCTCGGGTTCCCGCGCAACCACTGACCGGTTCACCGCTCGCCGTCGCGGCCGTCCGGATCCCGGACGGCCGCGCACGCTTTCCGGACACCCGCCCGTGGTGACCGTGCCGGAACCGTGCCTGCCTGTGGACGACGCGGCGTAGTTGTCCACAGGCGGCCGCCGATGTCTGCGGCGGACCGTACCGTTGACCCATGGATCTTCGTTGGCCCGGTCTGCGCGGGCTGGTGCGCGCTCCCCGGCGGCTGCTGGCCGCCGGGGCCGCCGCCCTGCTGCTCGCCGGTGCGGGGACGTGGACGGCCGCCTCGCTCGACGAACCGCCCGAGGTGCACCGCACCGACCGGACGCTGAGCACGGCCGCCGGAGTCCGCCTGGACACCTCGTACTTCACCCCGCCCGGCCCCGGCCGCCACCCCGCCGTGCTCCTGGCCCACGGCTTCGGCGGCAGCAAGGACGACATGCGGCCGCAGGCCGAGGACCTGGCGCGCGACGGATACGCCGTGCTGACCTGGTCCGCGCGCGGCTTCGGCCGGTCCACGGGAAAGATCGGGCTGAACGACCCGTCCGGCGAGGTCGCCGACGTGAAGAAGCTGATCGACTGGCTGGCCCGGCAGCCGCAGGTCGAGCTGGACCGGCCCGGCGACCCGCGCGTGGGCGTGGCCGGCGCCTCCTACGGCGGCGCGATCACCCTGCTCGCCGCGGGCCACGACCGCCGGGTGGACGCCATCGTCCCGCAGATCACCTACTGGAACCTCGCCGACGCCCTGTTCCCCGACGGCGTCTTCAAGAAGCTCTGGGCGGGCGTCTTCGTCAACTCCGGCGGCGGCTGCGCGGCGTTCGAACCCGAGCTGTGCCGCATGTACCAGCGCGTCGCCCGGTCCGGGCAGCCCGACGCACAGGCCCGCCGGCTGCTGCAGGAGCGCTCCCCGTCGGCCGTGGCCGGCCGGATCCGGGTGCCCACGCTGCTGGTGCAGGGCCAGGAGGACTCGCTGTTCCCGCTCGCACAGGCCGATGCCGCCGCCCGGGCCATCAAGGCCAACGGCGCCCCGGTCGACGTCGACTGGATCGCCGGCGGACACGACGGCGGGGACCTGGAGACCGACCGTGTCCGGGCCCGGACGACGACCTGGTTCGACCGGTACCTCAAGGGCGACACCGGCGCCGGCACCGGCCCCGCCTTCCGCGTCACCCGCACCTCGGGCGTCGACTCCACCGACGGCGCGGCCGTGCTGCGGGGCGCGACCGCGCCCGCCTACCCGGGACTGGCGAGCGGCCCGCGCCCGATCCCGCTGACCGGCCCGGCCCAGCACGTCGCCAACCCGGCCGGAGCCACCCCGCCCGCCGTCTCCGCCCTGCCCGGCCTCGGCAGCGCGGGCGGCTCGCTCGCCCGGCTGTCCGCCCTCGGCGTCGGCACGGCACTGGACTTCCCCGGCCAGTACGCCCGCTTCGACTCCGCACCCCTGCGCAGCGATCTGCGGATCACCGGATCGCCCACGGTGACCGTCCACATCGCCGCCACCGGCGACGACGCGGTGCTCTTCGCCAAGCTCTACGACGTCGCACCGGGCGGCGGCCGGCCGGTGCTGCCGGGCCAGCTGGTGACACCCGTGCGGGTGACGGGCGCGAAGACCGGCAAGGACGTCACCCTCACCCTCCCCGCGATCGACCACGAGGTGCTCAAGGGCCACCGCCTGCGCCTGGTCCTCGCCTCCACCGACCTCGGCTACGCCTCCCCGGCCGCCCCGGCCACCTACACCGTCTCCCTGAAGAGCGACCTGACGGTACCCACGGCCCCCTCGGTGACCACGGCGGCGGCTCCGCTGCCCGCGTGGGTGTGGTGGCTGCCCGCCGCCGGTGCCGTGCTCGCGCTCGTCCTGGTCCTGACGGCCCGCCGCCGCGCCGGCGCCGCCCCGGCGCCCGATCCCGCACTCGCCGACGTCCCCCTGCAGATCACCGGCCTGACCAAGCGCTACGCCCGCTCGGCCGACCGGTACGCCGTCCGCGACCTGTCCTTCCGGGTGGAACGCGGCCAGGTCCTCGGCCTGCTCGGACCCAACGGCGCCGGCAAGACCACCACACTGCGCATGCTCATGGGCCTGATCCGGCCGGACGGCGGCGAGATCCGCGTCTTCGGGCACGCCGTGCGGCCCGGCGCACCCGTGCTGTCCCGGGTCGGCGCCTTCGTCGAGGGCGCCGGGTTCCTGCCCCACCTGTCCGGCCGGGACAACCTCCGCCTGTACTGGCAGGCCACCGGACGCGCCGCCGAGGACGCCCACCTGGACGAGGCCCTGCGGATCGCCGGTCTCGGCGAGGCCCTCGAACGCCCGGTGCGCACCTACTCGCAGGGCATGCGCCAGCGCCTGGCCATCGCCCAGGCCATGCTGGGCCTGCCCGACCTGCTGATCCTCGACGAGCCCACCAACGGCCTCGACCCGCCGCAGATCCGCGAGATGCGCGAGGTGATGATCCGGTACGCGGCCGGCGGACGCACGGTGATCGTCTCCAGCCATCTGCTGGCCGAGGTCGAACAGACCTGCACCCACCTGGTCGTCATGGACCGCGGGCGGCTGGTCCAGGCCGGTCCGGCCGACGAGATCACCGGCAACGGCGACACCCTGCTCGTGGGCACCGCCACGCCCGTGGAGCAGCCGGTGCTGGACAAGATCGCCGCGCTGCCGCTGGTGGCCTCCGCGGTCCGCACCGAGGACGGCCTGCTGGTCCGCCTGGAGGCCGGCGGCACCGCCGAGGGGCTGGTCGTGGAGCTGGTCCGGCTGGAGGTGCCGGTGACGTCCCTCGGGCCGAACCGCCGCCTGGAGGACGCCTTTCTCACCCTCATCGGAGGAACCGCGTGAGCACGCTCACCCAGGGCACCGAGCCCGTCGACGCGGCCCCGGGCTACCGTCCGGGCCGCACACTGCCGCTGCGGGTCGAGCTGGTGCGGCAGCTCAGGCGCCGCCGCACCGCGGTCATGTACGGCCTGCTCGCCGTGCTGCCGTTCGTGCTGGTGGCCGCCTTCGCGATCGGCGGCGAGCCCGGCGGGCGCGGCAGCCGGGTGACGCTCATGGACACCGCCACCGCCTCCGGTCCCAACTTCGCCGCGGTGAGCCTGTTCGTGTCGGCGGGCTTCCTTCTGGTGATCCCGGTCGCGCTGTTCTTCGGCGACACGGTCGCCGCGGAGGCCGGCTGGTCCTCGCTGCGCTACCTGCTCGCCGCGCCTGTGCCCCGCGCCCGGCTGCTGTGGTCCAAGCTGGTCGTCTCCCTGGGCCTGAGCCTGGCCGCGATGGTGCTGCTGCCGCTCGTCGCGCTCGCCGTCGGCACGGCCGCCTACGGCTGGGGCCCGCTGCACGTGCCCACCGGCGGCACGCTCGACGCGGGCGCGGCCGGCGCGCGGCTGGCAGTGGCCGTGGCCTACCTGTTCGCCTCCCAACTGGTCACCGCGGGACTGGCGTTCTGGCTGTCGACGAAGACCGACGCGCCGCTGGGCGCGGTGGGTGGCGCGGTCGGACTGACCATCGTCGGCAACGTCCTGGACGCGGTCACCGCCCTCGGACACTGGCGCGACTTCCTGCCCGCGCACTGGCAGTTCGCCTGGGTGGACGCGGTCCAGCCGCGCCCGGAATGGTCCGGCATGATCCAGGGGACGGCCGTCTCCGTCACCTACGCCCTCGTCTTCTTCGCCCTGGCCTTCCGCGGCTTCGCCCGCAAGGACGTGGTGTCGTAGAAGCCGGCGGTCCTCCGGCAGCGGGCAGGAGCCAGGGACTGCCGGAGCTCCTGCCCCCGCCCACCGCCACCGATGCGGCGCGTTCCGTGGCCGTTCGGCCGTTCACCGATGGACGCGGGAAGCGCGGCGGCCGCGGAACATGCTCCAGCACACGGGCCGGCACACCGTCCCGCTCGGCCTGCGGCTCATGCTCCCGTACGTGATCGCGTTCCCGTAGCTCTTCCAGGAATCCCCGCAGAGCACGGCCGCTGCACAACTGCCTGATCAGGACCGGAAATCCCCCCTTCGTCTCCACGCCGGCGATCCAGGCAGTTCATGTGTTTTCCGGACTCCATGACGGAACGGTATTCGTCCGCCGCTGCGGGCCAACCGGGTGAACCCGCGCAACCAAACATTCCGCGTCGTGTTGATGAATCCGTAGGACCTGTGCGAGTCCGCAGGACCTGTGTCAGCACGAGGAAGGGAACGCGCAGTGCTCACAACGGCATGGGCCGCCGCGCCCGTCGCCGGAATGCCGACGATGGCCGCTCCCGTGGCGCTCGCCGGCAGCAACGGCGGCGGTCCGGCCCTCGACAACGCGTGCGTCGTCGCGTCCTGCGACGCGGCGACGGGAGGGGACCGAAGCCCGCGGCAGTCGTCGGTGCACGGCACGCTCGACGCGCCGCGCGGCGGTCTCGGCCGGAGCGGTGCCGACGTGCTGCGGCTCGTCGGCGTCCGGGACGAGCCGGTCCTGCCCTGCATGCCGCATCAGCAGTGCGCGGACACCTCCACCCGGGCCGAGCGGTACGGCGCACCGGCGCATTCCCTGGACGACGTGCCGGTGCTGTCGTCCGTGGCCGAGGAGCGCTGATGACCTGCCCGGCCGCCGGGCCACGCCGGTCCTGCGGCCCCGGTCCGGCCGAAGCGCCTGATCCGCCCGGGCAGTCGGGGCGGTATCCACGCGGCGGGGGACATTCGAGTGAATCGCCGGGCGATTTGCGTTCCCCTGAATTCCGGCCGGTCTATTTCTCGTTCATGTCGCGGCCGGACAGGTCGCACTCCCCGGTCTTTGACCACCATCGGGGATCCACGGGATCCACCCCAAGAAGGGAACATCCATGAAGAAGAGCGTTGCTGCTGTGAGCGGTGCCGTCCTGGCCCTCGGTATGGCGGCTCCCGCTTTCGCCGACGCCGACGCCACGGGTTCCACCGAGCGTTCCCCGGGCGTCATTTCCGGCAACGTCATTCAGGTGCCGGTGAACGCTCCGATCAACGTGTGCGGCAACACGGTCGACGTTCTCATCGCAGCGCTGAACCCCACGTTCGGCAACGCGTGCGTCAACGACGACTGACCTCACCGGCTCCCCAGCCGTCCCGGCTGGGGCAGGGGCCGTTCCGGACGGTCATAGGTACCGTCCGGGACCGGCTCAGGCACGTTCCACACCCTTCAAGCGGCTTCGTGCAGCTTCGAGCAGGAAGACAAGTAGATTGCGACAGACCCTGAGCAGGGGCGTGTTCGCGGCGGCCGCCGCGACGAGTGTCCTGTCCCTGTACGGCAGCCAGGCCTTCGCCGAATCGCAGGCGGACGGCGAGGCCACCAATTCGGCCGGTGTCCTGTCAGGCAACACCATCCAGGCGCCGGTCGAGGTTCCGGTGAACGTCTGCGGCAACACCGTGGACGTGGCGGGGGCGCTGAACCCGGCGTTCGGCAACAAGTGCGCCAACGTCGCGGACAAGCCCAAGCCGACGCCGACCTCGACCCCGACGACGCACCCGCCGAAGACCACTCCGCCGTCCGAGCCGAGCGAGACTCCTCGGGAGGAAACTCCGCAGGAGCCTCCGCAGCTGGCCCAGACGGGTAGCGACGACACCGCGGTGCTGCTGGCGACCTCTGCGGCCAGCGCGGCCCTGATCGCCGGCGGCACGATCCTGTACCGCCGCGGCCGGACCGCGGGCGCGCACCGCTAGGGCCTGTCCGGCGGACCCACGCCGGTCCCGACCGACGCCGGCCGCCGCTCCCGTCCCTCACCCGAGGGACGGGAGCGGCGGCTTCCGCATGTCCCGCAGGCGGTCGCCCCCGCCAATCCGGCGCCGACGATCGCAGCTGACGGGGCGTCCCGCGACCCGGGCGGGACATCCGCAACAGCAATCACTCCATCGGCGGCAGAACCCCAACGGAGCACACGCGTTGACCGGAGCGCCGGGCATTTCCGCCCGGGTGTGTTGCATCGACCCAAGGAGTACTTCTCCATGTCGCGTATCGCCAAGGGCCTGGTCCTCACCTCGGCCGCCGTCACAGCTGTCGCCGCGGGTGCCGGTGTCGCCGCCGCCGACAGCACCGCCAAGGGCGACAGCAGCCGTTCGCCGGGTGTGATCTCGGGGAACACCATCCAGGTCCCGGTCAATGTGCCGGTCAACCTCTGCGGCAACACCGTGAACATCGTCGGCCTGCTGAACCCGGCGTTCGGCAACACCTGCGCCATCGACGACTGACGCCGACGCCCACGTCGTCCGGCCGCTCTCCCCGCAGCCCGTTCCTCCGTTGCGCCGATCCGGTCGGGGAGAGCGGCCGGCGCTGCTTCCGGGGACGTGACGCCCGGGCGGTGATGCCCGGCGGACGACACCCGGGTGGTGACGCGAAACACTTCCAGCCGGCGCCGCCACGTCACCACCGCCCCACGAGCCTCCTGACACCTCATCACGACTTGTACGGGTCGCACCCCACAGCCGCCGCACTGGACGCCCAGCCGGTGCGACGGCTTTTCCACAGGCGGCCGGAGATCCACGGAAATCTCATATGACGACTCGGCCATCTCCGGCCCTCGGGGTTTCCGGCCCGCCCGCGGCTCGTTAGGCACGGCGACCCCCTCCGGCGACGCAGACCGCCGAGGGGCGACGGAGAAAGGAAACACGATGAAGACCCTGAAGGCCGCCGCAGTCCTCGCCGGATCCCTGGTCGCCGCCGGTGCCGCCGCGCCCGCGTTCGCCTACGGCCCCGCCGAGGTGACGCCGACCAGCGTCAACGGCGCGGTGAACACGCTCACCAAGGGCCCCATCGACGTGTTGCCGGTGCGTCACCAGACGCACGCGCTGGACAGCGAGAAGAAGGGCTCGCTGCTCAACAGGGTGAACGGCACCACCAAGAGCGTCAACGACGAGACCGCCCCGCTGCTCGGCGGCCTGCCGGTGCAGAGCTGAGGGCGTCCGGCCCCGCCCGCCGCCCTCCGGTGACCGGACCCGGCCGTTGCTCCTTCCGGCTCATCACACGGTGACCTTGCGACGTCCCCGGCGGTTACGGCTTCGGTGACACGGCCACCGGCACCCGAACCGGAGCCGGACACCCGCAGCGGAGCCGGGTCCCCGAAGGGAGCCGGACACCTGAACCGGAGCGAGGAGCACATCATGGTCGCAGGCATGGGCGGGGACGGCAGAGCCCGTGGGCGGACAGCCCCGGCAGGAGCGGGGACGGACCGCGGGACGCCGTCGGCGCCTTCCCCCGCTCCCCGCCCTTCCCGCCGTCCGACACGGCGCGAGATGACCGCCGCGCTGGCCGCCTGCGGTGTCGCCCTCGCGGCGGCGCCGCTGGTCGCCGCCGGTGCCTCGCGTCCCGCCCCCGGTCCGCCGGACGACCGGAGCGGGACCCTCTTCGAGGAGAGGTACCGCGGGCGGCTCATCCGCGGGGTGTGGATCCCGCACGGCGCACCGGACACCGGCACCGGGACGCCGGCACCGGCACCGGGCCCCGCGGGCGCCGGCGAGTGGCGGGTGACGGTGGACGGCCGCCCGCTGCACCTGATGCGCCGCGCCGACGGCACCTGGCTGAGCATGGTCGACCACTACCAGTCGTACCCGACGCCCCGGGAGGCCGCCCGTGGCGCCGTGGACGTCATGGGACCCGGCCGGCAGTTGCGCGACGTGGCCCCCGGTCCGGTCGACGGCGTACGACAGCACCCGTACCCGCACCCGCAGGGAGCACCCGGTGGCGTACGTGCGTAAGAACGCCGCCCAGCTGACGCGGGAGGAGAAGCGGCGGTTCGTCGACGCCCTGCTGGAGCTCAAACGGCGCGGCGAGTACGACGAGTTCGTGCGCATGCACATCCACTACTTCACCTCCGACGGTGAACGCGGCCTGCGGACGGCACACATGGCGCCGTCGTTCCTGCCCTGGCACCGCCGGTTCCTGCTCGACCTGGAGAGTGCCCTGCGCCGGGTGGACTCCTCGGTGACCATCCCCTACTGGGACTGGACCCGCGACCGTACGACGAGGTCCGTGCCCTGGCGGGACGACCTCCTGGGCGGCAACGGGCGCCTAGGCGACCGCCGGGTGACGACCGGTCCGTTCGCCTACGCGCACGGCCACTGGACCCTGCGGGTGGGGGTGACGGACGGGACGTTCCTCACACGGGACCTGGGACGTGCCCACGACCCGATCGCGCTGCCCACCGCCGCGGAACTGGAGTGGGCGCTCAAGGACCCCGTGTACGACGTCGCTCCCTGGGACTCCACGGTCACCAAGGGATTCCGCAACAAGCTGGAGGGCTGGGGTCCGGGCCGGGGAAGCACCTCGTGGCGCAACCACAACCGGGTGCACCGCTGGGTGGGCGGCACCATGCTCGGCGCCGCCTCCGTCAACGACCCGGTCTTCTGGCTTCACCATGCCTTCCTCGACCTGCAGTGGACCCGCTGGCAGCGCCGCCACCGCACAGGCCGCTACCTGCCGGCGCAGCCGCCCGGCCGGGGCGACGCACAGCACGGGCGCGTCGTCGCCCGGCACCAGAAGCTGCCGCCGTGGGACGTCACCCCGGACGAACTCGAGGACGTCAGCCGCATCTACCGGTACGCGTGACGACGGTCCCTGCGACAGCAGATTCCGACCAGGAAAGAGCCCCGGCGGTCGTCGCGGACCACCGGGGCTCTTCTCACACTCGTGACCTTCTCCGGACGTCCTCGCGGCTCCGCGGACCGAGCGGGTGAAGTCAGTTGCCGTAGCCGGACCCGCCGTTGTGGTCGTCGAGGTTGGCGCAGGTGTTGCCGAACGCCGGGTTGAGCAGAGCGATCACGTTGACGGTGTTGCCGCACGCGTTGACCGGGAGGTGTACCGGGACCTGGATCGTGTTGCCCGACACGACGCCCGGCGAGCGGTCGGAGCCCCCGGTGGCTCCGGCGTCCGCGGCCGCCAGGCCGGCGCCGCTGAGCACCACAGCGCCCGCGCCCAGGGCGACGGCTGCCGTCTTCGTGAAGCGGGACATGACATTCTCCTCACTGACTCGGTGGGTGCGGCAGCGGGACGTGCGACCGCACGCCCCGTTCAACGCGCCCGAATGATCACGGTCACGGTGCGTGTGCGTGGATCACCCGGTTCGTGACCGGTTCACCCTGTTCGGCGAAGGTTCGGCGCCACGGTGACTTCGGGACGGCGGACGGTGGCCTCGGGCGTGACCGAGCGGCAGCTCCGCGGGGAACGGTGCGTGAGCGGCGGTCGGCCGAGCGGGGCGGTGGTGTGTGTCGCGCAGGGCGGCCAGGACCGGGGCGTACACGCGCAACGTGATGGTGCCGAGGGTGTCGCCGGCCTTGTTCACCTGCGCCTCGGCGATCTCGACGGTCCGTAGAGCGCACGGCGTCCTCGGCGACCGCCCGGTCGACGATGCCGGCGGCCGCGGCGTCGGTGCCGCCGTGGCGACGGGCGGTGACCATCACCTCGTGCGCGGTCTGCGGCATCAGCCGGGACCGGATCAACGCCGCCCTGGCGGGGGTGAAGGGGATGTCGACGTCCGCCTCGGGCAGGCATCGGCAGCCGCGGTCGACGCGCATCACGCGGACATCGTGAGCGACTCCGTCATCTGGACGGCACGGCCTCGCGCGTGTGGGACCTGCGTGTGGGACCTGATCGCGCCGTCTGAGAGCGCTGGAGAAAGATGACCAGCGTTTCCGCTGGTCAAAGGGTGTTTGCGCCCCCGGCAGGACTCGAACCTGCGGCCAAGCGCTTAGAAGGCGCCTGCTCTATCCGCTGAGCTACGGGGGCCTGGTGTGGTGCCTCGGTCACGGGATCTTCGGGGTGATCCGTGACATTGCCGGGGACAAGGATAGGGCTCCCGCATCCATGTCCCTCATGCTTCTCCTCCGTGGCTTGATGTGGAGGTTCAGTGAAGCAGTCTGATAATCGCAGGCGGCTGTGAATCCTGCATCGCTTTGGGCGCTCTGAGCTGCCGGTGTTGTGCACTCGTTATGCCTGGACGGCGCCTGCGCCCCAGTCGTCCCGTCTGCCCTTTTTCTTCTGTCGGCGCGCAGACGTGCTCATATGCTTCAGAAATCTCATAAAATTGGGCATTCTTCGCATGTGGTGACTCTGGACGTACGGCCTCAGCTGCTCGAAGCACTCTCCGCCCTGCGCGACCGCGTCGCCGCCGCACGCTTTCCGCTGCCTCTGGACGGGGCACCGCGCGCGCGGGCCAACCGCGACGAACTGCTCGCCCAGCTCGACGACTATCTGGTGCCCCGGCTCAGGCAGCCCGAGGCGCCCTTGCTGGCCGTGGTGGGGGGATCGACCGGCGCGGGGAAGTCCACGCTCGTCAACTCCCTGGTGGGACGACGCGTCAGCGAGGCGGGTGTGCTGCGGCCGACGACCCGGACGCCGGTCCTGGTGTGTCACCCGGAGGACCACCACTGGTTCAGCGACCCGCGCGTGCTGCCCGGCCTCACCCGCGTGTGGGTGCCCCGGCAGGACACCGAGGCCGGCCTCGTCGGCGACGACCTGCTGCCGCCCGAGGAGATCCCCCCGCGCGCACTGCGCATCGAGACCGTGGAGACCCTGCCGCCCGGGCTCGCCCTCCTCGACGCGCCCGACATCGACTCCCTCGTCGCCGAGAACCGCACCCTCGCCGCCGAGCTGATCTGTGCCGCCGACATCTGGGTGATGGTCACCTCGGCCGCACGCTACGCCGACGCGATCCCCTGGCATCTGCTGCGCACCGCCAAGGAGTACCACGCCACGCTCGTCACCGTGCTCGACCGGGTGCCCCACCAGGTCGTCTCCGAGGTCTCCCGGCAGTACGGGGCGCTGCTGACCAAGGCCGGCCTGGGGGAGGTGCCCCGGTTCACCGTGCCGGAACTGCCGGAGTCCGCCTGGGGCGGGGGCCTGCTGCCCGCCACCGCCGTGGCGCCGCTGCGCTCCTGGCTCGTGCACCATGCCCAGGATCCCGACGCCCGCCGGCACGCGATGGCCCGTACCGCCCACGGGCTGCTGGACTCGCTGAAGTCCCGCCTCCCGGAACTGGCCGCGGCCACCGCCTCGCAGCACGCGGCCGCGCTGCGGCTCACCTCCGCCGTCGACGCCGCCTACGACTCGGAACACGCCCGTCTGCGCAGCCGCCTGCAGTCCGGGGCCGTGCTCGCCGGGGACGCCCTGAAACGCTGGCGCGCCTATCCGCTGGACTGCACCGCCGGCGAACTGCTCGATGCGCTGGTGGAGAGCTTGAGCGCGCTGCTGCTGTGCGCCGTGACCGCCGCCGACGAACGCATCGACGCCGCCTGGCGGCGTGAGCCGGCCGCGCGAGCCCCCGAACTGGCCGGCGAGCACGGCGGCGCCGACAGCGCCGAGGACCGCATCGGGCTCGCCGTACGCCGCTGGCGGCGCGAACTGGAGGAGTACGCCGAGGACGAGGTGCGCGAGCTCGATCGGAGCGTCGCACCCGACGCCGAGGCCGTCGCCGCACTGGCCGCCACCGGGTTGCTCGGCGGCCGCCGGGGCCGGTCCGCCGGTGAGGGACTGGCCGAACGCATCGGCGCGCACGGTGCACTGCGGCTGCGCGACCGTGCCGGACGGCTGCTCGCCGACTGCCTGGACCGTGTCATGCACACCGAGCGGGAGCGCCGGCTGGCCCCGCTCGACGCCCTGGAGGTGAGCCCGGAACCCCAGGCCGAACTCATCGCCGCGCTGTCCGTACTGCTGAAGGAGAGGTGACCGGTGAGAGCCGTCACTGACCAGGACCGAACGGAACACGCCGCTCAGACGGCCCGGACGGAGGACACGGCCGCCACGGACGGGCACAGAACCCGGGACACCGCAGGCCCCGCCGGTTCCGGGGGCGGCGCCCAGCGGGTGGCGGGCACCGGGGCCGTGGGCCGTCCCAGGACGACCGCACCCGCCGGGCCCCCGCTCACCGGCCGCGGCGGGAACCCGCGGGGCACCGGGTACGAGGGGTACGGCGAGCCGGGCCGCACCCGCACGCTCGGGGAGCCCGCCGACCGCCGCAGCCGGCCCGAGCACCGGGACCGCGGCACCCGCATGCCCGGCGACGGACGCCGTATGCGCAGGCCGGAAGAGCGCGTCCTCGACGACCGCATCCCCGAGGACCGCAGGTCCCAAGGCCGTATGCCCGACGGTGTCGCCGGACGTCACGCACGCCTGCCCGACGATGCGCGCCACACCCGTGTGCCGGACGGCGGACGCCCGGCGCACGCACCGTACGGCAGCGGCGCCCAGGCCCGGAGCGCAAGCCGTGCCGAGCCCCGGCCGCCGCACAGCCGTGCGGACGGCCGGCCGGCCGACGGCGGGCGCACCGAGGCCCGCACGGACACCCGTCCCGAGGACACCCGTCGCGAGGGACGGGCCGGCGCCGGTGCACCGGTCGCCGGGCGGAACGACGCCGGCACCCGGGCCGACGGCGGCCGTACGGGGTCCGCGGCCGACGGCCGTACGGAATCCGCGGGCGACGGCCGTTCCGTGTCCGGAGGCGACGGACGTCCCGCGTCCGCCGGAATCTGGGACGACGGGCTGATCGCCCGGCGCGTCACCCCCGGCGGGACCAGCGCCGCCGACCTCGTCCCGGTGGCACCCCGGCCGCCCCGGCCCCTGCCGGTGCCGCCCCTCGCCTACGACGGACCGCTGCGGTCGCGGCTGGACGCGCTGCGCGAACTGGTCGGACTGTCCCGTACCCGCGTCGACAGCGGCACGCTCGCCGAGGCGGGCCGGGTCCTGGACGAGGCCGCGGCGCGCCGCCGGCTGTCCGGGCAGCACACCGTCGTCGCCATCGCGGGCGCCACCGGCAGCGGCAAGTCGCAACTGTTCAACGCCCTCGCCGGTGTGCCCATTTCGGAGACCGGGGTCCGCAGGCCCACCACCGCCGCGCCGATCGCGTGCAGCTGGAGCGACGGTGCGGCCGGCCTGATCGACCGGCTCGGCATCCCCGGACGGCTGCGCAGGCGCCCCGTCCACGGCCCCGACGCCGACCCGCAGCTGCGCGGCCTGGTCCTGGTCGACCTGCCCGATCACGACTCGGCCGCCGTGGAGCACCGCGAGCAGGTGGACCGCATCCTCAAGCTGGTCGACGCGGTCATCTGGGTGGTCGACCCGGAGAAGTACGCCGACGCGATCCTCCACGAGCGGTATCTGCGGCCCATGGCAGGCCACGCGGAGGTCATGTTCGTCGTGCTCAACCAGGTCGACCGGCTGCCCGGGGAGGCCGCCGACCAGGTGCTGGACGATCTGCGCCGGCTGCTCGACGAGGACGGGATCGCCCTGGGGGAGCACGGCGAGCCCGGCGCGACCGTGCTCGCGCTGTCCGCGCTGACCGGGGAGGGCCTGCCCGAGCTGCGTGAGGCACTGGGGCGGTTCGTGTCCGAGCGCGGGGCCGCGGCCCGTCGGATCGCGGCCGACGTGGACGTGGCGGCGACCCGGCTGCGCCCGCTGTACACGGCGCAGCGGCGCGTCGGGTTGAGCGAGGAGGCCCGCGAGGAGTTCGCGGACCGGCTCGCGGACGCGGTGGGCGCCGTCGCCGCGGGCGAGGCGGCCGAACGCGCCTGGCTGCGCAACGCGGGCCGGGCCTGCGGCACCCCGTGGCTGCGGCTGTGGCACTGGTACCAGGACCGCCGCGAACCCCCGACCGGACGGTTGCCGGTGCGCACCCAGCCGGACGAGGAGGCCACCGCGCGTCAGCGCGTCGAGCATGCGGTGCGGACGGTGGCCGACCGGGCCTCGGCCGGGCTGCCGCAGCCGTGGGCCCAGGCGGTGCGGGAGGCCGCGGCACGCGGGGCGCAGGGACTGCCGGAGGAGCTGGACGCGCTCGCGGCCCGGGCCGGACTGCCGCCGGGCCGGCCGCCCCGGCCGGGCTGGTGGCCGGCGGCGGTGCTCGCCCAGGCGGCCATGACGATCCTGCAAGTCATCGGCGGGCTGTGGCTGGTCGGTCAGATCGCCGGCGTGCTGGCACCGAATCTGGTGGTGCCGGTGCTGCTGATGCTCGCCGGGATCGCGGGCGGCCCGGTCGTGGAGTGGAGCAGTAGCATCGCGGCCCGGGGACCGGCGCGGCGGTACGGGCAGGAGGCGGAACGCCGATTGCGCGAGGCGGCGGCGGGCTGCGGCCGGGCCCGGGTGCTGGACCCGATCGCCGCGGAGCTGCTGCGCTACCGGGAGGTGCGGGAGCAGTACGCGCGGGTGAGAGGCGTGGGGGTGCGGTGACGGTGACTGCGGGTGCCGCGCACCCGTACCCCGGCCGGTCGCCTCGACCGTTTTCTCTTGACCCCTCATTTCGGTGCGGCGCCTCCCTGCCCCTCCCCGGCTTCACCCGACCGGGTGGCGGAGTTGTCCACAGGCATGCGGTGGTCCACAGGCCCCAGCGGACTCGGCGCGGCAGAGGCAGCCTGGTTCCGCGGTGACCGCAGCGGATGCGACGGCGTGACCGACGTGGTGGACGAGCTCGGTACGTCCGCGCGGCGGATGCGGTCACCGCACCAGCCACCGCTGTACGGAACGGGCCGTACATGCGTCCGCCCGGCCGCCGCGGCCGGGGGAGCGAGGGAGGGGTGTCGGACGATGAACGAGACGATGGTCTGCGTGGTCGGCAACGTGGCGACGCAGGTGGTGTACCGGGAGCCGTCCTCCGGGCCTTCCGCGAGGTTCCGGCTCGCCGCCACCTCCCGCTACTGGGACCGGGAGAAGAACGCCTGGACGGACGGGCACACCAACTTCTTCACCGTGTGGGCCAACCGCCAGCTGGCCATGAACGTCGCCGCCTCGCTCACCGTGGGCGACCCCGTCCTCGTGCAGGGCCGGCTGAAGGTGCGCACGGAGGTCCGTGACGGCACGCCCCGCACCTGGGCGGACATCGACGCCGTGGCGATCGGCCACGACCTGACGCGGGGCACGGCCGCCTTCCGCCGCACCGGACGGCCGGAACCGGTGACGGTGCTCCCGCACACCCCGGCCACGCCGCCGGACGCCCGCGGCACATCCGCCGGGCAGGCGGCCGCCGCCGTTCCGGCACAGCCCGAGCCCGCGTGGGAGACACCGCTGCCACCCGGGGCCGCGCAGGAGCAACGCGGGCCCGACTGCGTGCCGCTCGCGGTGACATGACGAGCTGTCTGCCGGCGACGGGCCGCCCGGAGCGGTACATCGGCGAGCGCACCGGCGGGATTCCTGGTGGATTCGCCGATAAGACCTGTTCGCGGACGGCCCGCAGGGGCGCCGGGCGATAACGATTCCGATTCGGATCAACGATCTGACGATCACACAGCGAAGGGCGGGTGTGCGGGCTCCCTAGGATGCCGGACATGACTCCGGCAGCCCGGAGAAACTGCTGGTGGGACCGCATCTCTCACGCCAATGGTCCTGCTCGAAGGGGATATATGTGTGCTTCGTATGCCGCGCCGCCCGAGCGCAGGCGAGGGGCGGTTCGCGTGGCCGCCGCGACGCTGGGGTCCGGACTGGTCGCCGCCGGTGTGCTGACCGCCGCGGGTCCCGCCGCGGCCGACGAGGCACCCCGTACTCCGGGCGGTGCGACCGCCACCATCGCCGGCATGAAGACGTACGGCACCGCGGTCGTCCACGACGCAACCGGTGACCACGAGGTCTCCGCGGGCCTGTTCGAGATGTCCGTCGACGGCGGCGGCATGCTGCAGACCTACTGCGTCGACCTGCACAACCCCACCCAGCGGGACGCCCAGTACCACGAGACGCCCTGGAGCGGCACGTCGCTGGGCACCAACAAGAACGTCGGCCGGATCCGCTGGATCCTGCAGCACTCCTACCCCCAGGTCAACGACCTGGCCGCGCTCGCCGCCAAGGCAGGGGTCAAGAACCTCACCGAGCAGGACGCGGCGGCCGGCACCCAGGTGGCCATCTGGCGCTTCTCCGACGACGCGGACGTCGACGCCGTCGACCCGCAGGCCGAGAAGCTCGCCGACTACCTGCAGCGGCACGCCCGGGACATGGCCGAACCGAAGGCCTCACTCACTCTCGACCCGCCCGCCGTCTCCGGCCGGCCCGGTGAACGGCTGGGGCCGGTGACGGTGCACACCGGTGCGAGCAGCGTCACGGTGACACCCCCGGCGGACGCCGCCGGGGTGCGCATCGTCGACGCGCACGGCAAGCCGGTCACCTCCGCCAAGGACGGCACCCGGCTCTACTTCGAGGTCCCAGAGGACGCCGCCGACGACGCCACGCCTGCCGCGGACGGCACCACACCCTCCGCGGACGGCAGCGCGGGCAGCGCCGAGCTGACCGTCCAGGCGTCCACCACGGTGCCGGTCGGCCGGGCCTTCACCTCCGACAGCCGCAGCCAGACCCAGATACTGGCCGGCTCCAGCGAGTCCACCGTCTCGGCCACCGCGACCGCCACCTGGGCCGGCCGAGGTCCGGTGCCGGCTCTGGCCGCCGAGAAGGACTGCGCCGAGGGCGGCCTGGTCGTGCACGCGGTGAACAAGGGCGACGCACCCTTCACCTTCGCCCTGATGGGCACCGGGCACAGCATCCCGGCGCACGCGGCCAGGACGGTCCTCATCCCTTTGCAGGAGGACCAGTCCTACGACTTCACGATCACCGGCCCCGGCGGCCTCGCCCAGCGCTTCACGGGCGTCCTCGACTGCAAGACACAGAGCGACACGGCCGGCCTGACCACGCAGACCGTTGCCGAACCCTCCCCGGCCACGGGCGGGAACCTCGCGGAGGCCGGCGACCTCGCGGAGGCCGGCGACCTCGCGGAGACCGGCGGTGACGACAGCACCCCGATGATCGCCGTCACCGGCCTGAGCCTCCTGGTCCTCGGTGCCACGGCGCTGAGCATCGTCCGCAAGAAGAAGGCGCCGCAGGACTGACCCCGCCCGCCGAGGGCGTCACCGCGGACGGACCCGCGTCCCCGCCCGGATCAGCGGGTCCGTCCGGCCCCGGCCGCCCAGGTGACGGAGGTGGCCGGCTGCCTACCGCCTCCGATGACAACACCCCAGCTCACAGGCCCCCACCTGAACTGGTTTCCGCCCAGGGGTGGCGGTACGGCAAGATGGGCTGTATCTGCCCACTGCCAGATTCAAGCTGCCGGACGGTTTCTCTTGGCTGAGTTCATTTACACCATGCGCAAGGCGCGCAAGGCGCACGGCGACAAGGTGATCCTCGACGACGTCACCCTGAACTTCCTGCCGGGTGCCAAGATCGGCGTCGTCGGCCCGAACGGTGCCGGTAAGTCGACCGTGCTGAAGATCATGGCGGGGCTGGAGCAGCCGTCCAACGGTGACGCGTTCCTGTCGCCCGGTTACAGCGTCGGCATCCTGCTGCAGGAGCCGCCGCTGAACGAGGACAAGACGGTCCTGGAGAACGTCCAGGAGGGCGTCGCCGAGATCAAGGGCAAGCTCGACCGGTTCAACGAGATCGCCGAGCAGATGGCCACCGACTACTCCGACGCGCTGCTGGAGGAGATGGGCAAGCTCCAGGAGGAGCTGGACCACGCCAACGCGTGGGACCTCGACGCCCAGCTGGAGCAGGCCATGGACGCCCTGGGATGCCCTCCCGGCGACTGGCCCGTCACCAACCTCTCCGGTGGTGAGCGCCGCCGCGTGGCGCTGTGCAAGCTGCTGCTGGAGCAGCCCGACCTGCTGCTGCTCGACGAGCCCACCAACCACCTCGACGCCGAGTCGGTGAACTGGCTGGAGCAGCACCTGGCCAAGTACGAGGGCACCGTCGTGGCGATCACCCACGACCGCTACTTCCTCGACAACGTCGCCGAGTGGATCCTGGAGCTGGACCGCGGCCGCGCCTACCCGTACCAGGGCAACTACTCCACCTACCTGGAGACCAAGGCGGCCCGTCTGAAGGTCGAGGGGCAGAAGGACGCCAAGCGGCAGAAGCGCCTGAAGGAAGAGCTGGAGTGGGTCCGCTCCAACGCCAAGGGCCGGCAGGCCAAGTCCAAGGCGCGTCTGGCCCGCTACGAGGAGATGGCCGCCGAGGCCGAGAAGATGCGGAAGCTGGACTTCGAGGAGATCCAGATCCCGCCGGGGCCGCGCCTGGGCAACATCGTGGTCGAGGTCAAGGACCTGCACAAGGCGTTCGGCGAGAAGGTCCTCGTCGACGGCCTGTCGTTCACGCTGCCGCGCAACGGCATCGTCGGTGTCATCGGCCCCAACGGCGCCGGCAAGACCACGCTGTTCAAGATGATCCAGGGCCTGGAGACCCCGGACAGCGGCGAGATCAAGGTCGGCGAGACCGTCAAGATCTCCTACGTCGACCAGAACCGCGCCAACATCGACCCGGACAAGACGCTGTGGGAGGTCGTCTCCGACGGGCTCGACTACATCAACGTCGGCCAGGTCGAGATGCCGAGCCGGGCCTACGTGTCCGCGTTCGGCTTCAAGGGCCCGGACCAGCAGAAGCCGGCCGGGGTGCTCTCCGGTGGTGAGCGCAACCGCCTCAACCTGGCGCTCACCCTCAAGCAGGGCGGCAACCTGCTCCTGCTGGACGAGCCCACCAACGACCTCGACGTCGAGACGCTGTCCAGCCTGGAGAACGCCCTGCTGGAGTTCCCGGGCTGCGCCGTGGTCGTCTCCCACGACCGGTGGTTCCTCGACCGTGTGGCCACGCACATCCTCGCCTACGAGGGCGACTCCAAGTGGTTCTGGTTCGAGGGCAACTTCGAGTCGTACGAGAAGAACAAGATCGAGCGGCTCGGACCGGACGCCGCCCGCCCGCACCGTGCCACCTACAAAAAGCTGACCCGGGGCTGATCCTGCCGATGCGCCACACCTACCGCTGCCCTCTGCGCTGGGCGGACATGGATGCCTACGGGCATGTCAACAACGTGGTCTTCCTCCGCTACCTGGAGGAGGCCCGGGTCGACTTCCTGTTCCGCCCGGACAAGACCTTCCGGCAGGGGTCGGTCGTGGCGCGTCACGAGATCGACTACAAACGGCAGCTCGTCCACCGGCACGAGCCGGTGGAGATCGAGCTGTGGGTCACCGAGATCCGGGCCGCCTCCTTCACCCTCGCCTACGAGGTGAAGGACGGCGACCTGGTCTACGTCCGTGCCTCCACGGTGATCGTGCCGTTCGACTTCGAGGCCCAGCGGCCGCGCCGGATCACCCCGGAGGAACGCGCGTTCCTGCAGCAGTACATGGACGGCGCGGACGACGACGGCACCGGCACGGACCCGGACGGCGAGAAGGAGGCCGTCGCCGCATGACGGTCCTCCACCTCGCCGACGGCACCGAGGCCGCCGATCTGGCGGCCTTCCTCTCCCGGCTGCTCCACTACGACCGGGCGGCCGCCGTGCGCCTGCAGGCCGCGGGCACCGCGCTGGCGGTGTTCGGACGGCCGGCCTCCTTCGAGGTGCTGGCCGTGCGCGCGGTGCGTCTGGCCAAGCCGTACGAGCACGGACTGGACGTCACGCTCGACGCGACCGTCTCCGCGGGCGAACTGCTGGAGCTGGTCGACGAGCAGGCGGCCACGGCCACCGTCCCGGCCGCGGTGACCGGACCCCCGTGGGCCGGAGTGCTGCCGCCGCGCGGCGGCTGGCGGCCGGAGCCCGGGCTGCCCGGCGCGGACAGCCTGCGGGCCCTGGTGTCCGCCGCGGTCACCGAGTTCCGTTCCCGCACCGGGCAGTTGCCGCCCGAGGCACGCACCCGCGCCGAACTCGACCGCATCGGACGGGAGATCTGGTCCCGGACGGTCGGGCGGACCCGGTTGCCGGTGCGGGCCGTGCACGCGGCACAGTCGCTGGGCTTCCTGCGCCCGGCAGCGGCCGGCGGCCAGGACGACCTGGCCCTGTTCTCGTCCGGCACATGGCTGCGGCTGCGGGCACCCTACGGTTCGATCGCCGTCCGGCATGCCGGGCAGGGGCAGGCCGGGCTGGGGGCGCTGAGCCTCAGCGTCCGCTGAACTCCCCGACCCGGCACGGGCGTGGGCCGCGGACAGACCGGCGGCCGCTGCCCTGCGCCGCCCGGCCTCAGTCCCGTCGGCCGTCGTGCGGTTCGCTGTCGTCGGGCCACACCGCGACGTGGTCCGGCTCCAGTTCCAGCGCCACCCGGTCCCGCAGGCCCAGGGCCCGCACGTACTCGGCGGGCAGCTGCATGCGGCCGGCGCGGTCCAGCATGGCGTACTCCCGGCTCACCACCCGCTCGTCGCCGGTCGCAGCGTCCACCTCGCTGCGGCGCAGCACCTCCGTCGACGTCCGTCCGTCGCGGATCGCGACGGTGCGGCGCACCTCGTTCGCCACCGCCTGGTCGTGGGTCACGATGACGACGGTCGTGCCCAGACGCTCGTTGGCGGTGCGGAAGGCGGCGAAGATCTCCTCGGCGGTGTGCGAGTCGAGCTCGCCGGTGGGTTCGTCGGCGAGCAGCACCGCCGGGTCGTTGGCGAGGGCCACCGCGATCGCCACCCGCTGCTGCTGACCACCGGACATCTGCCGCGGACGGCGGTCCCGGCAGTCGGCGACCTGCATCATCTCCAGCAGGTCCGTCACCCGTTCGGCCCGGGCCCGGCGCCCGCGCGGGCCGCGGCCGCCGGACAGCTGCATCGGCAGGGCCACGTTCTGCGCGGCCGTCAGGTAGGGCAGCAGATTGCGGGAGGTCTGCTGCCAGACGAAGCCGACGACCTCGCGGCGGTAGCGCAGCCGGTCCTTCGCCGACATGGCGAGCAGGTCGTACTGGGCCACCCGGGCCGCACCCGCGGTCGGCGTGTCCAGCCCCGCGAGGATGTTCATCAACGTGGACTTGCCGCTGCCGGAGGCGCCGACGAGCGCCATCAGCTCGCCCTCCCGGACCAGCAGGTCGAGGCCCTGCAGCGCCTGCACCTCCACGCCGTCGGTGGAGAAGATCCGCACCAGCCGGTCGCAGGTGATCAGGGCGTCGTGGCCGTAGGCCGGGCGGGAGCGGTCCTCGGCGACCCGCCGCTCCAGGTCGGCGAGCGTGGGACGGTGCGTGCTGGTCGGTCTCGTCGTCATCGGCTGGCTCCTGCACGGCGGCGGCGTCGGCTGTGGCGGTCACGTGTGCTGCGGCGGTCCGGCGTCCCCTGACGGTTCGCTGTCCTCCGGCCGTCCAACTTCCTTTGGCAGTCCGGCATCTCCAGGCCGTCCGGCGTCTCCAGGCCGTCCGGCGTCCCCCGGCCGTCCGGCGTCCCCCGGCCGTCCGGTGTCGTCGGCGGCCGGGGCGGGGCGGTGACCCGGCGGCTCGGGGCGGTCGCCGGGACGGGCCTCGCCGGCACACGCGCACCGGAACCGGGCGTCGGGCGGCCTGCGTACGTGCCTGCCGCACCCGGCTTCCTCTTCGTACGTCCCCCGCACGTGCCTGCCGCACCCGGCCCCCGCGTGTCTCTCCGGCACAGTCCCCTCATCGTGCGTCCCCCGCCCGCAGTTCGCGGACCGCGCCCTTACGGCAGGTCCACCAGGCCTGCCCGGCGGCCACCGCGACCGTCAGCAGCAGGACGGCCGCCGCCGGAAGCAGCAGCGACAACGGGTCGGTGCGCAGCGGGGTGACGGTGGTGGCCGCGGCGGTCGACGGCAGGGCGACGGCCGTCAGGTCGAAGCCGGACGACAGCAGGCGGACGGCGGCCCAGCCGGTCAGGGCGCCGCCCGCCGCGGCGAGCAGGGCCTGCGGCAAGGATTCCAGCACCAGCAGGCGGCGGCCCTGGGCGCGGGTGAGGCCCATGGTGCGCAGGCGGGCCAGCAGCGCGGCACGCTCGGGGGCGGCCCGCAGCAGGGCGAGGAGCAGCGCGAGCACCGCGTAGCCGGTGCTCGCGGCGACGGCGGCGAGGTAGAGGCGCTCGGCGCCCGACTGCAGCGGTGAGTCGACGTACGTGGCGCGCTCGCTGGCGCGCAGACGCACGGTGGTGCCGTCGCCCGCGGCGCGGCGCAGGGCGGACGCGTCGAGACGGTCCCCGGTCAGCAGCAGGGTGGTCGTCGGGGCCGCCGCGCCGAGCCCGGCGCGGTCCACGACCAGGAAGTCGGTGCCGGGCACCGCCGGGGTGCGGTCCCGGACGACGGCGATGCGCACGGTGATGGTGGTGCTGCTGCTGAGCCGGACGGGGAAGGGACCGGTGCCGTACGTCCGGGCGACCGACGGTGAGGCCAGCGCGGGCAGCGGCGCCCCGTCGGCCCCGGCGGACCGGTGCAGCCGCTGCTCCGGGAAGGTGCCCAGGCCGGCGTCGCGCGCCAGTGCCGCGTAGGCCGCGGGGGAGACGCCCGCCAGGGTGATCCGGGTCAGGTTGTGGCCGGCCTGGGCCTGGTCGTCGACGCGCACCTCGGTCACCCCGCGCACGCCGGGCGTGCGGCGCACCCGCTCGGCGGCCCCGGCCGGCAGGGCGTCCTCGCCGTCGATCCGGCCGTCGGCGCCCACGGCGAGCAGCGCCGCGTGGTCGCGGGCCCGGTCCACGCCCGCCAGGACGGAGCCGCCGAAGGCGGCCGTGGTCAGCGCGGTCAGCAGCACCAGCAGCGGCAGCACCGGCGAGGCGGACGTACGGCCGGCGCGGGCCAGCGACAGATGGCCCACCGCGCCGCGCAGCCGGCGGGCCGGGCGGGCCAGCCGGCGCAGCAGCAGCGGATACAGGCGGGCCAGCACCAGGGCCGCGATCACCCCGACCAGCACCGGTGCCGTCGCCGGCAACTGATCCCCGGCGCCCGCCGCACCGCGCTGCCGCAGGGCCGCCACCGCGCCGGCCGCGATCACCAGCACGGTCAGTTCGGCGACCGTACGACGCCGGGAGGGGCGGACGGACGCCGTGTCCTCGCGCGATGCGTGCAGGCGGACCGTGCGGTGGGCGACCGCGGCGCGCACGGGCAGTGCCGCGCAGGCCACGGCGGTGACCGCTGCCGCGGCGGCGGCGGCGCGCCCGGTGCGGCCCCCGGGCACCGCGAGCAGGGCCGCGCCGAGCCCGAGCGCCCCGGCGGGCACGGCGACGACCGCGGTCTCGGCGAGCAGCCGGCCGGCCAGGCCGCGCAGGGAGGCGCCGCGGGCCCGCAGCAGGGTCAGTTCGGCACGGCGCCGTTCGGCGGCCAGGCCCGCCGCCATCAGCAGCACGATCCCGGCGACGACCGCCCCGCCGGTGACGGCGACCGCGACCAGCGGGCCGATGTCGTCGTCCAGGCGGCCGAAGCCGGCCAGGACGTCGTCGAGTTCGGTGCTGACCTGGGCCGTCCGGTCGGTGGCGGCGCGGACCTGTCCGAGGCCCGGTCCGTTCTCCAGGGCGGCGACCGCCGAGGTCAGCCTGTCCAGGTCCCGGGCGCGCAGGACGTCGGTGGCGGGGGCCAGCTGCCAGTAGCGGACCGGGTGCCCGGAGGTGGCGAGCAGGGCGGGTGCCGCCTTTGGCGGCAGCAGCAGGGCGGCCAGCCAGTAGTACAACGGGTCGCCGCCCCCGCCCGGCGCGCGCGCCAGCACCGGGGTGCGCAGCAGCGGCTGTGCCGACCAGTAGGCGCCGTCCGGGGTGCGCGGTGCGACGATCCCGGTGATCCGGACCTCCAGCGGTGCGCGGGAGACGGCGGGCACATGGACGACGGAGCCGACCTTCATGTGCAGGTTCCTGGCCGTCTCCTCGGTGACGGCGGCCTCCACGCGGACGGTTGCCGCTGTGACCGGGGCGTCGGCGCGCGGCAGCCGGCCGGTGCGCACCGTGGCGTGCTCGCCGAGCGCGCTCTGCGCGACCAGGTGCACCTGTGCGGGCAGGCCGCTGGGCCGGGGGATCCACGCATCGGGGACGGTGCTCGCGTCCGTGGTCATGACCCCGTAGGACGACTGGTCCAGGTCGGTGACCAGGGGCCGTCCCACGGCCCGCAGCACCCCGGTGTACTGGCGGCGCAGGTCCGGCGGCCGCAGGGCCTGGGCGCGGGCCGCGGCGGACAGTTCGAGACCGGGCTGGGGCGTGGTCACGGTCACGGTGGTGCGGGCGGGCGTCGCCTGCTCGACCGCCCGCAGCAGACCGGCGTCCTGGTAGCGGTCCCAGGTGCGGGGGACGGCGGCCGCAAGGCAGGCGGTCACCAGCACCAGCAGGGCCAGGGCGGCCGCGGCGCCCGGCGCGGTGCGCAGCCGCACACGGACCCAGGAGGGGGCGACGGGGTGCACGTCATTCGCCTCCGCGCTCTCGCAGGGACACGGCCGGGTCGGCCCGGCGCAGGCTCAGCACCGCGGTCACCACGAGCGGCGTGACGGCCACGGCCGCCAGCAGCAGCGCCACCTGGGCCACCGGCAGCTCCACCAGCACCGCGGGCACGGGTTTCGTGGCCTGCCCGGTCAGCACGATCAGCGGCACCACCGCCCGGGTCAGCACGGTGCCCAGCGCCACCCCGACCACCAGCGCCATCGCCAGCAACACGCCTTGCTCGGCGGCGAGCATCCGCGCCAGGAGACGGCGCGGGGTGCCCATAACACGCAGCACGGCGAACTCGGCGTCCCGCTCCCGCAGCGCGCCCGCCGCGCTCATGGCGAAGCCGACCGCGGCCAGCGCTGCCGCGATCACGGCCGCCGCGGTGAACGCGGCCGCGGGCACCGCACCGAAGGGGTCGTCGCGCAGCTCGGCGGCGATCTCCTCGCGCACCACGACCTGCGCGGGCTCCACGTCCGGCAGCGCCCGCAGCGCGGCGGCCACACCGCCGGCGTCAGCGGCCTCGGTGTCCAGCCACCATTCGGTGGGCGGGCCGGCGTCGTCGCCGTAGCGTGCCTGCAGCAGCCGGTTCACCGCCCGCAGGTCCAGCAGCACGCCCCCGCCGTCGTGCGCGGCGTCCTCGGCCGCGCCTTGCTCGGCCGCGCCGGTCACGGTGGGCAGCGCGCGCACGGCGGCGACGAGCCGCACCGGGACGTTGTGCCCGGCGACGGCCACCTCCACGTGCTGGCCCGGGCGCGCGCCCGTGGCCGCGAGGAATCGGTCGGTCGCCACGGCCGTGACCTCCTTCTGCGCCGGCTGGGCGGCCTGCACCCGCACCAGCACCGCGTCGGTCGTGCCCCGGTCCTCACGCGGGATGTAGCCGGTGCCGTAGACGACGGTCAGCGGACGGGAGGAGGTCACCCGCGGTGCGGTGGGCGCGTTGCGGCCGTCGGGCAGGGCGGCGGCGTCGCCGCCGGAGAAGGCCGCGGTCCAGGACGCCGGGAAGGCCAGCCGGCGGGTGGTGCCGTCCGCGGCGACGGCCTCGATCGCGGGGACGGTCAGGCGGTGCTGCTCGGCCCGGCCGACGGGCAGCGGGACGCTCAGGCCGATCCCGGTCAGTGTCGTCGCGCCCGCACCGGCGGGCAGCGACAGCTGGAACGTGCTGGCGCGGCCGTCGGCGGGCAGCGAGCCCAGCGGCATCCGGTACGGCATGCCGTAGCGGTCCTCCAGCGTGACGGTGAGGTCCACCGCGGGTGTCCGGTGCGCCGTGTCCGAGCTGCGGACCGCCGCCGTGATCCGCAGCCGGCCGGTGCCCTCGGGGACCCGTACGCCCGCCGTGGTGCCGCGGGGCGCCAGCCGGTGCAGCAGGGTGCCGGCCGGTTCGGACGCCAGGTCGCGGCGCATCAGCACGGTGCCGGCGGCCCGCGCGGTGTCCAGCGCGAGCACGGTCGCGGTGCGGTCGCCGGACAGCGGGAGCGAGGTGCGTACGGCGGGGGCGGCCGAGCGCACGTGCGGGATCGACGTGTACGCCGCGTCACGGCCCGGACCGCTGTCCCCGGCCGTCAGCAGCCGCACCGGCGCACCGGCCCGGACGTCGGCCTGGTCGTCCTGCGACCGCTGCCAGGAGGCGCCCTGGCCGATGGCGAGCATGCCCAGTGCGACGGCGAGGACCAGCAGCAACGTCGGACCGGCGCCGCGGGCGGGGCGGCGGCTGAGCTGCCAGCCCGCCAGCGCGGCCGGCAGCCCGCGTCCGCCGGCCGCCCTGCGTTCGGCCAGCCGGGCCAGCGGCGGCAGCAGCCGCAGGGTCAGCACCGTGCCGGCCAGCAGGGCCAGCGCGGGCGCGGTGACCAGCAGCGGGTCGACGCCGAGCCCGCCCGCGCCGGTGCCGAGCGCACCGGAGGACTGCCGGCTCAGCTGCCAGTACGCCACCGCGGCCACCGCCAGCAGCCCGAGGTCCGCACCGGCCCGCAGCGGCGCGGCGAGTGCCGGGGAGCGCCGGCCGGACCGGACCCCGCCCGTCAGCGCGGGCAGGGTCACCGCGAGCGCGCAGCCCAGGGCCACGGCCGCCGCCGTCAGCCACACCGCCCCTGTCCCGGCCGCGGGGACCTGCGGGCGCAGTCCGATCCGGGCCAGGGGACCCTGCCGGGCCAGCAGCCGGGTCAGAGGCCCGGCCAGCAGCGCCGCGCACACCACCGCGGGCAGGGCCAGCGACAGCGCCTCCGTGGCGGCCAGCGCCGCGATCCGGCCCCGTGAGGCGCCCCGGGCCCGCAGCAGCCGGGTCTCCCCGGCGCGTTCCCCGCTCAGCAGCCGGGCCACCAGCAGCAGTGCGCAGCCGGCGAGCAGCGCCAGCTGGAGCGCCGCGATCAGCAGGGTCGAACGGGAGACGAGCAGGGAGCGCTCCAGGCGGGAGAGGACGTCGGGCAGTGCGGTCGTCACGGTCGGCGAGCCGCCCAGCGCGGCGGAGCGGCGCAGACCGTCCGCGGCGTCGCGGACCGTGTCCCGCACCGCGCCGATCCGCCCGGTGGTCATCGCCGAGAAGTCCGCCGAGGCCTGCCAGGCGCTCTGCCCGGCGGTCACCTGCTCGCCGGCCAGAACCCTGGGGCGGGCCAGCAGCGGGCCGTAGGTGGTGAAGTCCACCGTGCGCACCCCGCGTCCGCCCAGGTCGTCCAGCTGCCAGTAGGGCGCCGCCGGGTCGGCGGGCCGGTACACCCCGGTGATGCGCACCTGGACGGCGCCGCCGCCGAGCCGGTCGGCGAGGGTGAGCCGGTCGCCCGGCCGCAGCCCCAGGCGCTGCGCGGCGGCCTGCGGCAGCGCGGCCTCCACCGGTGCCGCCCCGTCGTGCGGCAGGCGCCCGGACACCAGCCGCACCTGGGACAGGTCCAGCGCGGCGAAGTACGTCAGATCCGGGTCGCCGGAGCGCTGCGCCGCGGGCTGCAGCGAGCGGGGCAGGGCGTAGGGGCCGGACCGGGTCAGGGTGCGCACGGTCACCGGCAGCCCGTCGAACGCCGTGCGGGCCTGCCGGCGGACGGCGGCGTCGGCCTGCGCACGGCCGGTGGGCGGCAGGTCGGCCTCCACGGCCAGGGTGGTGCCGGCCGCGTTGCGTTCGTCACGCAGCCAGTGGCGCAGCGCCGCGTCGCCGGTCGCCGACGCATAGGCGGTGAGCGTGGCCAGAACGGTGGTGGTCAGCAGGATCGTGAGCCAGGCGGCGGCCAGGAGCAGCCGGTGCGCGCGGGCGCGCAGCAGCACCCAGCCCGTGAATCCTGTCACCCGGCTCCCCCCGCCCCGGACGTCGTCATGATCCGCCCGCGCATCCTGTCAGAACGGACACGGCCGGAGTAAGCCACCGATGACCGAGATTGATCGAATCGTGACCGGATGTCGGGGGCGGGCGACCGCAACGGGGACGGCCACCTCGTGGACCGTCACGGGGACGGTCCACGAGCACGAGGTGAGGCGTGCCGCCGCCGGAATCCCGCGAGGACGCCCTGCCGTGCGGGGCGCGACGGACGGGGCGGGCGCGGGATCCGGCCCGGCCGGCCGGACCTGCTCAGTCAGGCGTGTTGATCATCGAGGCGGCCGCGTAGGTCAGGTAGTTCCACAGCGTCCGCTCGTGCTCCTCCGACAGGCCCAGCTCGTCCACGGCCACCCGCATGTGCCGCAGCCAGGCGTCGTGCGCCGCCCGGTCCACCCGGAAAGGCGCGTGCCGCATCCGCAGCCGCGGGTGGCCGCGCCGTTCGCTGTACGTCGTCGGGCCGCCCCAGTACTGCATCAGGAACAGCCGCAGCCGTTCCTCCGCCGGGCCCAGGTCCTCCTCCGGGTACATCGCCCGCAGCTCGGGGTCCTGTGCGACCCCCTCGTAGAAACGGTGGACGAGCCGGCGGAAGGTCTCCTCACCGCCGACCTGCTCGTAGAAGGTCTGCTCCTGAAGCGTGCCGCGCCGAATCTCATTCACGTGCTCCATGGTCGCAGACACCCGGAGGACGGAACCCGGCCGTGAACCGGATACGGCCCGGCGCGCGCCCGCGGTGCTCGCCTTGTGGCCGTGTCGTGCAGCACAGTGGAGCCATGGGCGCGCACGCGGTCGGGGACACGGACGACAGGAGCGGCACGGCCGTGCGGGGCGATGCGGCAGCCACGGACGAGCCGGACCTCGCCGCGCTCGCCGAGCGGGCACAGGCGGCACTGGTCCGCACGATCGACGCGAGCGGCGCCTGGAAGGACGACCCGGTGTGGCGGGAGGCGTTCACGGCGGTGCCCCGCCACCTGTTCGTGCCCTACTACTACGTCGCCACGGCACGCGGCTACGAACGCCGCTGGGGCGAGCACCCCGACCCCGGGGCGCGCGAGGAGTGGCTGCGCGGCGCGTACGCCGACGTCCCGCTGGCCAGCCGGCTGCGCGACGGCGAGCTGGTCTCCTCCAGCAGCCAGCCCTCGCTGATGGCGCGGATGCTCGCCGCGCTGCGGATCGAGGACGGCAACCGGGTGCTGGAGATCGGCGCGGGCACCGGGTACAACGCGGCGCTGATCGCCCACCGCCTGGGCGACGACGGTCTGGTCACCACCGTCGACCTGGACCCGGAGATCACCGAGTCGGCGCGCCGGCACCTGGCCGCCGCCGGACACCACCCGGCGGTCGTGACGGGCGACGGCGCACGCGGGGTTCCAGAGCGCGCCCCCTTCGACCGGATCATCGCCACCTGCGCGCTGCCCTCGATCCCGCGCGCCTGGCTCGCCCAGTGCACCCCCGGCGGGCGCATCCTCACGCCCATCGCCACCGGCCTGGTGGTGCTGACCGTGCGGGACGCCGCACACGCCGAGGGGCGCTTCCTGCAGACCCCCGCCTACTTCGTGCCGCTGCGCGGTGAGGGCCGGCCGGAGCCGCCGGCGCCACGGCTGGACGGGGTGCCGGCCCGGGTGTGCGAGGACGACCTGTTCCGCTTCCTGCTGGCGGTGAGCGGCGGCCGCCTGGACGGGCGGGCGGCCTGGGACCTGTGGGAGCGCACGGGCCGCCCGGAGCGCGAGCGGTACGGCATCACGGTGCGCGGCCCGCACGCCTGGACGTGGCTGGACGACCCGGACGGTCCGCACACCTGGCCCCTGCCGGACTGAACCGCCGGGGCCGTCCGCCGGGACGCGCCCGGGCCGGCCCCGGCGGACGTGACGGAAGGGCTCAGCCGCGCCGGATGGTGATGGTCGTCCAGGCGCCGACGTGCACCCGGTCGCCGTCCCGCAGGGGCACCGGCACGAACGGCTGGATCGGCTCCTCGGAGCCGTTCACCGTGGTGCCGTTGGTCGAGTTCTGGTCGATGACCGCCCAGCTGCCGTCCGGCTGCTTGACCAGCACGGCGTGCTGGTGGGAGACGCCCGGGTCCTCCGGCGGCACCGACAGGTCGATGTCGGGGGTGTCGCCGGTGGAGTGCCGGCGGCGGCCGATGGTGACCTGGTTGCCGGTGAGCGTGCGCTGCTGCTCCGGGGAGTACGCGGGCAGGCTCAGGCCCGCGGCCTCCGGACCCGAGCGCTGCATCATCGCCATGAAGTACTCGCGGTCCGGCGCGATCGTCGCCGTCCACGTCGCCTGCTGGGGCGGCTGGGGCGGCTGCGGGGCCTGCGGCGTCTGCTGCGGGAACGGCGGTGCGGGCGGGGCCTGCGTGCCGCCGGGCTGCGGATAGCCGTAGCCGCCGCCGGAGGCGGGACCGCCCGGACCGCCCGCCGGACCGCCGGCCGTGCCCCCGGGGGACGGCGGGGAGATCACCCAGTCGTCGCCCCCGCCGAAGGACGGACCGCCGGACGGCGGCCGGCTCGTCGCCTGCGGGAACGGCGGCGCGGCCGCCGCACCCGCGGGCGGGAAGGACGGCCCGCCGCCTGGATTGCCCTGGCCGCCTCCGGGGCCCGCCGGGCCGGGGCCGTCGGGGCCGCCCGGACGTCCGGAGGGCTCGGGGGAGGCGAACGGCGGGTTCGGGGGGATCGGCTCGGCCGGCCGGTTCACCTGGGACGGCCGGGAGCTGTGGTAGTCGAAGCTGTCACGGCCGAAGGACGGCCCCGAGGGCGGGCCGGGCGGCTGCGGGAAGTGCGGCGCCGGGCCACCCGGGCCGGACGGGCCCGCTCCGGGACCGGCCGGTCCCGCTCCCGGGCCGGGCGCCGGCGCAGGCGGCGCGGCCGGGGTGTAGGTGGTGGCCGTGTTGGTCAGGAAGTTCCACCGGCACTCCTCGCAGAACGGCGCACCGCCCTGGCGGGGCGTACGGCACTGCGGGCACAGCTCCGGCTGGGCGCCGGGGCCGCCGGAGGTGCCGCCGAAGCCCGCGGGGCCGGGACCACCGGGGGCGCCCGGGGCGCCCTGGCCCGGCGCCGGCGGGAAGCCGTAGCCGCCCGCCGGGGGCGGCGGGGGAGGCGGCGGTACGGCACCGGCCATGCGGTGACCGCACACCTCGCACCAGTCGTCGGAACCCGACTGGTGTCCGTTCGGGCAGGTCGGCATGTCGGCGCTTCCCCCTCTCCTTCCCGGCCGGTTCGACCGGACGTCTCCAACCCCGAGGGGCCAGGCTCACTGTCTTCGCTGTCGTCGTGTGCTGTGGTGAGGCACTACTTCTTTACACGAACGGTCTTGGTGGACCGTGTCTCGAGAATCATCTCGTCGGCCTCCGTGACCTTCGCTTTCAGTCGCACAGTACCGGTCGCGGCATCCACCACGTCCACCACCTTCGCAAGCAGTTTCGCAGTATCCGCGTTTCCGGAGGCGGCGGCCAGCTGAACGGCCCGGCCCAGCCTGGCCGTTGCCCCGTCGCTATCACCCGCTTCGCGAAGTTCGAGACCCTGTGCAGCACCACCGGCGTGACGCGGGCGGCGAGCATCTCCCGCCCCACGCGTGCGCGGGCACCCGCACGCGCAGGTGGTGGTCGCGGGACTCGTCGCCCCGGGACCCCGTCGGACAGTCCCCGGTGCGCGGTCCGGCCTGCGCCCGGCGGTCCGTCAGGTCCCCGACGGCGGGCGGGACTTGCCTGAGGAAGGTGACCGTCGCGCCGGCCGGGGTCCCCACCCGCAGGGCGACGTCCGCGACCCCCTTGCCCATCGCCGTCTCCATCATCCGTGTGAAGTCGGCGGCCAGGCCCGCCGCATCGGCGACGATGCCGGTGGTGCCGAGCAGCGCCGAGGCGATCGCTGTGAGTTCTCTCACGTCCCAGTCGGTGCCCACCCCGCGGGCGTCACAGGTGAAGGGCCCGGTGCAGTCCCGCAGCGCCGCCGCGAGGTCCTCGGCCGCCTCGTGCTCGTTGCGGCCGTCGCTGAGCAGGATGCCGTGCCGGATGGCGGCGCCGGCCGAGGGCAGTGGCCGGCCAGACGCAGCCAGGTGCCGGTGGCGGTGCCGCCGCCCGGGTGGACCTCGACGGCCTGATGGGTGCCGGCGACCACCGCGAAGTGCACGCCGTCGCGCAGGGTGTCCACCGCGGCGGCCGCGGCGCCCCCGGTGGCGGTGACGGTGACGATCGCGTCGGCGTCCCGGCCGCCCTCGGGCAGGTACGCGTTCTGCTAGACCTCACCGAGAACCGCGGCACGCGGGACTTCGGGAACGTGGCCATGCTGTCCAGAGCCCCCTTCGGCCCGCCTGAGCGGGGCCGCCGACCCGGGCGGACCGGTCCCCTCCGAATCCGCCGGAGTCTCCCCGTGACGAGGCCGTGCCGGGGTGCCGGGACCCGTGCCGACCGTGCACCGGCGCGCGTCCTCAGGCGGATCCTGTCCCGTGCGGCGCGGCGGGGAACGGCACGACGGCCACTGTGACGTTGTCGTGGCCCCCGCCGTCCAGGGCGTGGCCGACCAGCACCCGGGCGCTGTGCAGCGGCCGCAGCGCGGCGTCCGCCGGCAGCACCTCGGCCATCTCCTCGGCCGTCTCGGCGTAGTTCCACAGCCCGTCCGTGCACACCACGACCACGCCCGGCTGGTCCGGTTCGAACGCGGCCGTGTGGGGCTGGAGGTCGTAGGCGTCCGCGCCGAGCCAGCCGGTGATGGCGTGGGCGCGCTCGTCGGCGTAGGCCTCCGCCTCGCTCATCAGGCCCGCGGCCACCATCTGCGCCGCCCAGGAGTCGTCCTCGGTCAGCCGGGCCGGCGGCGCGCCGCGGTCGGCCGGCACCCAGTAGGCGCGGCTGTCGCCGACCCAGCCGACGACCAGCAGACCGGAGGTGACCACCGCGGCCACGAGGGTGCAGGCGGGCGCGTTGAGGTGCACGGAGTGCTCGCGGGCGCCGCCGGGCACCTGCGCCAGGGCGTCGACCGCCTCGGCGGCGGCGACGATCGCCTCGTGCATGGCCTGCCGCGGGTGCGTGCCGCGGGGCAGGGCGTCCAGCAGGAAGTCGCCGGCCGTGCGGGACGCGGCCACGGAGGCCTCGTCGGGGCGGGTCGCGGAGGAGACGCCGTCGCAGACCACGGCCACGGCCGCCGGTGACCCGTCGGGCAGCGCGGTACGGCCGACGGCGAAGGCGTCCTCGTTGCGGTGATGGCGCAGCCCCCGGTCGCTGACCGCGGCGACGGGACCCGACTCCTGCTCCATGTGGTCGCGTTCTTGCGGCTGGGCGTGCCCGCACCGGGTGCAGTAGCCGTCGTCGTCCACCTGTCCGGCACGGCAGGCCACGCACCGGGCCTCGGACTGAGCTGCGGGCGGGGCGGCCACCGCCGCACGCGGGTCGGGGGCCTGCAGCGGGTACTCCTCGGGCTCGGCCGCCCGGTCGTACCGCACCGGTGAGCCGTGCTCGGCCGGAGCGGCGGGCGGCTGGGGAGCCCGGGGGACGCCGTCCGGGCCCGTCTGTGCCGCCGGGGGCGCCGGCGGAGCGGCGGGCGGCTGCGCAGGTGCGGGAGGCTGGGCCGGCACGGGCGGGTGCGCGGGCATGGGCGGGTACGCCCCCGGCCCGGTGCCGCCCGGTTCCGCTCCCGGCAGGTGTGCGGGCAGGTGGGTGCGCGGCGCCTCGTGCGGGGCGTCCGGCCGTGGGGCCTGCGGCCAGGGAGCGGGCGCGCCGTCCGCGGCGGGAGGGACGGCCCCGGCCGGGCCCGGCACCGCGCCGGCGTCCCCGGGACCGGTGTCCCTGGTGAGCGTGTGCGGGCCGGCCGGCACGGCGCCGGCCGCGGACAGGTCGTGACCGCAGGCGCCGCAGAAACGGTCACCCGGTCCGAGCGGCTCCGCGCAGCTCGGGCAGTTCGACAGCGCGGCCTGCCGGTGCATCTGCGACATCAACTACACCCATGGTCGGGGGCGGTAACGGTTGGCACGTTCCACCAGGTCGGGTCCTCTCCTCGCCGCCGGACGCCAGCCGGGCCGGCGTGCGGTACGAACGCTCCAGGCCGAAGCGCAGTCCCCGCTCGTCCAGGCCGCTGCCGAGCAGCACCCGCCGCGAGGCCGGGCCGGAGACCCGGCCCCCGGAGAGTACCCAGTCCAGCGCGCGGCCGAGGACTTCCGTCGCCGGCAGCTCGCGCCGCGCCGGGTCGAGCCCGTACGCCTCCAGGGCCTCCACCTGCGCGGCCGCGGCCGTCAGGTCGTCCAGGAACGGCGTGTCGGACGGCTCGGGACGACGGTGCCGCAGCCGGGTCCGGACCGCCGCCGCACGCGCCGCCGTGCAGCGGCGAGCGCGAGCAGAACCGCTTGCGTTCGGGCACCTCCGGGTTCCGCAGCACCATCGAGCGCGGGTCGGGCCGCTGACAGCCCGACCCCGCCCGGCTCATGGTGTTCCCCCGTCGTCCCGCGGCGCGCCCTGCCCGGGCACCCGTGCGGCGCCGAGCAGTTCGGCCGCCGCCTGCTGGTAGCGCAGCACCGCCTGCTCGGCCACCCGCAGATCGCACGGCGCGCTCCACAGCATGCGGCGCGCGATGTCGTACCGCTCCACCAGCAGCGGGTCCTCCGCCAGGCCGTGCCGGGCCACCTTCGCCCGGTAGGCGTCCAGACGGCCGCGCAGCTCGGCCCGGACCGCCAGCGGCGCGGTCACCGCCGTCAACGACTCGCGGGCCCGCTGCAGTTCGTCCTCGGCTTTCTGCTCCAGCGCGTCCAGCAGCGGCGACAGACGGTGCCACTGGGCCCGCCGCCGGTACTCGGCGGCCGTCGCCAGCTGCTCGTGCAGCGCGGTCGGCGGACCGCTGACCACCGGCACCTCCGTGGCGGCGATCTTCGCCAGCACCTCGCCGCGCGCGGTGCGCGCCTCGGCCAGCGTGCGGTCCGCGCGCGAGAGCACGTCCCGGAGCTTCAGCAGCCGCTGCTCGGCGTCCCGCCGCACCCCGAGCACCGCCTCCACCTCCCGGCGCACGTCCTCCAGCGCCCGCGCCTGCCGGTCGTACACCGTGGTGTCCGGCCGGCCGCCGCCCGGGGCGGAACTGCCCGAGGCCGGGACCCAGAACGCCAGCGGGTCGGAGATCACCTGCTCGCGCAGCTTCGTCAGGGTGCGGGTGATGCGCTCCAGGTCGTCGCCCGCCGGGTGCTCGCCGGGCCGGACGCCGACGGAGTGCGCCAGCCGGCGGGTGCGCTGCAGCTCGGCGGAGAGCAGGTCGATCCGGGCGGGCAGCGCCGACCAGACCGTGTCGGCGGCGATCACCACGTCCAGCCCGGCGGCGTACAGCTCGTTGATCCGCTCCACCAGCGCGGCCAGGGTGAAACGGCGGCTGAGCCGGCCCGCGTCCGGCCCGCCCGCGGCGGCCTCCGCCGACCCGGGCACCGTCACGCACGCGCCGCGCAGCAGCTCCGTCAGCGCCACCAGGTCCTCGTGGCTGGACCAGCGGCGGCGGGCACGGATCTGCTGTGCGCGGCGCAACGCGTCGGTGTAGGCGTCGAAGTACGTCCACAGCAGAGCGATCGACGCCTCCGCGCGCGCCCAGCGCTCCTTGGTGACGCCGGTCAGCTCGGCGCCCTCCAGGAGTCTGCGGCCCGCGTGGTCCTGCAGGGCCAACAGGGAGGTCTCGATCGCCTCGTGCTCCGCGGCCAGCCGCGCCAGCGCACGGTCCACCTCGTCCCGGTCCAGCACCGGCTCGGCGGGGTCCGTGCCGCCCATCGATCACCTCTCGCTGCTCGTGATGTTCCCTACGGTCGTACGCCGGCCGCCGGCGGGATCCGCCCGCCGCCCCGGACGGCTCCGGTCACCTGTACACCGGTTCCGGCGGGGTCGCCGACGGTGTGTCCTTACCCAGCGCGGGAAGCAACCACCTGTCGTACGACGCCTTCCAGCCCCCGTCCTTGCGGTAGTCGTCCAGTATCCGGTTCATCCGGCGCACCAGATCGTCCGCGCCCCGCCTCATCGCCACCCCGCAGTACTCCTCGGTGAAGGCGGTGCCCTTCAGGTCCACCGTGGGGTCCTGCGCGGCCTGGCTCGCGGCGAGCGCACCGTCGGTCACCACCGCGTCCGCCTCGCCGAGCTGCAGCCGCACCGGATGGCCTCGACCGCCGGCCCCGTGACGTCGGACGGGGGCAGGCTCAGGTGCTGCGCGGTGGCGTCCGTGCAGGCGCCGGCCCTGGCCTGGGCGGCCTCGGCCGTGGGAGCGCGCCCGAGGGAGGGGCCGCCCGGACCGTGCTGCTCCAGCTTCGGCAGCAGCAGCACGAAGGCCAGCGCCAGCGCGCAGAGCACCGCCATCGCGCCGACGCCGCCCCAGCCCCTCAGCCGGGTCCGCAGCCGCGTCGTCCGCATCCTCACGCCTTCTTCCCTCGCGCTGCCGTCCTGCTTCCCTCGTGCTGCCGTCCTGCGTCACCGGTACTCCGGCAGCCTGCGGCCTATGCCCAGCACCGCCGCCGCGCCCAGCACCGCGAGCGCCGCCGCCCCGGCCGGCAGACCGGTCAGCGCACCCCGGCCGTCCCGCGCGGCAGCACCGCGACGGTGGCGGCGGCGACCAGTCCCCGGTTGAGCACCCGGTTCGTGCGCGGGTAGGTGCGGTACTGCGCCCAGCCCAGCGCGGCCGGCGCGACGACCCCCAGCGCGATCGCCACCCACGGCCGGGAGCCGGCGTGACCGCAGTCGGCCCGCAGACGCTGGTTCTCCCGCTGGTACAGCTCCTGAGCGGCCGGCAGCATCTGCTTGCGCATCAGGTCGTCGGCGGTCCGCAGACAGGCACCGCCGACCAACAAGCCCTGCCGGTTGTCGGCGCGGGCGGATTCCACACGCGGTACGGCGCGCGGCGGGCCGCGCGGGGGACGGATGCGGCTGCGACGGGACGGCTGGCACGGCCGGGCTCCCCGGCGCCGTACCGCCTGCCGGCGGTTGTGTCACTGCCGACCTCCCCCCCGTGGTCGTCCGTCGCCGCCCGTGCCACCGCCGCCCGGGACGTCCGTCCGCCCCGGCCGGAACGCCGGTGCGCCGCGCCGCACGGCAGCCGTTGGCCGGCGAACTTCGCGCCCTCGCACCACCCTTCGCCCAGGAATACGCCGGGGGATGCCGTTCGGTTCCCCGTGCGGCAATTCCCCTGCGCACCGCGCGGCACGCGCCGACAATCCCTCGTATGAATCAACAGACATCCGTACCGGACGACTTCGTCGTCCCCCAGGGCCTCAGGGGCGACGGCTTCCGTCTGGAACCGCTGGGAGAGCAGCACAACGAGTCCGATCACGAGGCGTGGACGTCCAGCATCGCGCACATCCGCGCCACCCCGGGCTTCCAGGACCGCGCCTGGCCGCCCGTCGACGGCATGAGCCTCGAGGAAAACCTGCGCGATCTGCGCCTCCACGCCGACGACTTCGCCCGGCGCTTCGGCTTCACCTACACCGTGCTCGACGACGACCGGGTGGTCGGCTGCGTGTACATCTACCCGCTGCGCAGCGACCCGGGCGTCATGGGCGTCCGCTCCTGGGTGCGCGCCGACCGCCAGGACCTCGACGGCCCGCTGTACAGCGCGGTGAGGAACTGGCTGGTGACGTCATGGCCGTTCGAGAGGATCATGTACCGGGACCTTCAGCCGTGACGGCGCCGCCCTCTGCGCCCTGAACCGAGTGCACGGACAGCCCAGCAGGCACACCGTCCACAGCATCACGGCGGAGCACCACATCAGCCCCGCCGCCGTGGTGAGGGGACGGACGTACTGGCCGTATGCGGCGGACCTGACCTGCAGGGCCAGGAACGGCAGGAGCGTCCCAGCACCGCGAGAGCGGCGGCACCGGCTGCGAAATCGGCGTATGAACGACGCATGTGTCTCCTCCGTGACCGGTGAGTTGTTGCTTCCCGCAGGGATACGGCTCCACGCCGCACCCCGGGCCGGCCGTCACGCCTCGAAGTGCCTCCGCACCCGTTCGTACGCCGCCGTCGGCGCTCCCACCCGGTCCAGTCCCAGCAGGGCCGCGCCGAGGACCGGACGGGCCGTCACGACCCGGGGCACGGCCTTGGGGGCGCGGGCGGCCAGCCGGGCCCGGATGCCGTGGTCCAGCTGAGGGTGACAGGCCGCCAGGACGCTGCCGCCGAGCAGCACCGGGGTTTCCTCGTCGAGCAGGCCGAGCCGGGTCAGGGCGACCGTCGCCATGGTGACGACCTCCTCCGCCAAGCGGTCCACGATCGAGCGGGCGACCGGGTCGCCCTCGGCCGCGGTGGCGAACAGCACCGGTGCCAGCTCGTGACGGCGGTGCTGCTCCAGGCGACCGAGGTGCAGGGCCTCGATCAGGGCGTACATGGAGTCCAGGCCGAAGTGGCCGGGCAGGGCGTGCGCCAGCGCGGTCGGCTCGCCGCGGCCGTCCTCCGCGCGGGCGGCGTACCACAGGGCCTCCTCGGCCAGCGCCCAGCCGCCGCCGAAGTCCCCGGAGAGCCGTCCGAGCGCGGGGAAGCGGGCGGTGGCACCGTCCGGGCGCATGCCGACGCAGTTGATGCCCGCCCCGCACACCACCGCGACCCCGCACGGCTCGGACACGCCGGCGCGCAGGATCGCGAAGGTGTCGTTGCGGACGTCGGCCGTCGTGCCCCAGGCGCGCTCCCCGAGGGCGGCCGCCAGCTGTTCCTCCTCCGCCGGCAGGTCGGCGTTGGCCAGGCACGCCGAGACATGGGTGACGGAGGTGACTGCGGCGGCGTCGAAGGCACGGGCGACCGTCTCGGCCAGGGTGCCGACCGCCGTCGCCACCCCCACGGCCGGGGGCCGGAAGCCGCCGCCGCGGGCCGTGGCCAGGACGCGGCCGTCGGCCGCCACGACCGCGACGTCGGTCTTGCTGTTGCCCGCGTCGATGGCGAGAACGCTCGCGGTCAGGCCCACGTGAGGTGCTCCCGGTTGTGTGCGATCAGCTCGTCGGTCAGGGTCTCGGCGGTGGCGTACTGGCCGATCAGCGGGTGGGCGAGCAGGGCGCGCAGGACCCGCTCCCGGCCGCCGTGCAGGGCCGCTCGCAGGGCCAGGTCCTCGTACGCGGTCACGTTCGCCACCAGGCCCGCGTACAGCGGGTCCAGCGGGGCCACCGGCAGGGGCGCGGCGCCCTCGGGACCGACCTTCGCCGGCACCTCGATCACCGCGTCGTCGGGCAGGAACGGCAGCGTGCCCCGGTTGAGGGTGTTGACGACCTGATGGGGGCTGCCGCCCCCGCCGAGCAGCGCGGCGGCGAGGTCCACGGCCGCCTCCGAGTAGTAGGCGCCGCCCCGCTTGGCCAGCAGCGCGGGCTTCCCGGCGAGCGCCGGATCGGCGTACAGGCGCAGCAGCTGCCGTTCCATGGCGGCCACCTCTTCGGCCCGGGACGGCTTGGTGCGCAGCTCCTCCACCACCTGGTCGTGGGCGTAGTAGTAGCGCAGGTAGTAGGAGGGGACGGTGCCGAGACGGTCCAGCAGCGACCGGGGCAGGCGCAGATCGGCGGCGATGGCGTCGCCGTGCTCGGCCAGCAGCCGGGGCAGGACGTCCGGGCCGTCCGGTCCGCCGAGCCGTACGCCGGTCTCCCAGGTGAGGTGGTTCAGGCCCACATGGTCCAGGTGGACCTCGGCGGGGGCGGTGCCCAGCAGCGCGGCGAACTTCCGCTGCAGGCCGATCGCCACGTTGCACAGCCCGACCGCACGATGCCCGGCCTGCAGCAGTGCGCGGGTGACGATGCCGACCGGGTTGGTGAAGTCGATGATCCACGCCTTCGGGCTGATCCGGCGCACGCGTTCGGCGATGTCCAGGACCACCGGGACGGTGCGCAGCGCCTTGGCCAGTCCGCCGGCGCCGGTGGTCTCCTGGCCGACGCAGCCGCACCGCAGCGGCCAGGTCTCGTCCTGCTGCCGGGCCGCCTGGCCGCCCACGCGCAGCTGCAGCAGCACCGCGTCGGCACCGTCCACCGCCGCGTCCACGTCGGACGTGGTGACGATCCGGCCGGGGTGGCCCTGCCGGGCGAAGATGCGCCGGGCCAGGCCGCCGACCACTTCCAGACGGTCGGCCGCCGGGTCGACGAGCACCAGTTCCTCCACGGGCAGGGTGTCCCTCAGGCGGGCGAAGCCGTCGACGAGTTCCGGCGTGTAGGTCGAGCCGCCGCCGACCACGGTGAGTTTCATCTGCGTCCCTCGATCCCCTTGTCCCTCGGCGTCCCTCGGCTCTCCTTCTCCCGCGGACCCCGGTAGGCGCTCTACCCCTCGGCTCCCCTGCGTGATCCCCCGCGCCGCGCGTGCCGGGCGCGTGCCGGGCGCGCTTCGGGCCGCCCAGGGGACCCGTCAGCGGGAGGTGTCGAAGACCTCGTCCCGGGTGGCCGCGAGCGCGCTCTCCAGCGCCCCGCGCAGCACGGGCGACTCCAGCACCTCGCCGACCACCAGCTGCGGCCGGGAGGCCGCCAGCTCCTCCAGCTCGTCCTGCACCAGGCCGCGCAGCACCTCGCCGCCCGCGGTGAGACAGGCGCCGGCGAGCACCACCAGCTCGGGGTCGAGGACGGACACGAGGGAGGCCAGACCGGTGGCCAGCCGGGTGGCGTACGCCGCCAGGAAGGCACGGTGGGGTCCGCCGGCGTGATCGGCGGCGCGGGCCACGAGCGCGGCGGCCACCTCGGCGTACTGGCCCGTCGGCACGTCCTCGACGCCCAGCCGCCGGGCCAGCGCCGGCAGCGCCTGGGAACCGGCCAGCTCCTGGAAGCCGCCGCTGTTGGCCTGGGTGACCTGGCGCACCAGCGGGGCGCCGGGCACCGGCAGGAACCCGACCTCGCCCGCGCCGCCGGTCCAGCCGCGGTGCAGCCGGCCGCCGAACACCAGGGCGGCGCCCAGCCCCTCCTGGTTCCACAGCAGCACGAAGTCCCGGTGGCCGCGGGCCGCGCCGAGGCGCTGCTCGGCGACGGCGACCAGGTTGACGTCGTTCTCGTGCTCCACAGGCATCGGCAGGGCGGCGGCCAGCTCCTCAAGGAGCGTGGGGGAGTGCCAGCCGGGCAGGTGGGCGGCGTAGCGCAGCCGGCCGGTGCGCGGGTCGAAGGCGCCCGGGGTGCCGACGACCAGGCGGCGGACGTCGTCGCGGGCCAGGCCGGCGGCCTTGAGCGCGCCGTCGAGCGCTTCGGTGACCAGGTGCACGACGGGCCGGGCCGGGCGGCGGCCCGGGGTTGGCAGCTCGTACGCGCCGACGGTGCGGCCGGTGAGGTCGGCGACCGCGGCCCGGATGCGCTGCGGGGTGACGTCGAGGCCCGACGCGTAGGCGGCGGCGGGATTCACCGCGTACAGCCGTGCGCTCGGGCCCGGGCGCCCCGTGCTGGTGCCGGTGGCGACGACGAGCCCGGCGGCCTCCAGCCGGGCCAGCAGCTGGGCGGCGGTGGGCTTGGACAGACCGGTCAGCGTGCCGAGCCGGGTCCGGGACAGCGGCCCGTGCTCCAGCAGCAGCTCCAGGGCGGCCCGGTCGTTCATGGCGCGCAGGACGCTCGGGGTGCCCGGGGTGACCGGAGTGGCCGAAGCGCCCGGGGAGTCCGGGGTGCCGGTCGGTCCTGCCATGCGCCTCGCCCCCTGAAAGCCCGCATTGTCAGCAAACTTTCCTGTCCGGACGCTAGGCCCGGCGCGACACGAGCGTCAAGGCCGCATGCCGCAGGCCCGGCGGCCGTCACCCGCCCCGGGCCGGACCTGCGCGCTGCCCGCCCTACTTCCCGGGCTGCTGCTGCGGGATCGTGGCCGCCGGGCGGGTCTCGGCGGGGGACGGGTCCTCGTGCGCCGGCGGAGCCGCGACCGCCGCCGGTTCCGCGGCCGGGGCGTCCCCGGCGGGGGCCGTCGCACCGCCGACGATGCGGATGTCGGCCGCGTCCAGGGCCCGCTTGATCCGCCAGCGCAGCTCGCGCTCCACGGCTGCGGACTTGCCCGGCATGGTCTTCGCGGACACCCGCACCACCATCGAGTCGATCTCCACGCTGTCCAGGCCCAGCACCTCGACCGGGCCCCACAGCAGCTCGGCCCAGGGCTCCTCCTTGCCCATCGTCCCCGCGACCTCGGTCAGGACGGACTTGACCTCGTCCAGGTCCTCGCTCGCCTTGAGGGTCACGTCGACGTTCGCCGTCGACCACCCCTGGGAGAGGTTGCCGATCCGCTTGACCTCGCCGTTGCGGACGTACCAGATCTCCCCGTCCGCGCCGCGCAGCTTGGTCACCCGCAGACCGACCTCGATCACCTCACCGGTGGCCACACCCGCGTCGATGGTGTCGCCGACGCCGTACTGGTCCTCCAGGATCATGAAAACACCGGAGAGGAAGTCCGTGACCAGATTGCGGGCGCCGAAACCGACCGCCACGCCCGCCACACCGGCGCTGGCCAGCAGCGGAGCCAGATTGATCTGGAACGCCGACAGCACCATCAGCGCCGCCGTGCCCATGATCAGGAAGCCGGTCACCGAACGCAGCACCGAACCGATCGCCGCCGAGCGCTGCCGCCGCCGCTCGGCGTTGACCAGCAGCCCGCCCAGCCCGCTGCCGCCCGGCTGCTGCGCGCTCCTGCGGTTCATGCGGTCTATCAGCTTGGTGATCGCCCGCCGGACCACCATGCGCAGCACCAGCGCGACGACCACGATGAGGACCACCCGCAGGCCGGTCGCCAGCCAGGTGGACCAGTTCTGCTCCACCCAGTTCGCCGCGTTGTTCGCGCTCTGCTGGGCGTCCTGGAACGAGGGGACCGGCACGTCCGGCGACTGCGCGTCGGTCGGCGACGGGGACGGGCCGGCGGCCAGCAGGACGACGGGCACGGACACGACAGGTACCTCCAGGTGCGTCCACCCTCCGGCGCGAGCGGGTCAGTATCGGTCGGATCACGAAGAGGTCACCGGACGGGCAGAGCCACCACACTAACGGGGCACGTGGCGCGGAACGCCGTGAACGTCCGCGGATGTCCGGCACGGACCGGGTGCCGGCCCGTATCTGAGCAGCCTGTGTGAGCGGAGCGCACTGCGGGGGGAGAAAGAGCATGTGGTGGAAAACACTCCCAGCCCGTTACCGGGACATGGTGGCGCGGTCACCAGCCATGAGGGGACACTGACTCCAGGTCGTCCCGGCGCGAGCCACGCGCCGCCGGCGTACAAGGAGGCATCCGTGCCGCATGTCCTGGTCCTCAACGCGTCGTACGAGCCTCTCGGCGTCGTACCGCTCCGCCGCGCGCTCGTCCTCGTGCTCGAGAACAAGGCAGTCTGCCTCGAGGAGTCCGGCGCCCATCTGCACAGCGCAACCCTCACCGTCCCCGCACCCAGCGTGGTCCGGCTCAAGCGCTTCGTCCGCGTCCCCTACCGGGGACCCGTTCCCCTGACCCGGCGGGCCCTGTTCGCCCGCGACGGAGGCCGCTGCATGTACTGCGGCGGCGTCGCCACCAGCGTCGATCACGTCATCCCGCGCTCACGCGGTGGCAAGCACGCCTGGGACAACGTGGTCGCCTCATGCCGGCGCTGCAACCACGTCAAGGCCGACCGCCACCTCGTGGAGCTGGGCTGGCGCCTGCGCCACAAGCCGGCCCCGCCCACCGGCCTGGCCTGGCGCATCATCGGCACCGGGCACCGGGACCCACGCTGGCTGCCCTACCTGCAGCCGTACGGCGCGGACGACGTCCTGGCCCGGATCGACGGCCTGCCGGCCTGAGTCCGGGCCTTTCTGCGTCCCGGGGGGCGTACCCCGGGTGCCCGCGCCCCCGGGGATCGCACCCGCCCGCCCTCACGCGGCGGCAGGGCGGGCGGCGGCCAGATGCTCGCCGGACGGTACGCCGACCGGGAGCACATGGCGCGTGCCCGCGTGGCCGAGCTGCGGCGGGAGGCGGCCCGGGACCCCGCGCACCCGCGCCTGGCCGAGCCGGTGGGCGGGCTGTCGGCGCAAGACGCCGCCTCCCGGGCTGGTGGGCCGGTCACCGGGTGGTCACGCGGCCCGCGGGCACCAAGGCCCTGTGCCACCCGGTGGCCGGGCGCCGACGCCCCCGCCGTCCCGCATCCGTGCCGTCCAACGAGGTGACGTGAGGCACGTCGGCCGCTCAGGGACGTCTGCCGTCGCGTCGACGGGGTAGGGCTGCGGTATCCCGTAGCCGTACTCGACAAGGAGGCCCCCGTGGCCGCATCGGCTCAGCTTCTGCTCTCGGCCCTGTCCGCACCCGAGGCGTTCGCCGGCCCCGAGTCCCCCCTGTGCGGGTCGGAGAGCGCCTGCGCGGAGGCGCCGCTGACCAGCGAACCCCCGCTGCCCGACGCCGCACCGCTCACCAGCGAGCCGCCGCTCGCCGAGACCGCGCCTCTGACCAGCGAGGCCGCCACACGGGCCGACGGGTGCGGTCCGCTGCCGGCCCAGTGCGACGCCGAGCGGTCCGCCACGGCCACCGGGCGCGCGGAGCCGTAGATGGCGCCGCAGCCGGTCGAACCGCCCGGCGCGACCCCCGGACGCACGCTGGCCCGGCTCGCCGCCCTGCACGGCGTCGCCACGTCCTACAGTCCCGCCCCGGGCCGCACGGCCACCGTCTCCGCCGACGCGGTCGTCGCCGCCCTGGCCGCCCTCGGCGTCGACGCGAGCAGCGAGGAGGCCGCCCGTGCCGCGCTCGCCGCCGGGGAACGGCAACGCGCCGAACGGCTGCTGCCGCCCACCGTCGTCCGCTTCCTGGGCGAGGACCCGCCCGCCGCCCTGACCGCGCTGCCGCCCGGCACCCGGCTCCGCGTCGACACCGAGCAGGGCGAGGAACGCACCATCGCGGACGATCTGCCGCCGGGCGTGCACCGGCTGACCGCCACCGCCCCCGGCGGACGCGCCGGCCGCGCCCACCTGATCGTCGCCCCGCCCCGGCTGCCGGTGCCCACGGGCCGCAGCCACGGCCTGCTGGTCCAGCTGTACTCCCTGCTCTCCCGGCGCTCCTGGGGCATGGGCGACCTCGGTGACCTCGCCGAGCTGGCCGGCTGGGCCGGACGCACGCTCGGAGCCGGGTTCGTGCAGGTCAACCCGCTGCACGCGGCCGTGCCCGGCTCTCCCACGGACCCCTCGCCCTACCGGCCCTCCTCGCGCCGCTTCCCCGACCCCGTGCACCTGCGGGTGGAGAACGTCCCCGGGTACGCCTCGGTGGCCGGCCACGAGCGGATGCGGTCGCTGCTCGCCGAGGCCGCCGCCCTGCGCGCGGCGGTGCTGGAGCGGGGCGCGCTCATCGACCGGGACGCGGTGTGGCGGCTGAAGCGGCAGGCGCTGGAGATGGTCCACCAGGTGCGGCTCGAACCGGGACGGCGTGCCGCGTACGAGGCGTTCCTCGCCGAGCAGGGCCAGGAGCTGGAGGACCACGCCACCTGGTGCGCGCTTGCGGAGGTGCACGGCTCCGACTGGCGCACCTGGCCGGCCGGGCTGCGCGACCCCCGCTCGGCCGAGACCGCCCGCGCCCGCCACGAGCTGAGGGACCGGGTCGGCTTCCACCGCCGGCTGGCCTGGCTCACCGACCTCCAGCTGGCCGAGGCCCGGCGCGCGGCGGGCGAGGCCGGCATGGACATCGGGATCGTGCACGACCTCGCGGTCGGCGTGCACCCGCAGGGCGCCGACGCCTGGGCGCAGCAGGAGTACTACGCGGCCGGGATGTCGGTGGGCGCCCCGCCGGACGCGTTCAACGCCCGCGGCCAGGACTGGGACCTGCCGCCCTGGCGCCCCGACCGTCTGGCCGCCTCCGGCTACGCCCCCTTCCGCCGGCTGCTGCGCGCCCTGCTCCGTTCCGCCGGCGCACTGCGCATCGACCACGTCATGGGACTCTTCCGGCTGTGGTGGATCCCGCGGGGCCGCCCGCCCACCGAGGGCACCTACGTCCGCTACGACGCCGACGCCATGCTCGCGCTGCTGGTGCTGGAGGCCTCCCGCGCCGGGGCCGTGGTGATCGGCGAGGACCTGGGCACGGTCGAGCCGGGGGTGCGCGAGGCGCTGCGCGAGCGCGGGGTGCTCGGCACCTCGGTGCTGTGGTTCGAGCGGGACTGGGACGGCGACGGCCGTCCCCTGCCCCCGGAACGCTGGCGCGCCGGCTGCCTGGCCACCGCCACCAACCACGACCTGCCGCCCACCGCGGCCCGCCTCACCGGCGAGCACGTCACCCTGCGCCACCGCCTCGGGCTGCTCACCCGGCCGCTGGAGCAGGAACGCGCCGAGGCCGCCGCGGACACCGCCGAGTGGCTGGCCCTGCTCGCAGCGCTGGGCCTGCTGCATGGGCCCGGCACGGAGCAGTGCGCCGTGCCGGAGGAGGAGGCGATCCAGGCGGTGCACCGCTTCCTGGCGCGTACCCCCGCCCGCATGGTGGGCCTCTGGCTGCCGGACGCCGTCGGGGACCGCCGACCGCAGAACCTGCCCGGCACCTGGGACCAGTACCCGAACTGGCGGCTTCCCATGGCCGATGCCCAAGGCCGTCCCGTGACCCTGGAGGACCTCGCCGCCTCGCCCCGCGTGCGCGCGCTGGCCGACGTGCTGCGCTCCGGGGTGCGGGACGGCGGCGGGGCCGAGCAGGGCGGGCTCAAACGGGCGGAGACGGCCTGAGCACGCGGCGGACGCGCGCCGGAGCCTGCTCGCCCACGGCACGCTCCGGCGCGCGCCCCTCGGCGCATACAGCACCCCGGACGCGCAAGGCGTTCAGGCGTTCGCTACGTTTGCACCGTGGACAAGAAGAACGCCCTGCGCGCCGGCGCTCTGGCCGCCGGTACGACGCTGATGATGCTGCTCATGTCGTCTCCCGCGCTCGCGCTGAACCGCGACGACGGTGACGACCCCGGCCCGGGCCTGAGCGTCATCGAGACGCTGGGCTACTTCGTCGGCCTGCCGATCCTGCTGTTCGTGGTGATCGCGGGCCTGGTCATGCTGCTGACCAAGCCGGACATCAAGAAGCAGGACACCAGCCGGAACGTGAAGACCAAGGCCGAGGCCAAGGCCTGACCGGCGTCGGCACACACAGGGCGCGCCACCGACACGTCCGCCGAGGGTGCCGGCCCCGCCGCCGTACGGATGCACACGCGTGTGCCGTACGGGAGACGGGGCCGGCGCCCTCGGCGTGTTGCATGCGCGGGTGCCCCGGCTCGCCGGGTGCCGCGTCCCGTGCGGTGGGGCGGGCACGGCCCGGCCGGTGACCGGGCCGCGGCGCTCTCCCCCCGTGCCCGCGGCGGTGCCGCCGCCGGGCGGCTGCGCCGACGCGAGGGCCGGCACGGCCGCACCGCGGGTCAGCGGCCGGCTGCCGCCGCGTCCGCCGCCTGGGCCTTCAGCGCACGCTCGACACCGGCCCGCGACTCCGAGACCAGCCGGCGCAGCGCCGCGTTCGGCTCCGCGGACTGAAGCCACGCGTCGGTTGTGCGCAGCGTCTCCTCGGAGACCTGCACCGCCGGGTACAGCCCGACCGCGATCTGCTGGGCCATCTCGTGGGAGCGGGATTCCCAGATGCCCTTGACCACCTCGAAGTACCGGTCGGTGTACGGCGCCAGCAGCTCCCGCTGGTCGGTCTGGACGAAGCCCGCGATGACCGCCTCCTGGACGGCGTTGGGCAGCTTGTCGGAGTCGATGACCGACGCCCAGGCCTCGGCCTTCGCCTCCTCGGTGGGACGGGCGGCGCGGGCGGTGGCCGCGTGCCGCTCGCCGGCCGCGGTCCTGTCCCGCTCGTACTCGGCCGCGATCTCCGCCTCGTCGAACCGGCCGGTGGCCGCGAGCCGCTGCACGAACGCCCAGCGCAGCTCGGTGTCGACGACCAGGCCCTCGATCCTCTCCGTGCCCTGAAGCAGGGCCACCAGCAGGTCCAGCTGCTCCGGCGTGCGGGCGGTCGCCGCGAAGGCGCGCGCCCAGGCCAGCTGGTGGTCGCTGCCCGGCTGAGCGGCACGCAGGTGCGCCAGCGTGGCGTCGGTCCAGCGGGCGAGCAGCGCGTCCCGGGCGGCCGGGTCGGCGTACTGGTCGAGGGCCAGCTTCACCTGCCGCTGCAGCGACTGCACCACGCCGATGTCGGACTCCTTGCCGATGCCGGACAGCACCAGCGACAGATAGTCGCGGGCGGCCAGCTCGGCGTCCCGGGTCATGTCCCAGGCCGAGGCCCAGCACAGCGCGCGCGGCAGAGAGGAGGCGAAGTCGCCCAGGTGCTCGGTGACGAACCGCAGCGACTCCTCGTCCAGGCGGACCTTGGCGTAGGACAGGTCGTCGTCGTTGAGCAGGATCACCGCGGGCCGGCGCCGGCCGGCCAGCTGCGGCACGGGGGTCAGCTCGCCGTCGACGTCCAGCTCGATGCGGTCGGTGCGCACCAGCTTGCCGGAGCCGCCGTCCAGGTCGTACAGGCCGATCGCGATGCGGTGCGGGCGCAGCACCGGCTCGCCCTTGGCGCCCGCCGGGAGGGCGGGTGCCTCCTGGCGGACGGCGAAGGAGGTGATGACGCCCTCGCCGTCGGTCTCGATCCGCGGGCGCAGGACGTTGATCCCGGCCGTCTCCAGCCACTTCTTCGACCAGTTCTTCAGGTCGCGGCCGGAGGTCTCCTCCAGGGCGCCCAGCAGGTCGCTCAGGCGGGTGTTGCCGTAGGCGTGGCGCTTGAAGTACGTCTGCACGCCGCGGAAGAACTCGTCCATTCCGACGTAGGCCACCAGCTGCTTGAGCACGCTGGCGCCCTTGGCGTAGGTGATGCCGTCGAAGTTGACGAGCACGTCGTCCAGGTCGCGGATCTCCGCCATGATCGGGTGCGTGGACGGCAGCTGGTCCTGCCGGTACGCCCAGGTCTTCATGGAGTTGGCGAACGTGGTCCACGCGTGCGGCCAGCGCGAGCCGGGGGCGTGCGCCTGGCAGGCGATGGAGGTGTAGGTGGCGAACGACTCGTTCAGCCACAGGTCGTTCCACCACTCCATGGTGACCAGGTCGCCGAACCACATGTGGGCCAGCTCGTGCAGGATCGTCTCCGCCCGCGCCTCGTACGCCGCGTCGGTCACCTTGGACCGGAAGACGTACTGGTCGCGGATGGTGACCGCGCCCGCGTTCTCCATCGCTCCCGCGTTGAACTCGGGCACGAACAGCTGGTCGTACTTCGTGAACGGGTAGGCGTAGTCGAACTTCTCCTGGAACCAGTCGAAGCCCTGCCGGGTCACCTCGAAGATCGCATCGGCGTCGAGGTGCTCGGCCAGCGACGGCCGGCAGTAGATGCCGAGCGGCACGGACTGCCCGTCCTTCTCGTACACGCTGTGCACGCTGTGGTACGGCCCGGCGATCAGCGCGGTGATGTACGTCGAGATGCGCGGCGTCGGCTCGAAGACCCAGACGTTGTCCTTCGGCTGAGGGGAGGGCGAGTTGGACACCACGGTCCAGCCCTCGGGCGCCTTCACGGTGAACTGGAAGGTGGCCTTCAGATCCGGCTGCTCGAAGCAGGCGAAGACCCGCCGCGCGTCCGGGACCTCGAACTGCGTGTACAGGTACGCCTGGTCGTCGACGGGATCGACGAAGCGGTGCAGGCCCTCACCGGTGTTGGTGTACGCGCAGTCGGCGACGACCCGCAGCACGTTGCGGCCCTCGAGCAGGCCGGGCAGCGCGATCCGGGAGTCCTGGAAGACCTCGGCGGGATCCAGCGTGTCGCCGTTGAGGACCACCTCGTGGACGGCCGGCGCGACCAGGTCGGCGAAGGACTCGGCACCGTTCTCCGCCACGTCGAAGCGCACCGTGGTCACGGACCGGTAGGTGCCTCCCTCCTGCGCCCCGGAGAGGTCGAGTTCGATCTCGTACGAGTCGACGGTGAGCAGCTTCGCCCGCTGCCGCGCCTCCTCGCGCGTCAGGTTTGTGCCAGGCACGCGTTCATCTCCTCCTGTGTACGGATGCGGTCATCCTTCCACGTCGCGGACACCACGAGCGGGCGGTCACCGGTGTGCGGCGACCGCCCGCTCGAAGGGCGTACGGGCCTGGCAGACCTCCGGGACGCGGGGGCTTACGCGTTCAGCTCCGCCGCCACCAGCTCCGCCAGCTGGACCGCGTTCAGGGCCGCGCCCTTGCGGAGGTTGTCCGCGGAGACGAACAGCGCCAGGCCGTTGTCCACCGTCTCGTCGCGGCGGATGCGGCCCACGTAGCAGGGGTCCTGGCCGGCGGCCTGCAGCGGGGTGGGGATGTCCGACAGGACCACGCCGGGGGCCTCGGCCAGCAGCTCGGTGGCGCGCTCCACGCTGATCGGCCGTGCGAAACGGGCGTTGAGCTGCACGGAGTGACCGCTGAAGACGGGCACGCGCACGCAGGTGCCGGACACCTTCAGGTCCGGGATCTCCAGGATCTTGCGGGACTCGTGCCGCAGCTTCTGCTCCTCGTCGGTCTCGTTCAGACCGTCGTCGACGAGGTTGCCGGCGAAGGGCAGCACGTTGAAGGCGATCGGACGCTTGTAGACACCCGGGTCGGGGAAGTCCACCGCCGCGCCGTCGTGGGTCAGCTTGTCGGCCTCCGCGACGACCTTCTGCGTCTGTCCGTGCAGCTCGGTCACGCCTGCCAGGCCGGAGCCGGACACCGCCTGGTAGGTGGCGACGACCAGCGCCTGAAGCCCGGCCTCCTCGTGCAGCGGCTTGAGGACCGGCATCGCGGCCATCGTGGTGCAGTTCGGGTTGGCGATGATGCCCTTGGGGCGGTTGGCGAGGGCGTGCGGGTTCACCTCGGCCACCACCAGCGGCACGTCCGGGTCGCGGCGCCAGGCGGAGGAATTGTCGATCACCACGGCACCCTGCGAGGCGACCTTCTCGGCCAGCGCCTTCGAGGTGGCGCCGCCCGCCGAGAACAGCACGATGTCCAGGCCCGTGTAGTCGGCCTGGGCGGCGTCCTCCACGGTCACGCCGTCCAGGACCCGGCCCGCCGACCGGGCCGAGGCGAACAGCCGCAGCTCGGTGACGGGGAACTCGCGCTCCGTGAGGATCCTGCGCATGACCGTGCCGACCTGACCGGTGGCTCCGACGATTCCGACCCTCACGGTGACTCCCTTGCGTGTCTGTCGTTGCATGACCAGGACCCGCCCATCATGCGGCCCATCAGCCATCATGCGGTGCGGCCCGGCCGGTCTGTCCAATTCTTTGCCCTTCGGGCCCGGTGTGCGAGACACGGTCCCGGGCCCGCGGTCCTGCGGCGCACGCCCTTGCGCGGCGCAGATGCTCAACCCGGTGACGGCGTCGCGCCGCAAGCTGTACGGCCCGGGCGCCTGCCCGCCGCGCACCGGCGCACACGACGGTGTGACGTACGCCTCTGCGCGGGCGGCGCGTCCGCCGGTGCACGCGGGCACAGGTTCCCGGCCGACCCCCTGCCTCACGGGGCCGGGATGCCGTAGCGTCCTGCCATGCGACAGGAGCTGCGGGTGGCGGCGTACGCCGTGTGCGTGCAGGACGGATCGATACTGCTGGCCCGCTGGGTCGCCCCCGACGGCACCCGGTACTGGACCCTTCCCGGCGGCGGCATGGAGCACGGCGAGGACCCCCACGACACCGTGGTCCGCGAGGTCGAGGAGGAGACCGGCTACACCGCCGAACCGGTCGCCCTGCTCGGCGTCGACTCCCGCCGGCACACCCGGCAGCGCCGGCTGCGCAGCCCGGCCGACCACCACAGCCTCCGCATCGTCTACGAGGCACAGGTCACCGGAGGCGAGCTGCGCCACGAGACGGGCGGCTCCACCGACCGGGCCGCCTGGCATCCGCTGCCGGCCGTGCCCCGCCTGCAACGGGTCCCCCTGGTCGACGTCGCGCTGCGGCTGTGGCGGGAACGTCCGGCGGCGGGCCGGATGCTCACCCCGCCGGGTGCGCCGCCCGACTCCGGCGGCGTGCCGCACCGCTCCTGAGGGCCGGACGGGCCCTCACCGCGGCAGCACCACCGGACGCGCCGCGGGCTCGCGGCCGGCGGCCGCCCTCAGGGCCGTGCGGACCACCGCCGCCTGCTGCTCCGGGGCGTCCCGCAGCGCCCGCGGCGACAGGTGGACGACCGTGACGCCCAGGCGCTCCAGGTGCTCGCGCCGGCGCGCGCGCCGCGCCCCGGCGGCGCCGGCCTCGCCCGGGCGGCCGGCCCGCGCATCCAGCTCCACCGCGACCGCCTGCTCGGGCCAGTAGGCGTCCGCACCGCCCAGTGACGGGCCGCCCGGCAGCCGCAGCTCCACGTTCCACACCGGCTCCGGCAGCCCGTGCACGCGGACCATCCGGTACAGCCGGTCCTCGGCCGACGCCCGGCCCTCGGCCAGCAGCGCCTCCACCGCGCCCATCATGTGCGGCCGGTCCAGCAGCCGGGCCGCGGACAGCTCCCGCACCAGCGCGGCCGGCTCGCAGTGCCCGCCGCGCACCGCCTCGGTCAGCAGCCGCCGCACCGCGGCCGCCTCCGTCAGCCGCCCGACCGCGTCGGCCACGGCACGCGGCACCGGCGCCACCGGCACGCCCATGACCGTCACCGGCTCCGGCAGGCCGGCCGTGCGCAGGATCCGGGCCCAACGCGCCGAACGCGGCGGGCGCAGCCGCCCCACCAGCACGTCGATCGTCTCCAGCGCCGGCAGCGGCGGCACGGCGGCGAAGCCGTGCAGTGCGAGCGCGGCCGGCCCGGTGATCATCGCCGTGCAGCGGGCCGGGCGGCGCGGCTCCCGGGCGGCGGTCTTGGCCGGCACCCCGGGCCCTGGATCCGGCCAGGCGCCGCGCGTGGCGTACAGCAGCGCCGCCCACAGCCGGTCGGGGCCGGCCGGCGGGCCGGGGCGCAGGAGAGGGACCCCGGGCAGCAGCCGGTGCCAGGGCCCGCCGGGGCGGCAGCGCTCGGCCGTCTCGGCGGCGGGCACACCCAGGGCGCGCAGCGGGGCGGTGGTCATCACCCGGCGGGGCGCCGCCTCGGCCGGGCGGGCCGGCCGGCGGGAGGAGAGCGGGGTGTCCTGGTTCATGCCCGCCACGTTGCCCGGGCCCGCGCCGCGCCGTCACCGCTGTGACAGGAGGGTTGCACGATCCGGACAACGCCGTCCGTCCGGACACCCGTGCGACCGCGAAAACCCCTGGTCCGCGCGGGACGGACCAGGGGTTACGGCCTGCGTGTCACGGTTGCGCGACACCGGGTCCGCGGCCGGACGACCGGATCGGGTGCGGGCACCGGCGGTCACCCCGGACGGCTCACGTGCGTGCGTCGCACTCCTGGCCGCGCAGCGCCCGCGCCAGGTCGTCGCGGGCCTCCAGGACCAGCCGGCGCAGCGCCGGCGGGGCGCTCTCGTGCGCGCCGAGCCAGGCGTCGGTCGCCGCGAGCGTCCCGGGCGAGGCCTGCAGCGCCGGGAACAGGCCCTGGACGATGTCCATGGCGATCTGGATGGACCGCTCGGACCACACCCGTTCGATCACCGCGAAGTACTTCTCGGCGTACGGCGCCAGCAGCTCGCGCTGCGAGGGCCGGGCGAAGCCCGCGATCGTGGCCTCCACCAGTGCGTTGGACAGCGCGTCGGACTCCACCACGTCGTGCCAGGCCTGCGCCTTGACCTCGGCGGAGGGCCGCGCGGCCAGGCAGCGCACCTGGTGGCGCTTGCCGGAGGCGGTGTCGTCCCGGGCCAGCTCCTGGGCGAGCACCGTCTCGTCCGCCACGCCGTGCGCGGCCAGCGGCTCCAGGAACGCCCAGCGCAGCTCCTGGTCGACGTCCAGCCCGTCGATCTGCTCCGTGCCGTCCAGCAGGCCCTTCAGCAGCTCGAGGTCGGCCGGCGCCGAGGCCACGGAGGCGAAGAAGCGTGCCCAGGCCAGCTGGTGCTCGCTGCCCGGCTCGGCGTTCCTCAGCTCGGCCAGCGCACCCTCGGCCAGCGCCTGCCCGGCCGTCTCCCGCCGCTCGGGCGCCACATAGTGCACCAGCGCGGACTCGGCCCACGCGTGCAGCATCTGCAGTACGCCGATCTCGGTCTCCCGGCCCGCGAAGCGCAGCACCAGGTCGAGGAAGTCCCGCGCCGGCAGCAGCGCGTCCCGCGTCAGGTTCCACAGCGCCGACCAGCACAGGGCACGGGCCAGCGGGTCGGTCAGGGCACCCAGGTCCGTGCGGAGCGTGGCCAGCGAGGTGGCGTCGAAACGGATCTTGCAGTAGGTCAGGTCGTCGTCGTTGACCAGGACCAGGTCCGGTGCGTCCTGCCCGGCCAGCTCCGCCACCACGGTCCGGGCGCCGGCAACGTCCACCTCGGTGCGCGCGTACCGCTCCAGCGCCCCGGCTGCGGAGCGCCGGTACAGGCCCACCGCCACCCGGTGCGGACGCAGCTCGGGGTGCGACTCGGCCGCCTCCTGCAGCACGGCCAGCTCCTGGATCCGCCCGTCGGCGTCCAGCACCACCTGCGGGGTCAGCGCGTTGAGGCCGGCCGTCTGCAGCCAGGACCGCGCCCACGCGGCCATGTCCCGGCCGCTGGTCTCCTCCAGGACCGCCAGCAGGTCGCCCAGGCGGGTGTTGCCGTAGGCGTGCCGCTTGAAGTAGCGGCGGGCGCCCTCCAGGAAGGCGTCCTGGCCGACGTAGGCCACCAGCTGCTTGAGCACGCTGGCGCCCTTGGCGTAGGTGATGCCGTCGAAGTTGAGCTTGGCGTCCTGCAGATCGCGGATGTCCGCGGTGATCGGGTGGGTGGAGGGCCACTGGTCGGCCCGGTACGCCCAGGCCTTGCGCCGGTTGGCGAAGGTGATCCAGCCGTCGGTGAAGCGGGTGGCGCCGACCAGCGCGAACGCGCCCATGAAGTCCGCGAAGGACTCCTTGAGCCACAGGTCGTCCCACCACTCCATGGTGACCAGGTCGCCGAACCACATGTGCGCCATCTCGTGCAGGACGACGTTGGCCCGCGCCTCGTAGGAGGCCTGCGTCACCTTGCCGCGGAAGATGTACTCCTCCCGGAAGGTCACCAGGCCCGGGTTCTCCATCGCGCCGAGGTTGTACTCGGGCACGAACGCCTGGTCGTACTTGCCGAACGGGTACGGGTAGTCGAAGTGGTCATGGAAGAAGTCCAGGCCCTGCTTGGTGACCAGGAAGACGTCGTCGGCGTCGAAGTGCTTGGCCAGGCTCTTGCGGCACATCGCGCCGAGCGGGATCCGCAGCCGTGAGCCGTCCGCCAGCTGCCGCTCGTAGGTGTCGGTCACGTAGTGGTACGGGCCGGCGACCACGCACGTGATGTACGTCGAGATGGGCTTGGTCTCCGCGAACCGCCATACCCCGTCGTGCCGTTCGCCGGCGCCGTTGCTCCACACCGTCCAGCCCTCCGGCGCCGTCACCTCGAAGCGGAAGGGCGCCTTCAGGTCGGGCTGCTCGAAGGTCGCGAAGACCCGGCGGGCGTCGGCCGGCTCGTACTGGGTGTACAGGTAGACCTCGCCGTCCTCCGGGTCGACGAAGCGGTGCAGGCCCTCGCCGGTGCGCGAGTAGGCGCACTGGGCGTCCACGATCAGCTCGTTGTCGGCGGCCAGGTCCTCCAGCAGGATCCGGGAGCCGTCGAAGACCTCGCTGGGGTCGAGGTCCTTGCCGTTCAGGGAGACGGCCGTGACGCTCGGCGCGATCAGGTCCGCGAAGCTGGAGGCACCCGGCTCGTTGCAGCGGAAGCGGATCGTGGTGACGGAGCGGAAGGTGCGCGGCTCCTCGCCTTGCGGCTCGCCGACGGCCGACCGCACGTCGAGGGACACCTCGTACCCGTCGACGGACAGCAGCGCGGCCCGCTCCCGGGCCTCCTCGCGGGACAGATTCTCACCGGGCACAGGCGCAACTCCCTCGTCGAGTGATCAGGATGCGGACGGCATCGATCCTGCCATGTGCTCCTGAGGGGACGGCAGCAGGGAATGACCACGTCCGTCCTCGGTGTTGCGGTCATCAAAGACCGCATTCCGAGGAGAGCCATGTCCGAGACCGCCTCCGCCACGACCGCCTCCGGCAAGACCCCCGTCGACTTCTGGTTCGACCCGCTGTGCCCCTGGGCATGGATGACCTCCCGGTGGGTGCTGGAGGTGGAGAAGCTGCGGGACATCGAGGTGCGCTGGCACATCATGAGCCTGGCGGTGCTCAACGAGGACAAGCTGGACCAGCTGCCCGAGGAGTACCGGGAGATGATGACCACCAAGGCCTGGGGCCCGGTCCGGGTGGTGACCGCGGCCTGGCAGAAGCACGGCCAGGACGTCCTCGGCCCGCTCTACACCGCGCTCGGCACCCGCTTCCACAACCGGGGCGAGGGCCCGACGCGCGAGGCCATGATCGCCGCCCTGGAGGAGGTCGGCCTGCCCACCGAGCTGGTGGAGTACGCCGACCAGGACGGCTTCGAGTTCGAGGCCGAGCTGCGCGCCTCCCACAAGGAGGGCATCGACAAGGTCGGCCAGGAGGTGGGCACCCCGGTGATCGCGCTGCCCGGCCCCGACGGCGAGCAGATCGCCTTCTTCGGCCCGGTCGTCACCCCCGCCCCGAAGGGCGAACAGGCCGCCAAGCTGTGGGACGGCACCATCGCGGTCGCCTCGATCCCCGGCTTCTACGAGATCAAGCGGACCCGCACCCAGGGCCCCGTCTTCGAGGATTGACCCCCGCACCGGCGGGGAGCACGGTGGCGGCCGCGCGTCTTGCCACGGGCCGCCGTGCCCGCGGGAGAGGTCCCGCGCGGTGGGCCGTGCCCGCCCCGGCCGACGAGGAGAGCCCCCGTGGGACGCATCCCCACGGGGGCTCTTCCGCCCGCCGCCGCGAAGAGGTGAGAAGACGATCACGAGGCAGGGCGGTCCCGGGCGCGCCCTCAGGGCGCGAGCAGCAGCACGTCCGTGCGGGACTTCGCGGCGGCGTACCGCCGGGCCACGTCCTGCCAGTTCACCACCTGCCACATGGCCTCGACGAAGTCGGCCTTCTGGTTGCGGTACTGCAGGTAGAAGGCGTGCTCCCAGGCGTCGAAGACCAGGATCGGGGTGGATGCCTGGCCGACGTTGCCCTGGTGGTCGTAGACCTGCTCGACGATCAGCCGGCCGCTCAGCGGCTCGTACGCCAGCACGCCCCAGCCCGAGCCCTGTGTGGTGGCCGCCGCCTTGGACAGCTGCGCCTTGAAACGGGCGAAGGACCCGAAGGACTCCTTGATCGCCTCCGCCAGCTCGCCCACGCCGTCGGCCTCCAGCGGCTCACCGCCGCCCTCCTTCGGGCCGGTCATGTTGTGCCAGTAGATGCTGTGCAGGATGTGACCGGAGAGGTGGAAGGCCAGGTTCTTCTCCAGGCCGTTGACCGAGCCCCACTGCTCCTTCTCCCGCGCCTCGGCCAGCTGTTCCAGCGTGTCGTTGGCGCCCTTCACGTACGCCGCGTGGTGCTTGTCGTGGTGCAGCTCGATGATCTCGGGGCTGATCACCGGGGCGAGCGCCGCGTAGTCGTAGGGCAGGTCCGGCAGCGTGTAGACGGGCATGGAGTCCCCTCGGTCTTATTGCAATGAGGTTGCAACTACAAGTTATCAGCATCCTGCCGGGGGAGGGCAAGACGAAGGCCCCCACGGTCCTTGGATTCAAGGAGTCGTCGTGGGGGCCTTGCGGTGCGGGAGCGGGCAGGTCAGGTGCGGGTGCGGGCCCGGCTCCGCTGCCAGACGTAGCCGGCCGCCGCCAGGACCAGCGTCATCGCGCCCGTCGAGTACAGCTGCACCCGGGTGTCGGGCTCCTGGGCCATCAGCAGGAAGATCGCCACCATGCCGGCCATGGCCAGACAGGTCAGCCACGGGAACAGCCACATCCGCACGACCAGCTTCTGCGGCTCCTCACGCTCCAGCCGGGTGCGCAGCATGAGCTGCGAGAGGGCGATGAAGATCCACACGACCAGCACCACCGCGCCGATCATGTTCAGCAGCCACGGGAAGACGTCGTCGGGCCGCCAGTAGCTCAGCAGCACACAGATGAAACCGAAGGCCGAGGAGGTCAGCACCGCGGCGCGCGGCACCCCGCCGGTGACTCGCGCCAGCGCCTTGGGGCCCTGGCCGCGCCGCACCAGCGAGTAGGCGATGCGCGAGGAGCCGTAGATGTTGGCGTTCATCGCGCTCAGCAGCGCCACCAGCACCACCACGTTCATCAGCTGCCCGGCGGCGGGGATGCCGAGGTGGTCCAGCGTGGCCACGTACGGGCCCTTGTCGACGACCTCCGGGTCGTCCCACGGCACCAGGGTGACCACGACGGCCATGGAGCCGATGTAGAACAGGGCGATGCGCCACATCGCGGTGCGCACCGCGCCCGCCACGCCGCGCACCGGGTCCTCCGACTCGGCCGCCGCGATCGTCACCGTCTCCAGGCCGCCGTAGGCGAACACGGAGGCGAGCAGACCCACGATCAGGCCGTGCCCGCCGTGCGGCAGGAAGTCGCTCAGATGCGAGGCGCCCGGCGAGTCGGTGCCCGGCAGCACGCCCGCGATCGCCAGCACGCCCAGCACCAGGAACAGGACGATCGCGGCCACCTTCAGGGTGGCGAACCAGAACTCGAACTCGCCGAAGTTCTTCACAGCGGCGAGGTTCGTGCCGCAGAAGAGCACCATGAACAGCGCCACCCACACCCACTGCGGGGTGCCCGGCAGCCAGCCGGTGACGATGGTCGCGGCGCCGATGCCCTCCAGGCCCACCGCCGTGCACAGCAGCACCCAGAAGGCCCAGCCCACCGTGAACCCGGCCCACGGGCCGAGCGCCCGCTCGGCGTGCGTGGAGAACGAGCCGGAGGACGGGTAGGCGGCGGACAGCTCGCCCAGCATCCGCATCACCAGCATCACGAGGATGCCGGACAGGGAGTAGGCGACGATGATCGACGGCCCGGCGGCGGCGATGCCGGCGCCGGAACCGACGAACAGACCGGCCCCGATGACGCCCCCGAGGGCGATCATCGACAGGTGGCGCTGCTTGAGACCGTGCGACAGGGAGGCGTCGTCCGCCCGCTGCGCGGGCGTCTCGACGGCGGTGGTACTGCGTGGCATGGGGCGGCGTGTCCAGGACGGGAACAGGGGCAAAGGTCCCAGTGTGGACAGCCGGCCCGGCCGGATGAGACGGCTGCCCACGATCCGGACATCAGCCGCACACAGGGTGAACAGCAGCTTACGCGCCGACGGGAACCGGGGCGACAGCCGTGTAGTGGGAGGCATCGCCCTCGATCGCCCAGCTCTGCTTGCCGTCCGCACCCACCGGCACCTCGCCGGCGACGGTCACCCGGTGCAGTCGGCGGGGCAGGTCGTCGTAGTTGTCGATGGCGTAGTGCTGGGTGATCCGGTTGTCGAACAGCACCAGCTCGTTCTCCGACCAGCGGTGGCGCAGCACGTTCTCCGGCCGGGTCACATACGCCTGGAGCAGCTCCAGGATCTTGCGGGACTCGCCGGCCGACAGCCCGACGATCCGCTGCGCGAACCCGCCGATGAACAGCCCGCGCTCCCCGGTGAGGGGGTGGACGCGGACCACCGGATGGGCGGTGCGGTAGCGGATGGAGGTGAACTGGGCCCGGCGGGCGGCCTCCGCCTCGTCGATCGCCTCGTCCGGCACGGCGTAGTCGTAGTCGTTGGTGTGCTCCGCCCACAAGGTGTCCGCGAGGCGGCGCAGCGGCTCGGGCAGGTCCCGGTAGGCGGCCGCCGCGTTCGCGATCAGGGTCTCGCCGCCGTACGGCGGGATCGTGATGCTGCGCAGGCTGGTGACCTGCGGCGGGTTCACCACGAAGGTGACGTCGGTGTGCCAGTGGTTGGAGCGGCCCCGCTCGCTGTCCACGGGCAGCACGTTCGGGGCGCCCTCGACCGCCGGGACGGTCGGGTGGGCGGTGGTCAGCTCCCCGAACCGGCTCAGGAACGCCTCCTGGCCGGCGTCGTCCAGGCCGGTGGCGTCGAACACCAGCGCCTTGTGGACGTTCAGGGCCTCGCGGATCTCGGCGACCTGCTCATCGCTGAGGGGACGGGTGAGGTCGACGCCGGACACCCGGGCGCCGATGCGGGCGGTGACCTTGGTGATCTTCAGGGACATGGACGGGTCCTTTCATACGAGTTTTCGGGACGGGAACCGGATCGGACGGGACGGGAATCGGAGACGGGACGGGGATCGGGGACGGGACGGGGATCGCAGGGACCGGAAGCAGGGGCGGGATCGCGGGGGCCGATAAGGCGGACCGGAGCGGACCGGCCCGGACCGGATCGGGGCGCCGGGCGCGGTGTGCGGCGGCGGGTCAGGCGGCTTCCTCGGTGACGCCGAGGGCGGCCAGCAGCCGTTCCCGGCAGGCGCCCAGCACCGGATCGCGCGGCGAGCGCGGATGGGGACGGTCCAGGGCGAGGTCCAGGCCGATACGGCCGGAGTCCAGGACGAGGATCCGGTCGGCGAGCACCAGGGCCTCGTCCACGTCGTGGGTGACCAGCAGCACCGACGGCCGGTGCCGCTGCCACAGGTCGCGCAGCAGGCCATGCATACGGATCTTGGTCAGCGCGTCCAGCGCGCCGAACGGCTCGTCGGCCAGCAGCAGTTCCGGCTCGCGCACCAGCGAGCGGGCCAGCGCGGCACGCTGGGCCTCGCCGCCGGACAGCTCGCTCGGCCAGGCCCGTTCCCGGCCCGCCAGGCCCACCTCGGCCAGGGCGGCCCGGCCGCGCTCGGCGGCGTCCTTGCCGTCCGTGCCCAGCAGAACGTTGGGCAGCACCCGCCGCCAGGGCAGCAGCCGGGAGTCCTGGAAGACCACGGACACCCGCTCAGGGGCGCTGATCTCGCCGCTGCCCTCGACACCGTGGTCGAGTCCGGCGACGGCCCGCAGCAAGGTGCTCTTGCCGGAACCGCTGTGCCCGAGCAGGGCCGTGAACTGGCCGGCCGGCAGGTCCAGGTCGATGCCGTCGAGGACCGTGCGGCCCGCGAAGGAGCGGGTCAGGCCGCGCAGCCGGACGGCGGGCCGGGTCAGACGCTCAGTGTGCGGCGCCACGACAGCACCCTCCGTTCGATCAGGCGGACCACGCTGTCGGAGACCAGGCCGAACACGCCGTAGATCAGCAAACCGACCAGGATGATGTCGGTCTGGCCGTAGTTCTGGGCCTGGAACATCAGGTAACCGAGGCCGCTGGTGGCGTTGATCTGCTCCAGCACCACCAGGCCCAGCCAGGACCCGGTCACGGCGAGCCGCAGTCCGACGAAGAAGCCGGGCAGCGCGCCGGGGATCACCACCTGGCGGATGAACTGCGGCCGGGACAGGCCCTGCACCTCGGCCAGTTCGACGAACCGGGTGTCGATGCCGGACAGCGCGGCATGGGTGTTCAGATAGACCGGGATGTAGACGACGATCGCGATGATCGCGATCTTGAAGGTCTCGCCGATGCCCAGCCACAGGATGAACAGCGGGATCAGACCGAGGGTCGGGACGGCCCGGTTGAGCTGCACCGTCCCGTCGATCAGGGCCTCGCCGATCCGGCTGAGCCCGGAGGCCAGCGCCAGCACCACCCCGGCGGTCAGACCGATGGCGAAGCCGAGGGCGGCGCGCCGCAGCGAGGTCGCGATGTCGGAGGGCAGGGTGCCCTCGGTCCACAGCCGTACGGCCGTCCGCGCCACCGTCCAGGGCGCCGGGATCGCGCCCGGGTCGAGCTGCCCGGCGGCGGAACCGGCCGCCCACAGCGCCAGGACGACGGCGGGTCCGATCAGCCGGCCCGCGGGCACACGGCGGCCGGGCGTGAGTGTGCGGCGGCTCCGTTTCCGGCCCGGGCGGGCCCCGGTGCCGGTGCTCGCCGCGGTGCCGTCCGCTGTACGGGACGCGGAGGTCGAGGGTGCGGTGGTGGTCACGGCCGTCACCTCCGGTACTGCGCCGGCACGGCGTCGGCGGCCAGGGGCTCGAAACGCCGGTCGAACAGCGAGTCGACCGTGAACCGCTTCACGAACCCGCCCTCGGCGAGCAGGTCCGCGGTCTCCTGCTCCCACCGGATCGCCTCGTCCCAGCTGGGCGGGAACAGCGGCTTGTTGGCGAGCGCGGTGACCGCCTCGGCCTGGGCGAGGGTCAGGTTCTGCTTTGTGACGTAGAACTCCCGGTTCCACACGTCCGGGTGCTCCCACTGCCACACCAGACCCTTGGCCCAGTAGGGGATGTACGCGGCGATCGCGGCGGCCTTGGCCCGGTCGGCGAGCACGGAGACCGGCGCCCACAGCAGCTTGAGCAGATCCACGACGTCGGTACGGATGATGCGGGCGCCCTTGGATCCGTACTGCCGCAGATACGCCGGCGCCTGCTCGTTGGCGAGCGGGGCGACGTCCACCTGGCCGGACTGCAGCGCGGTGAGGAACTGATTGCTGGTCAGCGGAATGAGCTTCACCTCCCGGTAGGCCAGGCCCGCCTTTTTCAGAGCGCGCAGCAGGACAACGCCCTGGGCCTGCCCCTGCGAGAAGGCGAGCCGTTTGCCCTTGAAATCCTCGACCGTGTGGATGTCGCTGCCGGGCCTGGTGGCGAATAGGTAATTCGGTTTACGGGTGATGTCGATCGCCACGATCTTCGCGTCGAAGCCCTGGTAGTGCGCCTGGATCGGGGGGATCCCGGCATTGTCCGCCACATCCAGGGACGTGGCACGGAAGGCGTTGATGACATCGGGGCCCGCGCCTATGTTCAGCCAGTGCGAGACGGTGAACGGCAGCTTGGAAAATCCGGCCAGACGGAATTGCAGCTGCTGCACGTCCTGATAGCTGGCGATGTTCAGACTGGTTCCGGGCGGGACCTTGTCCGCCAGCGGCGCGGACAGGTCGGCGGACGAGGCGGAGGCACGGGAGCCGGCGCAGCCGCTCAGCCCGGCCGTCGCGGCGGCGGTGCCGAGCAGGGCGGTCAGGAACACCCGCCGGTCGAGGCCGGGTGGAGACGCTGAGGACATGGGGGAACTCCGCGGAAGTCTCGGGAAGGGAAGAAAACAACGCGTCGGCGAACGCGGCCGTGCGGACCGGAAAGAACCCGCCGCCGAGGCGTGCACAGGCGACGGGCGCTCACCCGGAAGAAGCACGGCCGGAAGGAAAATCGGCCGGAGAGCGGAAACCCGGGAAAGGAGACCGGAAAAGGTAACCCGGGAAAGGAGGCCGGGAAACGAAATGCGCGCCAGGACGCACCGGACAGCCGGAGGAAAAGTGCTCCGGGGCGCGTCAACGGGTCAGCGACACAGAGTGCGACAGCTCGTGAACGGGCTCATGGCAATCATGCTCCCGGCTGCGGACAGCCGATGTCAACAAGCGGAATTTTGTGAGAACATGAACTTCGTGTGACGCCGTTCATGAAAGGCGTGTGACGCGAGCGGCCGAGCGGATCGACGCGGGCCGGAGAAGCGTCCGTCAGGGAGTGTGCGAGCCGCCCTCGCACATGAACGTGTCCTGGTTCCACGTCGGTTGCTCGGACGCCTCGGTGGCCTGGAAGTACGGGGAGGCGTGACCACGCCCCTGGAGACGGTGAGCCACGGCTCGTCCTGCGCTTCCGGACCCTGCACCTGTGCCCCGGTGGCGGCGCGGTCCGTTCACCGGCCGTCTTCGTGATCGTGGCCGGCCGTCGCCGGCGCGGGCCGGGACAGGGCGAGCGTCGCGTTCGCCTCGGCCTCCCGCTCGAAGCGGTCCGACGGGTCGGAGACCTTCAGGCCGGCGCCGTTGTCGGTGCCCGCCACCGGACCCTGACGCTGCTGGATCACATGGGTCAGCTCGTGCGCGAGGGTGTGGCGGTCGGCGCCGCCCTCACCGATCACGATGTGGTTGCCCGAGGTGTAGGCGCGCGCACCCAGCTCGGCGGCCGAGGCCTTGGCGGCGGCGTCGTCGTGGATGCGGACGTCGGAGAAGTCGGCGCCGAGCCGGGCCTCCATGTCGGCGCGGACGTCCCCGCCGAGCGGCCTGCCGCTGCCGCGCAGCACCTCGTGCACGGCGGACCGCTGGATGTGCGGCTGCCCGGGGGCCTGGTGGCCGCAGCCGGGGCCGTGCCGATGCTGCTCCTGATCGTTCCCGGCCTGACGGAGCGTCTGGACGACGGCGCTGTTGCCCGCCGTGCGCTGCAGCGCGAGGAGGGCCTGTGCCGGCGCGGACCGCTGTTGAGGGGCCGGCGCGGTGACCGAGGGAGTATGGGCCGGGACGCTCCTGCTTGCCGCCGTCGTCGGCTTGACCCTCTCCCGGTCGTGCACAGTGTCTCCGTACCTCGTCACTCGTCGGGCGGCCCGGCGGTCCGGGCACGGTGTCGTTCGGCGGGAGCGGACCCCGCGGTGCGCGCTGCTCAGCGTGACGCGACGGGCGGCACGGGCGCCAGGGACCCGAGGGCAGTCACAGGTGCCGAACGGGCAGTGTTTCCCGGCCGCCGCAGGCACCGGCCACTGCAGGCACCGGCCGCAGCGGACGTCCGGCCCCCGCCGCAGTGGATGCCCGGCCCCCGGTCTGTGGCGGCGTCCACACGGCTTCGGTGACCGTTCTCACGCCGTGCCGGGTGTAGGCCGCGGGCTTTGTGCGGAGCCCACCAGGGTGTGTCCGGCCCTTTGTCGAGCGCTGACGGTGAGGGGCGGTGATGTGCCGGTATAGCGTCACGGTGTTCCCACATGTCCACTTCACCCCCGGGGAGTCCCCATGAGCACCGCTGCTGCCGGCGCCCGTTCCGGCGCCGTCCTCGCCGATCTTCTGCCCGCGTCCCGTGTGCGCGATGCCGCCCTCGTGGCCGGCGGCGCCGTGCTCACCGGCCTGGCGGCCCAGATCGCGGTGCCGGTGCCCCACTCCCCGGTGCCGGTGACCGGGCAGACGTTCGCCGCCCTGCTCGTCGGCACCACGCTCGGTGCCCGCCGCGGCATGCTGTCGCTGGCGCTGTACGCGCTCGCCGGTCTGGCCGGTGTGCCGTGGTTCGCGGGCGGCGCCTCGGGGCCGGGCCTGGTCACCTTCGGTTACGTCCTCGGTATGCTGCTCGCCTCCGCCGTCGTGGGTGCCCTGGCCCGGCGCGGCGCCGACCGCTCCCCGCTGCGCATGGCCGGCGCGATGGTCCTCGGCGAGGCGGTCATCTACGCCGTCGGCGTGCCCTATCTGGCCGTGTCCGCCGGCATGTCCGCCTCCGCCGCGATCGCGGCCGGCCTCGTCCCGTACCTGATCGGCGACGCCCTCAAGGCCGTCCTGGCGATGGGGCTGCTGCCCACCGCCTGGAAGCTGGCCGGCAAGCGCTGACGCCCCGGTCGCCGCACGGAAGGCTCGCCGGGTACCGCTGAGAACCCGGTGAGCCTTCCGTATGCATGCCGGCGGATGCCGTCTGCGCGCGGTGCGGCGGGGCACGACCGGACGCGGTCACCGCACACGCACGAGAAGGCCCCGCACACGCACGAGGAGGGAGCCCCGCGGGGCTCCCTCCTTCGTTCTGCGTCAGGGCGGGACCGGGTCAGTCGCCGGCCGCAACCTGCTCCCGGTCGGCTGCCGCGGCCACCGGAGGACGGCGGCCGGTCAGTCTCTGCTTGACCACGGCGATCACCAGCACGATCGCCGCGACCAGCAGCGACAGCAGCACGGTTTCGCGGCCGTCGTGCTCGGTGTCGGTCAGCATGTATCCGAAGACGCCCAGGATCAGAGCGGCGGCCGCCCACGTCAGATAGGGGTACAGCCACATCTTCACGATCAGCTTCTCCGGGGCCTCGCGCTGGATGATGCGCCGCATCCGCAGCTGCGACAAGCAGATCACCAGCCACACGAACAGGGCGACGGCGCCGGAGGAGTTGACGAGGAAGAGGAAGACGGTGTCCGGGAACTCGTAGTTGAAGAACACAGCGAGGAAGCCGAAGGCGACCGAGACGAGGATCGCGGTCCTCGGCACACCCCGTGCGGTGGTGCGGGCGAACGCCCGCGGGGCGTCCCCGCGCTCACCGAGCGAGAAGGCCATGCGGGAGGCGGTGTACAGGCCGGAGTTGAGACAGGACAGCACCGAGACCAGCACGATGAGGTCCATGATCTGGCCGGCGTGGGGGATGCCCAGGGAGTCCAGCGCCGCGACGTACGAGCCCTTGTCGGCGATCGTCTTGTCGTCCCAGGGGATCAGGGAGACCACGACGAAGATCGAGCCGAGGTAGAAGACGGCGATCCGCCAGATGATGCTGTTGGTCGACTTGGTGACCGCGCGCTGCGGGTCCTCGGACTCGCCCGCGGCCAGGGTGGCGATCTCGCTGCCCATGAAGGAGAACACGACGAGCAGCACACCGGTGAGGATGGATCCGGGGCCGTGCGGCAGGAAGCCGCCGTGGCTGGTCAGGTTGGAGAAGGACGCCTGCTCGGCGTGGACGCCGGGCAGGATGCCCAGGACGGCCAGCAGACCGATGACGATGAACGCGGCGATCGCGACGACCTTGATCCCGGCGAACCAGAACTCGAACTCACCGTAGGAGCCGACGGAGACCAGGTTGGTGGCGGTCAGCACCACCATGACGATGAGGGCCCAGCCCCACTGGGGGACGGCCGGGACCCAGTCGGCCAGGATCGCCGCGCCCGCGGTGGACTCCACGGCCAGCACGACGACCCAGAAAAACCAGTACAGCCAGCCGATGGTGAAGCCCGCCCAGCTGCCCAGCGCACGGTCGGCGTGCGCGGAGAAGGAGCCGGAGGTCGGGTTCGCCGCGGACATCTCGCCGAGCATGCGCATCACGAGCACGACGAGGGCACCGACGAGTGCGTAGGAGATCAGGATGCCGGGTCCGGCGGTGGCGATGCCGGTGCTGGAGCCGACGAACAGACCGGCGCCGATGACACCACCGATCGCGATCATTGACAGATGACGGTTCTTGAGTCCGGCCTGGAGCCCGGATCTGTGGGGTGAGGCGGGGATCGCCTGGCCGCTTCCAGCCTTCGGCAGGGTCGGCTGCGAGGTCATGGACAGTTTCCTTTACGCCGGGTGAGCGGTAACCCGTACGAGCGCGCTGCACGAGCTGGTCCAGTGAATCTGAGGCCACCGGATTCGTGAACCTTCGAAACGTAATCGTTACATGAGGTTCTCTTGAGGTTCGTTGTTTCCATCACAATCGCTTGCGTCATGTGATATGTGGGCCCACTCTTCGGCAGCCGCACCCGGCATGTCCTCGGTGATTGGGCCGTGCCACACTCGGACCATGCGCGTGTATCTCGGCTCCGACCATGCGGGCTTCGAACTCAAGAACCACCTCGTCGAGTGGCTGAAGGCGGCGGGGCACGAGCCCGTCGACTGCGGGCCGCACATCTACGACGCCCAGGACGACTACCCGCCCTTCTGTCTGCGCGCGGCCGAGCGCACGGCCGGCGACCCCGACTCCCTCGGCATCGTGATCGGCGGCTCCGGCAACGGCGAACAGATCGCGGCCAACAAGGTCAAGGGCGTCCGCGCCGCCCTCGCCTGGAGCGAGGAGACAGCGGCCCTCGGCCGCCAGCACAACAACGCCAACGTCGTCGCGATCGGTGCGCGCATGCACTCGGTCGAGGAGGCCACCACGTTCGTCGAGGTCTTCCTCAACACGCCGTTCTCCGGTGACGAGCGCCACATCCGCCGCATCGACATGCTCTCGCGCTACGAGACGACGGGCGAGCTCCCGCCGATCCCGGCGCACCACCCGCAGCAGTAGGTCACGACAGTGTGAGCGGGGCGCCCGCCGGGGCGCCCCTTTCACCGGCAACGGGGAACTCGGGCCCCGGACGGCACGCAACGGGGAACTCCAGCCCCGCACGGCGGGCAACGGGGAGCCGGCCCCGGACGGCAGGAACGGCAGGAAAGGACACCGCACCGTGCCGGAAGGGCACACGATCCACCGCCTGGCCCAGGACTACGCGGCCCGCTTCGCCGGCCGGCCCGTGACCGTCACCAGCCCCCAGGGCAAGTTCTCCGACGCGGCCGATCTGCTCACCGGGGCAGTGCTGACCGGTACCGACGCCCACGGCAAGCATCTGTTCCTGCACTTCAGGGACAGCGACTGGGTCCACATCCACCTCGGCCTGTTCGGCAAGGTCACCTTCGGTGACGCCCCCGCGCCGCCGCCCGCCGACACCGTCCGCCTCCGCCTGGCCTGCCCCACCGCCTACGTCGACCTGCGCGGCCCCACCACCTGCGCTCTGATCACCGACACCGAGAAGCAGGCGATACACGACCGTCTCGGCCCCGACCCGCTCCGCGCCGACGCCGACCCGGCCGCCGCCTGGGCGCGCATCCGCCGCAGCCGCACCTCCATCGCGGCCCTGCTGATGGACCAGAAGGTCATCGCGGGCGTCGGCAACGTCTACCGCGCCGAGGTCCTCTTCCGGCACGGCATCGACCCCTACCGCGCCGGCAAGGACATCACCCCCGCTGAATGGGACGCGATCTGGGCCGACCTCGTGACGCTCATGCGCGAGGGCGTCCGCGCCAACCGTATCGACACCGTCCGCCCCGAACACACCCCCGAGGCGATGGGCCGCCCGCCCCGCGTCGACGACCACGGCGGCGAGGTGTACGTCTACCGCCGGGCCCAGCAGCCCTGCCACGTCTGCGGCACCGAGATCCGCACGGCCGGCCTGGCCGCCCGCAACCTCTTCTGGTGTCCCGCCTGCCAGCAGCACTGACCCCGCTCCCGCCGCCGTGCCCGTGCCCGGCTCCGCCGCCGGCTGCTCCGCCGACGCCGCACGCGGGCAGGCGCGCGCCGAAGCACATCGCGCCGCCGGATCACGTCACCGGACCCGGCTCCGCACCGGCCGCCCGGAATTGCCGCATACGCGCCGGATGTGAACCCCCGCCGAGCGGCACCGCACCTGTCACCGCACGCGACCGCCCCGCGGACGACGGATCGCCCGCAACGGGACGATACGGCACGAGGTATGAGATATCCCGGCCGCCGCTCGATGCGTCGTCGTCCGGATTCATGTGAAGTCCAGCCTCGGACGGGGGATAAGTCGGACCTCCTGTGCCAAGCGGCGGCTTTGCTGGATAGGGTCCCGAACTGATGGCAGCAGGACGAGGGCCGCGCACGGCGGCCGAGACGTTCCCGGCCCGGGTCAAGATGCGATGGCACCGGGCCCGCGTCAGCCTGCGCCGGGCCGCCGTCGACTACTTCCGCGGCGACGGCTCGGACTGGATCGCCTTCGGCGGACTGCTGCTGACCATCCCGCTGCTCGCGGCCCTGACCCTCGTCGACTCCGTGTGGTTCTCGCCGGTGACGCTGGTGCTGCCCATCGTCGTGGGCGGCCTGCTGCTGCGTCCCGCGAGCCTCCTCGGCCTGTACGCGGCCGCCGCCGCCGCGCTGATCGTGGAGTCGGTCCGGCTCGGCCCGTACACCGAGGGTCCCTCCCGGGTGACACCCGGCGTGGTCCTGGCCGTCGCCGCCTGCGGGTTCATCGGACTGCTGATCGCCCAGTTCCGCAGCCGGGTCGGCGTGCCCTGGCGGCGCGGCGGCACGATGCTGTTCGACCTGCGCGAACGCATCCGCGTGCAGAGCAAGCTGCCCGTGCTGCCGGCCGGCTGGCACCACGAGATGGCGCTGCGCCCCGCAGGAGGCCAGTCCTTCTCCGGCGACTTCGTCGTCGCGGCCCGCACCAACGGCGGCCGCACCCTGGAGGTCGTCCTCACCGACGTCTCCGGCAAGGGCATGGACGCCGGCTCACGCGCCCTGCTGCTGTCCGGCGCCTTCGGCGGACTGCTGGGCAGTCTGCCCCCGCACGCCTTCCTGCCCGCGGCCAACGGCTATCTGCTCCGCCAGGACTGGCAGGAAGGCTTTGCCACCTCCATCCACCTCGTCCTCGACCTGGACTCCGGCGACTACGAGCTGTACTCCGCGGGCCATCCGCCGGGGCTCCAGCTCAGCGCCGGCACCGGCCGCTGGGAGGAGAAGGCCGCCGAAGGCCCTCTCCTCGGCGTGTACGACGGGGCGCAGTTCGACCCCGTCAAGGGCTCGCTGCGCCCCGGCGACGTGCTGATGCTCTTCACCGACGGCCTGGTCGAGACGGCCGACCGGGACATCGCCGAGGGCATCGACCGCCTCACCGGCGAGGCCGACCGGTACGTCGCCGGCGGCTTCCAGGGCGCCGCCTGGCATCTCATCGAGGCCGTGGCCAAGGACGTCAACGACGACCGGGCCCTGCTGCTGATCTGCCGTGACAGCACGGCGACGGCATCGAGGTGACGGCCCGGCACACAGAGCGGTGAGAGTGGCAGGTGGGGGCCATTTGTGATGCACCTGTGGACATCGTGGCCCCGATCACCCACAGTGGCTTCGGTCCTGATAGCAATGTTCCAGCCATGCCGTGGCCGCGCAAGCGTGCGGCCCACGGTCCACATGATGTGAAGGGGGAGGAGAGTTCGGCGTGAAGTTCGACATGGGTGCGCAGACGCTGTCGACGCTGATGAGGGATTCGCGGGGGTCGAGCGACGATCTGGGGGCGTTGATCCGTCAGCTGGTGCAGGCCGCACAGCCGTTGGAGGGGAAGTTCAACGGTGCGGGTCGGCAGGCGTTCGATCAGTTCAAGGCGCACGCGGACGGGATCACGCGGGAGCTGAATTCGTCGCTGGCGGCGATCCTGGGTGGCCAGTCGGGCATGGAGTCGGCGTTCTCCTCCGGTGACCAGGAGCAGGGCGAGAACGCGCGGCAGCAGATGAGCGCGGCGAACTTCGACGCCGCGCGGTTCCGCTGAGCCGGCCCACCGGCCGCTGCTGCGGTCCAGATGTCTGTTGTTCGATAGCCGTTCGGGTTCTTTGACGGGGAGTGGTGTGTGATGGCGGGTGCTGGCAAGGATCGTCGGTCGTACGACACGACGGCGTCGGCGGATGTGCAGGGGACGCTGCAGTCGGTGATCGGCCGGCTGGAGCAGGTGATCGGTGAGCGTGACCGTCAGGTGAAGGCGGCGATGGCCGACTTCACGGCGGATGGTGTGGCGGACGAGTACCACGGCAAGGAGCAGCGGTGGAACCGTGCGTCGCAGGAGGTGCGGAACATCATCCAGCTGGTGAAGACGACGCTGGAGAAGAACGACGCGACCGCGCAGTCGACGCTGGCGAGGGCGAAGGCCGCGGTCGACAACATCGGCTGAGGTTTCCATCGACGACGGATCGGTGACCGGGCGGCGGCCGGCCGGCTCAGAGGCCGGGCCCGGCGTTCGGTCACCGTCCGGTGTGCAGAATTCCGCGGGGCCGGCCGGGTGGCCGGCCGTCGGTGGTCCGCCGGCCGAGCAGTCGGCGGGACCGTGGTGTGGATTGTTCCGGGTTTCGGGGGTTTGTGGGTGTCTGGCTGGGATCTGAAGCCGCAGGGTATTTCGCATGTGCTGAAGACGACGGGTGAGTCGG
>NZ_BNBV01000026.1 GCF_014656135.1 Streptomyces thermodiastaticus
GGCACCGGCCGGCCCGCCCCGCGCCAGGCCCCCCGCCGGCCCGCGCCCCGGCCCACGGCGGCCGGCCGGCGTCCCGCCAATCCGCGGCTGCTGCGGCAGCGGCTGTTCGTGTTCGTGGTGGTGACGCTGCTGGTCGCGCTCGGCATCGCGGCGGCGCAAGGCTGCCAGGGACCCGCCCACGGCCTCGGCGGGCCCGGAGCGACGCGGCTCGCGCACGAGCACGCGACCGGGCAGCCGTCGTCTCCCCCGTCGTCCTCGGCGGCGCATCCGCTGGGGTCCCCGACGACCGGACCGGATCAGCTCCCGGGTCGGCCCGTCGCCACCGCGTAGAAGGCGACCGCGGCCGCGGCTCCCACGTTGAGGGAGTCCACGCCGTGCGCCATGGGGATGCGGACGCGCAGGTCGGAGGCGTCCATGGCCTTGGCGGACAGTCCCGTCCCCTCGGCGCCGAGCATCAGCGCGACCCGCTCCATCCGGTGCGGGGCCGCCTCGTCCAGCGGTGTGGCCTGCTCGCCGGGGGTGAGGGCGAGGAGCGTGAAACCGGCCGCGCGGACGGCGGCGAGGCCGTCGAACCAGGGGTCGAGACGGGCGTACGGCACCGCGAAGACCGCGCCCATGGAGACCTTCACGCTGCGCCGGTAGAGCGGGTCCGCGCAGTCCGGGGAGAGCAGGACCGCGTCCATGCCGAGCGCGGCGGCCGACCGGAAGACGGCGCCGATGTTGGTGTGGTCGTTGACGGACTCCATCACCGCCACCCGGCGTGCCGTGCGCAGCACCTCGCCTGCCGCGGGCAGCGGCTTGCGGCACATCGAGGCGAGGGCTCCGCGGTGCACGTGGTAGCCGGTGACCTGTTCGGCCACGGCGGGGCTCACCACGTAGACCGGGGCCTCGGCGGCCTCGACGACGTCGCGCATGACGTCCGCCCACTTCGGGGTCAGCAGCATCGAGCGCATCCGGTACCCGGAGTCCAGGGCGCGGCGGACCACCTTCTCGCCCTCGGCGATGAACAGGCCCTCGGCGGGTTCGCGCCGGCGGCGCAGTTCCACGTCGGTCAGGCCTGTGTAGTCGTGCAGGCGCGGGTCGTCGGGGTCCTCGACGGTGATGAGTTCGGCCACGGGGTGCTGCTGCCTTGCTGTGCGGGGACGTGCTGCGGACGGCTGCGGGGGCGGCGTCGGCGGGCGTGGGGTGCGGCGGGCGCCGGTCAGGGGGCGGTGGGCGGGCCCACGGTGACGACCTCGCCGACGACGACGACCGCGGGCGGCCGGACGTCCTGGGTACGGACGGCCTCGGCGACCGTGGCGAGGGTGGCGTCCACGCGGCGCTGAGCCGCCGTGGTGCCCTCCTGGACCAGGGCGACGGGGGTGTCGGGGGACTTGCCGTGCGCGATCAGCGTCTCGGCGATCCGGCCGATCTTGTCCACGCCCATGAGGATCACCAGGGTGCCGGTGAGCCGGGCCAGGGACGTCCAGTCCACCAGGGAACGCTCGTCGTCGGGGGCCACATGGCCGCTGACCACGGTGAACTCGTGGGCCACACCCCGGTGGGTGACCGGGATGCCGGCCGCGCCCGGGACGGAGATGGAGCTGGAGATGCCGGGCACGACCGTGCAGGGGATGCCGGCCTCGGCGAGCGCCTGGACCTCCTCCATGCCCCGCCCGAAGACGAACGGGTCGCCGCCCTTGAGCCGGACCACCGACTTGCCCTGCCGGGCGTACTCGATCAGGGCGTTGTTGATGGCCTCCTGCGCCATGGAACGGCCGTAGGGGATCTTGGCCGCGTCGATCACCTCGACGTGCGGCGGGAGCTCGGCGAGCAGGTCGCGCGGGCCGAGACGGTCGGCGACGACCACGTCGGCCTCGGCCAGCAGCCGACGGCCGCGGACCGTGATCAGGTCGGGGTCTCCGGGGCCGCCGCCGACCAGGGCGACGCCGGGGGTGCGGGTGCGGTGGTGCGGGGCGACGAGGGTGCCGTCGCGCAGTCCCTCGACAACCGCGTCGCGGATGGCGGCGGTGTGCCGGGGGTCGCGGCCGCGTGCGCTGGTGGTGAGCACGGCGACGGTGACGCCCTCGCTGTGCCCGGTGGCCGGCGTCCAGGCGGTCGCGGCGTCGGCGTCGTCGGCGCGGACGCACCACACGCGGTGGCGTTCCGCCTCGGCACCGGCGCGGGCGTTGGCCTCGGGGTCGTCGGTGGCGATCAGCGCGTACCAGGCGTCGGCGAGGTCGCCGTCCTGGTAGCGGCGCCGTGTCCAGGTGATCTCGCCGGCGTCCGCCATGGCCTGGACCGACGGGGTCGTCTCCGGCGAGACCAGCACGACGTCCGCGCCGGCCGCGACGAGCGCGGGAAGCCGCCGCTGGGCGACCTGCCCGCCACCGAGGACGACCACACGGCGGCCGGTCAGACGGAGTCCTACGGGATACGCGGGGTGTTCGGCCATGAAGGACGGCTCCTGTAGCGGCTGTGCGGTGGGCCCGCTGCACCTGCGGAGCGGCCCTGACGTGCGGATTTTACGGTGCCGGCGGGCGGGCGGCACGGGCGGTCCGGAGGCTGGACACCGGGCCGGACCGCCCGCCGCGCGACGGCTACTTCTCGGCGATGCCCGCCGAGTCGAAGGTCGCCACCTCGTGCATGGCGCGTGCCGTGGACTGCACCAGCGGCAGCGCGAGCAGGGCGCCCGTGCCCTCGCCGAGGCGCAGGTCGAGGTCGACCAGCGGGCGCAGGCCGAGCTTCTTCAGCGCGGCGGTGTGCCCGGGTTCGGCGCTGCGGTGACCGGCGATGCAGGCGGCCAGGACCTCGGGGGCGATGGCGCGGGCCACCAGTGCCGCCGCGCCCGCGCTCACCCCGTCCAGGATCACCGGGGTGCGCAGCGAGGCACCGCCGAGCAGCAGGCCGGCCATCGCGGCGTGCTCCAGGCCGCCGACCGCGGCGAGCACCCCGATGGGGTCTGCCGGGTCGGGCCGGTGCAGTTCGAGCGCGCGGCGCACCACGTCGGTCTTGCGGGCCAGCGTCTCGTCGTCGATGCCGGTGCCGCGGCCGGTGACCACGGCCGGGTCGGCGCCGGTGAAGACGGAGATGAGGGCCGCGGAGGCCGTGGTGTTGGCGATGCCCATCTCGCCGGTCAGCAGCGCCTTGTTGCCGGCCGCCACCAGGTCGCGGGCGGTCTCGATGCCGACCTCGATGGCCTGCTTGGCCTCCTCGCGGGTCATCGCGGGCCCGGTCGTCATGTCGGACGTGCCGCGCCGGATCTTGCGCGGCAGCAGGCCCGGCGTGGCGGGCAGGTCGGCGGCGACGCCCACGTCGACGACGCACACCTCGGCGCCCACCTGGGTGGCGAAGGCGTTGCAGACCGCTCCCCCGCCGAGGATGTTGGCCACCATCTGCGCGGTGACCTCCTGCGGCCACGGGGTGACGCCCTGGGCGTGCACGCCGTGGTCCCCGGCGAAGACCGCCACGGCGGCGGGCTCGGGGATGGGCGGCGGGCACTGCCGGGACAGGCCGCACAGCTGCGCGGAGATGATCTCCAGCAGGCCGAGCGCGCCGGACGGCTTGGTCATCCGCTTCTGTCGCTCCCAGGCCTCGCCGAGCGCCTTGGCGTCCAGCGGGCGGATCTTCGCGACGGTCTCGGCAAGCAGGTCGTGGGGTTCCTCTCCGGGCAGGGCGCGGCGGCCGTACGTCTCCTCGTGCACCACCCAGGACAGCGGGCGGCGCTTGGACCAGCCGGCCTGCACCAGTTCGGGCTCGTCCGGGAATTCGTCGACGTACCCGACGCACAGGTAGGCGATGACCTGCAGGTGCTCGGGCAGGCCGAGGGCGCGGACCATCTCCCGCTCGTCGAAGAAGCTGACCCAGCCGACGCCGAGGCCCTCGGCGCGGGCGGCCAGCCACAGGTTCTCCACGGCGAGCGCGGCGGAGTACGGCGCCATCTGCGGCTGGGTGTGCCGGCCGAGGGTGTGGCGGCCGCCGCGGGTCGGGTCGGCGGTGACGACGATGTTGACCGGGGTTTCGAGGATGGCCTCGATCTTCAGGTCCTTGAACTGCTTCGCCCGCCCCTTGGGCAGCGACTTGGCGTAGGCCTCGCGCTGGCGCATCGCCAGCTCGTGCATCGCCCTGCGGGTCTCCTCGGAGCGGATGACGACGAAGTCCCACGGCTGGGAGTGGCCGACGCTGGGCGCGGTGTGCGCGGCCTCCAGGACCCGCAGCAGCACCTCGTGCGGGATCGGGTCGCTGCGGAAGCCGTTGCGGATGTCGCGGCGTTCGCGCATCACCTTGAGCACGGCCTCGCGCACGGCCTCGTCGTAGCCGGGCGCGGCCGGCCCGCTGGGCTGCGGCACGGACGCGGGTGCGGCGGGGGCCGCCTCCTGGGCTTCGTCGCGCATCTCGTCCTGGGCTCCGGCCCGGGTTGCGTCCGGGGTGGCCGGGGCCTGCGCCGCCTCCGAGGTGGCCGCGGCGGGCGCCGCCTCGGCACCGGGCTGCTGGACGGGTGCGACGGCGGCCGCGTCGCTGTCGCCGCCCGGGGCGGGAGCTTCCTGCGCGGGCGCCGGGTGCGCGGGAGCGGCGGGCGGCCGCGAAGCCGTGGGGGCCAGGTGCGGGGGTGCCGGCACCGAGCCCTCGACCGGCACGAACTGCCCGACGGGCATGCCGGGCCGAGGCTCGGCCGGGACGTTGCCGGGCAGCGGCGCTCCGGCGGCGGTCGCGGCGGCCGAGGAGGCGTCCGCGGGCGCGCCGGCCTGCTGCGGGTCGGGGGTCTGGGCCGGCTGGGCATCGACAGGCCGGTCCTCGGTGCCCTGCGCCTCGGCGGGCTCGGCTTCGGCGGACAGAACGTCCGACGCCTCGGCGGGCTCGGCCTCGGCAGGCTGTGCTTCGGCCGACGGGGCGTCAGAGGGCTGAGGCTCCGGCGTCTCGGCGACGGGCTCCGCATCGGCGGGCTCGGCTTCGGCAGGCTGAGCTTCGGCCGACTGTGCTTCGGCGGACGGAACGTCCGGCGCCTGGGAGGGCTGATCCTCAGTCTGCTGGGCCTCCGGTGCTTCGGCGGGCCCCGCTTCAGCCGGCTGCACCTCGGCAGGCTGAGCCTCCGGCGCCTCGGCGGCCTGGGGAGCCGGGGCGGCGGCCGGTTCGGGGGCTGCGGTCGCCTCGGTGGCAGGGGCGGCCTCCGGCTGCTGTCCGGCGGCCCGGACAGCGGGCTCCGGCCGCGGTGCCTCCTCGGCGGGGGAGGCGGGCTCCGCGGCATCCCGCGGTGCGGCGGCGCCCTCGGCGTCGCTGCCGGCCGGATTCCCGGCCTGGGCCTCCTGGCCCGCTGTCTGGACCTGATCAGCACCGGTCGCCTGGTCCGAAGCGGCGGGCTCGGCCTGATCCGGGGTCTGGTCCGGCGTGGCGGGCTGCGGTCGGGCTGCCTCGGGCCGCTGCGGCGCGGCGGGCTCGGCGGAGGGCGCCGGGGCCGGGGCGGCGGCAGTCTCCTGGGCGACCGCGGGGTCGGCAGGGGCTTCGGGAGCGGCGGCAGGCGCGGGCGCGCCGTCGGCGGCCGCCTGGGCGACAGGGGTGCCCTCGGCGGCGGGAGCGTCCTCGGCAGGGGTGGACGCGGGAGCGCCCTCGCCGGCCGGCGTCTCCTCGCCGGCGGGGGCGCCTTCGGCGACCGGGGCACCCTCAGCAGGGGCCGCGCCCTCGGCGGCCGCACCCTCAACAATGGCCGCACCCTCAACAATGGCCGCACCCTCGGCAGTGGCCGCACCCTCGGCAGTGGCCGCACCCTCGGCAGTGGCCGCGCCCTCAGCAGCCGGAGCAGCGACGGCCTCGGGGGCGGACGCGATGTCAGAAGCCTCAGCTGGGGCGGCGGCAGGGATGGGCTCGCCCTGCGGGGCCTGTGCCTGCTGCGGGTCGTGCTCGGCCGCGGGAGCCGTCTCGCCCGCCTCGGCAGCCGCCGCACTCTCAGGAGCCTGCTCCGCCCCCTGAGTCTGCGCCTCCTGGGCAGCCTGGACGGCACCCTGAGGCTGTGCGTCCTGAGGCTGTGCGTCCTGGGCCTGGCCCTCCGCGGGCTGCTCGGCGGCGCCCTCCGGCTGCGCGGCGCCCTCCGGCGCGGGATCGGTGACCTGGCCGGGCACGGCCTCGGCGGCCTCACCGGCCGAAGCCGTCGGGTCCACCTGCCCCGGGGCGTCCACCGGCGCGGCGGCGGGGACGGGGGCCTCGGCGCCCTCCGCCTGGCCGTCGGCCTGCGCGGCCTCGGCCGCCTGCCCGGCGGCAACCGCCGCCTGGACCGCCTGTCCGGGCTCCACCGTCCGGCCGGCCGGAACCGCCGGTTCGGCCACGGGAGCGGCCGGGGCGGTCTGCGCGGCCTCGGCGACCGGGACGGCCTGCGGCTGCTGTTCTCCGGCGGGGGCGGCGGCCGGCGCCTGCGAGACCTGCTCGGCCTCCGGGCCGTAGACGGCACCCGCCTGGGTCGCGAGCCGGGCCACGGCGGCCTGCGCCGGTCCGACCTGCTCGCCCGCGGCCGGCACGGACGGCGCCTCCTGCGGCGCCGCCGGAGCGGCGGCGGCCTGCCCGGCGCCCGGGTGCACGGCACCGGGACCAGCGTGCGGCACACCGTGCTGTCCGTCCGGAACAACCGTTTCCGCAGCCGGGGCCTGTGCACCGACCGCCGGCGCGGCCGCCGTGCCCGGGGCCGCGGCGGCCTGGGCACCCCAGACCGCGGCGCCCTGCGGGACCGTGCCGTGCGGGGCCGTACCCGGCACGGCCGCCTCACGCTGTGCGGCGTCCAAGTGCTCCGGGTGGTGGGCCGCCGGCCCGTAGGCGGGGCGGTACGGCGGGTTCGCCGGGCCACGGTCGGCGAGGGAGCGGACCGGGCTGGCGGAGGTGTCGGGGATCGGCGGACCGAGGTGGAGGGGGCGCCGCGGGGGCGCCACCGGGGTGCCCGCGTGCGGCGTGGCGCCCGGGTCCGGGTGCAGCACGCCGCTGAGGTCGACCGAGCCGCTGTCCCGCCCGTTCGTCTCGTGCGGGCCCGGCTGGTGCACGGCCTCGACGACCGGCTCCGGGGCCGGCGGGGGCACCTCGTTGCCCCACGCGCCCTGCTGACCCGGCAGCAGCAGGTCCTGGTCCTCGGCGGGAGACTCGGAGAGGTAGGTGTACGCGCCGTGTGCGGGAACGCCCGGCTGCTCCACCCTGCCCGCGCTCTCCGGCAGCCCCTCGCCCGGGACCTGGCCGGTGTCCGTCATGCGTACCCCTCGCCCATCGGTTAGTGCTTCTACGACCAGCTCACCGGGAACGGCGCACCGACCGCCCCGCCCCCCAGTGATGAACGAGCGTCCGTGCCCTGCGGCACGAGCGACCCGCCCGCAAAAGGCGACAAAGCCATTCAGTGGCATTGTCGCGGTCGACCGGCCGCGGTGTCAGCGTCGTCGGCCGCGCTCCGCTGTGGACTGCGCCACGTCACGCGTCCTTGCCGGTTCCGCCGTACCACACCCGCCGCACCGCGAGCGCGGTTCGGGACATTGCCGCACAAGGACGAACGAAGTCCCGGTCCGACCGGTGCGGTACGACGATCGGCCAGCCTACCCCGAGCGGTAGGACGATCCGATCACGGGGCACGGTCCGGCAGGACTCCGCTGAGCAGGAACGCGACGCTGCGTTCGGTCTCCGTCCAGGCGCGGGTGTCGAGCCGGACGGACTGCAGCAGGGCGCACTCGACCTGGTAGCCGTGCTCGGTCAGGTCGCGGCCGACGCGTTCGGCGACGTCGCGGGTGGCCGCGTGGGTGACGATGCGCTGGGGGCGCCGGTCGGCGACCGCGGAGACGACGGCGGCCGAACCGCCGCCGACGCGCACCACGTCCGGTTCGGGCAGGTTCTCCAGGATGTGCGGGGCGCGGCCGTGCACCACCTGGAGCTGCACGCCGAAGCGCCGGGCCGCTTCCTCGGTGCGGACGCAGGCCCGCAGGTCGCTGTCGACGGCGATGACGGCGGCACCGCCGAGCGCGGCCTCCGTCGCGAACGCCCCGCTGCCGCAGCCGATGTCCCACACCAGGTCACCCACCCGCGGCCCGAGGCGGGCCAGTTGGGCCGCCCGGAGCAGGTCCGTCTCCCCCTCGCCGAGGTGCCCTCCGTAGGCCTGGGCCGGCTGGGTCCAGCCGCGGGGAGCGGCGGACGGGTCGCGGCCGGCGATCCAGCCGGTGCCCTCGGCCGCGCCGGGCCGGCCGCCGACGACGATGACGACGTTGGGGTCCCGCCAGGTGTGGTCGGCGGCCTTGTCGGAGGTGACGACGGTGACCTGTTCGCGTTCGGTGCCCAGCTCCTCGCAGATGACGAAGGTGCGGTGAACACCCTCGAGCAGCAGACCGAGTTCTGCGGGTCCGGCGCCGGGCGCGGTGAGCACGGCGACCTTGGTGTGGGCGCGGCAGACGTTCACCGCGCGGCGCAGGGTGCGTTTGTGGGCGACGACCACCTGGGCGTCGTCCCAGGGCATGCCGGCGCGGGAGAAGGCGGCGGCCACCGAGGAGACGGCGGGGACGACCTCGACCTCCAGGCCGAACTCCGGTGCGCGCAGGCTCCGCACGACACCGAAGAAGCCGGGGTCGCCGTCGGCGAGCACGACGGCGGTGCCGCGGTGGGCGGCGATGCGGCGGGCGGCGAGGGCCACGCTGCCGAGACGGATCCGCTCGGCGGTGGGCGGCACCTCGGGCAGCGCCAGATGGTGGGCCGCGCCCGCCACCAGGGTGGCGGCGCCGAGCGCGCCGCGTGCCGCCTCGGTCAGCGGCGAACCGTCCCAGCCGATCACCGTGACCCGGTCGGCCATCGTCGTCAGTCTCCAGGGGATGTCGCAGGTCGTCAGGTGCGGACGCCCGCAGGCGGGCTCCGTGAGAGTACCCGGTGTCCCCGTGCGGCGCGCGCCGGGGCGCCCGTCGCACGGGCGGTGGCGTCCGCCCCGTCAGTGCCAGTCCGGGAACGGTGCGAAATCGCCGCCGGCGGCGAGGTCCCCGCCCGTGCCGTCGAGGTCCTCCGGCAGCAGGCTCCACACGATGTGGTCGGTGCGCACGTCGCTCCAGGTGCCGTCCTCGGCGCGCACATGCGCTATGCAGGCGTTGCGCAGCACGCCCTCGCTGACGCAGCCGATCTTCTGGGCGACCTGCTGGGCCGCGGTGTTCCCGGCGGCGGTGCGCAGCTCGATCCGCTCGAACTTCTGGTCGGTGAACAGCCACCGGGCGGTGGCCAGCGCCGCCTCGGAGGCGTAGCCCTCGCCGCGTGCCCAGGGGGCGACGATGTACGACAGCTCGGTGGCGCGCACCCGCCAGTCGGTCCGGGTCAGCCGGACGAGGCCGACCAGGCGCTGGGTGAGGAACTCCGTGACCGCGAGGTCGAGTCCGCGGCCCGCGGCCCGTGCGGCGGGGGCGTGCTCGGTGATCCAGCGGCGGGCCTCGTCCTCGGTGAAGGGCTGCGGGACGTCGGTCCAGGCGACGACCTGCTCGTCGTTCATCATCTCGGCGAGCGCGGAGACGTCGTCCTGCTCGAAAGGACGCAGCACCAACCGCTCCGTGCTGATGGAGATGGTGGGGAAGGTGCTCGTCATGCGCCGCTCCGTAACCTTCGGAAAATACCGTCAGGACCTGTCGAACTGCCCAGCATGCAGCATCACGGCCCCCCGGCGCACCACGGGGTCCGCTCCTGCGGCAGGGAGCGGACCTTGTGCGGTGGGCGCGGGCGTGCGGCCGGAGAAGGGGCGGGCCGGTCAGAACGCGGGGACGACCGCCCCGTCGTACTTGTCCTCGATGAACTTCTTCACCTCGGGCGAGGTGAGCAGCTCGGCGAGCTTCTTCACCCGCGGGTCGTTCTCGTTGCCCTTCTTCACGGCGAGGAAGTTGGCGTACGGGTTGCCCTGGGCGGACTCGGCGGCCAGGGCGTCCTTGGCGGGGCTGAGCTTGGCCTCCAGGGCGTAGTTGCCGTTGATCACCGCGGCGTCGACGTCGCTGAGGGAGCGCGGCAGCTGGGCCGCCTCCAGCTCCTTGAACTTCACGTCCTTGGGGTTGGAGGTGACGTCCTTGGGGGTGGCCTCGTAGCCGGCGCCGGCCTTGAGCTTGATGACGCCGTTGGCCTCGAGCAGCTTCAGGGCCCGGGCCTCGTTGGTGGTGTCGTTGGGCAGGGCGATGGTGGCGCCCTTCTTCAGGTCGCCGAGCTTCTTGAGGCTCTTGGAGTAGACGCCGAGCGGCTCCAGGTGCACGGTGCCGCCGGGGACGGGCACGATGTCGGTGCCGTTCTTCTTGTTGAAGTCGTCCAGGTACGGCTTGTGCTGGAAGTAGTTGGCGTCGACCTGGCCCTGCTGGACGGCGGTGTTGGGAGTCACGTAGTCCGTGAACTCCTTGATCTGAAGCTTGAGACCGGCCTTCTGGGCCAGGTGGTCCTTGACGTAGGTGAGGATCTCGCCCTGCGGGGTGGGGGTGGCGGCGACCGTCAGCGGGGCGTCGGCGTCCTTGCTGCCGGAGTCGGAGCCCGAGCCGCAGGCGGTGAGCCCGAGGGTGAGGGCTCCGGCGGCCAGGACGGTGGCGGTGATCTTGGCGGTGTTACGCACGAAAAGTGCCTTTCCTAGGGTGATGCGCCCCGTCAGGGGTCGACGGGGAATCCTTGGCGGGGTGGCCGGGCGGCCGCGCGGTCTCAGGCGACCTTGCTCACCTCGGTGTTCACCTCGGCGGGCCCGGGCGTGCCGGCCGCGGCCGGCTTCTCGGCCTTGAGCAGCCGCAGCTTCGGCGCCGGGCCGGAGCGGCCGCCGCGGCGGTGCAGGGAGCGGGCGGCGAAGTCGCCGGCGAACTGGATGACGGAGATGACCACGGCGAGGATCGCCACGGTGATCCACATCAGTTCGGTCTCGAAGCGCTGGTAGCCGTAACGGATGGCGATGTCGCCGAGGCCGCCGGCGCCGACCGTGCCGGCCATCGCCGAGTAGCCGATGAGGGCGACGACGGTGGTGGTGGCCGACGAGATCAGCGAGGGCAGCGCCTCGGGGACGAGGACCTTGCGCACCACGGTCCAGGTGTTGCCGCCCATGGCCTGCACGGCCTCGACGAGTCCGGCGTCGACCTCGCGCACGGCCGTCTCGACCAGGCGGGCGAAGAACGGGATGGCGCCGATGGCCAGCGGCACGATGGCGGCCTCGCGGCCGATGGTGGTGCCCGTGACCCAGCGGGTGAAGCTCATCAGGGCGACCATGAGGATGATGAACGGCATGGAGCGGGCGATGTTCACCACCTGCCCGATCACCTTGTTGGCGACGACGTTCTGCAGCAGGCCGCCCTTGTCGGTCAGCACGAGCAGGACGCCGAGCGGCAGGCCGCCGACGACGGCGATGAGCGTGGACCAGCCGACCATGTAGAGGGTGTCCCAGCACGCCTGGGACAGCAGCGGCTGCATCTCGGACCAGGTCACTTGACACCCTCCTTGACCAGCGGGCTCTTCGCCCGCGGTGCCTTCTCCGGCTCGACGACGTCGATCTGCAGGCCCTGCTCGCGCAGGAAGCCGACGGGCACGACGTTGTCCTCGTAGCGGCCGGGCAGTTCGATGCGCATCCGGCCGACCTGCAGGCCGCCGACGGTGTCGACGGCGGCGCCGAGGATGGACACGTCGACGTTGTAGGTGCGGGACAGCTGCGAGATGACGGGCTGGGTGGCGGCCTCGCCGTGGAAGGTGACGTCGATGACGGTGCGGTCCTCGGCCGAGGCCTCGCCGCCGACCGGGAACAGGGCGGCGGCCAGCTGGGAGCCGGGGGTGGCGAGCAGTTCGCTCACCGTGCCGGACTCGACGATGCGGCCCTTGTCCATGAGGGCGGCCGAGTCGCAGATCGACTTGACCACGTCCATCTCGTGCGTGATGAGCAGGACGGTGAGGCCGAGCTGCCGGTTCAGGTCGCGCAGCAGCTGCAGGATGGAGCGGGTGGTCTCCGGGTCGAGGGCGCTGGTGGCCTCGTCGGACAGCAGGACCTTGGGGTCGCCGGCCAGGGCGCGGGCGATGCCGACCCGCTGCTTCTGGCCGCCGGAGAGCTGGGCGGGGTAGGCGCGGGCCTTGTCGGCGAGGCCGACCAGGTCGAGCAGTTCCAGCGCCCGGCGGGACCGCTGCCGTCCGGACACGCCGAGGATCTCCAGCGGCAGCTCGACGTTGTCCTGGACGGTGCGCGAGGACAGCAGGTTGAAGTGCTGGAAGACCATGCCGATCCGGCTGCGCGCCCGCCGCAGTTCCTTGCCGGCCCGCGGCCCGCGCCCGGCGAGCGCGGTCAGGTCCTGTCCGGCGACGGTGACCGTGCCGGAGGTGGGGCGCTCCAGGAGATTGATGCAGCGGATGAGCGAGGACTTGCCGGCGCCGGACTGGCCGATGACGCCGTACACCTCGCCTTCGCGGACGTGCAGGTCGACGCCGTCGAGGGCGGTGACCTCGCGGCCTCGCGAGCGGTAGACCTTGGTGAGGCCCGATGTGGTGATCACGTGGGTTTCCGTCACTGTCGAGTGCGCGGCGCGTCGTGGGCGCCGGGCACGGCGTGCAGGGTCGGGTGCGAACAGAGCGCAGCACGGTGTCCGCGACGGCGCGGAAGGCGGGCGGAGACGTGCGCGTCCTGGAAGGGCTCGGCCGCGGGTGCCGGGCGGCACGGCGCGGTCCGGAGCGGGCGCTCGCTTCGGGGCGCGAGGCTCAGATGGTGCAGGGGCCCTCTAGACGGCACACATTCGACGCACAGGACACAGACAACGAGCACCGGGCGGCACGGTCGCCTCGGTCGCAGGGGTGCGGCAGCTCGTCGTGGTCATGCGATCAGTAAACCAGACCGCCGCCGCGGCCCCGGTACCGCTGTCCGTATCGTGGACAGCGGCGGACACCCGGGGACGCGGGCGGGGCGGGCAGCGGTACCGCTCTGACCAGGACCCTCGTGGCCGCGCCGGGGCACGCAGGCAGCGGCCGGAGATCCGGAACGGGCGCCCGGGCCCGCGGAATGTGTCCAACGCCACGGCCCCGACCGGGCGCCGGGGCCGTGGCGGGGGCCGGGGCGGGCGCGGTGCGGCCTTTGGGCCGTACTAGGGTCTCAGCATGCTTGATGCCCTGACGCTGGTGACCGGCGTCGCCGCGTTGCTGCTCGCCCTGTGGTGCGGCTGGGCGGCCTTCCGTGACCAGCCGACGAAGGACTGGCACTTCATCGGCATGGCCGTGGTCCTTCTGCTGGCCCTGGTCCAGCTCGTGATCGGGGTCGTGGCGCTGGCACGGGGCGACAAGCCGGACCAGGGAACGACGATCTTCGTGGCGTATCTGCTGGGCGCCTTCGCCTGCATCCCGGCGGCCGGGTTCATGTCGCTGGCCGAGCGGACGCGCTGGGGCTCGGTGACCGCCGCGGCGGGCGGGATCGTGCTGGCGGTCCTGGAAGTTAGGCTCTACGACATCTGGGGCGGTTGAGATGGCCTCCGTGCGTCAGAACACGGCGCAGGACGAGAACACGGTGCGGGACGAGCCCGCGGGCAGGCCGGCGCGCACCCGGCTGATCAGCGGGCCCGGCATGCTGCTGGTGTGGCTGTACGGCGTGATGGTGGTCGGCGCGGTGTCCCGCTCGGTGTACCAGATCGCCACCGGCTTCGACCGCGCTCCGCTCGCCTACTCGCTGTCGGCGCTCGCCGGCGTCGTGTACGGCTTCATCACCTACACGCTGGTGCGCGGCGGCGAGCGGGCCCGCAGGGCGGCGCTGGTGTGCTGCGCCGCCGAGCTGGTGGGCGTGCTGACGGTCGGGACCTGGACGCTGGTGGAGCCGTCCGCGTTCCCGGACGCGACCGTGTGGTCGGACTACGGCATGGGATACATCTTCATCCCGGTGCTGCTGCCGCTGTCGGCGCTGTACTGGCTGCGCGCCTCGCGCACGCGGCAGCCGGACGCCTCCTGAGCCGCCGGGCCCGGCGCACCGGGCCACGGCCGTCAGCTGCCACTCCGCCCGCGGACGCACGCTGCGTGCCCGCGGGCGGGGCTCACGCCGTCGCGGCGTAGCTGCCGGCCGGCTTCTCCAGGACGATCATGGGCACTCCGTCGGTGCCCTGGTCGGTGCCCACCGTCTCGTAGCCCACCCGCCGGTACAGACGCAGGTTGTTCTCGCTGCGGTGCCCGGTGTGCAGCCGGAAGCGGGTGGCGCCGTGCTTCTCGGTCAGCGCGGTCTCGACGGCGCGCAGCAGCCGGGCGCCGATGCCGTGCCCCTGCAGGCGCGGGTGGACGCACAGCTTGCCGATGACGGCGGCACCGTCCTCGCCCACGCGTCCGCGTACCGAGCCGACGACCTCCTCGCCGAGCCGGGCCACGATCACGCAGTCCCGTGCGACCTCCTCGCGCACCGAGTCCAGGGTCTGGACCAGCGGGTCGATGCGGTAGTTCCCGTACAGCGCGGCCTCGGACTGGAAGCTGAGGTACTGCAGCTTCAAGATCTGCTCCGCGTCCTGTTCGGTCGCCGCAGAGATGGTCACGCTCATGCCCATGTGCGCACGCCTCCCGCTCACCTGATCACCGGTCGTCCCTCACTCCTATCCCCGCACTTCGCGGGCCGCAACCTCCGACGACAGCAAACGTCGCAGACATCCCAGACATCGGGAACGTTCCGGACCGAGACTGCCCTGTGAGATACCCAACTCCCGTGCGATTTCCCGGTATGTGAGGTCCCGGGGCGACAGCAGCGCCTCCAGCAGACGCGGGCAGCGGCCCGGCAGCCGGCGCACCGCCCGGCGCAGGGCGTGGCGGCGGGCGGCGGCCAGGACCATCTGCTCGGGGCCGCGTTCGCCGTCGTCGGCGGGCTCCTGGCCGTAGGGGCGTTCGACGCTGACGGTGCGTCGGGTGCGGCGAGCCTCGAAGCGGACGGCCTTGCGCACCCAGCTGTGCGGGTCGCGCGGCGGACCGTCCGCCTCAAGGCGCTCCAGCAGGCGCAGCCAGACCGCCTGCTCCAGGTCGCCCGGCTCCGCTCCGGCGGCGTGCGCCTCGGCGCAGGCCTCGGCGCGGAGCAGGGGGCGCAGGGCGGCGAGCATGTCGTGCGTCATATGCGGCACGACGCCCCCGTCCCGGCCCGGGTTGCCCGGACGACCGCCGGTTCACCCCCGTGTGGGGCGAACCGAGCGGCTGGTTGACGCCGGTGCGGTGCGGCTCCGGCGGCCGGGACGCCGGGCGGTACCGGAGCCGCGTCAGGCGCCCCGGCGGGCGAGGAAGTCCTCCCGCGCGAGCAGGCCGGTGTCGGGGTTGTCGGTGAAGATGCCGTCGATGCCGGTGGCGAAGTACGCCTGGAAGAGACGGAACACGTCGCCGTAGGCGTCCGGGTCGCTCCCCTTGCGCAGGGCCGGCGGCAGGAACGGGTTCTCGTCGCGGACCGTGTACGGGTGCAGGATCAGCCCCGCGGCGTGCGCGTCACGGACCAGGGTGCTGGGCTCGGTGAGGTTGCCGTCGGCGTCCTTGGGGATGATCAGGTCCACGGTCGGGCCGATGCCCTGGGCGTAGCCGGCGATCTCCTTCAGTCCGGCGGGGGTGACGAGGTCGTCGACGGTGCGCGGGTCACCGGTGGCGACGAAGTCGTAGGGGCGGGTGCCGGCGGCGTCCAGCAGCACGACGAGCGGGTTGCCCACGAGCCTGCGCATCCGCTGGATGGCGGTCGGCTCGAAGGACTGCAGGATCACCGGCGAGTTCTTCTTGTCCTTGCCGTGCCGGCGCAGCACGGCAGCCACCTGCTTCTCCAGGTCGATGCCCTGGGCGCGGAAGTAGGTCGGGTGCTTCAGCTCCGGGTAGATCCACACCTGCCGGCCCCGCGTGCGGGTCTGCTCGTCCTGCCACGCCAGGACCTCTTCGAAGGTGGGGATCTCCCAGCGGCCGTTGTAGAGGGTGTTGTGCGGGCGGTTGCCGGGGACGCGTTCGACGGCGCGCAGGGTCTTCAGTTCGTCGAGGGTGAAGTCCTCGGTGAACCAGCCGGTGGTGGGCACCCCGTCGAGGTTCTTGGTGGTCTTCCGGTCGGCGAACTCGGGGTGGTCGGCGACGTCCGTGGTGCCGCCGATCTCCGGCTCGTGCCGGCACACCAGGTGGCCGTCCTTGGTGGGCACCAGGTCGCCGGCCTCGACGATGTGGGCGCCCATGTCCAGGGCGAGCTGGTAGGAGCCGAAGGTGTGCTCGGGCCGGTAGCCGCTGGCGCCGCGGTGGCCGATGACCGTCGGGACGGGCAGGCTCGCCAGCCCGCCGCCCCGGTGGCCGGCCGCGCTCTCCCGGCCGGCGGCCGCGGCCGTGCCGGGCACGCCGAGGACGGCGGCGGAGGCCCCGAGCACCGCGGCGCCCAGCAGCGCCCGGCGCCCCGTCGCGCCGGATCCGCGGCCGGCCCGTCCTGTCACCCTGTCACCGCCGGCCTCGTGCGTCCCGGTGTGCTCCTGCGGCTGCTGCGCTGCCATGACCGCCTCCTGCCACTCGTGTCGTCCGTGCGGGGCGATCGTAGGTGCGTGGGCATGACATCCGGGAGACAGCGCGCCGAACAGCAGGCCGCGTGCCGGTGTCGCACGGACGGCAGCCCGCCGCCGCGGACGGGCGCGGCCAGGACGGGGGACGGCACGTAATCTCCGTCACAGCGCCGGAACGGTCCGGCATCGTAGGACGGTGTCGATGCGCAGGTGAGCGCACGTCAACCGTGAGTGAGAGCCGGTGCGCCCGACGTGCACGAAGGCCCGTGCCCCGAGTATCGTCCTCACCTGCACAGACTCATAAGGAATCCTGGACACCGGAGGGCCAGTTGTCCCGCTTCGCGCTCCTGAAGGCAGTACTCGGCCCGGTCCTGCGCCTGATGTTCCGGCCTCGGGTGGAGGGCGCGGAGCACATCCCCGGTGACGGTCCGGTCATCCTGGCCGGCAACCATCTGACGTTCATCGACTCGATGATCCTGCCGCTGGTCTGCGACCGTCAGGTCTTCTTCATCGGCAAGGACGAGTACGTCACCGGCAAGGGGCTCAAGGGCCGGCTGATGGCATGGTTCTTCACCGGCGTCGGCATGATCCCGGTCGACCGCGACGGCGGCAAGGGCGGTGTGGCGGCGCTGATGACGGGCCGCCGGATCCTGGAGGAGGGCAAGGTCTTCGGCATCTACCCCGAGGGCACCCGCTCCCCCGACGGCCGCCTGTACCGGGGCCGCACCGGCATCGCGCGGCTGACGCTGATGACCGGCGCCCCGGTGGTGCCGTTCGCCATGATCGGCACGGACAAGATCCAGCCGGGCGGTGCGGGCATGCCGCGGCCGTGCCAGGTCACCGTCCGCTTCGGCAAGCCCATGGAGTTCTCCCGCTACGAGGGCATGGACCGCGACCGCTATGTGCTGCGGGCCGTGACCGACTCGGTGATGGCGGAGGTCATGCGGCTGTCCGGCCAGGAGTACGTGGACATGTACGCCACCAAGGCCAAGGCTGCCTGAGGTCTTCCCGGTCCGGGCCGGGCCGGCTGTCGATCGTGGTCCCGTCCGGGGCGTGCGCGTCGCGGACGGGACCACACGTGCACCGGGACGAGGATCCGTACGGAACGCGGGGCCGGCGCGTGCGGGTCAGTGCCAGGGCAGCTGTCCGCGCCGCGCCCAGTAGTCGCGGGGGTCCTCGGCGAGACGGGCGAGACGGTCGAGCCGGTCGTCGTCCAGGGCAACGGCGGCGGCGCTCAGATTGGACGTCAGCTGGGGGACGGTCGCCGCACCGGAGAGGACGACCCCGGCCCACGGGCGGCTGAGGATCAGCGCCAGCGCGACCGCGTCGCAGCTGTGGCCGGTCTCCCGGGCGACGGCCCGGAGGGCCTCGGGCGCGTGCGGCCCGGCCAGGTGCCCGTTGGCCATGCCCTCCTTGACGATCACGGTGAGCCCGGCGTCGTGCGCCTCGGCGAGCGCGTCGCCCGCGGAGGTCTCCAGGGCGTTGTAGGTGGACTGCACGGTGCGGAACAGCGGCGCGCCGTCCACGGTGACCTCCAGGGCGGCGCGGATCGCGTCGGCCTGGGCGGGACCACTGGTGGAGAAACCGATGGTGAGACCCTGTCCGGCCGCCTCGGCGAGGCGGGCGTGCAGCGCCCGGTCGGTCAGGGCCGGGCTGTCCGGGGTCACCGAGTGGATCTGGTACAGGTCGAGCCGGTCGCCGAGCAGGGCGGCGGTCTCGGCGCGCTGCCGCTCGTAGGTGGCCAGGCTGTGGTCCTTGACCTCGTGCCGTTCGGCGTCGGTGGTCCAGTTCGCGGTGTAGGTGTAGCCCCACTTGCTGCCGATCACCACGTCGTCGTACTCGGGGCGGGCGCGCAGCCAGTCGGCGAGGAACTCCTCGGCGCGGCCGTAGGAGCGGGCCGCGTCGATGTAGCGGACGCCCTGCGCGTAGGCGGCGTCCAGCAGCTCGTGGGTGCGGGCGCGCAGGGCGTCGACGGTGCGCTCGGCCGGAAGGTCACGGTCCCGGCCGAGGTTGATGTATCCGGGGCGCCCGACGGCGGCGAGGCCGAGTCCGAGTCGGCTGGTGGGGGTGGCGGCTGCGGCGAGTCGGGCGAAGGGCATGGCGGGCTCCGTTCGGTTCACACGTGTGCCCCACGGTAACCCGCCGTGCCCGGGCGTCACTTCTTCGCGTCGGCCCACGCGTGCTGGGCGGCCACGTCCGCCTTGACCTCCGCGAGCTGCACGGCGACCGCGCTGGGTGCGGTGCCGCCGCGGCCGTCGCGGGAAGCCAGGGCACCGGGCACGTCGAGGACGGTGCGGACCTCGGGCGTGAGATGGGCGGAGATCTTCGCGAACTGCTCGTCGGTCAGCTCGTCCAGTTCCTTGCCCTCGGCCTCGGCGACCTTGACGCACTCGCCGGCCACCTCGTGCGCGACCCGGAACGGCACGCCCTGTTTGACCAGCCACTCCGCGATGTCGGTGGCGAGGGAGAAACCGGCCGGGGCGAGCTCCTCCATGCGCTCGCGGTGCACGGTCAGCGTGGCGATCATCCCGGTGAAGGCGGGCAGCAGCACCTCCAGCTGGTCGCAGGAGTCGAAGACCGGCTCCTTGTCCTCCTGCAGGTCACGGTTGTAGGCCAGCGGCAGCGCCTTCAGGGTGGCCATCAGGCCGGTCAGGTTGCCGATCAGCCGGCCGGACTTGCCGCGCGCCAGCTCGGCGATGTCCGGGTTCTTCTTCTGCGGCATGATCGACGAGCCGGTGGAGAAGGCGTCGTGCAGGGTGACGAAGCCGAACTCCTTGGTGTTCCAGATGATGATCTCCTCGGCGATCCGTGAGACGTCCACGCCGATCATCGCGGTGATGAAGGCGAACTCCGCGACGAAGTCCCGGGAGGCGGTGCCGTCGATGGAGTTGCCGACGCTGCCGCGTTCGAAGCCGAGGTCCCGGGCCACGGCCTCCGGGTCCAGGCCGAGGGAGGAGCCGGCCAGGGCGCCGGAGCCGTACGGGGACACGGCGGTGCGCTCGTCCCACTGGCGCAGCCGCTCGGCGTCCCGGGACAGCGCCTGCACATGGGCGAGGACGTGGTGGGCGAAGAGCACCGGCTGGGCGTGCTGGAGGTGGGTGCGGCCGGGCATGGCCACGTCCGGGTGGGCCTCGGCCAGCCCGATCAGGGCGTCCTGCAGGTCCGCGATCAGTCCGCCGATGATCCGGGCGTGGTCGCGCAGGTACATCCGGAACAGGGTGGCGATCTGGTCGTTGCGGGAGCGGCCGGCGCGCAGCTTGCCGCCCAGCTCGGGGCCGAGGCGCTCCAGCAGGCCCCGTTCGAGGGCGGTGTGGACGTCCTCGTCGGCGACGGTGCCGGTGAACGCGCCGGAGGCGACGTCGGCCTCGAGCCGGTCGAGCCCGTCGAGCATCCTCGTCAGCTCGTCCTCGGTGAGGAGCCCCGCCGTGTGCAGCACCCGCGCGTGGGCGCGTGAGCCGGCGATGTCGTAGGGGGCGAGCCGCCAGTCGAAGTGGACGGACGCGGACAGCTTCGCCAGGGCCTCGGCGGGTCCGTCGGCGAAGCGGCCGCCCCAGAGCCGTACGTCACCGCTGTTGCTGCTCACTCGGGTCACTCCTAGGAAAGGTGCGGATGTGCCGCCGCCTCCCCGTCTGTTCGCAGGCGAGGAGGCGGCTGTCAGGCTGTGCCGTGAGGGGGAACCCCGTAGCCGGGCACGGGGGATGCGCGGGTCAGGCGAGGTCGCGCTTGGCCGCGATCTTGGACGACAGGCTGTAGATGTCGATGAAGCCCTTGGCGGCGGACTGGTCGAAGGTGTCGCCCGTGTCGTAGGTGGCCAGGTTGAAGTCGTACAGGGACTGCTCGGAGCGCCGGCCGGTGACGACCGCGCGGCCGCCGTGCAGGGTCATCCGGATGTCGCCGGAGACGTGCTCGTTGGCCTCCTCGATGAAGCCGTCCAGGGCGCGCTTGAGCGGGGAGAACCACTGGCCGTCGTAGACCAGTTCGCCCCAGCGCTGCTCGACCTGCCGCTTGTAGCGGGCCAGCTCGCGCTCGACGGTGACGTTCTCCAGCTCCTGGTGGGCGGTGATCAGGGCGATGGCGCCGGGCGCCTCGTAGACCTCGCGGGACTTGATGCCGACGAGACGGTCCTCGACCATGTCGATCCGGCCCACGCCCTGGGCACCGGCGCGCTCGTTGAGCTGCTGGACGGCCTGGAGGACGGTGACGGGCTTGCCGTCGATGGCGACCGGGACGCCCTTGTCGAAGGTGATGATCACCTCATCCGGCTCGCGCGGGGTGGCCGGGTTGGAGGTGTACTCGTAGATGTCCTCGATCGGGGCGTTCCAGATGTCCTCCAGGAAACCGGTCTCGATGGCCCGGCCGAAGACGTTCTGGTCGATCGAGTACGGGGACTTCTTGGTGGTCGCGATGGGCAGGCCCTTGGCCTCGCAGAAGGCGATCGCCTTGTCGCGGGTCATGGCGTAGTCGCGGACCGGGGCGATGCACTTCAGGTCGGGGGCGAGGGCGACGATGCCGGCCTCGAAGCGGACCTGGTCGTTGCCCTTGCCGGTGCAGCCGTGGGCGACGGTGGTGGCGCCGTGCTTCTTGGCGGCGGCGACCAGGTGCTTGACGATGGCCGGCCGGGACAGCGCGGAGACCAGCGGGTAGCGGTCCATGTAGAGGGCGTTGGCCTTGATCGCCGGGAGGCAGTACTCGTCGGCGAACTCGTCCTTGGCGTCGGCGACCTCGGCCTCCACGGCACCGCAGGCGAGCGCGCGCTTGCGGATGACGTCCAGGTCCTCGCCGCCCTGGCCGACGTCGACCGCAACGGCGATGACCTCGGCGCCCGTCTCCTCGGCGATCCAGCCGATGGCGACGGAGGTGTCCAGACCGCCTGAGTAGGCGAGTACGACGCGCTCGGTCACGGGTTTCTCCTCACACTGCATTCGCTGACATGCATGAGTATGCAGAACTCTGCATGGTTCGTCAATCCGCGCCGGTGACGCGTCGGCGCACGGGACGGCGCGGCGGGCGAACGGACGGCTCGGACCACGGAAAACGCGCGGGCGGGCGTACCGCTCTCGGTACGCCCGCCCGCGCGTGAAGCCCGGCCGGCCGGGCCGCCTGTCTTCCGTTTCCCGGGGCTCAGTGTGCGTTCTGCGCCAGCCGCAGCAGATGGTCGGCCAGAGGCTGCCCTCCGGCCGGGTCCCGGCTGATCAGCAGCACGGTGTCGTCGCCGGCGATGGTGCCCAGGATGTCGTGCAGCTCGGCCTGGTCGATGGCCGAGGCGAGGAACTGCGCGGCTCCCGGCGGGGTCCGCAGCACCACGAGGTTGGCCGAGGCCTCCGCGGAGATCAGCAGCTCCTGCGAGAGCCGCCGCATCCGCTCCTCCTTGGCGGACTCCCCCAGCGGCGCGCGCGGGGTGCGGAAGCCGCCCTCGCTGGGCACCGCGTAGATGAGGTCGCCGTCGGTGTTGCGGATCTTCACCGCGTTCAGCTCGTCCAGGTCGCGGGAGAGTGTCGCCTGGGTGACGCTCAGCCCGTCGTCGGCGAGCAGCTTGGCCAGCTGGCTCTGCGAGCGCACCGGCTGCCGGTTGAGGATGTCCACGATCCGGCGGTGGCGTGCGGTGCGGGTGTGCGGCACGGCCGGCCCGGCGGTGGCGTTCCCGTTGTCCTGCGCCTGGCTCATCGTCGTCTCAGTCTCCGGCTCATCCGTCCCCTACGGCCTTGTCCAGAATGCCGGGCAGGGCTCCGAGGAAGGCGTCCACCGCGTCGTCGCCGAGGTTCAGCGGCGGCATCAGCCGGACGACGTCGGGGGCGGGCGCGTTCACCAGGAAACCGGCATCCTGGGCCGCCTGCTGCACCGTCGGCGCGTGCGGCCCGGTGAGCACGATACCCAGGAGCAGTCCCGCACCCCGGACGCGGGAGACCAGCGGGTGCCCCAGCGCCGTCACGCCCTCGCGCAGCCGTTCGCCCTGGCGCTTGACGTTCTCCAGCAGTCCCTCGGCCTCGATGGTGTCCAGCACGGCCAGTCCGGCGGCGCAGGCCACCGGGTTGCCGCCGAAGGTGGTGCCGTGCTGGCCGGGCCCCATCAGGCCGGCGGCGCGGCCGAAGGCGACGGTGGCGCCGAGCGGCAGGCCGCCGCCGAGTCCCTTGGCGAGCGTGACGACGTCCGGGAGCACGCCCTCGTGGGCCTGGTAGGCGAACCAGTGCCCGGTGCGGCCCACGCCGGTCTGCACCTCGTCCAGGACGAGCAGGGCGCCGGTGGCGGCCGTGATCGCGCGGGCGGCCTTGAGGTAGCCGGGGGGCGGCGGCACCACGCCGTTCTCGCCCTGGATCGGCTCGATGATCACCAGGGCGGTCTCCTCGGTGACCGCGGCGGCCAGCGCCTGTGCGTCGCCGTAGGGGACGTGGGTGATCTCGCCGGGCAGCGGCAGGAACGGCTCCTGCTTGCCGGGCTGCCCGGTCAGCGCGAGCGCGCCCATGGTGCGGCCGTGGAAGCCGCCCTGAGTGGCGACCATGTGGCGGCGGCCGGTGAGCCGGCCGATCTTGAACGCGCCCTCGTTGGCCTCGGCACCGGAATTGCAGAAGAACACCCGGCCGTCCCGGCCGAACAGCTGCAGCAGCCGCTCGGCGAGCGCGACGGGCGGCTCGGCGATGAACAGGTTGGAGACGTGCCCGAGGGTGGAGATCTGCCGGGTCACCGCCTCGACGACGGCCGGGTGGGCGTGGCCGAGCGCGTTGACGGCGATGCCGCCCACGAAATCGAGGTACTCCTTGCCGTCGGCGCCCCACAGCCGGGCCCCCTCGCCGCGCACCAGGGGCAGCCGGGGCGTGCCGTAGGTGTTCATCAGCGCGCCCTGCCAGCGCGCGGTCAGGTCCTGGCCGGCACTCGTGTCCCGGTCGGTCACGACTCCCCCTCGGTGTCGTCGTCGGGCACGACCATGGTGCCGATGCCCTCGTCGGTGAAGATCTCCAGCAGGATCGAGTGCGGGACCCGGCCGTCGATGACGCGGGCCGTCTTCACTCCGCCCCGCACGGCGTGCAGGCAGCCCTCCATCTTGGGCACCATCCCGCTGGACAGCTCCGGCAGCAGTTTTTCCAGCTCGCTCGCGGTGAGGCGGCTGATCACCTCGTCGGAGTCCGGCCAGTCCTCGTAGAGGCCCTCGACGTCGGTGAGGACCATGAGGGTCTCGGCGCCCAGTGCCGCAGCGAGTGCCGCAGCCGCCGTATCAGCATTGACGTTGTAGACATGTCCGTCGTCCTCGGAACGGGCGATCGAGGAGACCACCGGGATGCGGCCGTCGGCGAGCAGCGCCTCGATCGCGCCGGTGTCGATCCGCGTGATCTCGCCGACCCGTCCGATGTCGACCGGTGCGCCGTCGATCTCGGGGGTGTGCTTGGTGGCGGTCATGGTGTGCGCGTCCTCGCCGGTGAGGCCGACGGCGAACGGGCCGTGCTGGTTGAGCAGCCCGACCAACTCCCGCTGCACCTGCCCGGCCAGCACCATCCGGACGACGTCCATGGCGTCCTCGGTGGTGACGCGCAGGCCCGCCTTGAACTCGCTGACGATGCCGTGCCGGTCCAGGGCGGCGCTGATCTGCGGGCCGCCGCCGTGCACCACGACGGGCTTGAGGCCGGCGTGCCGCAGGAACACCACGTCCTGGGCGAAGGCGGCCTTGAGGTCCTCGTCGACCATGGCGTTGCCGCCGAACTTGATGACGACGATCTTGCCGTGGTGCCGGGTCAGCCAGGGCAGCGCCTCGATGAGGATCTTCGCCTTGGGCAGTGCCGTGTGTTTACGGGTGGTGGTCATGAGGAGTAGGCGCTGTTCTCGTGGACGTAGTCGGCGGTGAGGTCGTTGGTCCAGATGGTGGCGGTCTCGGACCCGGCGGCGAGGTCGGCGACGATGTGCACCTCGCGGTAGCGCATGTCGACCTTCTCCCGATCCTCGCCGACCGAGCCGTTCTTGCAGACCCATACGCCGTTGATGGCGACGTTCAAGCGGTCGGGTTCGAAGACGGCGCTGGTGGTGCCGATCGCGGACAGCACCCGCCCCCAGTTGGGGTCCTCGCCGTGGACGGCGCACTTGAGCAGGTTGTTGCGGGCGATGGAGCGGCCCACCTCCACGGCGTCCGCCTCGCTCGCGGCGTTGATCACCTCGACCCTGATGTCCTTGCTGGCGCCCTCGGCGTCCCGGATCAGCTGCCGGCCGAGGTCGTCGCACACGGCCCGCACGGCCTCGGCGAACTCGGCGTACTCGGGGGTGATGCCGCTCTCGCCGGACGCGAGCAGCAGCACGGTGTCGTTGGTGGACATGCAGCCGTCGGAGTCGACGCGGTCGAAGGTGACCCGGGTGGCGGCGCGCAGCGCCCGGTCCAGGATCTCGCTGTCGACGTCGGCGTCCGTGGTGAGCACGACCAGCATGGTGGCCAGGCCCGGGGCGAGCATGCCCGCGCCCTTGGCCATGCCGCCGACGGTGAAGCCGTCCTGGGTGACGACGGCCGTCTTGTGCACGGTGTCGGTGGTCTTGATGGCGATGGCGGCCTTCTCGCCGCCGTGCTCGCTCAGGGCCGCGGCGGCCGTCTCCACACCGGGCAGGACCTTGTCCATCGGCAGCGGCACGCCGATCAGCCCGGTGGAGCAGACGGCGACCTCGACGGCGCCGACGCCGAGCACCTCGGCCGCCTTCTCGGCGGTGGCGTGGGTGTCCTGGAAGCCCTTGGGGCCGGTGCAGGCGTTGGCGCCGCCGGAGTTGAGGACCACCGCGGTGAGCCGGCCCGTCTTGAGCACCTGCTCGGACCACAACACCGGCGCGGCCTTGACCCGGTTGGAGGTGAAAACGCCCGCGGCGGCGCGGCGGCGGCCGGTGTTGACCACGAGGGCCAGGTCCGGGTTGCCGTTGTCCTTGATCCCGGCAGCGATGCCCGCCGCCTGGAATCCCTTGGCTGCCGTGACGCTCACGGTGCGACTCCGATCGTGGAAAGCCCGGTCTCCTCGGGGAGCCCCAGGGCGATGTTCATGCTCTGCACGGCACCGCCGGCGGTGCCCTTGGTCAGGTTGTCGATGGCGCTGATCGCGACGACGCGGTGCGCGGCCGGGTCGTAGGCCACCTGGAGCTGCACCGCGTTGGAGCCGTACACGGCGGCGGTGGCCGGCCACTGCCCCTCGGGCAGCAGGTGCACGAACGGCTCGTCCGCGTAGGCCTTGGCGTAGGCGGCGCGCACGGCGTCGGCGGTGACGCCGTCGCGGGCACGCGCGCTGCAGGTGGCGAGGATGCCGCGGGACATCGGCGCGAGGGTGGGGGTGAAGGAGACGGTGACCGGCTCGCCGGCCGCGGCGCTGAGGTTCTGGATCATCTCGGGCGTGTGCCGGTGGCCGCCGCCGACGCCGTAGGGGGACATCGAGCCCATGACCTCGCTGCCCAGCAGATGGGGCTTGGGCGACTTGCCCGCGCCGGAGGTGCCGGAGGCGGCGACGATCACGGCCTCGGGCTCGATCAGGGACGCGGCGTACGCCGGAGCCAGGGCGAGGGAGGCGGCGGTGGGGTAGCAGCCGGGCACCGCGATGCGCTTGGACCCCTCCAGCGCGGCGCGGGCGCCCGGCAGTTCGGGCAGGCCGTAGGGCCAGGTGCCGGCGTGCGGGGAGCCGTAGAAGCGCTCCCAGTCGGCCGGGTTCCGCAGCCGGAAGTCGGCGCCGAGGTCGACGACGAGGACGTCGGGGCCGAGCTGCTCGGCGACCGCCGCGGAGTGTCCGTGCGGCAGGGCGAGGAAGACGACGTCGTGTCCGGCGAGCGCCTCGGGCGTGGTCTCGTCGAGCACCCGGTCCGCGAGCGGCAGCAGGTGCGGCTGCAGCTCGCCTAGCCGCCGGCCGGCGTGGGAGTTGCCGGTCAGGGTGCCGATCTCGACCTCGGGGTGCCCGAGCAGCAGTCGCAGCACCTCTCCGCCCGCGTATCCACTCGCTCCGGCGACCGCCGCACGTACAGCCATGAACCCTCCTCCTCGATGGCATGACTATACGTATCGATGCACGTTTATGCAATGTCGTGCACAGGACCGGCTTCCTGGTGCCGTTCGTACGGCCGTACGGCCTCGGCGCCGTTCACCTCTCCTCTCGGCGCCGCTCAGGCGGCTTCCTCGGCGGGGTCGGCCTTGGGCAGCATGATCCAGCGGGAGAGGACGAAGGTCACCGGGATCGCCGCGGCCGAGGCGATCAGGGGCGCGAAGCGGCTTCCGGCGTGCAGCACGTCGACGATCACGTACACACCCGCCGTGGTGATGAGGAAATTCGCGGCGTTCGTCAGCGGGAACAGCAGGAATTTCCGCAGGGTCGGCCGCGTCCGGTAGGTGAAACGCGCATTGAGGAAGAACGACCCGGTCATGCTGAGGAGAAACGCGAGCACGTGCGCGAGGAGATAGGGAAGGCGCAGCAGGAGCACCAGATAAAGGCCGTAGTACGTGCCGGTGTTGATGACACCGACCACGGCGAAGGTGACGATCTGCCGCGGCATCGGGCGGGTCATCGCGGTACGCATCAGGGAATGAGGTCTTTCGTCCGTTCCACGTTGGTCGCCTTCACCAGGAAGTGCGGACGGCCTTTGACCTCGTAGTAGATCCGGCCGGTGTACTCCCCGATGACGCCGAGCATCACCATCTGCACCCCCGCGAGCGCGGTGACGGCGGTGATGATGGTGACATAGCCGGGGGTCTGCACGCCGTTGAGGAGGGCGGCCACCACGATCCACGCGGTGTACACCCCGGCGCACAGCAGCAGGCCCATGCCCAGGTGCAGGGCGGCGCGCAACGGCCGGTTGTTGAACGACAGCACCCCGTCGATGCCGTAGTTGAGCAGTGACTTCAGCGTCCAGGAGCTGCGGCCGTGCTCACGCGTGGCGTTCTCGTACTCGAAGGTGGTGCTGGGGAAACCGACCCAGGCGAACAGGCCCTTGGAGAACCGGTTGTACTCGGTCAGGGCCAGCACCGCGTCCACCACGCGCCGCGACAGCAGCCGGAAATCGCCTACCCCGTCCACCAGTTCGACGTCGACGAGCCGGTTGACCAGCCGGTAGTACAGGCGGGCGGTGAGGGTGCGGGTGATGCGGTCGCCGCGCCTGCTGCGCCGGGCGAGGACCTGGTCGTAGCCCTCGCCGCGCAGTTCGACCATGCGCGGGATCAGCTCCGGCGGGTGCTGCAGGTCCGCGTCCATGACGACCACCGAGTCGCCGGAGGCGTGCCGCAGCCCGGCCAGCAGCGCGGCCTCCTTGCCGAAGTTGCGGCTGAAGGAGACATAGCGCACGCGCCCGTCGCGGTCGGCGAGCTGCTGCAGCAGGGCGAGGGTGCGGTCGCGGCTGCCGTCGTCGACGTACACGAACTCCATGTCGTGGCCGAGCGGCAGCAGGACGTCGGCGACCTTCTGGACCTCGGCGTGGAAGCGTTCGATGACGTCTTCCTCGTTGTAGCAGGGCGCGACGATCGAGATGAGCATGGCGGTGGTTTCTCCCCGAAGGCGCGGTCAGAGAGCGCTGGGTGTGCGCTCGCGCGGGTGTGTGGTCGAGGGGTGCGGCGCGGGCCGGTGCGCGCTGCGGCGTCGGCGCACGGCGCCGACGGCGCCGAGCAGGGCGAGGATCAGCAGCGAGGCGCCCCCGGCCGCAGCGCCGAGCCGCAGGCCGGGCGGGTGGAAGGTGCAGGTGATGCTGGTCGCGGAGCCGTCCAGGGGGACGGCGATCAGGCCGTAGTACTGCCCGGCGGGTGCGGCCGGGGCGTCGCCCGCGGCACACCGCCAGCCGGCGATGCGGGGCGCGGCGACGACGGCGGTGCCCGTGCTGCCGGCCGGCAGCTGGGCGCGGACGGTGCCGTCGGAGACGCTCACCTTCGTGGCGCCGGTGGCCTTCAGGTGCTGCACGGCGGCGTGCAGCCGGGCGGTGTCCAGGCAGCCGACCGCGCCGTCCGGGACGGTGCCGGCCCGGGTGGGGGCCAGTTCGATCCGCACCGATCCGGAGGCCGGGACGGTGCCGAGCGGCTGCATCGCGGCGCGTTTGGCCGGATCGGCGGTGAACCTGCCGATCGGGCCGGAGGCGGGAGTGCCGGTGAGGCGGGCGGTGCCGGAGTAGTGCGGAGCCCACAGGTAGACCTGGCTGCCGGGCGCGCACCGGGCGGTGAGCGACGGCCCGGGCGCGGTGGTCCCCCGCTCGGGGGCCGCGACGCGCAGGACCGTCCCGTCGTCGCCCGGCCGCGGCTGCCGGCCGGTCGCCGGGCTCGCGGTGAGGCGGGGCACGGTGTAGACGCGGGTGCCCAGCAGCAGCTCCTGGTTGCGGTACGGCGAGGGGCCGAAGGCGGAGACGGTGGTGTGCGCGTCCGCCCGGGCCGGCCGCACGGTGACCAGGGGCGGCACGTCCTGCCGGGACACGGTCGGCGGACTGTGGTCCTGCGGGTTCCACCACTGGTGCGCGTCCGGCGGGGAGTGCACCCGGGCACCGACGGAGAAGATCGCGTCGGTGACGGCGTTGTCCAGGCTCTGCAGGTTCCGGCCGCGGGAGGTCCAGCCGTCCCCGAGGGCGGTGAGGGTGCGGCTGAGCACGTCGGCGGTGAGGCTGCTGTAGTACTGGGCGCCCTGGCCGCCGACCATGAGCGGGTCGTTGCCCACGGTCTGTTCCCGGCCCGGGTCGGTGCGGTAGTCCGGCCAGCCGTCGGCCCGGGCGATCGCGTCCGCCTGGCGCTGCTGCCGGGTGCCCCAGGGGGCGTAGTCGTCCAGGTGGTCCAGGCGCAGCCGGGTGGCGACGGCCGAGGTGGCGGTGGCCTCGCCGAGCTGGGCGCCCACGAGCAGCACCGCGGCCACGACGGCCGGCGCGGTACGCCGCCGGCCGGGCACCGTCCGCGGCCGTCCCGTGCGGGCGAGCAGAGCGAGCCCGGCCAGGGCACACGCGGCGGCGAGCAGCAGCACCGGCCAGGCGACGGAGCGCACCAGGGCGCTGCGGCTCGCCACGGCGGCGATCAGCGCGAGCAGCCCGGCCGCCGGACCCAGGGCGCGCAGTCCGGGCGGGCCGTAGGACAGGCAGTGCCAGGCGGCGATGACCAGCAGGGCGCACAGCACGAACGCCTGGCGGTACGGGCTGCCGTTGGGGGTGGCGAAGGCGTGCCAGGCCAGGTGGGTCGGCGTCCACTGCATCGACAGGAGCACAGCGACGACGAGCACGCTCCAGCCGGCCCGCACCCGCCGGGGCGCCGCCCGGTGGAAGGGCAGGGCGAGAGCGAGCAGCAGGGCCGTGGTGCCGACGTAGAGGGCGGGCGAGCCGAAGCCGTACGTGGTGGGCAGCAGGCGGGCGAGCAGGTCGTCGGTGCCCACCGGCGCGAAGTGCGTGACCCTGCCGGGGTAGGCGTGCCGGGTGCCGACGTAGATGACGGCGACCAGTGGTGCGGCCAGGCCCACGCCGAGGGCGACGGTGACCGCGGCCCGGGCCGCCGTGGCGAGCGCCCGGCGGCGCGCCGGCCCGGTGAGCCACAGCCGCAGCAGCAGCACCAGGCCGGCGCCGAGGGTGGCCATGTAGGCGGTGTAGAAGTTGGCGATCCAGGCGAGCGCGACGACCAGCACGCCGAGCAGCCGGTGCCGTCCGGCCAGCGTCCACTCGCCGACCAGGCACAGCAGGGGCAGGGCGATGAGCCCGTCGAGCCACATCGGGTTGTACGAGGCATCGGTCAGCGACCAGCCGCACAGGGCGTACGCGGCGCCCAGCAGTCCGGCCGCCCACCAGCGGCCGGGCCGCAGCCGCAGCAGCACCCCGGCCATCGCGGCGCCGGCGCAGGCGGTCTTCGACACTGTCACGACGTACACCGCGAGGTCGATCTCGTCCCGCGGGAAGAGGGCCACGAGCAGCGCGAAGGGGCTGCTGAGGTAGGTGCCGAAGTCCGGCAGGAAGCTGGAGCCGTACCCGGACTGCCAGTTGACGAGCAGGCCGCCGTCGGCCCGGCCGTGCAGCAGGTCCCACAGGTGGGCGTGGAACGGCACGTACTGGTTGCCCAGATCGTTGACGGCGCGGGTGCGCGGGCCGAAGGGGTAGCTGCGGGCGACGGCGTCGGCCGCGCAGAACGCGGTGGTGGTGATCACCGCGGCGAGCAGGGCGGCGGCCGGCCGCGGTCTGCTCCGCAGGATTGAGCGATCCATTCTCGGCGGGCCCCCAGCGCATGTCCGATTCCGCGGCGCCTGTTCGAGGTCTCGGTCCCCCGCGCCGCGGTGATCGCCAACCTAGGCGGGGGCATTTCCGGATGGTTGTGCCGTCGGTGAACGACGGGCGAATCGCACATGACGAATTCCGCGCGCCTGCGGATACGGGCGTGCCCCGTCTCCCTGCTGGGAAACGGAGCACGTCCGGTGCGTGACCGGGAAATGAAACGGGCGTCAAGAACGCTTCGGCGCTATCCGCAGGAAAGGTGTGATCGAGTGCGTCGGGAAGGTACGGGTGAACCGGTCGGTGATCCGGTGACGGTGGAGGTCATCGCTGCGACCGGGGTGGCTGTCTCGGTGTTCACGGCGTCGGGCGCCAGGTCGCCGGCACGGTCGCCCTCGCCGGCCGTCGGCCTCGGCGGCGCCCGGGCCGCGGGCACGGGGCGTTCGGAGCATCGGACATCGGGCAGCCTGTCGAACGGCAAGATAGGCAAGATGGGAAGGGTGCGCACACCCGTCCATGGGGTGGGCGCGCACACGAGGAGACGAAAGGCGGCAGCGGTGGGCGAGTTCTGGCCGGTGCCCGACGTCCTGGCCCACTTGGCCGGGCGGTGGCGGGTGGCGCGGACGGTGCGGGATCTCGGGACCGGGGACGAGGGCGAGTTCACCGGCGTGACCGTCTTCGGGCCGCTGGACGGCGCGGGGCTGCTGCACGAGGAGTCGGGCACCTTCACCTGGCAGGGCGTGGCGCGCCCGGCGACGCGGACGCTGCGGTTCCTGCCGGGCCGCGCGCCGGGCACGGCCGACGTCCGGTTCGCCGACGGGCGGCCCTTCCACGACCTGGACCTGACCTCGGGCCGGCACGTCGCCGACCACCCGTGCGCGGCCGACCTCTACCGCGGCGAGTTCACCGTGCGCGACGCCGACCACTGGCGCACGGTGTGGCGCGTACGCGGCCCGGCGAAGGACCTGCTGCTCGTCACGGACTACAGCCGTGAGGCCTGAGGCCCGAAGTATCAGGACAACCGAGTCCCCGTGAAGACCGAGTCCCCCGACCGACTCCCCGTGAGGACCGAGGTGCGCTGATGGTGTCGTCCGGTTCCGGGGCACGGCGGCCGGGCATCCCCAAGGCCGGCCAGTTGCAGCTCGCCCAGCCCCTGCTCACACTGGTCTCGTCGGTGCTGCTGCTCGGCGAGCACCGGACGCGGCCGCCCCGCTGACGGCCGTCGCCGTGCTCGTCCGCATCGCCGTCACCCAGCGGGCGCGCGGCTGACCGGCGCGTTCACCGGTGCCGACCGCACACACGGCCCGGCCGCCCGACCGGTTCCGGCCGCGCTCCGCGCCGTAGACTCGGAAGAGGACGACCACTGCTTCGCTTGTGGTGAGGAGGCCCCGCAGATGCGCGCAACCGTGGGCGACAAGCTCGTCCAGCACGGCAGGGTGGTCGGACAGCACGACCAGGTCAGCGAAATCATCGAGGTCATGGGTCAGGAGGGCAACCCGCCCTACCGCGTCCGCTTCCCGGACGGGCACGAGGCCGTGATGTCCCCCGGTCCGGACTGCCAGGTCCGGCACAAGGAAGAACGCCAGAAGCAGCACTACTGACGACGAGCGCCGCGGACCGGGGTACCGGAGCTGCACCCGCAGGGCGGGCCCCGGGTGCCCGCGGCGTCGGATCACAACGGGGGCTCGGCCGGCTGCGGGTAGTGGTCGGCGACCACGCGCGCCATCGCCCCGGCCGGATCGTCGGCGACCTCCTTGGACGCGAAGAAGACGTGGCCGCGCACCCGCGGATACGTCTTCGCCAGCGTCAGATGGCGGGACAGCTCGTCGGGGTCACGCCAGGCCGCGCCCTGGGTCGCGTCCCCCGCCCGGTACAGCGCCTCCCCCACGTACAGCCGCGTACGGCTGCCGCGCGCCACCTCGGCCCACCACGGCAGCAGCACGGCGTAGTCGGCGGCCGGGTGACCGATGGACCAGTACAGCTGCGGAACGACATAGTCCACCCAGCCCTCGCGCACCCAGGTGCGGGTGTCCGCGTACAGGTCGTCGTACGTCTGCACGCCCGCCCGGGTGGCCGAGCCGCGCGGGTCGGCGGAGGCGTTGCGCCACACGCCGAACGGGCTGATCCCGAACCGGGCGTCGGGCCGGATCCGCCGGACGGCGGCGGCCGTCTCACGCACCAGCCGGTCGATGTTGTCCCGCCGCCAGTCCGCCTTGCTCGCGAAGCCCGCACCATGACGCCGGTGGGCGGCGGCGTCGTCGAACACTTGGCCGGCCACCGGATAGGGGTAGAAGTAGTCGTCGAAGTGGACGCCGTCCACCGGGTAGCGGCGCACCGCGTCGAGCATCGCCCGCTGCACGAACTCCCGCACTTCGGGCAGCCCCGGGTTGTAGTACAGCTGCCCGGCGTAGGGCACCACCCAGTCGGGATGCCGGCGGGCCGGGTGCGAGGCGGCCAGCCGGGACGGGTCGTCGTGCAGTGCCACCCGGTACGGGTTGAACCAGGCGTGCAGCTGAAGGCCGCGGGCGTGGGCCTCGGTCACGGCCTCCCCCAGCGGGTCCCAGCCGGGATCCCGGCCCTGGGTGCCGGTCAGGTACTGCGACCAGGGCTCGTACGGGGAAGGCCACAGCGCGTCGGCCGTCGGCCGGACCTGGAACATCACCGTGGTGAGCCGGCGGCGCACCGCGGCGTCGAGCAGCGCGCGCAGCTCCGCGCGCTGGCGCTCGGCGCTCAGCCCGGGGCGCGAGGGCCAGTCCCGGTTGTTCACACTCGCCAGCCACATGCCGCGCATCTCGGTCCCGGCGGCCCGCGCCGGCCCGCCCGACGGCCAGGGCGCCGCCGCGGTTCCCGGCGTCATGGCCAGCGTCGACAGCGCCGCCACAGCGAACGCCCGCCGCGTCACCCGTCCCATCCGTCACCCCCGGTGCGCCCCGGATCCGTCCCGTCACGGTTCGTGTCGCGGCCCAGCTTGCACGACCCGGACGATGGATCCCGGGCGCCACGGGGGTAACGTGCACGATCGGAGCAGGCACCTCACCACGGCCGCCTGCCACGCCGTAGATCAGCGCCGCAACAACGGAAAGGGACGATGTGACCGACATCGAACGCGTCGGAGTGGTGGGCTGCGGCCAGATGGGTTCGGGCATCGCCGAGGTGTGCGCCCGGGCCGGACTGGACGTGAGGGTCGCCGAGACCACCGGTGAGGCTCTGGAGATCGGCCGGACCCGGCTGTTCAACTCCCTGGCCAAGGCGCACGAGCGAGGCAAGATCACCGAGGAGGAGCTGCAGGCGGCACAGGCGCGCCTGAGCTTCACCACCGACCTCGGCGAGTTCGCCGACCGCGACCTGGTGATCGAGGCCGTGGTGGAGAACGAGCAGGTCAAGACCGAGATCTTCCAGGTGCTGGACCAGGTGGTGGCCCGGCCGGACGCGATCCTGGCCTCCAACACCTCCTCGATCCCGCTGGTCAAGCTGGCCGTCGCCACCGCGCGCCCGGACCAGGTCATCGGCATCCACTTCTTCAATCCGGCCCCGGTGCAGAAGCTGGTCGAGCTGATCCCGGCGCTCACCACGTCCGAGGGCACGCTGAGCCGGGCGCAGCTGTTCGCCGAGAAGGTGCTGGGCAAGCACGCGATCCGCGCCCAGGACCGCTCCGGCTTCGTGGTCAACGCGCTGCTGATCCCCTACCTGCTCTCCGCGATCCGGATGTTCGAGTCGGGCATCGCCAGCCGTGAGGACATCGACAACGGCATGGAGCTGGGCTGCGCCCACCCGATGGGCCCCCTGAAGCTCGCCGACCTGATCGGCCTGGACACGGTCGCCTCCGTCGCCCAGAGCATGTACGAGGAGTACAAGGAGCCGCTGTACGCCGCTCCCCCGCTGCTGCAGCGCATGGTCGACGCGGGCCGGCTGGGCCGCAAGACCGGGTCGGGTTTCTACACCTACGGCTGAGACACAGCTGTCTCGCACCCACGGCTGAGACACCGGCGGTGACAGGGCCGCCGCCCGGTGCGGGGCGGCCGCGTCGCATCGGCGGCCCTGTCACATCGGCACCCGCAGGGCGCCGTCGATGAGTTCGGCCGCCTCCGCGGTGCCGGCGCAGCCGCTGCGCACCAGCTGCTCGCGCACCGTGCGCAGCCGGTCCCGCACCCGCCGGGACTCCATGCCGCGGGCCTGCTCCGCCATCCGCACGGCCGTGGCGACCGCCGTGTCGGCGTTGCCGCGGCGCAGTTCGATCGTGCTGAGCAGGGCCAGCCGGTGCACCCGGCCCCGGTCGTGCGCCGGACGGTCCGCGGCGGCCGCCGCGTGCTCCCTCGCGGCCCGCAGATCGCCCAGACTGAGCAGCGCCTCCGCCACCTGCACGTCGATCAGGCCGGGCTGGACGTAGCCGGTCTCCTCCGGTTCGCTGCCGCGCCGGATGCGGGCGGCGGCGTCCTCGGCCCGCCGGATGCACGACCGGGCGTTCGCTCCGTCGCCGAGCCGGGCGTACGCCTTGGCCTGCATGGCGTGCAGGTCGGAGGCGAGCGCCGGGGTGAGGTCCGCTCCGGCGGCACGCAGCGCGGCCTCGGCGAAGGCGACGGCCTGCCGGTGCTCGCGCAGGAACAGCGACTGGTTGACCAGCAGCGCGATCACGTAGGCCCCCAGGGCGCGGTCGCCGCTGGCCTTGGCGAGCCGCAGCGCCTGGTGGAAGTAGCGCTGGGCCAGGCCGTGCGCGTCGGAGTCGTAGGCGCAGATCCCCGCGATCGCCACCAGGGCAGCGGTGGCCCGGTGCAGCAGCCTGCCGGTGGCGTCGCCGTAGCCGCCGCGCAGCAGCGGCGCGGCCTCGGCGTTGAGGAAGCCCACGACGCGGCCGCGGGTCGCCACCCCGCCGGTCTTGCGGTACATCTGCTCGTAGTGCGTGCGGGCGGCGCGCAGCAGCGCGATGTCGGCGTCGGTGACCCGGTGCCGTCCCTCGCGGGAGACGTCGGCGTCCTCCGGCGGGTTCTCCCACTCCCACACCGGCATCACCGCCGGGGTGCCGGTGACCGCGGGCACGGCGAGGACGCCGGGGCGCTGCTGCTCGTCGCAGCGCCACAGGGCGGTGGCGCGCTCGACGAACCCGGACAGCGATCCGGTGTGCGCACCGGCCGGCTCGCCGGACACGCCCAGGCCGATGTCGTCGAGGGTGACGGGCCGGCGCAGCCGTGCGGTCAGCACCTCGCAGATAAGGTCGGGCACCTGCCCGCGCGGCCGCTGCCCCTTCAGCCACCGGGCGACGGCGGTGTGTTCGTACCTCAGCCGCAGGCCGCGCGCCCGTCCCGCCGCGTTGACGTGGGCGGCCAGACCGGCGTGCGACATGCCGGCCTCGGCCAGGACGGCGTCCAGCAGAGTGTTCGGCTGCATGTCGGGCCCCCCGGGTGCCTCGGGCTCGTGCCGACAGCGTAGTGCGACACGCTTCACACGGGGTGTGAACGCGGCACTTGCACGCGTACGGTGTGCGCGCTGGTGCCCGGCGCCGCCGTCCGGTTGACTGGGGTGCCTCGTCAAGGAGGCGGCCGGGGCCGCCGGCTCCCCCTCGTGACACTGTGGCGGCCCCGGCCCGCGGCGTCCGCCCCGCCGCCTGCCCGGCACGCCGCGGCGGGGCGGACGGCCACGGCACCGGCAACGCGAGAGGTCCGCGCCCTTCAGGGACGCGGACCTCTCGTCGTCTGCCTTCGCGCGGCGACTAGCCGCGCAGCACCGCTCCGGTCCGCTCGGCGGCCAGCGCCACCGCGGCGTCGCGGGCGGCGGAGGCCTCGTCGACCGTGAGCGTGCGGTCGGGGGCGCGGAACCGCAGCGCGTACGCCAGCGACCGGCGGCCCTCACCGAGCTGCTCGGCGTTCTCGTACAGATCGAACAGGCGGATGGACTCCAGCAGGTCGCCGGCGCCCTCGCGCAGCGCCGCCTCGACGTCGGCGGCCGGGACGGAGCGGTCCACGACCAGGGCGACGTCCTGGGTGGCGACCGGGAACGTGGAGATCCGCGGCGCCCGCACCAGGCCCTGCCCGGCCCGCTCCAGCAGGTCGAGGTCGACCTCCATGGCACAGGTCCGCTCCGGCAGGTGCATCGCCTTCACCACGCGCGGGTGCAGCTCGCCGGCATGGCCGACCAGGGTCTCGGTGCCGTCCACCTCGGCGTACAACGCGGCGCAGCGGCCCGGGTGCCAGGGGGCGTACTGGTCGGCGCGCACGGTCAGGTCCACGCCGGCCTCGCGGGCCACCAGGCGCGCCGCCTCGATGGCGTCGGCCCAGTCGGACGGGCGGCCCTTGCCCCACCAGCCGGTCTGCTCCCGGGCGCCGGCGAGCACCACGGCGGCCCGGCGCGGCTGGTCGGGCAGTGCGGCGTCCAGCGCGGCGAGCTGCTCGTCGGTGGGCCGGCGGTCGACGGGCAGCCGCTCGGCGGTCTGCTCGGCGCCGGTGGGCAGGAAGACCGAGCCGGTCTCGAACAGCGCCAGGTCGTGGCTGCCGCGCCCGTCGTTGCGGCGCAGCGCGCCGAGCAGGCCCGGCAGCAGCGTGGTGCGCAGGCCGGGCTCCTCGTCGGAGAGCGGGTTGACGAGGGTGACCACGGTGCGGCGCGGGTCGTCCGCCTCCAGGCCGAGCTGGTCGAGGACCGCCTGGCCGAGGAACGGGTAGGTCGGCGCCTCGACGTAGCCGGCGCCGGCCAGGGCGCGGCCGACGCGGCGGTGCAGCCGCTGCCGGTCGGTCAGGCCGCGGCCGGGCAGGGGCCTGGGCAGCCGGGAGGGCAGGTTCTCGTAGCCCTCCAGGCGGATGACCTCTTCGGCCAGGTCGTTGGGGTCGGTCAGGTCCGGCCGCCAGGACGGCACGGTGACGATCAGCTCGTCCTGGCCGTAGACGTCGCAGCCGATCTGCTGCAGGCGCCGCACCACGGTCTCCCGGCCGTAGGTGACGCCCGCGACCTTGTCGGGGTGGTCGGCCGGGATGGTGATGGTGCGCGGCGCGGATGGCGCGACGACCTCGGTGACCCCGGCCTCGGCGGTGCCGCCGGCGAGCAGCACCAGCAGGTCCACGCAGCGCTGGGCGGCGGCGGAGGCGGCCTGCGGGTCGACGCCGCGCTCGAAGCGGCGGGAGGCCTCGGAGGACAGTTTGTGCCGGCGGGCGGTGCGGGCGACGGAGACCGGGTCGAAGTGGGCGGCCTCGATGACGACCTCGGTGGTGGTGCCCTCGCTGTCGTCGATCTCGGTGTGGGCGCCGCCCATGACGCCGGCGAGTCCGATGGGGCCGCGCTCGTCGGTGATGACGAGGTCCTCGGCGGACAGCTCCCGGGTGACGCCGTCGAGCGTGGTCAGCTTCTCGCCGCGCTCGGCCCGGCGCACGCCGATCGCGCCCTGGATGCGGGTGCGGTCGTAGGCGTGCAGGGGCTGGCCCATCTCCAGCATCACGTAGTTGGTGATGTCGACGGGCAGCGAGATCGGGCGCATGCCGGCCTTCTGCAGGCGGCGCCGCATCCAGATCGGGGTGCGGGCCTCGGGGTCGATGCCGGTGACGGTGCGGGCGGTGAAACGGTCGCACCCGTGCGGGTCGGCGATCTGCACCGGGTGCCCGAAGGCGTTCGGCGCGGGCACGTCGAGCAGCGCCGGGTCGAGCAGCGGGCGGCCGTAGGCGATGGCGGCCTCGCGGGCGACGCCGCGCATCGACAGGCAGTAGCCGCGGTCGGGGGTGACGGCGATGTCCAGCACCTCGTCGACGAGCTGCAGCAGCTCGATGGCGTCGGTGCCGACCTCGTGCTCGGGCGGCAGCACGATGATGCCGTGGCCGCCGTCGTCGCCCATGCCCAGCTCCTCGGAGGAGCAGATCATGCCGTGCGACATCCGGCCGTAGGTCTTGCGCGAGGAGATCTCGAAGCCGCCGGGCAGCACACCGCCGGGCAGGACCACGACGACCTTGTCGCCGACGGAGAAGTTGCGGGCGCCGCAGACGATCTCCTGCGGCTCGCCGGTGCCGTTGGCCTGGCCGACGTCGACGGTGCAGAAGCGGATCGGCTTCTTGAAGCCCTCCAGCTCCTCGATGGTCAGCACCTGGCCGACGACCAGCGGCCCCTTGAGGTCGGCGCCGAGCTGTTCGACGGTCTCGACCTCCAGGCCTGCCGAAATGAGCTTGGCCTGCACGTCGCGCCCGGTCTCCGTCGCCGGCAGGTCGACGTATTCCCGCAGCCAAGAAAGCGGGACCCGCATCAGATCTCCATCCCGAACGGCCGGGTGAACCGGACGTCACCCTCGACCATGTCTCGCATGTCCTCGACGTTGTGGCGGAACATCAGCATCCGCTCGATGCCGAACCCGAAGGCGAAGCCGCTGTACTTCTCCGGGTCGACGCCGCAGGCGGTGAGCACCCGCGGGTTGACCATGCCGCAGCCGCCCAGCTCGATCCAGCCTTCGGAGGAGCAGGTACGGCAGGGCCGGTCGGGGTCGCCGACGGAGGCGCCCCGGCACACGTAGCAGAGCATGTCCATCTCGGCGCTCGGCTCGGTGAAGGGGAAGTAGTTCGGACGCAGCCGGGTCTTCATGTCCGGGCCGAACAGGGACTGGACCATGTGGTCCAGGGTGCCCTTGAGGTCGGCCATGGTCAGGCCCTCGTCGACGGCCAGCAGCTCGATCTGGTGGAAGACGGGGGTGTGCGTGGCGTCCAGCTCGTCGGTGCGGTAGACGCGGCCGGGGCAGACCACGTAGACCGGCGGCTTGCGCTCCAGCAGGGTGCGGGCCTGCACCGGCGAGGTGTGGGTGCGCAGCACGACGCCGCTGTCCTCGCCCTTGCCGCCCTGGACGAAGAACGTGTCCTGCATGGTGCGCGCCGGGTGGTCGGGCGCGATGTTGAGGGCGTCGAAGTTGAACCACTCCGCCTCGGCCTCGGGACCCTCGGCGATCTCGTAGCCCATGGCGACGAAGACGTCCGCGACCCGCTCCATCATGGTGGTCAGCGGGTGACGGGCACCGGCGGGCACCCGGTCGTACGGCAGGGTGACGTCGACGGCCTCCTCGACCAGCACCCGGGCGTCGCGCTCGGCCTCCAGCTCGGCCTGGCGGGCGGCGAGCGCCTTGTTCACCGCGCCGCGGGCCATGCCGACGCGCTTGCCGGCTTCCGCCCGGGCGTGCGGGGGCAGGGCGCCGATCTCGCGGTTGGCGAGGGCCAGCGGGGAGGCCGGGCCGGTGTGGGCGACCTTCGCCTCGTGGAGGGCGTCGAGGGAGGTCGCGGCGGCGAACGCGGCGAGCGCCTCGTCCCGCATGCGCTCGATCTCTTCCGGTTTCAACGCCTCGACCTCGACAGGGTCGTACGACTTATTGGGTGCCGACATCTCTTCCCGTGCTTCCGATTGGCTGGCTGGACGTCCCCGTCACCGACTCATGGACATTCCGTCTCCAGTGGTGGGACACGAAGGTGCCAAAGGCCGAGTCTAACGGGGCCGGGGAAAACGGATGCGCCCGTGGGTCCTCGGCCGGGTGCTCACAGCAGGTGGGCCGGGGTCCCCACGGGCAGGGTAAATCGGAACTGTGCGCCGCCGCCGGGCGCGCGTCCGACGGTGATGGTTCCGCCGTGCGCCTCGACGATGCCCTTGACGATGTAGAGCCCGAGGCCGGTGCCGCCGCGCTTGCTGCCCCGCCAGAAGCGGGTGAAGACGCGGCTCATGGACTCCTCCGGGATGCCGGGCCCCTCGTCGCTGACGGTGACCGACGTGGCGGTGTGCTCGGTGCCCGCGGCGTGCTCCCCCTCCCGGAGGGACGCGGCGGGTGTGATGTCGATGGTGACGGTTCCCTCGCCGTGCCGCACCGCATTTTCGATGAGGTTGCTGAGCACCTGGTCGATCTTGTCGGGGTCGGCCCACAGCTCGGGCAGCGGCTGCTCGGTGCGGACGAGGAACCGGTCGGCGGGCTGGCCGGCGGCGACGTACGCCTGGACGTGCCGGCTGACGGCGGCCGCTATGTCGACGAGCTGGCGGCGCACCTCCAGCCGGCCGGAGTCGATGCGGGAGATGTCGAGCAGTTCGGCGATGAGCCGGGTGACCCGGTCGGCGTCGGCGTCGACGGTCTCGAGCATCAGCCGTTTCTGGTCGTCGGTGAAGCGCTCCCACTTGGCCAGCAGGGTGGCGGTGAAGCCTTTGACGCTGGTCAGCGGGGAGCGCAGCTCGTGCGCGACGGTGGCGATCAGCTCGGCGTGGCTGCGTTCGGTGCGGCGCCGGGCCTCGGTGTCGCGCAGGCTGACGACGACACGGCGGACCTCTCCGGTGGGCCGGTCGCGGACGTAGCGGGCGGAGACCAGCACCTCGCGGCCGCCGGGCAGGAGCAGGTTGCGTTCGGGCTGGCCGGTGCGGATGGCCAGTCCGCCATAGGGGTCGGTCAGCTGCCACCAGCGCCGCCCCTCCAGATCCTCCAGCGGCAGCACCGCCTCCAGCGGGCGCCCCAGGGCCCGGTCGGCGGGGACGGCGGTGATGCGGGCGGCGGCGGCGTTGAAGCAGACGACGCTGCCGTGCTCGTCGGCGATCACGAGCCCGTCGGGCAGTTCGTCCGGAGCGACGACTCCTCCTGACGTGTCACCGGCGCCGCGGGGCGCGGGCAGCCGCCGCGCGTCCTGTGCGCCCGGAGTGCCGCTGGTGCCGACGCTCATCCCCGTACCCCACCTCCTGCACAGGGCCTACCCCCGAGCTGGCCACCCTACTAGCGCCTGGCGTCGTCACGGAGCGGTGCCGCGCGGGGACGAGCCGTGGCGGCACCCTCCTTCGGCGCGCTGGGCGCGGGCGGAGGCGTAGAGGCAGACGGCGGCGGCGGTGGCGAGGTTGAGGCTCTCGGCCTTTCCGTGGATCGGCACACGGACGACGGCGTCGGCCAGGGCACGGGTCTCCTCCGGCAGGCCCCAGGCCTCGTTGCCGAACACCCAGGCGGTGGGGCCGCCCATGGTGCCCTTGTCCAGCTCGTCGTCGAGGTCGTGCGCGCCGGCGCCGTCGGCGGCGAGGATCCGTACCCCGGCGTCCCTGAGGCCGGACACGGCGCGCTCCACGGGGACGTTCACGGCGACCGGCAGGTGGAACAGGGAGCCGACGGAGGCGCGGACGGCCTTGGGGTTGTACAGGTCCACGGAGGCGTCGGTGAGGACGACGGCGTCGGCTCCGGCGGCGTCGGCGCAGCGCAGCACCGTCCCAGCGTTGCCGGGGTCGCGCACGTGGGCGAGGACGGCGACCAGGCGGGGCCGGGAGGTGAGAATCGTCTCGAACGGGGTGTCGAGGAACCGGCAGACGCCGACGAGGCCCTGCGGGGTGACGGTGGTGGAGATGTCCGCGATCACCTCCTCGGCGGCGAGGTGGACGCGGACGCCGGCGCGGCGGGCCCGGCGGACGATGGCGGCGTGCCGCTCGGCGGCCTCCACGGTGGTGAACAGCTCGACGAGCGAGGGGGTGCCGTCCGCCGCCCGGTGCCCGGCGGCCTCCCGCACGGCCTGCGGGCCCTCGGCGAGGAACAGCCGGTCCTTGCCCCGGACGTTGCGCTTGGCCAGCCGTCGCGCGGCGCTGACGCGGGAGGAACGCGGGGAGATCAGCTCGAAGCTGACGGGGGGCATCGACAAAGTCACCTCAACTCGACTCCGCCGCGACGGCGGTCGCCGCCGGCGGCGGACTGGGGCGGTGTCCGGGACCGCCGGGAGCACACAACACGACGGACCCGCGGGCACGAAGCCCACGGGTCCGCATCGTCACATCGGTGCGGGTCCTGCCGCCGGCCCGGCCGTCCGCGGGGGACGTGGGCCGACGGCAGTCCCTAGAGCCGGTGCGGCGTCGTCACGCGGCCTTCGGCGCGTTGACGTCGCTCGGCAGCGCCTTCTGGGCCACCTCGACCAGCGCGGCGAACGCGTTCGCGTCGTTGACGGCCAGCTCGGCCAGGATCTTGCGGTCCACCTCGATGTTGGCGGCCTTCAGACCCTGGATGAAGCGGTTGTAGGTGATGCCGTTGGCGCGGGCAGCGGCGTTGATGCGCTGGATCCACAGCTGACGGAAGTCACCCTTGCGCTTCTTGCGGTCGTTGTAGTTGTAGACCAGCGAGTGGGTGACCTGCTCCTTGGCCTTGCGGTACAGGCGGGAACGCTGACCGCGGTAGCCGGAAGCCTGCTCGAGGATCGCCCGGCGCTTCTTGTGGGCGTTGACCGCCCGCTTGACGCGTGCCACTTGATTGACTCCTTGTAGCGGGGCCGTGGAGATCTGCACACGGCCCGGAAACGATTGGGTCCCGGGTCTGACGGACGGCGCGGGCGATCAGGGATCGCGGCGCCGCTTCGTCACTTGCCGAGAAGCTTCTTGATCTTCTTGGCGTCGGCCGGGGCCATCTCGGCGTTGCCGGTGAGGCGACGCGTCAGACGGGACGGCTTGTGCTCGAGCAGGTGGCGCTTGCCGGCGCGCTCACGCAGCACCTTGCCGGAGCCGGTGACCTTGAAGCGCTTGCTGGCACCGCTGTGCGTCTTGTTCTTCGGCATAGCGCCGTTCTCTCCTCGTCGGTGGCGCTCCAGTGCCCGGTCGCGAAGAACCGGGCACGTGCGAGCGTCGCTCTCTTGTTTCGGTTACATCCTGGGACGCGCGTGTCCCGGGATCACGCCTCGGCAGGCTCCCCGGACGCCGCCTCCCGCTGGGAGGCCGCCGCGCCACGGCCCTGACGCCCGGCCTTGCGGGCCTCCTGTGCCTGGCGCGCCTCGGCCATCGCCTCGGTCTTCTTCTTGTGCGGACCGAGAACCATGATCATGTTGCGCCCGTCCTGCTTCGGGTTCGACTCCACGAAGCCGAGGTCCTGGACGTCCTCCGCGAGCCGCTGCAGCAGCCGGTAGCCCAGCTCGGGGCGGGACTGCTCGCGGCCACGGAACATGATCGTGATCTTGACCTTGTCGCCCTGCTTGAGGAACCGGACGACGTGACCCTTCTTGGTGTCGTAGTCGTGCGGGTCGATCTTCGGCCGGAGCTTCATCTCCTTGATGACCGTGTGCGCCTGGTTCTTGCGCGCCTCACGGGCCTTCATGGCCGACTCGTACTTGAACTTCCCGTAGTCCATGAGCTTGCACACGGGCGGACGGGCGTTCGCCGCGACCTCGACCAGGTCGAGGTCGTACTCCTGGGCAAGCTCCAGTGCCTTCGCGAGCGGCACGATGCCGACCTGCTCGCCACTGGGACCGACAAGTCGCACCTCGGGAACGCGAATCCGGTCGTTGATGCGGGGCTCGGCGCTGATGGATCCTCCTCGGTAGCACCACGCGACGGTCTGGCGGACTGCCGCGGACGTCTGTGTTCGATAGACCTAACCGCGCCGAAGCAGAAAAAATGCCCCGGACGATCACAGGCGGGGCTCCTGACTGCCGGAGCACCGCCGCGATGGCCGCGGGGCGCGCTTCGGGCGGTTCGTGCTCCACCAGGAGCGACGGATTCCGCCTGACCGGGTGACCCGCCGTCCCGGAGGACGGTCAGGTGGGAGTTCGGAGCCTCCACTTGTGGGCCGAGCACGTGCGTGTCCGGCCGGTCGCTGTCCAGATTAGCACCGGCCGCCGGACAAGGGCCAACCGAGGCGCGAGGACCGGGACCACCTATCGTGTGGGTCATGAGTGAGACCCCTCCCAAGACTCCCGACTTCGACGCGATGACCCGGGACATCGCCGAGGTCCCCGCCGTCGAGGTGATCGTGACGGTCGCCGTCAACCTGATGAGCGCCGCCGCGGTGAAGCTCGGTCTGACCGAGGAGGGCGACGTGCACAAGGACCTGGACGAGGCCCGCAAGCTGGTGACCGCGCTGGCCGGACTGCTGGACGCGGCCGCGCCCGAGATCAGCACCTTCCACGCGGCACCGCTGCGCGACGGCCTGAAGTCGCTGCAGCTGGCCTTCCGCGAGGCGTCGCTGGTGCCGGACGAGCCGGGCCAGGGGCCGGGCGAGAAGTACACCGGCCCGGTCTTCGGCTGATCGGCCGCTCGCGCCTCCGGCGTCCTCGGTGCGCTGATCCTTCTTCTGGTCCTTCGCCGCCCGGCCCCGTCCGGGGTCAGGCCCGCACGTACAGGGGCTCGCCCGGCGGCGTGGCTCCGGCCGGCAGCAGTGCCAGGTCGAGGCCGCGCACCAGGCGGGCCCTGAGTGTGTCGCTGGCGGCCAGCCGTTCGGCGACGGCTCGGGCCGCGGCGGCCGGTGCGGCGGCCGCGTCCGGGTCGAGGACGAGGGCGAGGGTGCCGTCGGCCTTACCGGGGCCGAGATGGGCGCGCAGCACGGCCGGCTCGGCGGCCACCGCCTGCCGTACGGCCTCGACGACCGCCGGGTCGGCGAGCGGGTCGGCGGTGGTGCGTCCCTCGGCGAGCGCGAACAGCGCGGCCCCGGTCAGTTCGAAGGGCACCGGCCCGGCCAGGTCCAGCACCACGGTGTCCGCCTTCTCGTGCGCGGCGGCCTGAAGGGCCTGGTGCACGCGCACCGCGACGGGGCGGGCCGCCGGGTCCCAGCGGGCCAGGGCGTCGGTGGAGGTGAAGACCGGCAGGGCGGTGCGGTTGCCCGCCTTCAGCGTCGGCACGGCCATCTCGCTGGTCTTCTCGCGGCGCAGCCCCCGCTCGTCCTCCTCCGCCTCGCCGAGGACGGCCACCACCGGCACGAGCAGCCGGGCGCCCCTGAGCGCCTCCAGCACCGGGTCCACGGCGGTGCGGTCCTCGGCCCAGGCGGCGAGCGCGGCGCTCAGCCGGGGGTCGGCGGAGCCGTCGTCGTCGGGGAAGCCGGGGTCGGGAATGTTCTTGTTCGCCACGGTGACGACCCTATCCGGGGCCGTGCGCGGCCTTCACGGCTCCCCCCGCACCCGGACCCGGCCTAGGGCAGGCCCGCGGGGTCCCGGCGGGTGCGGCGGCCGCGCCACAGCACCGCGGCGACGACCAGCAGCACGCCCCCGGTGCCGCCGGCGAGCGGGCCGGCCCACCCGGCGGCGGTGCCGTCCGCCCCGTCCTTGTCGGGCCCGGAGCCGAAGTACCGGTCGCCGTAGGCCGCCACGTGCTGGTCCCCGGGCCGGATGCGGTCCGCGGCGCGCAGGGCGGCGGCCGGGTCGATCAGGCCGTACCCGCGGGAGTCGTCGCGGCCGCCGGCGGGCGCGTCGCGGGCCGTGTCCTGCAGAAGCTTCTTGATCTGGGCGGGGGTCAGGCCGGGATGGGCGGCCTTGACGAGGGCGACGGCGCCGGAGACGAAGGCGGAGGCGGCGCTCGTGCCCCAGCCCTCGTAGTACTTGCGGTCCGGGTCGGCGATGACGATGTCCACGCCGGGCGCGCAGACGGAGGCGTACCAGCTGCGGGTGGAGAAGGAGGCCCGGGTGCCGTAGCGGTCGACGGCGGTCACCGCGATGACCCCGGGGTAGGCGGCCGGGTAGGAGACGTGGTCGCCCTTCTCGCCGCCGTTGCCGGCCGAGGCCACCACGACGGCGCCCTTGCGCAGCGCGTACTGGACGGCCTCGTCCTCGCCGGCGTCCGGGTGGGCGGCGGCCGAGTCGTCGCCGAGGGAGAGGTTGATGACGTCGGCGCCATGGTCGGCGGCCCAGCGGATGCCCTCGGCGAGGGCGCCGCCCCGGGTGCTGCGGGCCCGGGCCCGGGCGGGGTCGTCGTCCTCCAGGATCACGCGGACGGGCAGGATCTTCGCCTGCGGGGCGAGGCCCATCACGCCGTCGGCGTGGCCGGCGCCGTGGCCGTGGCCGGCGATGATGCCGGCCATGGCGGTGCCGTGGCGGGCCCAGGTGCCGTCGCCGCGCCGGGCGCCGAAGCCGACGAGGTCCTTGCCGGGCAGCACGTTGCCGGCCAGGTCGGGATGGTCGGCGTCGACACCGGTGTCCAGCACGGCGACGGTGACGCCGTCACCCTGGGTGGTTCGCCACGCCTCCTGGGTGTGCAGCACGTCCAGGGCCCACTGCTTGGCCCGGATGCCGTCGGCGTGCGCGGGCGTGGACGGCACGAAGGCGACGGCGGCGGCGAGCAGCACGCTCAGGGCCGCACGCCTGCGGCTGAGGGCATGTCTCACGAGTGCTTCTCCGTGGCCGTGGTGACGGTGGTGCGCAGGGCCTTCTCGATGCGGCCGGCCAGGCCCTGGGCCTCGTCGCCCAGTCCGGCCTGGGCGGGTGCCGAGGTGGCCCCCGCCCGTGTCGCCTCGGCGGCGGGCTGCGGGGTGTCGACGACGCGGCCGTCGGCCCAGCCGGAGACGGCGTAGACGACCACGGGCAGATCGGTGGGCACGGAGACGGTCCAGCTGGCGCGCTGCCGGTCTCCGAACGAGGCGGCGACGGTGCCGGGGGCGGCGTAGGGGCGCGGCATGAGGTCGGCGCGGCGGGCCAGGTCCTCGGTGCCGAACCGGGTGGCCAGGGACTTCATGGTGGCGGCGTCGGCCTTGGTGAACAGCAGGCCCACGGTGGTGACGTAGGTCTGGGTGGCGTCGGTGTAGGTGGCGCGCAGCAGACGGGTGCAGCCGACCGGGGCGAGGGCCCGGCGCAGCAGCGGGTCGAAGGCGTCGGCGCAGTCGCTGTCGGGCGCGACGGCGACACGGGTCCAGGTGCGGTCGGCCCCGCCGGGTCCGGCGCCGGGTCCCTGGACGGTGGGCGGGAAGAGGGTGTCGACGGGGACGCTGTGCCAGAGCGTTCGGGCGGTGGCGAAGGTGCCGGTGCGTGCGCTGCCGGAGTCGTCGGTGAGCCAGCTGCCGGTGACCGCTCCGCCGATCAGGCCGATGCCGAGGACGAGGCAGACGGCGGCCGCCGCGGTCCGGGCGCCGGTGCCCGCGGCGAGGGCGCGTCCGCGCCCGCGTGCGTCGTATCCCTCGGGCAGCCCCAGGGAGACGACGGGCCGTGCGGCGCCCGGGGCGCTCGGGGCGTTCCAGGCGCGGGCGGCGCCGGAGGGCGGCGGGGCGGGGTGCGGGGTGCGGGAGTCGCCGGGTCCGGCGGGGCGTCGGGCGGAGACGGGACGCAGCCGCGTCGTGGTCTCCGTGTCGCTCTCGGCGCCCGCGCCGTCCGCGCTGCCGCCGGGACGGGCGGCCGGGGCCGGTGCGGGCGCGGACGGGTGCCGTCCGACCGTGGGCGGCGCGTCGGGGAACCGGGCCGAGGCGGGCGGCGGGGGCGGGGTCGCCGGGCCGGGGGTGTGCCGGGCGCCGGGGAAACGGGGACGCTCGTGCGTGGCCCGGTCCTCCCCGGCGGCGCGGCCGTCCGTCCGGGAGGCCGGGGCGGACTCGCCGGCCGGCCCGGTGGCGGATGCGGAGGACGCCGACGCCCCTCGCCCTGCCGAGCCGGCGGCGGGCGGCGGGTCCTCGGCGCGGTCGGCGGCGGCCGGGGACGCGCCCGGACCCGGGCTACGGCCGGGCTGCTGCCCGGGCCTGTTCCCGGCCGGGGGCTGCGGGACGGCTGCGGGGCCGGTGGCAGAGGACGGGACGCGGGGCGGGTGCGGGGGCAGGGGCGCGTGACGCGCTTCCGTGCTCATGCACCCCCCGTTTCCTCGTGCGGCCGCTCCTCGTGCGCGGCCGTCGCCGTCACCCCGCCCGGAGCCGACGGGCCGTCACCGGGCACGCATACCCGTACACGCGAAGCGCCATCCCCGCTCACGGACGCGGCACGGAGGGGTTCCGCCGTACGTGCGCGTCACTCTACGGGCTGATGGGGCGCCGGCGGGAACCCGGACCGTGCCCCGGGGGCATCTGCCCGGAACGTCCCCCTACCCTGCGGTGTTCTCGTCTGGCAGGCTGCCGCCTTGACTCCCTCCCCGTCCGGGGGGACGCCCGTCGAGATCCTCGGCCGTCGCACGGCCGGCCGCCCCGAGCCCCGCCCGGCGACGGCTCCTTACCGGCCGGGAGACCGGGGTGTCCACGAAGGAGGCCTGTATGACCGCACGTGCCGCCGACCGGGCCCGCTACGACCGCGCCACCGCCGCGCTCGACGCCCCGCTGGCCATCGTCGACCTGGAGGCGTTCGACGCCAACGCCGAGGACCTGGTGCGCCGGGCCGGCGGGAAGCCGGTACGGGTGGCCAGCAAGTCCGTGCGCTGCCGGGCCCTGCTCGAACGGGTCCTGGCCCGGGACGGGTTCGCGGGCGTCATGGCGTTCACGCTCGCCGAGGCACTGTGGCTGGCCCGGTGCGGGTTCGACGACGTGCTGCTCGCCTATCCGTCCGCGGACCGGGCCGCCTTCGCCGAACTGACCGCCGATCCGAAGCTCGCCGCCGCCGTCACGGTGATGGTGGACGACCCCGCGCAGCTCGCCCTGATCGACGCCGCCCGGGCGGGCGGACGTGAAGTGGTGCGCGTGTGCCTGGAGTTGGACACCTCGCTGAAGCTGCTCGGGGGGCGGATCCGCATCGGGGCGCGCCGCTCCCCGCTGCACTCCCCCGCTCAGGTCGCCGAGCTGGCCCGTGCGGTGATGCGGCGTCCGGGGTTCCGGCTGGTGGGGCTGATGGCGTATGAGGGGCACATCGCCGGGGTGGGGGACGCGGTGCCGGGACGCCCGGTGCGGTCGCGCGCGGTCCGGCTGATGCAGGCGGCCGCCCGGCGGGAACTGGCCGAGCGGCGGGCGGCGGTGGTGCGGGCGGTCCGAGCGGTGGCGCCGGAGCTGGAGTTCGTCAACGGCGGCGGCACGGGCAGCGTGCAGTACACCGCCGCGGAGGACGCCGTGACCGAGATCGCCGCGGGATCCGGCCTGTTCGTGCCGCGGCTGTTCGACACCTACCGTTCGTTCCGGGGCCGTCCGGCCGCGCTGTTCGCGCTGCCGGTGGTCCGGCGGCCGGGGGTCGGCGTGGTGACGGTGCTCGGCGGGGGCTACCCGGCGTCCGGCCCTGCCGGGGCGGACCGGCTGCCGGTGCCGTATCTGCCCGAGGGACTGCGCTACGACCGGCAGGAGGGTCCAGGCGAGGTGCAGACGCCGCTGCTCGGCCCGGCCGCCGACGACCTGCTGATCGGCGACAAGGTGTGGTTCCGGCACGCGAAGGCCGGCGAGCTGTGCGAGCGGTTCGACACGCTGCACCTGGTCGAGGGCGACCGGGTGACCCGGAGCGTGCCCACCTACCGGGGCGAGGGCCGAACGTTCCTGTGACGGGCGCACCCGTGTGACGGGCGCGTCCCGTGTAACGGGCCGGCCGCGGCGGACGCCGGGCCTGAGCGGTGCGGCAGGGTGCTTTCGCCGCGGCGGGCTGTCCCGGCGGGGACCGGGTTTGCTGCGGGGCCCGGGTTTCCCCGGTGGCGGATGCGGACAGATGCGGGCTGGCGGAGCAGGGAGAGCGGAGCATGGCCGTACCACCGTTGATCGGCGTGAGCACTTATCTGGAGGCGGACACCCGCTGGGGGGTGTGGCGGCTGGAGGCCGCGCTGCTGCCGGCCGCCTATCCGCGGCTGGTGCAGCGGGCGGGCGGACTGGCCGTGCTGCTGCCCCCGGACGCGCCCGAGCGGGCCGCGCGGACCGTGGCGGTCCTGGACGGGCTGGTGATCGCGGGCGGCCCGGACGTCGAACCGGCCCGTTACGGCGCCGTGCCCGACCCGCGCACCGGGCCGCCGGACCGGGCCCGGGACGCCTGGGAACTCGCCCTGATCGAGGCCGCCCTGGCCGCGCGGCTGCCGCTGCTGGGCATCTGCCGGGGCATGCAGCTGCTGAACGTCGCCCTGGGCGGCACGCTGGTCCAGCACCTCGACGGGCACGGGGGATCCGCCCCCGGGGTCTTCGGCGGCCATCCGGTCCGGCCGGTGCCCGGCACCCGTTGCGCGGCCGCCGTCCCGGAGGAGACGGTGGTGCCGACGTACCACCACCAGGCCGTCGGCCGTCTCGGCGCCGGCCTGATCGCCTCGGCGCACGCGGCGGACGGCACCGTGGAGGCCGTGGAGCCGGCATGCGACGGCCCCTGGGTGCTGGGTGTGCAGTGGCATCCGGAGATGGGCGGGGACCTGCGGGTGATGCGGGCCCTGGTCGTCGCGGCGGGCGAGGGCGGCCGGACGGACGGCGACGGCTCCCCGGGCGGGCCGTCCGCCGGCCCGGCGGGGGCGGGCGCATCCGCGGACACCCTCCGAGCCGGCGCATCGCGTCGACCGTTCGAGGACTGAGCGCCGCCGCCGCTCAGGCGGGCGTGCCGCACCGTGTGAGCGCCAGCAGGTCCCGGGCCGGTCCGGCGGGCCGGTGACCGGCGGGCCAGACGGCACGCAGGGCGCGCCGCAGGGCGACGCCCTCCACGGGCACGGTGACCAGGCGGCGCATCGACAGCTCCTCCCCCACGGCGAGTTCGCTCAGCACCGCCGGGCCCGCCCCGCTGACCGCGGAGGCCTTCACCGCGGTCGTCGAGGACAGCTCCAGCAGCGGACGGGCCAGGCCGCCCAGCGCCGCGTCCAGCACCTGCCGGGTGCCGGAGCCCTTCTCCCGCAGGATCAGCGGGGTGGCGGCCAGTTCCGCCGCCCACAGCGGCCGCCGCCGGCGGCTCCAGGGGTGTCCGGGAGCGGTCACCACGATCAGCCGGTCGTGGCCGATCACGGCAGAGTCCAGGCCGGCGGGCACGGTCAGGCCCTCCACGAAGCCCAGGTCGGCCGCGCCGGTCAGCAGCCGTTCGGCGACCTCCGCCGAGTTCCCGGCGTGCAGGGAGACCGCGGTGTCCGGACGGCGGGCGCGCAGGGCGATCAGCCAGCCGGGCAGCAGGTATTCGGCGATCGTCATGCTCGCCGCGACCCGCAGCCGGGAGTCCCGCCGGTCCCGCAGCGCCTGCGCGCCGGCGTCGAAGGCCTCGGCGGCCTCCACGACCCGCCGCGCCCAGTCCGTGACCAGTGCGCCCGCGTCCGTCAGCCGGGAGCCGCGCGGGGAGCGGTCCACCAGGGCCAGCCCGAGCTGTCGTTCCATGGAGCGGATCCGGCTGCTGGCGGCCGGCTGGGTGATGCCGAGGTCCCGGGCGGCGGCGCCCAGGCTGCCCCGCCGGGCCACCGCCAGCAGCAGCTCCAGCGCGCCCAGGTCCGGCACCCGGTGCGCCAGCACACCGCCGGTGTGACGGGACGTGCCCGTGCCGTCGCCGGAGGCCGCGGCACCCGTCCGGCGTGCGCCGGCCGCGTCGCCGCCCGACCCCGCGGTGCCGGTGCCGCGGTCCGCGGCACGCTGCTCGGGGCTGGGCCTTGCCATAAGCCCAGCTTATGCGGCAGGGGCGCCGTCGCGCGGCCCGGTCAGCGGTGCGCCGCCCGCAGCGCCCGGCCCAGCACCTCGGGCGCCCGGACCAGCGACGGCCCGTACCAGGTCAGATGCCGCCCGCTGACGAGCGCGCACGGCAGGTCCGGGAACGCCTCGGGCCCGTCGTCCGCGGTGAAGCGGTACGGCTCGTCCGGCAGCACCACGAGTTCCGCGCCGGACGTGAGCAGCTCCCGCAGGGGGATGCGGGGGTAGCGCTCGGGGTGCCGAGCGTGGACGTGGTGGACGCCGAGCCGGGCCAGCAGGTCGCCGGCGAAGGTGTCCCGGCCGAGCACCGTCCACGGCCGCCGCCACACCGGCACCACCGCCGTCCTGCGCCTAGCGGGGGCCGGCAGGGCCGCCCAGGCCGCTTCAGCCTCGTCGAGCCAGCGGGGCCTGCGGTCCGCTCCGCAGGCGGCCAGCACCCGGGCCAGCTCCGTGAACGCCTGCGGCAGGCTGCGCACCTCGGTCACCAGCACGCGAAGCCCGGCCGTGCGCAGCGCGTCGAGATCCGGTGCCCGGTTCTCCTCCTCGTTGGCGACGACCAGGTCCGGGGCGAGGGCGACGACGCGGTCGACCGCCGGGTTCTTGGTGCCGCCCACCCGCGTCACGCCGAGGTCCGCGGGACGGGTGCACCAGTCGGTGGCGCCGACGAGGACTCCGGGCAGGGTCACGGCGATCGCCTCGGTGAGCGACGGCACCAGGGACACGACGCGCATCAGCGCCTCCGGTCCCGCACCGCCTCGATGTGCTCGGCCACCGCGACCACGACCACCCGGGTCTCCGGCACGGTGGCCCGCCAGCGGTGTCGCACCCCGCCGGTCAGGTACATGGTGTCGCCGCGCGCCAGCCGGTAGGCGCGGCCCTCCGCCTCGATCTCGACCGCGCCGTCGGCGACGTACATCAGTTCGTCGTTGCGGTGCTGGAACTCGCGGCCGGCCTCGTGCTCACCGGTGAACTCGGAGGCGTGCAGCTGATGGTGTCCGCGCACCAGGGACCGCACCCGCGGCGTCGGCGCCGGCCCGGTGTCCTCGGCCCGCACGACGTCCACGCTGCACGCCGGATCGGCCGCCGCCAGCAGCTCCACCGCGGTGGTCCGCAGGGCGTCGGCGATCTTCTCCAGGGAGGTCTGGCTGGGCCGGGCCCGGTCGTTCTCGACCTGGCTGAGGAAGGGCACCGACAGACCGCTGCGCTCGGCCACGACGGCGAGGGTGAGGGAGAGCGCGCGGCGGCGGCGCCGCACGGCCGCGCCCACGCGGAGGGACTGTTCCTTGTGGTCGCCCATCGGTCCGGTTCCCTCCCTCGCTCGTCGTCCGCCTGCTGTGCCCGCCGGCCTGCGTGGGGACGCAGGCCCCCTGTTGACTTCTCTGCACCCTACGCATGTTCGGCAAACAGTTTCATGCCGCCCGTGCAACCGGTTGCGACCCAGGACGTGCCGGCCGCATGGTTCCACGGCGGCCGGACGGCTGCCCGGCGGGCGTGACCGGCCGGGCGGCGGGGGCGCGCGGTCGCGGTGCGAGGGGGACCGGCGCCCTACCGCGCTCGACCGCCGCGCCCTGCGGGGTCCGCGCGCCGGCCGGAAGCGCCGGACAGGTGCCGCCGGACGGCGGACGGTGACCGGCGGAGGGTGGCTCTTCGTGGTCGGCCGGATTCCGCCGTTGTGACCGCAGGGTGGCAGAACCAACGACGTACGGGCCCCGGATGTTCCCCCGGCCCATGCGGCGACGCCCCGGCGGCCTTGCGCGATGCGCGAGGGGGCGGGCCCCGTGCCGTGTCCTGCGGCGGGGCCCGCCCCCTCGGGCGGTGATGCGGTGGCGGTCGTCCGGTGGCCGGAACCCGACCGGAGCACGCCCGTGGGGTCAGCCCGTGGTCATGCGCTGCTCCACGTCCGGGTGCTGCTTCAGCCAGGCGGTGACCGCCTCGTCCTCGTGGCCCTGACCGCGCGCGTTGATCTCGCTCTCCAGGCTGCCCAGCTCCTCCTCGCTCATCCGGAAGTTCTTGATCCACCGGGTGAGCTGCGGGTACTGCTCGGGGAACGCCTTGCTGGAGACGGTCCGGATGGTGTTGCCCTCGCCGAACAGCTTCTTGTCGTCCGTCAGCTTGGTCAGGTCGTAGCGGCTGTACGCCCAGTGCGGCGACCACAGCACCACGGCCACGGGCTGGTGCTTGGCGTAGGCGCGCTTCAGCTCGGCGAGCATGGCGGGGGTGGAGCCGTCGACGACCTTGTACTCCTCGTCCAGGCCGTAGCCGGGCAGGACCTTGGTCTTCAGCAGGTTCATCTCACCGGTGCCGGCCTCGATGCCGATGATCTTCCCGCCGAACAGGTCCGACTTGCCCTTGAGGTCCTCCAGGGACTTCACGTCCTTGACGTAGGACGGCACGGCGATCTCCAGCGAGGTGGGCTGGTACCAGGTCCCGAGGTCGGTGAGCCGGTCCTTGTTCTTGTCCCAGTAGTTGCTCTGCGCATACGGCAGCCACGCGTCGAAGTTGAGGTCGATGTCCCCGCCGGCCAGGCCGGTGTAGACGGGGCCGACGTCCATCTGCTTCAGGTTCAGCCGGTAGCCGCGGCGCTCCAGCACGGCCTTCCACAGGTGGGTGACGGCGATGTCCTCGTCCCAGGGGAACCAGGCCACGTTCAGTGCGCGCTCGGCCTCGGCCGGCGCGGCGGTGGAGCCGCCGGAGACCGGGGCCAGCTTGTCGACCATGCCGGGGTTGTCCTTCAGCCAGGTGCGCACGGCCTCCTGCTGACGGCCCTTGCCGGCCTTGTTGATCTCCGCCTCCAAGCTGGTGAGCTGCTTCTCGTCCAGCTTGAAGTTCTTCAGCCAGCCGGCCACGACCGGGTCGTCGCCGGCGAAGCCCTTGCGGGCCAGGGTGTGCACGGCGTCGCCCTTGCCCCAGGCGCCCTTGGGGTCCTTCAGCTTCTTCAGCTGGTAGTCGCTGTAGGCCCAGTGCGGCGACCAGAGGGTGACGACGATCGGTTCCTTCTTGCTGTAGGCGCGCTTGAGCTCGGCCAGCATCGCCGGCGTGGAGCTGTCGACGACCTTGTACCCCTCGTCCAGGCCGTAGTCCTTCAGCACCTTGCTCTTGAGCAGGGCCATCTCGCCGGCGCTGGACTCGATACCGGTGATCCTCCCGCCGAACAGGGAGGCCTTGCCCTTGAGGTCCTCCAGGGAGTCGACGTCCTTCATGTAGGCCGGGACGGTCAGTTCCAGGGAGGTCGGGCCGTACCAGGAGCCGAGGTCGTCGAGCTGATCGCCGTACTTCTTCCAGTACTGGGCGTGGGTGGTCGGCAGCCAGGAGTCGGTCTCGAAGTCGATGCTGCCCTGGGCGAGCGCGGTGTACAGCGGGCCGGCGTCGAACTGCCGGGCGTCGACCTGGTAGCCGCGCCGTTCGAGGATCTCCTTCCACAGGAAGGTGGAGGCCACGCCCTCGTCCCAGGGGATGTAGCCGATGCTGATCTTCTTGCCCTTGCCGACGTCCTGCCCGCCGGAGGCGGTCGTGGCCGAGCCGCCACCGCCGCCGAACAGGCCCATGCCGCCGGCGACCAGCGCGAGGACGACGACACCGATCACGGCGACCTGCGGCCGCAGCCGGTAGGACCAGATCTTCATGCGCTTCAGCGCCTGCGCCTTGGCGGCGACGCGGCGGCCGAGCGGGGAGACCTGGTCGCCCAGGGCGCCGGTCATGCGGTCCAGGTAGATCGCGAGGATCACGATGGCGACGCCCGCCTCGGAGCCGAGGCCGACGTCGAGCTGGCCGATGGCCTCGTTGACGTCGCCGCCCAGGCCGCCGGTGCCGACCATGCCGGCGATCGCGGCCATGGACAGACCGAGCATGATCACCTGGTTGACGCCGGCCATGACGGTGGGCAGCGCCAGCGGCAGCTGGACCCGCAGCAGGGCGTTGCGGGGCGTGGTGCCGAACGCCTCGGCGGCCTCCACCAGCTCCCGGTCGACCTGCCGGATGCCCAGCTCGGTCATGCGCACACCGGGCGCGAGCGCGAAGATCAGCGTGGCGACGATGCCTGCGGAGGCGCCGGTGCCGAAGAACAGGATGGCCGGGATGAGGTAGATCATCGCCGGCAGCGTCTGCATGAAGTCCAGGATCGGCCGGACCACGGTGCTGACCCGGCTGGAGCGGGCCGCCCAGATGCCGACCGGCACCGAGATCACCAGCGCGATGATCGTGGCGACCAGGACGAGCGACAGGGTGACCATCGCGTCCGACCACAGCTCCATGGAGTCGATGAACGCGAACCCCACGAAGGACAGCACACCGGCGAGCACCCCGCGCAGCCACCAGGCGAGCACGGCGAAGATGCCGGCGAGCAGCAGCGGCTCGGGTGCCTGCAGGACGGCGTCGATACCGTCGTAGGCGCCGGTGAAGACGGTCTTGAAGAAGTCGAACAGCCAGGACACGTGGTCCAGCAGCCAGTCGACGGCGGTGTTGACCCAGTCGCCGAGCGGGATCCTAGGCATGGGCGACCTCCTTCTCGCCGCCCTTGTCCCGCCGGGCGTCGCAGGCGGCGGGCGTGCCGGCCGGCTCGTCGCCGAGGAAGCCGAGCAGCCGCTGCCGCGGGACGACCCCGACGACGCTGCGGTCGGGGCCGACGACAGCGACGGGGTGGCTGAGCCGGGCGCAGATCGCGCACAGTTCGGCGAACGGCGTGTCGGGCGTCGCGGTCTCGCAGCCGCAGTCGGCCTCGTCGCCGCGCACGTCGCGGTCCATGACCGCCTCCGCGGTCAGCACCCGGGAGCGGTCGACGTCCTGGGTGAAGGAGGCGACGTAGTCGTTGGCCGGGCGCAGCAGGATGTCCTCGGCGGTGCCGGTCTGCACGATGCGGCCGTCGCGCATGACGGCGATGCGGTCGCCCAGACGCATGGCCTCGTTGAGGTCGTGCGTGATGAACACGATGGTCTTTTTGAGGGTCTTCTGCAGCTGGAGCAGCTGGTCCTGCATGTCACGGCGGATCAGCGGGTCCAGGGCGCTGAAGGACTCGTCCATCAGCAGCAGGTCCGCGTCGGTGGCCAGGGCGCGGGCCAGGCCGACGCGCTGCTGCATGCCGCCGGACAGCTCGTCGGGCCAGGACTTCTCCCAGCCGGCCAGGCCGCACAGGGCGAGCGCCTCGTCGGCGCGGCGTTCGCGCTCGGCGCGGGGCACGCCCTGCACTTCCAGGCCGTAGGCGGCGTTGTCGCGGACGCTGCGGTGCGGGAAGAGCGCGAAGTGCTGGAACACCATGCTGATCTTCTGGGAGCGGACCGTGCGCAGCTCGCGGTCGGTGAGCGCGGTCAGGTCCTGCCCGGCGAACCGGACGTGGCCGGCGGTGGGCACGAGCAGCCCGTTGAGCATGCGCAGCAGGGTCGACTTGCCGGAGCCGGACAGCCCCATCACGACGAAGATCTGGCCGGGGTCCACGGTGAACGAGGCGTCGATCACGGCAGCCGTGGTGCCGTCGGCGCGCAGATCGTCGCGGTCGGCTCCCTGCCGCAGCTTCTCGACCGCCTCGTCCGGTCGTCTGCCGAACACCTTGAACAGGTGCTCGGCTTCTAGCAACGGTGACACACGTACCTCTCACCTAGGGAACAAGGACACGACGACGCGAAGGCTGGGTAACAGTTGAATTACGCAACCACTCTCGGTCGTCGCCGCGCCTGCCCAACCGCATTCGACGCAAACGCGAAGGTGGTCCACCTCACATGTTTTCGGCCATGCAGGCGCCGACCGGCCATCACAGGGGTACCGTGCGCCACTCTTCCTGTCACTCAGAGTGACGAGCTTCGCACGTGCCGACGGATGCGCCGGTCGTCCATCCCGTACATCCGCGGTGCTGAGACGAGCTGCCGCGCCTCCTTCGCGCCGCGTCGCACGAGCACGGCGGTCACGGTGTGCACCTCGTGCCACGCGTGCGGACGTCCGACGTCCGCGGCGTCGGGGACGACCGCCGGCGCGCCGGCGGCGGCCTGCGCCGCCTCGCCGCCCTCGGCCGGGGCACGCGCCCATGGGACCACAGGTCCGCGTGGATGTCCGCCATGAACCGAAGGCGAGGCGCTCCTGCGGGGCTCGGCAGGGACCCGACATGGCCTTGGGGGAGACGGCGCGCAGTTCGTCGCGCACGAGCCCCGCCCCCGGCGATGGCATGCTGGGCGCATGTCGACGCGCCCCGCAAAGAGCCTGCTCCTTGACACTCCGTCGCTGTACTTCCGCGCCTACTTCGGTGTCCCCGAGTCGGTCAGGGCGCCCGACGGCACGCCGGTGAACGCCGTGCGCGGGCTGCTCGACTTCATCGACCGGCTGGTCAGGGACCACCGGCCCGACCGGCTGGTGGCCTGCATGGACGCCGACTGGAGGCCGCGGTGGCGGGTGGAGCTGATCCCCTCCTACAAGGCGCACCGCGTCGCCGAGGAGCATCCGGAGGGGCCCGACACGGAGGAGGTGCCCGACACACTGTCCCCGCAGGTCCCGGTGATCGAGGCGGTGCTGGACGCCATCGGCATCGCCCGGGTGGGGGTCGCGGGGTACGAGGCGGACGACGTGATCGGCAGCTACGCCGCGCGGGCGGCGGGACCGGTCGACATCGTCACCGGCGACCGGGACCTGTACCAGCTGGTGGACGACGCCCGCCGGGTGCGCGTGCTGTACCCCGTCAAGGGGGTGGGCACGCTGCAGATCACCGACGACGCGGTGCTGCGCGCCAAGTATGGGGTGGACGGCGGTGGGTACGCGGACCTGGCGCTGCTGCGCGGCGACCCGAGCGACGGGCTGCCGGGCGTGCCCGGCATCGGGGAGAAGACCGCGGCCAGGCTGCTGGAGCGCTTCGGCGACCTGGCCGGGATCATGGCGGCCGTCGAGGACCCGGGGTCGGGGCTGACGCCGTCGCAGCGCAAGCGGCTGGCCGAGGCGCGGCCCTATCTCGCGGTGGCGCCGAAGGTCGTGCGGGTCGCCACCGACGTGCCCCTGCCGGCGGTGGACACCGGGCTGCCGCGCAGCCCGCGCGACCCGGCGGCGCTGGAGGCGCTGGCCTCCCGCTGGAATCTGGGCGGCTCCCTGCAACGGCTGCTGGACACGCTGGCGGGGTGACCGTTCCGGCGAGCGGTCACGGCGCGCGCGGCGGTTCGTTTCCGGAACATCACACGTGCACAGCAGGCGGATGCTAACTTAGGTAAGCCTAAGCAAGGTGAACGGGAGGCCGTCATGGCAGAAGGTCCGGCGCGCAAGCCGCGCAAGACCCACACCGGTCGGGTGATCCGCACCGAGCGGCTCACGCCGCACATGCAGCGGGTCGTGCTCGGCGGCGAGGGGCTGGCCGGCTTCTCGGCGGACACCTGCACCGACCACTATGTGAAGCTGCTGTTCCCGGCCGAGGGCGTCACCTATCCCGAGCCGTTCGACATCGAGCGCATCCGCGCCGAGTTCCCGCGCGCACAGTGGCCGGTGACCCGGACCTACACCGTGCGCGACTGGGACGCGGAACACCGGGAGCTGACCCTGGACTTCGTACTCCACGGCGACGAGGGCCTGGCCGGCCGCTGGGCGGTGCGGGCGCGGCCGGGCGACACCCTCCGCTTCCTGGGGCCCGGCGGTGCCTACGCCCCCGACGCGAGCGCCGACTGGCATCTGCTCGCCGGTGACGAGAGCGCCCTGCCCGCGATCGCCCGGTCCGTGGAGGCGCTGCCCGAGGGCGCCGTGGCCCACGCGTTCGTGGAGGTCGCCGGTCCCGAGGAGGAGCAGAAGATCGACTCCTCCGTCCAGGTGACCTGGCTGCACCGCGGCACCCGGCCCGTCGGCGAGGCGCTGATCGAGGCCGTCCGCGGTCTGGAGTTCCCCGAGGGCCGGGTGCACGCGTTCGTGCACGGCGAGGCCGGCTGCGTCAAGGAGCTGCGCCGGCTGCTGCGCGTGGAGCACGCGATCCCGCGTGAGCGGTTGTCGATCTCCGGGTACTGGCGCCTGGGCCACGACGAGGACGGCTGGCAGGCCTCCAAGCGGGAGTGGAACGCCCGGATCGAGGCCGAGCAGGAGGGCGCGGCACCGGCCGCGTGAGGACGGTGCCCGGGGCCGCGCCGTGCGGTGCGGCTCGCGCCACCGGCGGCCGTCGCGCGTGCCGTGTGTGCGGGGTGCCGGCGGCCCGGGCCGTAGGCTGCACGGCGTGAGACGCAGGACCCCGCCCCCGCCCGCTCCCCTGCCCCAGCGCCGCGGGGTGGACCCGGTGCGGGTGCGGCTGCCCGCGAGCGGGCCGTGGGCCACCGTGCGGGAGCACCTGGTGGAGCGGCTGTCGGGAGCCGCGCCGGGAGCGGTGGAGGCGATGTTCCGGGCCGGGGAGGTCGTCGGGGCGGACGGGCGGCCGGTCGCGCCCGACGCGCCGTTCGAACCGGGGATGTTCGTGTGGTTCCACCGGGAGCTGCCCGAGGAGGTCCCGGTGCCCTTCCCGCTGCATGTCGTCCACCGCGACGAGCACATCGTGGTGGCGGACAAGCCGCACTTCCTCGCCACCACGCCGCGCGGCACCCATGTCGCCGAGACCGCGCTGGCGCGGCTGCGCCGCGAGCTGGGTCTGCCCACGCTCAGTGCCGCGCACCGCCTGGACCGGCTCACCGCGGGACTGGTGCTGTTCACGGTGCGCCCGGAGGAACGCGGCCGCTACCAGACGCTCTTCCGCGACCGGCGGGTGCGCAAGGAGTACGAGGCCGTCGCCCCGTACGATCCGCGGCTCGCGCTGCCGCGCACGGTGCGCAGCCGGATCGTGAAGGAACGCGGCGTGCCGGCCGCGCGGGAGGTGCCGGGCGAGCCGAACGCCGTCACCCGGGTCGGCCTCGTCGAGCACCGCGCGGCCGATGGTCTCGCACGCTACCGGCTGGTCCCCGAGACCGGGCAGACCCACCAGCTCAGGGTGCACATGAGCGCCCTGGGGGTGCCGATCCTCGGTGATCCGCTGTACCCGGTGGTGACCGGTCCCGTCCCGGCCGGTGACTTCCGGCGCCCGCTGCAGCTGCTGGCCAGGACCCTGGAGTTCACCGACCCGGTCACGGGGGCGGAGCACCGGTTCCGCAGCCGCCGGGTGCTGGGGGCCTGGGTCGACCCGCGGGAGTGGGCGGGACGGTGACCGCGGCGGGCAGCGGGGGCGTGCCCGGGCGCGTCGGACGCGCACCGTCACGCCCCCTGCAGCAGGTGCCGGGCGGGGTCAGCCGACCGACGAGTAGGCGACCACGCCCCGCAGCAGGCCGTCGACGGCCTTGCGGGCGTTCCTGGCCACCGTGGAGTTCTCGGTGGGGGCCGCCGCCGCGATCTGGCCGAGCACGTCGATGACCTGCTTGCACCAGCGCACGAAGTCACCGGCCGGCATCTCCGTCTCGCGCAGCACCTCGTCCAGCCCCTTCCCCGAGGCCCACATGTACGCGGCCCAGGCGAAACCGAGGTCGGGCTCGCGCTGGCCCACGCCCTCGGTCTGGTTGATGCGGAACTCCTCCTCCAGGGCGTCCAGCCGGCCCCAGATGCGGACCATCTCCCCGAGGGCCTCCCTGGCCTTGCCGGCCGGCAGCTTCGGTGCCAGGGCGTCGTCCCCGGCCCGGGACTCGTACACCAGCGCCGAGACACAGGCGGCCAGTTCGGCCGGACCCAGGCCCTCCCAGACCCGCCCGCGCAGGCACTCGCTGGCCAGCAGGTCCAGTTCGCCGTAGAGCCGGGCCAGGCGCCTGCCGTGCTCGGTGACCTCGTTGCCGCGCAGATAGTCCAGTTCGGTCAGCAGCGCCACGATGCGGTCGAAGGTGCGCGCGATGGTGTTGGTGCGGCCCTCGATACGGCGCTCCAGCTGCTTGGTGTCTCGCAGCAGCCGGTGGTAGCGCTCGGCCCAGCGGGCGTGGTCCTCGCGCTCGTCGCAGCCGTGGCAGGGGTGGGCGCGCAGCGCGCTGCGCAGCCGGGCGATCTCCCGGTCGTCGGCGGCCGCCGAACGCCGCTTGCGGTGCCGCTCGAGCGGGATGTGCCCGGCGCGGGTGCGCAACGCGGAGGCCAGGTCGCGGCGGGACTGCGGGGAGCGCGGGTTGAAGGACTTCGGGATGCGCATCCGGTCCACCGGCTCCACGGGCACCGGGAAGTCGATCGACGCCAGCCGCTTGACCTGCCGCTCGGCGGTCAGCACCAGCGGGCGCGGCCCGTCGTGGTACTCCAGGCCGCGGTGGCCGCCGACCCGGCCGGCCGGCAGCCCCGGGTCCAGGACCAGCGCCAGGCCCGCGTACTTGCCGGTGGGCACGTGGATGACGTCGCCGGGCCGGAGCCGTTCCAGGGCGACGGCGGCCTCGGCGCGCCGCTGGGCCGCGCCCTGCCGGGCCAGCTCGTTCTCCCGGTCCTTCAGCTCCCGGCGCAGCCGCGCGTACTCCTCGAAGTCGCCGAGGTGGCAGGTCATCGACTTCCTGTAGCCGGCCAGCCCCTCCTCGTTGCGCTGCACCTGCCGGGAGATGCCCACGACCGACTTGTCGGCCTGGAACTGGGCGAAGGAGCTCTCCAGCAGCTCGCGGGAGCGGTGCCGGCCGAACTGCTCGACCAGGTTGACCGCCATGTTGTACGACGGCTTGAAGCTGGAGCGCAGCGGATAGGTGCGGGTGCCGGCCAGGCCCGCGAGGTGCTCGGGGTTCATCCCGCGCTGCCACAGCACCACCGCGTGCCCCTCGACGTCGATGCCGCGGCGGCCGGCGCGGCCGGTGAGCTGCGTGTACTCGCCGGGGGTGATGTCGGCGTGCTGCTCGCCGTTCCACTTGACGAGCTTCTCCAGCACGACGGAGCGGGCGGGCATGTTGATGCCCAGGGCGAGGGTCTCGGTGGCGAAGACCGCCTTGACCAGGCCGCGCACGAACAGCTCCTCGACGACCTCCTTGAAGGTCGGGAGCATGCCGGCGTGGTGGGCGGCGATGCCGCGCTCCAGGCCCTCCAGCCACTCGTAGTAGCCGAGGACGTGCAGGTCCTCGGGCGGGATGGAGGCGGTGCGCTCCTCGACCAGGGCGCGGACCTCCTCGCGTGCGGCCTCGTCGTTCAGGCGCAGTCCCGCGTACAGGCACTGCTGGACGGCCGCCTCGCAGGCGGCCCGGCTGAAGATGAAGGTGATGGCGGGCAGCAGGCCCTCGGCGTCCAGACGCTCGATGACCTCCGGGCGGCTCGGTGTCCAGACCCTCGAGCGCTGGCGGCGCTCGCGCTCCCGGTCGGCCGCGCGCATCGACCGTCCGCGCCGGCGGTCCGGGAAGGACGGGCGGCTGGCCTCCAGCCGGGCCATGCGCAGCAGGTCCGGGTTGACCTTGCGCCGGCCGTCGCCCTCCTCGAACAGGTCGTACATCCGCCGTCCGGCCAGCACGTGCTGGAACAGCGGGACGGGCCGGTGCTCGGAGACGATCACCTCGGTGTCACCACGGACGGTGTCCAGCCAGTCACCGAACTCCTCGGCGTTGGACACGGTCGCCGACAGGGACACCAGGGTCACCGACTCGGGCAGGTGGATGATCACCTCCTCCCAGACGGCGCCGCGGAAGCGGTCGGAGAGGTAGTGCACCTCGTCCATGACCACATAGCCGAGGCCGAGCAAGGTCTGGGAGCCGGCGTAGAGCATGTTGCGCAGCACCTCGGTGGTCATCACGACCACCGGGGCGTCGGCGTTGACGCTGTTGTCGCCGGTGAGCAGGCCCACCGTGCCGCTGCCGTAGCGGCGGCACAGATCGGAGTACTTCTGGTTGGACAGCGCCTTGATCGGCGTGGTGTAGAAGCACTTCTTGCCCTGCCGCAGGGCCAGGTGCACGGCGAACTCGCCCACGATCGTCTTGCCGGAGCCGGTGGGCGCGGCGACCAGCACGCCCTTTCCCGCCTCGAGGGCCTTGCAGGCCTCGATCTGAAAGGGGTCGAGGCCGAAGTCGTACATCTCGCGGAAACCCGCGAGGGCGGTGGCCTGCTCGGCAGCCCGCCTGCGCGCTGCCGCGTACCGCTCGGCCGGTGAGAGGTCCTCAGTCATCGTGCTGTCGAGCGTACCGGGCCGTGCCGACAACCGGACGATCATTCTCACGATCAGCGGCAACGCCCCTGGTCAGGGGATGTGCGGGCAGGCGGACATGCGGGAGGCCGGCCGCCCGCGGTGCGGGGCGGCCGGCTTCCCGGTGCGCCTGTGGTGAGGGTCCTGCCGCGGCCGGGACTCTCAGGTCACGTCGTCGTATCCGTCGACCCGGTCCCGGCCGGCCTGCTCGGGCAGGGACCGGCTGGCGGTGACGGGTTCCACCTCGCCGATGTCCTCGGGGGTGAGGTCCAGCTCGGACACCTCGTCGTCGGCCGGGCCCGCCAGCTCGCGGCGGCGCCTGCGGCGGTCGTTGATCAGGGCGAAGACGACCGCGCCGAAGTACAGCACCCAGATGGGACCGGCGAGCAGCAGCATGGACACCGGGTCGGTGCTGGGGGTGGCGACGGCCGCGAAGACGGTGATCGCCATGATCATCACGCGCCACCAGCCGAGCATCCGCTTGCCGGACAGGACGCCGGTGAGGTTCAGCATGATCAGCAGCAGCGGCAGCTCGAAGGAGAGCCCGAAGACGATCACCATCCGCGTCACCAGCTGGAGCAGGTCGTCCAGCGGCAGCAGGTTGTCGACTCCCTGCGGGGTGAAGTCGATGAGCACCTTCGCCGTGGTGGGCAGCACCTTGTAGGCGAAGAAGGCGCCCACGAGGAACAGCGGCACACCGGTGCCGACGAACGCGTAGGCGTACTTCTTCTCGTGTTTGTGCAGGCCGGGCGCGACGAACGCCCACAGCTGGTAGAGCCACACCGGCGAGGCGATCACGATGCCGGCCACCAGGGAGACCTGCAGGGCGAGGGTGAAGGGGGCCAGCAGACCGTTGATCGTGATCTGCGCGCACTGCTGGTGACCGGAGCCCTTCGTGAGCTGTTCGAAGGTCTCGCGGCAGCCGACCGAGTCGAGGATCGGCCTGGTGAGGAAGTTGATGATGTCGTAGTAGAAGAAGGCGGCGACGACCGTCACCACGGCGATGGCGAGCAACGCCTTCGCGAGCCGGTTGCGTAGCTCACGGAGATGGTCCGCGAGGGGCATGCGCCCCTCGGGATCCTTCACCTTCTTGCGGGCAGGCTTGAGCAACCCACGTCCTCATCTCGTGCGGCAGGCCGGAACGGATCCGGCCGTGCGTCAGCGCTGGGCGGTGTCCGTCGGCTCGGTGACCGGCCGTGAGCTGGTCACGTCACCGGGAGCCGCCTGGATCGTGCGCTGGGCGGGAGGCTGCTCGCCCGGGGCCGGCGCCGGGGCGGAGGCGGTGCGGCTCTCCTCCTTCATCGCCTTGGCCTCGCTCTTCAGGATGCGGGCGGACTTGCCCAGCGAGCGAGCCATGTCCGGAAGCTTCTTCGCGCCGAACAGCAGGAGGATGACGACGAGGATGAGAATGATCTCGGGGGCTCCGAGCCTTCCGAACATATGTCTATACCTTCTCACCGAGGCGGCTGGGTGGGATGCTGTCCGACCAGCCGGACATGTGTCCGAGCGGTCGCATCTCGCGGCGATCGTAGCGCTCAGGGGTGAACGCGAGGCAATCCCTGTGCGTACTCCCGTCCACGGACCGGGCCTCGTTCTCCGGTCCGCGTCCCGAGGGTACCTGTCGCGCGCGGCGCCGTGACAGGGCGCGGCGTTCCGTGGCGCACGCCACGGGTGGCGCACCGGCCACTGCCGGCGCCGCTGTCACAGCGACCTCGCGGACCGGGCGGCGCTCACGCTCGCCCGCTCCAGCTCCTCCGCGGCCCGGCTGATGCGCTGCGCCGACTCCGCGACCTGCCGTCCGAGCCGGCGGGCCTGAACGAACACCTGGACGGCGAACACCGCCAGGACGGCGAGACCCACACTTGTCGCGGCTACCGCCACCATCGCCCAGAACATGACGTCGAGCCTACGGGGTCGAGTGCAGCCGCAGCGTCTTGACCCCGCCGCCGGTGAGCAGTTCCACGATCCGCTCCCCGGCCGGCTTGCGGACCGCGGCACCGCACTCGGGGCAGGTGAAGCTGTAGAAGGTGGTGCGGCTGCTCGCGCCGATGGCCAGCCGCAGCGCGCTGGCGGCGAGTTCGAAGCGCGCCCGGCAGTCGGGGCAGCCCGCCCGGTAGACCACCGGTGTCACGCTGCGCATCCCGGCGAACGCCGTCGCCACCGTCATCCCCGACTTCGCCGACTCGCTCACAGTTCCTGCTCCTGCCTGTCCAACCGCCTGCCGATCGGTCCGTGTGCGTCCTCGCCCCCCTCGCGCCCGCCCCGGGCTCCGGGCACCGTCCGGCCCGGTGCCCGTTCCCCGTCCCGGGTGTGCGCCGCGTCCCCGGCCGGGGCCGTGTCCCGCGTCGCGCTCATGTCACCGGTGCGCGGCACCTCGCCGCCGCCCGTGACCTCGCAGTCCTCGTACGCCGCCAGGGCCGCGCGGGCCGCCTGCCGGGCGCTGTCCGCCAGCTCGCGCGGGGCGACGATGCGGCCGTCGCGGCCCAGGCGCAGCGCCAGGCGGCGCAGCGAGGCCGGATCGGGTGTGCGCAGGGTGATGCGCAGTCCGCCGTCGGGCAGCTCCTCGGCGCTGTCGTGCGGGTAGTACTCCGCCACCCAGCGCCCGCTGGGCCCGACCTCGACGACGACCTCGGGGTCCTCGGCCGCCGGCTGCACCAGGGCCTCGGACAGGTCCCGCAGCTCCACCTGCGGCGGCTCGGACGGGTCGTCGAGGATCTTGATCTCGGCTACCCGGTCCAGCCGGAAGGTGCGGCGCGCCTCGGAGCGGCGGCACCAGGCCTCCACGTAGGTGTGGCCGACGCTGACCAGACGGATCGGGTCGATCTCCCGCTCGGTGACCTCGTCCCGGGCCGGCGAGTAGTAGCGGATCCACAGCCGGCGGCGCTCGGAGATGGCGCGGTCCACGTCGGCGAAGACCCCGCCCTCGGACTCGAAGGTCACCGACAGCCGGGAGCTGGTGCCGGCCGCCTCGCCGGCCGCGGCCTCGACCTTCGCCGTGGCCCGCAGCAGGGCCTGCCGGTCGCCCGCACGCAGACCGGGCAGGGTGGCCACCGCGCGGGCGGCCACCAGCAGCGCGGTCGCCTCGTCGGCGGCCAGCCGGAGCGGTTCGGCCGCCTCCGCGGCGAGCGCGGCGGGGTTGTGCCACCAGATGCGTTCGCCGTCGGTGTCGATGTCCAGCAGGTCGCCGCCGCGGAAGCTGGTCCCGCACATGGGCAGCACGTCGAGGTCGGAGACCAGCTCCTCCTCGCTGATGCCGAAGGCGCGGGCCACGTCCTCGATCCGGGCGCCGGGCCGCTCCCGCAGATAGGTCACCAGCGAGAGCATCCGCCGGGTCTGGTCGATGGCGCTCGCGGGCCTGACCGGTTTGCCTGCCACGGTGTCGCTCGCTCCCCCTCAGCCCTCGGCCACGGCACGCAGCCGGTCCACCACGTCGGCCCGCAGCTCGGCGGGCTCCAGCACCACCACGTCCGGGCCGAACTCCACCAGCCAGGCGTCCAGGCCGTGCCCGTACGGGATCTCCAACTCGTCCCAGCCGTCGCCGAGTTCCCGCACGGCGGTGGCCTTCGCCCGCAGCGGGTAGCCGGCCCCCGCGCGCAGCCGGATCCGCGCGGAGCGGTCGGCGGTCTCGCCAGCCCAGTGCGCCACGGTCTCGCGGACGGTGACGACGTCCGGCACGGGCGCGGTGAAGCGGCCCGCCCGTGAGCGGACCTTGCCGGTGATCCGCGACAGCCGGAAGACCCGCTCGGCCTGGCGGTCGCGGTCGAATCCGGCCAGGTACCAGTGGCCGCGCCAGCACTCCAGCGCCCACGGCTCGACGTGCCGGGTCTCGGGCCGGGCGGCGCTGGCCTTGCGGTAGTCGAAGACGACCGGGCGGCGGTCGCGCAGTGCCAGCATCAGCGGTTCGAAGGCGGCCTCGTGGACCGGGATGCGCGGCTCCAGCGCGCCGTGCTCCGCGTACGGGTCGACCTCCTCGGGCAGCCCGGCGGCCCGCAGTTTCTGCAGGGCACCGCTGGCGGCACCGGCGAGCCGGGCCTGCTGCCACACCTTGGCGGCCAGGCCCAGGGCCGCGGCCTCCTCGGCGTCCAGGGTGATGGGCGGCAGCCGGTTGCTGTCCCGGCGGGCGAGGTAGCCGACCTCGCCGTCGACGCTCTCGACGGTCTCGATGACCAGGCCCAGCTCGCGCAGGTCGTCCTTGTCCCGCTCGAACATGCGGTTGAAGGCGTCGTCGGAACCGGTCGCGCCCTGTTCCGGGCCGAACGCCTCGACGTAGGCCTCGATGGACTCCCGCAGCTCGCGCTTGCTGAGCGGCCGCCGGGTCCCGAGCAGGCACAACGCCAGGTTCATCAGCCGCTCGGCCTTGGCAATGGCCATCGATGCCCTTCGCCTTCCGTATGGTGCGTACGACCGATGACCGTACCGCTCCGCGGCGCCACGTCAAAAGCCGAGGCCCGCACCCGGACAGGGGCGGGCCTCGGCCGGCCGGATCCCGCGGGATGCCGGTGTGCGCCGGTCAGACCGCGAGCAGGTCCACGACGAAGATCAGGGTCTCGCCGGGCTTGATCGCCGGGGTCGGGCTGTGGTCGCCGTAGGCGAGGTGGGGCGGGATGGTCAGCTGGCGGCGGCCGCCGACCTTCATGCCCTGCACACCCTGGTCCCAGCCCGCGATGACCCGGCCGGCGCCCAGCGGGAAGCGGAACGGGGTGCCCCGGTTCCAGCTGGCGTCGAACTCCTCACCGGTGCTGAACGCGACGCCCACGTAGTGGACGGTCACGACCTGGCCCGCCTTCGCGACCTCGCCGTCGCCCTCCCAGATGTCCTTGATCTCGAGGTCGGCCGGGGGCTCGCCGCCCGGGAAGTCGATCTCGGGCTTGTCGATGCTCACTGAAAAGCTCCTGCTGTCTGCGACAAAGAACGCCCCCAGTCTTTCATCCCCGCGCCCGGCCCGCCCCCGGCGCCGGTGCACGGTCCGGCGCGCTGCCAGGGCGCGCGGGCACGCCCCGGCGGTGCGGCGGGCCGGACGGCGCCGGTCACATCGCGGCGAGGATGTCCACGGAGAAGACCATCGTGGAGTCCTTGGTCAGGCCGCTGTCGGGCGGCGGGTTGTCGCCGTAGCCCAGGGACGGCGGGATCACGATCAGCACGCGGCTGCCGGCCTTCTTGCCGGTCAGGCCCTGCGCCCAGCCCTTGACGACCTGCTGCAGCGAGAAGGAGGTGAGCGCGTGCCGGCCGTAGGTCGAGTCGAACTCCTTGCCGGTGTCCCACACCACGCCCTTGTACTGCACGAGCACGGTGCTGTCGGCCTTGACCACCGGGCCGTCGCCCTCGATCACATAGTCGGCGACCAGCTTGTCCGGGGCGGGCTTCTTCGGCACCTCGATGGCCGGGGCCTTGCCGTCGGTGTTGGTGCCGACCTTCGGCAGCGCGGCGTCGGTGCGCTCGACGGCCTTGCCCTGCGCCGAGCTGCTTGCGTTGAAGGCGTTCTGCACATCGACGACGAACACCAGCGTGTCGGTGCCCTTGATGCCCGCCTGCGCGTTGCCCTGGGTGCCGTAGCCCCAGGTGGGCGGCACGGAGAACATCACCCGGCTGCCCGCCTTCTTCCCGGCCAGGCCGTAGCGCCAGCCGTCGATGATCGTGCCCTGGGCGAGCTGGATGAGCAGGGGCGTCTTGCGGTCGTAGGAGTTGTCGAAGACCTTGCCCGTGTTCCAGATCTGGCCGAGGTAGTGCGCCTGGATGTAGTCGTTCTCCGCCACGGTGCGGCCGCTGCCCGCGATCAGCGTCTTGACCGCGAGGTCTTTCGACGGCTCGCCGCTGCCCTTGGCCACGGTCGGCTTCTGCCCGAACCCGGTGCCCGCGGTGACCGCCGGCAGCGGCCCGGAGACGATCTTCGGCGGCGGTGCGGCGGACGTGGCCGGTGCGGACGCGGACGGCGACTCGCTGCTGCCGGCCGTGTCCGCATCGTCCTTGTCGGAGCCGCAGGCGGCCAGCGTGACCAGTCCCGCGGGGACGGAGAGAAGAAGAGAGCGTCGGCGCACGGTGGGGCCTCGTAATCGGTCGGTCGTGTGGAAGACGTGCGCGCGCAACTCTACGGGGCGGACAGGGCGCCGTACGTGAAACGTCACGTGACACGTACGGCGCCCGTGTGTCGTTCCGACGGCGGTCCCCCGGCCGGGTGAGCACCGCCGCGGGCGCGTCAGCCGCCGGAACACCCGGTGGCCGGGACGGGCCGCGTTCACATCCCGGCGATCAGCTTCTCCACCCGGTCGTCCACCGAACGGAACGGGTCCTTGCACAGCACCGTGCGCTGTGCCTGGTCGTTGAGCTTGAGATGCACCCAGTCGACGGTGAAGTCCCTGCGCTGTTCCTGCGCCCGCCGGATGAAGTCGCCGCGCAGCCGGGCCCTGGTCGTCTGCGGCGGCACCGACTTGCCCTCGAAGATTCTGACGTCGTTGCAGACCCGGGCCGCCTGGCCCTTCTTCTCCAGCAGGTAGTACAGCCCACGACGGCGGTGGATGTCGTGGTAGGCGAGGTCTATCTGGGCGACCCGCGGATGCGACATGGTCATGTTGTGCTTGGCGCGGTACCGCTCGATGAGCTTGTACTTCATGACCCAGTCGATCTCGGTGTCGATCAGGTCGAGATTCTCGGTCTCGACGGCCTCCAGGGTCCGGCCCCACAGCTCCAGCACCCGCTCGACCGTGCCGGTGCGGATGCCGCGCCGCTCGCAGAAGTCCAGCGCCTTCTCGTAGTACTCGCGCTGCACCTCCAGGGCGGAGGCCTCCCGGCCGCTGGCCAGGCGCACCTTGCGGCGGCCGGTCATGTCGTGGCTGACCTCGCGGATCGCCCGGATGGGGTTCTCCAGGGTCAGGTCGCGCATCACCGTGCCCGCCTCGATCATGCGCAGCACCAGGTCGGTGGCGCCGACCTTGAGCAGCATCGTCGTCTCGGACATGTTCGAGTCGCCCACGATGACGTGCAGGCGCCGGTAGCGCTCGGCGTCGGCGTGCGGCTCGTCGCGGGTGTTGATGATCGGCCGGGAGCGGGTCGTCGCCGAGGAGACGCCCTCCCAGATGTGCTCCGCCCGCTGGCTCACGCAGTACACGGCGCCGCGCGGGGTCTGGAGCACCTTGCCCGCGCCGCACAGCAGCTGCCGGGTGACCAGGAAGGGGATGAGGATGTCCGCGAGCCGGGAGAACTCCCCGTGCCGTGCCACCAGGTAGTTCTCGTGGCACCCGTAGGAGTTGCCCGCCGAGTCGGTGTTGTTCTTGAACAGGTAGACGTCGCCCGCGATTCCCTCCTCGTGCAGGCGTCTTTCCGCGTCCACCAGGAGTCCTTCGAGAATGCGCTCGCCGGCCTTGTCGTGGGTGACCAGTTCGATCACGTTGTCACATTCGGGTGTCGCGTATTCCGGATGTGATCCCACGTCGAGATAGAGCCGGGCGCCGTTCCGCAGAAAGACATTGCTGCTGCGGCCCCATGACACGACACGGCGGAAGAGGTACCGCGCCACCTCGTCAGGCGACAGACGGCGCTGTCCCCTGAACGTGCACGTGACGCCGTACTCGTTCTCCAGCCCGAAAATGCGGCGGTCCATGAGTGAACATTACGCCTGATCCCCCGGACTGAAACGAGGTTCGGCGGCACGATTCGGATCATTTTCCGGACGCGTCACGACCACGGCCCGCCCGGCGGGCGCCGTGAGCAGCCGGCCCGTGGCCAGCAGCACCAGCAGGGACACCGCCCCCGCGGCGCCCGGCACCGCGAACCCCCACAGCGTGCCGCCCGACTGGACCACCGGCCCGGCCACCGCCGTGCCCGCCGAGGACCCGACCGTGAAGGTCGTCACCAGCCACGAGAACGCCTCGGTCACCGTGCCGCGCGGCGCGTGCCGGTCGACCAGGACGAACGCGCACGCGATGCAGGGCGCCAGGAACAGCCCGGCGACCACGGTGAGCAGCACCATCGCGGGCACGCCCGGCCGGAGCATCAGCGGCAGGTAGCACACCGCCAGCGCGCCCACCAGCACCCGCAGCCGCCGCTCGGGCGCGCCAGCCCACTGCCGCGCCCCGTAGACCGCGCCGCCGGCGAGAGCCCCGAGCCCCAGTGCGGCCATCAGCGAGCCGTACACCGCGTCCCCGCCGTGGGCGTCCGCGTACGACACCGCCGCCACCGTGATCGAGCCCAGCGCGGTCCCCACGAACAGGAAGGCGCCGAGCAGCGCCAGCAGCCCGGGCGAGCGCAGCGCCCCGAGCCAGTGCGCCTCGCGCGGTGCCGACCGCCACGCCCGTGACGGCGGGGAGACGACCACCGTCAGCGCGCCCAGCACCCCGAGCGCGTTCAGCACCACCAGGGCGGCCCGCGCCGACCACAGCGCCACGCAGCAGGTGACCAGCAGCGGTCCCACGGTGAACATGACCTCCTGCGCCACCGCGTCCATCGCGTACGCGGTGTGCACCTGCTCCTCGCGGCGCAGCACGGACGGCCACAGGGCGCGCAGCCCGCCCTCCAGCGGCGGGGTGAGCAGCCCGGCCGCCACCACGGCCGTCCAGGCGAGGGCCGGCGGCTCGGTGCCGGTCAGGGCGAACACCGTCATCGCCAGCGCCGCACCCACCGCGGCCGGCAGCTGCACCCGGGGCTGGCCGTACAGGTCCACCAGCCGGCCGAGCAGGGGCTGGCCGACCGCGTTGGCCACGCCGTACGCCGCCGCCAGGGCGCCCGCCAGGCTGTAGGTGCCGCCCTCGGCCCGCACGAACAGCACGATCGTCAGGGCCGCGGTGGCGTTCGGCAGCCGCCCCACCAGGGTCCCCGCCAGCAGCCGGGCGGCATGCCGCGCCCGCAGGACGTCCAGGTACCGTGCGCCTGCCGCGGCCATCGTGTGTCCTCCCGAGCCGGACGTTGTACGTATAACGTGACCGGCCATACGTACCATGAGCGCTGTTCACCCGTCCAGGAGCAGTCCGGCCGGCCGTGCCCGGCGGCCGGCGCAGCGGACCCAGCACGAAGGAGCAGTGCCACGGTGGCACCCGCAAGCACCCGGCCCACCAGCCGCGACGTCGCCCGGGCCGCCGGCGTCTCCCAGGCCGCCGTCTCGCTCGTCCTCGGCGACAAGTGGCGCGGCCGGGTCTCCGAGGCCACCGCGGAACGCGTCCGCCGGGCCGCCCGTGACCTCGGCTACCGGCCCAACCTCGCGGCCCGCAATCTCCGTCTCGGCCGCACCCGCACCGTCCTGCTCGTGGTCCCCGCGCTGACCACCGAATTCTTCGCCGGCGTCTACACCGGCGCCGCCCGTGTCGCCGCCGAACACGGCTTCGGCGTCGTCCTCTACCCCTCGCCCGAGGGCGTCGGCCCCGCCCGCAATCCCTTCGCCTCCGCGCGGGCCGCCCTGGACGGTGTCATCGCGTCGTCCATGGCCGCCGATGCCCTGACCGCTCTGCGCGGCGAGCAGCTGCCCCTCGTCATGCTCGACAGCGACCCCGCCGGCAGCCTCGGCGCCGCCACCGTCAACCTGGACATCGCCGACGGCGCCCGGCAGGTCGCCGAGCATCTGCTGGACCTCGGCCACCGGCACTTCGTGCACCTGGCCGCGGACGTGCCCTCCTGGACCTTCGAGGTCCGGGCCCGCGCCCTGGCCGCCCGGATCGGCGCCGTGCCCGGCACCTCGGTCCGCACCGCCCGCACACCGATCTCCCCGGAGGGCGCCCGCGCCGCCGTGCAGGCCGCGTTCGGCGACCCCGGCACCCCTCGCCCCACGGCCGTGATCTGCGACGACGACGCGCTCGCCGTGGGCGCCTACAAGGGCCTGCGCCGTCTGGGGCTCAGGGTGCCCGAGGACGTCTCCGTCACCGGCGTGGACGACCTGCATCTGGCCACGGCCGTCGACCCGGAGCTGACCACGGTCCATCTGGACGCCGAGCTGTTCGGCGAGCGCGGCATGCAGGCTCTGCTGGCCGTCCTGGAGGGCCGCACGCCACAGGGCGGGGACATTCCCGTGCGTCTGGTGGTGCGGGGCTCCACGGCCCCGCCGAGCACGCCCTGAGACGCCCGGTGCCCCGGCCTGCCGAAACGCTTCGGCAAGCCGGGGCACCCGAGCTGCCCATCCCGCGGGCCGGAAGGACGGCAGCCCGCGGGCCGGGGTGGCGGTCACTTCTCCTCGGTGTCCCCCGCGTCCGCCGCGTCCGCCGGGCCGTCCACGCCCGTGGCGTCCTTCGAGGCGTCGCCGTCGTCGCCCTGCAGCAGCCGGGCCAGCTGGCGGCCGGTGATCCGCTTGAACTTCCGCTTCTGCGGACGGGTCCGGTCCAGCACCGCCACTTCCAGGCGCTCGGCGGGGATCTCCCGCTCGGAGCCGTTGGTGTCGCGGGACAGCGCCTGTACGGCCAGCTTCAGCGCCTCCGACAGCGTCATCCCGTCCCGGTGCCGCTGGTCGAGGTAGCTGCTGATCTGCTCGGCGTTGCCGCCGACCGCCACCGAGCCGTGCTCGTCCACGATCGACCCGTCGTGCGGCAGCCGGTAGATCTGGTCGCCCTCCGGGGTCTCCCCCACCTCGGCGACCACCAGCTCCACCTCGTACGGCTTCTCCGCCGCGCTGGAGAAGATCGTGCCCAGCGTCTGGGCGTAGACGTTCGCCAGGCCCCGCGCGGTCACGTCACCGCGGTCGTAGGTGTATCCGCGCAGGTCGGCGTAGCGGACACCGCCGATGCGCAAGTTCTCGTACTCGTTGTACTTGCCGGCAGCCGCGAAACCGATCCGGTCGTAGATCTCGCTGAACTTGTGCAGCGCCCGGGACGGATTCTCACCGACGAACACGATCCCGTCGGCATACTGCAGCACGACCAGGCTGCGGCCCCGGGCGATGCCCTTGCGGGCGTACTCCGCCCGATCGGCCATGGCCTGCTGAGGTGACACGTAGAACGGCGTCGACACCGGTTTATCCGTCCCTTTCTGTAGAAGTCACTGGATCACCTTGAACAAGAAACCCGGCCGCCCGGCTACAGCAGTGCGGCCCGCGGGCCGTCGGGCTGCTCCAGACGCCGCTGCAGCACCGAACGGGCGATCTCGGAGGTCTCCTCGTCGGTGAGCCGGCGGAAGCCGTCCTCGGTGATCACGGTGACGATCGGATAGATCCGGCGGGCGACATCGGGACCACCGGTCGCCGAGTCGTCGTCTGCCGCGTCGTACAGGGCCTGTACCACGAGGGTGGTGGCCTCTTCCTCGCCCAGGTCCTCGCGGTAGAGCTTCTTCATCGAACCACGGGCGAACACCGAGCCGGAACCCGTGGCCGCGAAGCCGTGCTCCTCGCTGCGGCCGCCGGTGACGTCGTAGGAGAAGATGCGGCCCTTGTCGCGGTCCAGGTCGTAGCCCGCGAACAGCGGGACCACCGCAAGGCCCTGCATGGCCAGGCCCAGATTGGAGCGGATCATGGTCGACAGCCGGTTCGCCTTGCCCTCCAGCGACAGCTGCGTCCCCTCCACCTTCTCGAAGTGCTCCAGCTCCAGCTGGAACAGCTTCACCATCTCCACGGCGATGCCCGCCGTGCCGGCGATGCCGACGGCCGAGTACTCGTCCGCGGGGAAGACCTTCTCGATGTCCCGCTGCGCGATCACATTGCCCATGGTCGCCCGGCGGTCACCGGCCAGCACGACACCGCCCTCGAAGGTCACGGCGACGATCGTCGTGCCGTGCGGTGCCTCGATCGCACCCTGGGTGGGCGGCAGCTGCCGGTTCCCGGGGAGCAGCTCCGGCTTGTGCTGAGCAAGGAAGTCCATGAAGGAGGAGGACCCAGGCGTCAGGAAGGCAGCTGGCAGACGCCCGGTGCTACGAGTGTTCGCTTCCACGCGATCCCTTCCACGTAAGCAGCAGCCCGCCTTACGGCATCGGGCCGTTCCTTGAACTGCCCCAGTGCAGCGGTGCAGCTGAAGCACAGTACGCCACGGACCCTACCCGTCTCATGGCGGTGACCGACATGCTCGGGTGGCACCGTCGGGCACGGCCGGCACACGCCCCCGGGCGCGGCGACCGACGCGTCACGTGCGGCTGCGGTACGGGGGGCGCGGGGACGTCCCGAGGCGGTCCTGCCGCTCCCGGGCGTCGTGCGGGCACCCCCGGCCATCACCTCGGCCTTCGCCTGCGCGGACTGGTGCACGCGCGCACCAGCGGCGCCGGAAGCGCGGGGCGCGGGACTGCGCCGCGCGCTCCCGGCCGTGCACCGAAAGCCGTCGCACCGGTCCCCGTCCCCGCCGGCCACGGCCGGCGGACGCCGTCGCACACACCGAGTGCGGCGCCGTGCCGCCGGGCCGCCGGGCACTCCCACCCCTTGCCGCCTTCAGTGCGCGGGGGAGCCGGCGCAGGCCGCCGTCACTCTCCGCCCTTCTGCACGAAGCTGCGCACGAAGTCCTCGGCGTTCTCCTCGAGCACGTCGTCGATCTCGTCCAGGACGGAGTCCACGTCGTCGCTCAGCTTCTCGTGGCGTTCCTTGAGGTCCTCGGCGGCCTGCGCGTCCTGCGCCTGCTCCTCGACCTCCTCGGTCGAGCGCGTGGCCTTCTGCTGCCCGCCGCCGGTGTCCTTCGTTGCCATAACCCTCACCCCGCTCAGTTCGCCCGACTTGGTCGGCCTTTCGACCGATCGGTGATGCTCAGACCCTACCGTCCGGGTCTGACATCGGCCCCGCGGTTGCCCTGCGTGCGGGGCTCTTCCGATGATTCCCGGTCGCCGGTGTTTCCACTCTGTCGTGTGCCGCCGGCCAGGCACCGGCGGCACACGGACGGCCCCGGGTACCGCTCACCTGCCGCCGGAGAGGACCCGGACCAGGTCCTCGGCGGTGCGGCAGCGGTCCAGCAGTTCCTTGACGTGCTTGCGTGTGCCGCGCAGCGGCTCCAGGGTGGGCACCCGCTGCAGCGAGTCCCGGCCCGGCAGGTCGAAGATCACCGAGTCCCAGGAGGCCGCGGCGACGTCGTCGGCGTACTGCTCCAGACAGCGTCCGCGGAAGTAGGCCCGGGTGTCCTCGGGCGGCTTCCTGCGGGCCCTGTCGACCTCGCTCTCGTCCAGCAGCCGCTTCATGCGGCCCCGGGCCACCAGGCGGTTGTAAAGGCCCTTGTCGGGGCGTACGTCGGCGTACTGCAGGTCGATCAGGTGCAGCCGCGCGGAGTCCCAGTCCAGGCCGTCGCGGCGCCGGTAGCCCTCCATCAGCTCCCGCTTGGCGACCCAGTCCAGCTCGCCGGACAGGCTCATCGGGTCGTTCTCCAGACGGGTGAGCGTGTCCTCCCAGCGGGCGAGGACGTCACGGGTCTGCTCGTCGGCGTCGGCACCGTAGCGTTCCTCCACGTACTTGCGGGCCAGCTCGTAGTACTCCATCTGGAGCTGGACCGCGGTCAGGGTGCGGCCGCTGCGGAGCGTGACCAGACGCTTGAGCGTCGGGTCGTGCGAGACCTGGTGCAGGGTGCGCACGGGCTGCTCGACGGCCAGGTCGACCGCGATGAAGCCGTCCTCGATCATGGACAGCACCAGGGAGGTCGTGCCCAGCTTGAGGTAGGTGGAGATCTCGGAGAGGTTGGCGTCGCCGATGATCACGTGCAGGCGGCGGTACTTCTCCGCATCGGCGTGGGGCTCGTCCCGGGTGTTGATGATGGGCCGCTTCAGGGTCGTCTCCAGGCCGACCTCGACCTCGAAGTAGTCCGCGCGCTGGCTGATCTGGAAGCCGTGTTCATGACCGTCCTGGCCGATGCCGACGCGGCCGGCGCCGGCGAAGACCTGGCGGGTGACGAAGAAGGGCGTCAGGTGGCGCACGATGTCGGAGAAGGCGGTCTCCCGCTTCATCAGGTAGTTCTCGTGCGTGCCGTAGGAGGCGCCCTTGTTGTCGGTGTTGTTCTTGTAGAGGTGGATCGGCTGGGCGCCGGGCAGCTGGGCGGCCCGTTCGGCGGCCTCGGCCATGATCCTCTCCCCGGCCTTGTCCCACAGCACGGCGTCGCGCGGGTTGGTCACCTCGGGGGCGCTGTACTCGGGGTGGGCGTGGTCGACGTAGAGGCGGGCGCCGTTGGTCAGGATGACGTTGGCCAGGCCGATGTCCTCGTCGGTGAGCTGGCTGGCGTCGGCGGCCTCGCGGGCGAGGTCGAAGCCGCGGGCGTCCCGCAGCGGATTCTCCTCCTCGAAGTCCCAGCGGGCCCGGCGGGCCCGGTGCATCGCCGCGGCGTACGCGTTGACGATCTGGGACGAGGTGAGCATGGCATTGGCGTTGGGGTGACCGGGAACGGAGATGCCGTACTCCGTCTCGATGCCCATCACTCGCCGTACGGTCATGCGGCCCTCCTTGCCCGGCGGCGCCCTCGGTCGTGGGCGGCGCTCACGTACCGCTGGTGCCCGGGTGCCTGTGCGGTGCCTGTGCCCGTCCCCGCACTGCGCGACCCGGCGGTAGGAACGAGCCTAGAACGCCTTTGCGCCGGCGGGGAGATCATGTGCCTCATTGCCTGCTCCATGCGGGGGCCTGGAAAAAGCAGCAGGCTGCGGGTACCCGCCGAGGGCACCCGCAGCCGCCCTGCTTTTACAGGTACTGTCCGGTGTTCGCCACCGTGTCGATGGAGCGCCCGGTGTCCGCGCCCTGCTTTCCGGTGATGAGCGTGCGGATGTAGACGATCCGCTCGCCCTTCTTTCCGGAGATCCGGGCCCAGTCGTCGGGGTTGGTGGTGTTGGGCAGGTCCTCGTTCTCCTTGAACTCGTCCACGCACGCCTGGAGGAGGTGGGAGACGCGGAGGCCCTTCTGGTTCTTCTCCAGATAGTCCTTGATCGCCATCTTCTTGGCGCGGCCCACGATGTTCTCGATCATGGCGCCGGAATTGAAGTCCTTGAAGTACAGGACTTCCTTGTCACCGTTGGCGTAGGTGACCTCCAGGAAGCGGTTCTCCTCGGTTTCGGCGTACATCTGCTCGACCGCGGTCTGGATCATCGCCTGGACCGTGGCGGCCTTGTCGCCGCCGTGTTCGGCCAGGTCGTCCGCGTGCAGCGGCAGACGCTCGGTGAGGTATTTGGCGAAGATGTCCTTGGCCGCCTCGGCGTCGGGACGCTCGATCTTGATCTTCACGTCCAGCCGGCCGGGGCGCAGGATGGCGGGGTCGATCATGTCCTCGCGGTTGGAGGCGCCGATCACGACCACGTTCTGCAGGCCCTCCACACCGTCGATCTCGGCGAGCAGCTGCGGGACGATGGTGTTCTCCACGTCCGAGCTGACACCGGAGCCGCGGGTGCGGAAGAGGGACTCCATCTCGTCGAAGAAGACGATGACCGGGGTGCCCTCGCTGGCCTTCTCCCGGGCCCGCTGGAAGACCAGGCGGATCTGCCGCTCGGTCTCGCCGACGTACTTGTTCAGCAGCTCGGGGCCCTTGATGTTGAGGAAGAAGCTCTTGCCCGCGGCCTGGCCGGTGACCTCGGCGACCTTCTTGGCCAGCGAGTTGGCCACGGCCTTGGCGATGAGCGTCTTGCCGCATCCGGGAGGCCCGTAGAGCAGGACGCCCTTGGGCGGGCGGAGTTCGTGCTCCTTGAACAGGTCCGGGTAGAGGTAGGGCAGCTCGACGGCGTCGCGGATCATCTCGATCTGGGCACCGAGACCGCCGATCTGCTCGTAGCCGATGTCGGGCACCTCTTCGAGGACGAGTTCCTCGACCTCGCTCTTGGGCACGACCTCGTAGACGTAGCCGGACCTCGGCTCGAGCAGAAGGGCGTCACCGGGGCGGATGGTGGCGTTCAGCAGCGGCTCGGCGAGCCGCACCACCCGCTCCTCGTCGGTGTGCCCCAGTACCAGGGCTCGCTCGCCGTCCTCCAGGATCTCCTTGAGGGTGACGATGTCGCCGACGCGCTCGAACTCCATCGCGTCGACCACGTTGAGCGCCTCGTTCAGCAGCACTTCCTGGCCGCGGCGCAGCTCGTCCAGCTCGACGCTGGGGCTGACGTTCACCCGCAGCTTGCGGCCTCCGGTGAAGATGTCGGCGGTGCCGTCCTCGTTGGCCTGCAGGAAGACACCGAAACCGGCGGGCGGCTGGGCGAGCCGGTCGACCTCCTCCTTGAGGGCCACGATCTGGTCACGGGCCTCACGGAGGGTGTTCGCAAGGCGTTCGTTCTGTGCGGACACGCCGGCCAGGTTGGTCTGCAGCTCGACGATCCGCTCTTCGAGAATCCTCGTGTGTCGCGGAGAGTCGGCGAGCTTGCGTCGCAGGACGGCGATCTCCTGCTCAAGGTAGGCGATCTGCCCGGCCGGGTCGTCGGACCCCTGCCCCGGGCGGATGCCGCGGTTCGTGTCGTCGTCGTGGGCTGCCACGGTCCTCACCTCCTCCAAGGGGAGCTGGACGCTTCCAGACCCTACCTGGGTGGGTGTCGATTGAAACCCCTAGATCACAAAGACGGTCGGGGTGTGTCCGATCTTCACCCTTGCGCTCTCCCTCACGCCAGGGGAATACCCACCGAAGATGATTGGAAAGCGGACAGATATAGGGTCGAGATGTTCAACACCCGTCAGAGCTGGCCTGATTCCCGCGCAGCTCGACGTAAAACGGCAGGAGTAGATGAGCGTGCAAGAACAGACCGCGGAGGGCGGCGAGGCGCTGGAGGTCTGGATCGACCAGGATCTGTGCACCGGTGACGGCCTCTGCGCGCAGTACGCACCCGAGGTGTTCGAGCTGGACATCGACGGTCTGGCCTATGTGAAAAGCCCGGACGACGAGCTGCTGCAGGACAAGGGGGCGACAACGCCCGTGCCACTGCCGCTGCTGAGGGACGTGGCCGACTCGGCCCGGGAATGCCCGGGCGAGTGCATCCACGTACGCCGCGTTTCGGACAAGGTCGAGGTGTACGGCCCCGACGCGGCGTGACCGCGGGGGCGCGCACGGTCGCGGCCGTGCGCTGCGGGCCGCCAGGGCGCGCGGTCGCGAACCGACCGTCGCGCGCCCCGGCGGGCGTGGACTCACACGCTGTGTGCCCGCGCGGGCGCGGAACGCAGGAACGCGCCGTTCTTCCACTGCCACTTCACGCTGTCCTTCAGGTCGGGACAGCAGGCGGGCACGTCCGGGGACGAGTAGCCGAGCAGCGTGGCTGTGACGGCTTCGTCGCGGACGGTGAGAGTGGTCACCGTGTTGCGGTCCTTCGGATCGACCAGGGTGGCCACCACCCGCGCCGGGCCCGCGCCGTCGCCCCGGGTGAGCACATAGACACCGTCGGGCGGGGTGCCCGTGGGGGCGTCGCAGTGGACGGCCGCGACGGTCTCCGGCCGGCCGTCGCCGTCCAGGTCGCCGGAGGCCTGCCGGGCGACGACGGCCTTGACCGGACCACACTGGACCGGGAAGGCCACGCCCGCGGTGGAGGGGGCGGGGGCGGCCGTCGCGGGCGCGTCGCGCACCGGTGTCCCCCCGGGCTGGGCGGCGGTGGCGGAGCCGGGCTGGACGGACGAGGTGAGCGCGACCACTCCGGCGACGGCGGCGGCGGTGGCGACCCAGTGGATGGGCCGGGGGTGCGTGTGTGCCAGATCCGGAACGGCGGGGTGCTGCACGAGGAGTGTCTCCTGTGAGGGCTGTGCCGGTGGGGTGGCCAGCATCGTGCCACACGTCACAGTGCGGGGGAACCGTGGGGTGCACCGCACCTTCGCACCGCCCGCCGGCAACGCGCGGGCGGTGCGGCCCAGTTCCGCCGGCACGGGGAACTGGGCCGCACCGCCCGTTCGTTGAGGACGGCCGCCGGCTGAGGCGGCGCCGGTCAGCGGCCGGCGCCCCCGCCGGCGTTGGGGCCCTCGTAGTCCTCGCCGTAGGCGCCCTTGGCGGGACGGCGGCGACGCATGGGCGGTTCCACGCCGTCGGCGAGACGGCGGGCGGTGAGCAGGAAGCCGGTGTGCCCGATCATGCGGTGGTCGGGGCGGACGGCCAGGCCCTCGATGTGCCAGTTGCGGATCATCGTCTCCCAGGCGGTCGGCTCGTTGAAGCAGCCGATCTCGCGGATGGACTCCACGGTCCGGGCGAGCTGGGTGGTGGTGGCGACGTAGCAGCACAGGATGCCGCCCGGGACGAGCGCCTTGGAGACGGCCTCCAGGCACTCCCACGGGGCGAGCATGTCGAGGATGACGCGGTCGACGTCGGTGTCGGACAGGTTGTCCTGCAGATCGCCGACGGTCAGCTGCCAGGCCGGGTGCGGGCCGCCGAAGTAGCGCTCGACGTTGGCCCGGGCGATCTCGGCGAAGTCCGCGCGCCGCTCGTAGCTGTGCAGCATGCCCTGGTCGCCGATGGCCCGCAGCAGGAAGCTGCTGAGCGAGCCGGAGCCGACGCCGGCCTCGACGACCCGGGCGCCGGGGAAGATGTCGGCGAAGGCGAGGATCTGGCCGGCGTCCTTGGGGTAGACGACGGCTGCCCCGCGGGGCATGGACAGGACGTAGTCGGGGAGCAGGGGACGCAGCGCGAGATAGGCGACGTTGCCGGTGGTGCGCACCACGGTGCCCTCGGGAGCGCCGATCAGTTCGTCGTGCGGGAAGGACCCCTTGTGGGTGTGGAAGTTCTTCCCGGCTTCGAGTGTGAACGTGTAGTGGCGGCCCTTGGGGTCCGTCAGCTGTACCTGGTCCCCGACCCTGAAGGGCCCGCGGCGGCGGGCGGCACCGGTCGGTTCGGACATGTGACCAGCCTACCGGTCCCCGACGGGCCTCCTGACCACGTGCCGGGCCCGCGGACGGGCCCCGCGCGCGCCGGGGACGGACGTGGCCCTACGCCCCGGTGCGGGGCCCGGACGAGGTTCCAGGGCGGGCCATGGCGCGGACGAAGGCCCGCTCGACGTCCGCGGCGGACAGCACGCCGTAGATCTCGCCCGTCTCCTCCACGACCAGGTACTCGGTGGCCGGGGTGGCGCGCAGGGCGTCGAGGAGTTCCTCTCCGGCCAGCTCGGCCGACACTCGCATGCCCTCGGTGAGGTCCTGGGCGAGTTCGCTGGCCCTCACCCAGGGGCGGCGGTGTTCGGGGACGTGGGCGATGGCGGACTCGCGGACCAGGGACAGCGGGTTGCCGTGTCCGTCGACCACGACCAGGGCGCGGGCGCCCGCGTCGTTGGCCCGGCGCAGGGCCTCGGCGAGGGAGGTGTCGGTCTCCACGGGCACCGCGCGGCGGGTGAGGGTGCGGGCGCGCAGGTGCGGCAGCTGTTCCCGCAGCCGGGCCATGCGCAGGCTGTTGCCGGCGCCGGTCCAGATGATCGCGGCGATGATGGCGGCGAGGAGCGCGTCGGTGACGGTGTCCACACCGACGCCGGGCCCGGTGTCGTCGCCGAGGCTGCCGGACTGGCTCACCAGGGGCAGTCCGACGAGCACGGCGACGGCCAGGGCGCGGCCGACCCAGGCGGCGGCCACGGTGCCGGTCATCGGCCGGCCGCTGATCTTCCAGACGACCGCGCGCAGCATGCGGCCGCCGTCCAGGGGCAGGCCGGGCAGCAGGTTGAACGCGGCGACGACCAGGTTGGAGATCATCAAGGCGGCCAGCAGGACCCCGAGGACCGAGCCGCGCTCGACCGGCTGCAGGGCGAGGTAGAACACGCCGCCGAGGACCACGGAGAGCAGCGGGCCGACGAAGGCCAGCAGGAACTCGCGGCCCGGGGTCTCGGCCTCCTTCTCGATCTCGGAGACGCCGCCGAAGAACTGCAGCTGGATGCGGCGCACCGGCAGCTTGAAGCGGAGGGCGACGAAGGTGTGGGCGAGTTCGTGCACCAGGACGGAGCCGTAGAAGGCGACCGCGAAGAACAGGGAGACCAGATACCGGGCGGCGCCGAGTTCGGGCAGGACCCTCTCGAGCTGTCCGCCGAACACCCAGGTGATCAGCGCGGCGACGAGGAACCAGCTGGGCCCGACGTACACGGGGACGCCGAAGGGGCGGCCCATGAGCAGCCCGCCGCCCGGCCCCCGCGGGGGGCGGGGCGGACGGGGCGGGGGTGTGCCGGGGGCGCCTGTACCGGGGCCGCCGTGGGCGTGCGCCCGCTCCGGATGCCGGTCGCCGGCCTGCCGGGGGTCCCGGTCGTCGCGAACGGCGGTGCCGGCGGGCTGCGGCTGTGGCGACGGGGCCGGCCGCGCGTCGTGGGCCGCGTCGCTCCCGGCCGGTGCGGTGGAGGCCGGGTCCCCTGCTGCCTCGGTGCCGCCCGGGCGGTCCGCGCCCTCCGGCCGGCCGGCGGGCCGCGGAAGGCCGCTCCGCCGTGCGGCCGCCTCGCCGGGGCCTTCGGGGCCGACGGCCGGCGCCGTGGGATCCGTGCGGGGCTCGGCCGGCTCGTCGTTGCCGGGCCGCGGCTGCCCGCTCCCGCCGCTCACGTCCACGGTGTCCCCTCGTCAGATGCGCGTCTTCTGCGCTCGTCGGCCAGAAGCTCTCGACGTCGATGGTATGCGGCGACGACCCGCGGTTCCGCCTGGCACCCCCGGGTCCTTCCCGCCGTGCGCCGCCGTCACCGTGGGTGGATCCTCCCCGGGCCGGGTCACCGGCTGGGTCACTGTCAGTGGCGGGCCGTAAGGTTCGTGGTCATGGAGACCAGCAGCCAGGACGGAGCGCAGTCCCGCGGCGGCACGGCGGCGGACCGGCGGCCGGTCCCGCCGCCGGAGCCGGCCGCGCCCCGGGCGTCGGCGGTGACGGTGCCGGCGGCCGGGGCGCCGGCGGCCGGGGGGCCCGCGC